>NZ_CP043929.1:2400000-3600000 GCF_008632455.1 Methylomonas rhizoryzae
TGGACCAATTCGACGACACTGCCGCGTATGCCCATTGGCCCTGGCCGCAGCAAAAAATCGATTTGTTTCAAGATTACGGGGAAGAGGGGCAGCGCACGCTGCTGCAACGACTGCAACAAGCGGTGCTCGATCTGGAGCCATCGCCGGCACAACCTTTAGTCTTAGACGCCTTGGATAATTCGCTCATCTTCCATGTCGCCCACAGCCCGCAACGCGAAGTCGAAATTCTGCACGACAGCTTGCTGGCGCGTTTCGAATCCGCCGTAGCGGCCGGCAAACCTTTAGCGCCTCGCGAAATTGTGGTGATGGTGCCGGACATCAATCTATACGCACCGCACATCCGCGCCGTTTTCGGGCAAATTTCCGGCGACGATCCGCGCTATATTCCGTTTAGCCTGGCCGATCAACAACAGCGAGGCGCACATCCCTTACTGGCTGCCTTGGAGATTTTGCTCGGCCTGCCCGAATCGCGTTTTCAGGTTAGCGAATTGTTGACCTTGCTGGAAGCTCCGGCTCTTTGTCAACGATTCGGGATTGACCGGCAAGCGGTCGGAAAAATTCGTTTGTGGCTGGAGCAAGCCGGCATTCGTTGGGGCTTGGATGCCGAACAGCGGACACTAAGCGGAGGGATGTCTAACGCGTTGCCCGAAAATACTTGGCAGTTCGGTCTGCGCCGCATGTTGCTGGGTTATGCGGTCGGCGCCGGCTCAGCGTTTAACGGGATTCAGCCGTATGATGAAATCGGCGGTCTGGAGGCTCAATGGCTAGGTCCGCTATGCGACTTGCTGGATCAACTCACCGCCTATTTCAAAAAGTTGCACGAGCCGCTTTGCGCCGCGGCATGGTCGGAACGCTTACAGGCGTTGCTGGACGATTTTTTCCTGTCCGACAGCGAACGCGACGCGCAAATGCTGGATACCTTGAGGCAAGCCCTTACGAACTGGCTACGCGCCTGTACCCAAGGCGGTTGCGACAATTCGGATACCCTATCGCTGCAGGTGGTACGCGAAGCTTGGTTGTCGGCGATTGACGAACCCAATTTGCAACAACGTTTTTTGAGCGGTAGCGTCAATTTTTGCACCCTGATGCCGATGCGAGCCATCCCGTTTCGGATGATATGCTTGCTCGGCATGAACGACGGCGCTTATCCGCGCAGCCATTACCCGCACGGCTTCGATTTAATGGCGCAACGCGGTTTTTACCGGCCCGGCGACCGCTCGCGCCGCCAAGACGATCAGTATTTATTTTTGGAAGCCCTGCTGTCCGCGCGCGAAGCGCTTTATATCGGCTGGGTCGGCCGTAGCGTGCGCGACAATAGCGTAAAACCGCCGTCGGTATTGATCGGTCAATTGCACGACTTTATCGAACAGAGTTGGCGTTTGCCCGGCAATCGATCCTTGCTGGCGGCCATTACTTTGGAGCATCCCTTGCAACCGTTCAGCCTGGAGTACGTCAAGCCGGGTAGAGACCAACGCTTATTCACTTACGCAAAAGAATGGTTTGCAGCAGTTGCCCAAGCCGATGCATCCGAAGTTTTTGCCGAGCTCAACGGCGCGGATTACGAACTGGGTGTGGAACAGTTGGCTCAATTCCTTAGAGCACCGGTCAAAAGCTATTGCCTGCACAGCTTGAAGCTCTGTTTTGCCGGCGAAACCGCAACCAATCAAGACGATGAGCCCTTCGGCTGCGAGGTTGACGACCGCTATGTACAAAGCGAAACTTTGTTGCGCGACTTATTGAATGCCGAGACGGGCGAGTCGGCGCGGATTTTAAGCGAGCGGCACCAGCAACTCGTCGGCCAAGGCAAGCTGCCCTTGGCGGGATTTGCCGCAGCTGCATTCGACAATATCGCTCATCCGGCCTCTCAAAGCCGACAACGATATGCGGAGTGGGTCCAAAAACTCGACTCGCCGACTTATTCCCGGCAAATCAACAAAACGTTTCACTTACCAGGCGAAGTCACCGTCAAATTTGCCGCCACATTGTCCGGCCTCAAATTGGACAGCGCGGCAAACGTTTATCACTTATCGCAGGTCACCAGTCAATCCTTGTATCAAAAATCGCATATCCAATATCACAAGTTGCTGCGCGCTTGGATAGTCCATATAGCCGCCAGCGCGGACGGCCTGACACTGCAGAGTACGGTAATCGGCTCGGACGGCACGGTGGTGTTTTTGCCTATCGATGAGCCTACAGCAGCCGAGTTGTTTCAAAACCTGTTGCAAAGTTGGCATGCGGGAATGCTGCAACCCTTGCCGATTGCATGCCGAACAGCGTTTGTCTGGTTAAGCGGCGAAGGCGATCAAGCTTTAGAGCAGGCCAGGGTTCAATACCATGGCGGCGATTGGAATGCCGGCGAAGTGCATTTCGACCCTTACCTTGCCCGGTTTTTTGCCGACTTCAACGACTTAATCAACACCAGTTCGCCCAATTTCGAAGAGTGGGCCTTGCGCTTGTACAGCCCTATTCTTGCTTACGCCCACGCTGTCGACTGTTAATACGCGACTTTAGCAATGAGCGCCACGAACGGCGAATTGATTGTTTCTTTGTTCCACAAGGCGATGCGATTTACTTACTGCAAAGCACAAAGCCGTTATGCTATAGTTCGCTTTAATGAGAACCATTATTAATTGTCTTTTGGCTATAGGTGGCGACGCATTATGATGACTTCACTCAAGATGTTAGCGGCCGGCGATTCCGGCCGCATTGTCGGTTTCGATCAGGCAGGCGGCGCGTACCGCAAAAAACTGCTGGCCATGGGCTTGACGCCCGGCACCGAATTCACGATCACGCGTTTTGCGCCGATGGGCGACCCGGTGGAAATCAAATTGCGCGGATTCTCGCTGTCGTTACGTAAAAACGAAGCTTCGGTACTGATGATAGAAAAATTATGAGCGACGGTTTTACCGTAGGCATTGTCGGCAATCCGAATTGCGGCAAAACCACCCTGTTCAATGCCTTAACAGGCGCCCGTCAGCATGTCGGCAACTGGCCGGGCGTCACGGTAGAAAAGAAAACCGGCGAATACCCATTTCGCGGCAATCGAGTTTACGTTGTCGATTTACCCGGCACTTATTCGTTGGAAGTCGACGACGACAACGTATCTTTGGACGAAAAAGTCGCCCGCGATTACGTAGCTTCTCGAACAGCCGACATCATCATCAACATCGTCGACGGCTCCAACATCGAGCGCAACCTGTATTTGACCACGCAACTGATCGAAATGCGGGTGCCGATGATATTGGTGCTCAACATGATGGACGCCGTCAAAAAACGCGGCATCAAGATCGATTTAGCCGAGTTATCCCAGCATCTGGGCTGCCCGGTCATCGGCGTTACCGCAGCGACAGGCCAAGGTATAGCCGAATTGAAGCAAGCGATAGAACAAGCGTGTTTACAACCGCAAACGCCCCGGCTGTGTGTCCCCTACCATTCGGCTATCGAAGCGGCGGTCGCACAACTGACCCCAAGGCTGGCTTTTTTGTCGGTTCGCTACGACGCCCGCTGGTTGGCTTTACGCTTACTGGAACGCGACACTTTGGCGAAACAATTGGCCGATTCGGAAACCTTGGTTCATGCCGAAACCTTACGCAAACAAATAGAATCGGCAACGGACGACGAAATCGACATTCTGGCCGCCGACGCCCGCTACGGTCTAGTCAATCAATTGGTGCAAGCCGCCGTTTGTAAATTGTCCGAAGTTTCGCGCCATACCAGCGACAAAATAGACGCCGTCGTGTTAAACCGCTTTCTCGGCATCCCGATATTCTTGTTGGTCATGTACGCGATGTTCATGTTCACGATCAACGTCGGCAGCGCCTTCGTCGACTTCTTCGATCAAGCGGTCGGTGCCTTGCTGGTGGACGGCTTGAACGCAGGGTTGAGCAGCCTCGACTGGCCGGATTGGCTGGTGGTTTTGTTGACCAACGGCATAGGCGGCGGCGTGCAGGTGGTCGCTACCTTCATTCCGATCGTTGGATTTCTATTTATTTTCCTATCGGCGCTGGAAGATTCCGGCTATATGTCCAGGGCCGCGTTCGTGATGGACCGCTTCATGTGCTTAATCGGCCTGCCGGGTAAATCGTTCGTGCCTATGATAGTCGGGTTCGGTTGCAACGTGCCGGCCATCATCGCCACCCGCACCTTGGACAATCCGCGCGATAGGATTCTGACCAACCTAATGAACCCATTCATGTCCTGCGGTGCGCGCTTGCCGGTCTATGCGTTGTTCGCGGCGGCGTTTTTTCCGGTCGGCGGACAAAATCTGGTGTTCGGCCTGTATTTATTCGGCATATTCGTAGCGGTATTGACCGGCTTGATCATGCGCCACACCCTGCTGCAAGGCGAACCCACCCCGTTTTTAATGGAATTGCCGACTTACCATTTACCTACGCTACGCGGGATTTACATTAAAACCTGGGACCGATTGAAAACCTTTATTTTCAACGCAGGCAAAGTCATCGTCCCCATGGTATTAATTTTAAACATACTCAACTCGTTGGGTACGGACGGTAGTTTCGGCCGGGAAAACAGCGACCAATCGGTATTGAGCCAAATCGGCAGAACATTAACCCCTTTGTTTAGCCCCATGGGCATCCGTGAAGATAATTGGCCCGCCACTGTCGGAATTTTTACCGGCGTTCTGGCTAAAGAGGCCGTCGTCGGTACTTTGGACGCCTTATATAGCCAGATGGCCGAAACCGGGGAGGCAGAAGCCGCACCGGAGTTCGAATTAAAACAGGCGCTGTTGGCCGCGTGCAAGACGGTGCCGGAGAATTTGGCCGATTTGGCCGACAAAGTGCTGGATCCCTTGGGTTTAGGCATTGCAGCCATTTCCGACGCCGCTCAAGCGGCAGAGCGGCAAGAAGTTAAAGTCGCAACCTTCGGCGTGATGCAAAACCAATTCGCCGGTAAAACCGGGGCCTTCGCGTATTTGCTGTTTATCTTGCTGTACGCCCCGTGCGTGGCGGCCAGCGCGGCAATTTACAAAGAAACCAGCCCTGCCTGGGCCGTATTCGTCGGCTGCTGGACGACTTTTCTAGCTTATATGGCGGCGACCGTGTTTTATCAAGCCGTTAACTTCGCGCAACAACCCGCCCTAGCCGTTTTTTGGATAGTTCTATTTACTATTTTGTTTGTAGCGGTAATCGGGATTTTGCGCTATTACGGTAGCCGGCAACCCAATCAGCGGCATGGGGCGCTAACGTGATCTTGTCGGACTTGCGCAACTATCTTCAAGACAAGCGCCGGGTCAGTTTGAACGATTTAGTGTTGCGTTTCGGCGTGGACGCCGATGCGATTCGCGGCATGTTGGGTAAGTGGATTAATAAGGGCAAGGTTAGATTGAGTCCTACACAATCCAATTGCGGCAGCAGCTGCTGCAAGTGCGATCCTCTATTAACCGAAATCTACGAATGGGTGGACGACGGCAGTAAATAGCCGAACGTCCGAATGCCCTTTTTCGGCCCTCCCGTTTATTGCTCGCTTAACCAGCCCTGCAATGCATCGATGATTTCCTGCGCTTGCTTTTCGCTGGAAATGTTGAATTTGGATTTTTGCTGATATTCGCCGTTCCGTTTTTGATAGCGGCGTATGCTGAATCGGTCGGCGCTATATTGGTTTTTGCTGGGCTCCCAATCTTGATAACGGAAAATGACCGTCGCCCAAGCCCCTTTGCTGAGGATTTTTTTATCCAACTCTTTTACGGTCTCGATACCGCCGTCTTCGTAGCGTATCGTCAATTCTTCAACGGTCTCTGCCATAGTCTTTTACACGGAAATTAAAACGGCGCGCAGTGTATCACGCGGTTAAGGGCTGATAAACTCCCCGAATGCCCGGCTACCCTCGCCGGTGGCAATGGTGTTGACCACTGTCAACGATACCGCGTCTATCACCGATACATTGTTGTCAAACCAATTGGCCACATAGATTAAATGGCCGTTCGGATGAGTGCTGATACCTTCCGGCTTGTCGCCCACCGGAATCACTGCCACGGTTTTAAGCGAGGCGGTATCGATGGCGGAAACGGTACTGTCGTCCTGATTGGTGACGAACAACAGCTTGTCGTTCAGCGCCAAAGTAACGGCATAAGGCCGAGCGCCGACTTTTACGGTCGCCAGCCGTTTCAAGCGTTTCGTATCCAAAACGGTCACGTCGTCGCTTTCTACGTTGGCGGTATACAAACGTTTACCTTGGCTGTCCACCGCTATCCCGAAAGGGTGGGCACCCACCTTGGTGGTATTGCGTATGGTCAATTTATTCAGATCGATTTGCGACACCGAATCGTCCACCCGGTTAGCAACGTACAGCCATTTGTTATCCGGACTAACCGTCATGCCGGACGGCGACTTGCCCACGCTGATCACGGCTTTTTGCACAAACTTTTCGGTATCGAATACCGCCACCGAATGTTCGTACCAATCCGCTACGAACACCCGTTCGCCGCTGTTATCCACGGCAATCCCTAACGAGGCACCGCCGACTTTGACCTTGTTTAAAATTTGGAAGGAGTCGCGGTCCATCACCGCGAAACCGCCGCCTTCCGGGGTGCTGAAATAGATGTGGCGACGCGGCCCATTGACTGCAACACCGGCCGGTTTGCCGTCGATTTTGACAGTCTGCACCACAGTTTGCGATGCGGTATCGATCACCGATACGCTGTTATCAAGCTGATTGGTGATGAAGGCGAAAGGCTGGGCCGACGCTACTTTGCTGATCAATGTCAGCAGTACGATAGCGGCAAACGAATAGTTGGGCATATTGGGCTCGAAAACGCATACGGCTTTCAGCGGCGCACGCCGAAAGCCGTTGCAGACGCGGTTAACGTTTTAACTCGGTGCTGGCTTTAGCGCTGCTGCCGGGGGCTACTTTTTTAGCAATGGCTTCCAAACCCGTAGTCAACACGTCGGTAACCGCTTTGTCGGCAGCTTCTTCGTTCAGTTCGGCCGGCGGATTGTTGTTGACGTAGGCGCGGTAATAAGTGGCTACCCACTCCACTTCGGCCTTACCGCCCTTATCCGCCACCGAAATCTCGGCCGCATAGTTGCCGACCGGCAATACGGGCAAGGCCTCGTCCTGGCCGGCGTGCTTGATAGTACCGGTCGAGCTCATGTCGGTGATTTTGTATTTGTAAGACATTTTGGCATCGTCATAGGCTTTCAGCTCTTCTGTAATGGTACCGTCGGCCAAGGTCAATACCCGCACGGAGCCTTTGTTGTTGCCGGCGTCGGCTTTGACGCTTTTGATGCCCGGATGCCAAGACATATCGTCGTAGTTTTTAATCACGTCCCAAACTTTAGCGGCCGGTGCGTCGATGGTGATAGTGGCGGTCATTTTGCCTCTGACCGGACCGTGTGCGTTGACCAGACCGCTGAACAGCAACAACGCAGCCGAAACGAATAGCGAGGTTTTTTTCATAATTCTTTCCTATCGGAGTCTCATAAAACTAGCCGGCAATTATAAAATAAAATCCCGATGCCGAGAGCCGCAAAAGCCGCTTTGCGGAAAAAATCCCAGGTATTTGCTAAGACTTTACATTCAGGCCATGAGCGCAAACAGTTTTTTTTGGCACGATTACGAAACCTTCGGCACCGACCCGCAACGCGACCGGGCCAGTCAGTTTGCCGGCATACGCACCGATACGGACTTCAATCCCATCGGCGATCCGGTCATGCTGTATTGCAAACTTGCCGACGACTACCTTCCGCACCCGCAAGCCTGCTTGATCACCGGCATCACCCCGCAAACGGTCAACGCGCAAGGCTGCTGCGAAGCCGAATTCATCGCCCGCATTCACGCGGAGTTGGTGCAAGCAGGTACCTGTAGCTTGGGATACAACAGCATCCGCTTCGACGACGAAGTCACTCGCAATCTGCTGTACCGCAATTTTTTCGACCCATATGCACGGGAATGGCAAAACGGCAATTCGCGCTGGGATTTGATCGACGTGGTGCGAGCCGCTCGCGCGTTGCGGCCCGACGGCGTGGAATGGCCGCTGGACGAGGATGGAACGCCTAGTTTCCGGTTGGAGCTGTTAACCGCCGCCAACGGCATAGGCCACGCAGCCGCGCACGACGCCTTGTCGGACGTCTACGCCACCATCGCTCTGGCCAAATTGATAGGCCGCAAGCAAGCCAAGCTGTACCAGTACTTGTATGTAAACCGCAGCAAACAAGCGGCGCTACGCTTGCTGAATGTCGGTAGCTTTACGCCCCTGGTGCATGTCTCCGGCCGCTACCCGGCCAAAAACCACTGTATCGCCATCGTGTTGCCGCTATGTCTGCATCCTAAGAATCAAAACGAGGTTGTGGTTTACGACCTTAGCGTCGACCCGACGGCCTTGCTGGAACTCAGCAGCGATGGAATCAAACAGCGTTTATTCGTGGCGAATGATGAACTGCCGGACGGCGTTGCCCGCATCGCGCTCAAAACCGTGCACGTGAATAAATCTCCGGTGTTGGCGCCGCTCAAGGTAGTGCGCCCGGCCGACGCCGAGCGATTGAAGATCGACATCGGCTTATGCCAACGGCATTTGGCACAGATCCAAGCCGGATTCGGCCGCGAGTTGCAGACCAAGCTGCAGCAGGTATTCGTGCGCGACCCTGCCGATCCGGCGGACGATCCGGACTTGCAGATCTATAGCGGCGGTTTTTTCAGTCACGCCGACAAAGCCGCCATGCAAACCATACGGCAAACGCCGCCGGCTCGATTAGCCGAATTGAACCTGCAGTTTACAGACACCCGCTTAGCGCAAATGCTGTTTCGCTACCGAGCCCGCAATTATCCGCACACTTTGAGCGACGCCGAACGAGCCGCTTGGCGCGCCTTCCGTCGCCAACGCTTGCAGGTAGACGGCCCGGACAACGCTCCGGGCGTCTACCTGCAACAATTGCAAGACCTGGCGCAGCGACCGGGAGTAAATCTCGAAATTCTTGAGCAATTGCGGGTTTATGCGACCCAACTGCTCGCCGAGTGAACTGTCGGGTTTACGCTAACCCGAGCGCGCGCTGCATAAAAACCCGCGCGTTTGCTACAAAAATCCGCGACAACGAATGCGGCGTTATCTGTTATTCAATTAAAAGTACGGGCATTATCAAGCGCTTAAACGGCGAACCAATGCAAGGAACCCGTCATTTTCCTGCGGCCTGAAACTTGCTTTCAGTAATACGAAACCATTCAGTTTAGAGGACAATATGGCCTTATATATCAGCTCGATGATGCCCGACAGAGCATTGGAAGACAGCGTGGTGGCCAAAGCCATCATCAAAGTTGCACGTGAGTTGGCTGCATTGCGCAATCATCCGGCCCAGCAGCGCAGCCCTACGGTGGACATCGTTTACATGCTACCCGGGGTCCACGAACAAGCCGATTTTCTGGGATTAAGATTGCGGGCCTACGACCAAGAAAGCCTGATCGCCCGTTTCGAAGCGGCGGTGCCGGCCAACATGCTGCAATCCGAGCGAGCCGAGGAATACGTCCACGCGGTGATTCTGGACGCGATAGACGCCGCCGCCGAATTCTTTACCGAACAAAAGGTGTTGTTCAACGCCAACGAACACATGCAGATGTTTACGCCTGTGCAGGAAGTGCAAGCCACGCTGCATTGACAAAACCGACATAAGGCGTGCCGGGATGGAACGGCTACGGGTTCAACTCGCTTCTCGGCGGCGTTCCAACGCGACAATCCGTTGGGTGGTTTTCAGCACGGTATCCGGATTCAAACTCATCGAATCTATGCCTATTTCCACCAAGTAGTCGGCCATTTCCGGGTAATCCGACGGTGCTTGCCCGCATAAGCCGGAATGCTTGCCGTTGCGCCTGCAGCCTTCCACGGCTAACTTAATCAGGGTCTTGACGCCGGGATCGCGCTCGTCGAAATCGTGAGCGACGATTTCCGAATCCCGGTCCACGCCCAGCGTCAATTGCGTCAGGTCGTTGGAGCCGATGGAAAAACCGTCGAACAATTTGGCGAACTCGTCGATCAAGATTACGTTATTCGGAATCTCGCACATCACGTAAATCTGCAAACCGTTCGCACCGCGGCGCAAACCGCATTCGGCCATATAGGCCAACACCTTCTCGGCTTCCTCAATGCGACGGCAGAACGGAATCATCAAGATCACGTTGTGCAACCCCATGTCATCACGCACCCGTTTCATGGCCGCGCACTCCAGCGCGAAACCTTCGGCATAGGCCGGGTGCACGTAACGCGACGCTCCGCGAAAACCTATCATCGGGTTGGCCTCGTCGTGCTCGAACCAGTGCCCGCCCAGCAAGGTCGCGTATTCGTTGCTTTTAAAGTCGGACATTCTGACTACCACCGGCTTGGGATAAAACGCCGCGGCGATGCTGCCGACACCTTCCGCCAGACGCTGCACGAAAAACTCCGCCGGCCGCTCAAAACCCGCAGTCAAATCTTGCAGTAACGCCAGTTCGGCTGCGTCGGCGACTTTTTCCGGATGCAGCAAAGCCATGGGATGAGCCTTGATGTATTCGGTGATGATGAACTCCATCCGCGCCAAACCGACCCCGTCGTTGGGCAAAAAGCTCAGTTTAAACGCCAATTCCGGATTGCCCAGATTCAACATGATCTTGGTTTTCGGCCGCTCCATCGCGCTCAAATCGGTGCGCAGCACGTTAAATTCCAAGTGGCCGGCATAAACCTTGCCGACGTCGCCTTCCGCGCAGGACACCGTCACGGTTTGCCCGTTAGTTATCGCCGCCGTGGCGTTGTCGCAGCCTATCACTGCCGGCACCCCCAATTCGCGGGCTATGATGGCCGCGTGGCAAGTACGCCCGCCGCGGTTGGTGACGATAGCGGCGGCGGTTTTCATCACGGGCTCCCAATCCGGCGTCGTCATATCGGCCACCAGCACCTCGCCTGGCTTAAAATCGGTCAATTGCGACAGCCGGGTAATCACCCGCGCCGTCCCGTGTGCAATTTTGCTGCCGACTGCGTGGCCTTTGACCAGCACCTCGCCACGTTGCAGCAATTCGAATTGCTCCAGCCATTGGGGTTCTCGCTGGGAAGCCACGGTCTCCGGGCGAGCCTGCACGATGTACAACTTGCCGTCCAGCCCGTCCTTAGCCCATTCCATGTCCATCGGCCGGCCGTAATGCCGTTCGATCTTCAGCGCGAAATCGGCCAGTTGCAGCACGTCGGCATCGCTGATGCAAAAACGGGCGCGTTCGGCGGCCGAGGTTACGATGTTGCGGATAGGCTCGCGGGTGCTGCCGTCGCTGTAGACCATCTTGATTTTCTTGGCCCCCAAATTGCGGCGCAGCACGGCACGGAAACCCTGGTTGAACGTCGGTTTATGCACGTAAAACTCGTCCGGGTCAACCGCACCCTGCACCACGTTTTCTCCCAAACCGTACGCGCCGGTGATGAATACCACATCTTCGAAGCCGGATTCGGTATCCAGCGAAAACATCACCCCGCTGGCCGCCAAATCCGAACGCACCATTTTCATCACGCCGATAGACAAACCGATTTTGAAATGGTCAAACCCCTGATCGATACGGTAATGAATCGCCCGGTCGGTAAACAAACTGGCAAAGCAGCGTTTGCAGGCATCCAGCAGCGCTTGTCCGCCGCGTATGTTCAAATAAGTATCCTGTTGGCCGGCAAAACTGGCGGTCGGCAGGTCCTCGGCCGTGGCGGAACTGCGCACTGCGACGGTTAGCTGGTCGCCGTATTCGCGCTGCAATTCGGCGAATGCGGCTAAAATCTCGGCCTGCAAATCCTCAGGCAGCGGCGCTGCGTATACCAGTTCCCGCGCTTGTCCGGCCCGGCGGGCCAAATCGGCCACGTCGTCGGCGTCTACCCTATCCAGCAAGGCGTGCAAATCATCCCACGCCCCGGCTTGATCCAACAGATAACGGTAAGCCTCGGCAGTGACCGCAAAACCGTTCGGCACTATTACCCCCTGCCCGGCCAGTTCTCGATACATTTCGCCCAGCGACGCATTCTTGCCGCCAACCAGCGGGATGTCGTGGATGGTCAATTCGTGGAACCAGCGGATATAACGGGCGGGACTGCTCATAACGCGCTCCTTGGCTTTAACATAGGGTCGAGCAGCCATTTTCCCCGCCGGGCGTACGGAATTGCAAGGGTAAATCGTATCGAAATCTTGGCGCTGGCCGGTATCGCTTTGAGAATTTCTTGTACGCTAAACACACGGCATCCATCGAAACGTTTTATCGTCTGTGCCGAATCCAGGTTTTTCGGCGCATGCTCGGCAGCCAGAATGGTCAAAATAACCACAAATTATTTAATGAAAAAATCATGCAAAGTTTTGCTTAGCCGCGCATAATTAGTATTTCCTAAAATACTTTTGGAGACTGACATGGCTAGACTCCAGCACTTTGCGTTCCTGATGTTAATTGTTGTTTTCACATCAATTTATCTTCCAGCCAACGCCGATGCCCATTCCAAGCAAACACCCAGCATCAGCGCTTTATCTCCCAACTCCGGCGCCCCAGGGCAAACCTTAACCATAACCGGCGAGAATTTAGGCAACAAGCCCGGCAAGATTTTGTTGGGTGGTAAGCGCTTGAACAAATCCGCCGTCGGTTCGTGGAATAACCAGCAAGTGACCTTGACCCTACCCCAGGGCAGCGGCAGCATATCGGTACGTTTGGTGACCCGCGCCAAGAAAAAAAGCAACGCCCTCGAATTTCAGTATCAAACCGGTAATAACTCGGGCGGCGGCGACACTACCACCGATTTGACGTTTTTCCGCAATTTCAAACTGCTGGCGAGCAACGACTTAGGGATGCATTGCGTCGACAAAGACTTTACGGTGTTTTCGATTTTACCGCCCTTCAATGTCGTCAACGCGCAGGTCGTCGCGCAGGATGCGGCCGGAAAGCCGCATGTGTTGAATAGTTCCGCCTTGCAGTTGCGTTATGCGCCGGTTGCCGATAGCCAAGGCTCGATCAATAGCAGCTCTTTGCATAAAACCAATTTTTGGGATCAAGCCGCAAATAGCGATAAATCCAATGCCGAACTGTTATACGGTGCGGCATTGGCCGAAGGGCAAGGCTTGTTGGGCTTATACATGCCAAACGATACTCAGGACGACAGCTTGCGTTCCCTGAATTGGAACAGTTCGCTGAATTTATTTTCCGCTACCGGCATACCGATTTTGCCGACCGACGATAACGGCAACAACAATCCTTACCCGATGCTGCGGATTAGCGCATACGACAAAAACAATCCAAACGTCGAACTGGCCTTTACCGACATAGTCGTACCGGTTTCCGACGAAACCACCTGCAGCAACTGCCACGCCACCGGCAAGAAAGCCGCGCAGGGGCAAAATTGGTCGAACGCGGCCGATGTGGAAGTGCAGACCCGCAGCAATATCTTGCGCTTGCACGACAATCGCCACCGTACCGCCTTGCAGGCCAACCAACCCGTGTTGTGCGCCAGTTGCCATTATTCCCCCGCGTTGGATTTGGCCGGCAACGGCCGTCCGACCGGCAATCAAGTCGGCCACAAATGGATGTCCGAAGTCATGCATGCGTATCACGCCGGCAACAAAATCAGCCAAGTGGACGGCAAAACCATTTACGACCAACCGGCGCCGGTCGCGGGTTTAGACCCCGCGTTAAACGGCGTGCCGGCCCCGGATCAGCAAGCCTGTTATCAATGCCATCCGGGCACGGAAACCAAATGTTTACGCGGGGCAATGACCGATACGGTGACTTGCCAAAACTGTCACGGCGGTATGCAAGCCGTGGGTGCCGTCAACAATTTAAAGACATACGGTACTATCGACAAACGCACTACCGACTTGAAACGCAAGGCCTGGTCGGACGAGCCGCGTTGTCAATCCTGTCACACCGGCGATGCGGTCAAACATCTGATACCCGCCTCGGCAAAGCCGGCGATCAATGCCGATCTGGCTACCGACGGCATACGCTTGCTGCACGCATACGACCGCAACGATCCGGCCGCCTCGCCGCTATTGGCCGGCAATAAACGCTTCGCCGAGAACGACGGCAAGTTGTTCCGCTTTAGCAAAGGCCATAGCGGCATTGCTTGCGAAGGCTGCCACGGCAGCACCCACGCGATTTGGCCGGGCGACGCGGCACATCCCAATGACGACATTACGGCTACCGACTTACAAGGCCACGTCGGTACGATCAGCGAATGCTCGACTTGCCACAAACCCGGCAGTTTGGCGCCGACGTTGGCCGGACCGCATGGCATGCACAACGTCGGCGATAGCCGTTGGGCATTGGACGAAGACCGCGGTCATCCGGCTTTTTACGAACGCCAACCCGGCGAATGTAAAGCCTGCCACGGCCAAACCCTGCGCGGTACGGTATTGTCTCGCGCCGCTGCCGACAGAACCTGGAACACCGAATGGGGAACCAAGACGGTCAAACGCGGCGAACCGGTCGGCTGCTACACCTGTCATAACGGGCCGGACGACGACTAAGTCGGGCGCATTCAAAACGGCGGGCGCTCAGGCGTCCGCCGGCTTTATCGGCAGCCCTGATCCAACGCTTCGAAAAACGAGTTAAAAAACCTTCCCCCCCTCTTTCACATTCGCACAACACGATCCATAGCTACCGGCGTTATAAACAGCCTTTCAAGCCAATATTTGCCATTGATGCCCGACACTCTTTCTGTTGGCCCAAGAATCTAAGCAATGCCAACTAGGATTAAAATGTCGTTGTACTTGTTTCTGATGCTGGAAATCGCCTCATTTGTACTGATCCATGAATTGCTTGGCCGCACCGCAAAAACCATGAAATTTGTTTTCGGCCTCTTGCTTGATATCGTTCCATTCGGTTTTGTTGATTTGATTTAACGTATGCAAGTATTCGGTTAATTCCGTCTTTTGCGCTTCCAGTTTATGCAATTGCTGATCGAATTCTGTCCTGGCGTCGGCCGCCAAATGCTTAGCCTTGGCTTTCAACAAATCGGCCTGGGCAATCCATTCTGCCAACTGCGCTTCGATTAGTTGGCGAAAATGCTTAGCTTGCTCGCTCATGAAGGTTCTCCAGTGATATGGATGTAAATTTGACCGCATTTGCTAGCAACGTTCGGCCGGCAGTCCGGCACAATGGCTGCACCGAAACGACAAACCGTTAGGTGTCAGCTGCAAGCACTGGAACGAGTACTAGCATAATGAGAACATTGATCTGCGTCGAAGCGATTACGCGCCACACGCATCTCCAGTCGTGCATCTCGAATTGGCTTGACCATCTCGGCTATCCGCAATGGCATGGTCGGCAACCTGCTTTTGATCGGTCGGCGGATTGTTGCTGCAGCCGTACACGAGAGTTTGGAAAGGGCTTTTTCCTATGTCAAGAAAATCAAGGCTTTTCGTTGTGGCTGTAAATTGTTGCGGAACGAATCCGGATGACCGAAGCTCGCATTTAGCGCAAATCGCAACTTTCGGACAGATCGCGGCGCCGACTAAAGGTTAACGACAACTCTCGACCGCAGTCTAGCGCGTGTCGGCCTGCCGGGCCAAAAACCGATCCAATTGATTGGCAAAGTTTTGCACATCGCGCGCACTGAGCGCCGCCGGCCCGCCGGTATCGACGCCGCTGGCGCGCAAGCCATCCATGAAATCCCTCATTGCCAAACGTTCGCCGATATTCTCGCGGCTGTAGGCTTCGCCGCGGGTATCGATGACATGACCGCCCTTGGCGATGGCCTGCGCTGCCAACGGAATGTCGCCGGTGATCAGCAAATCGCCTGCCGCTATGCGCCGGACGATCTCATTGTCGGCCACATCGAAACCACGGCCGACCTGCAACATGCGGATATAGCGCGAAGGCGGTATCGGTAGCGATTGGTTGGCGACCAAGGTCGTCATAACCCGGCAGCGTTCCGCCGCCCGAAACAGAATATCCTTGACCGCCTTGGGGCAGGCGTCGGCATCGACCCAGATTTGCATGGTGAGTGTGGGTTTCATTGATCGTGGTTTATTATTTGTCGCTATCGCGACGGTTAATCTACGTCGATTCACGGATCGACAGCCGAATTTCTTTCGATTGCGTCGCCAGCGGATTCGCCCGAAGCAGCGAGGTACAAGCACATGCCGAGCGAGCTAAGTCGCATGGGATGGCCAGTCTTTGGATACATTCTTTTTTGGCCGAGCACAATTTCGCCCGGCGCGGATTTGCGCGTCCACTAGGCTGGCTTACAGGGCGAAAACCTGCGATGGCTTGTAGCGAAAGAATCGTAGTTGCCGGTTCACGAACCGGCGTAAGCGCGCCTTAGTGCAAGCCTAAAAAACCAAGGCGTTCGAAATAAAACATACGGCTGGTTATGCCTCGCTACGGGTGTTGACGAAGCCGAGACGGCTGTCGGCTTATCGCCTATTTGCCGTGGCCTGTTCAACGATATGTTTTGAGGCTTCTTCCAGCAAAATCAGCGTCGAGGTTTCCTCGCCGCCAAAATTTCTAAAAGTCTCATATTTGGTTCCCGGTGCGATTTCCAAGCCGGTGAAGCGCTCCGCTCCGTCGTAATCGACCAACAGCTTGCCGTTTTTCGTGTATTTGGCGTTATAAACCAACGATCCCCTGCCAGCGCCAAAACCTATAGTCAAGCGCAATGCAGCGTTACCGGGATCGAATTCCGAAATCGCTACATCCAGGTGGGTAGCATTCTCGTCGGCGACAACATTAAATCCCTCGGTTAAAAGCGAAGCCTGAATATAACGCGTAAGTTTATCGACAATCTCAGAATGTGCGCCCGTGACATTGAGCTTAATATCCTTGCCATAACTTGAAACATTTTCCGGCGATGCCGTTTTTAGTTGGTGAGTTGAACAGGCCGCTAAAATCAACACAGATAAAATCAAAGACGATAGTTTCACATCTACCTCAGTTTTCGTTAAACAAGCTTGGAATCCAACGCGATGCCTAATTTGCATTACGAAGCAAACCGTTTTCACATCCGCACGATAAAACCGGCGTTAAAACAGGCAACGCGCGAGCCAAACCATTACAGCAACTCTATACCAATTTGTACATGCGTCCGATTACGCATATGCGAATAGCTACTGTGCCGGCTACCGGATCGCTCCTGAATTATCGACAACCGCTTGTCTCAGTAGCGTCGCTATCGCGGCGGATGCTTTTTGAATGCCGGTTCCCGCACCGACAAGCGGGATACTTTTCTTTACTTGTCCTCGGCAATTGCTCCTGCATTGCTCTACCTCCTGCATCCATGCAGTCGAAAGAAAAGTACCCAAAAGAAACGACACCCGGCATTCCGCCTAGCTCACTCGGCTCATCCCAGAGCCTCGCCCTTCGGATGCTACGCATGCAAATCGGCTGTCCTGCCGATTTGTCCTGCGCTTCTCGATTTTGCCGAGGGTTTTCCGAAGGGGCTTCCCAGCCCCTGCGTAAAACGCGATGCATCCATGCATCGCCCCTTCGGGCTAATCTCGTCAAAATCCGCGATGCTCGGGGCGGAATAACGGGACCAACCCCGAACCGGTCTCGCAGGTAATCAGCGGCTTACCGGGCAGCAGAATAATGCTCATTGGTTTGCTTCCCGCCAGCCGGCGTTAAATCGGGCTTCACGATATCTAAACAACTAATACAGTTTCTGGTTCCCAAACTCCAGTTTGGGAACTTTATCTTGAAAGCTCCAGCTTTCGTTAATTTAATCGAGAAGCAACAGCTTCCAAGATCAGGTAACCAAGCCGGAGCTTGGTTACCAGTCAAAAATGGCCGCAACGCGGCCGCACCTTTTCGCGCGAAGCGCATATCAAATCCCCTTATGCCGCGCCGAGCACCGGAGGGTTTGGGCGGATCAGCCCGACAGGGGCGCGGCAGGGATGCCGCGCGTTTTCGGAGGGCTAGGACAGCCCTTCCGAAAACCCCGCACAAACCCGGAGGAGCGCAGGATTCAAGCGGCATGGGGTGTCGTTTCTTTTGGATACTTTTCTTTGGACAAGCAAAGAAAAGTATCGCGGTTGCCGGTCCGCGAACCGGCGTTAAATTAGGCTTCGCAGTAGCGAATCATTATTGATTCAAACTTGTAATCCCGCGTGGGCACAAAAACCGTGCCCACCCTACCCGGCTTTAAAATTAAAACACGCGTCCGATTACGTGACCGATGCGCTTCACTTTGTTCAGCACATCCTACGGCCCTTTCTTTTGGCCAAACAAAAGAAAGTATCGCGGTTGCCGGTCCGCGAACCGGCGTTAAATCAGGCTTCGCGATAGCGAAACAATATTCATACAAGTTTTAAATTCCGCGTGGGCACAGAAACCGTGCCCACCTTACGCGGCTATTTAGTAGGATTCACTTCTTCGGCATTTATCGAAAACGGCAATGGCTCAGGAACTCGCTCAATAACAACACCGGTAACACCGACTACACCTGCAGGTGATACATCAGAGCCATCAGGTGAGTGGCCAATATTCATAGCAGTAAAAGTCAATTGAGCTCCCAATATCCAGTTACCTTCATTAATTCCTTGATCCTTCAAGAGAAGTAATAATAGTTCCTTGTTTGTGTACGCTATTTGTTTTACTTCAGCCATTATTGTGTCCCTCCGCTATACCCTGAGGGTAGTGTTAAGTAAGGTGTTTTGTCATATTTAGTAATAACCACGTTCCCTGAACTCGGAATAGTTATCCATGATGCGACAGTGGTAACCGCAGTGTTGATCGCATGATGAATTATTTGACCAACCGAAACAGTTGCTGCAGAGACAACTTTAGATATGCCATCCGTTTCTCCGACATAAGTTGCAATAGCAGTAACTAAATATTGGTTAACACTCACATCTTCTTGTTCTGCAAATTTTGATACTTTTGCATGCAAGGATTTTGGCAATCTCAGCGTAACACGACCGCTAAACTCATCTGATGGTACTGGATAAGGTTTCGGTAACTCAGCCTGTGTTTCATCAGCTATTTTTTTCAGAGTTTTAATGGCATCAATAACTAACGACCTAGCTTCTTCAAAGGTTTCTTCGAATGAGCTAATGTTTGGAAATTCGGATACTCTGCCAACATATAAAATTTCACCATAATGTTCTTCCTTACGAATTGAAATAGTGTATGCTTCTGGATCGAATTTCATTTTAAATGCTCCTTGATAACATCTTTATAATTATTAACAAATTTATATAATTTGTTTACGTATACGCGTTTAACATGTGTTCCTGGATTATGTCCACAGTTGTAATCGGGATATTCAAGTAATTTAATGGCTGAATGCTTTGCAATTTTATGACCGCCACTTTCACAATCTTCAATGTCAAAACCAAGTTTTTTTAACAATCCGGTAAAGTCTTTGCACGAAGTGTTTGCGCCACTGGCCATGTCTTCCAGCTCTCTAAGCAATTTATCAAATTTTTTCATGGATGACATCACCAGTAGTGTCTAGTATAACGTTTCTGAAGCATTTGGTAGATAAAAAACGTCACATATCTTGCTTACAGGCTCAACATCACCCACACTTCGACTCCCCACAATTCAAACAAGTCATACACCCATCCATCAACACCATCGCCTTAGTCGAACATTTATTACAAAGCACCGCCTTTTCCGGAAACGCCTGCCCCTCGCTGGAACCGTGCAAAGCCTCGAACTCGCGGCGCTTTTCGTCCAACAACTGCTGATGATGATCGCTGAGTTTCTCCGGCTTGATCATGCCGATATGCTTTAGGTGCGACTCGATCGCGGAACCGATTTCGGCGACCAAGGACGGCATGAACACGCCGCCTTTTTTGAAATAGCCGCCGCGCGGGTCGAACACCGCTTTCAGCTCTTCCACCAAAAAGGTGGCGTCGCCGCCCTTGCGGAATACCGCCGAGATCACCCGGGTCAAGGCCAGTACCCATTGGAAATGCTCCATGTTCTTGGAGTTGATGAAGATTTCGTAGGGCCGGCGCTCTTCGTGGGCGGTGTCCTGGTTGAGGATGATGTCGTTGATCGTGATGTACAAGGCGTGCTCGGACTGCGGCGTCTTGATTTTGTAAGTGGAGCCGACCAGCACTTCCGGCCGCTCGACGTTTTCGTGCATCGACTCCAGCGACGGCTTTTCCGCTTCCGGTTGGGCGGTTTCGGCGCTGTCCTTGCTCAGCACTTTGTAGCCGACGATTTTTTTGCTGATTTTGTGTAGGGTCATGTTACTTGCCTATTAAATTTGTCTGTTGAATTCGTTTGTTACCGAACTTGACTAAACAAGTTGCCAAACAGATAATGCCGCCAAGGATTGAGGATACTCGGTCGACCAAAAGCCTCGGTGGTTACATCGGGGCTTTTTGTTTTTCAGGGGTAGCATTTCAGTCCGTAACCATGCCTGTCGCCCCGAACGTTGGTATAAAATTTTTCGTTGACGATTTCGAATGCCCTGTTGACTTGCTCCGGCCTCAAATAGTGCAACCCAATCGGGCGTGCGACCAAATCGGCCAATTGCAATCCGGCGGAATTGCTTTTCTTGTCGGCAAATACCAATTGGAACGGTAATGGCTTATGCAGGTAGTTATCTCCGGCGCAAATGCGCCGAAACTCCAGCTCCAATTCGTCGTCTTCCACTTTGCCGCGTTGTTCCACGACGATGTGGGTCACAAAAGTTTGTCGCAAACAATAAAAAATCCGTTCCAAACCGAAGCGCAAGCCGATATGGTAAGGATTCTCCGTAGCCTGATGTTTTTGCCGGTAACGTTGTTTATCGATTACGGAACTGATTAAGGTAAACGGCGATTGCTGAATGATTAACGTCAATTCGTTTAAAAAATCGGATTTGAGCTGCCGACTTTTCAAGAAAGCAAAACTGCCGCGATCGCGACGAATATCGGTTTCATGCAAAACCACCTGATCATGGCCGAAATGCTTGAGTTTGAAGGCTTGAATCAACGGCACAACGGTACTCACGTAATCGATTTTCTTGAAAATACAAAATACCAGCACGAATATCGGATAACTCGGGTCGATACTATTCAAACCGTGGTCACCGCTTTCATCGACATAAACGATGTAATCGGAAAATGGACCGTTCATGCGATTGCTTCGCTCGATCAAAACTTCCCGTAATACCCTTCCTTCAACGCGTCGAACAAGTTGGCGGCGGTGTGGATTTCGCCGTCGTATTCCACTTCCTCGTTGCCTTTGAATTCGACCACGTGGCCGTCTTCCAGCGTGAACTGGTAGGTGGTGTTTTCCAAATCCGATTCCTTGACCAACACGCCCTGGAACACTTCCGGGTTGAAGCGGAAAGTGGTGCAGCCTTTCAGGCCTTGTTCGTAGGCGTATTCGTAGATCGACTTGAAGTCTTCGTAGGGGTAATCGGTCGGCACGTTGGCGGTTTTGGAGATCGACGAATCGATCCAGCGCTGGGCGGCGGCCTGGATGTCCACGTGTTGCTTGGGGCTGATGTCGTCGGCGGCGATGAAGTAATCCGGCAATTGCTGTTTCGGATCGTCGCTGTAAGGCATTGCGTCGGCGTTGACCAGATGGCGGTAGGCCAGCAGCTCGAACGAGAACACGTCGATTTTTTCCTTGGATTTTTTACCTTCGCGGATCACGTTGCGCGAGTAATGGTGAGCGAAGCTGGGTTCGATGCCGTTGCTGGCGTTGTTGGCCAAGGACAGCGAGATGGTGCCGGTCGGCGCGATCGAGCTGTGGTGAGTAAAGCGGCAGCCGGTTTCGGCCAGTTGCGCGACCAGCTCCGGCTCGGCTTGCGCCAGTTTTTGCATGTAGCGGCTGTATTTGGCGTGCAGCACGCGGCCGGGGACCTGGTCGCCGAGTTTGTAGCCGTCGGCTGTCATTTCCGGACGCTTGTGCAGCATCTCGCCGGTGACTTCGAACAATTGCTCCATGATAGGCGCCGGGCCTTTTTCCTTCGCTAGTTCCAGGCCGGTTTTCCAGCCTTCCACGGCCATGACCTTGGTGACTTCCTCGGTAAAGTCCAGCGATTCGGCGTTACCGTATTTCAGGCCCAGCATGGTGATGGTCGAACCCAGGCCCAGATAACCCATGCCGTGGCGGCGCTTGCCGGTGATTTCGTCGCGCTGTTTTTGCAGCGGCAAACCGTTGATTTCGACCACGTTGTCCAGCATGCGGGTGAAGATGCGCACGGTCTTGCGGTAATTGTCCCAGTTGAAGCGGGCCTGCTCGCTGAACGGCTGTTCGACGAAGCGGGTCAGGTTGATCGAGCCCAGCAGGCAGGAGCCGTAGGGCGGCAGCGGCTGCTCGCCGCAGGGGTTGGTGGCGCGGATGTGTTCGCAGAACCAGTTGTTGTTCATCTCGTTGACCTTGTCGATCAGGATAAAGCCGGGTTCGGCGTAATCGTAGGTGGAGGACATGATGATGTCCCACAAACGGCGGGCCGGCATCACCTTGCTGATCCGGCAGGCCACCAGGCCGGCGTCGTTGACCACATAGCCTTTTTTGTTGGGCAGATCGCGCCAGATTACTTTCGCCGCGTCGTCCAGATCGATCTGGTCGGCCGTTAGTTCGCGCTCGGTAATCGGGAACGACAGCGGCCACGGGCCGTTGTTTTTCACCGCTTCGACGAATTCGCTGGTAATCAACAGCGACAGGTTGAATTGGCGCAAGCGGCCGTCTTCGCGTTTGGCGCGGATGAAATCGACCACGTCCGGGTGGGCCACGTCGAAGGTGGCCATTTGCGCGCCGCGGCGGCCGCCGGCCGACGACACGGTAAAACACATCTTGTCGTAGATGTCCATGAACGACAGCGGCCCGGAGGTGTAGGCGCCGGCGCCGGACACATAGGCGTCGCGCGGCCGCAAGGTCGAGAATTCGTAGCCGATGCCGCAACCGGCTTTCAGGGTCAGGCCGGCTTCGTGGACTTTATGCAGAATGTCGTCCATCGAGTCTTCGATGATGCCGGACACGGTGCAGTTGATGGTGGAGGTGGCCGGTTTATGCTCCAGCGCGCCGGCGTTGGAGACGATGCGGCCGGCCGGAATCGCGCCCTGGCGCAAGGCCCACAGGAATTCCTTGTAATGCTGTTCGCGCAAGGCCTTGGTTTTTTCGACGTCGGCCAACGCGCGGGCGACCCGTTTGTAAGTGTCGTCGATGCTGGCGTCGATGGCCTTGCCGTCCTTGGTCTTCAAACGATATTTGCTGTCCCAGATGTCCAGGGAGGCGCTTTGCAGCGGAATTTCAACGTTAGCCGGCGATACGACTTGTAGTTTGGCAGTCATGCGTAGGTCCCTTGTTAGCTGGAGGTGATGAATGATGTATTACCCGAAAATTCCGCTTAGTCTGTTGTGCCGACATAACCGGCAACTGAGCATAGGATTTAGCTTTTCACTGTATATAGTGTTTTTTAGGAATGTTAGCACAAGATATTGTGCCTGATAGGGCTTTTTTTAGCTGTGGCAGCGGGGAAATTATTTATGGGTTTTAGTTCAGATACTTAGCGCAAAATGGTTAAGTCATGAAAAAATTCTTGACTTAGCGTTATGAAAAGCTAACGTTTATTACCATTCCTGCCAAACAGTCCGAAAATAATGATGGCCGCAACCACCATGCCGGAATAGACCATGTTTTGGCGCGATGCCCCGAATAGATAGGCAATGCCGGCCCCCAGTCCCATGCCCAGTCCGCTAAACGCCATACTGCGCATTAGGCGGCAAAGCGTGCAGTCTTCCGGATAATGTTTCATTTTCATATGGTTCAAAGGACGCTAGGGCAATGAGTGAACCCAGGTTATATCGGTTACCGGTCTGACTATGATCAAACCGGCAAATGCCGGAAGGGCTATAAATTCAGCATGCCGTTTTTTGCGCGTAATTGCTGCCACTGTACTCGCACGATATGTTTGATCAACAATTCCTGGTCTTCTTCGCGGATATGGGTGAAATCGACGCTGATTTGGTAATGTTCGGGCTCCAAACTGGGGTTTTCTCCCAAACGGCAATCCACCACTTGACCGTATATTTGGATTAAGGCGAGAGTGGTGGGCAAATAAATCTCGATGGCCAGATTTTGGCCGATGTCCATGGCTTGGTTATGATGAAAGGCTATTCCCGAGGCACTTAGATTGACGTCTTGGCAATTTTGCGCATTGACATTGCTGCCAACGAACATAATCGCCTGAGCGACTGCGTTGATTTTTGCATCCAACACTTTGTACAGTTCCACGCAATCCTTGTTATCGCCGGCTATGCGCTGCATGATCAGCAGGGCTTCTTGCGAAAGCACATCCATGGTCGCCGCCAAGGAATGATTGGGCGAAAAATGCCCCGCGGCTTGCAAGCCTTTATCCGCTGTCGCTTGATCGATCAAGCGGTAGGCTAAACTGACATTGTCGTCGATGCGAAAAAAACGCCGCCTCTCGGTTTGAGTATTCTGCATGGCAAGTTCCTAAAATTTAGAGTTTCGGGTCCGTAACACTGTCGGATTGAATAATTTCCGGCCCGCCGCCGTTGTCGCTATCGATCTCGTTACGGGCAATGACGATTTCCACCCGGCGGTTGATCGCGCGATTTTGCGGGGAATCGTTAGCCACTAAAGGCTGGGTGTCCGCATAGCCTTCCACCAAAAAGCGTTTAGGATTTATGCCTTTTTTGTCCAGCAAATATTGAGCGACCGTGACCGCCCGCGACGAGGATAGCTCCCAGTTGGAGCGGTACATGATGGTTTTGATCGGCACGTCGTCGCTATGGCCGGCAACGATGATTTTGCCTTGCGATTGCGCCACCGAATCGGCAATTTTATCCATGACCGGTTCGAAACCGGGTTGCAGCACCGCGCTGGCCGAGGCAAACGAGCCTTTTTCGTTAATTCTGATGACGATTTTGAAACCTTTGGTTTCTACCGTCACCATGCCGCGCTCGATTTCCTCTTTCAAGCGCTCTTTGATTTTTTCAGCCTCTTCCTTGATTTCTTCCAGCTTGGCTTCGATGATTTTTTGCTTAGCCAGCTCCATGGCCTCCGGCGACTCGTCCATTTTTTCCGATTGCTGTTGAGTCGATTGTTTGATTTCCTCCAGCGGCGTCGGCGTCACTTGTCCCGGGGTGAAATGTTGCTCGATGATACTGGTTCCCATCGGAATGTCGTCGACCGGTATTACCCGTTGCACCCCGAATGCCTGCTTCAACGAGTCGGCCACGTGCTTGAATTTCTGCACGTCCATGCTGGCCATGGACAGCAGCAATACGAAAAAACACATCAGTAACGACATCAAGTCGGCAAAAGTCGCCAACCACATCGGCGCTCCTACCGGAGGACATTTAGGGCAATCGGACATGGTTAATCCTCGTTACGTTTTTTCTCGGCCACATAAGTATTCAAAAGAGTTCGCAATACTTTGGGATTGGTACCTTCCTGCAAATTGGAGATAAAGTTGATCACCAGTTCTTTGTTGGCTTTTTCGTAATTGAGTACGGACGCCAATTTATCGATCATAGGCAGCGCAAACACGTTGGCGATTAATGCGCCATATAAAGTGGTCAGCAAGGCAACAGCCATAGCAGGGCCGATCGCCGACGGGTCGGACATGTTGGCCAACATTTGCACCAAACCAACCAAGGTGCCTATCATGCCCATGGCCGGTGCCAAATCGGCGACACCTTTCCACATGCCCTGCCCGACTTCGTTACGGCTGACCATTAAATCTATATCCTGTTGCAGCAAGTTTCTGACGAACTCCGGATTGTAGCCGTCCACGCACAAGCGTATGCCTTTTTTCATAAACGGATCGGATACTTCGGCAGACTCCAATGCCAGTAAACCGTTTTTACGTGCTATATCCGCCAGGGTAACGGCTTCTTCTATCAGTACGCTAGGATTGACTTTTTTATTCATGAAAGCCCTGCCGACTACGCCGAACGAGCGCAAGAAATCGTCTATGGGCAGGCGCATTAACGACACGCCGAAAGTACCGCCGAATACGATTAAAATAGACGGCATGTCAACAAACAACATCAGATCGCCTCCGGTCAGGATGGCTGAAGTGATGATGGCGACGCCTAATAAAAAACCCACTAAAGTTGCTAGATCCACTGGCACTTCCTCGGTTTATTTTGCTTACATTGATGAGACGCGCTTAGGATAGCCGAATTGCGTAATTCAGACTGTTTTTTGGCAATTTCGCGTTGTAGGAATTGCGCCGGGAAACGTTTATGAGGGCTGGCGTGCCGGGCAGCAAACATTTCGAATCGCATTGCCAGTGGCATGCGCAGCCAAATCGCACATTTAAAATTTAGAGCACGCTCAGGCACGCCCGATAGGAAACGCCAATACTTGTGAAATATCTTGCGCTTGACCGGCGACCATCAGCAATCTATCCAAACCGATGGCTACCCCACTGCAATCGGGCAGGCCCTGCGATAACGCAGCCAGTAAGCGTCGGTCTTTGCAGACCGGTGTTAGGCCTTGGCGGGTTCGAAATTGAATTTCGGCGTCAAACCGCGCTTCTTGCTCAACGGCATCGCGCAGTTCGTAATAGCCGTTGCCAAGCTCGACGCCGTTAATGAACACTTCGAAGCGTTGACAGATGCGCGGGTCGGCCGGATGCAAGCGCGCCAACGAAGACTGTACGGACGGATAGTCGTATATCAAGCAAATCGTGTTTACCGGCAGACGGTTTTGCAGATGATGACTGAACAACAAGTCCAGCCACAAGGCGTGATGATCGCCGCATAGCTCGGCGGCCTCCGGCAGGCCGATTTGTTCGGCAAAGGCGCGGTAAACCGGCGCATTGAAGTCCAAAGGATCTATCCCTGAGTAGCGCAGAAACCAATCGCGGTAGCTGGCGCGTTCTACCAACAGCTCAGGAAAAAATGCCGTTAAATAGCCGGTCAATAATGCGGTGACTTCATCCATCAGACGCTGCAGATCGAAACCGACCCGGTACCATTCGAGAATGGTGAATTCCGGATTGTGATAGCGCCCGGCTTCGCCATTGCGAAAGGCTTTGCAAATTTGATAGATGCTGCCGGTTCCGGCCGCCAGCAGCCGTTTCATCGCAAACTCCGGCGAAGTTTGCAGAAACAGCGTTTGGGGCGTTGTTCCCGCATAGTCGGCGCGGAAAAAAGCCAGATTAGGATCGGTTCCGGTGGTATGGCACAGCAGCGGCGTTTCGACCTCCATTACCTCGCGCTGCGCGAAGAATTGGCGAATAGCCGCCAGCAGACTTGCTCTGGACTTTAGCTGACTCAGGTCCGCAGTCGGCTGCCAGTCCTCTGTCACTGTTCTTTGGCGCGGGACACGTATTCGCCGGTACGGGTATCCACGCGAATCACTTCGCCGATTTGCACGAACAACGGTACGCGCACTACCGCGCCGGTTTCCAAGATGGCCGGCTTGCCGCCGCCGCCGGACGTATCGCCTTTCAAGCCCGGATCGGTCTCGGTGATTGCCAGTTCGACGAAATTAGGCGGGGTCACCGACAACGGCGAATCGTTCCACAAGGTCATGGTGCAAAGATCTTGCTCTTTCAGCCATTTGATCGAGTCGCCGACCGCACTTTTATCGGCTTGGTATTGTTCAAAGGTATCGGGAACCATGAAGTGCCAGAACTCGCCGTCGTTATAGAGATACTGCATGTCGATGTCGACTACATCGGCCCCTTCCACGGTATCGCCGGATTTGAAAGTACGCTCGATGACACGCCCGGTTTTCAGGTTGCGGATTCTTACGCGATTGAACGCTTGGCCTTTGCCGGGTTTGACGAATTCGTTTTCGATGATGGAACAAGGATCGTTGTCCAGCATGATTTTTAAACCACCTTTGAATTCGTTGGTGCTGTAAGTCGCCATTTTTTCCTCGTGAAACAAACAATAAATCCGGCGATTATAATGGATATGGATTTTAATCGGAAATTGGAGCTCCATTGACCTTAGCAAGCGACCATTGGCAGCGGCAACTCGCCGAAGCATTTTCCAGCGTGGAAGCGTTATGCCATTACCTGCAACTCGACCCCAGCACTATATCGGCCATTTCCAACGTTAAAAGTTTTCCACTAAAGGTTCCCCTATATTTCGCCGAAAGAATCGAAAAAGGCAACCCGGACGACCCGTTGCTGCGGCAAATTTTGCCGGTTCGAGACGAATTAATCGACTATCCCGGTTATAGCTTGGATCCCGTAGGCGATTTGACGGCGGTTGCTCATCCCGGGGTAATCCAAAAATATCGCGGCAGAGTGCTGTTAATTACGACGGGGGCTTGTGCAATTCACTGCCGCTATTGCTTTCGGCGCCATTTTCCATATGCGGACTTACAGCTGAGCAAACGCAAAATCGCCGCGGCCGTTCAATACATCTCCAGCCTCAGCGATGTGACCGAGGTCATTTTGAGCGGTGGCGATCCGTTACTATTGGGCAACGATGCCTTGGCCGACTTGATCGAGCGATTAGGCTGCATAAGTCGAATTCGCCGGATCCGCATCCATACTCGGGTACCCGTCGTCTTGCCGGCACGCATCGACGCCGGTTTACTCGAGATTTTCCAAAAGGTGTCCGCTCGAATCGTTATAGTCTTGCATGCCAATCATCCCAACGAGTTAAGCCCGGAGGTGGCGTCGGCATGTCAAAAACTCAAGTCGTTGGGCCTGACTTTATTAAATCAAAGCGTTTTGCTCGCTAAGGTCAACGACGACGGCTCAACCTTGATAGCACTCAGCGAACAACTTTTTGCATTGGGCATTTTGCCCTATTACTTGCATTGCTTGGACAAGACCCGCGGCGTCGGACATTTCGAAGTTAGCAGCGACACCGCCGTGCAGTTGATGCAAGTACTACGCGAGCACTTGCCGGGCTATCTGGTACCCAAGCTCGTTCAGGAACAAGCAGGGGCTGCATATAAAATACCGATTGGTTAACACTCGGCGGCGGCAGGGCGATTGTCCCCAATCCACTTGCGGTTTACTATTTACCCGAGTTTGTTTTTCAATGTCGCCGCATGATGCTAAAGGCCGGGCCTGATTCCATTCGTTATGTACGCCTTGCCTTGTTACTGGCAGGCGTAGACTTTGCTTTAGAGTTAAGCAAGCAATTGTGCGCTGCAAAGGGAATTGCTATCGAATTACCGGCGCTACTGCACGCTTCTTTAGGCCTGGCCATACTAACCCTGCTGTTTGGCGTTCGTGCACGCTTACACGGCGATATCACCCGAAGCTCCGCCACGCATAAAGAATGTTTTTCCAAACTGCCTTACCCGGCGGTGATTGTCGATCGCCAAGGCTTGATTTGCTCCGTCAATTCAGCCGCCGCCACCATGGTTGACCAACCTGAAGAAGCACTGATCCATCAATCGGTACACACCTGGTTTCATCCACCGCAACTTGCGGAAGAGCAATGTCCTTTGTGCGCGCGAATTCGGGCCGCAAAAGAGCTGGAACCGCAAGAATTCGCATTTTCCAGACAAAATTACCAACGTATTTCGTTAAATCGCTTAACCGGCTTGAATGCCGGCAATTTGCTGCAATTGCATGCCGATATTAGCGCGAGCAAGCAAATCCAAGAGCAGATGGCGCTGGTCATCGACGGTGCGGAGCTTGGCTATTGGGATTGGGATTATCAAAGCGGGAAACATTCGGTTAATCAACGCTGGCTGGACATGTTGGGCCTAACCCAAACCGAACTGGACCACTACGTTGGCGATTGGGACAAACGCATGCACCCGGAAGACCGCGACAGGGTGCACGATTTAATCGCCGAACATGTCGACTCCGGTAAACCCTATGTCGTTGAATTTAGAATGCAGCACAAAGACGGACGCTGGGTATGGATTCAAGGCTCGGGAGCGGTGGTAGAGCGCGACCCGGTTAGCGGCAACCCAATCAGACTCTGCGGCATTCATCAAGACATTACCGGACGAAAGCAATCGGAAAAAAGCTTGAAAGCGGCCTATCAAGTCATCAGCCAAAGTGCCGCGGTGGTGTTTAAATGGGCCAGCGTTACCGGCTTGCCCATAGAATTCGCCACGGAAAACGTCTTGCAGCTGCTGGGTTATTCGGTCGAACAAATTCAGCTAGGCCAACTGTTTTATATCAGTTTGATACATCCGGACGACGTAAAATTATTTAGCGAAGAACTGGAAAGTTGCCGTTTAAATTCCGACTGTCAGGAATTTGTGCATGCGCCTTACCGCATTATTTCCCGCAGCGGCACGACCAAATGGGTGCAAGACCAAAAACTGATTATCCGTAACGACTTGGGAGAAGTGATCGGTTATCAGGGCTTGGTTACCGACATCACTCGTCAGCGCCAACAAAACTCCGCCATTCGTAGCATCATTTCCAGTGCGCTGGAAAAATCCAGCGTGTCGGCACTCGATAATTTAGCCTTGATTGCAGCGGAAACCTTGGTCGCGGATTATATATTGGTAGGCGAGATCTTACCGGACGGCACCTGCAACACCTTATCCTTTTATTCGCAGAACAACCAGGATCAAGCTGTCACTTACAGTATTCCATCGGATGTATGCGCCCAATTGGCCGTCGGCAAAATTTGTTGTTTTGCCCAGCAGTACTATCGAGCGTTTCCTGATGAGCAATGGTTAACCGAGCATGCCATCGAAGGCTTCATCGGCATCCCTTTGCAAAACGATAGGCATAGAATTTTCGGTTACGCGATCGCCATGTATAAACAAGCGATACCCGATCCGAGCTTTGCCGAGGATATCATTAAATTGTTCGCTGCCCAGATCACCGCCGAACTGGAACGATCCTTCGCCATACAAGCACTGGAAGTGCAAAAACAACGCTTAGTCGATGCGCAAAGTATTTCCCATATCGGCGATTGGCAATGGTATTGGCGGGACAATCACCTGAGCTGGTCCGATGAAATGTATCGAATCACCGGCACAAGTAGAACCGGCTTCATTCCGTCTTTCGCCGCAATCCTGACGCAATTGGTGCATCCTGACGATAGAACGTTTTTCCGTTTTGCCTTGCAAAACATCAATCAACAAAAGGAAATCGATTTCAAACACCGCGTGGTCTTCAATAATGGCGAAATTCGCCATGTTCATCAACGCGGCAAACTGATTTTCGACGACAAACACCAGGCAATCGGTATACAAGGTACGATGCAAGACATTACCGAACGCCTACTCACCGAACGCCGCTTGCTCGAGGCCAAGCAGGAGGCGGAAAAGGCCACAAAGGTCAAATCCGAATTTTTGGCCAACATGAGCCATGAAATACGCACGCCGATGAATGCGATCATTGGATTGGTGGAATTGTGCCTAAATACGCATCTGACCGAGAAGCAGCGCGATTATCTGGAAAAAGTGGAAACTTCGGCGCAAGGCTTGATGAACTTGATCAATGACATTTTAGATTTTTCCAAAATGGAATCCGGCAAGCTGCAATTGGAGTCGGTACCCTTTTTATTGGAAGAAATGCTGGATCAAGTTTTCTCCACGATGACCGAACTGTGCAACCGCAAAGGTTTGACGTTGATACGGCCTACTCTGGAGTTGCAACAACAAGCCGTAATCGGCGATCCGCAACGTTTGCGGCAGATATTGATTAACTTGATCGGCAACGCCATCAAATTTACCGAACACGGGCAAGTCAGCGTCGAATTGAAAGAGCTTAGTCACACTGACCGGGAAACCCATTTGCAATTTAACATACGCGACACCGGGATAGGAATCAGCGAACAACAGCAAAACAAACTATTCATAGCTTTCAGCCAAGGAGACAGCAGCGTAACCAGAAACTACGGCGGCACCGGCTTAGGCTTGGTGATCTGCAAACAATTGGTCGAACAAATGGGGGGAGCTATCAGCGTCTCCAGTCATGTAGGCGCCGGGTCGTGTTTCAGTTTTGCCGTGACCTTAGGGGTAGCCGACAGCAACAGTATTCTCAAAATTCTGCCGCATCGGCATAAAAACGTCGACGGCAGTGAATTGGCAGCAGTACGCGGGGCTCGCGTCCTGCTAGTGGAAGACAACGAAATCAACAGGATAGTAGCTATCGAATTGTTGTCGCATGCGCATTTGCGAGTCGACATCGCCGAAAATGGCGAAATTGCTTTGCAAAAAATTCGTCATGCTGAATATGATTGCATACTGATGGATGTACAGATGCCCGTGATGGACGGTTACGAAACAACCCGCAAGTTACGCAAGCTGCCGCACTGTGCGACCTTGCCGGTCATCGCGATGACCGCAAACGTGATGAGCGACGACAGAAACAAGTGTTTATTGTCCGGCATGGACGACTTTATCGGCAAACCCATTTTGCCGCAAACCTTGTATAGCACGTTAGCCAAGTGGATAAAACCACGCTGTTATCAACAAGAAATCCCGGCATACAATGCAAGCGACAACGACCTGCCCAATTTGTATGGGATAGATAGAGAGATCGGACTCCAACATACTGCCGGAGACAAATCGGTCTATTTAAAAATCTTGCGAAAATTCGCCGATAATCATGCGGCCAGTATCAGAGAAATTGAACAGGCTTTGCTCTCCGGCAATTTGCACTCCGCCAAACAACTCACGCATACTCTAAAAGGTCTATCGGCTTCTTTAGGCGCTCTCGAATTGCACGGACACGTTTTGCACTTGGAAGAAATGCTACAAAATTCCGAAACCACAACAGCCTCTTCCGCACTACAAACGGCATTAGCTATGGCTGCGCAAGAACTAAGCAGAGTTGTCGGTCATATCCGTACTGCACTGCCCGGGCCGCAATTGCTAACCGCCAATCCGGAGCGGGCATTTTCTCCATTAGAAAAGCGCCGCCAACTCAACTTGTTACTTAGCAAATTGCAAGCCTTCGATTCAGACGCCGATCAACAGTTGGAACGCGTGCTTGCGGGAATAGAGGATCAAACAGTCACACAAGAATTATTGAAAATCAGAAGCCAAATCGCCCATTACCGCTTTGTCGAAGCCTCCGACGCGTTGTCTCAGCTCCTTGATTCTTGTGAATAAACTTCATGGATAAAAAAACTGACAATACCATTTTGGCGGTCGACGACAGCCCGGAAAACTTGGATTTGATAAAAAATATTTTGGAGCCGTTTTATACGGTGAAAGTAGCCACGTCCGGTAGTTTAGCGGTGCACATTGCCCAAAAACATAATCCGGACTTGATTTTGTTGGATATTATGTTAGGCGACGCAAACGGCTTCGACATATGCCATTTGCTAAAATCCGACGATAAAACCCGGAATACTCCGGTTATCTTTCTAACAGCCAAACGCTCGGAAGCGGACGAAGTACAAGGATTTAAAATCGGCGGCAGCGATTACATTACCAAGCCATTTTCTCCCGCCATTGTATTAGCCCGAGTGAGAACGCAAATACAGCTGAAGGCAAAAACCGATTTATTGGAGAAACTCGCGTCACTGGACGGTTTGACCGAAATTCCCAACCGGCGCGCGTTCGATGTCGCACTGGATCGGCAATTCAATCAAGCGCAACGCACGCGGACGCGATTGTCTTTGTTAGTACTCGATATTGATTTTTTTAAATTATTTAACGACTATTACGGACATCCTATCGGCGACGATTGCTTACGACGGGTGGCGCGTGCTTTAACCGTACACACCCAACGCCCGGGAGATTTAGTTGCCCGCCTGGGGGGCGAGGAATTCGCAATCTTGTTACCGAATACCGACATCGACGGGGCTATAATGAGGGCCGAACAATATCGATTGGCAGTGGAACGCCTGAAAATTCCTCACGCCGTTAACAGCCCGCTGCCGCATATAAGTGTTTCGATCGGAGTGGGCACGATTGAACCCCACTCCGACGGACATGCTGCCGAACTCTTTCAAGTCGCCGATGCAGCCCTCTATCAAGCTAAACATTCCGGGCGCAATTGCGTTGCACGACATTTCAGGATGGCTTGATTTTAGCCGTGATTGCCTGACAATCCTGTCTATAATCCTAGCTGCCGGTTTCAAATACCTTCTACACAAGGCTTATGCATCTTTATCTCGATTTCAATGCCTCTTATTTAGCCGCTTTTATTATCGGGCTATTTAGCAGTCTTCACTGCATCGGCATGTGCGGCTCCATTATAGGAACATTGACTTATAGCCTGAGCGAAGAGCTGCGCAGCAACAAACGCATCCTGTTCAGCATCGTTTTGAGTTACAACTTAGGACGAATCGCAAGCTACGCCTTGGCCGGTACGGTGGTGGGAACGTTGGAAGCATTTTTGACCTTGCCCTTTACTCAAGGTCACGCGCACCGCGTGTTGCAACTGTTATCCGCGTTAATCATGACCGGCGCGGGACTTTATATCGGCGGCTGGTTTCCGCGCTTTGCCTACATAGAAAAATTGGGTGCCCGGTTTTGGAAGCTCATAGAACCTTTCGGCAGACGCATGATCCCTGTGACTAACAAAACCCAAGCATTACTGTTTGGCATGATTTGGGGATGGTTGCCGTGCGGACTGATTTATACCGCCCTGGCTTTGGCCGCCACCACAGGGAACATTCTACATAGCGCGATGACTATGCTAGCATTTGGGCTCGGCACTTTACCTGCAGTAGTGGGAGTCGGTATAATGACCTCGTGGCTAGCGCGGATATCCAGAGTTCAATTATTTAAGCGAGTAGTCGGTATTTTATTTATCGTATTCGCGCTACTGGCCGCTTTCCCTTGGCTTAATCCAATGCGTGTCGAACACATTATGACGTTTTGAGGGGTTTACAGTGGATCATTTCAGTTCAATCATTGGTCAATCTCCGGCTCTGGAAGCGTTGATACGCAGTGCCCGCATGGTAGCTGCGACCGATGTAACGGTATTGATAAAAGGGGAGACCGGTACCGGAAAGGAAGTGTTAGCTAGCGCCATTCAAAAAGATAGCAACCGGGTAAACAAACCCTTTATCACGCTCAACTGCGCAGCTTTGCCGGAAGGACTGGTCGAATCGGAAATATTCGGTCACAAAAAAGGCGCTTTTACAGGGGCGTTTTCCGACAAGCAGGGTTTATTTCAAGCAGCGGACGGTGGCACCTTATTTTTGGACGAAATCAACTCCTTACCGCTCACCATACAAGCTAAATTGCTCCGTTTCTTGGAGTCCGGGGAATGTATGCCGGTTGGCGGAACAAAACCGTATCGGGTCGATGTTAGGGTTATTGCCGCTACCAATGCCGATTTGAACTCGCTGATCGATTCCGGGGAATTTAGACGCGACTTATATTTTCGGCTGAATGTAGTACCTCTGGAACTTCCCTCTTTGTCCGAACGCAGCGAAGATATCGATGCCCTAGCTAAACATTTTTTTAGCCACTTCGCTAAAACCCATTCTTTAGATGCGCCTACATTCAGTAAACAGGCATTAAAGACCTTGAAAAGCTATTCTTGGCCCGGTAACGTCAGAGAATTACGCAATCTGTGCGAGCGCCTGAGCATATTGTTAGCGGGACGGATGATTGAACCAGAAAATTTACCGCACGAATTCACCAATTCAGTTTCAGTACCCGCAACTACTAACTTCAAATTGCCGGAAATGGGCATTCAATTGGATGAGCTGGAAGCCAACATGATCCATCAGGCCTTGGCTAGAACCAACGGCAATCGCAGTAAATCCGCACGTCTATTGGGAATCTCCAGAGACACCCTGCTTTACCGGATTCAAAAACACGGCTTAGCAACGCATTAGCCGTTGATCAAAATCGGATTACGGGTCTAAGACCTGCCTCCGGCCAGGCTTGTCACAAACAAGCCTTAATTCTTCCTTCTGATCCACTGCACCGTACAATTATCGCTGCGCCCTTGCGAGCGTAAAATTGCCAATTGTGCCAATTTTCTGAGTTCCGCCTTACCGCTCGAAGGCTGCGCCAACTGCAATAACTCAGATTCTTTAATGGACTCCCAAAATCCGTCGCTACATAAAATGAAAGTTTCACCCGGCAGAATAGGCTGGAACTGTTCAACGTCTACATAAGGCGGAGTTAACGCATTGATGCTGCGAGTTAGCCGGTTTTGTTCCGGATGCACACCCATTTCCCAGCCGGTCAACTTACCCTCTTCGTAAAGTTGCTGAATCCTCGAATGGTCTCTACTGCGCCATACTATTTTGTCCGGTGTTAATCGATAGATACGCGAATCCCCACAATGCGCGGTAACGGTGCGCGCGTCGTCCAAATACAATATCGCACAGGTGGTATGCGCGTCGGCGGCAAGGTTATCATCGGCAAATAGTTTGCGCATGCCGGACGCCGCAGCATTCATCCAAGCACCAAAAACTGTTTGAATGTCCTCGGCTATTCGCGGTTGAAAGCTTGCCGCCAAGGATAAAACGGAACGACAAAAATACTGCGATGCTTTTTCGCCCGCTTGATGACCACCCAGCCCGTCTGCAACGATAAACACCGCATAATCGGAGCAAACACGATGGGCCATACAGTCTTGATTGACAGATCTGTCTCCCGCGGAAGTCAATTGATAAAATTCAAGAACTTCCTGCATCGTGCTATGACTCGGCACGCGCTGCCCGCATTATTTTCTTCATATCCTTTACCGCTTGCGCCAAACCGCTGAATACCGATTGGGCAATGATAGAGTGACCGATGTTTAATTCGACGATAGAGGGGATTTTACAGATCGCTTCTACGTTGTATACATTCAAGCCGTGGCCGGCGTTGACTTGTAAGCCGGCTTGATGAGCGTATTCCGCAGCACGTCTGATACGCTCCAGTTCTTGCTCCTGTAAAAACGGTGTTTCTGCATCGGCAAAACGACCGGTGTGCAATTCGATGACGGGTGCTCCGACTTGTATCGTAGCGTCTATTTGGGCTAACTCCGGATCGATAAACAAGGAAACCGCTATACCCGCATCGGCCAGCAAGCCGCAAACATCCTGCATTTTAGGTAAAACGGACACCACATCCAAACCACCTTCAGTGGTCAACTCTTCGCGCCGTTCCGGTACCAAGCAACAGGCTTGAGGTTTTATCCGGACAGCAAAATCGACCATGGCGTCCGTCACTGCCATCTCTAAATTTAATTTAGTTTGCAGAGTTTGCTTAAGTAACAATATATCCCTGTCTTGAATGTGCCGCCTGTCTTCGCGTAGATGGGCCGTGATCCCGTCGGCTCCCGCCTGCTCGGCAATCAACGCGGCTTGTATCGGCTCCGGGTAACGTGTTCCGCGCGCCTGCCTGAGTGTTGCGACGTGATCAATGTTAACCCCTAACAACACGGTTTGTTTATTTGCAGTCGGTAAGTTATTCACTTTTCTCCATTATTAATTCGCTAAACCGCAATTACATGAACTTTATCATTTGCGCTAAAACTTCCCTGCTTTTCAATTGCTTTCCAAGCAAATAATAATCCAGCACCTGCCGACACAGCGTCTTGGTTTCTTGTAGCTGCACGAGACTAAGCGCTTGCCTGTTATTCAAAGCTCTAAGAGTTTGCATACTGATACAGCCCTGTGCGTCCTGGATCAACCCTTGATCACCATGAAAACGGTAGCGTTCGCTCGCTTGACTACTAGAAACGGCGGCTTCCGGCAACATTCCGTAACCGAGCGCCTCAAGCAAGTCTAATTCGAAATACCTCAAAATCTCTTCGACCGCATTGTTACCGGTTAAATGATCGATACAATTGCGATAATTAATAAATACTTCGGGGTATGGATCATGCGGATACAATAATTTCTGCAGCAACTCGTTTAAATAAAATCCACAGTAAAGCGATAACTGCCTAAGCTCATAGCGGCAAGCCAACTCTACGTCCGTTAATAGTTTCACTTCATGTTTATCCAAAAAAGAGATATTTAAGAGCGAGAAAGGCATTAAAACGCCGGCAAATTTGGACTTGGGTTTGCGTACGCCTTTAGCCAACACCGAAATAATGCCGTAATCTCGGGTAAATAACTCGATGAATACGCTGGTTTCCCGATAAGAACGTTGATGGAGTATAAAAGCGGGCTGCAAATAAACCGCAAAAGCCGACATTGGCGTTATTGATTGTCCGAAAACCCAAGATTGTGCAAGGCCCGCTCGCTATCCGACCAGCCTTTTTTGACCTTGACCCATAGCTGTAAAAAGACCTTATGACCCAGCAAGCGCTCGATATCGATTCGGGCATCCGTGCCGATTTTCTTTAACATTTCGCCTTGTTTGCCGATGACAATACTTTTTTGACTGCTGCGCTCGACCCAAATATTGGCATAAATTTTACTGAGTTCCTCAAAATCTTCATAGAGCTCAATATCAACAGTCAAGGAGTAAGGTAACTCATCGCCTAACCGGCGGGTCAGTTTTTCGCGAATGATTTCCGCAACAAAAAAGCGCTCAGACCTGTCGGTAATTTGATCGGCAGGAAAAATCAAATCGGCTTCAGGCAACAAACTCATAATATATTGTTCCAACACATCGAGTTGTTTGTCCTTTAACGCGGAAATCGGAACGATATGGCGGAATGGATATTTTTGGGCAGCAGTCGCAAGAAATTCCATGAGCTCCGTTTTGTCTTTCAATTTGTCGATTTTGTTGATCGCCAAAATAACGGGTATGTCGGCATTGTGCAGCTTCTGAAAAATACGCTCGTCGTAGTCGTGCCAAAACGCACCATCTAACAACCAAACCACTAGGTCAACGCCTAACAAAGTGCTATCCGCCGCTTTATTTAGATAGCGATTAAGTGCCTTTTTTTCATCGCCGTGCATACCCGGGGTATCTACAAATATTGCCTGGCCCAGGTCGGTAGTTTTAATGCCGAGAATTCGGTGTCGGGTGGTTTGCGGTTTTCTGGAGGTAATGCTGAGTTTCTGCCCCAGCAAATGATTCATTAGGGTAGATTTGCCGACATTCGGTCTACCGATTAATGCAACATATCCGCAATTCATGCGTTTTTTTGATCCAATAAAATTAACATGCTCTCGGCGGCGGCTTGTTCCGCCCTTTTGCGCGATATTCCCGTGCCGCTAGTCGTTTGTTCGCAAATAGCCACCCGGCATTTGACCTCGAAAGTTTGCGCGTGGTCCGCACCGGTCATACTCACCAATTCGTAAATCGGTAACTCCTTTCTGCGAGCTTGCATCAATTCTTGCAGGCGAGTTTTCGGATCTTTGTTCCAACTGTCCAATTTTATATTGGAAAACTTTTCCGCAAACAATTCGAGTACCCAATGGCGGCACACGTCTATACCTTGATCCAGCAGCAACGCGCCGATGATGGCTTCCAAGGCGTCGGATAATATGGAATCCCGGCGAAAACCGCCGCTTTTTAATTCCCCGGAACCCAATATTAGATAGTCGCCTAAATGATGTTGGCGCGCCAATTCGGCCAATGAGGTTTGATTGACCAAACTCGCCCGCAATCGACTTAATACCCCTTCTCCTGCACCTGGAAATTGGGAATAGAGCCACTCTGCGATGACGAAACCGAGGACGGAATCGCCTAGATATTCCAGACGTTCGTTGTTTTGTGCCCCGGCGCTACGGTGGGTCAACGCCGTTTTAAACAGCAAAGGTTGACGAAATACTAAACCCAGTTTTTGGGCTAATAATTCCGGATGCTTTATCACTGGTCTCCTGCTTCAAAGCCTTCGTGAAACTCCACCAACACACTCAGGTTGCCGAATATGGGTTCCACACGTTCGTATTCGATGTCTAACTTTACATAACCGGGTTGAGCGATTAAGGTAATATCGTCGTCGGTTACATATTCGACATAATTCAAATTAAAGCGTTTATGTAAACTATCTAATATCTGATTTCTGGACTGGCTAGCGATGTCCGGAGTTTTTTTCAAGGCTTCGACCGCATTGGAAACTTTGCTGTTATTGATGTAAAGAGGGGCGATTTTTAGGATCAATAAAGTAAAGAAACCGATTAAACATAACAAAAACACCAGCGAAATAAAGGTCAGCCCGCGCTGTGATTTGATATGAGAAAACATGGTGCAGCCCCCGAATGGTTGTTAGTTGTTATTAGCGTAATACTGTACCGAGTCGATTAAATGCAATACCGTTATTCTCCCAGTCCCAGTTCATCCAGATAAAAAAGGCCTTGCCGACTAAATTCGCTTCGGGGACCGTACCCCAATATCGGCTATCGTTGCTATTGTCCCTGTTGTCCCCCATCATGAAGTAGTGCCCGTCCGGTACGACGAACACATCTTCTACCGAAGACACGCCGGAATTGATTAAAATCGAATGCTCGACGCCGGCCAAATTTTCACGCAATTCTTGGGCACCGGTCATGCTTCTACCTTGCCCCACGCCTTGATAGCGGCCTATGGGGGTCTGGCTGATCAATTCGCCATTGACATAAAGCTTTTTTTCGAAATATGCGACTCTATCTCCGGGCAAACCTATCACCCTTTTAATGTAGTCGATGCTAGGTTGTTTAGGATAGCGGAATACCACGATATCGCCGCGTTGCGGCTCGCCCAGTTCGACGATTTTGTCGTTCAATACCGGTAGCCTGATGCCGTAGCTGAATTTATTCACCAGAATAAAATCCCCTACCAGTAACGTAGGCATCATGGAGCCGGAAGGAATTCTGAACGGTTCAACCAAAAACGAGCGCAACAACAATACGAACAAGACGACCGGAAAAAACGAGCGGGCATATTCGACCAAAATGGGTTCGTTATCGGTCGGATAAGATTTTCTATTGGCTTTCAGATATACATAATATCCCCCCCATACCGCTCCGGTGACAAAGGTGGCCACCACCAGATAAAACGAAAAATCGTGGTCCATAACTCGTTGCCTTTAGTCTTTATTAACTTGCAATACCGCCAAAAACGCTTCTTGCGGAATTTCGATACTGCCGACCTGCTTCATGCGTTTTTTACCGGCTTTTTGTTTTTCCAATAGTTTTTTCTTACGGGTAATATCGCCCCCATAACATTTTGCGGTGACGTTTTTACGCATCGCCTTAACGGTCGAACGCGCGATGATCTTCGAGCCTATGGCCGCCTGAATCGCCACCTCGTACATTTGCCTAGGGATTAAATCTTTCATCTTTTCGACCAAATCGCGTCCGCGGTTTTGGCTTTGATCGCGGTGCACGATGATGGATAAGGCATCGACTTTATCGCCGTTTATCAAAACATCCAATTTAACCAACGGTGCCGCATCGAAACGTAAAAACTCATAATCGAACGAGGCGTAGCCGCGGCTAACCGATTTCAATCGATCGAAAAAATCCAACACCACTTCGCTTAACGGCAACTCATAGCTCAATGACACTTGGCTGCCGACGTATTGCATATTTTTTTGCATGCCGCGCTTTTCTATGCACAGATTAATGACGTTACCCAAATAGGCTTGCGGAACCAAAATGTTTGCCAGAATGATCGGTTCGCGCACTTCGGTGATGGTTCCGACATCCGGAAGTTTGGCCGGATTGTCCACCATGACGATCTCGCCGTTATGCGTTTCCACTTCATAGACCACAGTCGGTGCCGTGGTGATCAAATCGATGTCGTATTCGCGTTCTAAACGTTCTTGTACGATTTCCATGTGCAGCATGCCCAAAAAGCCGCAACGGAAACCGAAACCCAAGGCTTGGGAGGTTTCCGGCTCGTAATTCAGTGCCGAATCGTTCAAACGCAATTTATCCAGGGCTTCGCGCATTGCGACAAAATCGTCGGAACTCACCGGATATAAACCGGCGAACACTCTAGGCTGGACTTTTTCGAAACCGGGCAGTGCATCGGTAGCCGGATTATCGGTTAAGGTAATAGTGTCGCCGACCGGCGCACCGAAAATGTCTTTAATGCCGGCAATGACAAAACCAACCTCACCGCTTAGCAATGCCGGTTTTTCGATTTGCTTGGGGGTGAATACCCCTAGTTTCTCGACTAAATAAGACTTACCGGTTGACATGACCGTGATTTTTTGTTTTCGCTTCAAAGCACCGTGCATTATCCGCACCAACGAAACCACTCCCAAGTAATTATCGAACCAAGAGTCGATAATCAAGGCTTGCAAGGGTTTGGTCTCATCGCCGGCGGGCGGCGGAATCTTTTGTATCAGTTGTTCCAAAACCGAATGTACGTTCAGACCGGTTTTTGCGCTGATTTGGCAAGCGTCGTCGGCCGGAATACCGATAACGTTTTCGATTTCCTCGATGACTCTTTCCGGCTCAGCCGATGGTAAATCGATTTTATTCAAGACCGGAACGACTTCCAATCCTTGCTCGATAGCGGTATAGCAGTTAGCGACGCTTTGCGCTTCTACCCCTTGAGCGGCGTCTACCACCAATAACGCGCCTTCGCAGGCGGCTAACGAACGGGACACTTCGTAAGAAAAATCTACATGGCCCGGAGTATCGATAAAATTAAGCTGGTAAGTTTCGCCGTCTTGCGCGCAATAATCCAAGGTTACACTTTGGGCTTTAATGGTAATACCGCGTTCCCGCTCGATGTCCATGGAATCCAAAACCTGGGCCTCCATTTCTCTATCGCTCAATCCTCCGCAAATTTGAATGAACCGGTCGGCCAATGTCGATTTCCCGTGATCGATATGGGCAATGATCGAAAAATTTCTGATGTGTTTTTGATCCACTTAAGATACTTATGAGACTTTAGATAAGGAAATCGATACCGAACGAGTAATCCACGTCCATGCCGATATTCTACCGGCATTACTCGAATATTCCGTTCGAGCGCAATCAACCATTGTATTTCTCATGAGATATACAAGCAACTAGCCGCGTCAATTATTTCCTTTTTAGCACGCATCCCGGAACGTTGGAAACCGGGTGTTTTAACAAGGCAAATCAATTTGATAAGCTTCCTGCAATCATCAAAACATAAAAATCCGTACCATCGCACAAGCAAAACGCTTGGAATGGTTTATCGTGCTGAAACTTTATCAACTGTAACAGGTAACGCTATGAATCAATTGGCTTCCAAACGAATCGCAACACTATTATCTATGATGCTTGGCCTGTCATCGGTCTCCGCCAACGCCGCGGTGTTGACCGAATCACTGAAAGACAAACTCAAATGCGGCAAGGTCGACGGGGAAAAAGTGTGCAGCATAGAGACCCGGGGGCAATACAATTTGGTCGCAAAAATTTCCGGGCAGGATTTGCAAAACGCCGAATTAACGCCCGCTCAAATCAGCGAAGAGTCGACGATAGAAATAGCCTTGGCTGACTTTGTCTTCTCTTCCAGCATGGCAAATGCCGATCGTTTTAGCGCCAATGGCAGCAAACTGGTGAGTCGTTGGACCGAAACGACCGAACGCTGCATAGACGCCGAATGCAACAAAATTAAATTGGTCCGCCATGCAACGATACAGTTTAATGCCAACAACAAAGGTGCGGTACTGAAGGTCTTCGGCAGCAGCCTCAACAACGACAACGACTCGTACGGCTACCGAATCTTGTCCGATCTATGCGATCAGCAAGGCGACGGCACCGAACTAAACGAAACGGCAACCTTAACCATCGACGGTAAGGAAATAAGCGCAACATTTACCGGCATCTGCAAAGTGAAAACCAAATCCGTCACTAAAAACGGCGAGACTTTCGAACTGTGGAACAGCCGCATTACAGCGAAAGACTGATATCCATGCGATCGGCTAGGCTGGCATTCAGCTGTCTTAGAGCCAGCCCGATCGCTTTAAACGCCAATAAAGCAATAAGCTGCCGACGGACACGCCGCCCAATATCGCAGGATAACCGTATTCCCACTGCAATTCCGGCATATGCTGGAAATTCATGCCGTAAAGACTGAACACCATGGTCGGGATTGCCAGAATTGCGCCCCAACCGGCCAAACGTTTTACCACTTCGTTTTGGCGTACGGTTTCGAAGGTTAAATGCACTTGCATGGCGGCAACCAACATTTCCAACATGCCGTCTATCGCCCGGTCTATCCGATTGATGTGGTCGCCGATGTCACGGAAATACAAGCGCACGTCTTTATGTACCGCCAGATCATGGGTATGAACCAAGGCATTGCAAATATCGATCACCGGCATGATGACGCCTTGCATCCGTATCAATTCCCGCTTCAACGCATACAAACCTTCCAATGTTTGCCGGCTGGGTTTATGGGCGAAGATGGCGGATTCGAGCGCATCGAAACGGGCTTGCAGACCATCCAGCACCGGCGTGTAGTTATCGACGATAAAATCCATGATTGCATACAAGGCGAAGCCGGGGCCTTTGGCCAGCTGATGCGGCGAGGCTTCGCAACGAGCTCTGACCTTGTTGTGACTGACGGAAGCACCGTGCCTTACCGTTACTAAAAATCTCTGGCCGACGAAAAAATGCGTTTCGCCGTATTCGATTTCCTGCTGCCCCAATACGGCGGTATGCAATACGATGAACAAGGAATCGCCGTACTCCTCCAGTTTGGGGCGTTGATGGGCGGAATGCGCATCTTCCACGGCTAACTCGTGTAAGCCGAACACCCGTTGAATTTCACTCAAGATACGCGGATTGGATTCCCGTAATCCCAACCAAACGAAGTGGTCCGCTTGCGAGAACACTTCTTCCAGATTGTCCATATCAACCGTGCCGGCATAGTTTCCGTACCGATAGGCTGCGCCTTTTAATATCAAGTCGTTATCTAAGCTTTTCGCCATCCCTTACTCCAAAATACCGCAAAATTCAAATTTAAGCCGCGTCCGGCAGTGCAATTGCTTAGTTTTTCTCGGCTACTTTAAACTCCGTGACTTCCACCGGCCGCCCCATACACAAGCGCATATAAACCCGTGCGGCCGCGATGCCGTTAACGACGAACGCTATTGTGATAGGCAGGGCAAACCAAGGATGTTGACCACTGGCATGCGATAGCAACAAGTCTTCGCCCAAAAACGCCGGAGTAATCGGAAAACCGACCAATCCTAAAAAGCTTAGAAACAACAACAACGAAAGGCCGGGTTTGATTTCCGCGAATGCCCGAAACCGAAACGAGGAATGGGAAAAATCGTCGCCCCTCAACATCCGCTCCATGACGATTAACCCCAGCAACCAACTGGGCACGATCCCGCTTAAAAACAGCGCAATATCCCCCAGCGCACTGGGTACCATCAGCCACACGGCCAGCGCAGCCAGCATGCTGCTGATGGCAACATTATTCCATACCTTGAATGGATGATGCTTCTGACTGAAGGCGCTGGTGGAAACCAATACCATCAGCAGCGAAACCGGCATCGACAAATACGTACCGGCAACGGGGCTGGTTTCAAAAACCGCGATCATCAGCCAAACCAATAAGGCCGCGCCTATCAAACATCTAACCCGGATACTCAACCGGTTCATTGCCGAGCCGAGGTTTTTTAACGGTTCCCAGCAAATCTTTCTGATCAGGTGTTCCAACAGCCCTTCCTGCAAAGCGAATACGTACAGGCTATTTTGCAGCACTTCGGGCAGCACCTGCCGTAGCGAGCTGGGTAGATACTCCAAGCGTTGCGGGTCTTTGATGTAAAAATCGCCATTCACCGCGCCTTCCACCCGTAACAAGTGCGCGACGATAGACGGCGAAACCAGCAATTGATAACAACGCAGGAAGGCATTACTCATAAAATGCAATAGCACCAAATTCTCCAGACCGAACGACAATTCGACAAACATCAAGCCCACCTGTGCAATCGAAGCGTAAGCGACTTGCCCTTTGATATTCGATTGTGCCCGCTCTGACACGCCGGCTATCAGCACCGTCAGCATCCCTATCGCAAAAACCATTAAGCGGGTTAAATAGTGGTAGCTCCAAATCGGCATGGTTCTCAGCAATAAAAACACGCCCAAGTGAATAGACAGAGCACCGTAGAAAATGGCGCTGGATGGGGTCGGTCCTTCCATAGCGCGCGGCAACCAAAAGCAGAACGGAAACTGTGCGGATTTTCCGGACGCAGCCAAGATAATCAGACAAGAAAGCAAGGATAGCGCCGCGTAACCGGCCGGATCGGCGACGGGATGATTGAACAAGCCGGCAATTTGGCTGAAATGCTGGCTTTCGTGGAACAGCAAATGACTCATCCAGGCGCCCATCAGCAAACCGACATCGCAAAACCGGTAAATGGTATAGGCGCGTAACGCATTGCGCACCGGTTGCCAACGGTGACGATAAAACGCAATCAACAAAAACGAGGAGATGCCGACCACTTCCCAGCCGGCGAATAACATGTCTATGCTGCCGGACAACACGATGACGTTCAAGCCGAAGGCGAAACCGAAGATGGTTTGGAAAAACCGCCTATAGCCGGTATCTCTATGCATATAAACCCGGCAATACTTGACGATGATGGAAAAGATTGCCCAGACGCAAAACAAATAAGCAGCACTGACTTTATCCAAATAAAACAGAATCGGAAACTGATAGTTGTCCTGCCGGTACAACACAAACCATTGGTATTCGAAACTGGTAAAACCCGAAGCGGCCCAGCACGCTATTAAGGCAAGCACGCTAACGCCTTTCAGGCGCGTGATCCACACAGTGATCCTAGCGATCTTGTGTTCCCGTCCGTCGCTGAAAAACATGGCTATCAACCCCAACAAAGGCAGCAATATGCTGCTCAGCAATAACCCGCTCATCCGGCTCTCCCGGACAATTGATGTACCGGAATGGTACGCGATCGGCCGGCTATAATTTTCTCCGACTTTTTGCCGGCAGGTACCGACCAATCCACGGGTATGTCGATAGGTTGCCAAGCGCCGCTGCGGTAAAGCTTCAACTGATGGGAACCGGGTTCGCAGACCGTCAAACGCATCCATTCGTTGTCTACCCATTGGCGCAAATCGCCGATCTTGGCAAGCGCCAAATCGACAATACGGCTTTGCTGTTCCACCACCAACAACAAGCGCGCCGGTTCGTGAACTTCTATCATTTGCGACGGCAAGCCGGTACGCAAATCCCCCTCCACACCGTTAGCCACGCCCAAAAGGCCGATCACGTTATGCGGCAACTTGGTTCCGGCGCCGTAAACCGAGTTATCGATGCGCGAAAACAAATATTCCAGATTAATGCCGCCGCATACAGGGAAAACCGCCGATAAAATTCCCGCCAAAATTTCGCCGTTTGAGTCCGAATCCGGGTCATATGACTGTAAAAACGCCCGCCTATCCATAAATAGCTGCCTGGTCAGGCTGCGCCGCCCCACGACAGCGTATAAATTGTTGGAATGGTTTAATTCAGGCCTAGGCTCGAAAATAGACGCCGAGCGTTCGAGTACGTGTCGATGGGCTTGCTCGTTATCCGGCGAGCGCGGACCTAATTCGAACCAGCGGCAACGTTCGCGGGCATTACGCTGAAGCGCTTTGTGCATGCTGTGCTGAAAGTCGTGAAAACGTTTATGCGTAGCGCTATCCGACACCGGTTCGTCGAAATAAACGATTTCGTCCCGGCTGGTATTGTGCATGGCGGCGATAAAATACGTGCTAGCCGGAATATCTATGCCCTGCTCGCGTAATAAGTCACGCACCTGCGGCTGGTTGGCCATCCAGGCGAATGCTCTGGCATTGGGCGCGCCGGGTTTGCCTGAGCAGGCGCCGCAGTCGTAGGCCGCAAAATGCGGGTTGTTGACGCTACTGGAACCGTGTGCGACGGCGACCACCCACTCGGCGAAATGCTTGGTCAAGCCAATATTACGCAGTTGGCCGCCCACTTTGTCAGCCATTTCCTCAAGAGAAAATCCCAGTAAATAACCTTGTTCATTGGTTTCGTCGGATTCGCGCAACAAATGCAAGCGACCGTGCGCGCCAACCTCGCTAAGCTTCGGAATACCGGGCAATTGGGTGGCCGGTTTAAATACGTTCCAGGCCATGCGCGCGGCATATGCCAAGCCCAAGGTTTGCGTGTAAAGCCAACCGCGCGCCAGCGAATGCGCGGAAAAATGCATATCGGCCATAGTTTGCTGCGCATCTTTTGAGTTCCGGCCGTGCAACCCGGACTCTTTAATCAAATGCCGCGGTTTGACCACTACCGGGCATTGTGCCACCGGATAAACATCGTCGAGGCCCTGATACAAAAAGTCTATGCCGAAAAATCCGGGGGCACCAAAGGTTTCCAGTTGCGGGTCGATTTCCTCCAAATAGCGGCGCAGCGAACATTCCCTGTCGTCTATACAGAATATCGCTTGTACGCTCGGCGTCTTAACCGGAATTTCCGTCCCCTGTTGGCGTTGCATCGCGGCTAACAGCTCGAGGTGCAACGTCCATTCCATCGCCTCGTGCCAAACCCGCAATTTCAAAGGCACTTCAGGGGCTAAATATGTTTCGTTGAGCAAGGGTGTGCTTTGAAGTTCCACCAATCGACAAACCGGCATGATCCGGTGTTTCTTTTGAGATACAAACGCCAATTCGGCAATCAATTCAACTGCTAACAACTGTTTCAGCGAAATGCTCCGCACAGCCAGCAATACCTGAGGGTTGGTTTCTATGATCCGGACCATGCCGGACCAGCCGGGATGAGCGAGCAGTACCTCCAATAAATATTGGGTGTAAAGCGATTCGTCTCCTACCATGGTCTCCAGGCACATCCTTATTGCTTGCTCCGGGTTACCCGACAACAATTCACGCGCGCCGGAGCGATGAAACGGCACCAACGGGATTAAACTATTCAGCGCTAACCGGGCGACACATTCCCAAAAGCTCTCGTCTTCTTTAGGCAGTACCCAACGGCTAATCCCTTGATCCAAAAAATTGGCCAACAAACGAAACACAATGGGGTGGACCAAGGCGTTCAAATCCAGCTCCAGCCGGTTGGTCCAAGCGTTGCGCAAACCGTTGTTAGCCAGCGAAATCGGCGGATAATGGCTGGTTTTATCTTCAACAAACAGTGTTTGCTTGAACGCCGCAGCCGTGTTTTCGGATATGCCGGCCTGTGCAATCGCCCAATCCAACGACGCAGGATGGATGCGGCCTTGCCGGTAGCGCTGTTGATAATCCTGCAAGGGCAGATAGCTAAAGGCTCCGAAAACCTTGGCCGCGACCGCAACGCCGTTATGGAACGGCAAATGTTGCACGGCATGCAAGGTGTTGTGGTGAATGAAATCTTTGATCGGTCCTTGGGTAGGCAGCCAATGAGCGATGTGCTCTATAGCGGCATCCAAATCGAAAGTGCCGCCTTGCGAATGATGTGGGGTCATACAGTCAATTAAACTCCTGAATCAATGCAGCACAAGAGTCTGCTAAAACGATACTGTTACAGCACTGCCTATGCCAACACGTAAACTCGTGCTGCCACGCCGGATGGCATGAAATTTCACCCGGAGGCATGAAAGCCCCAGCCTTGCATTCGGCTCAAATAAACCGGGCCCATTGGTTGAATTACCCCGCCGGTGCCTGGAATACTCGATTCCAGCCACCACAACGAGCAGTTCGTTGCCAATAAACCGGGCGACGGCGACCTTCCAATGAACTGGCATGGAAATGGCTGTTTTGGAGTTTTCAATCCCATCGAGATTCATCATGCAACCATCTTCTTCGGCTACTACCCCCAAGACCGGACTACCCGGATTGGTGGAAAACTGGCGTAGCGATTTGCTGTCGGGCTTTTTGGTTTTCTTGATCGCGTTGCCGCTTTGCCTGGGAATTGCCATGGCTTCAGGTTTTCCGCCAATGGCCGGCATCATCAGCGCGGTAATCGGCGGCTTGATCGTGTCCCGCATCAGCGGTTCGTACGTAACCATCAATGGCCCGGCTGCGGGTTTGATCGTGGTAATCTTGGACGCCGTGCAGTCGTTAGGCCACGGCGACGCGATGACGGGCTACCGCTACACCCTAGCGGCTATCGTAGTGGCCAGCGTGTTGCAAATCTTGTTGGGCTTATTCAAAGCCGGTAAATTGAGCGCCTTTTTCCCAACCTCCGTGGTTCACGGCATGTTGGCCGCTATCGGCATCATCATCATGGCCAAGCAAATCCACGTGTTGCTGGGCGTCAAACCGCAAGCGAAATCCCTGCTGGGGACCATAGCCGAAATTCCGCATTCCTTGGTCGAGATGAACCCCGAAGTATCTTCAATCGGCTTAATCGGCCTGGGTTTGTTGATCGTTTGGTCTTTGCTGAAAAACAAACGTTTGAAAATGATTCCGGCGCCGATATTGGTCGTGATTATCGGTTTGGCGCTGGGGCAATTTTTCGATTTGGATCACGAGCACAAATATTTGTTTTTACCGGACACCGAATTTCTGCCGCATCACGAATACAGCATAGGTCCCGCCTTTTTGGTTTCGGTACCCGAGCATTTTATGGCCGGCTTTTACTTTCCCGATTTTTCCGCGATGGCGACTCCGGAGTTTGCGATAGCCGTGATCACTATCTGGCTGGTCGGTAGTCTGGAAAGTTTGCTGAGCGCCGCGGCCGTCGACAAACTGGATCCTTACAAACGCAATTCCAACTTGAACCGCGACTTGACTGCGGTCGGTACCGGTAACTTGCTGGCCGGTTTACTCGGCGGTCTGCCTATGATCGCCGAAATCGTCCGTAGCTCGGCCAACATCAACAACGGTGCCAAAACCGCTTGGGCCAATTTTTTTCACGGTTTGTTTTTGCTGATCTTCGTCGCCTTGTTTCCACGCTTGATTCACGAAATTCCACTATCCTCCCTGGCTGCCTTACTGGTCTTCACCGGTTTCCGTTTGGCTTCGCCGAAAGAATTCGCCAAAACCTTGCAAGTCGGGATCGATCATTTTACGGTATTCGTGGTAACCATCATCGGCGTACTGGCCACCGACCTGCTGATCGGCGTCGGCGTCGGCATCGTCGCCGAATTGCTCATTCACTTGCTGCGCGGTTTGAAATGGCACAACGTGTTTTCGCTGGCATACCACGTCAAGCAAACCGATCGGGATACCTACCACATTACGGTGAGCGGTGCGGCGGTATTTTCCAATTTCATCAGTTTAAAGAGCTTATTGGCCGATTTTCCCAAACGGCAAAAAGTGTATTTCGATTTGAGCGATACCGATTTAATCGATCATACCGTCATGGAATTCATCCACCACTTCAGCGAAGACTACAAACACGCCGGCGGTTATTGCGAAATCGTCGGCCTGCACAACCACGAGCGGTTCTCCGACCATCATTTGGCGGCACGGCGTAAATCCAACAGCTGATTTTATGCCATTATCTTATGCCGGACGCGAGAGGCTCAGCCCGCGTCCGCCGCATCCCGACTTCAAGGCGAATCCGACCATGTTGCAATTACTGCTCAGACCGATCATCTTCGTTACTCTGATCATGGGGATATTGGTATTGGGCGAGCTGTTAGCCATAGGCAGACTGACTTGGTTAAATCACCAGCGCATCAACAAAATAGAGACCGACATCGGCAAAGGCCATAGACTACAACAAACCATTTTCGAGCTATTGCAGCTGCAGGCCAAACTGGCGATGCACCAGAGCAGCAATCACGGTACGGCGGAGGAAATCGCCGATGTAGAAGCGCACCTGGTGGACTTGTTACGCAATTTCAACGGCGCCCATTTCAGCGTGCCGGTCGATTTACACGACTTGCAAGACAAATTCGCCAAAGCGTTCAAAGGCGATTCCGACGCCCTGATAGACACGGTCAACCTGATACAAAAAGCCTTGGATCAACAAACCGAAGAAGAGGAAAAGCTGCTGATCAGCATTGAAGACAATAGCCAATTGGAGTTGGAGTTGGCGGTGGCGCTGCCGCTGCTATTGTTCTGGGTCGGACATTATTTCTTCCGCACCAACGTCCTGGAGCCCTTACACGCGCTACGGCATTTGCTGTCCGGTTTGGCGGAAGGCGTTAAAAAACCGATAGCGCTGAAAACGTCCGATCCGGTCATTCGCGATTTGTTCGAACGTTACAACCTGCTGGTCGCCCATCTTATCGAACTGGAACAAGCTCATCTGACCTATACCAATCGTTTGGAAACCCAAGTGCGTAAAACCAGCCACGAATTACTGGAACAGAGCCAGCGCCTGGCCAAGGCCGAACGTTTGGCGGCCCTGACCGAAATGGCGGCCAGTACCGCGCACGAATTGCGCAATCCTTTAGCCATCATTCAGCTGGCTTTGGAAAACATGCAGAGCGAAACCGCCGATCCCGACATGCGCGAGCGCATCGGCCTGCTGCATCAGGAAGTCAACCGTCTGACCAAACATTTGAACGACTTGCTCAGCAACGCCCGTAAAAGCAGCGAAGCGGCCCAGCCTTTAAACATCCGGCAGATCGTTAAAGAAATAACCAGCTTATTGAGTTACCAGGTGCCGGACACTATTATTTTCGACATTCAATGCCGATTCGACAGCGTGGCGACCCTGCCGGAAACCGAATTCAGACAAGTGTTGCTGAATTTGCTGCAAAACGCCGTACAAGCTATAGGCGAGCGTGCCGGTACGATTACGGTGGAAATTTCTCAGGCCGGCCGGCAATTTTCCTTGGCTGTCACCGATACCGGCGGCGGCTTCACAAGCGATATATTGCAACAAGGCATACGCCCGTTCGTAAGTCTTAAAGAAAAAGGCAGCGGTTTGGGCTTAGTGATGGTGCAACGCTTCGTTCGCGAAAACCACGGGACGCTGAAATTGGAAAACACGCCCGCAGGTCACGCCCGCATTGCCTTGACTCTACCTTTGGTGCCGGCTTAATTGCTTATGATGACTAATACACTGCTGATCATCGAAGACGAAAATCTGCTCGCCGCCGAATTGGCGCGCTATTTTCGCAAAGCCGACTGGGAGGTCAGCGTGGTAGCCACGCTACAGCAAGCCGAAAATTTCTTTCGTGATCAAAGCATAGACCCGCTGGTGGTGTTATCGGACATGAGTTTGCCGGACGGCAATGCCTTGGACTTACTGGAAAAGCTCAAACCGGAAATCGACAGCAGCGAGTGGGTGTTTTTAACCGGTTACGGTAGCGTGGCCGATTCGGTAAGAGCGGTGCGGTTAGGCGCCTACGACTTCATCGAAAAACCCTGTTCGTTGGATAGATTGAACCTCTTGGTGGAAGGTGCGGCACGTAGCGCCCGTGCCCAGCGCCGCCTGCAGCAACAAGCCGAGTCCCAGCACGGCCACTATAAAATCGATAGCTTGATCGGCGATAGCCCGGCCATGCTGCAATTGCGGGCGATGTTGCGACAAATCGTCAAAGTACCGTTTTCCAGTTTGATCGTCAGCGGAGAAACCGGCACCGGCAAGGGCATGATAGCCCGCATCCTGCATTATTCCGGCGCGCGCGCCCAGGCCCCGCTGGTGGAAATCAATTGTGCCGCCCTGCCGCGCGAGCTGTTGGAAGCGGAATTGTTCGGTTACGAATCCGGCGCCTTCACCGGCGCCAAAAAACGCCATCGCGGCTTGTTCGAACAAGCCCATACCGGCACTTTGTTTTTGGACGAAATCGGCGAAATGGATTTGGATTTGCAAAGCAAGTTGTTGAAAGCGGTCGAAGATCTGCGCATACGCCGCTTGGGCGGCGAAACCGAAATCAGCGTCGACGTGCAAATCATCGCCGCCACTAATTTGGACTTAGTGGAAAAAGTCAACGCCGGCTTGTTCAGACGGGATTTGTATCATCGCTTGAACGTGGTCAACGTGAAAGTACCGGCTCTACGCGAGCGCAAACAGGATTTAGAACAATTGGTGCCGCAATTCGTTGCCGAATGCAATCGCAAGTCGGCCAAATCGGTGTCGCTAATACCCGACACGGCTTGGCAATTGATCAAACGCTACGATTGGCCCGGCAACATCCGCGAGCTGCGCAACGTACTGGAACGTTGTGTGTTGTTGGCCGCCGATAATAAATTGCCCGCCGAATGGCTGCAATTGCAAAGCCTGCAAACCCCGGGCAATCATGCTATGAGCGCGACCCAAGAAGGCTTGTTCATACCGCTGGACGGCAGCTTGAGCTTACACGAGATGGAAAAATTCATCATTCAAGAAGCCTTGAACCGCACCGATGCCAACGTTACCGCCGCGGCGCGCATGCTGGGCACCACCCGCGAGACCCTACGCTACCGCGTGCAGAAATATCATTTGAAATGTAAGTTTTAAAGATAGCGCCGCTTCAATCGCCGACGGTAAAGTCGCGCGATTCCATCATGTTTTCCAGCATGCCGAACAAGCGCCGCGGACTGATCAAACAACCGCGTCCGTTAGCGCGCGGCATGATTTCCACGCTGATTTGCTGCTGTACCAGACGCTGCAAAATGTTGTAGACGAAATAGTCGATAGAATTCGCGACCGCCGGCAGATCGGCCCATTCCCCGCTGGCGGCTTGTTCCGCAAACCACTTGTAAGGCCATACCGGCTGAGTTTCACAACCGTCTACTTCGCGGGTAATCCAGTTCGGCCCGTCTTTCAAACCCCACACTTCGTCGGTTTCGAATATCCGATATAAAAAATATTCCAACAAATCGTCATCCGACATGGAAGGAATGGCGGCGATTTCATCCGTATGAGGTTCGTAGCGCATAAGTCTTCCTCTATAAGCTTTAAAACTATCATTCAGCAAAAATTACACCACGCTCATTAACAAGGCATAATCGATGCATCTATTTGAAATTTAAACCTATTTTTTATGTGGTTTTGAAGTATTCCCTACCAGGCCACTCGGAAATTGTCGCAAACTCCACAAGAAATGCGCGTTATTTGAGTTGAAAATAGTTCGATTCGTCGACTGATATAGCCAAGCCGCCAATATCGCCTAGGTTTCCCTCGCGCCGGCTGATTGGTAAATGCAATGGCATAGCTATTGCTCAAATACAGTCGAGGATTGCCGGCAGTTTGCTGATTAGCGCAAGTGCGAAACGGTAAGCAACACCGGCGCGCAGTTGGCGATATTAGCTGACTGCGAAATCCTGCCCCGCTTCTATAAGACAAAAAAGAGGAACATGACATGGCTGAATTTTACGTCGAACTCAATCCGCAATCTAACGGTGATCATGTGGTGCATTTTGCCACCTGCAGTCATTTGCCCGCACAAGATACGATTCGTTACTTGGGCTCTATTTCCAATTGCGGCAGTGCCTTGAAAAAGGCCGGTCAAACATACAAACAGGTGAATGGTTGTCCTGAATGCGCAAGCGCATTTTATACGGCTTAACTAGCCCGAAATTTACGTCCGATTTTTAATGCGCTCAACCCCGGCTACCCGGATTTGTAACTGCTAAACCAAAATCGGACGTAAATGACTAACCGGCCCGACTCGATTGCATCCAGCCTGCTTTCAAAACGGTGAATTGAGTTAACGCTTTTCGTCGGACTCTTCGCCAACTTCCCATTCCTCGACAGCAACTTCAATGATTTTACCGCTGGCAGCATCCACTTCCACCTTGGTTTCCATGCCTTTGCTGTCCAAAATGTCGAACTCGTAAGAGGACGACCCGTTTTCCTCCACCTCGTATTCAACTTCCTCGACTTTACCCGGATAAGCTTTCAACGCAATGGCCATAGCCTCTTGCTCGCCAATCTTAAGATTCTTTTTAAATGCCGGTGAATTGGGATCGCTGACCTCGCTTTCGGTCTCGGTAATTTTTCCACTGTCGGCAGCGCAGATAAATTCCCATTCGTTGCCGTCGGCGTCGCGCAATTCCAATTCATAAGCACCTTTACCGCCTGTAACGAGTTTTTCCAGTTTAAGCAAGCTTCCGGACTTGGTTTTCTGAACAGCCTTGATACATGCTTCGAGCGCGTCACCGCTAGCGAACACATCAACAGTCAATGCCGAACCCAGGGTGATTGCACCCATCAATAATGCTTTATTCATGACGAGTCTCCTATAAAGAAAAAGGAAAAATTCCTGTTTTTCGGGAATCATACCTGCTTGTCGCTTATCAAGCCATGAGTTTTTGCGAATTGCCGCATGTCCGGCTTGGTTTCCAGCCCTAATTTAATTTTGATTTGAGTCTGGCAGTTTGAAACCGTTTTACGACTGATCTGCAAAAACTCGGCAATCTGTTGCAAGGAGCATCCATCGGCCAACATGCAAAACACATCGAATTCTCTGGAGCTTAAGCATTCGAACGGCAGCAATAAGCGCTTGATCTGCCTAACGGCCAAAGGCTGGGCAATGCTATGGTCGACATGCAAACGCTGCCGAGCAACGGTTTCTTTGACCAGCATAAATTCGGTCAGGCTTTTTTCACCATTAAGCAAGGCATATACGCCTGGCCTTAAAAACCATAACGCGTCAGCTATCGGGTTCGACAGCACCACCGCGATTGCGCATTCGGGCCGCAATGCGCGGCATTGATCTATATAGTCTATTGACTGTGCTTGATCCCGGCTGGACAACAGTAGCAAATCCACGCAATGCGTGGAATACTCTCTCAAATCGAACCGCTCCATCACTTTGACGACCAAACCGGCAGGTAGGAAATCGTTAACTGTCAGGCCGATTTCCGCCAAAGCTTCACCTACCACTAACAAATCCACATGCAAATTTTCCAAGATGCTTTCTCCGCCATGACTTGGAATAAGATTGTATCCGCTCGTGTCTTGCGTTTAACCAATCGGTACTGCAGAAATCAGCAATAACGCGGAAACCAGCCGTTGGCTGCGACAAAAAAGTTCGATCGCTTCAAAACCCTTTAGCTTTCAAGCCGGCGCGATATATTGATAGAATTAGCTTATTTACTAGTTAAGCCTGCACCCGGCTACAAAATGGAGGTATTGATGCACGGCCTTGCGGCTAGAGGCAGTTTGATTTTGCTATTGGCCATCTTATCCTTAAACTGTAGCGGTCCGGTTGCTCGCGTCTCCGAGGAGTTTGTACCGGAAGTCCCCTTGCGAAACGGTGAATTACCGCTTACAGCCTTCGCCGCTTTACCGTTGATCCAGAATTTAGCGCTATCTCCAAGCGGAGACTACACCGCATTTATTCAAAACACCGAAGGCCATAGCGCATTAGTGACCCAAGATCGCAGCGGCCGTAACTCGTGCGTGGTATTGAGCACCGATAACGACAAATACCACATCCGCGGCTTTACCTGGGTCAATGATCGGCGCCTGTTAGTCAGCGTCTGGTATCCGGACCACGCTGCCGATCTAAAATTTATCCAAACCCGAATGTTTGCCGTCAACCTCGACGGCAGCGAGCTGAAAAGCGATTTAGTAGAAATCAACATCCCCTCGTTCGCCGGCAGATTTCACATTCCTCAATTTCAAGACACGTATGCGCTGATTCCGAAAGACGACCGCCATATTTTACTGGCACTGGACCAACGGCAACCCGGCGCTCCCGACATGTACCGCCTGGACGTTTACAGCGGCGAGCGGAAAACCGTAGCCGGCAATCCCGGGTTTGTACGGCGCTGGCTAGCGGATTTACAAGGCCGTGTCCGTATCGGCATCGGCATTGTCGGCAGCAAAACCATGCGCGTCGTGCATAGAACCAACGACGAAAGCGACTGGCAAACCTTGTTCGAATTCGACGCCCTAAGCGGCGATGCCATCGCTCCGCTAGGTTTCGATGAAAATCCCGAGGCCTTGTACGTAACCAAACAGCATCAAGGCAAAGCTGCCGTATTCAAAATGCGGGTGTCTGCCCCCCAGTCTGCTATGGAACTTGTCTATGCCGATAGCAAATACGACGTTAATGGCATATTGGTTTACTCCGCGGCCGGCTATCAAGTATTGGGCATTCGCTACACGGCGGACACCGAGAAAACTGTTTATTGGCATCCGCATGCCGGCCATCTGCAAACCGCCATCGACACAGCCCTGCCCGATCGGGAAAATACCATCATCAGCAGCGCCGGATCTCAACACATCCTGGTATCCTCCAGCGCCGCGCAGGCGCCCGGCTATTACTGGCTGGATTCCGGCAACAACAGAATGGGTAAGCTGATAGACGCCTATCCCTTATTGTCCGGGCAAACCCTGGCCCAATCTCAATCGGTGCATTTCAAAACCCGGGATGGTCTGGAATTGGAGGGATATTTAACCCGACCGACGCGAATTAACGCCGTCAGCCCTGCCATCGTCTTTCCGCACGGCGGCCCTTGGTCTAGGGACAGCCACGGCTTCGACATTTGGACGCAATTTTTTGCAAACCGGGGCTGGACGGTATTGCAGTTGAATTTTCGCGGCTCGGCCGGTTACGGCCGCGAGTTCGAAAGTGCCGGCTTTCGGCGTTGGGGCCTGGCAATGCAAGACGACATTAGCGACGGCGTGCATTGGCTGCTGGAGCAAGGTCTGGCAACGCCCGGCAGGATTTGTATCGTAGGTGCCAGCTACGGCGGTTACGCCGCGCTGATGGGCGCAATCAAAACATCCGAATTATACCAATGCGCGATCAGTTTCGCCCCGGTTACCGATTTGCGGCACTTAATCGAGGAATGGAGCGACATGCGTTGGCAGGATCACCGCTTACGTTCCGAGCAGGCCGAACATGCGTTGGGCCGTTGGTGGTCCGACCGAACCCGCTTGAAAGAAACCTCTCCGCTGGAACAAGCAAGCCGCATGCGCACCCCGCTTTTGTTGGCGCACGGCGCCGACGATTGGACCGTGCATGTCGGGCATTCGCGAGACATGGTCGATGCATTGGAAAGCGCCGGTTTCAAGGATCTGGTCTATCTGGAGTTAAGTCAAGGCGATCATTATTTAAGCCGCGAAGCCGACCGTACCCGCTTTTTCTCCGAAATGGATAAATTTTTACATCGTTTCAATTAGGGGCTAATGCCGAACTCTAAAAAGGATATGCCTGCGCAAAGATACGCGAGTTTAATCGTCTCCGCTGCCCGCATTGACCGGCGGCCTAAAATTTTCGCCGGCTATTTCGCCAAGCGCCAAATCAATACCGGTCAAATTCCTACTGCCTGCGCAGAAACCATAGCGCCCATAAACTCATCAATTCCATCGCCTCTATCCGGCGAACACGGAAAAATTATATTTAAACCATAAGCTTATATTAAGTCCGGCACTATAAGTCATCCTCGGCAAATAAAATTCGAGCTGATTTTTTAACCCGACTATTGGATAATGGGTAGTGTTTTCAGCTTTTGAATCAGGTAAATAGTTAGATGGAGAAACAGCATAGTTTCACGCGCGACCAATTATTGATGTCCGGCCGCGGCGAATTGTACGGCCCGACCAACGCGCAACTGCCCATGCCGCCGATGCTGATGATGGATCGCATCATCCATATTTCCGACGAAGGCGGCAAATACGGCAAAGGTGAAATTATTGCTGAACTGGATATCAAACCCGATCTGTGGTTCTTCGATTGCCATTTTCTCGGTGATCCGGTGATGCCCGGTTGTCTCGGCCTGGATGCGATGTGGCAACTGATCGGCTTCTATTTGTGCTGGATGGGCGGCCCCGGCAAAGGTAGAGCGCTAGGCTGCGGAGAAGTTAAATTCACCGGTCAAGTGCTGCCCAGCGCACAAAAAGTAACGTACAAAATCGATTTGAAACGGGTGATTTTGCGCAAGTTGGTCATGGGGATAGCCGACGCCACCATGGATGTCGACGGCAAACTGATCTACGAGGCCACGGACTTACGCGTCGGACTGTTCACCTCTACACAAGACTTTTGAGGATACACCTTATGAGACGCGCGGTTGTAACTGGCTTAGGTATAGTCTCCAGCATCGGCAATAATCGCGACGAGGTAATCGATTCGTTGCGCAACGGCCGTTCCGGCATAGTCCATGCCGACATATACCGGGAAATGGGCTTTCGCAGCCATGTGCACGGGCCGATCAATCTCGATTTGGATGCGGCGATAGACCGCAAAATCAAACGCTTCATGGGCGACGGCGCCGCCTACAACTATCTGGCCATGGAACAAGCCATTGCCGATTCCGGGCTTGCCGAAAGCGAAGTCTCCAACATTCGCACCGGCTTGGTGATGGGGTCCGGTGGCCCGTCCACCTCCAATTTAGTGGATGCGGCGGACATTTTGCGTTCCAAAGGCGTCAAGAAAGTCGGGCCGTACATGGTGACTCGCGCCATGTCCAGCACCAATACCGCTTGTCTGGCAACCCCTTTTAAAATCAAGGGCGTCAATTACAGCATCAGCTCGGCCTGTGCCACCAGCGCGCATTGCATAGGGCACGCGATGGAGCTGATTCAGCTCAACAAACAAGACGTGGTGTTTGCCGGCGGCGGCGAAGAATTGCATTGGACCATGTCGGTATTGTTCGACGCGATGGGAGCTTTGTCGTCTAAATACAACGACACGCCGGAAACCGCTTCCCGCCCATATGACGCCAGCCGCGACGGCTTCGTGATCTCGGGCGGCGGCGGCGTTTTGGTGATCGAAGAACTCGAACACGCCAAAGCCCGCGGCGCCAAAATTTACGCGGAACTGGTCGGCTACGGCGCCACCTCGGACGGATACGATATGGTGCAACCTTCCGGGGAAGGCGCGATTCGCTGCATGCAAATGGCAATGTCAACCGTATCGGACCCGATCGATTACATCAACGCACATGGCACCAGCACCCCAGTGGGCGATATGCGCGAATTGGAAGCGTTGCGGGCGGTCTTTGGAGCTGGCGACGTGCCGGCGGTCAGTTCGACCAAATCCCTGACAGGCCACGCGCTTGGCGCCGCCGGGGTTAACGAAGCGATTTATTCCTTGCTGATGATGCAGGAAAACTTTTTAAGCGCTTCCGCGAACATCACCGAATTGGATTCCGAAGCCAACGGCATTCCTATCGTGCGCGAATACCGCGAAAACGCCAGGCTAAACACCGTGATGTCCAACAGCTTCGGTTTCGGCGGCACCAACGCCACCCTGATATTTCAGCGTTATAACGGTTAACCCTTGTCGGCCGGATTTTCGTTCCGGCCGCCCTACTCTGCCAGCATGAGCGAACTCGAACAAAAATCCCGCACCCAGTTCAACAAACTGCAAAAACGCCTGAGACGCAACGTCGGCGAAGCCATAGCCGATTACAACATGATAGAAGACGGCGACAAGGTGATGGTGTGTTTGTCCGGCGGCAAAGACTCTTACACGATGCTGGACGTTCTGTTGAATTTACAGAAAACCGCGCCGGTCAGTTTCGAGATCATCGCCGTCAATCTGGATCAAAAACAGCCGGGTTTTCCTGAGCACGTGTTGCCGGAATATCTTAGCGCCATCGGCGTGCCGTTTCACATCATCGAACACGACACCTACAGCATCGTCAAAAGAATCATTCCGGAAGGTAAAACCACCTGCAGCCTTTGTTCCAGATTGCGGCGAGGTACCTTATACGGATTCGCGAAACAACATGAGGTTACTAAAATCGCGCTGGGCCACCACCGCGAGGACATCATGGAAACCTTTTTCCTGAACATGTTTTATGCAGGAAAATTAAAGGCCATGCCGCCCAAACTGCTTAGCGACGACAAACAAAACATCGTGATTCGGCCCTTAGCCTACTGCCGGGAAAAAGACATCAACCGCTTTGCCGCGTTTAAGAAATTTCCTATCATTCCGTGCAATTTATGCGGCTCGCAGGAAAACTTGCAGCGCACCGCGATGAAACACATGCTGGCGCAATGGGATAAACAATTTCCGGGCCGGTTGGAAACGATTTTTGCCAGCCTGCAAAATATCGCCCCATCGCAAATGTTAGATACCGGCTTATTCGACTTCGCCGGCCTGTCAGTCGACCCGGATTTTGCGGCGCTACGCATTCCGTCGGACGAACCCGGCCTGGACATACTAGAACGCTAACAACCATGGGCATCCGCAATGCAACCTACAATTCTGGTGACCGGCGGTGCCGGTTACATAGGTAGTCACACCTGCGTCGAACTGTTGGAAAACGGCTACCAAGTCGTCGTAGTCGATAACTTATGTAATAGTAAAATAGAATCCCTGCGCAGAATCGAGCGCATCACCCGGCGTACCGTCGCCTTTCATCAAATAGACATTAACGACGTCGATGCGCTGGATAAGGTATTTGCCGAGTATTCGATAGACGCCGTCATTCACTTCGCCGGTTTGAAAGCCGTCGGCGAGTCGTGTCAAATTCCGCTGAAATATTATGGCAACAACATCACCGGTACCTTGGTGTTGCTGGAGACGATGACGGCGCACCAGGTAAAGCGTTTGGTGTTCAGCTCCTCCGCCACGGTTTACGGCGACCCTCATCAGGTACCGATAAGCGAAGACTTTCCGTTACAAGCGACCAATCCTTACGGCCGCACCAAATTGTTCATCGAGGATATTTTACGCGACACGAGTGCCGCCGATGGTTTACAGCAAACCGATCGGCCCTGGCAAATGACTCTGTTGCGCTATTTCAATCCTATCGGCGCACATAGCAGCGGCTTGATCGGGGAAGATCCGAACGGCATTCCCAACAATCTGATGCCTTATATTTCCCAAGTGGCGATAGGAAAACTAGCGCAGCTCTCGATTTTCGGCAACGATTATCCAACGGTGGACGGCACCGGCGTGCGCGATTACATTCACGTCGTCGATTTGGCGCAAGGACACATCAAAGCTTTGCAATTCCTGCTCAAGCAGCCGTTCGACACCGGCATTTGCGAGGTATTCAATCTGGGCACCGGTAACGGCTATAGCGTGCTGGAGATGCTCAACACGTTTAGCGAAGTCAGCGGCAAACCCATTCCTTACCGTATCGCCGCGCGCCGATCCGGCGATATCGCCACTTGTTTCGCCGATCCATCCCGTGCGCAACGCTTGTTAGGCTGGAAGGCCGAACGGGATCTGTCGCAAATGATGCAGGATACTTGGCGCTGGCAAAGCCAAAACCCCAACGGGTTCGACTAAGCGATTTTCGATATAGGCTTTGCCGGCACCGGCCCGGCTTAAACCGGCAGAGTGCGCCAGATGCAAAGCCAGGCGGTTAAATTTGCCCCAGGCTCAACGCTACTCGCCACAAATCCTCTTCGGTATCGACCCCGGCTTCCGGAGTTTTATCCACCACCCGGACCAGTATCTTTTCGCCGTGCCACAAGATGCGCAGCTGTTCCAGCGCTTCCACGCTTTCCAGCGGCGACGCCGGCCATTCGCAGTAGCGTTGCAAAAAACCGACGGTGTATGCATACAAGCCGATATGCCGCAAATACGGCATCTTACTGTTGTTTATTGCAGGATGGGCGGGAAAAGACGACCTATTCCACGGTATCGGCGCCCGACTGAAATACAAGGCGTAACCGTTTTTATCCAATACCACCTTGACTGCGTTGGGATTGAAAATTTCCTCCGCGTCGCCAATCCTAGCCGCCAAGGTGGCAATACCGGCCGCTGACTGGCCGGCCAACGCCTGCGCGGCGTCACGGATGTAATCGGGCGGAATCAAGGGTTCGTCGCCTTGCAGATTGACCACGATGTCGTCTGCCCGCCAGGCCAAACGCTGTGCCACTTCGGCAATGCGTTCGGTACCGGACTGATGATTGGGATCGGTCATCACCGCCTTAATTCCCAAAGCCGACACGGTATCGAAGATGCGGCTGTCGTCGGTAGCCACCACGACTTGCTCGGCTTGCGCCTGCACGGCCCGCTCGCAGACGTGGGCAATCATCGGCTTGCCGGCAATGTCCAGCAACGGCTTGCCCGGTAAGCGGGTGGAGGCGTAGCGGGCCGGAATGACGACTTTAAACGCAGTCATTGGCGCAAAGCGTCGGCTTCTTCGAAACTCAATGGGCGGGCTTCGTCTTCCAGCATCACCGGTATGCCGTCGCGGATGGGAAAAGCCAAATTATCGGCTTTGCAAATCAATTCTTGCTCTTGTTGCCGATAAAGCAGCGGGCTTTTGCACAACGGGCAAGCCAGTATGTCGAGTAATTTTTTATCCATGGCGTTTGCTCTTCAATAAAGACAATAGATTGTCGGAAAATTCGGCGGGCAATTCGGCGCTTATCGGCAGATACCAGTGCTGAGCGCCAGCGAACGGTGCGCATTTGACCGCGTCTTTTTCGGTCATGATGACCGGGCGGCCGTCTTTAAATGCCAGATCGGCGGCGGTATAGGCGTAATGGTCCGGGTAGGCTTTCGCGCTGCATTGCAAGCCCGCGGCCAGCAAGCTTTGGAAGAAACGTTGCGGATTGCCTATGCCGGCCACCGCGTGGCAGGTCTGACCGGCAAACTCCGTCAAGGCCTTGCGTTCGCCGCTTTGCAAATTGACCAATTCCCGGCCACTGCATTGCATCGGCAGTTCGCCTTCCAGCAATTCGCCGCCGCCGTTGACGATGACCCAATCGACTTGTTTGATGCGCTCTTGCGGTTCTCTAAGCGGCCCGACCGGCAAACAATAGCCGTTACCGAAGCGGCGCTGGCCGTCGATGACCGCAATTTCGATATCGCGTTGCAGTGCATAATGCTGCAAGCCGTCGTCGGAAACGATGATATCGCAGGGATGATGCGCCAACAAATAACGGCCGGCGGCCGGCCTATCCGGACTGACCACGACCGGGCAGCTGCAGCGGCGCGCCAGCAGAACCGCTTCGTCACCGACTACGGCCGGGTCGCTATCGGCAGTCACCGGCTTGGGCTGCTGTTCTTCCTTGCCGGCATAACCGCGGCTAATCACGCCCGGCGTATAACCCTGCCGCTTCAAACATTCGACCAGCCAGACCACCAGCGGGGTCTTGCCGGTACCGCCCACCGTAATATTGCCGACTACAATCACCGGCACCGGCAAGCGGTCGCTTTTCAGCCAGCCTTTGGCATACAAGAAACGCCGCAACCGAATCGCATCCACGTAAAACATCGATAAGGGCATAAACCAGGCGGAAACATACATTTCCTTGTACCAGGCATCTTCCAGCCAGCGGGTCAGGGATTTCTTCATAGTTTTTCCGGCGGGTTGATGGCAAAGGTTACATGCTTGAAGCCGGCTTTGTTGGCGGCTTCCAACGCGCTGACCACTGCTTGGTGCGGGGTTTTACCGTCCGCGTTGATGACGAACGGCCATTGTCCGGCTTCGCCCGGAAGCCGGGCCAAGGCATTTTTCAAGCCTTCCGGGCTTTGCTCCGGCAGCAGTTGCGGCTTGCCGTCGTCGCCCGACAATGCGTAACGGCCTTGGGCATCTATGAACAAATTGACGGTTTTCCCGGCATATTCGCTATCTTCGCCGCCGGCTTCCGGTAAGTTGATTTTCAAATCGGTGTGGTGGCGGAAGGTAGTGGCCAACATGAAAAAAAACAGCAACACCAATAACACGTCTATCATCGGTATCAGATTGATATCCACCGGCGCGCGTTTCTTGCGGCGAAAATCCATCAAACGTCCTCGCGCTGGCCTTGCATGATGTCGATCAGACGTAGCGATTCTTCTTCCAGATGAATCACTCTATCGTCGACTACCCTCTCGAAATAACGGTGGAAAAACAAGCTGGGGATGGCCACAGTCAAACCGGTAGCGGTACAAATCAAGGCTTCGGAAATACCGGCGCTCAATACGCCCGGGTCGCCCATGCCGCCGACCGCGATGTCGGAAAATACCCGGATGATGCCGTCCACGGTACCCAACAAGCCCATTAATGGCGTCACCGCCGCCAAAGTGCCCAATAAATTCAGATAGCGTTCCAGCTCGTGCGCCACTTGGCGACCGACTTCCTCTATGCTGGTTTTCATGATTTCCCGGCCGTGTTTCCGGTTCAGCAAACCGGCGGCCAATACCCGCCCCAGCGGCGAACTCATCCTAATGCGGCGTACGGTGGCGTCGTCCAATTTGTTTTCCCGGTGCAATTGCCAAATATACGGCACCAGCTCCGCAGGAATAATGCGCCGGCGGCGTAACGACCAGAAACGTTCACCGATAATGGCCATAGACGCAATGGAACACAACAGCAGTGGCAGCATCATCCAGCCGCCGCTTTTTACGATTTCGAACACCTATCACTATCCTCTTATGCTAAGCCTATGATTTTAACCCAATGCCGGGACTTTTTGCCGTCCGACCCCAAGATAGGCCACCAGTAAACCTACGCCGGCCGCCAACGCGGCAATCACGAAGACCGAGCCGCCGCCCAAACGCTCCCAACAGTAGCCGCTGTAAAAACTGCCGATCATGCCGCCTAGCCCGAAACTGAGGCTGGCATATAAAGCTTGGCCCTTACCTTGATGGCGGGCGCCGAAATAGTGCCGAAGCAGCTGCATGGCGACCACATGGGCGATGCCGAAACTGGCCGCATGCAAGGTTTGAGCGATCAGAACCCAGGGCAAATTGCTTGGGTAATAGGCGATCAGCCACCACCTGAACACCGTCAATCCTAAGCTTATCAATAGCAAACGGCGTAAGGACAGATAGTTCAATATGCCGGCCACCCATACAAACAACAGAATTTCCGCCGCCACGCCTAAAGACCACAATAGCCCGGTCCAGGTAGTACTATAGTGAAATTGCTGTAAGTACAAGGAATAAAACGCGTAATACGGCCCGTGCGAGATTTGCAACAGCAGGTAAACCAGGAAAAACGCCAGCACTTCGGGGCGCCACAACAGCTGCCATAGACTGCCTTGATCTTGATGTTTGACGTTTGCTACGACCTCCGGTATCGATAAGGCCGTCAACCAGTTAGCCGCCAACAAGGCCAAAATCACCGCGGGTAGCGTGTGCACCGGAACGAACTCCAACAAGCCGCCCACGCCGAGCACCGCGGCGATAAAACCCACCGATCCCCACAGCCTAACCCGGCTGTAGCGCTGCGGTTCCGTCTGCAGATGCAGCAGCGTGGCCGCCTCGAATTGCGGCAGCGTCGCATTCCAGAACATGCTGTAACAAAAGGTAACCAAAGCCACCCAGTAATAATCGACCGTATACAAAAATCCGGCAAAACTAACGGCGGACAAGGCGCTGCTCCAGCGAATCAGTCGCAGACAGGAACCGGTTTTATCGGCCAGCCAGCCCCATAAATACGGGGCAACGATTTTGGTCGCCACCAAAATACTGATGATTTCGCCGATTTGCCGGGCACTGAAACCGTTCTGCTTCAGATATAAGCCCCAATAGGGCAAGTAAGTCCCTAAAGCGGCGAAATAAAAGAAGTAGAAGCCGGATAAGCGCCAATACGGCAAGGCCATCAGCGCAGTATCGGCAAGCCGCTGGCCACGTGCAGGTTCTGCGCCCTGTGCCTGAGCAAATGATCCATCAGCACGATAGCCACCATCGCCTCGGCAATCGGCGTGGCGCGGATGCCGACGCAGGGGTCGTGCCTGCCCTCGGTCACCACCTCGATGGGCTCGCCCCTTACGTTAATACTGCGGCCGGGCAGGCGCAAGCTGGAGGTCGGCTTCAAGGCAATATGTGCGACCACGTCCTGACCGGTGGAAATGCCGCCCAGGATGCCGCCGGCATGATTGCTCAAAAAACCCTCGGGGGTGATTTCGTCGCGAAATTGCGTGCCTTTGGAAGCCACGCAGCCAAAGCCGTCGCCTATTTCCACACCTTTGACCGCATTGATGCTCATCAAGGCATACGCCAATTCGGCGTCCAGACGGTCGAAGATCGGCTCGCCCAGCCCGGGCGGTACCTTGCTGGCCACCACGTCGATTTTGGCCCCTATCGATTCGCCTTCCTTACGCAACGCATCCATGTAGGCTTCCATCTCCGCGACTTTGCCGGCATCCGGGCAAAAGAACGGGTTGTTGGGAATCTCGTCCCAATCGAAAGCCTCGATTTTGATAGGCCCGAGCTGGGATAAATAGCCGCGCACCCGTATCCCGTGCTGCTCGAACAAATATTTCTTGGCGATAGCGCCGGCCGCTACCCGCATCGCGGTTTCCCGGGCGGACGAACGGCCGCCGCCGCGGTAATCGCGAAAACCGTATTTATGCTGATAGGTGTAATCGGCATGGCCGGGACGAAAACTTTCGGCGATTTTGGCGTAATCTTTGGAACGCTGATCGGTGTTTTCGATCAGCAAGCCGATGGGCGTGCCGGTGGTTTTGCCTTCGAACACGCCCGACAGAATTTTTACCTGATCGGCTTCCCGCCGTTGCGTGGTATGCCGCGAAGTACCGGGCTTGCGCCTGTCCAAATCGATTTGCAGATCGGCTTCGCACAATTCCAGCCCCGGCGGGCAACCGTCGACAATGGCGCCTAAAGCCGGGCCGTGGCTCTCGCCGAAGGTAGTGACGGTGAATAATTTTCCTATGCTGTTTCCGGACATGCTTATACCGCGCTTGCGAAAAGAGAGTGATATTCGGCGACTTGCCGGGCCGTCAACAGAAACACGCCGTCGCCACCGCGTTCGAATTCCAACCAGTGAAACGGCACGCCGGGAAACAGGTCTTGCAAGGTTTGCGCGCTGCTACCGACTTCGACGATCAAAATGCCTTCGGAGGCTAAATAGTCGTTGGCCGCCGCCAAAATGCGCAACACCACATCCAAACCGGTTTCGCCGCCGGTAAAACCCATTGCCGGCTCGGCGTGGTATTCGACCGGCAGGTTTTCCCATTCGCTAATCGCTACGTACGGCGGATTGCTGACTATCACGTCGTAAGGTTTTTCCGGCAGATCGGCAAACAAGTCGGAGCGGATCAACGCGACTTGCTCGTCCAGCTCGTGCTTTTGCACGTTGATTTGCGCCACCGCCAACGCATCTTGCGACAAATCGACGGCATCCACTTGCGCCTCGGGGAAGGCGTAAGCGCAGGCAACGGCGATGCAAGCGCTACCGGTGCACAAATCCAGAATGTTGAATACCGATTCTTCGTCTATCCACGGCTCGAAGCGCTGCTCTATCAATTCGGCGATCGGCGAGCGCGGCACCAACACCCGTTGGTCCACGTAAAACGGCAAACCGGCAAAAATCGCCTCGTTAGTCAGATAGGCGGAAGGAATGCGCTCGACGATGCGGCGCTCGACCAAAGCTACTACGGTCTGGCGTTCCGCCATGCTCAGCGCGCAATCCAAATAGGCGTCGGCTAAATCGTAGGGTTGATGCAAAGTGTGCAAAACGATGGCGGCCGCTTCGTCCAGCGGCGCTACGGTACCGTGCCCCAAAAACACCTGATATTCGGCGAACCGGCTCGCCGCCCAACGAATATAGTCTCTAATGCTGTTCAGGCTTGTGATAACATCCGGGGACGTGATGGTCATGAGATTTAGCGATCGATAAAAACGGCCGATTTTAAACCAAACCCCAGTGCTTGTCCGCATAAAGCAACCGCGATGACCGAGGCCCCTTCCCGCGTCCCCCCACACAAACTGGCGAAAAACCGATTATTTCTGGATTGCTACAAATATATGCAGTCCGACAAACTGGCCTTGCCGACCATTCCCGACTTCTCGGTCAAGATCCGCCGCGCCATCAACGAGCCGACCGCCAACAGCAACAAAATCGCCCGCGTAGTGCAAACCGATCCCAGCATCACCGCCCGTTTGATCAAGATTTCCAACAGCCCGTTGTACCGCGGCCGGAGAAAAATCGAAAGCTGTCCGGAGGCCTTGACCCGTTTGGGCTTGAAAGCCGCCCAAGACATTATCACCGTATTCGCCCTGAAAGCCGTGTTCAACGCCAAAACCGCGGTGATTCGCCGCAAAATGCAGGAACTTTGGTCGCACAGCAGTCACGTGGCGGCGATCAGCGCGGTGTTGGCGCACAAAACCCCCGGCTTCGATCCGGACCGGGCCATGTTGGCAGGCCTGGTGCACGACATCGGCATCGTCCCTATCTTGGCTTATGCGGACCGCCAACCCGACATTTTGACCTCCCCGACCGACTTGGCCGACACGGTGCGCGAACTGCGCTCGGAAATCGGCGTGCAGATCATCCGCAAATGGGATTTTCCGACCGACTTCGAAGACGTGGTGGTGCACGCCGAAAATTGGTTTCGCAACAGCGGCGATCAAGCCACCTATAGCGACATCGTGATGATTTCCCAATTGCACAGTTTCATCGGCAAAGTGGACGTGAAAAAAATGCCGCGAATGGACGATTTGCCGGCCTACAGAAAACTGGCCGCCGGCAATCTGGACGCGGATTTGAGCATCAATATTCTCGATCAAGTCAAAGACGAGATCGAAAGCATTCGGACGATGTTGAATTAAAGCGCCGGAGCCAGCACGCCGTGGAGACAAACGATCCCTATCATCTGCAACGCTTCCTGACTGCTCAAGCCGCAAGCTACGAGCGAGCCCTTCGCGAACTGCACGGCGGGCGTAAACTCACGCATTGGATTTGGTACATATTCCCCCAAGTAGCAGGCCTTGGCCATAGCCCTACCGCCCAAGAATACGCCATCCATTCCAAGCAAGAAGCCATCGCCTATCTGGCTCACCCCGTACTCGGTCATCGCTTGCGCCAATGTTGCGCGGCTTTGCTGGAGCACTCCGGCAAGCCCATCGCCCACATCATGGGTTATCCGGACGATTTGAAACTACGCTCGTCGATGACCTTATTCGCCGCGGTTTCCGAAGCGGACAACATTTTTGCCCGGATATTGGCGACTTTCTACGCCGGAAATAGTGACGCCAACACTATCGCCTTCCTGTCGGCGGACGATTGATTCGGCAAGCGCCCCAAAGCCCCCGCCGCCGCTATTCCCAAGTTTCAGTCCAAATAGCCGTACTAGCGTTTGAAACGGCAATTTGTGCAAATCTAGCGCTTTTTCCATACAAACATTCCGAGAAAAAACCCAGCTAAGGTAAGCTATATCAGTACGCTTACTATCTGCATTGTTGGTCGATGAAGTCTCCAAAAAGCAATCTGTCCGAATTTTATCGTAGCCTTTGGTTGACCTTGTGCGTCATTATCCTGACGGCTTTGGTATTCGGGCTTTACGTACTCGCGGAAAAACACATCAATCGCGCCAACGAGCTACGCTACTCATCCCTACTGCTGGCAGACGAATTGCGCCAGTCTTCCGATGACTTGACCAGAACGGTACGCAGCTACCTGATTACCGGCAACCCGATATACAAACAGCATTTTCAGCTAATTCTCGCTATCCGCGACGGCAAACAACCCCGCCCAAGCGATTTTCATCAAGGCTTTTGGAATTCAAGCTCTGAAATGGACGACAAGCCCGAGCCTGAGCAAAAAAAGCTTTCCTTGTTGGAAATGTCCCGCCAAGCCGGATTAACGGAACAGGAATTCGTCAAATTCGCCGAAGCCAAACACCGTTCCGACCGATTGACGCAAACCGAATTCGAAGCGATGAAACTCATAGAGTCGACTCCGTCGCCCACGGATGCACAGCGCATTACGGCCAGCTTAATGTTGCACAGTGAAAACTATAGTCAAGCCAAAGCCGACATCATGCGCTCTATCCACGAATTCAAGCAGTTAACGGCTGAACGCACATTAAACGCTGTGCGTGACGCCGAATCGAGGGCATTCGTGTTCCTATCGTTATCCGTGCTGTGCGGCGCATTGTCCATTTTCATGCTTTACCGGATCCATCGCACGCTTTACGCCGTGTTGGGCGGGTCGGTCGATGCCTTATACGAACAAATCAGCCGATTAAGCGGCTCCAATGCGCATTCCGCCATCCGGATCGGCCCAGGCCTGGAAAACAGCATCATGGCATGGATACTTCAGACGCAAGAGCAACTGGCCGTCATCGACGGCGAGCGCAAAACGGCCGAAGCGAAGAATTTGCGTATGACTCAACTCTATGCCGCGTTGAGCCAATGCAATCAAGCCATCGTGCGTTGCGAAAATCAGGAGGAATTATTTCCGCAAATCTGCCAAGACGCCGTCATTTTCGGCGGCATGAAAATGGCCTGGATAGGCTTGTTGGAAACCGGCGGTACCCGGCTCAAACCGGTTGCCTGCTACGGTAGCGGTACGGACTATTTGAACGGCATTGAAATCTCGATTGACGAAAACGAAGCCATAGGCCGCGGCCCGACCGGAACCGCCATGCGGGAAGACCAACCTTTTTGGTGTCAGAACTTTCAACACGATGCGCTGACAACCCCCTGGAAGGAGCGCGGTACAAACTACGGCTGGGGTTCCTCCGCCAGTTTGCCGCTGCATAAAAACGGCTGCGTGATCGGCGCTTTGACACTGTATTGCGCCGAACCGCATGCATTCGATGAAGCAGTTCGTAAATTGCTGTTGGAAATGACCTCGGATATCGATTATGCGTTGAACGCCTTCGAACTCGAGGCTCAGCGAAAATTGACCGAAATCGCGCTTGCCGAATCGCTCCATCTTCAACAAACCATCATCAATACCGCACCGGTAAGAATCTTTTGGAAAGACAAGTCGTTTCGCTATCAAGGCTGTAACCCGGCATTCGCCAGAGACGCGGGGGAAAACTCTCCCGAAGCCTTGCTAGGCAAAGACGATTTCCAATTGTGCTGGCGTGAACAAGCCGCCTTGTATCAGGCCGACGATAGGCAAGTCATGACGTCCGGCGTTGCCAAGCTTTCATTCGAAGAACAGCAAACCACACCGAACGGCCAGACCATATGGTTACGGACTTCGAAAGTACCGCTACGTAACGCCGACCGGGAAATCATCGGCATTTTAGGCATGTACGAGGACATCACGGAACACAAACTTGCGGTGGAACGGATCAATTATCTGGCAAACTACGACCCTCTCACCGGATTGCCGAACCGCGTACAGCTGGATAATCGCAGCCAGTACGCCATCAAGCTAGCCCAACGCAACCGTGAAAAACTGGCCGTGATGTTTCTGGATCTCGATCACTTTAAAACCATAAACGATACCCTGGGACATAGTATCGGCGATGCGTTGTTAGTCGAACTAGCCAATCGGCTACTGGCAGTCCTGCGTGCCGAGGACACCGCCACCCGTCTGGGCGGAGACGAATTCATTTTACTGCTGCCCGACATCGAAACCATAGGCGCGAAGATTTTGGCGCAAACCTTATTGACTACCTTGTCCGAACCCTATCGAATCGAACAATACGATTTAACCCTAACCGTTTCGATAGGCATCGCTCTCTACCCGGAGGACGGTAAAGATTTCGAAACGCTAGCGAAAAACGCCGACTCCGCCATGTATTGCGCCAAGCGCGAGGGCCGCCAAAGCTACCGTTTTTTCAGTGCGGAAATGGAAGCCCGTTCGAGCCGAAATTTAAAGCTGGTGAATGCCCTGAGGCGAGGGCTGGAAAATCAAGAGTTCCGGCTATGTTACCAACCGCAAGTCGATATGCGCGACGGCCGCATCATCGGCGTGGAAGCTTTGCTGCGTTGGGACAGTGCCGAACTGGGGCCGGTGTCGCCGGCGGAATTCATCCCCATCGCGGAAGATAGCGGCTTGATACTACCGATAGGCGCATGGGTCTTGCAGACCGCCCTGCGCCAAATCAAAATTTGGCTGGATCAGGGGTATGCACCAATGACTATGGCAGTCAATTTGTCCGCGCTGCAGTTCGGCCAAGCGAATTTACCCGAACTGGTGGAAAATCTATTGTCCGACATCGGCCTGGCCCCGGCGTTTTTGGAATTGGAATTAACCGAAGGGGTTGCCATGCAAAATCCGCAAACTGCGATTGCCATGCTGGGTAGTTTGCATGATTTAGGCGTGCGCCTGTCGATTGACGACTTCGGAACCGGTTACTCCTCCCTAAGTTATTTAAAGCAATTTAAAATTTACAAACTCAAAATCGACAGATCTTTCGTCCGCGACATCGGCAGCGACGCCGAAGACCGGGCCATAGTCAATGCCATCATCAACATGGCGAAAAGCCTGGGATTAAAAACCATCGCCGAAGGCGTAGAAACCACCGAGCAGCACACTTATTTGCGCGAGCAAGGCTGCGATGAAATGCAGGGTTATCTATTCAGCAAACCCTTACCTGCCGACCAACTTCAATTACTATTACAAACACCGCAATCGGCGTAAGCGGATTTCTTTTAGTTGCTTAGATGGCGGAAATACCGTAAGCGCCCTTAAATCCCCGCCAGCCGGCAGCATCTGTGCCTCACATCAACTTGATTGAGATAGCGGCAGATGTGCAATATTCCGGTTCAAAACCGACATATCCGTCGAGGCCTCGTTGCCTTGGAACGTAACGTTGGCCGATTCGGCAATATGAAATCAGACTCTGCAAGCTTTGGGTAGAGAGAGGATCGGTCGCTTACGATTTTGCTGTATCGCCGGCGACTAAGGTAACCATGCCGATAGCCTGTACGCTCAAGCCAACGCCGTTTGCAACGCGAAATAAAAATAAGCCAATCCGCACAAGCCTATCAGTTGCGAGCCTAAACCGCGCACCAGCGGAGCCAGCCCCGGCCGGACGGCGTCAGTCGTCTTGACGGCCGCCAATACCCCGTATACCGGCACCACCACGGCTAAGTGTCCCAATTCGACCCCGCCGCTAAATGAGGCAATTGCGGTAAGCAACTGTGCGGAAGGCAATTCGGCAACGGTTTCCAACAAGCCGCCGGCAAAACCCAAGCCGTGAAACAGACCGAAGCCGAAGGCTATCCAGTAACGCGACTTACCGCGGCTGCATTCCGGCCGGCACACATTCTGCACCGACACGGCCACTATGCTGAATGCGATCACGGGCTCCACGATACGCGGCGAAAGCCGCAGCCAATCCAATACGGCTAAACTCATGGTCAAGCTGTGCGCCAAGGTAAATATCAAGACGATCAACCCTAATTCGCGCAAGCTGCCGACCGCCAACACCAAACCGATCACGAATAATATGTGGTCGTAGCCGCTCAATATATGCTTAACGCCGTGCACCAAATAATCCCAGGCAAAACTGCTAACCACACTGCCCGCTTGCAAGTCGAGCGTCAACGGCTGGTTATGACTAAACAAGCCTTCCGTCAACAAACTGCCGTCCCGGACGACTCGCGCTCGATAGCTAACCTCCCAAGGATTGCCGGGCGCAAAGTCTATTTCGCGCAACAAATCTTGGCTGAGCAAAACCCGGCTAACCTCGGGCGGCAACGGATACAGCAAGCGGTAAGCCGGTGCGCCTTTAGGTGAAGCCGGAACAGCCAGCGCGGTACCCGACAATAGTTCGCCATCCGCCTCGACCCGCACGTGCCGCAGCAAATAATCCGCATGCTTGCCCAGCACCGTTTCATCCATCATACCGCCGGCCGATTGCGCTTGTGCGGCCACTAACACTTGCTCCAGCGCGACGGTAAAATTCAAGACTAGCGAGCCGTTTACAAGTTGCGCTTGCAAACTGCCTTGGGCAACCGGATGAGCGGACAGCGGCGACGAAAAGAACAAACCGGCGCATAGCCATAACAGCAGGCCCGCGCGAATCCGGCTAACGATGCACATGAAAGGCCTGGTAATCCGCGTTCAGGCGTTGCGCCCGCTGAAAATATTCTTGCGCCTGATTGACGATCCCATTGGCTAAATAAATCATGCCGGCGTGAGCGTAGAGATGGGCATCCTGCCAACCGTAACTGAGGGCGCGCTGCATATGGACCAATGCCTCCTTAAACCTGCCATCCCGAAATAAAGCCCAAGCCAAAGCGTCGCGGGTACTCGGGTTATCGCGTTGTTGTATGTCCAAAGTAGCCCAATGTACGGCAGCGGTGCCATTGAAATAAGCGTCGGCATAGAGCGTTGCAAGGTGATGATAATACTGGGTATCGCCGGATTCCGCGGCCTGTATAAAGGCCCGCAACGCCAAATCGTGCCATGCTTTGGCCAAATCGTTGCGACCTAAATACAGATACAAATCGCCCAGGGTTTGAAAAAGCGCCGGTCTGCCGGTACAAACGGCCAAACGATGATAAATGCGCAAGGCTTGCTCATAACGGTGGCGCGTCGCCAGCCATTCGGCCCAATAATCCTCGGCCAGCCAATAACCGGAATAAGCGTTCAATGCCCAACGATAATGCTGCTCCGCACTATCCGCCTGTCCCCTGCTCAAAGCCAAGTAGCCGCGTTGTAGTTCCAACCAGGCGTAATCGCGCATTTGTTTGGCCGACAGATTATCCGCAGCCAATTGGTAGGTTTGATCAGCAGTAGCGAAATCACCGGTTTTGCTCTGCAAATAGGCCAATTGCGCCAGAAGCGCCCAGTCCTGCTTGTGCGACAAAGCCTGCTGCAAAGTGCTTTCCGCATCGGCAATCCGCCCCTGCTGCAAGGCTACCTCGACTGCCAAACCGGTCAGATCCGGATCGTAGGCGAGGTCACCGTGCCGGACTAAGTAACGCTCGGCGGCAGCCGGCTGATGCAAGTAGCTTTGCCATTTTGCCGACAGAAATTGCAATTCGTCGTTGTCGGGATGACTCGACAACGATGCATGCAACTGTCGAGCGGCTTGCAACCCGTCCAACGGCCGGCCGCTCAGCCAACTCAACTGGACAGCGGCATAAGTCCGTCTGATCGTCTGATCCTCGCCGGCGGTCGCGGCTGTACTGATTTCGCTATACCGCAGCCAATCGCGCTGATAAGCCGTGGCATCGAACACGCCGAAAAAAGCCAGATAACAGGCCAGGCCGGCCAATAACGACGCAGCCGTGCTTATCATTAATCCGCATAGCCACATCGGCCGGCCCTCGTTACGATGCGTTTCGACCCCGCAGCCGCCGTACCGAGCTGCGTAGCGTGTTTAATAAAACGGCTATTGCCAAGGCTCCGCCAAATATGGAAATTCGCTTAGAAACGCTTTGTCGTTTTTAAGCGGATTAGGCACGGTTTTCGGCTCTATCGGCGCCGACGCCCACAATGCCGGATTGTTCAAGGTTTCCACGCTACAGGGTTTACCGCCGCAACCTTCCTGCATATCCAAGAACAAGGACAAAAAGCGAGTCGCTACCTGATCTTCGAAGCGCCGTCCGAACGGCCAGCTGCCGTTGGTGTCCATGTCTATCGAAGCCACGTTGGGCACAAAGATTTCAAATGTTTTCGGCGGTTTGATGTCCAAACCTTTGACGTTCCAACTGTTGTCCGGCATGTTGACTCGCTGGAAAAAGCATTTTTTCGCCCGTTTGAACGCATCCAGCGGCAAATCGTAAACTTTATAAACCGAAACCGGCGAGTCGGAATGGTCGAAACAACTTTTCAAACCCAATGCGCCGATAGACGGGCCGAAGCCCCAACCCAAATGGGCGAAGCGTTTGACATAAACCTCGGCCAATTTGACATTGTCGGCCAACTGCTTTTCGTCTTCGCGCAAATTCAAAGCGGCGTCCAGAAAGGGTACGCCGTCGACGTCGGTTTTCTTGTAATCGCTCAAGCGGTTGTTGAAACCGGCCACAGGAGACGGCATGGAATCGGCGCCACGCAATTTGGCCAGCAACGACCATTGTTTATGATCCGGTATCGCTTTGGCCTTGGCCGAAGCTTTCAGTACCCAACTTTCCCCCCAGGCCCTGACCACCCGCTCGGTTTCCGGCGTTTTGGTCAAAAACTTCAAAGGCATTTCCAGCACGATGGCGTTCACGTCGCCGCCGGCTCGCGCGTCTTGCCCGCTATAGACAAAGCGAAAATTACCGTTTTCGTCCTTGTAAAATTTGTCGCCCTTCCACTCGAAAGGCTGTTTCGGCATGTCTTTTTTGAAGTTGATACCCCAATCCGGCAGGTTTTTATCGAAATTGAAAAAGCTGTTGCCTTCCAACTCGATCAACGTTTTAGGGATTTTAGCTTCGGCCATTTTTTTGTTGGTAACCGGCAATTTGTAATATTGCGGCACGTAGTTGATGGAGCGGAAAAAGCCGGGCAAATCGTTGAAAAACGCATCGTCGCGCCCGCCGACAAAAGTTTTGACGACGAAACCGTCCGGCGTTTTCAGGTTAATGACTTTATTGGTGTCCACCACCTGCGAAAAATCGCCGCCCGGAAAACCTAAAAAGTCCACCTTGGCCTGATTGTCTTTGTTAAAGGTAACCCGAACTTCGGACGGTTTGAAGTTAATGTATTTTTTGCCGACCGCTTCGGCGTATTTCAACAGGCTGCCCAAGCCCACCTCGTCTCCCATAGCCAACGAAGCGCGCGGGTCCGGATCGAATTGAATCCTGTACAACAAATCGGTATCGAACACCCCCGTCTTAGGAACGGAAGCGAAGGTTAAAGCCACCACGACCTGCTCGCCCTGGCTCTTATCGTCGCTAGGAAAACCGAACAAGTCGTATAAATCGGCCGGACTCGGCGCAATATCGGCAAATATCGAGTTGATAGCGTTGGGATCGTTATGGTCGGCGGCCCACGCCGGAGCGGCAAGCAGGCCACAGCCTACTATCCAAGGCGTTAAACATCGCGCGAATCGACAAGTGCTTCGCATTAGTCTTCTCATAGCCGTACCCTCTTGATTGTAATTGAGTGACCGCTGTCCATACGCACCGTATGCCCGAACCGTTAGAACCACCTCCAAGATGCCGGCATAACCTCCTTGCCTAAAAGCTAGTGTGAGCTGCAGAAGTTGTCAAATACATCACATTTTTTTTCGCCGCATAAAAACATCCGTAATTTCGCCACTAGAAATACGGAAAAGGCGAATTTAATGGCCTGGCCCGAAAAGCCGCTTTTTCGACAATTTATTAGAAATACTTCTCAAATCCTTGAAATCCCGCCAATTTATTGCTCATATTATTTTTTTATTGGCAAGAGCGATATTTTTATTTGTAAAAAAAATTTTGGTCTATGCTTCACATAATCCGACACAAAATGGCTTGCCAACGAGCTTTGGCAACTCGGCTTACTGATTCATTCACCACGGATAAGCCAAGACCGCCGTGCGGCACACGCAAATCAATTCGGCACTCAAGCGACGCGATGAAAGGAGCACTTACTTTTTAAATGATCTGCCGAGGGGCTAAGGCGTATCGTTGATCCGTAGGAAGGTCACGATATGCAAGATAGTTTAGGTGTTAGTCATCAAGCTGTAGGCTTGCCGGCCCGCTATGAGAATCAAGCAAAAGATAACGATAAAAAATAACGGTTCCAAGCCGTAACCCGACAAAGGTGCGAAAACCAACAACAAGCGTGCCTTTGCTACTACAACCTAGACAGGAGGACGATCATGAAACCCATAGTCAAAACCGCTTTGGCCGCGCTGATAACGGCCCTAGCCATGCCTGCATATTCCATAACGCATCCGCCCTGCGGCTCCGGCGCCGGGAAAGTCAAGGACGAAGCCCTTTGCGCCAACCGTTCGGCGGATAGTTTGAAAGGTGCCGATGACGATTATTTTGTCGATATGGACTACGGCGCCAGCAAAGACCCCGAGGCCCTGGCGCGCTTGCTCGATCCTTACGTACCCGGCATCAGCCCTAAAGATGCGCACGACGCCGTGGTGCGCGGCCGCAACAACTGGATAGTCTGGACCGCCGGCAACGACAAGTTTTGGGACGGCATCAGTAAAACCAGCGTCGGCACCTTGGACTTTCTGAAAGTGCTGTCCAACCACCCGTCGCTCAAATTCAGCCGCGACAACCGCTGGGATTACCTGGGCTTGGTCAACGAACCCTGTTTCAAAAAATCCGCCGGCCCGCGTGCGGACCGCTTCGGTTTGTGGCTGGACGAGCGTAGCGCCGACTGCGCCGCCGATCCGTTCGAAGACGAGAAAAAATACCCCGGCGTAGAAATAGGCGCCCGCGGTAAAACCGTGCCGGTCGGCTCTTATTACGGCTATGCCACCGGCATCGTCGGCTTACGGCTGTTTCCGAATCCGGATTTCGACGAAAAAGCCGCTAAAGCCTGGGACCCGGAAAAGTTTTACAAAGACGAAAGTTACTACAACAACAAAGACTTGGTACGCCCGTATCGGGTAGGCATGTCTTGCGGCTTTTGCCATGTCGGGCCCAACCCCAGCAATCCGCCCAGCGATCCGGAAAACCCGAAATGGGAAAACCTGAACTCTAACCCCGGCGCCCAATATTTCTGGATAGACCGCATTTTCTCCTACGATGCCGATCCGTCCAGCTTCCCATACCAGTTGTTCCATACCTCCCGCCCCGGCGCATTGGATACCTCGCTGGTCTCCACCGACTACATCAACAACCCGCGCACCATGAACGCGGTATATAGCCTGGGCGCGCGGATGAGCAACGCCTTGAAGTTCGGTCAGGAAAAACTGGCCGGCGGCGGCCTGAACAACAAGCAGTTCAACGAACTAGGTCTGCCCGCCAGCAGTCCGCTGAACAGCTTTTTCAAAGCGCCGGCCACCGTTTGGACCCCACGGGTACTGAAAGACGGTGCCGATTCGGTCGGCGCCTTGGGCGCATTGAACCGGGTGTTCGTCAACATCGGCTTGTTCAGCGAAGAATGGACCGAGCATTTCAGGCCCTTGGTCGGCGGTAAAAAAATCAGCCCGTTCCCCATCGCTACCGCGCGCAAAAACTCGTCGTATTGGTTGGCAACTGAAGCGCAAACGCCCGACTTGGCCTTGTTCTTCCTGGCTACTGCGCAGCCGGATTATTTGAGCAAAGCGCCGGGCGGCGACAAATTTCTGAAAGCGTCGGAAGACACCATGAAACGCGGCAAAGACGTGTTTGCGGAAACCTGCGCCCGCTGTCACTCCAGCAAATTGCCGGAAAAAGCCTACAGCTTTTTCCCCAATGGCTGCGTGGGCTCGGACTACCTGGGCTGCTGGGATAAATACTGGAAATGGACCAAAACCGACGAATTCAAAACCGAGATGAAGGCCATCGTCGCCAAGGAAGATTTCCTCAAAGACAACTTCCTGTCCACCGAACTGCGCGTGCCGGTCAGCCTATTGCAAACCAACGCCTGCAGTCCTTTAGCCACCAACGGCCTGGCCAACAACATCTGGGACAACTTCACCTCGCAAAGCTACAAAGACCTGCCTTCGGTCGGCAAATACACCGTACACCACCCGATCACCGGCGCACCGTACGACTATACCTTGCCCGGCGGCGGCCGCGGCTTTACCCGTCCGGCGTCTTTGATCAGCGTATGGTCGACCGCTCCGTATTTGCTGAACAACTCCTTGGGCAAATTCTATGCCAGCGGTTCGGTCGAAGACCGGATGAAATCCTTCGACGACTCCATTCACCAATTACTCTGGCCTGAAAAACGTAGCGGCAACCGCGACATCGTGGTCGTCGATTCCGCCAATCCGGCCGAACGCAAGGTACTGAAAGGCCAAGTCGACGTGACCACTACCACCAGCTATCTGCGCATACCCAAAGGCTATCTGCCGGACTTGCTGCAACCTTTGGTCGCGCCGTTCAGCTTGCTGAAACCCTGGGCTTTCGACAAAGAAGGCGTCGAGATCGGCCCTATTCCCAAAGGCACCCCGGTCAACCTGATCTCCAACATGGATTTGGACCCGAGCGATCCCAGACACGTGATCAAATTGATTAAAGTGCTGAAAGACGTCAAAAAAGCCTTGAAAGCCATCCCGCCCGGCGCCAGCGACGCGGAAGCCATCAAGGTATTCGACGACCGCAACATCGTCGACGACATGTTGAGCGTCAGCAAATGCCCCGATTTCGTCGTCAACCGCGGCCACTACTTCGGCACCGATTATCTGGCCGAAGAAAAAGACACGGCTTTGAACGACGCGGACAAAGAAGCCCTGATCGAGCTTTTAAAAACATTCTAAGGGAGACGCTACGATGACCAACAATGCAGAATACGATTACATCGTAGTGGGTTCGGGTGCCGGCGGCGGCACCCTGGCCGCCCGTCTGGCGGAAAACGGGCGCAAAGTGCTGGTGCTGGAAGCCGGCGGCGATCCTTTGAAAATGCAGGGCGGCGACGCGATTTCCGACGAAAACCGCTTGCCGGAAGACTACCAAGTGCCGGTGTTTCATGCCATTTCCAATGAAAACAAAGCCATGCGTTGGGATTTTTGGGTAAGGCACTGGGGCGATACCCAATTGCAACGCCGCGACGAAAAATACCGCGACGTCTGGGACGGCGAAAAAGTGGACGGCGTGCTGTATCCGCGCGCCGGCTGCCTGGGCGGCTGCACCGCGCACAACGCCATGATCACGGTCTACCCGCATAACGACGACTGGAACTACATCGCCGACTTGACCGGCGATTACAGTTGGAATGCCGACAACATGCGCGGTTATTTCGAAAAAATGGAGAACTGCCACCACCGGCTGCCGACTTACCGCTGGGCGGCTAAAGTCGGCATCAACCCTACCCGGCACGGCTTCGACGGCTGGTTGCAAACCGAAAAAGCCATCCCGCTGGAAGCCTTGGGCGACAAAACCCTGGTACAAACCCTGAAAGAATCGGTAGCGGCGGTCTGGAAAAACATCGATACCGATCCGATAGAAGGTGCAGAATGGTTCGGCGAAAGCCTGGGCGATCCCAACGACTGGCGCTTGGTGGAAAAAAATGCCACCGGCTTGCGCTACCCGCCGTTGATGACCCGCAACCATACCCGGCTCAGCACCCGCGACCGCCTGCTGGAAGTGCAGCAACAACATCCCGACAAACTGCACATCGAGTTGAACGCCTTGGTCACTCAAGTGCTGTTCGACGACGACAACCGGGCCATAGGCGTCGAGTATCAAAAAGGCGAAAAACTCTACCAAGCCCATTATGCGCCGTCGTCCGAATCCGGCGAGCTCAAACAGGTTTACGCCGGCAAAGAAGTGATTTTGTCCGGCGGCGCCTTCAACACCCCGCAACTATTGATGCTGTCCGGTATCGGCCCGAAAGCCGATCTGGAGCGCTTGCATATTAAGGTGCGGGTGGACCTGCCCGGCGTCGGCACCAACCTGCAAGACCGCTACGAGGTCGGCGTGGTCAACAAAATGAAGCAAGACTGGGAGGTGCTGAAAGGCGCGCGCTATAGCAAAGGCGATCCGCAATTCAGCGAATGGGAAAACCAACGCAAAGGCGTGTACACCACCAACGGCGCGGTACTGGCGGTTATCAAACGTTCGTTGAAGGAGCGCAAGTTGCCGGATTTGTTCTGCTTTGCGTTGTTGGCGCGTTTTCAGGGCTACTTCCCCAACTTCTCGCAATGGATACCGGAGCTGAACTACCTGACCTGGGCGGTGCTGAAAGCCCACACCAACAACCGGGCCGGGGAAGTGAAACTGAAATCCACCGACCCGCGCGAACGGCCTTACATCAACTTCAAATATTTCGAAGAAGGTACCGAGGACGGCGGCGAGGATTTGGAATCGGTAGTCGAGGGCGTCAAATTCGTGCGCAGCCTGACCGCGCCGCTGATTGCCGACGGCATCATCGAGGAAGAAGCTTTTCCGGGTAAAGACGTGCAAACCGACGATGAAATCCGCGACTTCATCCGCTACCAATCCTGGGGCCACCACGCCTCCTGTACTTGCCCTATCGGCAGCGACATCGACGAGTACGCGGTATTGGACAGCAAATTCCGGGTCCGCGGCGTCAAAGGCCTGCGGGTAGTGGATGCCTCGGTATTCCCGCGCATTCCCGGCTTCTTCATCGTCTGCGCCATCTACATGATCGCCGAAAAAGCCGCCGAGGTGATATTGTCGGAAGCATAAACAAACAGGTGCCAACAGAACCGGCCGGCGCGCAGTAATGTGGGTCGGCCGGTTTCAATCCCATATTTGCCATCTCCTCTTCCGGCGCGACGCCCGTTGATAAATACTGTTTTTCCTAATGGAAAATCCGGGTTAGGTTGTTAAAGCGGCTAAGCATTGGGGGGTTGGACGCATCCAGCCCCATACCAGACACAAATAGTTCGAACACGCTCAATGCGTCAGCAAACGGGAAACCAGTCCGTCCAAAGAAAATCCCCGGTTACATACAATACCAACCGGCCCCGCAGGCTGATTGGCTATAGCGGCCGATTCAAGCCGAACGCGGGATTCGATGCCGGACCGATTATTCAATCCGTCCGTAACGTTTGTCACAATTTCAGAGCACTTGAAACGTCAGGAACGGAATTGCAAATCCCGTCCCGCTTCGTTGCCCTGCCGATTTGTCGTAGCGCCAACATCCAAACAGCGTGACGGCGTTAAATGATTCCGTCGCGATAGTGACTCTGGAATCGACAGCCTTTCATATGAAGCATGCTTTCGATTTCAGGATGTTATCGCGACGGGATGCTTTCTTTTGGTAGGTTTCTTTACTCTACCACCTTAGAATAAGCGGTAATTTTATTTACCGGACCGATGGGTGATTGGCCTGATTTTATGTCCCCATTTCACAATGACGAAGAAATCGGTCGTATTGCAAGCCACTTGTATCTTTAACGACGTTCAGTGAGTTTCATGAGCCCGAATTCATCCGCCGTCAAGCCGCAGCATCAGGCCGCCAACGACGGCGCCGCCTTCATCGACAAAATCCGTCCTGACAGCGGCGTTGCAGAGCCGGTTTACAAACAATTGCTGCGCCGCATCGTGCAACTGATCGAATCCGGCGAACTCGGCGACGGCTACAGCCTGCCGTCCGAGCGGGCCCTGGCCGAAGCCCTGGATTTGAGCCGTACCACGGTGCGCCGCTGCTACGAACAGTTGCGGGCGCAAGACCATATCGACACCCATGGCCGCGCCGGGGTAACGGTGAAAGCGCCGCCGCGGCGAATCGCGCCGGAAATGGGACGGTTAAAGGGCTTTACCGAAGAAATGCGCGAGCTCGGCATGCTGGCGTCCGCTCAAATCCTGGAGCAAGGCATCGTCGAAGACCGCACGATAGCCTCAATTTTCAATCGGCCGGCATCCAACCGTTTTTTAAGAATTGTGCGGCTACGCCTGGGCGACGGCAACCCGATGTCGCGCGAGGTTGCTTGGTACGATTTAACCCCGGCGCCGCTGTTGGCGCAGTGGCACGGCGAAGGTTCCGCCTATCAATTTTTACGGGAACGCTGCGGCTTGAGCTTGCAGCGCGCCGAGCAAACCATCGAAGCCGTGATCTGTAACGATGCCGAAATGGCGGTGTTCGGTTTCTCGGAACCCGGCCCCTGTTTGCTGCTGAAACGAAAAACCTATGCCGACCACGGCACGATGGTCGAATACGTCGAAGGCACCTTTCGCGGCGATGCTTATACCTATCGGATCGAACTCAAAATGCCCGGCTGATTCGGCGAATCTCCGGCGCTGGCCGGTAACTCATAAATTCAATCAACGTCTCGCTGCTCGGCAAATGCGCCAAAACTCCGTCGCGCTCGGCGACATAAGCGCCGCAAGCATTGGCCGTAAGCAAGGCTTGCTCTGCCGGGTATCGATCCTGCGCCCAAAGCCATCCGGCACTGAACGCATCGCCGGCGCCGGTGGCATCGCGGACCTCAACCAGCCAGGCCGCTACGTAGATCACTTCCTGCCGCCCCAGCGCGACGCAGCCTTGCTCTCCCAGCGTCACGATCAGCCAATCGCCTTGCCAATCGATGCCGACGGCCATAGCCGGCAGAGTATACAACCATTGTTGCGCGGACAGTGGTGGCCGGTCGCCACAAGCAAACAGCGCCACCGCTTCGGCAGCATTTAAGATCAGGGCATCTGTAAGCGCCAGCAATTCCGGCGTCATCGGCCGCCACGGCGACGGATTCAGCAGCGTGTAAATACCCAGCCGGCGCGCGGCCGAAAACGCCGCCACGACCGGCTCCAACGGTATTTCCTGCTGGGCGTAAATGCGGCGAGGACGCGACCGGTTCAGAGCGTCCAGCACGATGGACGACGTCAAACGGTTATTGGCGCCGGGAAACACGGCAATGACGTTGCCGCCACGTGCGTCGATCAAACCGACGCCGTAGCCGGACTGTGCAGCGCAGACAACCAGCCAGCGCGTATCGACACCCATCCGCGATAAATCGGCGCTAATTTGCCGGCCGGCATTATCATCGCCGACCGGCAGCAGCAATGCCGTCTCCGTCCCCAGCTTGTGCAAAGCCACGCCTACGTTTAAACCCTTGCCGCCGTGTTCCTGCCAATAGCGTTCGGCCAACAAGGATTGCCCGGCACCGGGCAAATCCGGCAGTTGCAAGCAATTGGCCTGTACATAGCTACCTAACACCAGCGTTGGCATAACCGTTTCCTGAGGCGATTGACACTGGACTATAGCCTAAAGGCAAATCCCGGCTTTTTACACCGCTAATTTTGGTATTGTTTTGGTATCTATATGGCTTTACACTCGTTGCCGACGGTGACTGGAGGCAGCGCACCGCATTTTCCGCTTATCCAGGAGCACTCATGAATCGATTTCAATACACCACGCTGGCGTGCTTGCTAGTCGCAAGCTCTTCCGCCTGGTCTTACTCAACTTCAGTCGAAGCCGGAGCCAGCGCCGGTTTTTCGTCAGGAAACTCGCTGGATAGCGAGCTCAACCGCGATGCCCGAATTGACCATCCGTCCCTGGCTTCGGCCCTGGCAACCGCCGAAGGCTATGCCGCCAGCGCCTTTGCCTACGCCGACGCCGGCGTGCTCAAAGCCTACGCGGCAGCCAACGTCGAAAACGGCATCCTCAATTCGACCGCTAACGCCAAGTCGATCTTTAGCGACACCATCAAACTTACGGGTTCCGGCAATGCTCGATTCATTCAAATTTTGCTGAATTTTAAGGTGGAGGGCGGCATTAGCGGAATCGGCGCGGCTTCGGGCTTCGTCGAACTGAGCGGCAGCCACGGCAAAATCGACTTCACACAAAACTATTACAGTTCGCCCGCCTATAGTTGCGGCACCTGGTCCGGCGACACCGGCGCTTGCGATGGTAGCTCAATCTTCTGGGTTCCCACCAACACCGAACTGACGATTAGCGGCTTGCTGCAGGTCGGCGCAACCGCCGACGGCTACGGCGGATTGTTCGATCCGGACAAGCGGCGTGCAGTGACTGATTTCAGCCATACCGCGCTAACCTTTATCAGCGTGCTGGATCCGAATTATCAGTTGACCAGCCAAAGCGGCTACAGCTACGCCCCGGTGCCTTTGCCGCCGGCACTAGCCTTGTTCGCTGCCGGCCTGACGGCGCTGATGCCGAAACGATGGGTACGGTTTGCGTTGCGGCTGAATCGGTCCTTGGTTTAGCAGCACGAGCGGCAGTCAGCTCGGTTATGTAAACCAAAACGTCCGGCTGCTACTTATGCGCAACCGGATTAAATGAATGTTCACGCATACCGGTCGCGGTTTCGCCCCGGTAGCCGGCGTCACAAAGTGTGGCATATGACGCACTTTGGCCGGCACCTCCCGCTAACTTTCGTCGCCAACACCGCCAATGCACCGGACTATCCGTGCATCGCTCAGGCTTTCGCGGTCTGTGGCTTAAAGTTTGCTGCGGCAAAAGACGTTTCATTGCCGACTATGTCTTGTCATGACTGTGTTTCATCGCCAACCGTTGACGCAGGTGCTGGATGAGATCAACCGCTACCGCAAGGGCCGCATCATCGCCGTCAATCCAAAGCTGGCGGGACGAGTCGTCAACGGCGTATTCAACAATGGCGATCCTGATGCAGTGCTGGCGGCGCTAACCGCCACGCTCAAGCCAAAGCCTTGCGGCTGCCGGGCGATTTGGTGTTGTTGTATTGATGGGATCGGTGGAAATCTCGCACAGAGAGCCGACGGATAAAATTTTTTTCGCCACTAAGGGTAAGCCCGAATTCATAGCGTCTTTGTCGGTAACAGCATCCATCGACAAAGGAGATTGACGAATGAAACTGGTTGGCGATCCATCTCTGGCTGAGTTAACTCTAGGCTTGCTGCTGTCGATGTACGGCATCACCGGCAGTATTTTGGTGTTTTATGCCGAAATCGACGAATGGCTGCGCCCGGAGCTACTGCGGGTTACTCAACCGGACAAAGGCCAATACCGGCCTTTGTCCGAAATTTTTGAAGCCGGCAAAAACGCCATGCCGCCGCAGGCTAAACATACTTTTGCGGTGTATCCGCTTGACGCTAACGCCGGAGAGCCGTAGTAGATCGGAATTATCCGCATAAAGTCCCGGTTGTTAGAGCGCTAGGTAACCATAAGATGATTTCGGCCGTAGATCGCGCAGTTGAAGCGGATCGGAAGAAAAGCCGATTAGGTATGACAAATAGACTCTTAGAACTTGCTTTTTCAAGCAGCGTCCATTCCCCAATACAGTCGGAACAACGGACCTGCGCAAGCAGCCAGGAAGAACTTTTTTCTAGCCCATTCGCTGAATCCCCTAATTTCTTTACATAGATCAAATTGGGCGGCGGGCAAATGCATTCCAATGCTTAAAGTCAAGCAACCGGCGGTGTAACCGTCCGGTTCTTCCGGCGTTAGCTGGCCCGTAAACCACTAGCCGAAGAAGCGAGGAACCAACCCTATGAAAACCTTAATTAACAGCATGATTCCCAAACGACTGCTTCCGATTGCCCGTAAGGCATATTGGACGCTGTTTGGATCGAAAAGAATTGATCTTTCGAAAGAGTATGAATCGTTAAATGCGCTGCAAGCATTAAAGTGCAAAATATCCTACAACCGATATGGCGGCTACTGCGTACCACTCTCCTCGCACCACCGCCCTGCGGCACAGAAAGTTCTTGCCAAGGCTGTATATGAACCCGACACCATCGAATATATGTTGGAAAACTGCCAAAGCGGTGATGTTGTCCATGCAGGAACTTATTTCGGTGACTTTTTACCGGCACTGGCGAAGGGCATTCCCGGAAATGCAAAAGTATGGGCATTCGAGCCCAATCCCGAGAACTACCGGTGCGCGAGAATTACCCTTGATCTTAATGGCATCGAAAACACGGTGTTAACCCATGCCGGTCTTGGAGAAAAGCAAGAAACTCGATTGATCAAAACCAGGGATGCTAACGGCCTCGCTTTGGGGGGAGCAAGCCGGATAGTTTCCGGAAACACGAGCGACGAAATAGGCACGGAGGCTGTCCGTATCGTCACGATAGATGATACGGTGGAATCAGACAGAACGGTTTCAATCATTCAACTCGATGTTGAAGGTTATGAAAAAGAGGCATTGGCGGGCGCGTTGAAAACCATAAGAAGGTGCCTCCCTATTATCATTCTTGAGGTCTTACCTAACAGTACTCTTTTAGGGAGTGAGTGGTTTTCGAACAACATTTTGAGCCTGGGCTATAAAAAAATCCAGGACTTACATGGGAACTCAGTATTCTCGTATAAGGCGGCTGACTAAAGTTTCAGCCAACAAACCAAGTTGGTTTGTGGTTTTACTTTCAGTAGTCCGATTTCCCAAAATTGCAACCTTGAGATAGCCTGCCGAGTAAACGGTTGGCAATCGCCCACAATGAAGGCAGCCGAATGGCTCCGGATTTTGTGCAGATTACTATGAAAGTCATGGTGGTAACGACACATAGCCGCGATTCGCAAGGCCTCATCGCGACTATGCGTCGCTCCTACCAAACTACCTTTCATTTGCCGGGGCGATTGCCAGGCCTTCATGATCGTTAAGGGAACAAAAAGTCCAGGCAGTCGGGTAAATGTTTTTCAGGAAATCGCCTTATGCCGTTGCAACCGGCAGTGCGGTTTTATCGACCACCCGCCGCAACACGAAGCTGGAATGCACGCCGGATACGCCGGGAATGCCGGTGATGCGTTTCAGCAGCAAATCCTGATAAGCGTCCAAATCCTTGACCGCTACCTTCAACTGGTAGTCGGCGGCCTGGCCGGTGATCAGCAGGCATTCCAGCACCTGCGGAATTTCGGCGACCGCAGCCTCGAAGGCTTCGAAGCGTTCCGGGGTGTGCCTGTCCATCGAGATTTGAATCAATGCGGTCAACGATAAACCTAACGCTTTGCCGTCCAAAATCGCCCGGTAACTGCGAATCAGCCCGGCTTCTTCCAATGCTTTGACCCTGCGTAAACAGGGCGACGGCGATAATCCGATGCGGTCGGCCAAGTCTTGATTGCTGATGCGACCGTCGCTTTGCAAGATTTCCAGGATGTGCTTGTCGTATTTATCTAATTGCATACCAGGATGGCTGTTTTATTTAAGCAATAAAATTGCCTAAAACTAAAAATATACAGATGATTATAGCTAGTTTTAGGCTAACCGCAGGATAAAACGCAATCGACTAGCGTGAACCTTGGCTTAAGCTATCCACACGATTTTATCCTTCAGGAGCAGCCGCCATGTTAGCCGATCCATCCGTCAAATACCGATCATTTACGCCGCCGGCCTTGCCCGACCGGCAATGGCCCAATCGCAGCATCCGCCAAGCACCTATCTGGATGAGCACCGACTTGCGCGACGGCAACCAAGCACTGTTCGAACCGATGGACGCCGCCCGCAAATTGCGTTTGTTCCGCAGATTGTGTGCAATCGGTTTCAAAGAAATCGAGGTAGCGTTTCCGTCCGCGTCGCACACCGATTTCGACTTCGTGCGCAGCCTGATCGAACAACAGCTGATTCCGCACGACGTCAGCATAGAAGTGCTCAGCCACGCCCGCGAACCCTTGTTGCGCCGCACCGTCGCCGCTTTGCAGGGGGCCGGCCGCGCCATTGTGCATATCGTCAACCCGACTTCGGCACAATTTCGCGACCTGGTGCTAAGCATGAGCCGCCGGCAAGTATTAGACATGGCGGTCGACGCGGTGCGTTTGGTACGCGAACTGACCGCCGCCCAAGCGCAAACCGAATGGCGTTTGCAATACAGTCTGGAGGCTTTTACCGCCACCGAAGCCGAATTCGCGCTGGAGGTCTGCGACGCGGTCAGTGCCGCCTGGGACGCCACGCCGGACAATAAAATCATCTTGAATCTGCCGGCCTCGGTGGAAACCGCCACGCCCAATCTGTTCGCCGACCAAATTGAATGGATGCACCGGCGCATCGCCCGCCGCGATAGCGTCATCTTGAGCATACATCCGCACAACGACCGCGGCACCGCGGTGGCCGCGGCCGAATTGGCCTTGATGGCCGGCGCCGAACGAGTCGAAGGCTGTTTGTTCGGCAACGGCGAGCGCACCGGCAACGTCGATTTGGTGACCTTGGCGATGAATTTGTACACGCAGGGCGTGGCGCCGGGCCTGGATTTTTCCGACATCGACGCCGTGGTGTGCGATTACCAAGCCTGCACCGGTTTGAACGTACCGCCGCGCCAGCCTTACGCCGGCGATTTGGTGTTCACCGCTTTTTCCGGCTCGCATCAGGACGCGATAAAGAAGGGCCTGGCCGCACAACAGCCCGGCACGGTCTGGAACGTTCCTTATCTGCCGTTCGATCCCGCCGACGTCGGCCGCAGCTATGACGCGCTGATCCGCATCAACAGCCAATCCGGTAAAGGCGGCGTGGCTCATCTATTGGAAGCGCGTTACGGCATGGTGTTGCCGCGCCGCATGCAAATGGAATTCTCCCGCGCCGTGCAAGACACTGCCGACCGGCACGGCGGCGAGATAGCCCCCGAGAGCTTGTGGCAATTATTTTCCCAATGCTACCTAAACACCGATAAGCCGCTACGTTATCGGCACCACGAGTTGTACGAGACCGCTCAAGGCCAGGGCATACGCTTGAGTGTCAACCTCGACGGCAATCCACGCGAAATCGACGCGGTCGGCAACGGTCCTCTGGACGCCGCGCTGCATGCTTTGAGCGGTATCGGCTTTGCGGCGACGGTGCGCAGTTTCGAACAACGTTCGCTCGCCCCCAGCAGCGTCGCCGGCAATGCCGCAGCCTGCGCCTTTGTGGAACTGGCGTCGGTTAGCAGCGGTAACATTCGTTATGGTGTAGGCATAGACGCCAATATCGTCACCGCTTCTCTGCGGGCCTTGTGCAGCGCGCTGAACCGTTTGGCGACGTCAGTGCAGCGGCAAACCACGCACCCGGATATTGTCCCATTGCCGGCCAAGGTCTCTGCGGCCTAGTATCGGCGCAATCATCCGGGCAATAACGCTTGCAGTCATTAACCCGGCCCCCTTACAGACCGTTAAGTCCGAACGGAATACTGCTAATAAACGGGGCCGGGTTAATCGTGGATTGCGTTTGCCGCTCAGTTCCTCGATCTTATCGCAAAGTTGTACCGGGCCAAACCTGAGAAAACACTCGTCTTTTCAGTGGAAGAAAGTCAGTTCGAAGGCTCTTCGAATTGCTCCACCATCATATCCAGTTCTTTGCTGAGTGCGGAAACGCTACCGCTATTTTCGCTCGCCAAACCGGCATGTTCGGTGGTGGAACGAGCCAGATTGCCTATCGCTTCGACGGCTCGGGAAATATCCTCGGCCACCGTTTGTTGCTGATCGGTCGCCGCGGCGATTTGCACGATTAACTGATTGATAGCTTCCACCGACTTGGCGGTGTCCTGCAGTAATTGGCTGGAATTTTTACCGTGCTCGGCACCTTGCGCCGCCATCTCGCGTACCGAGGCCATTTCTTTGACCGCATTGCCGACTCCCGATTGCAGCCCGCCTATCATGCTTTGAATCTCTTCCGTCGATTGTTGAGTCCTCGCCGCCAAAGTTCGCACCTCGTCGGCGACCACCGCAAACCCACGGCCTTGCTCGCCGGCCCGCGCGGCTTCGATTGCCGCGTTCAACGCCAACAGATTGGTTTGTTCGGCGATACCTTTGATCACGTCCAATACCCCGCCTATCCGTCTGCTGTGTTCCGACAACACCTGTATCACTGCTTCGGCTTGTTGTACCGCTGCCGTTACGTTGGCCATCATATCCAGCGTCTCGTTGACGGTTGCCAGCGTCTGCAACGATTGCCGGCTCACCTCGTTAGCGGAAATTGCCGCACTCGAAGCATTTCTCGCCACTTCGCCGACCGATGCGCTCATTTGATGTATCGCCGCCCCTACTTGGTCGATTTCCGCCTGCTGTTGATTCATCGCCGAACTGACCGCGGCAATCGCTTGGTAAGTGGAATTTGCCTTCCCTGCCAAGGGCTCGGTTGCTTGTATTAACCGGCGAATAATCGTTCGCGATTTGGCTTTCATCATTTTAAGCGCGAATAATAACTGCCCCACCTCGGTACCATCGTCGGTATAAACCTGTTGCATGATCGGATTGTCGACCACCCGCCTGGCTTCCGAAGCCGCTCGGGCAAGCGGCCTCAGCATCAGCCGCATCCAAAACCAAACGACCACCGAAATGCCGACAAACAGTCCAATTGCTCTTGCCGGCTCCACCCAACCCAGTGCCCCCGCTACGCCGATTATCGATGCCAGACTGAAAACCAAACCAAGATTTAATCTTGCCGGTAAGCTGAATCTGTCGAACCGTGAGGTGGGGCTGTTACCGGAATTCAATTTCGCGTAAACGCTCTCGGCACGTTCGACCGCGGCTCGGTCGGGTTGCACCCGCACCGATTCGAAGCCGATGATGCTGCCTCGGTCAAAGCGCGGAGTAACGAAGGCATCCACCCAATAATGATCGCCGTTTTTGCAACGATTTTTCACTATGCCCATCCATGGCTTTCCGGCTTTGATCGTTCGCCACAAGTCGGCAAACGCCTCTTTCGGCATATCCGGGTGACGGACGATGTTATGCGGCTGCGAGAGTACCTCTGCTTGCGTATAACCGCTGACTTTTAAAAAATCGTCGTTAACATAAACGATGCGACTGGCAGGATCGGTCGCCGAGGTAATGATAGTGGAGGGGCCGTAGGTGATTTCCCGTTGCGTAACCGGCGGGCTATTCGTTTTCATTATTTTATCCTTTCGTCCTGATGGTGGGGATTATCCAAAACTCAAAACGGCATCGAGCAGATAAGGTGCAAGTATAGTTGCTAACAAAGCCATAGCGACTCGACGATATAAACGCAGCAACGATTCGCGCCGCCCTCCCGGGAAACGGGCAAATGCTTGCCGCTTAGGCGGCAATATTTTTCACAAGACAATAACCGGCCGGCGTTTCACCCCATCGAAACGGTTAACAAGGCCGGTCTCGCCGTTTTTTCTTAACTTTTCTTTACCCAACTTTACCCTTAACCCACTATTTTACAAGGAGTTTAGGCCGATAACTTGCTCGCATCCTCTTGTAGCCCGAGCACAGGCTGCAACCGGGGCGCCGGGTTAGCGGCGCAAAAATCAACAATCGATACAGGGGTAACGTCCATGAACATCAACAGCCTCAGCAGTACCCATTCCGCGGCCGCCATGTCCGGCATGCGGCCCATGCAACGGCCGGATCCTGGCAAAATGGCCGAAGATTTATTTTCCAAACTGGACAGCAAAGGCCAAGGCTATATCGAAAAATCGGACTTGGAAGCGGCTTTAGGCAATATCGGCAATTCCAACAGCACTCATGCAAGCAATTCGGCCGACGAAATGTTTTCCGCGCTGGACGGCGACGGCGACGGCAAAGTCACGCAGCAGGAAATGGCCGCTACTTTCGAGAAAATCGCCTCGGAACTGGACGGGCCTTTTCCGCGCATGCGCATGCAAGGCCAAGGCGACATGCCGCCTCCGCCCCCCGAAGCGGGTCAGGAGCAACAGGACCCAGGTTTTAGTAAAGAGCAATTGACCGAGCTATCGCAAAGCAGCGACACGGGCGATAGCAAAATGACCGAAATGTTCGGCCAATTGGCGGAAAATTTCGACGCAGCCGACAGCAATGGCGACGGTAAAATCAGCCACGACGAAGCCATGGCTTACCAACAAGCCAACGATAGCTCGCAACCCGTCGACGACACCGGCAACAGCCGGACAGACGGCAGCCAATCCGACACCGACCGGCAATTGCTAAAAACCATGATGGATTTGTTTCACGCTTATAGCGGTTACGGCGATAGCTCGGAAAACAACGGATTTTCGGCTTCCGCATAAACCCGGCAAGGGCCGTAGCCCGCTGGTACTAGCCGGTAGCCGGGGATTTACCCGTTTTTACCTACACTGTAACCGGGTTTGCCGGTAAAACAGGCATAATGGCGTCGTCGTTCACTGCAGTGTCACCGCCTATGTCCGTTTTACCGCTCTCGTTCGGCCGCCGTTTGGCAGCGGCTGCCTTGATCCTGTCGACCGCAGCCTGCAGCCAGCGCCCAGCGTTATTGTCGGCAGACGAACAACAGGCAAAAACCCAAGCCATGATCGCCGACGGCGGCTATTTCGCGACCGGCCGGCACGGGGTGATTGCCGCACAAGACCATTGGCGCCGCGCTGCCGACATCGTGGACGTTTCGGTACTCGTACCCGCCATGCCCGGCCAATACCCCTTGATCGTGTATTTGCCGGGTTTGGGGGAACAAGCGGATGCCGGCAAATTGTGGCGCGAATATTGGGCTAAAGCCGGTTACGTGGTGGTTAGTCTGCAGCCTAAAGAGATCGCCGACGCCCTGATTCAAATCGGCCCGCCGCCCGCCGCCACGGAATCCGGCGGCTTTTGGCCCGACTTCGGCGGCCGGACCGACGAAAGCGACGAAGACGACGACGAACAACGCGGCAAACGCCGGGCGGCAGACGCCCGCGCCAGCGAACTGCGCTATATCGGCCATCAATTATTCGCTGTCGATGCCTTGCAAAAGCGCCTGGATTTGACGTTATGGGCGCTCGAGCAATGCCTGGAACGCAGTCGCAATCGCCAAGGTTTATACGCCAAAGCCGACCCGCAACGCTTGCTGTTGGCCGGTTACGACCTGGGCGCGCAAACCGTCGCCGCCTTGATCGGCGAACGTAACGGTCCGGCGCCGGCTTCAGCGCCGCCGACGGCTTTGGCCGCCGTGTTGCTCAGTCCTAGCGCCGACCCGGCTCTAGGCACGGCCGCCCAGCGTTACCAAGACATTCAGCGCCCGTTTTTAGCCGTTACGTCGGACACCGACCACGATCCTTACGCGATCAGTTCGCCGCAAATCCGCACCGCCATCTGGCAATACGCCCCGGCCGGCGGCAAATGGTTGCTACAGCTCAAAAATGCCGAACACCGATTGCTGGCCGGCACCGGTTTCGCTCTGCCGAGCGCCGAACACGGTCACGACCGCGGCCGTGGTCGCAACGGACCGCCCGCCGGCGGCCCGCCGGGCTACACCGGCAGCGCGGGCTTCGGCGGCCCTGGAGGCCCCGGCGGCGGTCACGGCGGTCCTCCCGGCGCGGGACGCGGGACCGGCGGACCGGATGATGAGGACGGTGAACCGGGCGGCGCCTCAGCCGCGATTGCGGCCATCTACTGCGTTACCCTGGCGTTCTTCGACGATATCGCCAAACAGGATAATTTCGCCGAGCTGTGGTTGCGGCAAAATGCCGGCCCTTGGCTGGGAAAAACGGGGCGATTACAATGGAAATAAACCTCCAAGCGGCCGCCGGACGGTTAACCGACCGCGTCACAGCGCGTGCAACGGAACCTAACGAAACTGGCGCGCGTCGTAGCGCTGCCTAACCCTTAGCCGATCATCGCCCCACCCTGTCGCAATCGCTTTCGCGCTCACACGGCATGAACAGGACAAAACCGCAGCACATGGAACCCAACACCGCCCGCATCGTCGCCATCAGCCTCAGCATGCTGCTACCGGGCTGCATGCTGGGGCCGGATTACCAAGCGCCGTCCCCCGAACTGCCTAACGCTTGGCGCCAAGCCGGCCATTCCGCGCCGGCCGCTGCAGCGGCCGATGACCCACGCTGGTGGCAAACCTTTGACGACCCGGTGTTAAGCCGTTTGATCGTGATGGCACAAACCGGCAACCGCGACCTGAAACAAGCGGCCGCCCGCGTCGAGGAAGCCAAAGCCCGCCGAGAGCTGGCGTTCGCCAATTTACTGCCGACCTCGTCGCTGACCACCTCGGTCAATCAAACCGGCAGTGCCAAAGCCGCCGGAATCAGCGCCGGCTCCACCGGTATCGGTCGCACTTTCGAACATTACAGCCATACCTTGAGCGCCAGTTGGGAGCTGGACCTATTCGGTAAATTGCGCCGCAGTCTGGAAGCCGCCGAAGCCACGGAACAAGCCGCCCAGGAAGATTTGTACGCGGTACTGGTCAGCTTGTATGCGGAAGTCGCGCAAACCTACATCGAATTGCGCGGCTACCAGGAGCGGCTGACCATCACCGAAACCAACTTGGCCACACAAACCGACACTTACGAGATTACTCAATGGCGGCAGATGGCAGGCTTGAGTACCCAACTGGACGTCGAACAAGCCAAAGTCACGTTGGAAAATACCCGCGCCAGTTTGCCCAGCCTGCGCAGTTCGCTGCAGCAAGCCAAACACAACCTGGCGAAATTGACCGGCCAAGCCCCGGACGCCTTGTACCAGTTGTTGGCACGGCCGGCGCCGATTCCGGTCGCCAACCGCGACATCGCTCTGGGCATACCGGCGGATTTACTTAGGCAACGCCCGGACGTGCGGCAAGCCGAACGCAAGCTGGCGGCGCAAACTGCGCAAATCGGCGTTGCCGAAGCGGCCAATTACCCGGATTTCACCCTGTCCGGTTCAATCGGGCTGGATTCTTTGGCATTTGCCAATTTGTACACCGCCAGTGCCAAAGCCTTTCAAATGGCCGCCAAATCCGCGTTGGTGCTGCTGGACGGCGGGCGGATTCGCGCTAACGTAGCGATTCAGAGCGCGCTGCAACAACAAGCCTTGGGGTTTTACGAACAGACATTATTGACCGCGTTGAGCGAGGTGGAAAACGGCCTGATTGCTTACCGGGAGGAAAGCCAACGCCAAGACGCACTGAAGGTCGCGGTGGAAGCCGGCGATAACGCCCTGGCCATCGCCAAATTGCAATACCAGGCCGGCACCAGCGATTTTCAAGCGGTGTTGGAAACCCAGCGCGCCCTGCTCAACAATCAATTGCAATTAGCGCAAAGCCGGGCCGACCTCGCCAGCTATTTAGTGCAAGTCTACAAAGCCCTGGGTGGCGGCTGGCAAACCCGCATCACACCGCCAACAGGAGAACAGGAGGATCATGAACGATCATAACTCACCCGACTCGGACGATATCGCCGACGTTCTAGGCATGCGTCCCACGCCATCGCAGCCGCTGCGCAAAGGCCTGGCTTGGTTTTTGGCCTTGGCCTTGGGACTTGCAATTTGGCTGGCATTAAACGGCGAATCCGAAACCGTCGCTTACCAAACCGAAAGTGCGCGCCGCGGCACGTTGTCGGTAACGGTCAGTGCTACCGGCACCCTGGCGCCGCTCAAGGAAGTGCAAGTCGGCATCGAGGTATCGGGTACCATCAAAAGCGTGGAGGTGGATTACAACGACCAAGTCGAAGTCGGCCAGGTGTTGGCCCGGCTGGACACTACCCGGCTGGAGGCACAATCGCTGCAGGCGCAGGCCGCCTTGGCGGCGGCCAAGGCCAAAGTGCAGCAAGTGCAGGCCACGGTCAAGGAAGCCGAAGTGCAACTGGCCAAACTGTTGAACGTAAGGGAACTCAGCGGCGGCAAAGTGCCGTCGCAGTACGACCTGGACGCCGCCGAGGCCACCCTGGCCCGCGCCCGGGCCGACCAAGCTTCCGCGACCGCCAGCGTGGAACAGGCGCAAGGCACCTTGAACGTCAATTTGACCGACTTGACCAAAGCCGTAGTCAAATCGCCGATCAACGGCGTGGTGCTGACCCGCTCGGTGGAGCCGGGCCAAACGGTTGCCTCGCAATTTCAAGCGCCGGTATTGTTCACCCTAGCCGAGGATTTGACGCAAATGGAATTACAGGTCGACGTGGACGAAGCTGACGTCGGCTTGGTCAAGCCCGGCCAGCACGCCGAATTCAGCGTGGACGCCTACCCGGATCGCACTTTTCCGGCCGAAATCGTGCAAGTGCGTTACGGTGCCGAAACCGTGGACGGCGTGGTCACTTACAAAACCGTGCTACGGGTGGACAACGCCGAATTGTCGCTACGCCCCGGCATGACCGCGACCGCCATCATCACCGTGGAACGCCACAACGACGCACTATTGATTCCCAACGGCGCCTTGCGTTTTACCCCGCCTAAACCGGCGACCGAAGACGAAGCAAACGGCGGCATCTTGGGCGCCCTGCTGCCGCACCCGCCGCGCTCGGAAACCGGTCGGGCCGTTTCGGCGGCCAGCGACAACCGGCAAACGCTATGGACATTACAAAACGGTAACTTGACCGCCGTCGAAATCGACAAGGGCGCCAGCGACGGCCGCTATACCGAAGTCGTTTCCGGCAATTTGCCGGAAGGCGCCGCCATCGTCACCGGACTGGCAAGCAAACCGTGAGTATTAGCGGCCCGTTGCTGGAATTGCAAGCCGTACACAAACGCTACGGCAGCGGCGACGCCGTCATGCACGCCTTGCGCGGCGTCAGTTTGCGCATATTTCCCGGCGAATTTTTGGCCGTTATGGGACCAAGCGGCTCGGGCAAAAGCACGTGCATGAACATCTTGGGCTGCATGGACCAACCCAGCGCCGGCCGTTATTGGTTTCGCGGCGTCGACGTCGGCGGCCTGTCGCGCGACCAGCGTACCCTGCTGCGCCGGCATTATCTGGGGTTTATTTTTCAAGGCTTTAATCTGCTGAACCGTACCTCGGCCCTGGAAAACGTGGAAATGCCGCTGATTTACCGCGGCATGCCGGCCAAGGAACGACACGCCGCCGCGTTGCAGGCTTTAGACACGGTCGGTTTGCGCGGCTGGGAACGTCACATGCCCAACCAGCTGTCGGGCGGTCAACAGCAGCGGGTAGCCATCGCCAGGGCCATCGTCACCCGACCGTTGCTGCTGCTGGCGGACGAGCCGACCGGCAATCTGGACAGTCAACGCAGCCGGGAAATCATGCAATTGTTGAGCGCCTTTAACCGCGACTTAGGCATTACCGTGGTCATGGTTACCCACGAGGCCGACATGGCGGCTTACGCCAAGCGGGTGGTGCTTTTTCGCGACGGTTTGATCGCCCAAGACGGCGCGGAGAACGGAACATGCTGAGCGTGGCTTTCAAACTGGCGTTTTTGGCCTTGCAGCGCAATTTGCTGCGCTCGGTCCTGACCATGCTGGGCATCATCATCGGCGTAGCCGCGGTGATCGTGCTGGTCACCCTGGGCAGCGGCGCCACCCTGCAAGTAACCCAACAAATCTCCAGCCTGGGCAGCAATTTGCTGATGATCAGCGTTGGCAAACGCATGGGGCCGGGACAAAGTTCGTCGGCCCCGGCGTTTCGCCTGGCCGACGCCGAAGCCATCACCCGCGAGATGCCGGAACTGCAGGCGGTAGCGCCTCAGTCCTCCGCCTCCAGCACCGCGATTTACGCCAACCAGAACTGGGGTACCACGGTCACCGGCGCTACCGACCAGTATTTCATGGCGACCAATCGGGACGTATCCGCCGGCCGTTTGTTTTCGGCCAGCGAAGCCCGCTCCGGCGCAGCGGTGTGCGTCATCGGCGAAACGGTGCGCAGCCAGTTGTTCGGCGGGCAAGAACCTATCGGCGCCCGCATCCGCCTGCAAAAGCTGGCTTGCGAAGTGATAGGCGTGCTGACCGCCAAGGGCCAATCCAGCATGGGTACCGACAAGGACGACCTCGTGGTCGTGCCGTTGCGCACGTTTCAGCGCCGCATCGCCGGCAATACCGAAGTCCGGCTGATTCAAGTCTCGGCCAGAGACGGCGTATCCACCGACGACGTCAAGCGGCAACTGCAACAACTGCTGCGTAACCGCCGGCATTTGGCCGCCGACGAAGACGACAATTTCAACGTCACCGACATGAAGGAAATCGCCGCGATGGTGTCCGGCACCACCAAAATGATGACCAGTCTGTTAGGCGCAGTAGCAGCGGTCAGCCTGCTGGTGGGCGGCATCGGCATCATGAACATCATGCTGGTGTCGGTGACCGAACGCACCCGCGAAATCGGCATCCGCCTGGCCATAGGCGCCCTGGAGCGGGAAATCCTGCTGCAATTTCTGGTGGAAGCCGTGGTGCTGTCGTCCACCGGCGGCCTGATTGGCATTTTGTTGGCCTTGGCCGCGTCGTCGCTGCTGGCCGGCGTGCTGCAAGTGCCTTTGGTACTGAATCTACCCATCATAGTGGGCGCATTCGCCTTTTCCGCCTCGGTCGGCATCGCCTTCGGCTACGTCCCGGCCCGCAAAGCCGCCCGGCTGGACCCTATCGAAGCGCTGCGGCACGAATAGCCGAGCGAATGCCAAAACGAATGCGCGCGATTTTGCGCGGTCAAAACCGTATTGAAATCTACAACCGGCTCTGAAATGGTTTAATCATCCCAGACACTTCGAAAGACACTGTTTATACTGTCTTTAGAGGTGAATGTGAGCGCTAAGCGCGCCGGCGTCGCGCTTTGCCGCTCGCTTCCTGGGTATGCTTGGTTTTGAAGGTCTGCCGTTTGGCTTGCTGTTTATCTAACGGATTTGGTAAGCCTTTCGGTTGATAGCCGGGAATCAAATGCTGCTTGCCGTTGCCGATCAAATCCGCCCGGCCCATTTGCTTCAGCGCCTCGCGCAGCAACGGCCAATTGGCCGGATCGTGGTAGCGCAAAAATGCCTTGTGCAAACGGCGTTGTTTCATGCTGCGCGGTATCGAAATATCCGGGGCGTTGCGGCCGACTTTATGCAAAGTGTCCTTACCGGAGTGATACATGGCGGTGGCAATCGACATCGGCGACGGCAAAAACGCTTGCACCTGATCGGCGCGAAAACCGTTACGCTTCAGCCACAGCGCCAGATTCAACATATCGGTATCCGTCGTGCCCGGGTGGGCGGCAATAAAGTACGGGATCAGGTACTGCTCCTTGCCGGCTTCCTTGGAGTATTTATCGAACATCGCTTTAAAGCGGTCGTAACTGCCCATGCCCGGCTTCATCATTTTCGACAACGGCCCTTGTTCGGTATGTTCCGGGGCGATTTTTAAATAGCCGCCGACGTGGTGGCTGACCAGTTCTTTGACGTAGGCCGGCGTTTCCACGGCGATGTCATAACGCAAGCCGGAGGCGATGAAAATTTTCTTGATGCCGGGTAAGGCCCTGGCCCGCCGGTACAGCTTGATCAGCGGCGTTTGATCGGTATTCAGATTTTGGCAAATGCCGGGGTACACGCAAGACGGCTTGCGGCACGAGGCTTCGATGGCCGGGTCTTTACAGGCCAAACGCCACATATTCGCGGTGGGTCCGCCCAAATCGGAAATGTGGCCGGTAAAGTTCGGCGATACGTCGCGTATAGCCTCGATTTCTCGAATAATGGAATCTTCCGAACGATTTTGAATGATGCGGCCTTCGTGTTCGGTAATCGAACAAAAACTGCAGCCGCCGAAACAACCGCGCATGATCAACACCGAGTGCTGAATCATCTCGAACGCCGGGATGTTGGCCTTGCCGTACTGACGATGCGGCAAGCGCGAATACGGCAATTCGAACACGCCATCCATCTCTTGGGTGGTCAAGGGCAAAGGCGGCGGATTGACCCACACTTCGCGGTTATCGTGACGCTGAATCAAAGCCCGCGCGTTACCGGGATTGGTTTCGCCGTGCATCACCCTGGAAGCGTGCGCGTACAAAATCGGATCGTCCTTAACCGCGTCGTAATCCGGCAAACGAATCACGGTTTGCCCGCGCTGACGGTTGGCGATCGGTTTGAATTGAATGACTTGCTCGCCGGCATCGGCCTTTGCCGAGGTTTCGCAGGCCGGCTGCTCCTGATACGGATTGACGTGCGAAATCACCGCGCCCGGCGCATCCAGCTGGGTGGAATCTTTCTCCAGCCAGCCCTGCGGTACTTGCTTGACGAAGTGCACGGTGCCGCGTATGCCTTTCAAATCGTGAATGCTTTCGCCTTTGGCCAGCCTGTGGGCAATCTCTACGACTTGCCGTTCGGCGTTACCGTACACCAGCAAGTCAGCCTTGGAATCCAACAAAATCGACTTGCGTACCTTGTCCGACCAATAATCGTAATGGGCGATGCGCCGCAAACTGGCTTCTATGCCGCCGATGACGATAGGTACGTTTTTATACGCCTCGCGGCAGCGGTGCGAGTACACGTTCACCGCTCGATCCGGACGCTTGCCGGCGGCACCGTCGGCCGTATAGGCGTCGTTGGAACGGATTTTCTTATCCGAGGTATAACGATTGACCATGGAATCCATATTGCCGCCGGTTACCCCGAAAAACAATTTGGGCTGGCCTAATTTTCGAAAATCTTCGGCGCTGTGCCAGTCCGGCTGGGAAATGATCCCCACCCTGAAACCTTGCGCTTCCAGCACCCGGCCGATCACGGCCATGCCGAAGCTGGGGTGATCCACATAGGCGTCGCCGGTGACCAAAATTACGTCGCACGCATCCCAGCCCAAAGCCTGCATTTCCTCGACGCTCATCGGCAATTGCGGCGCCGGCCCAAAGCGATGGGCCCAAAATTTACGGTAGCCGAAGATATTCGGTGCGTTGTGAATCATAGAAAACTGCCTGGCGGTAATGCGTGAGGGTTACAGCAATGAAAGACCGTTAACAATCGGCTTATCGGACGTTGAGCGCAATCCGGATCCGACACGGCTTACGCGCAGAAGGTTTTGCGGCACCGGCTCCATTGACCGCCTGCCGCACTGCAAGTGCATTATTTTCCTCGAATTTACTCCCGGCGTCCAATTGAATGCCTGTAACTTTCCGCACCGGTATTTATTAATCCCGGCAAACCACGCCGAAACGCTTAGCATTGACGCCGGCGGCACCAACCATGCGACCGGTTTACCCGCGGATTTTTAACCATGGGCAAATTACGGGATTTACCCCGGTTTATGACGAAAAATCAGGCATTCCACACAATTCTTTCGCTAGCAACCCCCCTGAATCATTCGGCTATTTGGCATCCGGCAAATGGTCACCCAAAATGCGGATTATCGCTCACACCGTTCCCAGGCCGGCACACCCACTCCAAAAATTTGCCGCAAGCATCAAGGCGAAAGCGACCATGTCAAAATCTAAGCGGTTAAAACTCAATCGAAATTTCACATTTTCCTCACTCTCACGACACACATATCAAGCTTACCCAAGCCGTTATCTATCACTTATACCCAGTCGCTTTACTTATTAAAAATCTCCAATAGTTCGTGCAAACCGGTAACTATTAATTGATACAGGCATAACAATTGCCTTTGCATGCTTGGTAAACATCAGTTTATTCGCTAGCTGATGCCCAACAGCGATCGATACCGCGGCACTTGCCACCCCGAGAGCCGCGGGCGCGATTGCCGGCCTTGGCGTTAAGCATGCCGGATTTTTCCGGATTTGCCCGCGCAGGCCGTTAACGGAATTGGCTCTCGGCCAATTCGTATTCAACCATCAGGGAGATACTTTGCAATGAGATACAGACCGATAACCCGATTTCAGGGCGGCACAGGCAAATCCATGGCCTGCACCGCGCTTCTGTTGGGCTTGCTAACCAATCCGCTATACGAAGCGGATGCCGCGTCCAAACCGTTAAAGGCCACGACCAAACGCATTAACGGCGAAATCGCACTGGTAGGCAAAACCGCTCGCAGCATTCCGCAAGGCGCCAAGATCACCGTCTTCGATGCCGGCAGCAACACTATTGTGTATAGCGGAAGCACCGATAGCAAACGGGCTTTCAACATCAAACTTTCAGGTAGTTCAACCACGCCTTGCCTGCTGCGCATGGAAGTTACCAATCCCGGCGACAATACCGTCACCCGGGCCTTGGTCAAAGTAACCGGCGCCCCGGCAAGTTGCGCGGTTCCCGAGATGGGCATCGCCTCGCCGAGCCAAGACCTCGAAATCGTCGCCGGTCAAACCGTGGATTTTACCGCCGGCTCTATCAGCGTCGGCAAGAAGTCCAAAAAAACCGCAGCCGCAGCCGCCGCGGCGACATATGCTTGGTCGTTCGGCGACGGCAGCCAGGACGGCTCCGGCACCAGTGCCAGCCACACTTACACGATTCCCGGACGCTATAAAGTCACCCTGAGCGGCTGGCTGGACGAACAGTCCGTCAAGGACGCACTGGTGGTTTCGGTGATCCCGCCCACCGGCAGCAATCCCTATCCTAAAGTCGCCGAACAGCCGGCGCCGCAGCCGGCTTCCGGGATGCCCGGCGCCGACGGCAGCAACGATACCGATGCCTACGTGGTCATGCCTTTCGAGGACACCGGCATGCAAGGCGGCAGTCAAGTTACCCTACCCTTCAACAGCTTGAATCCTTACAACGCCTTGAACGCGCAAGTGTTGAAAAAAGTGCCGCGCAAACCCATCATTGTTTCTTCCGACCAAGTCGGCGTGTTCTACTCCGCCGCCTCCAACCCATTGGATCCCTTGGGAGCCAACTCCATCAATTCCACCAGCCAGAACTTGTTCGCCGACCAAACCGCCGGTGCCAATTTTGATCCCGACACTACCTTGTGCGTTTGGTCGTGTTTGCCGACTTACAACAGCGACGGCTCGTTAAAAACGGCCGGTAAGGAAACCAAATTGATAGCCGGCCACGATTATCAAGACGCGGTGCTGGCCAAAAGCGAGTTCTGGGACCGCTCGTATCAACCCTGGGATAAACAGACCGGCGCGGCGAATCCCGTGCAATACGGGCAAGCCGGCATAGACGGTCACAACCGAGTGACTTTCAACGGCGTACAAGCCATGACCAAACCGGACCAAGGCATAGCCGGCCACGTCGACGGCGGCACGGGCAAACGCGCCATGCCGGGTATCGCCGATCCCTACAAACGCAACGACCCGCAAACGTTCGATTACAGCAGCGATCAAAGCGCATTCGTAGCGCAAAACATTCCGGCCAGCGACATCGACGACCAAGGCCGGGTCAATCCTTATCCTTTGATGCGGGTCGAAGCCAAAGTCGGCGGTCAACGCGTTGCGGCTGCCGACGCGGTATACACCACGGCTTCGGAAACCCGTTGTCGGGAATGCCATAGCAAGGGCCAAATGGCAGCCGACGATCAGGTATGGCGCACTCCGGTGCATGAAAGCGAATTGCGCAATGCCGACGGCTCTCCGGGCCCGGCTACCGGCAATGGCAGCTTCTTGGAAGGGCAAACCCCGGCTACGATTCCCAGCCTGAGCGGCGATTTGTTCGCCGACTTTACCAAGTACGGTTACGGCCCGGCCATCCACAACCGTTTCGACGACCAGCACGTCGCCTTGACCGATAAAATCGACAACCGCCCACCCAACGTTGGCAAGAACTACGATGCCAACGGCTTGCGTACCGACCGGGTAGTTGAATCGCGTTACTGGAATTTAACCGCTAACGCAGCTTGTACCAAAGGCCAAACCGATTGCAAACTGCAACTGCGCTTGAAATTCAAGGCTGCGGAGGACTACGGCGACAAGGACGACTGGAAGGCCCAGGAAAAAGCGGCACTATTCAACGCCGCACTGATGCACGATTACATGACCAAGTATTACTACAATCAGGCATACGGTGAGTTAAACCTGTACGGCAATGCTTACCCGGCGCTGGATCCGGCCGCAGCCAGAACCACGTATGCCACCACCTTTGCCGACCAAGCCGAAGAAAAAGGCAAAGGCTCATTAGGTGCGGCCTGCGCCGGCCACCACACCAGTCAGTTGAAAGCCGACATCGGCGCCGGCGCGCAAGCTTATCAAAACGGCCTGTCCAACTTCTCCGGCACCATGCACGCCTTTCACGGCAAATTGCAGGTTTATAAAGACGGCGAGAACAAGGGCCGGTTGATCCGCGACGAACGCGGTCACCCGTTAATGTTCGGCGGCCGTGGTTGGGACTCCATGCACTTCGACGAGGCCAATATCCGGCAAAAAGCGGCTGGAACGGTCAACGCGGACGGCAGCTTGGTCGATCCGAGCAAGGAAACCCGCAACCTATGGGATACGCTGAAAAACAACTGGGCGCCGGATCGGTTTCCCATGCATCCGCAAGGTCGATTGCTGTACCCATTCGGCGAACAAGTGGCTATGGATGAAAACTGCAGCAACTGCCATACCGGCAAAACCGAACACGGTTACCGCGACATTCACCATGCCGCCGGTCTTAAATGCGACAATTGCCACGGCGACATGCTGGCGGTCGGCAACAGCTATCCCAACGAGCAATACAATTACGCGTTAACGGCCGGCAGCCTGAAATTAGGCGAGGACGATCCCGATACCCTGACCCAACTGGATTTCAGACGATATTGGATAGACGAACCCGATTGCGGCTCCTGCCATATGGGCGACGCCAAATCCGGCGATTACAGCCCCGGCGTGATGAAAACCGCCTGGAATGCCGCCGACCCGGCAAAGGCTTCCAGAATACCGATGAACGCCCGTTTCGCCGTGATGCCGCACGAAGAGGAAAGACCGGAAAAAGCCACGGCAACCCAAACCGAAGTCGACCTGGGCTTAGCCGCCAAGGTAGGCGATACCTTCTATCGCAAAGTCAAGTTATCCCAGGCTTTGTACCGGAAAAGCGGCGACGTGCACGGCTCCGGTAGCGGAGGCGACCTGAACTGTTCGACCTGCCACGGCGGTTCGCACGCTACCTGGCCCAATCCGGAACCTAACGCCAACGACAACCTAACCGCGATACAGCTGCAAGGTTACGAGGGCAAAATCATGGAGTGTTCGGTTTGTCACGTCAAAGACGATTTCGTTACCGGCTTGGTGGCGACGGACGGCGGCGATGCCAGCCATGAGTTTCCGAACGGTGCCGGCGTTGCCCAGGGTATTCGAGCCGGCAATGTGGTCACTCCGGCAAGTTCCAGAGCCTATCTGGCCGGTCCGCACGGCATGCATCCCGTCAACGACGCCTCCTGGTACAAACACGCCGAAGGTGCCGCGGCCAGCGCCAAACCCAAAAAGATCAACGGCGGCTGGCATAACGACATGGCGAAAAAGCCCGGTCCGGACGGTGAAGACCAATGCGCCGCCTGCCACGGCGCCGACCACAAAGGCACGCGCTTGTCTAAAACCCAAGTCGAAAGGACGCTGACCAACGACAAAGGCAAGCCGGTTAAAGTCGCCAAAGACCAAATCATCGGCTGCGATCTTTGCCATAGCTTGAAAAAGAGCTTTATCGGCGCCCCGGATCCCAAATCGCCGACGGGCGGTTGGCCGGCGGCTAAAGACCACGCACCGCGATTGCCGGAACCGTTCGACAGCAATCCGGACGAAACGGAAGGCCATAGCTAGCCTTACGGCTTAACCGGCAAAACGAAAAGGCGCAGGGATGCGCCTTTTTTCGAGGTTAGATGCAGCCGGAACGCAGCAAATAACGCCGGACAAGCACAAAGCATGGCTGGAAAGCCGATTGTCCTGGGTAGCCAATTACTGCCATTGATTAAGCCAATATGATGTATTCCAGCCTCCAATCTTGGATTTTCAACCCCTCAAGTGGGTAAAAAAGCCCGGTCATTGGTAACCAATACAGCATCAACGGCTATTGCGTAGGCTGCAATCGGCAAGTCCATACTAGGCTAAGGAAATCGGCGGGTATGCAGGGCCCCAGCGCCGCGAAAAAATCGCTTTAATCCGCCGGTTTAGGCGACAAGATTACATCGCCGGTCTCCGGGTCTTTACGGATGAAAACTTCCTGGGTTTCGAAGCGAAACGCCGCCGGTAGTCGAACGGCTTGGCTGCGGCCATTGTTGAACAAATTAGCGATTTGGCACATGGTGGCTCCAAGAATATAGTCATCACGCTTCAAATTTCGGTTTTGCTTCCCTCACCCCATCCCTCTCCCGGAGGACGAGGAGCGGAGGTACCGAAATTTGTAGCTGATGTAGACGACACAATTATTCAAGCCGGTTTTTAACCACGAATTACAAAAAATGCCGGTCATTCCGGGCGGATGGTTGTGCGCAGGCGAGAAATACGATACCTCTCGTCTTGCAAGCTTTCAATCAAGGCCGGACAGGTGCCGGAGCTAACTTCCTGCTACTACCGGGTCTTGTTACCCATATAAGCAATGCCGAACGGATTCAAGCCGACATGTATGGTGTGCAGGTATTTGGGACTGGCGGGATCGCGGATGTCGTACACCGTCACCACTCCGCTGATTTCGCCGGGATCGTGGCCGGAATGAGATATGTACAATTTGCTGTCGTTTTTGGTGATCGCGATATTGTGCGGCACGTCTTCGTCGGTTTCTTCCGAGCCTTCCCCGGTATCGGTTTTGCCGATCACTGTATTGCCGGTCACGCCGATCGCCTGCAAGCCGTCCACGCCCTTGCCGGTGATGTTGGTGGTGAAAAAGGTCTTGTCGCTATGGGTCCAGCCCGTTCCGTGGGCGTTGGGAACGTCGATAGGATCGTGCAAGGGCTTCAAATCCTTGGTATTCAACACGTAAACCTTGCTGTTGGTTTGGCAGGCCACATACACCACGGATTTTTTCCAACCTATGCCGACGTGCGGATCGCCGCCGACCTCGGCTTGGTGGGTCAATTTGCGTTTCTTGGTATCGTAGCGCAGCACGTAACCTTTGCCGTCGCTGGTACCCAGCACGGTGACCAGGGCGAACTTGCCTTTGTTGTCGATGGCGATGTCGTGCGGTTTGCCGCCCAAATCGATCAGCGTTTGCGGAATATTAAAAGTATCCAGCGTCGCCAGGGTTTTCGGTTTCAGTACCGAAATGGTTTTATCGATGTCGTTGACGGCCCACAACTGCTTGCCGTTGGGATCCACCCACATATGGAAAGCCCCCTTTCCTACCGGCACCGAATCCAGCAACTCAAAGGTCTTTGCATCCAGCATGGTCACCGCGCTGTTGGTTCTATCGTTGACGTAGATGCGGTTCAGCTTGGGCACGTAACTGACGTACATGGGATCGGGCGGCCGAAAACCCGGTACCGCCAGCGAAACCGTGTCCGTCACCATATCGGTTGCGACGTCGATTACGGTCAAGGTGCCCGAGGTTCGGTTGGTTACCAAGATCTTGCCGGTATCGGTGGGATCGGCGGCGAATACGGGCCCACTAGCCAGACTAGCGCACAGCGAGCCAATAACAGCCGACTGCCGCGCCAATCGTGGCAGCTGAATGACAGTTTCGATTTTCATAGTTGGTTTCCCTCGGTTGACTAATGGATTCCGCCGCCGGGCGGCGGAATCGGCTGGGCACTCGTTTACTTTTGAAAGCTTTGTTCCAGGCTATGGCATACATCGCAGCCGATATATTGGCCGGCTTTGATGGACACCGGTTTGCCTTTGCCGTTGCTGAAGCGTCTATCCACGGCTGCTTTCGACAAGCGGGTACCCTTGTGGTCGGCCCCGTGACAGGCGGCGCATTGATCGCTCTCCGCGCCCATGCCCGGTTTTTTGGCGAATTGATTGTGATAACCGCCGTCATGGCCGCTGCCTTGAGTGTCTTGCCACCAATAGGGGTCGTTGACCGGGTGCATGTTGTGCGGGCCGGCCAAGATGCCGGTGCCGTAACGCACCCCGTCCACCGCGCCGGTTTTGAATGCGTCGTCGCTATGGCAGACGTTACACTCCAAAATCGTGCCGGTATGCCCTTGCAGTTGCAAGGCCGTGACGTTGTCGTTGGCGTAGGGACTAGGATTAGGCCAGGTAGCGTGGGTCGGTCCGTGGCAGCTTGCGCAAGGCAAGGCGCCGTGACGATCCACGCTGTTGCGGAACAGGCCGCGTTCGCAAACGTTGTTGCCCGCGCTCAAAGTGTCCGTATAAGTGCCCAACGGACAGGCTTGGCCGTCCTCGCTGACCTCCACGGGATGGTACCCGCCGACGCTGCTGAGCTTGGGGGTCAAATTCTCGGCAAACCGTTCGTTTTTCGCCTCCAGGATGACGAATTTACCGGTGGTCATATCGTAGCTGCGCCGCAGTACCGGTTCGTCGCCGTTGCCGGTATGGCAGGAGGCGCAGCTCGGCAAGCCGTCCCGATACGGGTGTCTGGGATATTCGTCGAATTTAATAGGCAGGTTGTTATCCGGCGGATTTTCCGAGGTCGACCGGGATACCATGGCGCTGGCCCCGGCCTGCACCACCATGTCGCCGTGGCAATCGATACAGTTGACGCCCGCCGCCGCCATCACGTCGCGTTGGTATTTGTCGCGCTTGCCCTGATGACAAAACAAACAACTACCTTCCGGGGTGCCGGCATCTTTAACCTGAAACAGTAGCGGATGAGCCGAATCGAGTTTTTGGGTCAAATCGGCCATTTTGAAGCCGCCGCTGACCGGCAAACGTTCCAAACTCCCGGTGTAATCGGCGTTTAACGTTCCCAACATGCGGCCGTGGGTGTTGTGCAAGGAATTCGAATATTCCGGACAGGAACCGCCGCCGGCCGATACCCAATCCGCCTGCATCGGCTCCCAATTCTCGTTGACTTTAGGGTCGGAGCGGTGGCAGAAATTGCCGCAAGCATCTTGGGTGCCGTTAGTCGCCGGCCGGCCCATGATGGTCCAGCCGGGCCAGGCCGCCTCGCTCATCCAGGACGGAGGATCGTTCAAGCCGCGCGCAAAGGAATAAGTGAAATCGTGCAGCAAGGCGATATTGCGCATGGCCGCCTGCTCGATCACGTCGCGTTCGTCCTTACGTTGAGCATCCAAATCCTCCGGTTTGACGAAGGTCGGGATCTTGATTGCGAATCCTTTGTATTTGGCCAGCTCACTGCCTTCCGCGGCATTGGCTACGTCTTGGCGCAGCTGGTCGTAAAAGGCTTGGTCGGCACCGATTTTGCCGTAGCTATGACAATCGGCGCAGTTGAATTCGGTACTGACGCCGACCACGGCGTCGCCTGTCGCCAATACCTTGCCGTTCGCTTCCGCCTGTACCCGCATCAGAGGATAGGGATTGTGCCGGCCTTGATCGTCGGTCGGAAACAACACGATGCCGTCGGCTTCGAACACGTTGCGCTCGGCGTCGAATACGTTGAAAGCCTGCGGATCGTTGGCGTGATAAGGATTAACGATGCCCGGCATGGCCACACCGGTCGGCTGCAGATAGCCTAACCACGTCTGTACCTCGCCTTCCCAAATCGAATAGGCGGTGCCGTCGTAATAACGCTGCCCTTCGTCCGGCAAAATTTCGTATGCGCCGAAGGTGTTGGCATCGCTGTCGGGATCGAACTGGTTGAATTGGCCGAAACTGCAAGTTGCCGAGTTAATCACGTGGCCCGTGCCTTTCACCGTACCCAAAAGCTTGCCGCGTTCGGTCGGTTCGCCGTATACGCCTTGGTTGCCGCCGGTAAATTCGCACGGATCGTAAAAATCGGATTTTTTGATTGTCGCCTGCGCATAACGGCTACCCACCGGATAGTTCTGGCTGGTCGAATTGATGGATCCGGCGCCCACCGGGTCGGCCGGGTTCGAGGCCGCCGAGAAGCGCACCTGCACATCGGTTTGCGACATGAACACCGGTTTGTCGCCGCCGACCGAGCCTTTTTTCAGCACGACCGCGTCCAGCCAGTTGATCGGGTACATTTGCGGCATGCCCTTGTAGCTTAGGTCGTGGAATTCCATGCTGAACGGCGTGAACGGCAAAACCACGTAGCCGTCGCCGGCAATGCCGTTGCCGACTTGCGTCTGCTCGGCGACTTTGGCCGGAATGTCCGGCGGCGAGCCGGCGGTAATCAATACGCGGTCCGAACAGCGGGCGCCGCTGATGTCGGATGCGGTAAAGGTCACCCAGAACCGGGCATCGCGTGCCAGATTAAAGCTGACCGGCCCGGTTTCCTTGCCGGTGGGACGCGCGTCCGCCGCGCCGCCGAAATCCCATTCGTAGCGCAAATACGCGCTTCTGGCCCGTTTCACATCGCCGATAAAACTCAAAGTGGCGCCGTTGGCTATGACCTGGTCATTCGCCGGCCGGATGATTTGGCATAGCGGCGGCGCGTCACGCCCTTTGCACCCGGTTGCACCCTTTACCGGCTTGACCAGCGCTTTTCCGCCCGATTCCACCCGCACCCGGCACGGCAGAGCCGGCAAATCTTCCAGCAATAACTCGGCTTTGCCGCTAGCGGTAGTCGACCGGGCGATTTCCTGATTCATGTAATCGTCGTAAACGACCACTTGGCTATCGTTGCTCTTGATCGAAAGCTTGAGAGCGCCGGCGACGTTAACCGCCTTGACCGCTTTAGGCTTGGCGAAAGCGGTTTCGGCCGCGCAGAGCATCCCTAGCAGAATGAATAGCGGCCCCATTACTTTCATCGGTAGCGGCAAATATACGGTATGCAATTCGATCTCCCTTGCGGATTAACTTAAACGAAGTTAGCTTGCTGATTTTCTAAGTGACCACACCTGCCGACGGTGGCCGCATCCGGGTATTTGAGTTGCAAAGCAAACAGCGGACCATGACTCAAGAAACGCGTTAGTTCTCTGCAGTTTGTCGGGATAAACCGAGTTACAAACATTCTCCGGCCGGCATACGGCGATTATTAAATTGCGGGATATAACTCAGCACACCAAGGGATATGACGCAAACTCGGCTATCGAAGTCAGGATTCGGCCGTGTACCGCTGCATCGATTGCCGATGCTCTTTAAATGGTCCACATATTGCTGTCGCTATAAGACTCACTAGATCACCTAGCCCCGCTTTTATGCACAGCCCACTCATTTCGTCCTGCTACCCCGCCCCGCAAATCCCGGGTAAATTTTTGTTTGCCGTTGGCTTTATTTGTCTGATCTTCAGCCTATCGACCCAGTCGGTTTGGGCCATGGAAAAGAGCCAAAAGCAATGCTTTTCGGCCTTGCAAGCGGCCCATGCCAAGGTGTTCAGACTGGCCGGAAATCATGCGGCCGCGTGTTTGAAGAAAAGCCAACGCAGCGGTGCCGATCCGGAAAGCTGTTTATCCAGTCCGACTAAGGCCTTGCGTAAGGCGCAAATGCATACCGAAGCGGTATTGGCGAATAAATGCGAACTGTTGCCGGAAATAGGCCCGAATAGCAGCGAAGCCATCAACGCCACGACTAACTTGCTCAAGCAACTATTCGGCGACGACTTGAATTCCGCACTGGCGACGGCAACCGATAGCGCCGGGGAAAAATGCCGCAATGCGGCGGCACAAACCCTGAATCAATTGCAAAAATTGGAATTTGCCGATTATTTACGGCGTAGCGCCAAGAGCCTGAAGAAAAATCGGATGGAATCCAGCGAAGACTTGGCGGCCTGTCTGGAAACAACCTCAGTTGCGCTGAACAAAGCCCGCAACAAGGCGGTCGCCAAGCTGACCAAGGCTTGCGAAGGCGTCGATCTGGCCGACGCACTTCCCGGCCGTTGCGCCTCAGCGCAAAACGCGGAGGCCTTCGCCCAATGCGTGGTAGGAGAAGCCCATTGCGGCTTGAGCGAGCGCTTGAATCTTTCCGACAATCTGCAAGTCAGCGGCCATACCTTCCAAAACGGCGTCGCCAGCCATTATTGCGGGGTCAAGCCGGAATCGGCATTCAGCATAGCCAGACAATGGAACGAAGAAAATCTGGCGGCCATCCGCATCGATACGCCGCGCCCGCCGGTACACGCCCGCAACCTGTTTCATCTGTCGGCCGCCATGTACGACGCCTGGGCAGCTTACGACGACATCGGCAAAGGCTATTTCGTCGACGAACGCATCGTATCGGACACGCCGCAACAAGACCGGGAAATAGCCATCAGCTTCGCCGCTTACCGGATACTGGCGGCCCGTTACTCGTCCCCTTTAGCCTTGGGTTACGCCACGTCGCAACAGCGATTCGCCGCCTTGATGAGTCGCTTGGGCTTGGATCCCGCTTATACCGACAGTCAAGCAAACAACCCGGCCGCGGTCGGCAACCGCATCGCCGCACGCATATTGGCCGCAGGCATGGAAGACGGTTCGAATCAAGCCGGCAATTACAGCGACTCCGGTTACCAAGCGGTCAACAAACCGTTGATCGTCAAAGAACCGGACATTTTCCTCACCGATGCGAGCGACCCTGCTTATCAGTTGAATCCTAACCGCTGGCAACCCTTGGCACTGGATAAAACCGTGACCCAAAACGGCATCCCGCTACCGGACAAAATCCAGACCTTCATCGGTTCGCAGTGGGGCGCCGTCAGCCCGTTCGCCAGCCAAAACGCCGGCGAGGAGCTGAACAAGCAGGATTATGGGCGGCCGCCGTTGCTGGGAACCGATAGCGACAGCGAATACAAACGACAGGCTTTACAAGTTGTACGCATGTCCGGTTACTTAAGCCCCGACGACGATACCACCATCGACATCTCCCCGGCTGCCCTAGGCAACAACGCCTTGGGCAGCAACGACGGCCATGGTTACGCCAAAAATCCGGTCACCGGCCAAGCTTATGCACCGCAAATCGTCAAACGTGGCGACTTCGGCCGGGTATTGGCGGAATACTGGGCCGACGGCCCAACTTCGGAAACGCCGCCCGGACATTGGAATTTGATTGCCAACCAAGTAGCCGATACCGCCGGCTTCACTCATCGATTCGCCGGGCAAGGACCTAGTTTGGACCGCCTGGAATGGGACGTAAAAACCTATTTCGCCTTAAACGGCGCCACCCACGACGCCGCCATCGCTTCCTGGGGCGCCAAACGCATTTACGATAGCGCCCGTCCCATCACCATGATTCGCTATATGGCAAAGTTAGGCCAATCTTCCGATGCCACCCTACCCTCCTACCATCCGCAGGGCATACCGCTGGAAGACGGCCTGGTGGAATTAATCAGCGCCGAATCGGCCGCCAGCGGCCAACGCCACGCGCATTTGCTAACGGCCCAAGCCGGCGGAACGATCGGCGACATCGCCATTTTGGCCTGGCCGGGCAGCCCGGACGACATCCACAACCAATACAGCGGCGTCCGCTGGGTACTCGGCAAAGCCTGGGTACCTTATCAACGCAAGACCTTCGTTACCCCGGCTTTTCCGGGTTATTGCTCCGGCCACAGCACCTTCAGTCGGTCTGCGGCGGAAGTACTGACCGCCATTACCGGTAGCCCGTATTTTCCGGGCGGATTTGCGGAAACTGTATTTGCCAAAAACAGCTATCTCATCCACGAACAAGGCCCATCCGAGAACATCCGCTTGCAATGGGCGGGTTACTACGACATGTCGGATCAAGCCGGTCAATCCCGCCTATGGGGTGGAATCCATATCGAAACGGACGACTTCGCCGGCCGTCTGGCCGGCAGCGTAATCGGCAAAGCCGCGTTTCGCAAAGCCCAGTCTTATTTCGACGGCAGCGCCCAATGAATATCAACCCCGGCCGAATAACAACGACCCGCCTGGCACCGTTAGGCTTAGCCCTATGCTCTCAGTTAGCGAACGCGGCGCCTAGCCTGTTGCACAGTTTACAGCTTGGCCTGCAAACGGACACTCCGGTATACGATGCCGCCAGTAGAACCTACCGGCAAAACGCCACCTTGAAAAACCTCTCGGATTCGGCGATAGCTGCGCCGATTTCCTGGGTACTGAAAAATACTTCGCCGCCCGCTACTTCCTTAGCCGTCACAGAGGCCGACGGGCAAACCATAGACGGCTACCCTTACCGTGTCGTCATGGAACAGGGCCAATTGGCTGCCGGTCAACAAATCGAGGTTTCGGTGAGTTTTGCAGCCACCCATCCGTTCAGCCCGGCGGCCACTCAAACGCTAACCCTTTTGGCCGGCAAGGTTTTTAAAAAACAATACACGCCGTCCGACCCATCCCACTTCAGCGTCAGTTACGACTTGGTCCGCTTGCCGGCGGGTAATCAGCGTCCCATCGCGGTTGCCAAAGCGGTGTGGGAAAACGGCATCGTCAGCTTGAACGGCAACCTATCCTCCGATGCCAACAGCGGGCAAACCCTAAGCTATCGCTGGAGCTTATCCGCCATACCGACCGGCAGCGCTGCCGCCATCGAGCAGACCGATGCCGCGCAAACCCGGTTTACCCCGGATCTGACAGGCGATTACGGCATCAGCTTACAAGTCAACGACGGCTACGAAGACAGCCTGATCGACACCATCACCTTGACGGTCAGCGAAACCGGCGGCAGCGTCAGCAACCGTGCGCCTACTATCACCTCTACGGCCAACACCAGCGCTACCGGCACCCGCGCTTACAGCTACGCGGTGCAGGCCAACGACCCGGACGGAGACGCTCTGACGTTCAGCTTAACGACCGCACCGTCCGGCATGAGCATAAACGCCGAAACCGGCCTGATCGGCTGGACGCCGATGCAACCGCATCACGACGGCGCTACCAGCCGGGTTGTGCTCAAGGTCAGCGACGGCAAAGGCGGCAACGCCAGCCAGAGTTTCGACATCGCCGTCAAGATTTGTACCTGCCTTTGATTTATCTATGAACAACTATTTGAATCCGTTGTTGCCGCGGTTATTGCTCGCAGCGTTGTTAACGCTGACAGCGGCCACGCCCACTGCTTATGCCGCGCTCGATAGCCACCCCTGGAACATTCAAGGTGTTTTGTCGGTAAAAGCCAGTCTCGGCGCAAAAACCGCACAACTCAAGAAACAAAGCCTGGAAGCCTTGCACGCCGAATTTGCGCCCGATCACAGTTTTAGCTTAAGCGGCGACCAATTCGAATTGATCGGCAGCTGGAGCGAACAGAAAAAACGTTGCAAATTGGTTTTAGACGGCAACAGCGTAGCCAAGATCATCAGCACGATTAAAAACGACCTGGCCGCGCAAACCGGCCTGAAAACCTCTCTCCTGCTGAAAAGCTATAAAGCCGGCTGCAAGTTGAGCAAGAGCGGCGCGGTGCTGAACGGCAAGATCTCGGTTAAAGCCAAACTGGCTTATCCCGAATACAGCAGCAAGACCGGTAGCCTGCAGCTGGATTATCTGTTCGAAGGCGACCCCGAATGAAGCTGCTTGCAGCGATACCGTAGCGACTGAGCGGCGCAATCCCCTTCAAGGCTAGATTCGGCCACAATCGGCAACAAGCCGCATATCGGCGTCTTCGCGCACTCCGGTCCTTGCCGATGAACACCCTAACATACAGCGGTAAATCGGCCTTCCAAACGACGCCAACGTCAGCGGAAATAAATCTCCCTTACCGCGCGTTGTTGTGCCAATCAAGCTTTTTCGGCGCACTACGAGTATGCTCTGTCCGAAATGAACGAAAAGCCCCGTCAATCCGGTATGTATTCCGCCGAAAATCGCCTAATCTACGCCTGATTCGCTGACGCCATTTGCGGCAAAAGCTTCCTTACGATGTGATTGACACTCCGATCAGCCCGCCCGGGGACCAATGAAAAGCACTAGCGCCAAAACTCTATGTCGATGGCAAATCCCCCTTTTTCGATGGACGATTTGCCTCCTTTAAAAAGACTACAGGCATGGATAAAACCGACAATTCAACAAACAAAATGCCTCGTTTCCTCGACAAGCCAATAAATACACGGTGCAGCAAGCGCCTTTCAACAGCGAGACTCAGGACTGCTCGGGGTTTCAGGCTATTGGCCTGGCAAACGGTTTGTCTAACCAGCCTGTGGGGTTGCGCCACATTCAATACCTTAAACGATACCGAAACCCCGTTGCTTCAACGCCAATACATTTACAGCGGTACCCGCTTGGACTGGGCCGCGATAACCGAAAACGCCATCGCGTTACGAAAATTCAACGTCAAGCCTCCCGCATACCCTTTAGCGGATTTGCCGCTTAGTTTTACCTTGGACTCCTTATTCTTGCCCTTCGCGCTCTGCACCGAATTTTTTCATTGACCGCGCAAAACCACTTTTGCGTATGATGGGCCGGAAACTATCGGCAGAAATTGCCAACCCAAAGGCTAGTGCTCCTTTAACCGCAAACACAGCGTTTAAGCTTCCGCTCGGTTGTTTGAAGCAACGCCAAGAAATCCAGCGAATTTTGATAGATTGTACGTTCCGTATAAAACCGTTCTTAAGAGGTATAGATGGACTTGGGTCGAATGCTGATCAGCGGCGGACTAGCTATCGTGTTGCTTGGCTTGGCGATTAAGTACGCTCCGTGGCTATTCGCCTGGTTCGGCCGTCTGCCGGGAGACATACGCATCGAAAATCAAAACAGCTATTTTTTCCTGCCCGTTACTTCGATGGTCGTCATCAGCTTAATACTATCCTTGATCGTAACTCTGTGGTTGCGCAAGTGACAGACTGCGATTCGCTTAATCACTCAGTTAAAATAGGCGGTTTTTCTTCCCCTACCAGACGCAAGCACCCAGCATTATGATTTCTTCTACCTTATGGGCTTTCGATTTCGACGGCGTTATCTGCAATAGCGCAGTCGAAACCGCAATAACCGGCTGGAAAGCTGCCGGCCAACTGTGGCCCGACATGCGCTCGGACATGCCGGAGGATCTAGTGGACAAATTCCGCCGGATACGCCCGATTATAGAAACGGGATACGAAGCGATTCTGGCGATGCGCATGTTGCACGTCGGCGACACTATCGGCAGCATTTACCAAGAATATCCGCAAAAAACCGAACAATTGCTGTTACAAACTCAAGTCACCGTCTCCGAGTTGAAGCAATTATTCGGCGACACCCGGGATAACTGGATAGCTTACGACAAAAGCGGCTGGATAGGCATGAATCCCTTGTTCGACGGGGTGGTTGACAAATTGCGCAATCTGCAACGCTACGACAATTGGTTTATTGTGACCACCAAACAAGAGCGCTTCGTCCGCAAAATTTTACGCGCTAACGGCATCGACTTAGCCGATCAACGCATCTACGGGCTGGACCGCAACATGCGCAAACCCGAAATTCTCAAAGAGTTAATGGCCGGGCACTCGTACCGCGCGCTACATTTTGTGGAAGACCGCCTGCCTGCCCTACGCGAAGTGCAAGACGATGCTGAATTGTCCGGCAGTCAATTGTTTTTGGCACTATGGGGTTACAACACGCGAGAAGACAAAGCTTTAGCCCCGCAATTGGGAATCAAACCTATCGAGTTGCAGCAATTTTGCGCCGGGCCGGTTAATGAAGATGCTGCAGGTTGATTACGGGAATACGAAGAAACAAACTACACGTTAATATCTTCTAATCTGGAAATCTGTTTTTCGGTTAAAAACGGTCATTTTGCGACATTCACGCAGCTGAAAAACATGTGCAAATAGCCTAAAAACTAGCGGAACGATTCGAGCTCTTTCAAGCGAATCGCTAAACGCAACCGGTCGTCCACCTCGAATTTTCGAAAAATAGACGACAAATGCGCTTTGACGGTGCGTTCGGAAATCTCCAAAGCGGTTGCGATAGTGCGGTTGTTTTCTCCTTGCCTAATCATTTCGGCAACCTCCAACTCTCTGGCCGATAACGACTCGACCATGCGTACCAACCGGTCTTTATCGACCGGGGAAGAGTGTTTGCCGCCATGACTAGCGTATTTGCCCGATAATACGTCGATGACTTTGGGAACCAGCGCACGCTTGATCCAAACGTCACCCTTGAGAATGCTGTCCACAGCCCGTAATAAAACGACGGAAGCCTCGGCTTCCTCGCAATAGCCAGCCGCGCCGCGGGCAAACACCTCGATTTGTTTATTCTCCGGCCAGCATGAGCCGATAACGAGATAACGCGCTTGTCTGTTATTCAACAGACCGAACAGACTAGCGTCTTCGTCCAATTTCTTTGCTTCGACTATGACAACATCGGCCTGATGCTCTTTATGCGCATTGAGCAAACGGTTAACGGAATGCTGATTGATCAAAGCATGCGTCCAGGGGGCGATAAGTTCGGGGTTATTGGAAAGAATCAGGATACTAGCCACGGCAAAAACTTAGGCGCTCGGTGAGCATAGGCGACGACACAAAAAATGAAGGGGGGAATATAAAAGTGTAAGCATAGTCACTAGCCGCTCAATCGGCTAGAGCCGACTCAAGCCAGCGGGTGCGTAACTTGTCTTTGTGGATATATAACCACTGCAAGGCAATAATCGGAATAGCGGATTCTATCTCCCCGCGCTCCAGCAGCGCAAAGGCTTCGTGAGACTCAACGGCACACACCCGAATATCCTCGCCTTCGTCGGCTAAACCGTGCACTCCGCCGACGGTACGGGCGTCCACCCGACCGCAAAATAAGGTGATGTATTCCGAACAACCGCCCGGCGTGGTAAAAAATCGCTGAATTTCGATCAAATCCAGAATCCGGCAGCCGGATTCTTCCTGTGCTTCCCGGTATGCCACCTGTTCCGCACTTTCGCCGGGTTCGATCGCGCCGGCCACAATTTCCACCATCCAGGCTTTTTCCGGTTGCAATATCGCGCCGACGCGGAACTGCTCAATCAACACGACTTGGTCGAGATCGGGATCGTACAACAAGACCGCGACGCAATTGCCCCGTCGAAACAATTCTCGAGTAATGGGCTCGCTCCAACCGCCTTTAAACAAGGTATGCGTGACCGTGTATTGATCCAGCCGAAAAAAGCCTTGGTAGGCGGTTTCTTGATTCAAGATTTGAAAGCGTTTGGTGGTCACTTTTTGTATTCAACCTTATAAATGACGCCTAATTTATCATCGCTAATCAGCAAACTGCCGTCCGGCGTCTGCAATACATCGACCGGCCGCCCCAAAACTTTCCCGTCCGGCTGCAGCCACCCACTAATAAAAGCTTGCTCGTCAACAGGTTGTCCTGAACGAAATTTGACTAATGCGATTTGATATCCCTGGGGCTGGCTCCGATTCCACGATCCGTGCTGAGCAACGAACAATTGCCGGGCATATTGCTCCGGAAACTGATTCCCCGTATAAAACCGCATGCCTAACGGTGCGACGTGCGCTTTATATCGCCAGATCGGCGGCTTGAATTGAACGCAGGCCTTATCCTCGGCTAGCTCCGGATCGCGTATCGTCCCGGCATGACAATAGGGAAAACCGTAATGTTCGTGACTGCCTGTCCATTTGTTTAGCTCGTCAGGCGGCGCATCGTCACCCAGATAATCGCGACCGTTTTCGTTAAAAAACAAAGACTGGGAACCCGGTTCCCAATCAAAACCCACGGTATTGCGAATGCCGCTTGCGAGTATTTGAAATTGACTGCCGTCCGGATTGATCCGAAACAGCGAGGCGAAACGCTTGTCTTCAAGCTTGCAAATGTTGCAAGGGGCGCCGATAGCGCTGTATAGCTTGCCGTCCGGCCCGAAACGGAGATATTTCCAGCCGTGGTGTTTATCGGTGGGCAATGTATCGTAGACGACTTTCGGCTCTCCCGGCTGCTCCGGATGAGACTCGATATCGTCGAATCGCAAAATACGATTGACTTCGGCAACGTAAAGCGCCCCGCTTTTATAGGCAACGCCGTTGGGTAAATAAAGATTATCAGCCACGGTAAAACGCTGTTCGGCCACACCATCGCCGTTAGCATCGCGCAGAGCGTACACTTGCCCTTCTCGCGAGCCCACAAACAACACACCTTTGTCGCCCAATGCCATTTGCCGGGCATTCGGCACATCGTCGGCAAAAATGGATATTTTGAATCCGTAAGGCAGGCGCAAGCGGCTCAACACCGCGTCGTGCTCGGGTTTGGCGGCTATATTCAATGAAAATGCCCATAAAAACAGCACCCAACTCAATCCTTTCATTTTTTAGCCCCCTCCAATAAACTTTGCGCCATATTACCACTCCAACTCTTGAAATCGAGCAATCGATACCCAACTCGCTTCCATCACCACACTATAAGGATAATTAATATGTTAAGAATTTTGCTGTTTTTAGCTACCAACGTGGCCGTCATGATAGCCATCAGTATTATTTTCAGTGTTCTCGGCTTAAAAAGTACCTTAGACGCTCAAGGCGTCGGCCTTAACTTAGACGCGTTGCTGGTCATGTCCGCCATCATCGGCATGACGGGATCGGTCATATCGTTATTCATGTCCAAGTGGTCGGCCAAAAATGCCATGGGCGTGCACGTTATCGAGCGCCCTCAAAATCAAACTGAACAATGGCTGGTCAACATCGTGGAAAAACTGGCTCGGCAAGCCGGAATAGGTATGCCGGAAGTTGGAATTTTTAACGCGCCGGAACCGAATGCGTTTGCGACCGGCGCCAATCGGGACAGCTCTCTGGTAGCGGTGAGCACCGGTTTATTGCAAACGATGTCCGCCGACGAAGTTGAAGCGGTGTTAGGACACGAAATCAGCCACGTGGCTAACGGCGACATGGTCACCATGGCGCTGATGCAAGGCGTGGTCAACACCTTTGTATATTTCTTCGCCACGATAATCGGCCATATCGTCGATCGTACCGTATTTAAAACCGAACGCGGCTACGGACCGGCATATTATGTAACCCAAATGTTGGCGCAAATCGCCCTTTCCATTTTGGCCAGCATGCTGGTCATGTGGTTTTCCCGCTACCGCGAATTCCGTGCGGATGCAGGTGGCGCACAACTGGCAGGACGGCAAAAAATGATTGCCGCGCTGCGTGCGCTGCAACGCTCTCACGAGCAGCCCCAACTGCCGGGTGAATTAGCCGCATTCGGCATCAATGGCGGCGGCGTACAGCGCTTGTTTATGAGCCACCCGCCCTTAGAAGAACGCATCGAAGCATTGCAAAGCCAACGTTAACAAAAAGCAGGGTCGGTCGTTACGGCCGACCCTTTCTTATAGTCCATGCCACGTCAATTCATTCGATTTTCCATCGACATCGATTACGAGCGCTACCTGAGCGTTTATCAAGGCTTTACTCAATCGATCACCGTCGTCGCCGAGGACGGCCGTAGCCTCAATTTCCCCGCCGGAAACATCCGACGCTTTCTGACTCGATCCGGCATTCAAGGCAGGTTCGAGATGGAGCTTACCGATCGCAATAAATTCATTGCGCTTAGAAAACTTGCTTAGACAGGAAACCAAGGGCATTGCGGATTCCTTGTCCGATAGTTCCTACGGGAAGCGACTTTCCTGAAATTAAATCCCGCAAACACACAGTTATCCAAAGCCCTACGCTCTTTTCGATACCGAATGGGCCGGATAGACTTCCATCCGTTCGATTACAGCTCAGGTAAGCCAAGCTGCTACGCGTCTAGCATATTTTTCGAAATCCATAAAAAAATTTGCACCTACCTCTTTACAATTAAATGATAATAGTTATCATTAATCACAACAATTGAAGTGTGAGGTTTCCCATGTACGTTTGTGTTTGTAAAGCCGTTACCGATAGCCAAGTTTCGCAAGCTATAGCTCAAGGCGCTTGTACCCGCCGGCAGCTGATGCAATGCACAGGCGCCGGCGGTGTTTGCGGTAAATGCAGCCAAAGTATTAAAAGTTTACTGGACGAAAAGCTATATCAGCCCAGTCTCGCGCAACCCGCCTGATAAACCTCAATATCAGGCGTTGCCGCGTGCTCGGCCGCCGGCAACGGCAACGGCAACGGCTTAAATTTTCATCCCAACAATCAAAACGGCATATTGTCAGGCGTTTGTCCTCGCGCTATTTGTGTCTCGCCTCTATCCCTTCCTTCAACCCGAACCGCTTAGTTGCAAGTTATCTGCAAAGAACGCGTTTTTTTGCGGAAATTAAAATCGCTAAGATCGTGGATGTGAGAGTCCGCACCGAACAACAACTCTTTATCTTCCATCGCGTCTTTTTCGGTTAAACCCAAAGATTTCAGCAATTCCGGGTACTTTTCCATTTCCTTTAGAGTCAGTTTGAAATTCAAATTTTCAAATAGCACAACGCGCGCATTGGGTCCTATTTTTAAACTACTTATCCGGGAATCCCAGTCTTTACCTTGAACATTGCGCAAATTGTTTAAACTTTGCGTCCCCTTTAGCCTGAAGGAATCTCCGCCATACTGGCTTTCCGAGAAAAAATCCGCCCAGCAGCCATCCTCGGCCTGAGTCGAGCTGACGCTCGTCGCCAATATCCCTATCAGTACTATCGTTTTTCCCCATATTGTTTTAATGCTTGGATTATTCATCGCCGGTCTCCTGGTCATGAAGCGAAATACCGATAGTCGGCTATCGGCGTCTACATGCTCGACAGTTGGCGGCCTCAGTATCTATGTCCTCTTGTCGGTAAAGGCTGCGGCTCAATTTCATCAGCCGCTTCATTATCGATCAAAAGTTCACGCTGTATAGACCTAACCGTGTCGCCGTACAGAAAATTGCACCATCATTTAAGCCAACCCCCTTCTTCGCATCATTTCGAAGCCAACCATAGTAGAAACGCTAATTTGATCTAACAATCGTGAAAAATATCCATAAAAACCCAGCCAATTCGCTTCGCTTCTCATAAGCATGCGGCATGTCAAGGAACTTATTTAGTGACATTTGTCAAGCGACTCTGTTAAATTAATCGCAATTTACTTACCCATTAGAGAAGCGAACTTACGGGCTAAACCGTGCTTTGCATTGCCCACCCAGCCTAACGCGTTCTCGATACCCTTTTCCATCAACAACAATCAATAAGAAAGCGGAGGGTGTTATGAAGAAAAAACTTGTGGTCTTTTGCGACGGCACATGGAACGAACCGGACAAAAACCCTACCAATGTTGCCAAATTATTCGAGGCAACCCTGCAGGAAGACCAAAAGGGGATACCGCAAGTCGTGCATTACATCCAAGGAGTAGGCACGCATTGGTACGATAGGATGATGGGAGGCATGTTCGGCTGGGGGATTTCCGAGAACGTCAAAAGCGGCTACCGTTTTTTATGCAGCAATTACAACCAAGGCGACGAAATCTATTTGTTCGGTTTTAGCCGAGGTGCCTATACCGCCCGCTCTCTGGCCGGATTGATCCATAACATGGGCATCTTGCGGCGCGAGCATTTCGACCAAGTCAACCAAACCTACGCACGCTACAAAGACAAATCCCCGGATTGGCATCCAACCGGTCCCAAAACCCAACAATTCCGTAGCGAATTCACCCACGGCGGCGAAAAAATCCGTTTCCTGGGCGTTTGGGATACGGTAGGCGCATTAGGCGCGCCTTACGGCCTGATATTAGGCTATTTGTGCGACTTGCTGTTCTCCTGCCGTTTTCACGACACTAAACTGAGTTCCAGCATTTTGAGCGCCAGCCACGCCATATCCGCCGACGAACACCGCTGGCCGTTCCGCCCGACCTTGTGGCAACTGGGAGCCAACCATAACCCCCAAGACTTTATCGAAGAATGGTTCCCCAGCGTGCATTCGGACGTCGGCGGCGGGTATCCGGAAACCGGCTTATCCGATAAAGCCTTGGTTTGGATGGCGGATCAAGCCACCAAACAAGGTCTGAGCACCCAAGTCAAGCTGAGTCCGAGCCCGGAGACGGCGCACAATTCGCAAACCCGTTATTACCAATATGCCACGTTGATCGCAGTGAAATGGCCGGCAACCGCGTTGATCGACCTTCCCGGCAAAGTCTTTAAAAACTGGCCGGCTTGGTTTTACGGAAAATTAAACGAGATTGGCTTACTGGCGGAACCCGACATCGCGGAAAAGGTCGCACGCATTCAAGCCAACGGCGATTATTGGCGCCGATAACCCCACACCTCGCCGCGTTAACACCGGCCAAACAGGTAAAGTAGCGAATCGCATCGCTCGCTGCTTTACCCAAATCGGACGTATTGCGCAAATTACCGATGTATAGCCTAGCCTCCCGATCCGCAATCGATGAGCAGCGTGTTTAAAACTCTTCCCAACTTCGCGTCATCACGCCAAGCCTAAACATCGTTCAAACAGATGCTCTACAAACCGTTCATCAGCGCCTGTGCGATAGCGTTGACTATCGCCGCCTTGTTGCCTTACCTCCGTGCAGTCGCCCAGGGCCGCGTGCTAGCCCACGTGTTTTCCTGGGTGATCTGGGGGATAACCACATTTTCGGTATTTCTAGCTCAACTGGCCGAACACGGCGGAATCGGCGCCTGGCCTATAGGAGTTTCCGGTAGTCTGACGATCACGGTTGCTGTACTGGCTTACCGGCAACGCAAGGCGTTAGATATCGCTCCCAGCGATTGGTGTTTCTTTTTAGCCGCCTTATCCGCATTGCCGCTGTGGCACTGGACCGACGATGCTTTCACCGCGGTATTAATTCTGACGGCGGTTGACATCCTGGGTTTTGCCCCCAGTTTTCGTAAAGCTTACCGGCAACCTGATTCGGAATCGCCTGGATTTTTCGCGCTGTTTTTGCTGCGCAACATCTTGGTGATATTGGCTTTGGAGCATTATTCCTGGACGACCGTACTGTTTCCGGCGGCGGTTGCCGCAGCCTGCACCGCCATGATCGGTCTGATTTTGCGTAAACGGCCTTAAATCCGCCCCTTAAATTTCCCGCCTGCCGGTTGGCATACAAACCTATTACCTGTCTAATCGAACGCCAATCTACAACGCTCAAGCTAATCTAGTCCGACTTGGCAAAACGCGATCCTTTTGCAGCCACCCCCGCCTTTCCGTCACAAACGCCGTTTACAATGGCCGCCCCACCGTTCGCCTTGCTTTGCGCCATGGAGTTTTCGCTGCTGACTTTGAATCTGCATACCTACCAACAACATCCTCGCCATTGCAGTTTCGAAACCATGCATTTGCACGAGCGCGAGGTGCGGATCATTGCCGAAGCGATGGCACATTTACGGGTCGACATAGCGTGTTTTCAGGAGGTTGGCGAATATCTGCACGATCCTATCACTCGTCCCTACGGCGAATCCCCTTCCAACATGGCGTTTCGGATTTGCCGGCGCTTGCGCAGCTGGGGCCATTGGTACCATCAGCATCAGGATTGGAGCCACGTCGGCTTTCAGCGCTGGCGGGAAGGCACGGCGATTCTCAGCCGCCATCCGATGCACCACAATTATGCGGATTACGTGTCCTATTGCCGGCGCAAAGACAACTATATGTCGCGCAATGTGACGCTCAGCTGCATAGACTTACCCCGGTTCGGTCTGCTGCATGTGGCCAACGTGCATTTAAGCTGGGCGCACCACGGTTTTTTCGAGGAATACGGTCGGCTGCGCGGCTTGATCGAATCGCGCCGCCATTTCGGTGTCAGAGCCGATTTGATGGTAGGCGATTTCAACGCCCCGGCCGGCGAGCACGCCTATAACCACATCGTCGGCAACCGCGAGTACGTGGACCAGTTTTTCGAACTACACCCGCAACGGTTTTACGAACCGACCTTCCGCGGCCAGATCGACGGTTGGCGGCACAGTCCGCCCAAGCGCATCGATTACATTTTCAAACGCAACGGTCAACCGATCAAAGTGAGCGCTATGGAAGCGATTTTCAACGACCGCTTTTACCCGACCGTATCGGACCATTTCGGTTATCTGGCCCGCTTCGAAACCTGCTAAGGATATGGTTGCAAACAACTTCCCTATGTCGCAAGGTAAGGATTTTTCCGTTCGTTCCTAGCCCTTCGTCCCCGCTCATCAGAGCCTTGTCGAAGCATGAATTGTTTGGCGGGAAAAATAATTTCGAGCAGTTATTTTTCACCGGAGCCAAGCCCCGCCTAAACAAAGACGGCGCGGCCGGCAAGCCGGAAATCCCAATGCGCTTGAGCGACGTCCTGTCAACATCCGGTAACCACAAGGTCATCAACTTGTCACGCTCGACGCCGACAATCGCCAGCCTCTACACGACTATCCGGTGATTGGCGATGCGTATACGGCGATTGGTTTGTCTATTGCTAATAGCGGCCGCGGGCTGCGCCGATCGCGCCGTGCAGCGTTCCGATGCGCAATCGGCCTTGTCCGGCACCGATTACTTCGTCAAAAGTTACCGGCAAGACGCGGTCAACGCCGGGCGGCAAACCCTGGAGCAATATTTACTGTGGGTCACACGTTTTTACCAGGGTTGGGATATCTATCCGAGCGGCTGGGAGCAAATCCAGCGGAACCTGCTGGAACCGCTGCCTGACGACTCGAACCGCACGGAGCTTGAAGCGAAGCTGGAGCACTTGGGACGCAGCATTGCCGCCGAATGGGCCAAGAACAACGCCACCCGCCGCATCCACACCCGCCATGTCGCCATATGGGGGCGAGCGTTGCAAAGAGCACAAGCACTCGGCCAAGCCCCGGCGATGATAGAGCGCATTACGACCGACGTGGACAATTTGCTGGAAAACAAGATCAGCGCCGACGTGATTACCGAAAACCGCTTTTATGCCGAGGATGACGTGTTGAGCGAATATCCTTGACCCGGCGGCAGTCCGGCTAGGCTAGCTGCTTTGAACCGAAAGCATGTGGTGCCGGCCGCTATCGTTGACTATCAAACGCCCCTAGCCGCAACTTGCCGGACACCAACCCGTCTCCGGCGCTCGTCAATTCCGCTTCTCCCACCGTTATGCCGTGCTGGTGTAAAACCGCCAGCCAAGCTGCCAGACGGTCGAAGGTCAGCGGTTGCAAGCGAACGTCCACGTCGCCTCCGTCGCCTAGCTGCTGCTCGGCAATCGCATCAGCCACTTGCATTTGCCGGCTGCTGTCGGCCAGGGTTTGCCGAATATCGGCCGACACCGCGACCGCTTCGCCGGCCGCATCGCGTAAGGGTTTGACCCTGGCGGCAACCTCGCTCAGATGTTGCAACACGTCTCGTTGCGCCTGAATTTGCGCGTACAAAACGGCGTTACGGGCCACTTGCGGCGAATACAGCCAAAAATAACCCAGCACGATCAGAACTGCCGCGGCACCGGCCACGCATAAACCGCGTTCGCGCGCCGATAACGCCTGCCAACGATCCGCCACTGCCGGACTAATGAAGCGCAAAGCTCACCTCGCCCGAATTCGCCCCGGACCCGGAATCAAACTGCACGCTACGCCCCAAAGCCTCCAAGGCTTGCTGCAGAATCTCCGGAGTTTGTCCCTGCGCCAAACGCATGCCGACTTGCAGCCGGCCGTCGACGTAAACCAGCGTGTGCAGTTGTCCGCCGACTTGGGAGGTAACGACGCTGCCCAAATCGTAGAGCAGCCGCAAAAAGCCGCTTTGATTCAGCTGCGCTTGACTATTCAACGCGTCCAACTGTTGATCTGCTTGTATTTTCAAATTCACCAAGCGCTTGACTTCGGGAAAGGTGGCCGTGAACAGCGTTTGACTCTGCGCTTTGAGTTCGGCCAGTTGCCGTTGTTGTTGGCCGGCCAGATACCATTGCCCGGCCACTTGCAGCGCGCCCGCCAGGGTCAGGATCAACAGCGCCGGCGCCCAACTGCGCAGGCTGGCGGGCGATTGATTTTTTAATGCGAATTCGCCGCTCAATAAATTGAACGGCGCCGCGTGCGCTAGTTGCTCCCGGTACAACAGCAAGGGCTGCCGCCATTCCTGCGGTACGCAGACGAACTCCGCCGCGTCGGCCGCCTGCCGGCTCCATAGCCGGCACTCGCCTTCGGCTTTGCCTTCTTGATACAACCTTTGCAACACACCCCACAACCATTGTCTATCCCCGCCGCCGCCCAAAGCCCTGCCGTAACGCAATACCGCGCGCTCGGCGTCATCCGCGGCGAATGCGGTTTGTCCCGCATGCAGCGGCAACAGCAAGGGTTCCGGCAGGCATTGGCTCACTTGAATGCCGGCTTCGGCAAACCTCTGCAGCCGGACGGCCAGTGCCGCCCTATCCACCAAGGCGACCGCCAGCGGACCGTTACGTTCGGGCCGCTGCCACACCCAATGGTATTGCTCTATGCCGTCCGCCAAATAATCTTCCAATGCAAAAGGTAAGGCCTGTTTGATTTGCGCAAACGAGCGTAGCGGCAAGTCCAATTCCAACAGCAATACCGCTTCGGCCGGCCACACGGCGCAGACCTCCCGTTGCTCGGCAGCTTGCGCCAACGCTTGTAAGGTGCCGGACTGCACGCCCCGATCTACGGCCGGCAAATCCAACCATTCGAAGCTGCCGCCGACCGTTTCCCGGCATAAAATCGGCTCAGCCATCGAAATTCGCCACCCGAGCACGGCGATTAAACCACACCTGCCCTTCGCCGCCGGTTTGTAAGCGGCTTTCGAAGCGTAGCGTCACGCCGCCGAAGCTGACCAGGCCTTGCAGCAGGTAATGGCGATTGCCGACCGCGATCCCGTTATTGCCTATGCCGCTACCTAGCACGGCTTCGTCCTGTAAAAAGGCCGCCACATCCTTGAACGGTTTGCCGGCCGCCCGGAAAATCGCCTCCGCCAAATCCTCGCTGATGTCATCGGCCAGACAGCGCAACAACAACGGCGGCGCGGTGTTGACGTTGAGCGGCAGATAAGCGTCGATTGCACTGAGATAAGGCCGCAACTTGGCGTACTCGGCCGGGCCTATGCCTTTCACCAAACGTAATTCGCTGAGGTCGGCAAAATTGCGGTTAGCTGCCCGATAAGGCGGATGCAAGCGCGAATAGACCTCGTCTTCCGCGCCGGCGGGATAACGAATCTCGCTATCGGCATCCAGCCAGTCGACAATCGCGTCGGCTATGGCCGGGTCCAGCTCCAGATAACGCAACAACCGCCGTAGCCGCTGCAGTTCTTGGGTTTGCAGTTCGCCTTCCGCCAGCAAATTGTTCAGATTGAAAGTATGTTGTTGCGCCAAAAGCCGCCCTTTCAGTTCCACGTTGCCTTGCTCTTGCAATTGCACGTTGCGGCCGGCAGCGTCGCCGGCTTGCAAAATTCGCACGGCCCAATCTTCCAAGGCATGCGCATAGACCCAAGCCTGATCGTTGCGCAATTGATTGTCGGTACGGCGAATATCCAGCTGCCGCTCGCCGGACATCGACAACACGCTGACGGTGGCCAACGCCAGTACCAGCAGCACGGTGAGCAACGCCACCCCGCGTTGGCGGACGAGTACCGGCATCAACGCAAACCGAACACACGCCGCAGCGTGCCCAATCCCGGCAGCTCGACGTTGACTTCGACCGCCCGCGGCAAAGCCGCGCCGGCAACCGGCCAATAGCCGGACCAGTCACCGCCGTAAAAACGCAGCTGCAGACTGCGCGCCTCGAGAATCCGCCGTTGAACGATGCGGCTTTGCGGGGTTCTATCCAAGGCATTCCACACCCCTCGATATAACATCCCGTTTCTAAACCGGTACACCACGCGCTGTAAATTGCTGCGCCCGCCGGAATCGGGCAACCATTCCGGCGTGCTGCGGGTCAGGCTCAAAACATCCTCGCCCATCCCGCCTTGGAACGCGGTGAGGCTGTCGCCCAGTTCGTCGCGTACCGGACGGGCCACGGCTTGTTGCAAATCTTCGTTCAGCCAATAAAACGCCTGCTGCACTTCACGCAGTTGCCGGGCCCGGTTTTGGGTGTCCAGCCGGGTTTGCATGACCGCGCGTAAACCGCCGTAGGCCATCGCCGCCATGATGGCGAATACCGCCATCGCGATCAGCAGTTCCAGCAAGGTAAAGCCAGCGCCGTGCTTGCCTAGCCGCTGCTTCATGAGCCGACCGGTAAATAGTCGATCAGACTGGCATAGGCCGAGGCGTCGCCTTCCAGAAATACATTGATTCGATAGCGTTCCAGCCCCTGCCCTAAAGGATGCAAAGCGGCGCGGTCGGCTCGCCAGTGCCAGCGGCGTCCGCCCATGTCGTCCCGGCCTGCCGCGCTTTCCGGCCGGGAGCCGGATAAACGCAGTTGTAGCATTTGATTGTGCGCGATTTGTTCGGCGATGAAGGTGTTTTCCAGTACCCATAGATTACGGGTGTTATAAGCGGCGATTTTTAGCAAGCCCAACATCAAAATCGCCAACAGCGCCAAGGCGATCAGCACCTCCAGCAAAGTAAAGCCGGCGGATTTAATCGGCATGTATCGTTTCGCCCGCCAGCGTCCAGCCTTCGTCGCCGGTGTTGTTGAGCCAAACCGTTGTACCGGCCTGTTGCACCGCGATTTCCACCGCTACGGCGCCAGCCGGCGCCAGCACGAATTGCGGTTTGCCACCGGCCGTGACCGGCAATAATTGCGCTGGCAAGCGTTGTCCCTGGCCGTCCAGGCGCAACAGCAAACCCAACCCGGCCGGCAGTTGCCTGGGCCTGAACAGGGAGTCACTGTCTTCCAGCCGCCAAGCCGCATTGCTATGGCGGAAAAATCGGTAAGCCGATTGACACAGCTCTACCGCTATGGCTTCGCCGCGCAGCTCGGCTTCCTGTTCGGCCAGTTGCAACAAGGCTTGCAAGCGCTCGGCTTCCTGGCGCTGCCGTTGCTCACTGCCGTCGTTGCCGATTGCCAACACCGCCATGGAGCCGATCACGCCGATTAATACCAACACCACCAGCAGCTCGATCAGAGTAAAACCGCCGCTTTTCACCGCTTATTTTTGCAGCCAATTGCCGATGTCGGCATTCGCTTCCTCGCCCCCTTCCACCCCGTCGGCGCCAAATGAATACAAGTCGTATTCGCCGTGCTGGCCGGGTTTCAAATAGTAGTAAGGACGGCCCCACGCATCGGCCGGCAACGCATCCAAATAACCGCCTTGCTTCCAACGCGCGCCGCTCGGCAGATTGACCGGTTTTTTCACCAACGCCTCCAAGCCTTGCTCGGTACTGGGGTAGCTGAAATTATCCAGACGGTACAAATCCAAGGCCGCACCTATCGCCCGGATGTCTTGCAGCGTGCGGGTCGCTCTGGCTTCGTCGGGTCGTCCCATGATTTTGGGCACCACGATGGATGCCAAAATGCCCAAAATGACCACCACGATCATCACTTCAATTAAGGTAAAGCCGCTGTTTCTATTGCCCTTCATAACTATCCGCTAAGCTTTTCACATCTCCGGCTCAAGCCGGCTTCCGCGAAAATAGTATGAAAATAAGGTGACACGGGTATGACAGAAACCGATTCCACTCGGACAATACGCTCAGGGATAATGGCTTTAACCATCCATATATTATCGATCGACCTATGTGCCTACAGTGCAGCCTCATCGCGCTTTTATTGGTAGCCGTTGCCAACGGCGCGCCGGTAATGGCCGGCTACCTACTAAAACGCAGGTTCGCTTGCCCGGTCGACGCCGGTGTGCATGCAGCCGACGGCAGACCGTTGTTCGGCCGCTCGAAAACCTGGCGTGGCCTGCTGGCGGCACTGGGTTGTAGCGCCGTTTTCGCCTCCGCCTTGAATGTGTCTGCGGCTTTGGGCATGGTTTTCGCCGCTTGGGCCATGGCCGGCGACTTGTTGGCCAGTTTTTGCAAGCGGAGGCTCGGTAAAACCGAAAGCAGTCAGGCGCGCGGTTTCGATACCGTGCCGGAATCCCTGCTGCCGGCGTGGCTGCTGAGCGACGAATTGAGTCTGGGTGCGTGGGACGTCGCCGCCGTGGTGGTGGCGTTTTTTCTGATGGAAGAGTTTTTGTCGCCGCTGTTGTATAAATGGCATATCCGGCGGCGGCCTTATTAATAACAACGTGGTTGGCATGAGCGATACATTGCGGGTACTTACCTATAACATTCATAAAGGCTTCGACACCGGCAACCGCCGCTTCGTGTTGCAGCAAATCCGCGACGCCCTGATCGGCGCCGACGCCGATCTATTGTTCCTGCAGGAAATCCAAGGCCAACACCAACACAAGGAAAAACACATCAACGGCTGGCCGGCCGCGTCGCAGGCCGAATTCATCGCCGAAGGCGTATGGCCGCACCACGTGTACGGCAAGAACGCCATATACGACGCCGGCCACCACGGCAACGCCATCGTCAGCCGTTATCCGTTCGAGGCCTGGGAAAACATCAACGTCTCGCCGTTCAGTTGGGCCAGCCGCAGCCTGTTGCACGGCGTGATCCGCTTGCAAAACTCCACTACGCCCTTGCACGCGGTGTGCGTGCATCTGGGTCTAATGGGTTTCGAACGGCGCCGGCAGTTGCAAGAATTATGCGTCCGCATCGAACAACACGTGCCGCACGATGCGCCGCTGATCGTGGCCGGCGATTTCAACGACTGGCCGCAACAGGCGGAGCGGCAATTTCACGCCTACCTGGGCTTGGAAGAAGTGTTCCGTAAAACCCACGGCAGGCACGCGCGGACTTTTCCGGCCTGGCTGCCGTTGCTGGCCATGGACCGTATTTATTTTCGTGGTTTGAATCCGTTGAGCTGCCAACGTTTATCGCATGCCCCCTGGCATTTGCTGTCCGATCACGCCCCTTTGGCGGCCGATTTCTCCCTGCGAACGCCATGAAATCCGTACCCGGACGTTGGACTGCGCCCAATCTGTTGACCGGCTTTCGCTTCGCCGCCGCGCCGGGCTTGCTGTGGCTGGCCTGGCACGGCTATGCCTTGGCCTTCATGAGTTTGTTGGCGCTGTGTTTCTTGTCCGATTTATTGGACGGTTTCGTCGCCCGCCTGACCGGGCAAGTCTCCGAGTTCGGCGCGATGCTGGACAGCTGGGCGGACGTGGTGAATTATTTGACCATCGCCCTGTGTTGCTGGTGGCTATGGCCGGACATTTTCGCCGCGGAATGGCTGTACTTCGGTTTCACGGTAGCCAGCTGCATTCTGCCGGCACTGACGGGCTATATTAAATTCGGCTGTTTCACCAGTTATCACACCTGGGCGGTGCGCATAGCCGCCGCGGCCATGGGCTTTGCGCTGTACGTATTGTTTTTCGGCGGCCCGCTGTGGCCGTTTAGAATGGCGGCCGTGCTGTGTTTGCTGGCGGGCGGCGAAGAAATTTTATTGACCTTGCTGCTGTCCGAACCCAAATCAAACCTGCGTTCGCTGTGGCATGCGTTGAAAAGACGGTGACAGCAAGTAATCAAATGGATCCGCCGTTCACCGGCATGCGCTTTCTTAGCATTTCCAAGGCTTTGCCGTAATCGAAACCCATGACCAGCCGGATGAATTCCTCCGCTTGCGGACCCAGGAATTTTTTTAGCAAACCGGTTTGCGCTTCCACCAGTTGGCGGGCCTTGGCGTCGCCGATAAGCAACATCTGCTCCAAATCGAGCAATATCAAGCGGATTTGGTTCCGGTCTACCGACGCGTCCATCGCCTCGCTTAGCTCGGCGGGAAATAGCGTACCTAACGCGGTACAAAACCCATGCAGCGCTTCATCCAATTGTTCGATCAATTCGTCGATTGCTTCGGCGTTACGATTAAACCTAAAAGCCTTATCCAATTCCGTGGCTAGTTCTTGCACCTTGATAATGCCCAGATTACCGGCGGTGCCTTTCAGCGTATGGGCAATACGCCGCGGCTCATCCGATTTTCCCGCATCCATCGCCGAGCGCAGCTTTAACATATCCTCGCTGTGATCGTCGGCGAACATTTTCAACAACTCCAGATAGGTGGTGAACCGGCCCGACAATAACTTAAGGCCGCGGTCGCGATCCAAGTCCGGAATACGGCCTAACAGAGCGGACGGCTCTTCCGCAACGACAGGCATCGCCAAGCTCGGCTGTAGCGTGGTCGGCAGCCAGCGAAACAACGTGGCGTAAAACTGATCCGGCTCAACCGGTTTGGCAATAAAATCATTCATGCCGGCCGCCTGGCATGCCTGCCTATCCTCGTCGAATGCATTGGCGGTCATGGCCAAAATCGGCTTATTTTCCCAGCCCGGCAGGGCACGGATAGCACGGGTGGCTTCCAAGCCGTCCATGCCCGGCATCTGCATGTCCATCAGGATCAAATCGTAATCGGTGAGGCGGGATTTGCTCAGCGCAACCGCTCCGTCCTCAGCAACATCGACCAGCACACCCACCATACGCAACAGTTCCACCGCAACTTCCCGATTAACGGCATTGTCTTCGGCCAGCAGGACATGCGCTCCGGCTTTTTCGTGGCGCAAGCGTTTCTCGACATCCTTGACGGCACGATCCGCAAGCGACCCGGCAATGCCGCTGCCGTGTTCGACACGGACGGTCAACCAAAAAATACTGCCTACACCCAGGCTGCTGCTGGCGCCGGTTTCGCCGCCCATCAATTTCGCCAGATGGCGGGTGATCGCCAAGCCCAAGCCCGTGCCGCCGAATTTACGGGTGGTGGACAGATCGGCCTGTTCGAAGGCTTGAAACAGTATCGGCAGTTTTTCCGGCGCAATCCCAATCCCGCTATCTTCCACTTCGAAGCGTAAATGCAGGCGCTTGCCGTCGTCTTCCAGCACTTTGGCACGCAAGATGATGCGGCCTCGTTCGGTAAACTTGACGGCGTTGCTGACGTAATTGAGTAAGGCTTGACGCAAGCGGGTCGGATCGCCGCGTAGCCATATCGGAACCGCGTCGGCTTCGATAGCAATGGTTAGGTTCTTCGCCGCCGCTTGGTCGAATGTCAACGATTGCACGTGATCGAGAATATCGTATAGCTGAAAATCGCGATGCTCCAGCTGGATACGGCCGGCTTCGATTTTGGATAAATCGAGAATGTCGTTGATGATGGACAAGAGATGCTGGCTGGCGCTCTCGATTTTAGCCAAGCGTTCGGCTTGTTGCGGACTTAGTCCTTCGCTGCGCAACAAATGGGTAAGCCCGAGGATAGCGTTCATCGGCGTGCGAATTTCGTGGCTCATATTGGCGAGAAAGGCGCTTTTGGATACGTTGGCCGCTTCGGCGGCAATTTTCGCCTCTTCGAGTTGATGGGTACGTTCGGACACCAATTGCTCGAGATGGTTACGATGCGCATCGAGTTCGGCGGTAATGCGTTTTTTCTCGGTGATGTCTTCCTGTATCGAAACATAGTGGCTGATGCTGCCGTCCGCCTGACGAATCGGCGTGACTATCGCAAAATCGATGTACTCGCTACCGTCCTTGCGGCGATTGTAGAATTCGCCTTTCCAGGAATTGCCGGAGGCTATGGCCTCCCATAGCGACGCGAAGTTTTCCCGCGGCGTCTTGCCCGATTGCAACAACTTGATGTTTTGGCCTATCACTTCCGCGCGGTCGTAACCGGTTTGCCGCAAAAAATTGGGATTGACGTAAACGATGTTGGCGTCTAAATCGGTGATGACAATGCTCTCCGGGCTTTGCTCCACGGCCATGGACAACTGAAGCAGTTCCCGGGCCGAGTCTTCGGCCGCCTGTTTTGCATTGATGGCGTCTTCCATCAACGACAGCAATGCCATATGCGCGGAATGCTGTGCGCCCACCGCGTCTTGCAATTCCTTTTCGACCCTCTTGCGTTCCGTGATGTCGCGGCAGGTCACCACCGCGCCGACGATGTTGCCGTTCGCATCGTGAATAGGCGCCATGTTGTAACTGCCCATCCAGGACTCGCCGGTATCTTTGCGCCGTAAGCCGTATTCCTGATCGGTAGCCGATTCGCCCCGCAAGGCTCTCGGCATCGCCCACTGTTCGAGCGGGGCCGGTTCTCCGGAAGGTAGAAACGTTTCCAGCAGCCTGGGATAGTCGGCAAAGTTTTTGGCGCATTCCGCTTTACCGTTGAAGCGGTGAAAAGCCGCAAAAGCGTCGTTGACATGAATAAAACGCCCTGCGCAATCGGTGATGAACAACGCTTCGGACATAGCGGCCATCGCCGCTTCCAAATACGCTTGGCTGGCCTCGGCCTCTCGACGTGCGGTGTTGGCATCCTCCAGGCGGTTGAGGGCAGCCAACCTGGCCATGCTTTGCGTCTGCAAGGCGGCGGCCTGGGCTTCGGCTCGCTCCCGTTCGGTGCGCTTGCGTTCGGTAATGTCGCGGTGAACCGCCATGAAACCGAGCACTTTGCCGTGCGGCGCCACAATCCGGGTCCCGCTGGTTTCGGCCAAAAATTCGCTGCCATCCTTACGCCGGTAACGCATTTCGAAAACCGCGGTATCGCCGCCCGTTTCGAGCCGATAGCGGCGAATGCCTTGTTCGATAAAGTCGGCGGGATCGGCATACAACATCCGGGTGCTGTGGCCGCCAGCCTCTTCCGGCGTATAACCGAACATTTGCGTAAACGCCGGATTCACCAGCTTGATGCGGCGCTCGGTATCGGTAAGGGTGGCAGCGTCCAGCATGCCGTCGAAAATCGAGTGGAACAGGATTTCGCTTTCCTGCAATTGCCGGTGCGCATCCATCAACTCGCGGCGCCTATCCGCCTCGTATTGCTGCGAGCGGCGTTGCGACTCGGACAATACACCGGCCAAAATGCCACTCAGTATCAGCATGCTCCATTGCAGGAGATTATGGCTTTCGGTAATCGCCCAGTGCTCTTGAGACGGGACAAAATAATATGCCGTCAGCAATCCGGTACAAGCGGTCGTAACCAGACCAGGCCCCAAACCGCCTAACATCGCTATGGCGATGACCGCCGGCATGAACAAAATCAGTAACGGACGTTGGCCGAATACGACAACCAACTGCATGCGAACGGCGAACATCAGCAACGGCAATAGTATCGCCAGAACATAGGGAAGCAGACGTGGGCGCGGCGGCGGGAACCCCCGGATCACGGCGAATTCTCCGGCGGCACATCGGCCTGATCCGTAAATGACACGTCGTAGGGCGGCATGCGTCCTAGCTCTGCCGCCAAATCGTTCACGTGTTGCTTGAGCCGAATCATCGCCAGTTCGCGGTCGATCCCGGCGTTATCGAAACGCTCCAATTCCAGGTTACGGTGTTGCAATTCTTCCGTTTGCCGACGGAGCTCCCGTTCGGCTTGCTTGCGTTCGCTGATGTCCAGCGCGAAGCCTATCCGTCTCATCGGTTTACCGTCCAGCGCCCGGGTAACCGTAATATCCAACAGCACCGGAAAACGTTCGCCGTTCTTGCACAGATGTTCGGATTCGAAACTGGCATGGCCTAACCGGTCGGCGTCGAGTATGCGCGGCCTGACTGTTTCCCAACAATCCTCGGGAAACAAGGTCTCGACCGGTTTGCCCGCCAATTCTTCGGCAGAGTAGCCCCGCTGCCGGGCAAAAGCGGGGTTGACGGCGAGTATGGTTTGGGTGGCGGGATCGCCTATCGCCACGCCGAACTCGGACTTTTCGAAAGCTTCCCGCCATAACTCCAGTTGCGCTTCGGCTTGTTTGCGCCTGGAAATGTCCTCTACTACCGATATGAAATAATCCGGACTGCAGTCGGACTTGTCGACCAAGGACACGCTGAGATTGACCCAGACGATGCTGCCGTCCTTGCGAAGGTAGCGTTTTTCCATCGTATAGTGATCGATACGTCGTTCCAGCATTTGCCTGACGCATCTTAGATCCGCCGCCAGATCGTCCGGGTGAGTGATGTCCTGGAAAGTCTTGGCTAACAGTTCGGCGGCCGAGTAGCCGACAATATTGCAAAGTTTTGCATTGACTCGCAGCCAACGGCCGTCCGGCGCGACCAGGGCAATTCCCACCGCCGCCAGTTCGAAGGTGGCTTCGAATCGGTTTTCGCTTTCCCTAAGCCTGGAATCTATCCGTTGCCGCTCGCCTATCAAACCGGCTACTCGGGTTAATAATTCGTCGACTCTGAACGGTTTGATCAGATATTCCTGAACGCCGGCTTGCAGTAAGCGTATGCGCAACGCGTCGTCGGCCTTGGCGGAGAGGACCAGGATGGGTACATCGGCAAATTCAGGTTGCCGGCGCAGTTCGGCAATCATCGTATCGCCGCTCATTTCCGGCATCATCAGGTCGGTCAAAATCAGGTCCGGCATCAGCGATAACGCTAACGTAACGCCTTGCCGGCCGTTAGCCGCGCCGGCAACCCGATAATAAGGTTGCAGACTGGCGGCGATGAAGGTTTGCAAATCGGCGTTGTCTTCTACCACCAAGATCAATGGCGCGTCCCGGCTGTCCGCTGTAGTTGCGGCAGCTGCCGGCATGGGACGCGCTAGCGAACTCTCGATAGCCGCCCGATTGCCTATGAGAGCGTCGGACCGGCTTGCCGCCGCCAATGAGATACCGGTCGGGGCGGTAAGCGGCAAACGCACCGAAAACAGCGCTCCGCCACTGGGAGCCTCGCCTAGCAGCGCGCTACCGCCGTGCAACGCGGCAAATTCGCGGACGATAGCCAAACCCAAACCCGTTCCGCCGTGCCGGCGATCGGCATTGCCCTCCAATTGGCGAAAACGCTCGAATACCGCCTCGCGTAAATCGGCCGGCACGCCGGGACCGTTATCCTCAACTTCTATCACTGCCGCCGCATCGGTCCGGAGGAGTCTAAGGTCGATATAGCCGCCATCCGGCGTGAATTTGAATGCGTTGGACAATAGGTTGAGCAAGATGCGCGCTACTTTTTCAGCGTCGACTTCGGCATGCAACGCAGCGGGCACATTAACTACAAAAGCAATACCGCGTTCATTGGCCAAAGAGTCAAAATACGCCGCAGTAGTTCGGGTTAATTCCGCTAAATCGAGGCGCGCATAGTGAATTTGCATGCTGCCTGCTTCCAGTTTGGCGGCGTCGAGCAAATCGGAAACCTGACGGTACAGCAGCCGGGCATTCCGCAACATCATCTCTGTTTCTCTCCTTTCCGCCGTATCGCCGTTAACCATGGTTAGACGCTTTTCCAACGGAGCCATGATTAGGGTCAGAGGCGTTCGCAGTTCGTGACTAACGTTGGCGAAGAATTGACTTTTCAATTGGTCGAGTTCCAAGGTTTTCCGGTACAGCCCGGTAAGCTGTTGTTGGCTACGTTCGGCCGACAACCTCGCCTCCTCGCTGTTGCGCATAGCCCGCTGCAAACGCTCGAACAACCAGGCGAACAAACCGCCCATTACGGCAAACAATGCGATAGAAGCCAGTGAGGAGGTATCCACCACGGTCAATGCAAATTGCGGCGGAATGAACACGTACCAAGCGAGCAAGGTGGAGATTGCCGTACCGGTCAAGCCGCCGCGCAGCCCGCCCAGCCAGGCACTACAAAAAGCGGCGGGGAAAAATAAAAACCACACGTAAGGTTTGATGTAAGCGTCCCAAAACAGCCACTGCAGGCCGCAGGCCGTAAAAGGACACAGGAGCGCAAGCGAAATGCCGAAACCCGGGCTTTTGTCAGGATTTCTGTTCGTCATGTAAAAAAGTCAATCTGTACGGCTGTTCGCGCCCCAGTTCTTGCGATAGCGCATTGATCATTTTTTTCATCTCTATGATGTGTAATTCCCGGCCTACGGTTACCCGGTTGAAGCGTTCGAGTTCGGCGTTACGCTTGCGCAACTGTTCTTCGGCTTGTTTTTGCAACGTGACGTCGATGATGACGCCGTCGAGAAACTCGGCTGAACCGCTCGCATCGTAACCGGCCCTGCCGTGATCGATAACCCAACGGATGCCGCCGTCGGCGTGGCGGATACGGTATACCAAGCGATACGGCTGACGACAGGCAACGGCAATGCTTACCGCTTGTTCGACGCCGACCCTGTCTTCGGCGAGCACTATCTCGGTCCAGGTCAACGGGGAATCGCCGGCCAGAAAAGCACAGGCTTCATAACCGACCAACAGTTTCACGCCGTCGGATAGCATGATCATGCGCCAGGGGGGATTTACTTCGCTGCGATAGACGGCGCCGGGCAAATTGTCGGCCAAGGTTCGGTAGCGTTGCTCGCTTTCCGCCAGTCTTAATTCCGCCTGTTTTCTATCGCTGATATCGATGTGAATGCCGGACAACAGGACAATGTTGCCGTTTTCGTCGCGTTGAGCGCTACCTTTGCAATACAGCCAACGTATCTCCCCGTTATCCTCGCGGCGGATACGAAACTCGGTTTCGAACGGTTCGCCCCGCTCGATGTGCCGCTCCCATTGAGCGTCGAACAGATTCAGATCGTCGGGATAAAGTCGAGCGCGCCAGTCTTGGTAGCTATGCTGACTGCTGGGCACCACCCCGTAAAGTCTTTCGCATTCCGGCGACCAATAGATCGAGTCGTCGAGCAAGTTACGTTCCCAAATACCGACGTGCCCGCCTTCTTGCGCCATGAGTAAGCGACGTTCGCTGGCGCGTAAGGTCCGGGCGGTTTTATTGGCTTCGTCGCGGGCCGTTTGTGCGTCTTCCAGTAAGTTAACCATGGCCACTTGCACCTGTTGCGCATCTTCGGGTTGCCAAGGTTCGGCCGTCTCGGAACTCCCGGTATATGGGGGAGGACGGCCGAGTTCGCCGGCCAAAGCGTTAATCTGTTGCTTCATGGTCAACATGGCCAATTCTCGGCCGACGGCGATGCGGTTGAAACGCTCCAGCATTTCATTGCGTTGATTTAGCCGGGTTTCCGCCATTTTACGATCGGAAATATCGTGCTGGACCGATAACCAAACCGGGCCCCAAACCGGCATTTCGTGACGGGATATATCGGCATAACTCCAGAAAATGCTGCCGTCCTTGCGGCGGCTGAGCCATTCTCCTTGCCAACGTCCGCTTGTCCGAAGTTGTTCGATGATCTGACCGGCAACTTCCGCCGGTGTTTGCTTCGTGGTTTGCGCGCTGAGCATGGCAAGATCACGTTCGAGCAGTTCGTCGATCCGATACCCGAACATGGCAGCAAAGGCCGGATTGGTAAACAAAATACGTCCGTCGCCGCCAATGACGTTGATGCCCTCGGTAAGGTGGGCGAGTATTTCCGCTTGCAGCTGCACCGCCTGTTGCGTCCGCTGCCGTTCCTCGATTAACTTAAGCTGCGCCTGCTGATCCTGCAAGGTGAGCAAGGTACCGCCGATCGCCAACACCAACAGACAAATCAACAGCAGTCCGGCCGAGTCTTTACTGGCATTGGCGTAAAACTCGGCGCTATCTTTTTTGACGATTAAAAACCAATCCGTACCGGGTACCGGGTAAGCTACGGCAACCGACGCTTCGCCGCGGTAATCGACGCCGCTGATCAATTCTCCGGGCTGTTTAGCGCCTTGCAGTAATTGACTTGACAGCAAATCGGCATCAACCAGCGGCTGGCGCAAGGACAGAGCCGCGTTCTGACGGTAACGCAATGCGCTGAGGTATAAGGCATCGGCGCCATCCCGGCGCAGCAGCAAGGATTCGCCGCTAGCTCCTGCATCCGGCCCTGCTTGCAACAGGGTGAAGAGCCGGTCAAGCGGTTCGGTGCGCAACACTACGACCGCCAATATTTGTTGATCGGCGCCAATAGGCACGACAAAATCCAAATGAATTTTCCGTTCGGCATCCGGATAGAGTTCGGTACGGACAACGCCGCCTGCCGTGCCCGCTTGCTGAACCGCCGCGAGCAGCGGCGGCGAAATATCTTCCGCAGTCGCTTTCGAAGACCAAAGTTTACGTCCGGACGGGTCGAGAAATAAGGCGGAAGCAAACCCCATGGATTGCTCGTATTCGCTCACCCAGATGCGTAAGTGTGTTGCGGCGGCTGCATTGCCAAGGATAAGCCATTGCTGTAGCAACTGCGCAAAATAGGCATTGCCGCGTAGATAGGCTGCATTCTTAGCATATTTTTCCAATTCGTCGGCAATACCGGCTGCATTGCGATTTGCAAAGGCTTTAATACGGGCCAGCTCGTCGCGCTGTTGCTGTTGCCAGTGATAGGTGATGCCGAAAGCCCCGGAACCGATGACGCACAAAGTCAACAGAGTGAAGGGCAGCCAGCGGCGAAAGCCCGCTTGCGACGTATAGGCGGCTGTTTTTAACGGTCTAAGTTCGAAACGCCGCAACAATCCGTACAACAATAACGAAGTGGCTGCTACGTACAACCAGCCTTTCAACATGCTGACCACGGCAAACTGGGCGGCATCTTGGATCAACAGTTTTAAAGCCCCGTCGGAAAGCAAGATCCATAGTGCGCCGAATACCGCGTATACGGTAACGATCAGTAAAGGCCCACCGGCATTGGCCAAGCGCTGTTTGGGGGAATCGTTCATGGCCGAGCGCTACACTCCGCTCTTAAGTATTCTCGGCTATGGCCACAAACTCATCGAAACCAGCCAAAAACGCGTCGGTCACGTCCGGATCGAAATGCCTTCCTTTTCCTTCAGCGATAATAGCCCGCGCGCGTTCATACGGCAGCGCCGGTTTGTAAGGCCGCGACGACACCAAGGCATCGAACACATCGGCCAGCGCCATGAGCCGGGCGGAAATAGGGATGGCATCGCCGACCAGACCGTCGGGATATCCGCTGCCGTCCCACTTTTCGTGGTGCCAGCGCGCGATTTCCTTGGCGATGCGCAAGAAGGCGACCGGTTGTTCGGCGTCCCGTTCCGCACGCTCTATGGCATCCGATCCCAGCTTGGCATGGGTTTTCATCACTTCCCAGTCTTCGCCAGCCAGTTTGCCGGGATTCAGCAAAATGTTGTCGGGAATACCGACTTTACCAATATCGTGTAGCGGCGCCGATTTGACCAACATCGCAATATAGGCTTCCGTCAGAAAGTCGGCAAAGCGCGGATGCGATTGCAATTTATTGGCCAGAAGACGAATGTAGCCCTGAGTACGATGAATATGATTACCGGTTTCCGGATCTCGAGTTTCCGCTAGATGCGCTAAGGCCCGTATGCTGACGGTCTGTACCAATTCGTTTTCTTTCATCCGCTGCTGGACCTCGGCTTCCAGCCAGGCTTTATCATCCCGTAATCTGTCCCGTGCTTGCTTAAGCTCAAGATGGGTCCGAACTCGCGCCAACACAACGGGCGCCATAATGGGCTTGGTAATATAATCCGCCGCGCCTAGATCGAATCCGGCCAATTGATCTTCCTGGCTATCAAGAGTGGTAATAAAGATGACCGGAATATCGTTGGTGAGTGGATCGGCTTTCAGTCTGGCCAAAACGGTAAAGCCATCCATGCCCGGCATCATGACGTCTAACAATATCAACGCAGGAAGCGGTTGCACGTTTGCCAGTTCTAAAGCACGTTCGCCGTTATTGGCTACCCTAACTCGATAAGTCGTTTGCAACAAGGCATCCATGAGCGCCAAATTGTCCGGTGTGTCATCTACCACCAAAATGGTCTGAGTGTCGCTGGATGCTTTATTTAAAGTAGGAACGCAAAGCTTGCTTTCTTGTTCCATTATCACAATACCTATTATGCAAGGATCTAAGTGAATTATCCCGCGCAGACTGAGACGCGCCTACTCGGGCTTGAATTCGCTACTCAGTACAGAGAGAAACGCGATGATGACCGCATGCCGGGAGACAACTCCAATATCCCTTTGAAGGAATAAACAGCCGCAAAAGTTAATGCTGCTTGCTAGTTTGGCCACCCTTTACAAAGCCTAGCCCAAATCCATTAGCAATAAAGGGTTTTGCATAATAATCGTAAACGGTTCGAATTCGCAAACCGCTGCAAAATTTTGTGAGGCGCTATACAGAGTCATAATATGCCGGCTGTCGCTTCCGTTATACGAATTCATTTTCTTCATAAGCAAATGCCTCTCTCAGCGCGTGCCGCCGCGGCCCGACCAGGATAGTAGCGTTATAATAGCGAGGTTATTTATAAAATGCTTCAGACCTTATGCACTTACCGAATTACTCCGCCGCGCGAGTCTTAGTTGTCGGCGACTTGATGCTGGACCGTTACTGGCACGGCCCGACCTCGCGGATTTCCCCGGAAGCGCCGGTGCCGGTGGTACACGTCAAACAACACGAAGAACGGGCCGGCGGCGCCGGCAACGTTGCGCTGAACATTGCCGCGCTGGGCGCCAAAGCCTCCCTGTTGGGTTTTGTCGGCCAAGACGAGGCAGCCGCGGCCTTGGAAGCTCTATTGAAAAAAGCCGGGGTACTCTGTCTATTTCAAGCGATTGCCAATTTTCCGACAATCACCAAATTACGGGTCATGAGCCGACATCAGCAATTGATCCGGCTGGATTTCGAGGACGGTTTTCAGCACGTCGACACCGATCCTTTGTTGCATTTGTTTCATGCCGAACTCACTCAATCCCAAGTCGTAGTGTTGTCCGATTACGGCAAAGGCACCTTAAGTCAGGTGCAACGATTCATACAGTTAGCCCGGCAAATGAAAAAGCCGGTATTGGTGGATCCCAAAGGCAGCGATTTTTCAATTTATCACGGCGCAAGCTTGATTACCCCGAATCTAAGCGAATTCGAGGCAGTGGTCGGCCCTTGCCACGGCGAGGCACAAATCGTCGAGCGCGGGATGAACTTAATCAGGGAACTCGGTTTGGATGCCTTGCTGGTTACCCGCGGCGAACACGGCATGACCTTACTCAACCACGCTGCCGAACCGCTGCATTTACCGACCCACGCCCGTGAGGTATTCGACGTCACCGGCGCCGGCGATACCGTCATTTCGGTCCTGGCCGCCAGCCTGGCCGCAAAAACTCCGCTGGCGGAAGCCACTCAGCTAGCTAATGTCGGCGCCGGCGTCGTGGTCGGCAAACTCGGCACAGCCACCGTCAATATCGACGAATTGGCCACCGCTTTACAAGGCCCGCGCGCCCGGCACAAAGGCGTGTGCAGTGGGCCGGAACTGCTGGCACAGCGTACCGCAGCCAAAGCCAACGGCGAAAAAGTGGTCGCCACCAACGGCTGCTTCGACATCTTGCACCCCGGCCACGTCCGATACTTGCAACAAGCCAAAACCTTGGGCGACCGTTTGATCGTGCTGGTCAACAGCGACGACTCGGTCAAGCGTTTGAAAGGCCCGGAACGGCCGGTCAACAATCTGGAACACCGTATGGAAATGTTGGCAGCTCTGGAGTGTGTGGATTGGGTGGCAGCGTTCGAACAAGACACGCCCGAGGAAGTCATAGCCCAACTGCTACCGGACGTCCTGGTCAAAGGCGGCGACTACACCGACATCACCGGCATAGCCGGCCACGCCAGCGTGCTGGCTGCCGGCGGAGAAGTAAAAATCCTATCGTTTATCGAGGGACATTCGACGACGGGGATTATTCGGACGATAAAAGAAAAGCTGCAAAGTTAAATCACCTTCACTTTGAAGTTGAGCTATCAAAGTAAAGTACAAACAGGGTGAGTAACATTTGCAAGCTCACCCGGACGGCTAAACTGGTAATAGACAGATACCGTATTTCGACGGAATCTTACCGGCAAGGGCTTTCACAACACTAAAACCGCTTTTAAGATCAACCATTGCCGGACGCCGGACCGGCAATCGCTTCAATCAAGCCTGACAATCGCTGCCTGCGGCCAGCTGTTCGGCTTCGAGTTTTTTCCTGGCATCGCATTTTTCCTTGCAAATGCAGTTACCTGTCCCTCCGCAGGAGCCTTTGATCGCGTGGCGGCCGAATATCACGCCTATCGCCATAATAGCCACCACTACCAACATAAATAAAAACGTCACTAAAAAATAACTCATATCCGCTCTCCAACAAAAACGTGCCGGAACAAAAAACGAGGAGAACCGCTTAGGTTACTCCCCGTTTTAATAGTTCAGCAATAAACCGGGTTAGCCGCCGAAGTCGTCCAGGAAGATGTTTTCCCTATCCACTCCGTTTGCCAACAACATGTTGATTACCGACGAGTTCATGATCGGAGGACCGCACATGTAGAACTCGCAGTCTTCCGGTGCCGGATGGTTTTTGATGAACTCCTCGAACAACACGTTATGGATGAAGCCGGTATAACCGGTCCACTCGTCTTCCGGCAAAGGATCGGACAAGGCCACGTGCCATTTGAAGTTATCGTTTTCGCGTTGCAGCATGTCGAAATCTTCGACGTAGAACATTTCGCGTTTGCTGCGGGCACCGTACCAGAAGGTAATTTTGCGTTTGGATTTCAACCTGCGCAACTGGTCGAAAATGTGCGAACGCATAGGCGCCATACCGGCACCACCACCGATGAATACCATTTCGGCGTCGGTATCTTTCGCAAAAAATTCACCGTAAGGACCGGATACCCACACTTGATCGCCGGGTTTCAGGTTAAAGATGAACGAGGACATGATGCCCGGCGGCGTGCCTTCCGGCGCGTTAGGCGGCGGCGTGGCGATACGCACGTTCAACATGATTTCTTTCTCTTCCGGATAAGACGCCATCGAGTAAGCGCGCAAGGTGGGCTCCGTCACCTCGGATACATAACGCCACAGATTGAACTTGTCCCAATCAGGACGGTATTCCTCGGCGACCTGCATATCCGCGTACTTGGATACGTGCGGCGGACATTCGATTTGTATGTAACCGCCGGCGCGATAGTTGATCGCTTCACCTTCCGGCAATTGCAACACCAACTCTTTAATGAAAGTCGCGACATTGTCGTTGGATTTAACCGTACACAACCATTTTTTGACGCCGAATACGCTATCCTCGACTTCGACTTCCATATCGGTTTTAACCGCTACTTGGCAAGCCAGACGCTCGCCGTGCGCCGCTTCGCGCTTGGTAATGTGCGACAACTCGGTCGGTAAAATATCGCCGCCGCCTTTGTGCACTTTAACCTTGCATTGGCCGCAGGAACCGCCGCCGCCGCAGGCCGAAGAAACAAATAGTTGATTATCCGACAACGCGTTCAATAATTTGGCGCCGGCCGGCACGTGTATCTTCTTTTCGTTGTTGATCAGAATTTCCACATCCCCGGCGGCTACCAGCTTGTTTTTGGCGCCGATGATCATAAACACCAGCGCAATCACGATAGCCGTGAAGAAAATAACCCCTAATGCAATTTCTAGCATTACGATACCCTTTTACAATTGAATTCCAGAGAACGCCATGAAGCCTAAAGACATCAAGCCTGCGGTGATGAAGGTGATGCCCAGGCCTTGCAACGCGGCCGGTACATCGCTGTATTTCAGTTTCTCGCGCACGCCGGCCATCAAGGTGATCGCCAGCGCCCAACCGAAACCGGAACCGACGCCGTACACCACGCTCTCGCCGAAGTTGTAGTCGCGCTCGATCATGAACAAACTACCGGCCAAAATTGCGCAGTTCACAGTGATCAGCGGCAGGAAGATACCCAGCGCGTTGTACAAAGCCGGAACGAACTTATCCAGAAACATTTCCAGAATTTGTACGATCGCCGCAATCATGCCGATACAGCTCAACAAGCTTAAAAAGCTTAAGTCCACGCCGGTGATACCGAGCCAGGCCAGAGCGTCTTCTTTCAACAAGGTTTGATAGATGAACTGGTTGGCCGGCACGGTTAGGGTTTGCACCACCATCACCGCAACGCCCAAACCCATCGCTGTGGAAATCTTCTTGGACACCGCCAAGAAGGTACACATCCCCAGGAAGAACGACAGGGCCAGGTTTTCGATGAAAACCGCTTTAACAAATAAGGCAATATAGGCTTCCATTAGTGATGCCCTCCTTCACCGTGAGCAATGGCCATAATTTTGAACTCGTTGTGTTCGACTTGTTTCGGTTTCCAAGTACGGAAGGCCCAGATGATCAAACCGATCACGAAAAACGCGCTAGGCGGCAACAACATCAAGCCGTTCGGCACGTACCAGCCGCCGTCCTTGACCAAGGGCAACACTTCGAAGCCGAGCAGTTTGCCCGAACCCAAGGTTTCACGCACCAGCGCCACCAGAATCAAGATCAAGCTATAGCCGGCACCGTTGCCGATACCGTCGATAAAGCTTTGCAGCGGCGGATTTTTCATCGCATAGGCTTCGGCGCGGCCCATGACGATACAGTTGGTGATGATCAAGCCGACGAATACCGACAGTTTTTTACTGACGTCGAACGCAAAGGCTTTCAACAACTGATCCACCACGATCACCAGCGAGGCGATGATAATCATCTGCACGATAATCCGGATGCTGCTGGGGGTGTGCTGACGCACGGCGCTGATCGCCGCGCTGGAACAAGCCGTTACCGAAGTCAGGGCCAAGGCCATGATCAACGAGGTAGACATTTGCGAGGTTACCGCCAATGCGGAACAAACTCCCAGCACCTGCAAGGTGATGGGGTTGTTGTCGACCAACGGCTCGAATAATACTTTTTTGGTTTCTTTGTCCATGACGACTCCTAACCGTTTGCTTTGATTTTGTTCAGGTAAGGCGCAAATCCTTCCGGCCCCATCCAATACAATATAAGGTTACTGACGCCGCGACTGGTCAACGTAGCGCCGGCCAAACCGTCAACTTTGTTGACCGCGTCGGGACGGCTGGTATCGACCGTGCCTTTCACCAGCGTCAAAGCCACTTCGCCGTTATCGCCGTAGACTTTTTTCCCTTTCCACAGCGCCCGCCAGTTGGGGTTGACCACTTCGCCACCCAGACCCGGGGTTTCGCCTTGATCGTACAAGTTAATGCTTTGTACCGTTTGGCCATCAGCTTCCAAAGACAGGAAACCGTACATCGTCGACCACAAACCGTAACCGTTGACCGGCAATATGATGGATTGCAACTTGTCACCGCTTTTCACCAGAAACACCTTAGCGACTTTCGCTTTACTACGAATGCTGGCGATATCTTTATCCGCAGGAATCGCTTCATTTTGTGCGGGGTCTTTTGCAGCCTTGCGTTGATCATATTCATCCACATTGCCGTCAACATATTCACCCGTCGCCAGATCGACCAACTTGGCTTCGATGCGTTCTTTAAAAGCCTGATCGATGTCGGTGCCTTCATCCAGCAAACCGGCCACGTCCAATATGTTTTTCTTCATGTCCAAGGCTTTGTTGTGCGACTGCAAAGGCCGCAAGGCAACGGTTGCTATCGACACCAATACCGCGCATACCAGGCACAACGCCAATGCAACGTTGATGGTTTTTTCCAGACTGTCGTTGCTTAACGCCAGGATACGATCGGCATAAACTCTGAACTGCTCGTAATATTTACAAAGCTGCTCGTTATACTTGCAGGTTTTTTTCTCGGCATTAAGCATGGCGTTTAATCCTTCTTCTGATATTTGCTTGGACGACAAAGTAATCAATCAACGGCGCAAACATGTTGGAGAAAAGAATTGCAAGCATCACGCCTTCCGGGAAAGCCGGATTGACGACCCTGATGATAACAATCATCAAGCCGATCAAAATGCCGTAAACCCAGCGACCGGTATCGGTATTGGCCGCGGAAACCGGGTCGGTAGCCATGTAAACGGTACCGAACGCGAAACCGCCTAATACCATATGCCAATACCAGGGAATCGCAAACATCGGATTGGTATTGCTGCCGATCACGTTCAACAAGGTCGACATTGCGATCATGCCTATCAGAACGCCGCCCATAATCCGGTAGGAGGCAACGCGGGTATACAACAAGAAAGCCGCTCCCAACAAGCAGGCCAAGGTCGAGGTTTCACCCATGGAACCGGGAATAAAGCCTAAAAACGCTTGCAACCAGCTAAAGCTACCTTTGATAGCTTCCAATCCGCCGGCGGATGCCATAGACAGCGCGGTTGCTCCACTGTATCCGTCTACCGCGACCCAAACCGAGTCACCGGAAATCGAAGCCGGATAGGCAAAGAATAGAAATGCGCGTCCGGTCAATGCCGGGTTTAAAAAGTTTTTGCCGGTACCGCCGAATACTTCTTTACCCAATACGATACCGAAGGAAATGCCTAAAGCAACCTGCCACAAAGGCATGTCCGGCGGCAAAATCAAGGTATACAGCATCGAAGATACCAAAAAGCCTTCATTGACTTCGTGTTTGCGCACGGTTGCGAACAACACTTCCCAAACGCCGCCCACGGCCAGCGTGGTGAAATAGATAGGGAAGAAGTACAGCATGCCGTGTACCAGACAGGATAAGGGGTTATACGGACTGTAACCGAACAACACCATGGGAATGCGGCGCCAATTTTCTATGGATTCTTTCCCTAAAGACTCCATGGCCAGATTAGCTTGGTAGCCTGTGTTGTACCAGGCCATCAATATGCAAAACGCCGTGGCAATCACTACGAAAGTCATGGTACGTTTCAAGTCGTTGCCGTCGCGAACGTGAGTTTTGCCGCGCGTTACATCAGACGGGGTATAGATAAAAGTATCTACCATCTCGTAGAGACCGTAGTACTTCTCCAACTTGCCGCCCTTTGTAAAATGCGGCTCTATGCTATCTAAAAAGTCTCTAGCCGACATTTATCCTTCCTTCTCGATTTTGGTTAAATTTGCCCTAAGCACCGGCGCGAAATCGTGCTTACCCGGATCGACGAACGTAAACAAAGACACGTCTTCTTCGTCCAATTCCAAGCAACCCAAGGCTTGCGCGGTGTCGGTATCGCCAACCACAATCGCTTTTAATAACGGGGTTGCCAAGATATCCATAGGCATGACGGTCTCGTAAACGCCAACCGGAACGATGGCGCGGTTACTGCCGTTCTTATCGGTAGTCAACGGAAATAAACGATTGTCTTTGCGGTCTTTGCTGGACACGTACACGTTCATCGCGGAATATTTTTGAGTGCCCGGCACGATCCAACCGAAAAATTCGCGGTCGCGCCCTTCTTTCAACACCGAGACTTGCAAACTGTATGCGCTCAAAAACGCCAAAGGCCCGCTGGCTTCGTGTCCGTACAATACCGAACCTGAAATCACCCGATTTTCGACTTCTTCCAACTCGCCCGCAACCAAATCGGTTAAATTGGCGCCCACGCGCGTTTTGAGCAGACGCGGTTTTTTGACGGTCGGTCCCGCTAAAGAAACGACGCGCTCTACGTTGAGATGCCCCGTGGTAAATAAGGCGCCTATTGCCATCACCGCTTGATAATCGATGTGCCAAACGAATTTGTGCGCGTTTACCGGGTCGATAAAATGGATGTGGGTGCCGGGCAATCCGGCCGGATGCGGTCCTGCGAACACTGCCGTTTCTATACTTGGCAGACTGGGGATATCGGCACCCGCCGCTTTACAAACATAGGTTTTGCCGGCGGATAGTTTCGAAATTACGCTCAAACCGTTGACAAAATCGCTTTGTCTCTCCTTAATGACGACGGCAGGATCGGCTGCCAGCGGTCGGGTGTCAATGGCACAGACAAATATCGAACTCGGTGTCGAGTCGGCTGCAGGAACCTTGCCGTACGGGCGGGTACGGAATGCGGTCCACAAGCCGGATGCCGTCAAGTTCTCTTTCACCTGTTCCGCAGTCAAGGCGGATAATGCCGATTCGGCATATTTGGCAAACGTCTCTTGTTGCTTTCCTTGCAATTCAATCTCTACCGACAACAGCACCCGGCGTTCGCCGCGGTTAACGGCTTTTACCACTCCGGCTCCGGGAGAAGTAAAGTTAACGCCGGGATTTTGCTTGTCGACGAACAACACTTGGCCCAGCTTAACTTTGTCACCCTCGGCGACCAGCATTTTAGGTTTAAGTCCGACGAAATCGGCGCCCAGTACGGCAACCGACTTAACGTCGTTACCATTGCTTATTTGTTGATCAGGCTTACCCGTAATGGGTAAATCCAACCCTTTCTTTATCGTAAATTGCATAGTTGATACGCCTGCTCTCCAGACAAATTGCAGCCAAAAGCCCTTTGAGAACCACTACACCCCAAGGACGGTTCAAGACATAAAACCGCACCATTACATCACAAGTTCAAGGCTTTCTCAACGCCGAAGCCCCAGCCTAACCCTTACAAAAAACTTTGGTTTTAACCGCCTCTATCCGGGTAAAACCTCAAAGCTCGACAATCTTGTTCACGTCAAAATTAGCCACCGTCCGCCTGCCGACGTAACCACGCGTGTTGCTTAAAATTCGGGCATCGGCGATGCGGTAATCCCCCAAATTGTGTACGTGGCCGTGAAACCAAGCGGCGATCTCGTATTCGTGAAACAAGGGCTTCAAATCGTTGCAATAAGCAATTTTTTTCAAAGAGTTGGGTGTTTCTATCCAACTCCATTCCGTCGGTGCGTGATGGGTGACGACGATAGTGCGCCCGACAAACGGCTGTGCCAATTGCTGCTGCAGCCAGTTTTTTGCGTCGTGATGCAGAGCGGAAAATTGCTCCGGACCGAAGCCGGAATCGCCAAAGCGTATCTTGCGAAAGTCATTCAAAGTCCGCTCCAATGCCTCGGCTTTTTCCGGGCCTTCGATAAATAAATCGGACCATAAGGTACACCCCAAAAACCGATATCCTTTAAAAAGGAAACAATCTTTTTCCAGGAAATGAATATTGCTACCGGCACATTCGGCACGCAGCATCGCATAAACCGCATGATATTCGTCGCCGTAAAACTCGTGATTGCCCGCCACGTAGACTACAGGCTTGTTTATCGCTTTCAACCAGGCGACGCCTTGCGCCAGAACGCCAATGTCGCCGGCCGCTACTACAATATCCGCATCATTGTCGGGCAACGCTTGTCCGCCGAATTCCAAGTGCACATCAGAAAAGTAATTTATCCGCACATTTAGCTCTTTCGTGGATTCGGTAAGGGGGTATAATTTTAAAACCTAAGTGATTTGCTTGGTATTTTTTCAGATAACTTAGCTTTTTTCCAACTCGTGCAATTCTATGTCGATTAACCCCAGAAAACACACGCAGCAAGTATTAATCGGTAACGTCAAAGTCGGCGGCGGCGCCCCGATTGTGGTCCAGTCCATGACTAACACCGATACTGCCGACATTGCCGGTAGCGTGCAACAAATTATCGAGCTGTCGGACGCCGGCTCCGAACTGGTGCGAGTCACCGTCAACAACGAGGAAGCGGCGCAAGCAGTACCGGAAATCGTTAATAAATTAGCGCAAAAAGGCTATTCCGTACCCCTTATCGGCGATTTTCATTTCAACGGCCACAAGCTATTGGAAAAATATCCCGATTGCGCGCAAGCCCTTGCCAAGTACCGCATCAATCCCGGCAATGTCGGTAAAGGCAAAGCCCGCGATCCTCAGTTCCAGCAAATGATAGAGTTCGCCATCCAATACAATAAACCGGTACGCATAGGCGTTAACGGCGGCAGTCTGGATCAAGCGGTGCTGACCCGGTTGCTGGACGAAAACCGTAGTTTGGCCGCACCCAAAGAGTTGCCGGAAATTACTCGCGAAGCCATCATTCTCTCCGCGCTGGAAAGCGCAGCCAAAGCGCAAGAACTGGGATTGGGCAAGGACAAAATCATCTTGTCTTGCAAAATCAGCGATGTACAAGAGCTGATCAGCATTTACGAAGACCTGTCGCGCCGTTGCGATTACGCCTTGCATCTGGGCCTAACCGAAGCCGGCATCGGTTCTAAAGGCATAGTGGCCTCATCCGCCGCTTTAGGAATTTTGATGCAGCAAGGCATAGGCGACACGATACGCATATCGCTGACCCCGGAACCGGGCGCGGCACGCACCAAAGAAGTCGTGGTCGCTCAAGAGATTTTGCAAACCATGGGGTTTCGCGCGTTTACCCCCATGGTCACCGCTTGCCCCGGCTGCGGACGCACGACCAGCGATTATTTCCAGCGTCTGGCCCAGGATATTCAAGGCTATTTGCGCGAGCAAATGCCGGTGTGGCGAGACAAATATAAAGGCGTCGAAGACATGAAAGTCGCCGTGATGGGCTGCGTAGTCAACGGGCCGGGGGAAAGCAAAAACGCCAATATCGGCATCAGCCTACCCGGCACCGGCGAATCTCCGGTCGCGCCGGTGTTCGAAGACGGGGTCAAAACCGTCACCTTGAAAGGCGACAACATCGCCGGCGAATTTCAAGCCCTGGTCGAACGTTACATCGAAAGCCATTACAGCACTCACTAAACCGTCATAACCGGGCGAGGCTTTTACTCAAACGCCTCGCCTCCCCCGGCTTTGATGCATACCCTATCGCGCGCATAGCCGACAAAGTCGAATCGGGACCTGCCATCTTGTCGGAATTCCTACACCCCGGCTTTTCTTGAAACCCAAAATCGGCGTGCGCAAATACCATAAGCTACTGAAAAAATGGAATTTTAAAATAACCACAAAATTTGGATCAAAATTTGTAAACAGCTTTGACACATTCCCGTTCATCTCTGTTTACCCATGCCGCAACCCGAATACATTCACTACCTTTACCCACCGAAACAGCCGGTCAGCAAACCCGAAATACCGACGCTAGCCATCGGCAAAAAATACCGATTACGTCATTTCCAACACGTAAACGGCGTACAGCACGGCTTGATAGGCGATTACCGGCTGAACCTGCAAACGGCCGAAGTAATACCTTTTTCGGGCCGGAACGATGAGGCAGTATCCGGCTATTTTTGGGACAGCCATTGCGATTTGGAGGCTTTGAGCCAGCATGTCGAGATAGATAGACAAGCCAATGCCGAATCTTTAAAAAAATACCGGCTGGACAACAACCGCTTGGAAATTCAATTAGCCGCCTTGCACGGCCCTGTCGTCGCGGCGACCGGTCAAAGCGCCCTACTCAGTTTGTCTCCGCATTTCGAAGTCCGCTACACCACCGATGCTTTTTCCGCTCAACTTAGCCTGTTGCACCTGGTACAAACGCGCAGATTTTTTACCTTCGCTAACGGGAAAAGCTTGTACATCCTGGACAGCGGCGAAGAAGACCAAGCCGTATTACATCTTTCCAGTGCAGAGGCGCAGCAGCCAATGGCCTGGTCGTCGCCCGTCCAGCAGCAAGGCGGCAGCCAAATCTATCGAATCACTAGCGAAATCTCTCAAGCCATACCGGCTGCCATCGACAATCAGCCGGTCGTCGGATTAACCGTACTGGAACGTTACAGCAGCTATTGGTTGCAGCGCGCCCTGCCTTTCAATAGCGAATCCATTTGGACACCGCTAGCGCCTCCGATAAGCTGGGGCTGGAGCATCCGGGTAGGCCGCCGCTACGACGGTGAATGGGACATCATGCGTAGAAAACTGATGCTGCCGATTTCGGGCGCCGACGGTTTGCAATTACCGTTGTGGCAGCGAAATAGCCTGGCCTGCGCCGGGAATCTTGTTCCGGAGGACTAAACCATGTTGCAAGTCGCGATTGTGGGAGGCGGATTATCCGGATTGGCCTTAGCCGAGCGCTTGCAAAAAGCGCAGCTCCGGTTCGCGGTATTCGAAGCCCGTAATCGTTTCGGCGGCCGCATTTTGAGTCATACCCCGGACTCGCAAACCGGCGAACCGGCCCCTTTTCGAAACGACTTAGGCCCTAGCTGGGTTTGGCCGGACACCCAACATCGCATTGCAGAATTCATCAATCGCCACGGCTTAAGCACCATGGCTCAGTGGCAACAGGGTCTATCCCTCTACCTGCCGGACAGAAAGGCAAACCCGCAGGCCTTCAAAGATTCTACAACCTATGCCTCGGCCCGCCGCATCGTAGGCGGCAGCTATCGCTTAATCGAGAGCTTACTCTGCCGCTTGCCGCCTAATAGCCTGCATTTAAACCATCGCTTAACCAGCCTGCTGGATCGGGGCGATCACGTGGAGCTTAATTTCGAACTGGCCGGACGCACCATTATAGTCCGCGCCCGACAAGTCGTTTTAGCCATACCGCCCAGACTAATCGGCACCGGCATCGACTTTCAGTCGCCTTTAGCCGGCCCCATGCGGAATGCGATGCAAGCCACCCCAACCTGGATGGCCGGCCAGGCCAAAGCGCTGATTTATTATGCCGAGCCGTTCTGGCGCGCAGCCGGCTATTCCGGCAGCGCTTTCGCCCCATATCAAGGCGCCGCGCTGATGGAAATTTTCGATGCCGGTTCCGAAAGCGGTCACATCGCCGCGCTCTCCGGCTTTTTTGCCTTGCCGGCCGCATTGCGCCGGGAATACCGTGAAGACTTGGAAGCTTTGATCACGGAACAGCTAGTCCGTTTATTCGGTGCCGCAGCTGCCAAACCACTGCAAATTTTGCTGCAAGATTGGTACTGCGAACCTTATACCGCCAACTTGGACGACGAAACCCCGCTAATCGATCATCCTCGTTACGGCCATCCTTGGCTACAGCTCGACCATTGGAACGATAAACTCTATTTCGGCGCTAGCGAAACTGCCGCGGAATACGGCGGCTATCTGGAAGGCGCTTTAGCGGCGGCACAACGCATCGGCGATGCCCTGGAACTTACTGCGTTAAGCCTAGCCGGCTGAGATTCTGCCGTTCCGCACAGCGGGGATGCCGGTCATACCATTTTATTAATAGACCCGCCTCCGCTTCTTCATTAACCGCAATTGTCCGTCCGTAATCTCCTACACTATAATGCCGGCTAACACATTGATTATCGGTGAAGCAAGTGGAGGATAGACCGTACGACAATGCGCGCATGGATAGGCGCTTTTTTTCCGCCAGCCACTGCCCTTGTCGGCAACGCACTCGCGGGAAACCGGCTTGAACAAACTTAAGGCGCAAGATAGGCGCCGGGACCACTCCTCTTTTTCAAACAATGGCTCTAAACAGAAGCCGTTCCCTATAGACCTGGAGCAGCGCTTTTCCCGCATGGCGGCGCATCTGCCCGGTTTTGTGTTTACCTTCCGTTTTTCGCCGGACGGCCGTTTCAGCTTCCCCTATGCGAGTAGCGGGATACGCGATCTATACGGTTTGCAACCGGAACAAGTGGCGGAGGACATGGGGCCGCTGCATGCCATGGCGCACCCGGACGACCGCGAAATGATCGAGGCCGCGTTCGCCGACGCGGGAAAAAATCTCGGGCTGTTTCACATCGAGTTTCGCATCATCCACCCCGACAAAGGCGTTCGCTGGCTGGAAGCCAAGTCCGCACCGGCACCGCAGCCGGACAGCGGCCTCGAATGGCACGGCCTCATGCTGGACATCACCGAGCGCAAGCAGGCCCAGCAGCGCCTGGAATTGCTGGAGCGCGCCATAGACCTGTCGTCCGATGCCATCTTCCTGCTGGGCGAGGATTTTCGTTTCTTATATGTCAATGCCGCCGCCTGCCGATCGCTCGGCTACCAGCGAGAACAACTGCTGACCATGACGCCGCTCGACATCAACCCGCGCGCCACACCGGAATTGTTGCAGGAAATACAGTCCACGCCGCTCAATCAATCGTTCATGTTCGAAACCTGGCATCGCAACAGCGACGGCCAGCTATTTCCGGTCGAAATCAATGCTACCCACTTCGAGGATAACGGCAAACTCTTCGGTCTGACCGTGGTACGCGACATTAGCGAGCGCAAGCGCATCGAGCAAGCCTTGCAATCCAGCCGGGTCGCGCTGGAGGAAGCTCAGCGCATCGGCCATATCGGCAGTTGGGATGTGGATATCGTTAACGATGTACTGACCTGGTCGGATGAAACCTTCCGCATCTGGGAAATCGACAAAACCCGGTTCGCGGCGACTTTCGAGGCCTTTGTCGACACCGTGCATCCCGAGGACAGGGAGCGCGTGGTTCAGGTGTATAACGCATCGATTCGTGGAGGCAGCCGCTATGAAGTCGAGCATCGTCTGCTGTTTCAGGACGGCCGGGTCAAATACATACTCGAACGCGGCCAGCCCTACTACGATGCCGACGGCAAACCGGTACGCTTTATCGGCACTTCACTGGACATTACCGAGCGCAAGCACATCGAAAACACCTTGCATTTCATCGCCCAGCGCGGCTGGCAAGTGGATGGCGAATCGTTCCTGACCGCGCTTGCCCGCTACTTGGGCCGTACCCTGACGATGGATTATGTCATCGTCGACCGATTAACGACAAACTCGTCCGTTGCCGAAACCGTGGCGATTTATGCCAAGGGCAAGGTATTGCCCAATATGCAATACAACCTTAAGGGAACGCCTTGCGCCAACGTGATCGAAGGCACGCTGTGTTGCTACACGGAGCGGATACGGCAACTGTTTCCGGAAGATGGACTGCTGTTGGAAATGGACGTCGAGAGCTATGCCGGTCTACCGCTGCTGGATTCCTGTGGCCGGGTGGTCGGCCTGATTGCCGTGATGGACGGCAAACCCATGCACGACATCGCCGAGGTGACCTCGCTGCTGCAACTGGTGGCGACCCGCGCGGCCGCCGAGCTGGAGCGCGAACAGTCGGAACGCCTGCTACAGGAATCCCGGCAATTCCTGGACCGGGTGATCGAGACCATCGCCGACCCGGTGTTCGTCAAGGACAGCGAGCATCGCTGGGTCAGGCTGAATCAAGCCTTTTGCGATTTCATCGGCCAGCCGATGGAGGCCCTGCTGGGCCGATGCGATTACGATTTTTTTTCCGCGCGCGAGGCCGCTATATTCCGGGCCAAGGACGAAGCCGTGTTCGCCAGTGGCATGGAGGATGTCAGCGAGACGACATTTACCGACCGCCTGGGCACCCCCCACAGCATCATCGTCAAGAAAACCCGCTGCAGCGACGAGCGCGGACAACAGTTCCTGGTGGGCACCATCCTGGATATTACCGAGCGCAAACGACGCGAGCAAGAACTGGCCCGCCTGCACTATGCCATCGACCACATCAAGGAAGCGGTTTATCTGATCGACGAACAGGCCCGCATTCATTACATCAATGCGCATGCCTGTCAGGGCTTGGGTTACGGCAGGGATGAACTGCTGGGCTTGAGCGTCCCGGATGTTGACCCCGACTATCAGCATGCCGTCTGGCCCGCGCATTGGCTCGACCTCAAAACCCACGGTTCGCTGACCTTCGAAACCCGCCACCGCACCAAAGACGGGCGGATTTTCCCGGTCGAGGTGGTTGCCAATTATATTGAATCGGACGGCCAAGGCTACAACATGGCCATGATCCGCGACATCAGCGAACGCAAGCGGATGGAATCGGCGCTGGCCGAACGCGAACAGGAATTTCGCACGCTGATCGAAAACCTGCCGACCTATGTATTGCGGCTGGATCGGGCCTTGTACCACACTTACGTCAATCCGGCTTTCGTAACCGCCGTGGGCCTGCCCGAAGCGGAAATCCTGGGCGCGCATGTCAGCGCATTCTGGCGCGCCACCAATGTCTCTATCGATGCCTACATCGCCTTACTAATGCGGGTGCTGACGTCCGGCACCCGCGAGGATGTGTCGCTGGAATGGCGCAACGGCAATGGCGGCGTGTACAGTCATCTGGTGAGAGTTTCGCCGGAATACAGCAGCGGCGGCGAAGTCCGCGGCTTGCTGGTATTGGGTTTCGACATGACCAAGCATAGACGGGAGCAACTGCTGGATGTCGAACGCCGACGCGTGTTCGAGCGCATGGCGCAGGGCGGCGACCTCGGCGAGGTCCTCACGCAGATTGCCCTATACGTCGAGTCCGCCAGCCCGGGTTGCCGTTGTCGCATCCAACTACTGGATCAAACAGGCCATCGTTTGATCCATGGCGCGGCCCCGTCTTTTTCCGTTCCCTGCCCCGCGCATAGTCAAGGCGTCGGCGTGGACGACGAGGATAGCGGCTGCGTCGTTGCCTTCGGCCGCGCTGAACCCTTGATCATAAAGGACATGCGCCTCGCCGGCCATTCGAAAAATTGCCGTTCGTTTGCCCGCAAAACCGGCATGGTTTCCAGTTGGTCGGATCCGATTATCGGCTCCTCAGGCCAGCAATTGGGCATCGTCACCCTTTACCGCGGCCAAGCCGGCGAGCCAAACGAACTGGATATGGGGAGGTTACGCTACGCCAGCCATTTGAGCGCCATCGCCATCGAACGCAAACGGATCGAAGAGCGGATGCAACATCAGGCTAGTTACGACACCTTGACCGGATTGCCCAATCGACGCATGTTTCGCGACCGCTTGCACGAAGAAATCGGCAAGGCCGGGCGCAACGGAGAAAGCCTGGCCCTGCTATTTATCGATCTGGATCGCTTTAAGGAAGTCAACGACACGCTGGGTCACGAAATCGGCGACCTGCTGCTGGTCGAAGCCGCTCAGCGCATACGCGCCGGCATTCGCGAAACCGATACCGTGGCCCGGCTGGGCGGCGACGAATTCATCGTCATCCTGCCGCGGGTGGACGATATGTCGCACCTGGGCCGAATCGCTCAAAACATCGTCAATGCCATGACCAAGCCGTTCAGTCTCGATACGCACACCGTGTATGTCTCCACCAGCATCGGCATTGCCGCCTACCCTTTCGATACCGACACCGCCGACGGCTTGATCGCTTGCGCCGACCAAGCCATGTACGCCGCCAAGGAACAGGGCCGCAACGGTTTTAGTTTTTTCACCCCCGCCATGCAACAACAGGCGCAGACCCGGTTGCTGCTTGCCAACGACCTGCGCGACGCCCTGGCCAAAGGCCAATTGCAAGTCTACTACCAACCCATCGTCGATATCGCCGGCGGAGCCATCGTCAAAGCCGAAGCCCTGCTGCGTTGGCGCCACCCTCAGCGCGGCATGGTACCTCCCGACCAATTCATTTCGATAGCCGAAGAAAACGGCCTGATCCACGACATCGGCGACTGGGTGTTCCGTCAGGCGGTGGAAACGGCCGGACGCTGGAACGCCGACGGTCGGGCGGCCCGGAAAATCAGCGTCAATCTGTCGCCGCGCCAATTCATCAAGGGCGACTTCTATATCTCCTGGTTAGCCTATCTTGAGCAAACCGGAGTTCCTCCCGAACATATCGTGATCGAGATCACCGAAGGCCTGCTGCTGGATGACCGGCCCGAAATTCTGCAAATTATCAATCGTCTCGGCCACGCCGGCATGCAAGTCGCACTGGATGACTTCGGTACCGGTTATTCGGCAATGGCCTACCTGAAGAAATTCCCTATCGACTACCTGAAGATAGACCGTTCGTTTGTGCGTGACCTGGAAAGCGACCCTAACGACCGTGCCATCGCCGAAGCCATCGTGGTCATGGCGCACAAGCTGGGATTGAAAACCATTGCAGAAGGGGTGGAAACAGCGGGACAGCTAGACCTACTGGCGGCCGCGGGCTGCGAATTCGTGCAGGGCTACCTGTACGCCAAACCTATGCCGGCGGCGGAGTTACTGACCTTTGCGCTGGAGGCCGCTCCCTTGCCCTAAACTGCGTTCTGCTCAGGTAGCGGGATTACCCGTTATTTTCCGGCCCAATGCAGACAACTTGGACCTTTGCTCATCGCTCAACAACAGGACCGCTCGCCCATTTTTCCGTTCCACGCCACTGAATTGGATGGCTTGAGGGCCATGACAATCCGGGCTGTGTATGTAAATTAACTAATGAGGCAATCGGCAAGCGGACTAGCATGTAAGTCGGATTGCTTATTTCAAGCTGCCAACCGCTGGACAGCAAAAGCGGCAATATGTCATGCTGAGTCCATCATCTCGAATAGTCATGATTCAGCCAACGAGAATTAGGCGACAGGGGGCGGGTCAATTCCGGTCCTAATGTTTACTTCAACGGGGGAAGCTGAAGACTGATCTTGAATATCACTTGACCGCATGGATAATCCGGCTCCCATTAGCACAGCATGCAAGCATTCAACAACATCGGCGGCTTGATCGTCGACATGGACGGCGTCCTCTGGCACGGCGACAGACCGCAACCGGGCTTGACGGAATTTTTTCAAATCCTAACGGCATTGCAATTGCCTTACGTTCTGGCCACCAACAACGCCAGTCAGACAGCCGATCAATATCTGACTAAATTAACCAACATGGGCGTAGCCGGTTGCGAACCGCAAATTCTGACATCCGGCATGGCGACCGCTCACTATCTGGCGCAACATTATCCACCCGCGCAAACCCGCATCTTTACGATAGGCGGAAGCGGCGTTCAGGTTCCCTTGCGCCAACACGGCTTCGTACTTACCGATTCGGACGACACCTCGCCCGGCAATCGAGCGGATCTGGTAGTCAGCGGCTTGGACAAGGCACTGACCTGGGACAAACTGTGCGCCGCCGCACTCCATATACAAGCCGGCGCCCAACTCATAGGCACCAACGGCGACGTATCGCTGCCGAGCGAACGCGGCTTGTTGCCGGGCAACGGCGCCACCCTTGCCGCACTTTGCGCCGCAACGGGAGCAAAAGCCACCGTCATCGGCAAACCCGAGCCGGAGTTTTACCGGCAAGCCATGGACATACTAAACGTTGCGCCGCAAACGGTCGTCGCGGTCGGCGACCGGCTGGACACCGACATTTTGGGAGCGGTCAACACCGGCATACGTAGCTTGCTGCTGCTATCGGGAATTTCCAGCCCGGCTGATCTGGCGCAACTCGATTATTCGCCCACCTGGATCATGCGCGACATAGAAGAACTCACCACTGCCTTACAACAACTATAAACCGGAGGTAAGCATGAAAAAATTCCTCGACAGCCCGGCGACCCTGCTGGACACCAGCTTACGCGGCTTCGCCAAAGCCCATGCCGACATCGTCGATTTACATACCGAACCGAACTATGTGTGCCGCAAACAAAACAAACCCGGCAAGGTTGCCTTGATTTCCGGCGGCGGCTCCGGCCACGAACCCCTGCACAGCGGTTTTGTCGGCTACGGCATGCTGGACGCCGCCTGCCCCGGCCAAATATTCACCTCGCCCACCCCGGATCAAATGCTGGCTGCCGCTCAAATGGTCAATACCGGCGCAGGCGTACTGTTCATCGTCAAGAACTACGCCGGCGACGTGATGAATTTCGAAATGGCGGCCGAAATGCTGGATTGTCCCAACGCCACGGTAGTGGTCAACGACGACATTTCCCTACCGAAAAACCACAGCATCGGCAGGCGTGGCGTAGCCGGCACCACCATCATCGAAAAAATCGTCGGTGCCGGCGCCGAAGCCGGCCTGGATTTGGCCGCCTGCCAAGCGCTGGGTGAACGCGTGGTCGGAAACACCGCATCGATGGGCGTCGCACTCACCAGCTGCACCGTGCCGGCGCTAGGCCATCCGACGTTCGCCATCGCGGACGACGAAATGGAAATCGGCGTCGGCATTCACGGCGAGCGCGGCCGGGAAACCGGTAAAATCGCGCCGGCAACCGAAATCGTCGCCCAAGTCGCCGGCCACATTATCGACGAACTCGCCCCCAGCGCCGGACAATCCATCCTGCTGCACGTCAACGGTTTCGGCGGAACGCCGTTGGTCGAACTGCATTTGCTATACGAACTGGCCTGGCAATTTTTGAGCGGACGCGGCTTGCACGTGCAGCGTTCACTAGTCGGGAATTTCACTACCTCGCTGGACATGGCCGGATGTTCGCTCACCGTCACGCTATTGGACGACGAATTGCGGCAACTTTGGGACGCGCCGGTCAACACCGCCGCCTTGCGCTGGGGATGTTAAACGGGGGAATGCCCGGCAATGCAAATTAGCTAGCGCCGGCAATACCGTTACAAACGACGTCCCGAAATTGAAAGAGAGGTGGTGCCGAAAAATTGAACAACCGATTAAGTGAAAGACCTGCTACTTTTGAACGTCCGTAAGGACAAAGCAATGGAGCAGAAGATGTCTAAAAAACCGCGAAGAAAACATTCACCGGCCTTCAAAGCCAAAGTCGCCCTGGCGGCCTTGGCGGGCGATAAAACCTTGGGGCAGTTGACCCAGGAATTCGAGGTTCATCAAAATCAGATTGTCGATTGGAAGAAGCAGCTGAGCGAGCGGGCCGCCGAGGTGTTTGGGAAGCCCGCGGAGCCGGAATCGCCCCCCGTCGATCTGCAAGCCCTACACGCGAAAATCGGTCAACTGACATTGGAGAACGATTTTTTAGAAGGCGCGCTCACCCAGGCGGGATTGCTGAGCGCAAAGCGATGATCGACCGTCAATCCAAATTGCCGATTGGTCGGCAGGCCAAGCTATTAGGCATCAGTCGCGGCAGTGTGTACTACCTGCCCAAGCCGGTTCCGGAGCGCGAAGTTGACATCATGCGCCGACTCGACGCACTGCACCTGAAACACCCATTCATGGGCGCTCGCCAGTTACGGGATCAGCTGAATCGGCAAGGCATCCCGATTGGCCGCAAGCATGTGAAAACCTTGATGGCGAAAATGGGCATCGAAGCCGTGTACTGCAAACCCAATACCAGCAAGAAGACGCCGGGGCATGAAATCTATCCCTACTTGCTGCGGGGCATGACCATCAACCGTGCCAATCAGGTCTGGGCGCTGGATACCACCGTAAGCGATCTTTTAACCACATCTGTATAAGCAGACCGAAAGGCGTGAAGATAGTGTCCACTTATCACAAGGTGGACACCTATGAAGGAGCACAAGATTCAATTATCGCGCCCATTAATCGTGGGACATGGTCGAGACGGCCGATGTCTGTATGATCCGGAAGCCAAGCGGGAGTTGGTGGACGTTTGCTTGCAACCGGGTATTTCGGTAGCCAAGGTCGCGCTGGAATACGGTATTAATGCCAATCTGCTGCGCAAGTGGATGGGGCTTTACCGTGAAACGGGGCAACCGAACACGAACATTCCGTTAGCATTGCCGGCTTTTGTACCCGTTCATTCACTGAACGCTGAAAAATCGGCTGAGTCGATACTCAATGCGGAGTTGCCCAACGGCGTTAAACTGGCGTTGCCCTCTGGTGCGCTGACCGATCTACCATTGATTTTGAAAGTCTTAGCCGAGCTGCCATGTTCCGTTTCGACGCCGGATTGAAGGTCTACCTGCACCGCGAGCCGGTCGATGGTCGCAAGGCCATTAATGGCTTGGCATTGTTGGTCGAGCAGGCATTAGGCCTGAACCCCTTTGAGCCGGCCATTTACGTGTTCAGCAATCGGCGGAGGGATCGAATCAAACTGCTGTTGTGGGATCGTACCGGTTTCTGGCTGATGCTCAAACGGCTGGAAACGGATCGATTTTGCTGGCCGAAAGAGGCGGCTGTCGTCACGTTGACGGTCGAGCAACTGCACTGGCTGTTAGCCGGTATTGACCTGGCGGCGATGCGGCCGCATCCGGCGCGAATCTATACAAAAACTAGCTGAAACAATGAGTTAAATCGATTAAAATAGCAGCATGACGACCACCATCACGCTGTCCGCCGAAGATTATCAGGCGTTGCTGACCGAGCAACAACGGCTGACTCAACAACTGCGGTTAGTGACGATCGAGCGTGATTGTTTGAAAGAACGCGTGGATGCGTTTTTGCATAAGCTATATGCCGCCAAGTCCGAAGCGCGGGCCAATCCGGCTCAGCGCGATCTGTTTCTGAACGAAGCCGAAGCGTTGGCGCCGCAAGGTACGCCGATTGCCGAGGAAACCACGCCCGCAGCGGTCGAGGTGGCCGGTCACAGTCGCAAGAAGCGCGGTCGCAAACCGCTCGATCCGCATCTGCCGCGCGAGATCGTCCGCCATGAATTGCCGGAAGCCGAACGCGTCTGCGCCCATGACGGCAGTCGGCTGGTGGAAATCGGCGCCGAAATCAGCGAGCAACTCGACATCGTGCCGCAACAGGTTCGGGTGATTCAGCATCACCGTATCAAATATGCCTGCCCCTGCTGCGACAACAGCATTCGGGTGACGCCGGCACCGGTTCGCATCATTCCCAAAGGCTTATTCACCGAAGCCGCATTGGCCTGGATCGTCACCGCCAAATACCAGGATGGTCTGCCGCTGTACCGACAAGCTGCATTACTCAGCCGTTTCGGCGGCGATCTGTCGCGCACCACGCTGGCCGCCAGCATGGTACGGGTCGGGCAGGCGGTGCAGCCCATCATCAATTTACTGCGCGACCATCTGCTGGAGGCCGATCTGATCCTGGGCGACGAAACCGTCGTGCAGGTGCTTAAGGAATCCGGGCGCGCCGCGCAAACGAAAAGTTATTTGTGGGCGCAGATGACCGGCTCCGGGCCGCCGATCCGACTGTTCAGCTACACGCCGGGGCGCGGCGGCACGCATGCGCAGCCGCTGTATGACGGCATCAAGCCCGGCGCGGTCCTGATGAGCGACGGCTATGAAGTGTATAACGCCATTGCGGCGGTGCGCGGTGTCATTCACCTCGGCTGTTGGGCACACGCGCGCCGTTACTTCGTCGAAGCGGAGGCCGCCATACCCAAGGCCGCACGTGGACCGGATCAATTAGCAACGCAGTTTATTGCGGCTATTGGCGAACTGTACGCGATTGAAGCCAAAGCGAAAGACCTGAGCGCCGAACAACGTGGACAGCAGCGGCAACAGTTGAGCAAACCAGTGTTAACCAAGATCGAAGGCTTGCTGGTAGAGCATCTGCATGCGGTCACCCCCGGCAGTTTGCTGGGCAAAGCCTTGCATTATCTATCCTCGCAATGGCCGAAGCTGATCCGCTTTGTCGAGAACGGTGCTTGGCCTATCGGTAGAGTCGAGATGTGGCGCGATGGCCTAAGGTTAGGCCTAACTGTTGCTGCCTCTTTCGTTTGGCAGTGCCTCATTAGCCTAACCATCGCTCCGTTTCCACATCTCGCTCGTCAAACCGGACGTGCAGATTTCCCGCATCCGGCTTTCTTTCGAACCTCAAGCCTTCGCGTTCAGCAGGTCGGCGCGCGTACGTGGCAGGCGGTAGAGCCCCAGAGTTTCATACAGGTACTCGTCAGGGTATTGGCGATACCCCGTTCCGCGCTGACCACGTCTGCGCATTAACCAGATTCGCAGCCGTCGCTCCGCGTAATCCTGGATGCATCGGTAGATTGGGCAGACCGGTCCCTGATTGAAATAACCCGCCCAACCTCGAATCATCGGATTGAGTTCGTCAATCCGGCTTTGCACCGGTTTGGCGTTCCAGCGCGATGACGTGGCGTCATGGATACCTTGTTTTAATCGCTTGATCGCTTTCTTCGACGGACGTGTTCCCCAGTAAGGGCGTCCATCCTTGCCGTAGAATCGGCCCAGGGTGTAACCAAGAAAATCAAACTGCTCCTCTGGCAGCATAGCCAGACGGGTTTTCTTCTCGTTGACCGTCAGCCCCAGTCGGTTCATCAGCCACCGCATGGCCTCCATGGCTGCCTGACCCCGTCCTTTCGGACAGAGAATCACCAGATCATCGGCATAGTTCACCACTTCGGCCTGAAGCCGGTCGGCAAAACCAAATTTCTGCCAGGCTAAAAGAAAGCGCCGGAAGTAAAGATTACTGAGCAAGGGCGAGATAATACCGCCTTGCGGGGTGCCTCGACCCGTGTCCTTCGCTTCCGTGGTTCGGCGCTCACCGTGTTCGCAATGCTCCACCACCGCTACGTTTAGCCATTGTTTGATCGTAGCCAGCACCGTGCCGTCCGCGATCCGGCGGCTAACGCAGCGCATCAGATCACCATGGGGAATCGTGTTGAAGTAGTTAGACAAATCGGCGTCCACGACTTCCCGTTTGCCCCTTTGGGAGATACCGAAATGGATCATTCTGACCGCCATCTTGGCATCGACTCCAGGTCGGAATCCGTATTGTCGGGGAAGCAGGTCGGCTTCAAAAATCGGACCGATCACCAACAACACCGCCATCTGGACCACGCGGTCACGGATAGCCGGAATGCCCAGAGGACGCTGTCCGCCTTGGGCCTTGGGTATCCACACGCGCAACAGGGGCTGCGGCCGGTATTCGCCGACCACTAACTCCTGCCGCACTCTTTCCAGCCAGCCGTCTAGCCCTTGGTTTTCGATCGGCTCGAAGCGGATGCCATCATAGCCAGGAGCGCCACGATTGGCGCGGCAGCGCCGGTAGGCAACTTGCAACACATCGATACGACAGACTTTATCCCATAGGCTGTAGAAACGGTAGTCTGGTTCTGCTTTGGCTTTCGCCTGCAATGAAGTCTGTAATATCTGAACCGTACTTGTCGAGGTTGGTAGACTCACGTCAATCCCCTTAGCTCTTATCACTTTCCTCATCACGTTTCGAAACAGGGCGCCTTCGCTCTACCGGCGTTACCCGGCTTCACCACTACTACGCGCCCCTCCGCCATCCCTGCAGGCCGGCTCCATCCCTCACGGGATCGCCGTTGCCCGGTGCCATCAGGGCACCCACAGGGACTTCCCTTGTTGCCCACCTGATCTCTCCCATGCGTGCTATCACCACTACCCCGGTGGGACTCTTACGACTCTGTCGCTCGATTCCGTAAAAGCATCGGTGTTGACACCGGTATAAAATTGACCAACCGTACCGGTTGAAATTTGACCAGGGGGCGGAGCCGGTTTTTGAAGTCACCGGCTGTGGATCAGTGTAAAGGAAACGGATAACAATCGGTAGTCTTGCTATCCGTTTCCAAGCTGGATTTTTAAAACGGATTTTCCTCGTAGGCGATATCTTCCGGTGTTTTTCCACTGCGTTTAGCTTGCTCTCTCGCTTGTATCCGAGCCTTGGCTTCTTCAGAACTTTGCCGGAAGCGATAGGATTCGTTGCCAGTTTCAAGGATATAGCAGTGGTGCGTCAGTCGATCCAATAAGGCGGTGGTCATTTTGGCATCACTGAACACGCTGGGCCATTCGGCAAAGGTCAAGTTGGTGGAGATGACCACGCTGGTTCGCTCGTACAGCTTCGATAACAAGTGAAACAACAACGCGCCACCATCCTTGGAAAACGGCAAGTAGCCCAGTTCATCCAAGATGACCAAATCGACCTGCATCAAGCGATAGGCTAATTTGCCTTGGTTGCCAGCGGCCTTTTCCCGTTCGAGTTGTGTGACCAGATCGATGGTGGAATAAAAACGGACGCGCTTGCCGTGGTCAGTAACGGCTTTGACGCCGAACGCGGTGGCCAGATGCGTCTTGCCGGTACCGGTGCCGCCCACCAGCACCACGTTATGGGCGGCGTCGATAAAGGCGCCGCTCGCCAGTTGTTCCACCAAGACGCGATCCACCTTGGCTTGCTCAAAGTCAAAACCGGCCAAGTTGCGATGCACGGGGAATCGTGCGCTTTGAAGTTGGTACCGAATCGAGCGAATGTGTTGGTCCTCGATTTCCGCGTGCAGTAGTTGCCACAGCAACCATTCCGAGGATTGCAATTTGGCACCGCCTTGGCTGGCGACTTCGGCGTAAGCTGAGGCCATGCCGAAGAGTTTAAGAGATTTCAATTCCGCTTCCAGATCACGCATCGCCGTTCTCCTGATCCACCAGAGCTAAGTCGAACGCTTCGCGCAATTGCTCATATCGCGCGGTATCGGCGATGGGCGCATCCTTGATCTGTAAGACGTCAGGCGTGATTACCGTCTGCGGTTCGGCAGGCGGTTGACCGTCCCCGGCGAGCGTAGACACGAGATGTTTGACCTGCTCGATACTGATCACCCCGGCGGCCAGCAAAGACTCAACCGCCGCCAACACCGCATCCAGCCCTTGCCGGGGTACGCAGGCTAAAAGATCAGCCATCGCTCGATCACCGCCAGGGCGCTTGTTTAACACGAGCCGCAAAGAAGACAACGGTTTCGGCATCTCAACAAAGGGCGCACCATTGCGTAACGCGCCGGGTTTACGCGCCAATAACGGCAGATAGTGTTGCCAATCGTAGCTGACCTGATCGCGATCCAACAGTCGCACATGGCTGGCAATCCAGGCATCGTCGGCATAGAGTTCAAGCTGTTCCGGATACAAGCGCACACTGATCCGTCGATTAGCAAAACGGCAAGGCACCGAATAGCGGTTTCGTTTCACCGTCACCAAGCAGGTGCTGGATACACGAGCCACAAACTCAATGTAACCATCGAACACGCCAGGCATGGGCATCAACTCCGGTTGTTCCAGTTCCAGCGCCTCTTGTAGCGTTAACCCTTGGCGTTCCGGCCAAGATAGTTCCGTCCACAAGGCTCGGCAACGGGCTTCCAGCCACTCATTCAACTCGGCAAAGCTGGCAAAACATTGTTGACTGGCATCCAGCCAAATGCGCCGCCGGCTATCCTGCACATTCTTCTCAACGATGCCTTTTTCCCAGCCGGATGCGACATTGCAGAAGTCAGGATCGAACAAGTAATACGCCGTCATTGCCGCAAAACGCGTATTGACGATGCGTTCTTTGCCTTTCTGTACCTTGTCGACCGCCGTCTTCATGTTGTCGTATATCCCCCGCAACGGCACGCCGCCAAAAGCCTGAAATGCGCGGCGATGGGCGTCGAACAGCATCTCATGGCTTTGGCTTGGATAAGCGGAAAGCAAAAAGGCACGGCTGGCACACAGCTTGGTATGGGCAATCTGCAAACGCCTATAAACGCCACCGACCACCAGAGACTCTTCGCTCCAGTCGAATTGAAAGGCTTCGCCCCAACGGAATTTCAATGGGACAAAGGCGTGTTTGCCAGCCTGGCTACCGACACCCTGACGCCAGGCACGGATGTAATCGGTAAGCTGCGTGTAGCCGCCGTCATAGCCGGCTTTCTGTAACTCTTCCAATAACTTCAAGGCGGTTCGTCGCTCCCGCTTGGGGCGATAGCTGTCAGCGATCAGCGCTTGTTTGAGTTGATCCTCAAACGGGGAAAGCTTGGTTGAGCCGGGCTGGCGTTTATATTTCGGGTCGGTCCCATTGGGCATACGCAACCACTTTTTAACGGTATTGCGAGACAGACTCGTCCGTTTGGCAATCTCGTTGATGGAGAGTTTGTCACGGAAATACATCCGCCGAATTTTTGAAAATAAGATCATGGTTATCACCTTCTAAGCTCCTGTCTAATTTTTGGACAGGACAGGTTAATAACCCTGGTCAATTTTCGGCCGGAATTCGGCCTCTTACTTGGTCAATTTTCAACCGGCGTCAACAGCCATCTTTATTATGCAGTACGCAAGACGTTTGTTCCCAAAGATTATTTGGCCTGCGAGACGCCACAAATCGTCAAAGTCAGAGCGATTCTTTCCTGGGAGAGATTACCGACAGGTCCCGGATACACGCCGGCATGGGGTAACATTCTCGAAACTTGGGTTCAAATCAAGCCGAAGAAAAAACCCGTGGTCTTTTATCCCATTCTCACATACGATCCCATCGAGATATTCAAACCAGTGCCTGACTTACAGGTTGAGCCGCCAATAGGCCCCATCCCTCCTGTCGAAAAGTTCGTAATTACCGGAACTAAGGCCGAGATTAAGGCGCTGATAGACCAGTCATTCGAGGCGGAACGAATCATCAAGGAGGAAGGCAAGGTAGAACCGGAGCGGATTGAGTTCAAAAACCTGATCATGCAGAACCCGAACTATTTCGGTTCGATCAGTGAGTCGCAAGACCAAAACGTCATATTGAATGCCGTTTACAGCCTACCCCCGAAAACCGTCGAGGCAATGCTTCCCAAGCTTGCCATTGATCCGGGCTGGCTGGTTCCGGTAAAACCGATGTTCTACAACACGACTTATGAAGAACTGAAGTGCGTCGGCCTATATCCGGAAAACGACCTGCTGGAAGCCGTCATCGAAATTAAATTGCCTTACGGATTCAATGGGGAGCTTTGTACGCTGGGAAGCACCCAATATGTCGCTTTTTATATCGATTACCACGACGGCGCTGGCTACCAGCATGCAGCGACATCGACCGTAGCGGCCCACGACATACCCGCTGTCAACGACAATCACTTGTATTACGCCGTCAGTGCGAGCATTCCGGATATCGCTTCAAAACTGAAAACATGTACGATCGAAAATATCGTCAAAGTCAAAGCGATACTTTCCTGGAATCAGGATCCCACGCCGTTCGGTCCCATGCACATTCCGCCCTGGGGCAATGCACTGGAACGCAATATCCAGATCAGGCCCAAAGACGGCCAAAGCGTCAAATGCGATATCAGCATCGTAAATGAGGTGCATACCGACGATATCAGCAAAGCCGGCAGCAGCGCAGGCCTGGCAATCAAAATCAACGCCGTAGGAACTGCGGTTCCTTTCGTATTCGACCGGCCTTTTGGCGGGGTCGTCGCTTGCTGGGGAAATGTCAACCTTCCGGACGCCGCCTATTACCGGTTTCGTTACAGCGATGATGGCGGTGCCACCTGGAATAACGTCAAAGACGACAGAATCGCACGCCATCCTTCACCGTTTATTACCACTATTCCGAGGAGCCCGGATAGCGATGGCTGGTTCAGCATAAGCGAGTACAACACAGATGTGGCGAACTACGCTCTTACCGCACTGGTGCATTGGAAAAGCGCTGGAAAAAATGGCGCTTATTTACTCAGGCTGGAAGTGGCAAAACCGGACAAAACGCTAATTTGCGACGACGAAGTGGCGATCAAGCTGGATAACGAAGGCATAGCGTTCTTCTCATTTGGCGGTACGCCGGCGTTGCTGCCGACCTCAGGTGTTGCCGTCAAGGATGTCAGTGGCCATTATAAAAAATGCGAGGAGTTTAAAGGCGACGACTTGATTAAGATCTGGGGTAACTTCAGGGATGACTATTTCAGAAACTTCAACCTGACCGTATTCGGCGGAAATATCGCCGCAACCGGCGTCGAAATCGGTTCCGGCCGCTACGATTCCGGCATTCCGGGTATCAACGATACCGGAATCATCGGCGCTCATGACGGCGGACCGGGGCTTGAAATCGCCACACTTAACTTGTGCAGTATTCCGCAAGCGCCGGTTAAAGTGAAATGTGCATACGGCATCAGGCTAGCGGTATGGGACCGGGCAATCCTTGGCTACGTCAGCGGCTACGAGTACAACACAACCCGGCACGGTAATGCCGCTTATGTCACTTTTAACTGGAGTCCGTAAGGTTGCTAGCCGTCTTTCTTTAAGCGCCACTGTGAAAGCCAGCATATCCCGAGGAGCGGCGCTTCGTGGCGCAAGCGCCGCTCCTACCAACGGAAACATTCATTTGTATGGGCAATACGCTGCCTTCATGGGCGTTGGGAATAGCCTATACGGTAAATCGACGACTGACGGACTAGCCGCTTTTGACACCCGCTGGCCATATTTCCAGGTATCGAATGTCAAGACCGGCCGACGCCCGGTCTTGACGCATAGGTAGGCGATTGCCGTTTCCGAAGATTTGAACTTCACGCCATAAGCGCCCGCTAGCGTCACGATGCCTTTTAAAAACAACCTTTTGAAAATGTATCTTTCCTCATTGCATCGGTATTCAACGGAACCATCGGGGGATAACTTGCAGAGACGATGCATCAAGACCAAACACATAGAAGGGGAAAATCATGAATCGGATTGCACTGAATGAACATATCGCGCAACTGCGCGCCCGAGACCCTATGCTCGCCGTCACCTTCAACCCGGAAAAATCGGCGATTGCAATGCTGAGAGGCAATCTTGCCGATAGCATAGCCTCCGCGGAATTAACCGGAGCGCCTTACGGCTGCGCCCGCCGTTTTATCCGGGAAAACCGCAGCATCCTCGGCGACATAGACGAAAGCACTGGCCTCGATAATGCAAGAGTCATGATCGACCGGCAGGGCATGACCCATGTGGTCTTCACACAGAAGTACGGAAGCGCCGAAGTGCTGGGGGGAAACGTAACCGTTCACTATGGCGCCGACGGAGCCGTCTACCTGGTCAATTCCACACTCGCTACATCGATCGACGTGCCGGACAGCCCCCGAATCCGGTCCGGCCGTGCGGTCGAAATCGCCCAAGACCGGGCCGGCCCCGGCTCCGTCCCCTTTAACGATACGGCCCCGGCCTTGGTCGTGGTCGATGCCAAAACCCTGCATAAGGAGCAGCAAGCGCAGAAATACTATCTTTGCTGGCAAATCAGAGTCGTACCGTCGGCCGCCGGCGGCTCCACCGATTCGGTTTATCTGATAGACGCCATCGACGGCCAAGTTCTGCTGGAATATCCCGCGCTACAGACCGTGGGTACCGGCTACTACTCGGCCGGCGCTGCACTGAACTCCGAGGCCTCGGGGACGGTTTTCCGGCTGAGGGATACGGCAACCTCGGCAGCCTGGCCGGTCGGGACCAGACCGGTTATCCACACCTATGACGATGCAAATACCGCCAGCTTGAGCTTGAGAAACTACTCGGAAGATGCCGACGACAACTGGAATAATGGTGGAGCCGCACCGGCAAACCGTTTCGACGACCAACGCACCGAAGTCGATCTGCACCGTTTCCTGGGCTATGTGCTGGATTATTACTACCAAACTCACGGGCAAAATAGCTGGGACGGCGCGGGTGCCGACGTCAGGGGCCACGCCCATAACATGTATGACCCCGGCGGCGTTATCGGCATGCCCAACAATGCCTTTTGGGACCCCGGCACGCACGAATTGTATTTCGGTGACGGAGACGGCATCGATCGTGATTTTTTTCCGGTTCTGGATACGACGGCCCACGAATTTACCCACGGGGTCAACACCGGCTTCAACGTGGTTCAAACCTATGACGGCGAAACCGGCGCTTTGAACGAGGCGATTGCCGATCTTTTCGGCGCTTTCGTTGCCAGCGGCCACGCCGCCGACGATCCGTGGCCTTGGCATCATGGCCGGCAATACCGGCTGGACGGTACGGTGGGCCGGAATATGATCGATCCCAGCCGCGACACGGCAGGGGTGGTCCAATACGATGCCACCAGCGACGTAACCAAGGCAACCAGTTGCCGGAACGGCTTTTATCCCGACCACTACAGCATCCGTTATACAGGCGGTTTAGACTACCACGGCGTGCATTGGAACTGCCCCATTATCACCCACGCTGTCTATCTGATGATCAACGGCGGAACCCACCGACTTTCCGGCGTTACCGTCGCCGGCATCGGCATCGGACCGGTAGAACAAATGGTGTACCGGGTCATTTCGACCGGCCTTCTGACCAATAACGCCGTATTCACGGATTTCCGCCTTGCCTTCATTTCGGCCTGCAAGGATCTGTATCCGGGCAACCTGAACCATCTGCTCTCGGTCAAACAGGCTTTTCACGCGATCGGAATCGGGCCCGATTTAGGCATGCACTTTCTGGTGGAACGCAGTACGCTGGGAGAAGATGAAATCAGTGCCCGGCGCGCCGCCGGCAGTGCCGTCGTTCCGAACGCCTTTCGAGTCGTGGTTGACGGGTTTACCGCGGCGGAAATCGGCATCGCCGCCGCGAACGACACCTTGGACGTGCTATCGCCGATCGGTAGCGACATGCTCGTCGATTGCACCGGCAACACGACGAGTACCGGGGGCTACGGGGCGGAAGAACAACGGGTCACCTTCCATTACGACCTCGATTTCGGTGCGACCAACGATGCATTCGACTTTCCGGAATCGACCAGATTGCTCACATTGAATGCAGCGATCGCCGGACTCGATCTGTCCGCCTCCGCCCAAATCGAACTGATCAAACAGCCGAATCCCTTCATCCTGCACGGTGATCCTCCATGGCTGAGTATCGATCTCAGGGTATTCGTCGTCAGAGCTGGCGAAACGAAATTCGGCGTGACGATGGGCGCCGGTGCATCGGATGCGCCGGCCTTCATTCAAGACGTGATGAAAGCACTGACGGACGGAAACGGCACGGCGGGCGGCCAGTCGTTCGACGGGCTACCGGTGGACCAGGCAAACTCTGCGCTTTATCTGCATAGCGGCGATACCTATTTTAACTTTGCGCTGGCCAAAGTGCATTACATCGGCACTCTCAGCGCCGCAAACGTGCGAGTGTTCTTCCGCCTGTTATCGACCCAGTCGACCAACACCGACTACGATATACCGGCGGGAACGAATTACCCGATGACGGGCGCTTACCGGTTCTGGTCCGACGGTACCTTCAACGGGCAAAAAATCCCGCTGCCCGGTATTCGGGGCAACGAATACGTGACGATTCCGTGCTTTGCGCTACCGCGCGTCAATACCGCAACTACCGGTATGGTTGACCAGGCCGATACTCGAACCGACGGCTCCGGCACTGTGTTCGGAAACGTACAGACCATTACCGCGAACGCCGACGGCTCGGAAGTCGACGTATTCTTCGGCTGCTGGCTGGATACCAACCAGCCATCCAATAAAGTTTTGCCGGCGACCGTGATAGCGGGAAACGAGGATGGCCCGTTTTCCGCGGCCGACGCCGCCGTTTCCGTGCAGGAGGCCATCATCCGCAATGGGCATCAATGCCTGATTGCCGAGATCGCGTTTGATCAGGTCGCAATACCCGTGGGCAAAGATCCATCGAACTGGGACAAACTGGCGCAACGCAACATAGCCTGGAGCGACATTGGTTCCGCTCAGGCGGTGAGCACCTTCGAAATCCGGTCGACACCCGCTGCGGCAATTCAAGCGGGTCTGTTGCCAGACGAGTTGATGATCGATTGGGGAAACATGCCGGACGGAAGCACGGCGACGATTTACCTGCCCGAGGTCGACGTGAGCGATGTGCTTGCGATGGCCGACAAAATGTACACCAACCACCGGCTGGAACCAGCCGACGCGCATACTTTGCTGTGCCCCAGCGGCGGTATTACCTATATACCGATTCCTTCCGGCACCGCCAACGGTTACGCCGGTCTGCTTTCCGTCGAAATGCCCGTAACGGTGGATAAAGGGCAGGAGTTCAACATCTTGGTCCGGCAAATCACGAATGCCTTCGGCTATGGTGGCCCTGATGTACCTCGGAGCACTGAGGCTGCAGCTTTGTCGGCGTCCATCGTACGGCCGGACATCGAATGGCGGCGTGTTCTGGGCGCATTCCAGCTCGCGATTCCGGTCCGGAACAAAGAGACCATACTGGGCAACGAAGAACGGCAGCTTTCCGTGCTGCGCTGGATAGCACGGGGAATCCCGTTGAACAACCGGTGGTACTTCGTCTTCGACCGCTATCTCGGTTTAATCGCCAACCGGGTCGACGTTTTTGGCGGCGATTCCTCCAAAGTAGTGGCATCGCCCGACGGTAACTGGCAAGAAGCTTATCGGAAATGCCGTATGCTCGGCATTGTAAGCATTCTGCTCATCGTAACGTTTTTGGCTGCGCTCGGCGTGCTCAGCGGAAGCGCACGGACAACGGCCGGAATTTTGCTCTTTGCCTTGTTAGCCGCTACCGTCCGCACCTGGATTAACAATTGCCGGCCCGCGCAGTGCCAAATGCTGCGCGTACTGTTGATTGGTTCCGGGGTTGGAACCGCCATATTGGCTGTCCTCGGCTTTTTCGGAATCGGCGGACCGAGCCTTGGCGGTATGCTAACGCTAAGCGCCGGTATCACCGTTATAGCCATGCTCGTGAGCTGGCTGAAAGGTTGTTTTAATTGAGGGGAAATTTCCTATTGCAATGCATCCATTGAGGCTAACTCAGCCGCCTATACCTGTCGGGGCGCCCCCGACAGGTAGCTTTCGATGTTTGGCTTATCGGTGCGCCTAAAAACGAAAGTCAGAACATGGCTCCAAATAGTTTCCCGGAATTAGCATTGTGCAGAATTAAGATATCTATTCCCCTTTTTCAAAGTCCCTCGGTCTAATCACCCCTCGTCTCGACCTTACAATGCTGGCTTTACGTGGCCGAGGTCATCGATTTATTTTCCCGCCAAGTGGTGAAGTGGGCGAGTGATACTGATATGCTGACTTCGCTCTGTGTGTGGGGCTTGCAAATGGCTTTTTAGCGCTGTAAACCACCACCTGGCCCGCTGCATCGGTTCGATCCGCGCTACGTTCATCAGCGCCACTCGTCGGTGCGTTGAATGGCTAGTCAGGAGCGCTCAACTGCCATTGGCTTGAAAATCGCGACAGTCGGCAAATGGCCGGGACTTGCCTGCCAGGATTTCATAAATTGTGAGATTTTGTTAGATTTTTACCGTTAATACTGCGATTTTTTAAGGGAATGAAAATCTCAACATTTATGCAAACGCTTGATTTTTATGGTCATGGCTTTTTCAGAAATTATGAGATCTGACAACTTCTGTGCGAACACATCGATGAAAGCGGCAAGAAGGTGGACTAGGTCTCCTGGTTTCAGTATGTTACTGAAGAGGAATCGGCGGCTTATGCGCAATTACAACGCAAAGTGCTGGAAAATTTCTCAGTCAACCCTGCAAGGAAGGATTGAGGTCGATCTACAATTATGCCAGCGATCTGACATGGCTGCCCCGCGCCAATTTTAGCGAAGAAGGCTATTATTTTGATGTTGAGGACACTCAGGAATGGGATCGATGGTGGGCACTAAATCTACCCGAATGGCTGGAGCGCTTCAATGCTTATTGATTCGTTAAACGATTGGTGTTGGCGTGTGCTGCGGTCGGATTCAAGTAAAAATTGATCTCATTTTCAATGAATACTTATCAAACTCGACCAAACGCCCCCGATAATTTTATGAATTAATTTTCATTAGATAACCAAAATATCTTGTTAAACGCCTGGTTCCTTTCCCGCGTTTTGTCGAGCCGCATTAAATACCGCCACATGTTTGTTCAGCTTATCGGCCTCACAGAATTTGCAGATAACCGGTTTACCCCGGCCGGTGAGCATCACCATGGCTTTTTGTCCGCAGGTTTTACAAGGGCTATATCCGCTCTCGGACAGTTCCAGATAGGGTGAAAACCAGCGGCAATCCGTATTGGGCAATTTAGCTGATAACCAGGCGTATTCTTCAAATGGCAGCCTGCCGCCAATATCAAGATTTTCTAGTTGCGTTAACCGTGCCAAAGGGCGGATTGACTTAACGTGGGTTGTATCGATCGCCAATGATTTTAGCCAGGTCATCTCGGCAAACGGTTCCATGCTGCCGACATTCTGCCGAGTCCACATGCTTCCCGTCACGGACAGGTACTCCAGATTTTTCAGTCGCGTGAATGGGAAAAAATCAACGATCTTTTTGAAGTTTTCAATTTCCAAAAGGTGCAAGGAAATAAGATCGGCGAGCGGCTCAATCGACTGAATCTTGGTAGAACTGCCGATTGAAAGCGCCTGCAGATTTTTAAGCTTGCGGATTGAATCGAGCTTGGTAATGTTGCTCCACTTGATTTGCAAAACTTCCAGCCCGTCAAGCTGGCAGGCTGCTTCGAACAGCGGCTGGTTTACATGCGACCAGAGGCTGAGCCGTTTTAATCCCGCTTGGCCAGGTAGAAAAGCACACCATTCATGTATGATTTTCTTTTTAGTGCTCTCCTCTACCGCGCCAAGATCAATGGAAATCATAAGCGAATCACCGCCATCATGGTCTTGCGGATAAGCGATGCCTTTGGGCCATCGGTCAAAGCGGAAGGGGTAGTCTTGCAGGCACATGATCTAATCTAAGTTATTTTGCTCGAAGCGACTTTAATGCATTCAGCATGTCCATGCCGACTGCGACCAAATCCTTCATGTCGCCAGCGGTTATACTACCGGAACGTAGTTCGCGTTCCCCCTCGACCAGTACCTTCAAAACAAAACCAGTTGGATAGTTTTCCAGCGTTTTGGTATAACGGGACAACAGCCGGTTGGTTTCCACGGCGGGTATGGTAAGCTGTCTGTCCAGCATGAAAACAACCTCGGGTACAACAGCGAGCTCGCCAGCGGCCACGCTGACTTCGCAGATTCCCGGCATTACGCCGCCTTCTTTGAGCGTAATGTCCGCGCTGACCACAAATTGCCCATAATCAACCATCGGTATGCTGGCGTACTGGGTCGCATAGACAAAGGATTCATCTGCCAACTCGTTTTCTGTTGCTGACGAATCCTCTGGCGCCCATTCCCAGATGGGAGCCTGTTCAAGGTCGGCTCTGTTGAGTGTGGCAAAGGGTTTTGGCAGCACGTCTATCTACCTTTAAGCGGTAAAAATCATTTTCGTAAGAAAATGTCTATTGTAAAAATTCTGCTTTATTCCAAGCCAGCCGCTTCATCTACATCGCCACAGACTTCAAGGGCGACATCGAACGCCATTTCATGCAGGGACGAGCCGCCGTTTGAAAGAAGGCAATTTTTATCTTTTTTGAAAGCGAGGAACGGCTTAACTTTTTCCCCTTCAATCATTACAGGTCTAGCCCCGTCTAGTAATGCCGCGATACTGAAGGTCATTTTTTCCGTGGCTTCAAATGCCTTTTCCGGCTCAATACCGATGTCACCCAAACCCGTGCGGATTGCACGGACTATTTCTCTTAAAAGAGCTTCTTGCATGGCATCGAATTGTTCGTCGTTTTCTATGAAGTTCATGTTTCATTTACCTTAACAGGGTGTTGAAATTTGCCTATATGCCTTCGGCTTCAAAACCATTTTTTGGTTTTGTTGGGCTTCTGGAAGCCCGATCACACCTCAAAAACCGGTTTTAGCCGGTTATATTCGCCCCGAAGGGCGTTAAATTCCGCCTTTTGGCGGATTTCAGGCGCACCACCGCCTAGGCGGTACTGTATCGCCAGCCGAAAATGGTACCCATGCGCGTCAGGTTATAGGCGGCAAAGGTAAAAATCGTTTGCGCGGCGACCTTCTTTAACCCCCGGAACTTGGTTGGGCGTAGCGGGCCGACCGTCTTGGCCCAACCGAAGACTTCTTCGATCCGCTTGCGGACGTTGAGGCTTTTCCGGTAACCCTCATGCCGTGTGGTACGTCCGTCGATGGCCGAACCTTTTTCCTTGCTGGCGACATGCGGCGTGACTTTGCGCTGGCGTAACTTGGCGACAAAATCCTGCGTATCGTAATTTTTGTCGGCGGCCAAGGTCGCGCCCGGTTTGTGGATCGTGTTTGACCATGGCATGGGCCGCCTCGCGTTCTGCGGTGCCGGTGGCCTGGGTGACTTCGACGTCGACGACCAAGCCATTACGGTTCTCCATCAAGGCATGACCGAGGAAAGCCAGCTGCGATTTGTCGCCCTCGCTCTTTTTGTACAGCCGAGCATCGGGGTCGGTAGTCGAGGCATGGGTTTCGTTGCTGCGTTTCTCGCCCTTGAAGTTGACCGTGGGATTGCGGCCGCCATCTTCCGGCGGCGGGGTCGAGCCGTCTTTCTTGACGAAACTCTTGTGCGAGGCCCAGGCTTGAATCAGCGTGCCGTCCACCGAGAAATGCTCGTCAGAGATCAGCTGTTTCCACTCCGCCAAGGCCAGTACCCGTTCGAAAAACAAACGACTGATCCGTTCGTTGAGCAAACGGTCGCGGTTGGCGCTGAAGGTCGAGTGATCCCACACCTCGTCATCTATCGTCAAGCCGACAAACCAGCGGTACAAGAGGTTGAAGTCGATATGCTCCACCAGTTGCCGTTCCGAACGGATGGAAAATAGCACTTGCAACAAACTGGCGCGCAACAAGCGTTCCGGCGGAATGGAATCTCGACCGCGACGAGCGTAGAGCGCGTCGAACTCGTCGTTTAGCGTGGCGAGCAACAAGTCGACCACTTGACGCAGCTTGCGTAGCGGATGCTTTTTGGGAATCCGGCTTTCCAGGGTTCGGTAACTGAACAGGTCTTCTTGAGTAATGTCGGCGCCGCGCATGGGGACAGTGCAATATATTGGAGATAGAACTATTTTATCATTTAGAACAATACTTTATGATTTACCAACACATCTGACTCAACCAGCCAATGCGGGTTACAGGGGAGATAAAATCAACAGCCTGCTATATCATATGGCGTTGGTAAATTTAGCCCAATACAATGTCCTATGTTTATGAGAGAGTCGATGATAGGAAATAGCTCTTTAACATGTGTCACCCACTCATCAAGGTTACCAATTCCGGTAAGGCCGTCAAATATTGAAGTCCAAAAAAGTCTCTTTGTAGCTAAGCGCTTAACAATAAATCGCCATGCAGTAGAATAGCAGGGTTTTGAACAGAGCGATAACTAAAGGAATGCGCGTAAAACCGATTGAATTGAGCGAAACCGAACGAGAGCAACTCCAAATAATCGTCAAGAAAGGGAGTGATTGGCGAGAGCGCGAACGGGCGCAAACCATCCTGATGTTATCCGATGGTCAAACAGTGATTGCGGTTGCCGCGCATCAGGGTGTAAAGCCGGAAGCGATTCGTGAGCGGCGGCGGAAGTGGTGGAGAAACGGGCTAGCGAGCTTACCGGATCAGCCGCGCAGTGGTGCGCCGAGTAAACTGACGGACGCGAATCGCAATCAGCTCAAAGGCTGGATTGAGGCAGAACCATTGACCTGTCGGGCTCTGGTCAGTCGACTGACGGCGGAATGCGGCGTGACGATCAGTGCCGGTACGTTGCGAAACGAGTTGAAACGCATGGGCTATGTCTGGAAGCGCACGCGCTATAGTTTAAAAAAAAGCGAGATCCCGAACGCTTCGAACAAGCGAGACACGATATCGCAGAACTGATTAAGCAAGCGGAAGCCGGTGATATCGAATTGGCGTATGTGGATGAAGCCGGATTTGCGCCGCAACCACCGAATCGTTCGGCTTGGACGAAGCGCGGCGAAGTCCATGCCATTACCGCTAAGCGCGCGCAGCGCATAAATGTGATCGGCGCGCTGCTGTCATCGGGGCGGCTACTGTTGACCCAACTTTGGCAGAGCGTAAATGGTCTGTGGTTCTTTGGCTTTCTGATGGCGTTGATCGAACGCGTCAGCAAGCCGATGGTGGTGATTTTGGACAATGCCTCCATTCATACCGCCAAAAAGCTGAAACCTTATTGGGATTTATTGGAAGAGAAAGGCATGCGATTTTATTTTCTGCCTCCCTACAGTCCTGAATTGAACCGAATCGAATTGCTGTGGCATAAGATGAAATATGAATGGCTGCCTTTCAAAGCATATACGCCGGATGAACTGGAACAGGCCATTGAGGAAATTGGCCGTGGATTTGGCTCTAAATACACGCTAACTTTTTGCTAGGCGCTTATCTGATGTATTTTCATACGCAATAAGTAGAAGCCCTGTATATCCAGAAAACTGAAGAAAACCAATATCAGCGAAATCGGCTAAATACCCAAACCCAGAAAGAGTATTCGCTGTTTGACTAAATACTTCGGCTAATTCTTCTCCAAGTTGACTATTAGGAATAGTTCCATCTTGTGTTTTTGCAACCATATCCGCTGCTGCTGCGACCCAAACTGGCTGACCAAGCAAATATGCAGCCGCCGCTTGACCAGTTTCTCCACCATATCTTTGCGCAATAATAGCGCCAATTGTTCTAGCAACTCCAGTTACTGTCTGTATATTTTCAAGCGTCTCAGACATACATAGTTCCTTTCAGTAAAAATTAATTTTAATAAAAAATAATCCAGCGCACTAAAATTATAAATATCCCAAAAAGCATAAAGTATCTACCAATTTTTAGATCGGAATATCCACCCACACCAAGTATCAGGCCCACTCCAATAAATATGAATATAAACCCAAAACCAAAACCCTGAACTCCTTCTTCAGCGATATGTTTAACTATTGATTTAATCGAAGCCATTTACAAGAATTTTCAAGAAAAAAGTCATCAGAAGGAACCAAGGCCGGGGTGATAATGGGGTCCGGTCTTGCATTAAAGCAGTAAGGCGCAATAACCAGCGGGCATTGAGCCGTATCTTCAAACTACTCAAACTCATATAAATCTCCGTCATTTCCTGCCCAATTTAAAGGATAAACCCCGCGCTCGACCCATAAATGAAAGGTCGAGTACGGCCAGTCTTTTTCTGCTTGACCCAGCCATGTTTCACCGGGTTATAGTGGATACAGTTCAGATGCGCTTGAAAATCTGCTTCATCTCTTATTACATGCTCCCAGTAACGCCTTTGCCAAATGCCGCGTTCTCCTCGTTTTATTCTAATGACTGATCTTCGCTCGGTTTTTGGTATTGCCTTGGAAAATCCAATTTTTATCAAACATATTCTTGTTGCGTAATCGGTATCGTTTTTCGGCAATTCAATCAAACAATGCATATGTTCTGGCAATACCACCCAGCCGTGAATTTTAAATGGGTGATTCGCCTTTACCGATTTGATCTAATCCCGTAAAAATTGAATATGTTGTATCAACATGTCATTATTTTTTCTTTGCAATAAATTGATCGTAAAAAAATAGGTTACGCAGGATGCCAAATTCGTCGGTAATCCATTTTTTTAATATCAATACCAAATTTATTAAATACGACGCAATGCCGCTGGTTATTGCGCCCTACGCGGGCCGGGCACATCGATAGAGGCGCTCTTGAATAGTTCGACGAGCTAGTCCGTGGTGTAAAATCCTTCGGATTTGGCGTTGTTGATTCGTAAATCGTTCAGAATATCTTGCAGCGTCATACCCTTAACCTCCTATCGAATGTTGGCCATCAAAATCAAAATGGCATGCCTTGACCTGATCTCGGCAATCGAACCCTAAGTAACCATGACACGTCAACGCCTCTTTTAACGTAGCAATCAGCTCTTGTTCCGGCACGCCTTCCAGCCGGCTGTGGAACAAAAGCTTCCAGGTGACTTCCAGATCGTTAGTCGGAAAGTCGCCAGTAAATTTCGAAGACAATTGGACGTGTATAATTCGCCCTTGCCAATAAAAAAGGAAAAAGTGGGGATACCTGGCGTTTTCCCCAATCCCACCGCCCAAAGAAATCAACGCAATATCTCTATCACGATCAATTGTCCATTCATGGGGTGGAAAAATGGGTCTGTTACTTAACGGATCAGCGACTTTACTGAAATCGATACGTTTTAAATCGGCTTCCGGGATCTTTTCGTTTACAAAACTCATCTTGTTATCCTGTTGCGTGTTGTGAAATCGGCTGTGACCATTGGGATCGGTTTTTCGGTCTTTTGTATATTCGGGCCATGCCGGTTGAATTCTACGGCTTTTAAATTTTAATTCCGCACGTTAGAGCATGATTTGGGTCACTAAGATAAGTATCTATCAATCATTGGCTTATCGAGAACAGTTTTATCCGCTCAGCGTAGCCAGTGACAATTTCGTCAGTCTGTCGCGCCAAAACTGGCAGACAAAATGGCAGCTACAAGCCCGCAAGACAAAACCTGTCTAGGTTTTATCTTGGTTACTTTTCAGATAAGCATTGCCGAATAATTCGCAGCCATTATCTATGGTGCCGTTACCGTTTTTATCCAACACCAAAAATCTATCGTCCGCACCCTCCCCAGCGGTGGAGGTTTTTATTCCGTCGGCATTGTGATCGAAATAAAATGGCGACTGCTGACGAATATTGAAGTACAAACCTGGTCCGAGGCGGCGCCCCTGGTCGACGGGTATCGCTGCCGATGGGAGATTGAAATGTTTTTCAACATCTTGAAAAACGGCTGCAAGGTGAAAGCCTTGCAATTAGCAGCCGATGCCGCGCATCGAATTGGCGCTGAGTTTGTTCATCGCAAAGGCTATTGAAAAAGGATACAAGCCAGTGCCATTACGCCATCGACCTTTTCAAATTTCCGGGAAACTTCTGCTTGTTCAATATCTTGAGATCAAGCCGACGCGGAGCGCGTTGTGCAGGGTCTAAGCTTGAGTACGTCTTATACTGTCGACGAATAGGAGATGTGCAATGCGGCCAGCGAACAAAATCCGCGCATGCTTAGGGTTTTTATCCTTGCTATTGGCAGCGTTTAGCGCCAATGCTCATGCTCAAGCCGATACTGCAGCGGTTACCGTTTACCTGTTTTGGGCCGACGGCTGCCCCCATTGCAGCCGTGCAATCAGTTACCTAGAAACCTGGTCGGCGCAGGGTGACAGTCCGCCGATCCGCTATTTGGAATTGACCCGGGAAGCGGATAACCGAAGAGTCTTTTCCGTCATCACCGAACATTTCGGCATAGAGCATCCCGGCGTACCGCTAACCGTCATCGGTGAACGCTTTTTTCAAGGCTTTAGCGACGACGGCACCAGCGGAGAAGCGATTAAAACCGCAGCGGCAGACTGTTTACGCTCGGCTTGTAACGACATCGTGCATTCCCTATTAACCGGTAGTGAGGGTTTACAAGCGTCCGCTCGTCCGCCTGCGGTTCCGAAGGTATTAAAACTACCGATATTCGGCGAAGTATCGATTGCCCACGTTTCGTTGCCGGTGTTGACGGTTATGCTGGGGGCAATCGACGGCTTTAACCCATGCGCGATGTGGACCTTGATTTTTCTGATCAGCTTGTTGATAGGTTTAAAAGACCGCTTGCGTATGTGGGTGTTGGGTAGCGTGTTCATCATGGCGTCGGCAGCGGTTTATTATTTGTTTATGGCCGCTTGGCTCAACCTGCTACTGTTTCTGGGCATGTTGCTATGGATACGCTTGCTGACCGGCGTGCTGGCCTTGGCAGGCGGAAGTTATTACTTACGCGACTATTTCACTAATCCGGAAGCGGTTTGCAAGGTGACCAACAGCGCATCCAGGCAACGAGTATTCGCCGGTTTACGGACGCTGGCCGGCGAACGCCGTTTCCTTTTGGCGATAACCGGGATAGTGCTGCTGGCTTTTCTGGTCAATTTGGTCGAGTTAATCTGCTCGGCCGGTATCCCTGCGGTATACACTCAAATACTGGTGTTAAGCGCGCTACCCAGTTGGCAGTATCACGCCTATTTGGGACTTTATATCCTGGTGTTTATGTCGGACGACTTATTGATATTTTTCGTCGCCATGAAAACCTTGCAGTTAACGGGGTTGACCGGTACTTATGCACGACACGCTCAAGCGGTAGGCGGAGCGGTGTTGCTTGTGGTCGGCCTGTTGCTGATTTTCAAACCGGAATGGCTAACGTTTACGGGGTAGACGCCGGACCGCTCCCAGACACGGGAAAAATCCGGCTGCATCGCCGACTTTCCGCGTTACCAATCCTTAAATTTGAACTGCTTCAGCCGTTGTTTAAACTTTTCCTTATCCTTGAAATAAATAACCGCCAGAAAAACCGCCGGCCATAACAAGAACAGAAACAACTGGCTCAAAGTGGCAAAACTCATATCGGCAAACCTCTACTATGCGGCGGGTTGATGACTATGCTCGTGTTTGCCCCATAGTTTCAGAAACCGGCCGGGATAGTCAAATAACGTCAAAAGTCTGCTGACGCGGAAAGACGGGTCGGCATCTTACCGGTTTTTCGTGGATGCTACCTACCTCGCCGCTGCGGATTTATCACAGACCAATCCGCCCAATTGTCTTATCAACAGCACATAAGCCAACAAATTTGGCGGGCTGTTTTTCTTGTTTTCCAAATACAAGCTTTTGTATTTATCCACGGCCGCATTATCTACATGCCCGGCAAGAAATTGGCTACAGGAACTTGCCGATGCTTTCACCATGTTGACCAACAATTGAGCGACAAAGTCTTGTATGTCGGCTTGCAAAGTATTGCAAATCGCTCGCACCCACTGATCCCGCCTCGGCATCTGCGCCAGTTGACGTTCCAAATCTCGCGTGCCTAGTTGTTCGTCGATATCCGCGATGAGGATTTCTAAGGCATTGAAGGTTAAATCGGTTTTATTCGCCAGCGCAGTCATGAACATGAAATCGGCCATATGCCGCATCAACGCCGCCCGTTCCGCTAGCGGCCTAGAAACGCCGACACCGCAGTAGGCTTGACTGACGCTTTGCAATGGCTGTTGCGCGTGTTGGCGCAAATGCTGCCGATAACGCTCTAATTCTCGACGATAATGCACGATGGTATCGTTATCCGGCGTCAATGCCTGTTGGTGCGAAACCGCCCAGCGACAACAGCGGATTAAGGCTTGCTCCAACGTCAAAAGCATTTCGTATTGAATATCCGCAGCCGCCTGATTGTTGGCGGCTTCGACTTCTTCGCGATAGTGCGGCGCGTCGAAAATCTGATCCAGAGCCAAGTAGCTCAACGCATAATTGAGCAAATTGCCGTTTTGACTATCTTCCTGCACCAAAAAACTGCTGCCGGCTTGATTGATGATGCGGTTACTAATGACGGTTGCCTTGATTTGTGCGGCTAAGGGATGTTCGGAAAACCACGCCTTAAAATTTACCGCTAGAGCGGGCGGGAAATAGTCCGCCAGGTATTGGTCATAACAGGCCGCCTGCAATAAATCGCCGTGCTCCTCCAATTGCTTGGTCAAATACATTTTCGCCGACGCCATCAGCACCGCCAACTCGGACCGGGTTAACGCATGATCGGAGCGGGTTTTGATTTCCTCGTCGGTAGGAAAGGCTTCCAACTCTCTGTCCAACAATCCGCAGGCCTCCAAGCGCGCGGCGACTTGCATGAACAAGGCCGGATTTTCGGCGCAACGACGCTGATCCAAAGATAAACACAAACTTTGCGCGATATTGTCGGCTATCACCGATTCGCAGACCGCTTCGGTGAGATCGGCAAACAATTGCCGATAGTCGGCAAGCAATCCTTTGCCGACCAAACCGGAGAGCAAGATTTTTAAATTCACTTCGTGATCGGAAGTATCGACACCGGCCGAATTGTCCACCGCATCGGTGTTGATTCTGCCGCCGCGCAAGCCGTATTCCACCCGCGCCTTCGGCGTAAAGCCTAGGTTGGCGCCCTCGCCGACCACCAAAGCCCTTAAATCGCAAGCGTCTATCCTGACGTTGTCGTTATTGCGGTCGCCGACCTGTTCGTGCTGTTCCGCAGCGGCTTTCACATAGGTGCCTATGCCGCCCAGCCACAACAATTCCACCGGTGCTTTTAACAAGGCCTGGATTAACGATTCGCCGTCGATAGCCTTGAACCGGATGCCCAACCATTTTCTGATTTGCGGGGAAAGTGAAATATCTTTGTCGGCTCGCAGATACACGCCGCCGCCCGCAGAAATCAGTTTTCGATCGTACTCGTCCCAACTGGAACCGGGCAACTCGAACAAACGCTTACGCTCGTTATAAGCCGCCTCGAGGTCTACCGGATCGGGGTCGAGGAAAATATGTTGTCCGCTGAACGCCGCCAGTAAGCGTATCTGCCGCGACAACAGCATACCGTTGCCGAACACGTCGCCGTCCATGCTGCCTATGCCGACGACCGTGAACGGTTCGGTTTGAATGTCTTTGCCGAGTTCCCGAAAATGCCGCTTGACGCATTCCCAAGCGCCGCGTGCGGTAATGCCCAAAGCTTTGTGATCGTAACCTTGCGAACCGCCGCTGGCGAAGGCATCGCCCAACCAGAAGCCGTACTCGTGCGCTACGCCATTGGCCATATCGGAAAACCGGGCCGTTCCCTTGTCGGCGGCCACCACCAAATAAGGGTCAGGATCGTCGTGAGCCACAATTTCGGCCGGACAAAGCACCTGCTCGCCGCAGAAGTTATCGGTCAAATCCAGCAAGCCGCGAATCAAGCGCAAATAAGCGGCTTTGCCGGCTGCAGCAACATTTTCGTACCTACGGCCGTTTTTCACCACAAACCCGCCTTTAGCGCCGGTCGGTATGATCAAGGCGTTTTTGCTGATCTGAGTTTGCATCAAATCCAGAATTTCGGTGCGAAAATCGTCTATCCGGTCCGACCAACGGATGCCGCCGCGCGACACTTTGCCGCCGCGCAAATGTATGCCTTCCATGTCGCAGGCGTGCACATAGATTTCGTATTGGGGCCTGGGTGCCGGCATATCGATAACGCCCAAGCTATCGATTTTGATCGCGACGAAATAGTCGTCGCTGTCTTTGCGCAGATGAAAATTACTTCTAACGCTTGCGTCGATCAAGTTAAAAAAGGTGCGCAAAATGCGGTCGTGGTGGATGCTGTCGACGGCCGCCATGTTTTCCAACAAGCCCAATCGTAGTGAAAACAAGGCCTGTTCTTCGCGCCGCGACGGCTCCTGCCAACTCGGTTCCGGTCGAAACCGGGCCTCGAAATAATCGAACAAGCTTTTAGCAACCCGTGGGTTTTCCAGCAAGGCCTGCTGGATAGTGGTAACGGAGCTGCGGTGATCCAATTGCAGAAGATAGTTGCGGTAGGCGCGCAACACGTCGCAGGCTTGCCAGCTCAAACCGCTTAAAAGAATCAACCGATTGAGCGGGTCATTCTCCAGACGGCCGGCGCAAATCCGTTGCAAAGCCGCCAGCAACAAGGATTTGATCCGGTAAAACGGCATACATCCCGAGCCGGCCGCTCTAACGATAAAACTCTTAAGCGTGACGCGCTGATCATTGACCGAAAAGCCGAATTGAATTTGATCCACTACCCGCAAATGCAAATTTTCCAATACCGGAATGAATTCGTCCAAATAACGCTCTTGCAAGCAATAAAAATGCAAGCGATATTCGGGATGATATTTGTCCGGCCTAACCCAGCTAACCAACTGTTGCCCAGTGTTAAATGCCGCCTGCACATGCAAAATATCGTTTAGCGCAAATCGGGGAGAAATATACGCCTGGTACTCTACGACTAACTGATCAACGTAACTATTTTTCAAACCGGACCACTGTTTGGTACCTAGCGCTCTAACGGCAAACCGATCCAGATTATCCAACCATGCGTTATTCCGTGCTTGCATATTTATTTCTTGCTTAATTAGTTAATTCAGATATTTTATAATTTCCAAAACATTTTGGTCGCCTACTCGGCTGTAGGTAACCGAATCCATAACCGAGCGAATAAAAAACAAACCCATTCCATTCTCTTTGGGATCCTCGAAATCCGGCTCAGGCACCTTGTTCAAGTCAAATCCTTGCCCGTGATCGAATACCTTGATATCCAATATGTTATCGTGCAAATGTATTCTGATCCGTACCGAATTCTCGTTGTGTTCGTCCTTGGCATGCTTAATCACGTTGGCCGTGGCTTCAGTCAATACCAGATTCAATTGATAGGCTAACGCATCTTTATCGCCTGAATAATTATCCAGTTCTTTGACTATGCGCTCGCCTATACTACCAATCAAATCCAGATATTTAGTATGCGTAGGTATTAATACGTCGACTTGTATTATTTCAGAGCACATAATTTTATACCCTGGCTATTCGTTGCTTACTTCACTGACGCCGGCATAAATTTCAAAAACCCGGTTCAAACGGGTTAACTCGAACATGGAGCCGACTTGCTGTTGAATATTCGTCAAAACAAACCGTCCCGATCTAGCTATAGTATTTTTATGCCCGGACAATAAAGCGCCCAAGCCGGAACTATCGATAAACCGCACATGTTCCAATTGCACGATGATATTCTGCTCGCCCCGCTCTATAAGGCGTAAAATATAGTCTTTTAAATCCGCGGAATTATGCGCATCGATTCTTTCGTCCAATACGGTCAACACGTTAAAATCGTTTGATTTCGATAAATTCAAATTCATTTTTTATTATTAATCCCTATAGAGTTCAGTTATAAAAGCTTACACGCCAAGCGTAGCAGCTGTTCGTCTGCTTTTCGAATCTGGGGCAACCGCCGCGGCCGATAGTTCACCGGCCCGGCTACAATTTTTACACCTGCATGCGCCCTCCCCCATTGCTTGAGCGACGGGTAAAACGCTTCATCGATCTTCTGCACAGGAGCGGCTCTACTGCCACGCGGACTTTCCTGAGGCCATACGGCGCAACGGGGTAAACTTGTTGCCGTAGTCATTTGATTGATCGGTCACGGCAAAATCTCATCAAAACAAAAAATACCGCTGCGCCATCGGCAACAACACCGCCGGTTCGCAGGTCAACAACACCCCATCCGCCTTGACCTGATACGTTTGCGGACAAACCTCCATCACCGGTTGGTAGTCGTTCAGCTTCATATCGGATTTACCGATGTTGCGAGTGTTACGCACCGTGCCGACCCGTTTTTGCAAACCCAATTGCCCGGCCACGCCTGCCGAAACCGCAGCTTGCGGCAAAAAGATCATCGAATTGTTGGCGGCGGTGCGGCCGAAGCTGCCGAACATCGGTCGGTAATGCACCGGTTGCGGGGTGGGTATCGAGGCGTTGGCGTCGCCCATCGGCGCGGCGGCGATCAAGCCGCCTTTGATGACCAGGCTGGGTTTGACGCCGAAGAACGCCGGTTGCCACAGTACCAGGTCGGCCAGTTTGCCGGCTTCGATGGAGCCCACTTCGTGGGAAATGCCGTGACTGAGCGCCGGGTTGATGGTGTATTTGGCGATGTAGCGCTTGATGCGCTGGTTGTCGCTGCTGGCCGGGTCGCCGGCCAGTGCGCCACGTTGCGCCTTCATTTTATGCGCGGTTTGCCAGGTACGGATCACCACTTCGCCGACCCGGCCCATGGCTTGCGAATCTGAAGAAATCATCGAAAACGCGCCCAAGTCGTGCAGGATGTCCTCGGCGGCGATGGTTTCGCGGCGGATGCGCGATTCGGCAAAGGCCACGTCTTCCGGGATGCTGGGATCAAGATGATGGCAGACCATCAACATGTCCAAGTGTTCGTCGACGGTGTTGACCGTGTAAGGCCGGGTCGGGTTGGTCGACGACGGCAACACGTTGCTCAGGCCGCAGGCTTTGATAATGTCCGGGGCATGGCCGCCACCGGCGCCTTCGGTGTGGTAGGTGTGGATGGTGCGGCCTTTGAAGGCGGCGAAGGTGTCTTCGACGAAGCCGGATTCGTTCAAGGTATCGGTGTGTATCGCCACCTGCACGTCGTATTCCTCGGCCACGCCTAGGCAGCAATCGATCGCCGCCGGGGTGGTGCCCCAGTCTTCGTGCAGTTTCAGGCCCATGGCCCCGGCTTGGATTTGTTCTGCCAACGCGCCGGGCAGGCTGGCGTTGCCTTTACCCAGCAAACCAAAGTTCATCGGCAAACCGTCCAGCGCGGTCAGCATTTGTTGCAGATGCCAGGGGCCGGGTGTGCAAGTGGTGGCGTTGGTGCCGGTGGCCGGGCCGGTGCCGCCGCCTATCATCGTGGTGACGCCGGAGCACAGCGCTTCTTCAATTTGTTGCGGGCAGATGAAATGGATGTGGGCGTCGATGCCGCCGGCGGTCAGAATCTGGCCTTCGCCGGCGATGACTTCGGTGCCGGGGCCGACGATGATATCCACGCCCGGTTGAATGTCGGGATTACCGGCCTTGCCGATTTTACAAATCCGGCCGTCCTTGACGCCGACGTCGGCCTTGACGATGCCCCAGTAATCGATGATCAGCGCGTTGGTAATCACCAAATCCACGGCCTGATCGTTGCCCAACTGGCTTTGGCCCATGCCGTCGCGGATCACCTTGCCGCCGCCGAATTTCACCTCGTCGCCGTAGACGGTGTAATCGGCTTCCACTTCCAGAATCAAATCGGTGTCGGCCAGTCGCAGGCGGTCGCCGGTGGTGGGGCCGAACATGTCGGCATAGGCTTGTCTGCTGATTTTGCTCATGCGTGTTTCTCCAATGCACCCATTACTTCGCCGCGAAAGCCGTAGACTTTACGTTCGCCGGCAAACGCCACCAACTGCACCTCGCGCTGCTGACCCGGCTCGAAGCGCACCGCAGTACCGGCCGGAATATCCAGCCGAAAGCCCAAAGCTACGCTGCGGTCGAAATGCAAAGCCGGGTTGGTTTCGTAAAAATGATAATGCGAGCCGACCTGAATCGGCCGGTCGCCGCTATTGGCGACCAGGACTTTGACCGTGGCGCGGCCGGCGTTGAGTTCGATATCGCCGGCGGCGGGGAAGATTTCTCCGGGGATCATATTGGGCTCCTTTTAATCGTTTTTCCGCGTGGGCTCGAAACTCGTGCCCACGCTACGTTTTGTAAATCGTTTTGTTAGCGGGAGGTTTTTCTCCCCTGATGCCGCGCCGAGCACCGAAGGTTTTGGACGGAATAGCCCGTTAGGGGCGATGCAGGGATGCATCGCGTTTTCGGAGGGCTAGGAAAGCCCTTCCGAAAACCCCGTTCAAAGCCTTTGGAGCGCAGGGACCAAGCGGCATGGGGTGGCCTTTCTTTTGGTGACTTTTCTTTGGCCAAACAAAGAAAAGTCACTCGGCTGTCGGGCCGAGCCCCGACTTCAAAATAGTTGTCACGCCAGCGACACAAACAATCAAACAATCGGCTCATGCACCGTCACCAACTTTGTCCCATCCGGAAACGTCGCCTCCACCTGCACATCCGGAATCATTTCCGCCACGCCGTCCATCACATCGTCGCGGGTCAACAAGGTGCGCCCGTAACTCATCAACTCCGCCACGCTCTGGCCGTCGCGCGCGCCTTCCATGATTGCGGCGGAGATATAAGCCACCGCTTCCGGGTAGTTGAGTTTCAAGCCTCTGGCTTTGCGGCGCTCGGCGAGGAGGGCGGCAGTGAAGAGGAGGAGTTTGTCTTTTTCTCTGGGGGTTAGCTGCATGGTTTTGTGTTGTTAAAGTAGAGTTTTGTAAGCTGGCTAGGGATTAACGTATTAACGCCGAATTTAATCGGAGCACCCAACCATATCGGTTTGCGCAAAATCGTTGCCTTTGAACAATAGAGGTTTGCCAAGCTGCTTGGCCAATGCGTAACTGCAGCAATCGCCGAAGTTTAGTTTGGCCGGATGCCGACCTTTGCCGAATTCGCGCCATGCCGATCTGGCCAGCGCGGCCTGTCCTCGATCGAATCCGACCACGTTAACCGCCAGTTCCGCGAGTAATTCGTCCAGTTTTTCCGCACCCGCCAGACCTTTTTTGTGTTCGATGACAATAGCCGTTTCCAACAAACTGACCGCGCTCAAATAGAGTTCTTCGGCATCAACGAGTTGGTTTAACAGTTGATCGGCATCTGCTTCCATCAGCAACACCGCGATCAAGGCGGATGAATCGACGACCATCAATCGTTGCCCCATAAACCGCTTTCGCTGCTTGCATAGCCCAAAATAGCGTCCGTTGAACTGGTATCCAGCGTCGGCAAGTCGGCGCAAGCTTTAGCGATTCTTAGTAAGGTCCGCTTCTTGTTCTGTTTGTCTAAATTGCTCGTTTCAGCGGTGCCATCTACAGCAATCGCCTCAATCGGTATTTCGTCGTGTTCGGAAATAATCGCCAATAAACGATCCACGTAAACGTCTTTAAGTTTGATCTGAATGGTTGTCATCGCTAATTGCTCTTATGCGGTGTAGGTTAGGCGCGGTTGAGCCTGTTTTCCAATTTGCACTCCCCAACCGTCGGGGGTTAAGCTATCGTACACTTTTTTGTACAACAGGAGCATCAATGGACGCCATCAGTTACAGCGCCGCTCGCGCCAATTTAGCCAAAACCATGGACAAGGTTTGCGCCGACCATGCCCCCATCATCATCACCCGCAAAAGCGAATCTCCGGTGGTGATGCTGTCTTTGGAAGATTTCCAAGCCATGGAGGAAACCGCCTACCTGCTGCGTTCGCCCGCCAACGCCCGCCGCTTGCTGGAATCCATCGCCGAGCTGGAATCCGGCCAAGGCGCGGAGCATGAGTTGATCGAGTGAAAATCAGGTTTTCCTCCGACGCCTGGGACAGCTACCTATACTGGCAAGCCACCGACAAGGCCATTCTTAAACGTATCAACCAATTGATCAAGGAAATCCAGCGCCAGCCGTTCGAGGGTATCGGCAAGCCGGAGCCTCTGAAACACGGCTTGTCCGGCTATTGGTCGCGGCGGATTAACGACGAGCATCGGATCGTTTATAAGATTGCCGGGAATACGTTGTTGATTGCGCAGTTGCGGTTTCATTATGAGTATTGAGTTTCGGTTGTGTCGCTGCCGCGACGGTTATTTTAATGTCGGTTTCACGAAATACATCCATGTGTTTCGCCCTGCGGGTGCTTCACATGCAAATCGGCTATCCTGCCGATTTGTCAGCCCGACAGCCGAGGTACTTTTCTTTGGACGGCCAAAGAAAAGTACCCAAAAGAAAGACCGCCCCATGCCGCTTTGATCCTTCGCTCCGAAGGGTTTGAACGGGGTTTTCGAAAGGGCATCCCTGCATCGCCCCTGCGGGCTGCTCACTCGGAACATCCATGTACCTCGCCCTGCGGGTGCTGCGCATGCAAATCGGCTATCCTGCCGATTTGTCCGTCCAAACCCTCCGGTGCTCGGCGCGGCAAAAGGGGAGAAAAACCATCCCGGAATTTAAAGTTAGAAAATAAAACTTGGTAGGTCCGATTAGCGAAGCGTAATCGGACGAATGTTAATCATCCCCTTCCACCATCAAATCCAAATCTCCACCCCAATTACGCGAATAAACTCCCTTTTCCACATACCGATGGAAACTCGAATAAGACCACTCGACGGCTTTGGCGACATGCCCATGTTTAACCGGATTGATATGCACATAATCAATATGGCGTTCAAAGTCTGATTCGTCGCGTATTGAATGTTCCCAGAAATGTCGCTGCCAGATTCCACGTTCGCCAGCCTTCTTTCGAACATTCGACCGATACTCGGTTTTTGGCAATGCACGAGAAAATCCACTTTTGATTAATCGCCAGCGTTTACTGAAATCCGCATCACCCGGCGGTAACGTCCAAACCGCATGCATGTGTTCCGGTAATACCACCCAGACATCGATTTGAAAAGAGTAACGCTTACGCACCGCACGCACCGTGTCTCGCAATAAATCGATTTCCCGGATCAACAAATCGTTATTCTTTCTCGCCAACAAATTCACCGTAAAAAACCATGTGCCACCCAGAATAAAAGCGCGTCGGTAATTGGGCATGGTTTTTTAGTGTTTTAAGAGTTTGAGTGTTTGTTAGGTTTAAACATTCGTCCGATTACGCTTCGCTAATCGTACCTACGGTCCTTTTTAGCATCCTCGATATTTAAGGTTTCGCTGTCGTCGGCATTTATTAATTGCACCAGAGCATAATTTTCCAAAACATTTTCAATCTTTTCGAAGGTGTCAATATCCAGTTGTACCGCGACTCTCTGGCTGTCTTCGTTAACGATATATTGCCTTTTAAATTCCATAACCGTCTCCCGGGAAAGGTGAGTGGTCACGATACCTATCCACTAGCGAAAAATCAAACCGGCGGGTGGCCGGGGAAGGCTTCAGGTTGTCGGTGAAGCCGGCCGCGTCGAGACTCATGCTTCAATGAGGCCCCGGCTGGTGGCCGGGGAAGGCTTATTGGCAAAGAGATACGAGTCATCGATTACTACGCTTCAATGAGGCCCCGGCTGGTGGCCGGGGAAGGCATGATTTCGCTAACGCCTGTGATTGAGCTGCTAACCCGGCTTCAATGAGGCCCCGGCTGGTGGCCGGGGAAGGCAAGATTAGCGGCGATTGAATTTCGCTTACAATCTATCGCTTCAATGAGGCCCCGGCTGGTGGCCGGGGAAGGCGAGGGAATACAAGAACGGCACTTCTCGGATAGTCAGGCTTCAATGAGGCCCCGGCTGGTGGCCGGGGAAGGCACACCGAGCCACCCTACTTAGCCCCGAGAACTCAATGCTTCAATGAGGCCCCGGCTGGTGGCCGGGGAAGGCGGCTAAATCCGGCCTGCTATGTATTCTGATGACCTGCTTCAATGAGGCCCCGGCTGGTGGCCGGGGAAGGCACCGACGGTTCGGTCGCGCCGTTTATTCGCCAGGAAGCTTCAATGAGGCCCCGGCTGGTGGCCGGGGAAGGCGATTGACTGCCAATATTCGCAAACCCTGAGCGGGCTGCTTCAATGAGGCCCCGGCTGGTGGCCGGGGAAGGCGACACCGACAAAATCAACTGAATAACGCGGTTGACGTGCTTCAATGAGGCCCCGGCTGGTGGCCGGGGAAGGCCGCCGCAAAAAACGCAAACATGGCCGATAAGGACTTAGCTTCAATGAGGCCCCGGCTGGTGGCCGGGGAAGGCTATTTCGGACGGGAACGGGGCAAATTATCCGATGAGCTTCAATGAGGCCCCGGCTGGTGGCCGGGGAAGGCTTGTGGCGATGGGTTTCGTAACTACCCACCACATCCGGCTTCAATGAGGCCCCGGCTGGTGGCCGGGGAAGGCTGCCGCAGGTAACGGATGGGGTGAAATTACGAGGTGTAGCTTCAATGAGGCCCCGGCTGGTGGCCGGGGAAGGCATGGCGGCTCGCAGGTAGCGCAGCACGTAGGCGGAGCTTCAATGAGGCCCCGGCTGGTGGCCGGGGAAGGCGACTGTTTAAAGCCCGTAGCTGTGATGATGTGGCACGGCTTCAATGAGGCCCCGGCTGGTGGCCGGGGAAGGCTAGACTTTATCAGATTTACCTTTCACGACCTAAAGCGCGCTTCAATGAGGCCCCGGCTGGTGGCCGGGGAAGGCTTTGATTAACGCTGTATGTCCACGATCAACCGGCTTGCTTCAATGAGGCCCCGGCTGGTGGCCGGGGAAGGCACCTGGGCCAGTCAACTCACCGGCCTGGTCGGCAGCATGCTTCAATGAGGCCCCGGCTGGTGGCCGGGGAAGGCTCACCTGCAGCGCCCGCCGATGACTGACGCCGCTGTTGCTTCAATGAGGCCCCGGCTGGTGGCCGGGGAAGGCATCGAAAGCCGCGGGCAAATGGTGGTGGATGTACCTGCTTCAATGAGGCCCCGGCTGGTGGCCGGGGAAGGCAAGTATTCCAGTCGTTCAAAGCCGTGCTGGAAATGAAAGCTTCAATGAGGCCCCGGCTGGTGGCCGGGGAAGGCACCGAGCGAGCACCGTGCGGGCGTGGGTGATAAAGTGGCTTCAATGAGGCCCCGGCTGGTGGCCGGGGAAGGCAGAAGTTGGTGAAAAAATTTTCAAGCACAACCCTGAGCTTCAATGAGGCCCCGGCTGGTGGCCGGGGAAGGCAATCAACGCCCGGCTGCAGCAGCTGGAAATCCTGATCGCTTCAATGAGGCCCCGGCTGGTGGCCGGGGAAGGCATGACTTGCGCGGCGCGATTTTGTCGCAAACCAATGCTTCAATGAGGCCCCGGCTGGTGGCCGGGGAAGGCTTGGTTGCTCTGGTAATGGCATCCAATGTGTTGGCGGTAGCTTCAATGAGGCCCCGGCTGGTGGCCGGGGAAGGCGTGGAGTGCGACCTCGCCGTCTTGCAGCTCCAGCTGGCTTCAATGAGGCCCCGGCTGGTGGCCGGGGAAGGCGAATGAAGGCGATAAAGCGCTGCCAGCGCTCGGTTAAGCTTCAATGAGGCCCCGGCTGGTGGCCGGGGAAGGCAGCGCGGGCTGTACGCCTTAGATGGCGTGGCCTGCAGGGGGCGTTTGCGAGGGCTGTGCCCAACCGCTGATCAAATCTAGCGGAAATGTCTGTAAAGCGCCAACAGAAGTTTCCAAGTTGCTGATTGTTAAAGAGCTGACGGGTTGCGAGACCTGCCCGGCTATTGAGCGGCACCGCAGCGCTCGCGCTATCGCGGCGAACGGTCGTAATCTTGATTTGACGACCATTGTGGCAGAGATCCATTCCCGCGAATAGCGTTGGCCTCCAGTCAGCATATTGCGACCGTTTTATGTTCATCGGCCTGACTGCTTGCCGTTCCAATTGACCATATCGGAATCGAAATCATCGATACATAGACGGTTTATCCGTTTACAATCGACGGGTGGCGATAGGAGACGGGGCGACTGTACGCCAGACCCAACCAAAACCACCGGCCGGTTTTTACAGGTTGAACCGGCCTCACTTCGACTAACGGATGACCGATGTGCCACTCGTCCCGGTAACCTCATACGATCACCGGCTGCCGTGCCACCACCTCAAAATCCTTGCCCAAACTGACCACCGACGGCTTGACGGTTTCCGCCGGGCCGATGTTGACGATCAAGATGTGGTCTTCGTTATGGTGAATGATGCCGTCCAACAGCGCAATCAATTCGGCGTGGCGCTTGCGGCTGAGCCGGCATTGGAACACCGACAGTTGCAGCCATTCGCCGTAGCCTTTCATCAACCGGAATACCCGGCGCCAGCGCTTGGGGTCGCGGATGTCGTAGGTGATGATGTAAAGATGTTCGTAGGCCGCCATCAGCGCGTGGTGAAATTGGGATATTCCGGGAGTTCGCCGAGCAAATAGCGGCCGAACAAGCGGGCCTGGATTTCGAACAGGCGCCGGTAATCGACTTTGTAACCGAACAGCGGATGGGTAATCTCCTGGCTCATGCGGCGTTCGAAGGCGGCGATGAAGCGCTTGCGGCCGCCGTCGTTCAAGTTGACGCTGCCGGCGGCGCTGACGAAATCGGTGGGACGCACCTCGCCGTTGTTGATGACTTGCAGTACGGTGGAATCGGCGATGATGGGCCGGAACGGTTCCATCAAATCCAATGCCAGCGCCGGCCGGCCATAGCGCGGCTGGTGGTAAAAGCCGCGATACGGGTCCAAGCCGACCGCGCTCAAATTCATGGTCCAGGTGCGGGTCAGCATGGCATAGGCAAACGACAGCAAGGCATTGACCGGATCGGTGGGCGGTCGCCGGTTGCGGGTGTTGAAGTCAAAACTCAGCTGCTTGCTGTCGTCCGGTTTTTTGATCAATTGATCGAAGGCGGCGAAATATTGGGCAGCCGCCCCGCCTTCTATCCCCAGCAATTGCGGCAAGTCGGTGGCGCGCAAGGCTTTGTCGGCCAGGTTTTTCAGGGCGTCCAGCAAGGGTTCCACCGGTACGTCGGAGCGCCAGTTGCGCCGCGCTAAAGTGCGGCTGTTCTGGATTTTGGCGCGCACCAGATTGCGGGCAATCGCCAGACAGGTTTTGTCGTCGAAACTGGCTTTGTACTGGGCGGTGCGCAACTCGACGTTCTTGTGGCCGGTGCCGACGGTGTGGCCGACAAACCAGCCGCCGTAACTGTGCCAACTGACCGGAATCTCGCGCTTCATCAAGTCTTGCAAACACGGCGTGGTGATGTAGACGTTGCCCATCACTACGACTTGGGAAACATCCACCAGCCGCGCGGTCTGCACCTTTTCGTCGTCGATGCTGATCTCCAGTTCCTCGCCCTTTTTGCCGATCTTGGCTTTGTAGGCCTGCACGTAAACCGGCAGCGCTTCGTCGCGCATCACCGCCAGCGGCCGGGGTTCCAAGTCGGCGTGGCGCAGATAATTGACTTCGTCCGGTAGGCAAATACCCACCAGCGAGCAACCGGAGCACTTGGGACTGTCCAGCAGCGGATCGGGAATGTGACCACCAGCCGCAATCAGGCGCAGGCCGTTGATGGCGTTTTGGGTGAGCTGCTCGAGCTCGTCGTCGAACACCACCCGCACCCGTTCCCGGCTTTGCACGAAGTACAAGGCGCCCTCCTCGCAGACGTAACCGTGTTCGCGCAACACCATGGCCTGCACGCAGAGTTGCACCCGTTCCGGGTCGTAAGCGCCGCGCGCCACGTGTGGGCGCTTGCCGCGCTTGTAATCGATCGGTGTGACGATGCCGTCCTCGGCTTCGATCAAATCCAGCTTGGCGATCAAACCCAAGCGATTGGACGATAGTGTGATCGAGCGGCCGTGCAACTTCTCGGTGTCATCCAATTCGTCGGCTTCCGGAAAACGCTTGGACGGCTTATCCACCCGGCGGTGGGCGTGGTCGCCTTCCACGGTGTCCGCCGACGCCGCCCATTCGCCTTGCACCCATTCCAGATAGGCCAAACGCGGGCAGTACTGGTATTCGTTGATCATCCGCGCCGGCAGCAACGGCATGTCGCCGGACAATTCCGGGAAGGGCAAAGGCAATTCCAGTTGGACGGGCGGGCGTTCGTTGTCAGTCATTTTGTAATACAATTTGTCATCATCAGCGTATTACCTGGAGTCCGCCATGCCTGCTATCAGCCTGCGTTTACCCGACGATGTCGAAGCCAATCTCAAAGCCGAAGCCCAACTGGAAGGCAAAAGCCAATCGGAAATCGCCCGCTTGGCGATCATCGAATACCTGGCCCGTCGCGAGCGGGAGCGGTTTATGGCGGAAATGGTGGCGGAAGTGCGCACGGCATACGCCGACCCGGAAATCCGCCGCGAAGCCTTGGCCATTGCCGAAGAATTCGATGCCGCCGACGACGCTCTGGATCGTTTGATTGCCGAAGAACGCGCCGCCGGCATCGACCCTGACGAAAAATGGTGGGAATGATGAAGCGCGGAGAAATATGGGTCGGCAATTTGAACCCGCCCCGCGGTCGCGAAATCGGCAAAGCACGACCGGTGCTGATTATCCAGACCGACGAATTGAACGAAACCATTACGCCGATGGTGGTCGTGCTGCCGTTGACCACGCAGGTTTACCCACTGTTTAAGCGTTGGCGCGTCACCCTGCCGCCGCGCGGCCGCCTGCTTAAATCCTGCCAAGTCATCACCGACCAACCCCGCGCCCTCGACAGAGACCGCTTCGGCGAAGGCCCACTCGCCACCGTCACCGCCGAGGAACTGGCGGCGGTGGAGAAGAGTTTGCGGGGGGTGATGGGGTTGTGGTGAGGGCATTACTCCGCTCCGAACAAGCCGCCGCCTTCGTGGCTGTCTTTACCGAGTAACAACGGTCCGGCGACTGCGACCGCAAAACTCAGGCTGAGCTGGGCTTTGATGCCGCCTTTGCGGCCTTGGTGGATATTCAAAATTTCCACCTTCGGTTCCGGTAAACCACGACGCAGGCATTCGTTAACCACATCGACACGTATCGCGTCGTCCGCTTGAGCCAACGTTTTTGGGCAGCGGGTGGGCCGGTAGGCTGAAATAGTTTTCCAACGCTTTGCCGAACTTAGCAGCGAATCTTCATGGTTCGCCGTGTCGTCCTGGAGTTGCAAGCTAATGATCCCCAACGCGCCGGCCCGAACAGTCATCAATCGGCTGACCACCATTTCGAAACGCTCCCGGTCGCCGTTCGAGTATTTTGCGTTACGGTCACATCCCCATGGCGCCGCCACCAGCAGGCAATCCAGCAAACCGTCGCCGTCGTTATCGTCGGCGGCCAAAAAGATATGTTGGTGATTTCCCGAACGGTCGGCGGAACCGTCCGCTTCATGGCCTGAAATCAAGCGGCTTGCCTGCCCGAATAATTGCCGATCCAAGCTCATCAAGGCTCTGCGAACGGCTTGCAGCATATCCGACCGACTTTGCAACGTAGGTCGATTGCTTGGATTGATGGCAAAGCGCATGACGGAACGGGGTGACTCGGTCGCCGGTCGCATCAGGCCCAGCCCAAGATAGCGTCCGTCACCGATGACCAACGGGCCGGTCATCGGCTCTGGAAATGCCAGTTCCAAATGATAAAGCCGGGAACGATCAAAGCGCTGGAAAGCAAAATCTTCAGCCAAGGTGCCGGTGCTATCGAAAGGTTCTCGCTGAATGCTTAGGATTTGCACCGGCGCGGTAATGCCGCAATGCCGCAAGGCTTGGCGGGCGGCGTGATGCAATTGGCCTTGTTTCAAAACCCGTTCGGCGCCGGACTGCGCAGGAAAGCTTTTACCCAGAGGCAAGACAACCGGCGTTACGGTATGCCAAACGCGGGCGGCTTTTTGTCCGCTTATGCCGTAATGCTCCAACATCTTATGATCGTTCGCTTTGACCAAAACCGGTGTATGCGGGTCGATTTCGCCGGTTTCCAGATTGACATCCAGCGGCCAGCCGGCGAATGCCCATTCCACGTCGGCCAATTGCAACGGACAATCGGCCGGCACTTCAACCAGCACCCGGCGAATATCGGGGTTGGTGCGTTGATAGCCGATCGACGGCAAAGGGATTGCCCGAATGCGCAACGCCTTGTCCGCGTCATTGGCGCCAATGCCGGCCAAGTAACGTTCGGCGTACTCCGGAAAATGTTGTTTCAAGCGATTTTTTGCCAGTTCAACCAAACGTTGGGTGAATTGAGCGGCAGCGGTCAGTGTTTGCGCGGCAACGTCGCCGTGTTGATTTTGAATATCGAACAACAACAACGACGATGGGCAGTTATAACCGGTGGGTTGAAATATCGGTAGTGGCGGTTTGTGGAATTCGCCTTTACGCAGACGTTTTAATTGACCTTGGTAACGGGTCAACAGCGAGTCCAAAGACCGACTTGGACTCGGACAATCCAGCATATTGCTGACGCCTAGCGGCGTAGGCCGGAACACGGGGCCGGCATGTTGAACAATGATTTGCTTGGCTTGATCGGCACTCAGTTGCTCCGCCCAAGCAAACGCCATATCCACGCCGCGACCCAGCTGATAGAGTCGTTCGCTCAGTTCAGCCAGAGTTTGTGCTTCATCGGCGCGTTCGGCAAAGAACCACACGTAATGCAGCGGTTGCTGGCCGTCGAACAGCCAAGGCTTGGCTAATTTGGCGTCACGTTTTTTCGCGGCCGCCGCTAAATTGCCTTGTTGCGCATCGGCACCGTTACGCGGCACGTAATAAGTCGTTAATGCCGATTGTTTGCAGGCCGGGCTCAACACCACCGGCGGCGGCAATTGCTCTAACCAGCGCAACGCCGCCGCTTCCGCGTCGGAAGCGGTGGAGCCTGTGTAAGCCGCTGCGACTAACGCTTGAAACAACCTAAATGGCGACGGCGGCCAAGTACCGTTGCCGTGATAGCGGTCATCCAGTAAACGAACGGAAATAACGAGAGCCTGTTGGTTCATGGCTCACCCCTCGGCGTCGCTATCGGCTTCTTCTTTTTTGGCGAGTAACTCCTTGGCTTTTTTGATGTTGAATTGGTAGGTTTTCCCGGGTTGCTTAACGCCAAAAGCAGTTGCCGCTTGCTGGGCATAGTCTTTAATCAGCAAGCGTTCTTGATCCGCCGACAAGCTATAAAACTGCGAAGCCCCGCGTCTAGCCACCGCCTCCCAAATGTCCGCATCGTCGGCGCAACGCAATAAACAGCCTTCGCGCAAATACAGTTCGGTTTCGGCGGTGGCGGCGACCAATGCCAAGGCCAGCAAATAGCGTTTTAGCCGCACGGTGGATTCTTCGTTGTCGCCCTTGATCGATTGCAGGGCAATCAAGTTAATCGTGACTTGGCGGGTAATGGGGCCACGGGCGATGATGCCGCCCAAACCTTTGGGGGCCGGCACATCATTAAATCCTTTTACGGAAAGTTTTACCTTTTGCTTTTTTGCTTCGTCGGTTAACGCCTTTTTTTGGTCGTCGTCCAACAACTTCCAAACACTGTTGTATTGGGCGGCTGTACTTAACACTTCCACATCCTCGGCGCGGATAATCGAGCGAATCAAGCGGGGTCGTTTGACTTGTGTACCTCTGGAATCCCAAGCGCCGAAAACCAACGAAGTCGGCGCCAGTTTTGCCAACGGCACGGCGTTATGAGTTCTCAAAAGGGTTTTAAACGCCTCGTCGATTTCCATGGCCAATTCGTCGGTAGACCTTACCACCGCATCGCCGGCCCGGTGCGCCAATTCCAAGATCGACACCTTACGTTCCGGGTCGTCCTTGTTGCCCAAATTGATGTCGATTTGCGGCACCAAATCCCGGTACTCGTCATCCATAAAAACCGGTTCGCTACGGTTGGCCTGCGAAGGCACCGAGTCGATTTGGGCCACTTTTGTGCCGTCAGACAGGGTATCGATCGAGTACCCAATATCGGCGTAGGTGGGCGGAAAAATCACGCCGCCTTCGCCGTCCACCGGTAACAGTTTTTGCTTGAGTATCAATGCCACCGGACCTTTGGGGTTGTCCGCCCATTGGTTAATAATGTCGTGGCTGAGTGCTTGGGTTTGGCTCATGGCGTATTCTCCTGAATGGCGTAACAGACGATTTTGTTTTTGCCCGACAAATCGAGCGCGAATTGATACTGGCGCTTGTGCGCCAAAGGCAGTTGCCCGCTCAACGCCGGTCGGGCCAATTGCGGCGGCAGCCAGTCGTTCCAAACGGCATAGCGATATCGGCGTAACGCCAATTCAAACGGACGGGCGTGTTGTAGTCCCCATGCCGCCAGCAATTCAACCACCGGGGAAGCGACGACTTTTTGCTCCAACTCCTTATTGCTTTTCAGATCGTTGATCGAATAACCCACGTCGAGCCCCATCCACGCACCTCTCGGATCGAAATTGAAACTGCCGCCCATGCTGCACAGCACATTGAGCGGATCGAGTAACAGTGCGTCGTGCCTCGTGTTCCAGAGAGCGACAATTTCCCGCAACATGTCGTTGGCGATCTTCTGCGCGCTACGATTACCGGCATATAGCTTGAACGTTTCATCCACGCCGCCATCCGCCCAGTGGTTAAGCAACACACTGCGCCCCGTCGAATCTTGTAGTTGGATCGGTAGTGAAGTTGCGTCAGCCTCCGGTGCGGGAAAGGTATCGGCAATCGTAAATTCGGTTATTTTGCTTGGCACCAGCCAATCTGCGGGAACAATGGCAATGGCTTTGGCATCGGCCAAAAAAGCCAGCAAGTCGGCAAACGGATTTTCCGACGTTTCCGTTCGTAACTGAAACTGCGCACCGGTGGCCGGTTGCCAATCGAAACGCGCTTCGGCATAACCCAACAAGGCTTCGGATGCCTCCAAAAAACCCATGCATGCCAACACTTGGCCGGGGTTGGTCAAATCGACCGGGATTGCGCTGATATTCATGCCTTGCCCTCCATTTCCGCTTGTTCGTCGCTGATTTGCGAGGCGCGATGATCGGCGGCGCGAAACACCGCTTCCCACCAGGCCAAACCCCAAGGCCCCCATTGCCGTTGCAGGCGGGCAAAACGCAATGCGGCTTGTTGCGCCCGTTCGGCCAATACTGAAGGCGGCGCGCCGGGATCGATTGGCGCAATCACCGGGCAAGCGTAACCGTGATGAGAGGCGATCAAATGCAGCGCTAAATCCTGTAACTCTGTTGGTAACTGGTTGATGGCCGCGTCGTTTGCCACGTCCGCCAATGAACCGAATTCATGGCGGTATCCGGCCAGCAAACGCGGATTGCCGCCGCCCAAGGTTTTAGCGTAGGGGCGGCCGTCTGCTGGAGCGTTCATCGCGATTTGCCAAAGGCCCCGCTGTTTGCCCAAGTCATGGCGACGCATGGCCGCGACGATCAACTCGACAAATTCCGCTGTGAGGTTTAAGCCTTGCGCTATCGCCGCCATTTCCTGTCCGGCCAAATCGTGATGTTTCTCTAGGCTTTGCGTGAACCGCGAAACAGCCGGATCACCCAGGCGTTGCGAATTGGCGCCGCGATAAACCTGGATTCGCCAGGTTTCCGCTGCTTCGTCTTCGGCGTCGGTTTTGGCGATAAAACGGTAAACGGTATGCCAAACAGCGTTGTCCTGTTCCGCTTCCGCATCGTTTTGGATGCGATAACCAATGGTTGTTTGCAAGTCGCTTGTCCATTGATAGTCGAGCGTCGTTAACTCTTCGCTGTCGGCAGCATCGTTCAGCAGGCCGTCTTTAAGGCCGCCTAACCAGCGTGCGATGACTGCTTGGCGATTTGTCAGCAATGCTTTCAAATCGTCGCTGCTTTGTTCCGCTAGTTGCCGGAGCATTAAGGCACCGTTACGCACCAATTCGCCGGATCGGTTAAGGATTATCAGTGCCGGTTGATCCGAATCTTGCGGTTTTTCCTGCCATAGTTTTTGTGCGCGTTTGAGCAGCGTTTTTATTGCCTCCCGAACAGGTATTTCCAACGTTTCACTCAGATGAATCGGCGCGTTTTCAAAAAAGGCTGTCACTTCAGCCGCATTCGGTAAGGCATCGTTATCGCGCCAGGGTAAGCATTCTCGCCAAGCCAGGGTGGTTTCCGGTTCATCGTTGGGTTGCCAGCCGCGCAGCCAGGGTTGAATGTCCGGGCGGGCGCAGTGTTGTTCCAACGAGGTCATCGACCAGGCATCGACCACCGGGCGGGTTAACGAAGGTCTCAAAGGTTCTTCCGAAAGTGCGCGGTTTAATTCGTCAACGGGGATGGCATTTTTTAACGCGACAATCGCGCTTGGGCTGGCATCAGCTCCCAATCGTTTTATGACGCCAAGTTGCGCCTGATAACTTTGAAACGCCTTGGTCGATTGTTGGTAAGCGGCGAGTTGCTGCGCATTGTCTTCGTGCGCTTTCGCATACTCTTTTTGCACCTTCTCGAAAGCTTTTTGGTCTTGCTTGTATTGTTTCAATACCGCTTTGTCTGAGTTTTCCGGCGGGGTTGCAGGCGGTTGCGGCTCAGCTAAACCAGGGTCAACCGGGCGCTGGATCTTGGGCATTTTCGGCGGTACGGCAATCACCTTGATTTGCGCATGCTTCTCGCCACGCCGATTCACCCGACCAAAACGCTGCACCATGCGCTCATAAGCCACCAAATCGCACACCATGTGGTCGGCATCCAAATCGATACCGACTTCGCCGGCGGAAGTGGCGACTAAAAAGGCTACGCTATTGGGCGGAGTTTGAGCTCCGGCGAGGAAGCCGTTAACCGTTAGCCACTCGACCAACGTCTGCCGCTCTTGAACCCGGCGACCACCAACCAGCAGATTGGTTTGGTGGTGGGCTTTGTCTTGCTTGATGCGTTTATCCAGTTCGTCCTTGATTTTCTGTGCGTGCTCCCGCTTGTTGCAGAAAATCAAAATCCGCTTGCCGCTGTCTTTTAGTTGCCAAGCGCTTTCGCTTAGCAGTTCGACTATCGCGTCGCCTTCGTTTTTGATTTCAAGCGTCAATTGCTTTTCGGCATTGAACCGTTTGGCAACCAGGGCATCATCGTAATCTTCCGCTTCCAAGCCAAAGGCCTGATTTTCGGTTTGCTTGCCGGTAGCCGATAGCGACAAGCATTTAAAGGGCGGAATCAGAAGCTGTTTGCCGTTGATTGGATGCAACGATTTGTCGGCGGCAATACTCTGTAGCAAAGCTTGGAACGGCCAACATAGATGGGCTTCGTCCAGCACGCAAAGACTATCCGCTCCCAGAAATCCGGCATGGTAGCGGCGCATGTTGCGCGACACGCCGTAACCTTCGAACAGCAAACGCGAGCCGATCATGTCGATGGTGCCGACGATGATCGCCGGCTTGGTCGGGTCGGCCAGCCATTGACGGTTGTCGGCGTATTGGCCGCGCAAAGTCGACACCGGCAAAGACTCTTGTTCGCTCAAGCCAAGCATTGACTTGAGTTCCGGCATTTCTTGCAAGTTTGTTTTTAGTTCCTCGGCAACTTGCGTAGCCTGGTCAACAACAACGCGTCGATCCACGACATAAACCAATCGTTTTGGTAGTGAAGGATTTTCCGCGCGCGCCAGCAACCACAGCACCATGACCGTGGTTTTACCCAGGCCGGTTGGTAAATCCAGCGTATCCGGCAAGCGGTTTTCGCAAAGTTGCTGAAATAGTCGACGTTGCCAACGCAACATCGGAAAGCCGGTGATTTCCTGAAAAAAAGCCTCGAATTTTTCGTCAATAGCCATAACTTACCTTGCTTGGTGGTTATAGGGTGGGAGCTCTGGGCTCTAACTTACAACGTCTCGGTCTCAAAACCCGATACCGAGATTTTTATTATTGAAATTTCCGCCTATGAGGCCGTGGCGCTTTCACGCCACGGAAATTTAAATAAACATGCGTAACTTGAATAATCACTATGCTTACTTCAATGAAGCCCAAGCTGCACATATCTTTAAAAGCTTGGGAAATGTGTATCGGGGTGTCCCAAAAAATTTACTTGCGCCGAACAATGATATTGATTTCTATGTCATCGCCACTGGATTTAGCGCTCAAGCTTTGTGGCTTGTTCTCCGCAATCGAATTGAGAAAATTATTTATGGCGCGAACAAAAAATTGTTGCAAAAGATGCCGCATGCATACCTCCCGAGAAAAGTGAAGTCAGGTGCACAGTAGCGGCGTAAAAACAAAAAGTCAAAAATTTTTTAAGCAAAGAGAATATTCAGAATTACTATTTAACCGCTATGAGGCCTATTTACCCACTTAAAGCAATCTACGCTAGCGCATGCCTGTTGTTGCTCATTACGGCCAACGCCGCTCGTTACCGCGCTATCAGCCGGGCAAATTCCTCGTAGACGATTTCCCGCTTGGCGATCAGCACCACGTAGAGCATGGCGGCGTCGTAGCGGTAAATGATGCGGTACTTGCCGACGCGTATTCGCAGATATTCTGGGTTGCCGACCATTTTCAGGGATTCGGGCGGTTGCGGTTCCTGCAACAACGCCAACAGTTTGATTTTGATTTGTTTGGCAATGCGCCGATCCGCTTCCGCCAGCTTGCGCAGGCTGCGCTCGGCGCTCTTGGTGAAGTCGATTTGGCGCATCAAATGCTATCCAACAAGCTCCGGCCGGCTTCGGTTCCGATATAGCCTTCTTGTTCGGCGGTTAGCGCCAGGCTGTGCAGGCATTTGTCTTCGAACTCCAGCAACTCCTGATAGCGGGAAGACGACACTAAAATGGCGAAATCTTTTTGATGTTTTTGAATTACCACCGGCTCCTGTTGAGCATTGTTCAGCAATTCGCCGAATAACTGTTTGGCTTGAGTGGCATTGACGGTTTTCATAAAAGTCTCCCGGCTAAAAAAATGATTATTTTGTTCATTTTAATCATTTGGCGGTGGCAGCGCACAAGGCTTATTGAGGATTTCGCAAAAAATAACTTCCCGAAACGACTTTTTCCGCCTAACCGTTCGTACTGAGCAAAGTAAGCGCCCTTCGGTCGCATGGCGTTAACAAGAAACAGGGAAAGGCTGCTGTTGAAAGTTTATTCTGTGGGGACCTTTCCAGCGAAGGCCGAATAAGCACGGTGTCCTGTGCCCGTTCTCTGAGTGCGGTCTGGCGACGTCGGCGAAAATGGTGAACCGAAGGTATCCCGCTGAGAGAATGAGCATGATGACGTCCCATTGCTGGAAGGGTTATTTTTAGTCTCTTGAGGAATTTGCCCATGGCTATGCGCGTCACCAAAGTATTGATATTCAGCCCCCCCAATGCGCCGGTCTTGATATTGGCAGCAGCAGTTGCATATTCTGGCCCAAGTTGAACATTCATCCTGGCGCAATCTGAACACCGATTCTGGTTTCAAGCTGAACACTTTTTTGGATTTTCCAGAATCGGTGCAAAACGGCGTGCAAAACTTTCCAGGGTAAGTAAGGCTAATGTGACAAAGTAAATTTAAACAGCCGGCTGCTGAAACGGCCGAATTCTCGGTACTATGGTTTCGCGTTGGGTGCGGATGACGATGCGCATGTCGTGTTCGCTTTGCAGGTTTAGCCAGAACCGTGGTTCCATGCCGAAAAACAAGCCCAGCCTGAGGGCGGTATCGGCAGTGATCGGGCGTTTGCCATTGACCAATTCGCTGATTCGACTGGGGGGAACGTCAATATCCGCGGCGAGCTGACGGGCGGAGATGCCCATCGGCTTCATAAAATCCTCCAGCAAGATTTCGCCGGGGTGTATTTCATCAAGTAGTTCAATCATGTTTCACCTAGTGATAGTCCACAATTTCGACCTAGTAGGCACCATCTTCTCGCCATGCAAAGCGAATCCGCCATTGTTCGTTGATACGGATGCTGTACTGCCTACTGCGATCGCCTTTTAAAGATTCGAGCCGGTTTCCGGGTGGAATGCGTAAGCTGGCCAAGTCGGTAGCGGCATGCAGCTGCAAAAGCTTGCGCCGAGCGACGCGCTCAATGTTTTTAAATTGCAGTACCAACTCGCTATTGAAAAGCGCTTGGGTATCGGAGCAAGCAAACGAATGAATCATAGCCGCAGATTATTCTGTTATTCGGAATCTGAAAATCGGAATTTTCTAAGCAGCGCTCTTGAACACGCACCGTGCTTTGCCATTTCACCGGTACAACGTCAGCATCCGCTCCGCCTGCTCGCGCACCAATTCCCGCAAAAATCCCGGCGCCACCACTTCCACCTCGGCGCCGTATTTCAAAACGTCCATCAGCAGTTCTTCGTGGCGGTTGAAGGGGATGCGCAGTTGATAGCGGCCGTCGGTTAGCCACTGGCATTGTTGTTGGCTGTGCCAGGTTTCGTCGGATACCCAGCGCCCGGCCTTGGCGGAGAAGTTGAGAACGGCGGTGTGTTCAGGCGTGCCGGCGAAGATGCCGTAGGACGAGCCGAAGTGTTGTTGCAGGGTGGCCGGGTCCAGCAGTTGCGCCGGTTCGCCGCTGGCGGTTGCCGATCTGATCCGGTCCAGCGCGAAGGTGCGCGGCTCCTGACGTTGGTGGCAATAGGCGTCCAAGTACCAGTTATCTTTGTACAAGATCAGGTTTTGCGGCGATACCGGCCGTTCGCTGGTCTGGTTGTCGCTGCGGGCGTGGTAATCAATCAACAGCCGTTGTTGTTCAAACAGGGCTTGGACCAAGGTCAGAAATAAGTCGTCGTTGCGGTTGCGGTAAGCCTGGCTGAGGATTTTGATGCGGCCCAGTTGCGGGGTTTTGACGCCCGGCGAGCGGTCCAGCAGTTTCTCCAGGTGGTCGCGGAGTTGGCCGATTTCGTTGCGAAGCGAGCCCGGCGCCAGATTGCCCAGCAGATGCTGGCAGGCGACCAGGGCTTGCAATTCCGCAGCGCTGAGCCAGATGCCGGGCAGTTCGAACGGGTGGCGCGGGTCGTCGCGATCATAGTAATAGCCGGTGCCGCGTTCGCAGAGCAGCGGCGCATTCAAACGGTCGCGCAGTTCGTCTACCAGACGTTGGCGGGTGGCTTTGGAGCAAGCCAGTTCGCGGTCTATTTCCGGACCGGGAATTGGTGTGCGGCGGTGTTTGAATAGGTTGTGGAGTTTGACGATTTTGTCGAGGTGTTGCATGCGGCTGTCCTTGCTGGAGGCGTCAAGGGCGATGGTTTGGTTAGTCGCCGAACGTCTAGTCTAGCGCCTGCGACGTTCGTCCGTAATCGAACGCGGAGAATTCTAACGTGTTATGTCGGTTTGTTGCGAGCCGGGCCATGGCAAGCAACTTTACCTGTAACTGCAGTTTCAGGTATAGACGGACAAAATCAACCAACAAAGTCGGCTTGGTTATGCTTGATTCGCAGAGAATGGGCAGGATCGGGGCAATCGGCAATTGCCGGTATCAGCCGACTGCTGCCGCCTTGTCCAAAATGGCGTGCAGGCGGATTGGGTCGCCGACGCGTATCAAACCACCGGCCGAAATACGCGCAGTCATGCCGCCGTGGCCGCGTAGCGCGTTATAGCTTCCGAATCCCAATTCCGCCGCCAGTTTGGAGCAAGGATCACAGGGACCTGTGACGTGTATCCGCACTTCGTCGCCGATCGACCATTCCAACTCGGTATCCGGAAACGGCGAACGCATCGCCAGCAAATTCAGCCCGGATACCAGCAGATTGCGGCGCAAGCGGGTGGGATGCAGATGCTCCAGGCCGCACCAGGCGGCCAGGATGGGCAGATGTTCGGCTTGAAACAAGCTGAGCTCGCGCTTGGTCGCTGGCTTGCCGCTGCGCAGATTGGCCGAACGGCGGTCGCCGAGCAAGCCGCGGCCGGGTTCGGCGACGGCTTGTTCAACCATGATTGCCGGCGCCGCGCGGCTAGGCCGCAAAATGACGGCCTCGACTCGGCCGTCCGCGGAAAATTGTTGACTGAGCTCGCGTAAGTTCATGTGGAATTAGGCTGAACGGTGGCGCTACGGTTTTGTTCGGATTCCAGGAACGTGCGCTTTGTCGGTTTTACACATGCGCCCGATTACGCTTTGCTAAAAGAAATCTACTACGCCCTATTCCGTTCCAACCCTGCGCCGTTCGGTACGACATCAGCGGTTTGAAGGACGAAGTAGACGTGTTTGAAGCAAAAGCGTTTCAAACCACTGTTTAACAACTCTCCGCCGGACATGGTCAAGCTGCGGCCCGGACATCGCGAGTCTGCTGCCGGTCGGGCAGCCAAATGGGATGGCGATGGCGCACGGCGGCTGAGTCCCCGTGCGCGATAGGAACGGCTAATACTTGAACTCACATACTAACGTGTGGGCGTTTTCCTCGTCTTTCTTCAACGTTCCTTCCTTGCACAACCGCGACTCCCCTAATTTAAAACAGTCATCGGTTCCACCCGCATCGCACCGACAAGTATGGGTTGTCGAATCGCACACGAAGGCGGTCTGGATCTCGCCGGGTTCGAATCTGGGCTGGGCACTGCGTGACTGCGCGCTAGTTTGATATCCCAGTAATAGCACTACCAGCATGCCGGAAATTAGTCCGAATTGAGCTTTCATATCTGTTCTCCAAATGATTCAGGTCTTGATCTCCTCGTATCTGCGTTGCAGAACGATCATAGAGAACTACGTGCCGTCGACCCTTTTGGATGCATACAGGCCAATCATTAGGAAAAAAGCTCGCACCGGCATCAAAGAACGAAAGACTAGCTCTGGGACAACGAGCAAAACAAAAAGATGACAGCCGATTCTGAACACAGCCGTCGGCTTCGGTTATAAAGCGCTTTCAACATCCGACCGGGCAATTAAGGATTCGTCCGGCAGGCATCTCAACGGTGCAATTCAACGTGCAAGGCGCGATATTCGTCGGTCAATTTATGCGACGGTGCGAAATGAATCAAAGGCTTGGCATCGCTGTGCGACTCTCTGACTTTTACCGACGTCGAAATTTTAGTATCCAATACCGGCAAACCTTCGGCCACCAAGTCTTCGACCAATTGGCGCGGAAGATTGGCCTGCTTTTGGTATTGATTGACCACTACGCCTTCGACGTGCAGGCCGGGATTATGATCGGCTTTGACTTCGGCTATCGAGCGCATCAAAGTGTATAAGGCCTCTCGGGCGAAGGTATCGCAATCGAAGGGAATCAGGCATTTTTCCGCTGCGATTAATGCGGACAAACTGTAAAAATTCAGGATGGGCGGCGTATCGATATAAACGCTGTCGAAGCCTTCCAAACGCTCCAAGGCTTCTCTTAGTTTGTAGATCTTATGTCTGGATTCCAAACGGCTTTGCAAGCCTTCCAAATCGGGATGTGAAGGTAATACGTACAAATTGGGAAACGGGGTTTCATGGATAGTGCCGTCCAGAGTTTCCTTGCTGCCGCCGAACAAGCCCAAACCGAGACTGTCCTTGAAAAAATGCGCAATGGTTTTTTCCGAATCAGTGACCTTGGCACCTAGCAGATACTGCGTGGAATTACCCTGCACATCCAAATCGATAACCAGGGTTTTTTTACCTTCGATGGCGCTGATGGCAGCCAAATTACAGGTAATAGTGGATTTGCCGACCCCGCCTTTCTGATTAAAAATCACCCTGCGCATAATCGCCCTCGATGTTCAAGTTATAATAATTAAAGGCCGCATTATAAGGTTAATACTTGCCATATCAACAACGTGTAAATGCGTCGCCGCCACAAGCCGGGCATTTAGGAATCATGCTGGTGGATTTAAAAGCGATTTCCTTGCCGCATGCGTCGCAGGTAAAAGTACCCGGCCCCGCCACTTCTCCGCTTTTGTAGGGGTGATATTGCCGGGCTTCCATTTCCAAGGCTGCCAGCTTGAGCTTGGTTTTATCCGCCAAACTCATAAATGCGTCCAACGCAAAATTCTCCAGCAAATCGATATCGAATTTCAGCCATTCGGACAGTGAGTCCTGCTCTTTGTTCGGAGCCGGCGCAGTGGCAGCATGCTGAATATCGCGCATCAGAAAATCGGCGATTCTATTGATTTCTTCCTGAGTATGCCCACCTATTGCGCTGGTTTTTTCTTTGGCTTTTTCCAGCGCGTCGGCAACGGAATGCAAGGTATCGTCCAATGCTTCGTAAAGGTGTTCCATCAACTGATCGTAGGCTTTTGTCAGTTTATTTTCGCCCATGGTGTCTCCCGGTGTTTTATTGACCGAACGCTTCAGATTTAAGCGTCCGTAAGGTATTCTAGCGCCTTTTTACAGCAAAAGACGACTAGGATGGAAGAGCACTACACACCGTCGGCAATCGAACAAAAAATACAAGCCGAATGGGAAAAATCGGGGGTTTTTACCGCGACGGAAGATACCGGCAAAGAAAAATACTATTGCCTGTCGATGTTCCCCTACCCCAGCGGCAAGCTGCATATGGGGCACGTGCGCAATTACACCATAGGCGACGTCATCAGCCGCTTCCAACGCATGCAGGGCAAGCACGTGCTGCAACCCATGGGTTGGGACGCCTTCGGGCTACCGGCGGAAAACGCCGCAATGCAGAATAAAGTACACCCGGCAGACTGGACCTATTCCAACATCGACTACATGCGCGACCAGCTGAAACGCTTGGGTTTCGGCTACGACTGGACCCGCGAGCTGGCTACCTGCGACCCGGAATACTACCGCTGGGAACAGTGGTTCTTTCTGCGCCTGTTAGAAAAAGGCCTGGTTTACAAAAAAACCGCTCCGGTCAATTGGTGCCCGCACGATCAAACCGTACTGGCCAATGAGCAAGTCATAGACGGCTGCTGCTGGCGTTGCGACACCCCGGTCGAAAAGAAGGAAATTTCGCAGTGGTTTTTGAAAATCACCGCTTATGCTCAAGAATTATTGGACGACTTGCAAAAACTGCCCGGCTGGCCGGAACAGGTTCGCACCATGCAAGCCAATTGGATAGGCCGTTCCGAAGGCGTGGAAATGGATTTCGCGGTCGAAGGTTTCGCCGAGCCCATCCGCATTTACACCACCCGCCCGGATACCGTGATGGGGGTTACTTACGTAGCGGTAGCCGCAGAACACCCGGTCGCGCTGCACGCCGCTGCCGTCAATCCGCAGATTGCCGCCTTCATAGAATCGTGCAAACAAATGGAAACCTCGGAAGCCGCGATGGAAACCATGGAAAAACGCGGCATCGCTTCCGGCTACACGGCTGCTCATCCCTTGACCGGCGAGCAGGTGCCGGTCTGGATCGCCAACTTCGTATTGATGAGCTACGGCACCGGCGCGGTGATGTCGGTACCGGCCCACGATCAACGCGATTACGAATTCGCCCGAAAATACGGCATCAGCATTAAGCCGGTCATAGCCGCTGCCGACGGTTCCGACGACAGCACCCACGAAAAAGCCTTTACCGATAAAGGCGTACTGAAGAATTCCGGGGAATTCGACGGCTTGGATTTTAGCGGCGCCTTCAAGGCGATTGCCGACAAACTCATCGCCTTGGGCAAAGGCGAACCTAAAACCAACTTCCGCCTGCGCGATTGGGGTGTATCCCGCCAGCGTTATTGGGGCGCACCGGTGCCCGTCATCTACTGCGGCGATTGCGGCATGCTGCCGGTACCGGACGAGCAACTGCCGGTCACGCTGCCGCGCGACGTCGTGCTCGACGGTTCGCAGTCGCCGTTGGCCGCGCATCCCGAATTCCCACACGTAGCTTGCCCCCAATGCGGCAAACCCGCGCGGCGCGATACCGATACCTTCGACACCTTTATGGAGTCATCCTGGTATTTCGCCCGCTACGCCAGCCGCGATTGTCATACGGCGATGCTGGACCAACGCGCCGACTATTGGTTACCGGTCGATCATTACATCGGCGGCATCGAACACGCGATTTTGCATTTGCTGTATGCGCGGTTTTACACCAAGTTGCTGCGCGACCAAGGCCTGATTGGCTGCGACGAGCCGTTCAAAAACTTGCTGACTCAGGGAATGGTAGTCGCGGAAACCTTCTATCAACTGGACGAACACGGCCATAAACGCTATTTCAACCTGACCCAAATCGAAGTCGAACGCGACGCCAAAGGCAAAATCGTCGCGGCCAAACTACTGGACGACGGCTCGCCCGTCACGGTAGGGGCCATCGAAAAAATGTCCAAGTCCAAAAACAACGGGGTCGACCCGCAATTGTTGATCGACAAGTACGGCGCCGATACGGTACGGCTTTACACCATGTTCACCTCCCCACCGGATCAATCCTTGGAATGGAACGATGCCGGCGTGGAAGGCGCCTCCCGCTTTTTAAAACGTTTGTGGCGCTTGGTTTACCTGCACGTCGCTTCCGGTTTGCCTCAAAGCGCGGCAGACAAAAACACTTTCAGCGACGTACAAAAAGCCTTACGCCGTCAACTGCACCAGACTTTACAAAAGGTCAGCGACGACATGGCGCGCCGACACACCTTCAATACCGCCATCGCCGCGAATATGGAATTGGTCAACGCATTGAATAAGTTCGAAGACGACAGCGCAAACGGCCAAGCGGTACGTCAAGAAGCCTTGGAAGCCGTAGTATTGATGCTGTCGCCGATTGTTCCTCATATCTCGCAAGCGTTATGGCGCGAACTCGGCCATGCCGACGACATCGTTGTGCGCGCCTGGCCTACGCTGGACCCTTCCGCACTGGTACAAGACAGCATAGAGATGGTGGTGCAAGTTAACGGTAAGTTGCGCGGCAAACTGTCGGTAACAATTTCCGCATCCAAGCAAGAGATCGAAGCTTTAGCACTGGCGGACGACAACGTGCTGCGCTACATCGAAGGCAAGCCCATCAAGAAACTGATCGTCGTCCCGCAAAAACTGGTGAACATCGTTGTTTAAGTTCATGCGTTCAACCAAAGCAACACAACAGCTCAGCGGCATCGTGCTGGTTTTAGCCGCCTTGTGGCTAGGCGGCTGCGGATTTCATTTGCGCGGTTCGCTGGCCCTACCCAGCGAACTGAAACAATTATTTCTGTTCGGCTCTTCCGCGGCTTTAAAAGACGAAATCAAAAACATGCTGCGGGTTTCGGACGGCAAAATCGTCGCCTCGCCCAACGAAGCGGGCGTCGTGGTAAAAGTACTGAAAGAAGACCTGCGCCGGCGGGTGTTATCGGTCGGCTCCACCGGTAAATCCAGCGAGGTGGAGCTGAATTACTATTTGCGCTTTCAGTTTTACGACAATCAGGAAGCGCCGCTGTTGGACGAGCAAACCCTGGAAATCAGCCGCGACTACTTCAACGATCAAACCGCATTGTTAGCTAAAGACAACGAGGAACTGGTCATCAAAAAAGAAATTTACCGGCAAGCGGCCCGAATGTTGATGTTGCGCGCCCAAGCGGCGGTCGACAGCATTAAACGCTAAGCCCATGCGTTTAAAACCCGAGCAGTTGGACGCGCAATTGCAGCGCGGACCGAGTCCGGTCTATTTGATCAGCGGCGATGAGCCGCTGCAATCAGGCGAAGCTGCCGACGCCGTCAGATTAGCCGCCAAACAAGCCGGCTACGACGTCCGCGAAGTCATCGGCATAGAACAAGGCAATGAGTGGCCGTTGCTGAGTTTTGCAGCCGACAGTCTGTCGATTTTTTCCGATAGAAAGCTAATCGATCTGCGCTTGCCGTCCGGCAAACCGGGCCAAGACGGCAGCAAAACCCTGATCGCCTATTGCCAAAATCCGCCGCCGGATACGATATTGCTGATAACTTCCGGCAAATTGGACGGAAACGCAGTGAAAGCGCAGTGGTTTCAAGCCATAGACAAACTCGGGGTTATCGTGCAGGTATGGCCCTTGCAAGGCGGCGAGTTGTTAAATTGGCTGCAACGACGTAGCGAAAAAAGAGGCTTGACGCTTAGCCACGACGCCCTTAAAAATCTGGCTGTTAGGGTGGAGGGCAATTTACTGGCCGCAGCCCAAGAAATCGAGAAACTGTTTATTCTGTACGGCACGCACTCGATAGACCCTGCGAAAATCGAATACGGCGTTGCCGACAGCGCTCGCTTCGACGTATTCAGATTGACCGACTATCTACTGGCCGGACGGCTAAACCGTGCGACTAAAGTACTCGGCGGCTTGAAGGCCGAAGGCGTCGCCGCACCGATCGTACTGTGGGCGTTGAGTAGAGAACTGCGCATCCTTTGCAACGCTAAAAGCGAACTGGAAGCCGGTGCCTCGGTAGACAGCGTTTGCCGAAAATATCAGATTAGGGACAAACGCAAACCGGCTACGCTGGAAACCATGAAACGCCTGCGGTCTGAAGATTTGCAACGGCTCGTTTCGTCCTGTGCCCAAATCGACCGCACCATTAAAGGCCAGCTGCCCGGAGATAGCTGGGAAGCCTTATTTCAACTGTGCGTCGGCATCTGTAGACCCGATCTGGGGCTGCAGCACCATTAACCAAGCGCATCAATCAAGCAGCCACTCTCAAACCTGCGTCTTCGATTGAAACAATCGGCAAAAATCTTCTATCTTGGCCGGCGCCGCATACCAGTAGCCTTGGGCTTGGTCGCAGCCGTATTCTTCCAGCAATTGTACTTGAGCGGCCGTTTCCACCCCTTCCGCGATAACCTTAAGTTTCAAGCCGTGCGCCAAGCCGATGATCGAACGCACGATACAGGCGTCGTCCGCATCGACCAAATCTCCAACGAAGGATTTGTCGATTTTTAAGGTATCGACCGGAAAGCGCCGTAAATAACTGAGAGACGAAAAACCGGTACCGAAGTCATCTATAGCCAATTCGATCCCCAAGCCTTTCAGCATCTGCATTTGTTCTATCGCACTCTCGACGTCGTCCATTAAAGCGGTCTCGGTCAGCTCCAACTGCAAGCGGTTACTCGGAAAACCGGTTTCCTCCAACACCCGCTTCACATCGGCAAACAAACCGGCATGCTTGAATTGTCTGGCGGATAAATTAATGGCGATCTTTAATTGATTTAATCCGCTAAATTCCGGACGGGAAAAATCCCGGCAGGCCTTTTTTAACACCCAAACGCCCAGCTCCGCGATGATGCCGCTATGCTCGGCAATCAGGATAAATTCGTCCGGGCCTATGGCCCCCAATTGCGAATTCCAACGCAACAAGGCTTCGGCCCCGCATATCCGGCCGGTCTTTAAGTCTATTTCCGGCTGATAATGCAAGGAAAATTCGTCTCTGTCCATCGCTTTGCGCAAATGACTCTCTATCATCATGCGCCGCATCGCTTTGGCATTAGCCGCCGCATTGTAAAACTCGAATTTGTTGCGTCCGTGGCGTTTGGCGGTGTAAAGCGCGTCGTCCGCATGTTTGATCAATTGAGGGGCATCGGTAGCGTCGTCCGGGTATACGCTAATGCCGATACTGGCGCTGACGAATACACTATGGCTGTCGATGACCAAAGCTTGTTTGACGACATCTATGATGCGCTGAGCAATGTCTCCGGCGTCTGCCGGCGTGTGCAATTGCAAACTGATAATCGCGAATTCGTCGCCGCCCAATCTGGCCACGGTCTCCTGCTCGCGCAAACACGCGTTGATGCGCCGGCCGACTTCGATCAACAGCTTGTCGCCTATCGTATGCCCCAAGGTGTCGTTGACGTGCTTAAATTTATCCAAGTCTAAATACATGACCGAAAACAAGCCCCGATTACGTTTGGCATAGGCAATCGCCTGATCCAGACGCTCGCTGAATAAGCTCCGGTTAGGCAAGTCGGTAAGCGGATCGAAATAAGCCATGTGGCAGATAAGCTGTTCCGAATCTTTACGGTCGCTGATATCGTGTATAACCGACACGAAATTGGTCACCTTATCGTGCTCATCCAACACCGGCGCTATCGACTCCAGACACCAGAACAAATCGCCGTTTTTTTTGCGGTTTAAAAACTCGCCATGCCAAGCGTTTCCGGAGTGTAAAGTCGCCCATAGCTGTTCGTAGGTTTCAGCCGAAGTCAGATCCGACTTAATCAGATTGACTTTTTGCCCGATTACTTCGTCTCGCCGGTAACCTGTGATAGAAAAAAACGCCGGATTACAATATTGGATACGGCTGTCTATGTCTGTTATCACGACCATTCCGGAGCTGTACTCAATCGCCGACGACAACTTGCGCAACTCGTGCAGAGTGATTCTATGACTTTGAACTTCGTCGGCCAAAGCCCGATTCGCCGCCATCAATTCGGCTTGGCTGGGTATCGCCAATGCTTGGGGAATCAACGGCCAAATAAGCAGCGCGGTTGCTACGGAACTGACGGCCGTCGCGGCCTTGACTATGCCGGAAAGCCAATAATCCGGCACCCATATATTCCATATGCTAAGCAAATGCGTGGTACCGCAAAGAAAGATAAACAAACCGAAACCCGCGTAAATCCAGCCGAACTGTATGTCTTTACGCTTGATCAATAAATAAAACAGCGCGAACGGAATCGAATAATAGGAACAGACGATTAACGCATCGGATACGACATGCAACCACAACAAATCGCTTTGCCACAAATAACAATGGCCGTGCGGCAAAAAACCGGAAAACTCGTCGTAAGCAAAGGGTAAAAAGTTCATGACTCTCACTGAGTTACTGCATGTCACAAGCCGAGCAAATCGATCGGCGCAGCTATGGCGCTAGGCGCAGCTTACCGCACTTTTTGTGAAATCAAAACCGAGACATTGAGTCGGCGCAGCCTAAATTTTAGAAAGGCAAATGCAATCACCGCAAGTAAACGACAACCCTAGGGCTGCCATGCGGTCGGCTCGGTTTGATCCGCCGATCGCTTGCAAGCTCAATTCGATACCGAAAACGTAATTCAGTCTTAACCGCTTGACGTTTCAAAAGCCGACAATTCTTGATAGGATTGCTGGGTTTTCAATTTATTCGGATGAAAGTCATGAGCGTAGTCGAAAGAATACAAGAACAACTCACCAGTTATCCGGTGGTGCTGTATATGAAAGGCACTCCGGATTTCCCGCAATGCGGTTTTTCCGGCCGCGTAGTACAGGTGTTGCAAGCCTGCAATGCCGATTACCGGGCCATCAACATTTTCGAGGAACCCGAAGTTCGCGAAGCACTGAAAAGCTATTCCAATTGGCCGACCTATCCGCAGCTTTACATCAACGGCGAACTGGTAGGCGGTTGCGATATCGTCATGGATCTATACAACCGCGGCGAGCTGGAAAAAATGCTGGTAAAACCGGAGTAAGCAACAAATGGCGGCTCGCGAGAGCGGGCCGCACACATCAAGCCGCTGCTAAGGCCGACAACTTTTTCCACCGGTTATAGATGATGCAAAACAATTGTGCAGTTTGCTCGGCATCGTAAAGCGCCGAGTGCGCACGCTGGTTGTCCCATTCCAAACCGGCCGCTTCGGCAATTTTCGCCAATACGGTCTGCCCGAACACCAACCCCCCTAAGGTGGCGGTATCGAAGCTGCTAAAGGGATGAAACGGACTTTTTTTGCACTGGGTCCTATCGATCGCAGCGTTAAGAAAATTGATGTCGAATGCCGGATTATGTCCGACCAAGATCGCTCTTTTACAATCGTTGCGTTTTACCGCGGCGCGTATCGGCAAAAACAATGTTTGCAAAGCATCTTTTTCTTCAATAGCCATCCGAAAAGGATGATACGGATCGATGCCGGTAAACTTGAGCGCCGCCTCGTCCAGCTCGGAATTCTTGAACGGAACGATGTTGCAATGATGCTTTTCGGTAATGCGCAACCAGCCGTTTTGATCTTGTTCGACGATTACGGCCGCCATTTCCAACAGCGGATTTTTTTTGGCATTGAAACCGGCAGTCTCGATATCGACTACCACGGGTAAATAACCGCGAAAACGGTCGCCCAGTGGAGTGAAGCAGTTATCCATATTGCTACATTGGCTAGAAAAGAAGGTAATATGGTATGTTACGTTAAGTTTTCGCCGCTTTAAACAATAAACAGGTTACGAGGTTACATTTATGCCATTCAAAAGAATAGGATCATTGATTGTGCTTAGCCTTTCGACGATTCTGAACGGTTGTGCGACAACGGCCGTGCACGACAGCAAAGATCCTTACGAGAATTGGAATAGAAGCGTCCAGTCGTTCAACGACCATTTGGACGACTACGTGATGAAACCGGTCGCACATGGCTATCAATGGATTACCCCGTCGTTCGTCGACCGGGGCGTCACCAATTTCTTCAGCAATATCGACGACATCGGCGTCTTCGCCAATCAGGCGATGCAGGGCAAATTTGCCGAATCCGGTCTGGATGCGGCCCGCTTCCTGATTAATACCACCGCCGGTGTAGGCGGCTTGGTCGACATTGCCGGCATGCTGGACCTTGGCAAACACAACGAAGACTTCGACCAAACGTTGGGAGTTTGGGGGGTGCCTACCGGTCCTTATTTGGTCTTGCCTTTCTTTGGGCCAAGCTCCCCGCGCGGCATTTTCGGTTTAGTCGGCGATGCGGCCATGAATCCCTTTACATACGCCGGCTTTTATCTCAACCCGAATTGGATAGGTTCCGCCGTATCTATCGGGGCGGGTGGTTTAAAAGCCGTGGACACTCGCGCGGATTTGTTGAGCATCGAAAAAATCGCCAGCGAAGCTGCTATCGACCGTTACGATTTCTTCAAAAACGCCTACCTGACCCAACGCAACTACTTGGTCAACGACGGCAACGTACCGGAAGACGACGTGTTGAAATTTCAGGAATTGAAAGACGAAGGCTACGGCCCGGTTTCGCCAAACCCTTATTGATTCCTTTGTAACGCCCTTAGAAAGTCGCCGTAACGGCGACTTTCTAAAATCCTTTACGCTCCAATCGCGCTTAGCGCTATGGCAAAAGCGATTGCACCGCACTGCCGAACAACTGCCAAATCGGCTGCAAGCCCGCCGGCAACGGCGCTAATTTTCCCAATTCCACCCAGGGGTTGTCGGGATTGTGAAAATCCGAGCCTAGGGACGCATACAAGCCGTGTTTCAAGGCCAATTGGGCGCTAAGCCGAATATCGTCCGGCGACGACCTGCCCGTGACCACCTCTACGCCGACACCGCCCACTTGCTTGAACGCCGCCAGTACCCGATCGATCCACTTATGGCTCAAGTTATAACGCAAGGGGTGGGCTAACACCGCGACGCCGCCTGCCGCGTTAATCCACGCCACAACTTCGTCCAACTCGGCCCATTGGGTAGGCACGTAACCGGGCTTACCCTTGCTTAAGTACTTGTCGAACGCATCCTGCTGATCTTTGGCCTTTCCGGCCTGCACCAAAAAATTCGCAAAGTGCGAGCGGGTAATTTCCCCGGTACTTGCCAGCGCGCGTACCGCCGGATACGCGTCGGCGATGCCCTTTTTGGCCAGCTTCTCGGCCATTTTTCGCGCGCGTTGCCCACGAAGCTCGCTTTGCCGAGCTAAGCCTGCCGCCAACACCGGATGCTTGGGGTCGATGTCCAAACCAATCACGTGTAAACACTGATTGGCATACAGAGCGGAAACTTCGATGCCATTTAACAGGCAAATGCCTAACTGTTCAGCGGACGCCGCCGCTGCTTCCAACCCGAACGTAGTATCGTGATCGGTCAGCGCCAACACCGATACCCCCTTGTCTTTGGCACGCATCAGCAATTCAGCCGGCGACAAAGCGCCGTCCGACGCGGTAGAGTGACAATGCAAATCGAAAACCGGGGACATTACTGATACTCGCCGTACAGTTTGGCGTATAAACCGTTTTGTTGAATCAAAGCCTCATGCCTGCCCTGTTCGCAAATACGCCCTTCTTCGAACACGTAAACATGATCCGCTTGCTTCACCGCACTCAAGCGGTGGGCGATAATAATGGTGGTGCGGCCTTCCAAAAAACCGGCCAGCGCGGCGTGCAGCTTGAATTCGGTTTCGCTGTCCAACGCGGAAGTCGCTTCGTCCAAAATGACTACGGACGGCTTGCTGACGATCATGCGTGCAATCGCCAACCGCTGTCTTTGCCCACCCGACAAGCGCACGCCCTGCCTGCCTACCACCGTATCCAAACCACGCTTCATCTCCATCACCGTCGTGCCCATCTGCGCCAACTCCAACGCATGCCAGAGCTCGGCATCGTCGACATTCCGCCCCAAAGTCAGATTATCCCGAATCGAGGCGTTCAACAAAGCCGGATGTTGCAAAACGGTAGCGACATGCTCTCTAACCACATCCAGGCCGATACCGGACATCGGCACGCCATCGAAATAAATCATCCCGCTAGCCGGCGGATATAAACCGATCAAGGTTTGAGCCAACGTGGATTTACCGCCGCCGCTGGCGCCGACCAATGCAATTTTACTACCCGCTGCTATCGCCAAATTGATACCGTTCAGCACCGGTTCGTCCCGGTAACTGAAATACAAATCCTTAACGGTAACGCCGACCGTTTTCTTGTTAAGAAACGGATTAAACACATGCGGATAGTGCGGCTCGCGATTTAAGCGGGTCAGTTGATTAACCCGAATCAGGGCTGCTTTAGCGGCGTAGAATGCCTGCTGAATCCCCAAAATCTCTTGCACCGGAGCCATCATAAACCACAAATAACCGAATACCGCCAGCATCTGCCCTATGCTCAAATCGGAATACAACACCATCAGCATCGCCGTGGCGCGAAAAATATCGAATCCGAATAAAAACGTTAAAAAACTTAATCTGGCCGCCGCGTCGCTCTTCCAGGCGAACGCTATGGAATGTTCTTTAACGGCTCTCGCACTTTCCATCAATTGCAAGCCGTAATGTTGCTCGCGATTGCTGGCGCGAATTTGGTGTATCGCTTCCAGGGTTTCGCTTAAAGCCTGTTGAAACACGCCGTAGGCTCGGTTTTCGTTGGCTTTTAGATCTTTGATTCTGGAACCGACCGCTTTGGCCAAATAAATGACTACCGGGTTCAAAAAGATGATGAACAATCCTAATTGCCAGTGCATCCACAGCAAGATAACCGCGGTACCCAACACCGTGAGAATGGCAATCAACAATTTACTGATGGTGTTGCCGATGAAATTGTCCAAAGTGTCCAGATCGGTGACCATATAGGCCGTCACGGTACCGCTGCCCAAGCTCTCGTATTCGGACATCGATATGCTCTGCAAGTGCCGGATCAAGCTTTGCCGGATGCGAAAAATGACGTCCTTGGCTATCATCGAAAATTGCCGGGTCTGCACGATATTCAACACCAAAGCGAACAAGCGCAACAATAAACTGACGATCAACACGCCGGCGATATAGACTGTCGGTTGACGCCAATCGGCCGGCAGGTAAGGATCGACGCTGTTTAAAATCAAACCGGGTTTGTTGAGTAAAACTTCGTCGACCAACAAAGGCATGATCAAAGGTACCGGCACGGCGGCCGCAGTGGCCAGTACCGCTATCAAGTGGCCGGTGATCAGCTTTTTTTTATGTCTTAGGGCGATTGCGAATATATAGCGCCAAGAATATTCGTAGGAGATGGACGGTAGCTTAGTCTTCAAATGTCTTGGCGCGGTAAAAGTTGAAGCAATCCATGGACAATGGTGATTTTGCCGTCTGGTAAAATGGGTAGTCTGCGCTTGGGATTATAATCCCTTAGCCACTCGGCTAAAACCCTTGGCCGATTTGAATATTCCCATCATCATTCACGTCCGGACTATCCTAAGCCATACTCATCCTGTTTCGCTTTGCGTAAGCAATTTACCGACATTTGCGTAGGCTTGACTCATGCATTGTTTCTTACAACGCGGTGACATCGGCGCGAAAAAACTGGTAGATTGCCGGCTTATTTTTCCCGCTGTCCAAGTTTACGATTGCAATAGGAACACCGCATGGCTAACGATAATAGAGACGACAAAAAGAAAGTTGCTTTAAACCAAGCAACGTACGACGAATTGAAAACTTTTACCCGCTTGAATGCGCTGAAATTGCGCGTCACGATAGACGTAATGGTCGAATTAATGTTGAAAGACGAGGCGTTGCGTCAACGTATCGTAGAGTTCACTTTGGAAAAGCAGGAAGCACAAAAAAAAGGCTAATGCTGACGGCATCACCTGCGACGGCGGCCTTTTCCGCCGCCGCCGGCTTAGCTCAGGGTTTGTTAGCTTGCCGATGCCCCTTCAAAACCGCCAATTGTTCGGCGGTCAATAATTTAAATACGGCATTGTCGGTTGCACTGATCTCGCCGAGCATGTTCGAGTGCAGTTGCGCGAGCTTTGCAATCATGGGCGCAGCCTTATCGCTGCTGTAATCGTTGGAAAAACTCAAGGCGAGCAACGCTTCTTTGGCTTGGTGTTCTTGCTTGCCAAGATCTTGCATGGGTTGCCGGCGGCTTTTCAGCAACTCGGCCAGCTGGTTTTTTTGTTCGTCGCTTAACGCAATCCCTGTTAAATACGGCGGCAGGTGTTCGCCGGGTCCGACGGCACCGGATTTTCCCATGCCGCCCTTACCCTCCATACTCATAGCGCCGTGAGGACAAGGCGGCTCTCCCGGCATGGGTGGCATCGCAAAGACGGCGGACGAACATAACAATACAGCCAACATCAATTTTCTCATCGGTCACTCCTGGAAATTTTACGAATACTCAGTGACAGCTAGTAGCGCTCACCGTCGGCGGACAGTATCGTCTTTACACGGTAAAACGCTGTTATTACGGTGTAAATTTAGGTAAATCCCGGAGTAAGCGATTGGTCTCTCGGTTACCGGCGATTATCATGACAACGTTTACACAACCAGGGGACTCACGTGACGAACACGCAAATCTTAATCATAGACGACGACATCGAACTGACTGCACTCTTTCAGGAGTATTTGGCGCAAGAAGGCTTTCAAGTGACGGCATGCCATGACGGCGGCAACGGCTTGGAAATGGCGCTTTCCGGACGCTTCGCCCTGTGCGTGCTGGACATCATGCTGCCCGACATCAAAGGCACCGAAATTCTGACCAGAATACGTCAACAAAGCGGCTTGCCCATCCTGATGTTTACCGCCAAAGGCGACGACGTCGACAGAATTATCGGCTTGGAATCCGGCGCCGACGATTACGTACCCAAACCTTGCTCGCCGCGCGAATTGGTGGCGAGGATCAAAGCGATACTACGCCGCACCGAAGCCTTAGAAACCGAAAGCAAAGGCCCGTTGACAGCAGGCCCCCTGCAAATCTGGAGCGATAAACGCAAAGCGCGCTGGTTCGAGCACGACTTGGAACTGACCAGCACCGAATTCAATTTGCTGCAAACCTTGGCATTGAACGTCGGCCATATCGTCAGCAAACAGGAACTGTCCGAAAAAGGCCTAGGCCGGCCGCTGGCCCGCTTCGACCGTAGCATAGACGTGCATATGAGCAGCATACGCCACAAACTCGGCAGCCAGGCCGACGGCAGGTCCTACATTCAAACGGTTCGCGGCCAAGGCTATCAGCTGGTCCGAGACTAGGCATGGGGCGATTGTTTTGGAAGTTTTTCTTTTCGTTTTGGCTAGCCGTGTTGCTGGCCGGCATCGGCGTCGGTAGCGCCGTATGGTGGCGACATAGGGAACAACTGAATGCCCGGCAACTGACGGAGATGCATATAGACCGGCACGCCGACGCCTGGGTATCCGCTGCCGCCAATGTATTGCGGCACGGCGGCATCGATGCGTTAAGCCAATATTTGTCCGAACTCGGCGAACCGCACAATCCTCCGGTGTATGCAGTCGACGACACAGACCGCGAATTACTTAGAAGAGAAGTCAGCGCAGAAACGCTACAACATGCCCGCGCCTTGTACTTGCGAGCCGCTTTTCCCAAGGCCATTCAACTGATCCAGGCCGCGAACGGCCATAGCTACTTGCTGTTCGCCGCGTTACCTGAACACGGTTTTCATCCACCGCACGAGCAGGATGTCCAACGCGGCATTCCTCCCGGGCCGCCGCCGCATGCCGGTCACGGCGAATTCGGCCCGATAGAATTCGGTGGCAAACCGCCCGGGGTGACGCACCCAAGACCGCACGAGCCACCGTCACCTTGGTTACCTATTACCACCGGGCTTATCGCCAGTCTATTGTTCAGCATGGCGTTGGCCTGGTATTTCGCTACGCCGATCCGCGGCTTACGACAAGCGTTCGCAGCGGTGGCGGAAGGCAAGCTGCAAACCCGGGTCGGCCGCTCATTGGGCAAACGCAGAGACGAACTGGTCGACTTAGGCTTGGCTTTCGACCATATGGCCGAACAAATCGAAAACTTGGTAGACGCGCAACAACGCTTGTTGCACGACGTATCTCACGAATTGCGTTCGCCGTTGGCCCGCATGCAGGTAGCGATTGGTCTGGCTCAACAGCAACCGGACAAAATTGCCGCCAGCTTGGAGCGTATCGAACGCGAATCCCAGCGAATTAACGAACTGGTAGGCGAATTATTGATGCTGTCCAGATTGGAAGCCGGGGTCTGCGACGATGCATGCGTCGATGCCGATGTCGGCTGCTTGCTGAAAGACATAGCCGAAGACGCCCGTTTCGAAGCCGAATCCAAGGGGATTAGCTTGACATACCGCAGTGTTGCCGACGAATTATACGGCTCGATCCGCGCCGAACTGTTGTTGCGAGCCGTGGAAAACGTCTTGCGCAATGCGGTACAACATTGCCGCGCAGACGGCGAAGTGGAAATGATCGTAGATTATCAACCTTCCCTACAGTGCTTAAAGATAACGGTAAACGATCAAGGTCCAGGAGTAGCGGAAGCGGATTTGCAAGCCATTTTCATGCCATTCTTCCGGAGCGGGAAACGCGTCAGACCGGATAGCGTGGGCTTGGGCTTAACCATTGCCCAACGTTCCGTATCGGCACTAGGCGGAAACGTCAGTGCCCGCAACCGGCCGACAGGCGGCTTGCAAGTCGCTATCGAATTACCCTTTACCGCTACGATGGCTTCCGGCGTAATCTAATTTTGAAGTCGGCGCAAACCGCGCCATTCATATAGCTCTCCCATTCGCCGCCGTTGCAAACATGCCAAGCACTCTATAGCACCTCAGGACAACAGGAGACAACGATGTTTAGACCATTGATTTTTACCCTAAGCTGCCTGAGCTTATTAGGCTTTAGCAACGTCTCCTGGCCGGGCGGGCGCCACGCTCACGCCCATTCCGGCTTTGGCTTTTATGTTGGCGTACCGTTTTGGCCCCGGCCCTATTACCTCTACCCACCCTATTACGACTACGCCCCACCGGTCATCACGGTCTTGCAAGATCCGCCGGTTTACATCGAGCGCGAACCCGCCGCCGCAGCCGCCGGTCACACCTATCCGCAAGGTTACTGGTATTACTGCTTCGATCCACAGGGATATTACCCCGTTGTGCAGACTTGCCCGGGTGGCTGGCAAGCGGTCGAACCGACTCCGCCCCAATAACCGCACTGTGCTTATAACAGAAATCCGATGAACTCGCGTTTACCCTTTCTCTGCTTGAGCCCATGCTCAGCGCTATTCGCTTGCGCGCACCATACTTAGCGGCCCAAGTATTACGGCCCTACCCGCAATAGCATGCGGTTCGACCCATTTCGCTACGATGACGAAATGTGCCGCCGATATGCCGCCGACTAGACCGGCATAAGCCCTACGCAAGCCGCCGCAAACAGCCAACTCGGTAGCGCGGTCGCCGACTCCGCCCCTAGGCGCGCTGGACGGAACGGCAATAGGCAGTGGTGACGGCGCGGCGATAGGCGCGGACAGGATGGTTACCGGCAGCATCGTCGGCAGCGGATACGGTCGCAGCTCGGCTTACGCTAGCCAACAAAATACGACAACGCCTACATTCAATATATGTACGGCCAAGGCCACAAAGTACCAATTTCAGAGCGCATCGCCAAGTCACCCGCCCCGACTAGCCGTTTCATACCGCCCTCGCGCCTCCCGGAACCCCACCACCGCCTTCGCGTGAGTGCAACAGACGCGACGCATGATGACAATCATCCGGCCAATGAAAAGCGCTGACGCTGAAAGCACACTCGTGCGCTTAGAAAACTATTTTTTACAACACCGCAGTAGTTCTCATAATGAGTTTCAGGAAAATAAGCGAGGTTTTTCTTGACTGAAGCATGAAACTCCTGTTTAATGCGCGGCTGTCACAGCGCCCAGGTAGCTCAGTCGGTAGAGCAGAGGACTGAAAATCCTCGTGTCGGTGGTTCGATTCCGCCCCTGGGCACCATTTTTCCGCACGCAAAAATCCCCTAACACACTGAACGGTAATGATAATTTCGGTTTTCTATATCCGCCGTTTCGCGTGTAATTCAACGGCTACGAAAACACCAGTTTGAGCACGGCGCGCTGGTCTTCAAATCGCCCGGAATGCTATATTTTCAAGGGGTTAACTAATAGGTGCAGGGCGATTCGATACATCTCGTCGAAGCCGGGTAGCGGTTGCTTTGCTGCGACCAGTTGATCGTTCAGCACCAGCCGTTTTTTCTCCAGCGCATTGATTTGATTATCCGGTCCGGCAACCCAACGGCGGTTCTTTATGCTGTCATTGCACGGCATCACCGCGCTTCGCGGTCATTTAAGACAACCCGCTCACCGCTAGCGGGCTTAGCCACGCTATAAGCCGGATGCTAGCCCAAGTCGACCGCTCTCTGCTTGTCGAATAGCCGGTAACCAAGCGCCACACTTTTCCACCGTCCGCCAATACCTCGACAAACATACCGCTTCCGTCAATTTGCGCCTATGCAACAGCTTCATCATGGTTACAGCCTAACACGACGGACACATCGCATATTGATTTTTTTAAAATCGAAAATAGATGCCCGCTTACCTATGCTTGCGCCCTGATAACATCGATTTTCTCACCCTACATCAAGGATGTTCGTGCCCGATTGGGACAGACTTGGCAGGATTTCGCAAGATCAATCCGAAACACGCTTTTGCTAAATAACTGGTATTTAATGGATTGCTTCGGAACCGTCCGGAACCGCTGCTATTTCCCGATACAAAAGCTAATGTTTATATAATAATCAATATATTATGAACTATTTTGGGTAAATATAGTGTAAGTTGATGCAATGCAGAAAGAAACATAAGTCAACTATCGGACACAAGGGGACGGATGGATTTTCTAGAGAATGCCTGGTAATGAGCCTTAGCTAACGTTTACTACTTACCCTTTGCGCAATTCTATAAAAGCATTTTGACTAATGTAACTTCTGGCGAATTATCGACGCTTCACTAAATAGACTGTCCGCTTCTTTCCGGCGACTGCTGTCGGCTTTGACCAAAATGCCTAAATTATTCAGCGTCATGGCTACATACGGCAAATAGACGGCCGGGTTGTCGGCGGCCAGCTTGCGGTAATCGCCTAACGCCTCTTGATACAAGGCCTCCGCTTCTTTCCGCCGGCTGCTGTCGGCTTTGACCAAGATGCCTAAATTATTCAGCGACATGGCCACATCCGGCAAATAGACCGCCGGGTTGTCGGCGGCCAGCTTACGGCGTACGCCTAGCGCCTCTTGATACAAGGCCTCCGCTTCGTTCCGCCGGCTGCTGTCGGCTTTGACCAAGTTGCCTAAATTATTCAGCGTCATGGCCACACCCGGCAAATAGACCGCCGGGTTGTCGGCGGCCAGCTTACGGCGTACGCCTAGCGCCTCTTGATACAAGGCCTCCGCTTCTTTCCGCCGGCTGCTGTCGGCTTTGACCAAGTTGCCTAAATTATTCAGCGTCGTGGCGACACCCGGCAAATAGACCGCCGGGTTGTCGGCGGCCAGCTTACGGCGTACGCCTAGCGCCTCTTGATACAAGGCCTCCGCTTCGTTCCGCCGGCCGCTGTCGTCACTGACCAAGATGCCTAAATTATTCAGCGTCATGGCCACATCCGGTAAATAGACCGCCGGGTTGTCGGCGGCCAGCTTGCGGCGTACGCCTAGCGCCTCTTGATACAAGGCCTCCGCTTCTTTCCGCCGGCTGCTGTCGGCTTTGACCAAGTTGCCTAAATTATTCAGCGTCGTGGCGACATACGGCAAATAGACCGCCGGGTTGTCGGCGGCCAGCTTACGGCATACGCCTAGCGCCTCTTGATACAAGGCCTCCGCTTCTTTCCGCCGGCCGCTGTCGTCACTGACCAAGGCGCCCAAATTATTCAGCGTCATGGCCACATCCGGCAAATAGACCGCCGGGTTGTCGGCGGCCAGCTTGCGGTACACGTCTAACGCCTCTTGATACAAGGCCTCCGCTTCTTTCCGCCGGCTGCTGTCGTCACTGACCAAGATGCCTAAATTATTCAGCGTGCCTGCCACATCCGGTAAATAGACCGCCGGGTTGTCGGCGGCCAGCTTACGGCGTACGCCTAGCGCCTCTTGATACAAGGCCTCCGCTTCGTTCCGCCGGCGGCTGTCAGCACTGACCAAGGTGCCTAAATTATTCAGCGTCGTGGCCACATCCGGCAAATAGACCGCCGGGTTGTCAGCGGCCAGCTTACGGCGTACGCCTAGCGCTTCTTGATACAAGGCCTCCGCTTCGTTCCGCCGGCTGCTGTCGTCACTGACCAAGGCGCCCAAATTATTCAGCGTCGTGGCGACATACGGCAAATAGACCGCCGGGTTGTCGGCGGCCAGCTTGCGGTAATCGCCTAGCGCCTCTTGATACAAGGCCTCCGCTTCGTTCCGCCGGCTGCTGTCGGCACTGACCAAGAGGCCTAAATTATTCAGCGTCATGGCGACATACGGCAAATAGACCGCCGGGTTGTCGGCGGCCAGCTTGCGGTACACGTCTAACGCCTCTTGATACAAGGCCTCCGCTTCTTTCCGCCGGCTGCTGTCGGCACTGACCAAGAGGCCTAAATTATTCAGCGTCATGACCACATCAGGCAAGTAGACCGCCGGGTTGTCGGCGGCCAGCTTGCGACACACGCCTAGCGCCTCTTGATACAAGGCCTCCGCTTCTTTCCGCCGGCTGCTGTCGGCACTGACCAAGTTGCCTAAATTATTCAGCGTCATGGCCACATCCGGTAAATAGACCGCTGGGTTGTCGGCGGCCAGCTTGCGGTACACGTCTAACGCCTCTTGATACAAGGCCTCCGCTTCTTTCCGCCGGCTGCTGTCGGCACTGACCAAGAGGCCTAAATTATTCAGCGTCATGGCCACATCAGGCAAGTAGACCGCCGGGTTGTCGGCGGCCAGCTTGCGACACACGCCTAGCGCCTCTTGATACAAGGCCTCCGCTTCTTTCCGCCGGCTGCTGTCGGCACTGACCAAGAGGCCTAAATTATTCAGCGTGCCTGCCACATCCGGCAAATAGACCGCCGGGTTGTCGGCGGCCAGCTTGCGGTAATCGCCTAGCGCCTCTTGATAGACTTTTTCCGAAGCCTTAAATTGATTGTTGTCTTGTAAAAAACGAGCGTAAGCAAATAAATTTTCGGGGGTGCGAGCGGATGTCAGCGCTTTTTCATAATATTCGCTGGTTTTGCCAACCCGATCCGGCAGACTATAATCAATCGCTGTGAGTTTAGCTTTCAGTAAAAACTCTGTAGCGTTGTTATTTAATTGTCTGTCCAGTTCGGCTTGCTCAGTTTCCATCCGTTTTTTTTTAACTAATAATGCGCTTTGGTCTTGGCTCATACCTTCTGCGTCTAAAATGGTACGTGCTTTCTGATAATCTCCTGTATCGAAATATTGTTTAGCCAGACGTAATCTTTCGGTGTTGATCGGGATTTTGTTGAAATCTTCGGCCAGTTTTAATACGTCGCGCTTGAAATCTTCTATGTTTTGTTGCGCCTGTTTTAACTCTTGTCTAAAACTAGGGTCTTCAGGATAGGATTTGAAATGCTGTTCGGCTTTTTCAAGTTCAGACTTTAAAGCGAGATAATCCGCTGATTTATAGATATTGCCCGTAGTGACGATGTTGCTATCACCATCGATGTTTGTGCTGATAATATTGTGGTTGCCATTGACTTGGTTGTTATTGTTGCCGGTTATAACCATGCTACCCGTGGGTGCTGGAACCTTATCCGAATCGTTTAAGTACGCATAGATTCCACCGATCGCCACCGCTAAACCACTTCCGATGAAGGCCAGTGTTTTTTGATTTTTTGAGACTGAAATCCAACGCCAAATTCGTTTTAGCCAAATCATAAAACTCTAAATTTTTATCACTAAAAGGCGACATCATCACACACGCCATGCCCGCTATCAATCTAACGTGCATGCCACTTATATTGTCCTTTTAGAACAGTCCGATGGAAACACTTACCCTATGTGCGGCATCAAATGGCCGCAATATAATCTTAGCGGGCGTTGGAGTTTAAAAACCAATGCCCGTTTCGGGTCGATAGCACGCATATAACCTCGCCGACATTTTCTCACTTAACTTCAATTAAACTTCGCAAATTAATGTATACATTTTTTTACACTTTACACACACCCTTCAAACCCGCATTCTACCGTGTAAATAAAACTTAACTTTACACTTTATTTACATGTGCTATCATGAGTCTAAGACTTTATTTTACACATAGGCGGGTTTATGAAAGGTCAAAACATCGGTTACGTTCGGGTGAGTTCCACGGTTCAAAACACTGAACGCCAATTGGCGGACATAGCGCTTGATCGGGTGTTTACCGACAAGGTGAGCGGCAAGGATGTTAATCGGCCAGAGTTGAGCAACTGCTTAAACCATTTACGCCAAGGCGATACCTTGCACGTGCATTCGATAGACCGGTTGGCGCGGAACCTGAAAGACTTGCAAACCTTGATCGAGCAACTGACCGGCCAAGGCGTGTCGGTGAAGTTTTACAAAGAAAATCTGACCTTCGAAGCCGCCGCCGCGTCGCCCATGCAAACGCTTATGCTGCAAATGCTGGGCGCGTTTGCCGAGTTCGAGCGCACCTTAATCAAGGAACGCCAGCGGGAAGGCATACAAGCCGCCAAGGCCCAAGGCAGAAAGTTAGGCGCCCCGGCTAAAATGAGCACCGAGCAAGCCGCCGAAATTAAAGCCAGGATCGAAGCCGGCGAAGAGAAAAGCGCCGTCGCTAAAGCCTACGGCATCAGCCGGCCGACCTTATACAAACTACTCGCCGCCTAAGCTCCCAACAAAACAAAAGCCGGCAAGCCATCCCGGCCGCCGGCTTTTTTTATCGCTTTCGGTTAGATCAAGCCTCGCTGGGCAAACGAAAACGGCGCACCGTTGCCGATTATGAAGTGGTCCAACAACCTAACGTCGATCAATTGCAGCGCCTGCTTGAGTAGGTTGGTAATGTTTCTATCCGCATCGCTCGGCCATAAGTCGCCGCTGGGGTGATTGTGGGCGATGAATAGTGACGATGCGCCGAGTTGTACGCAGCGTTTAACCACTTCGCGCGGATAAATCGCAGCAGTATCGACGGTTCCTTTAAACAACTCTTCGTATTGAATCACTTGGAGCGGCGCGCTTAAGTACAAGCACGCGAATACTTCGCGATCCCGCTCGCGCAAACGGGTTTGAAAGTAAGTGCCAACCAATTCCGGGGTATTCATTAAGTCGCCGCGCTCTACCCGCTGGTTGAGCAACAGCGCTGCCGCCTTGATGATTTGCGCCTCGGTCAGCGAGCGACGCGCCGAGTATTTGCCGCCGGCATCGGCCACAAAATACGGCAATTTCAGCGGATTTGTAGCGTGAATGTGCGCCGCCATGGTTACACCTCCCAGCAAAAGCCGATAGCTGACAACGCCGGTGAGGCAAGCGGCCCACATACGGATGGTTTGTTGGGGCAATGATGCTCGAAACGAGCGGATTGGGATGCGCTGGGCATAGTGGTTACTCCGATGCTGGTTTGGATAAACCGTCGCTATACTTCCTACAGCATTGGGCGACGGGCTTGAGTGGGGTAGGAAATACCGCGCATCGGTGCGGCCAGCCCGAAAGCTGCCCAAGCAAGCCCGTCATAACGAAACACACAGCTTAGCCGTGCCGAACGTCGGGCATAAAAAAGCCACTGGCTAAAGTGGCGATTGTCGCCGATGCAATGAAACGGGTTCCTACGCCCGGCCAGTCTGCGGACTGGCGGCGTTATTGTGCGGGTGCTGGGTTCGGCGTGTCAACGCTTTTTCGCTTGGGGTGCAAGCGGCGGGTGATTGGTTGCCGGGACCGCCAATAATCGGCATAGCTTAAAAAGCCGGCGAGTTGCCAAGGTGGCATAGGTAGGCCTCTATCGAAAGGGGGGTTAAACGAACGTAGAAGACGGGGTAAGGATACCGGCCATTTCCGCTAAACCTAGCCCGAACCCCATATTTGCCACCGCGCCCGCTCTGAGCGCCATGCTCGGTGGCGGGCGGTCATAACCGGCCTTTGCACTCGACAGCGCTGATACTCAAACCTAAACAACCCAGTCGAACGCCGATCCCCGCGCCGAACTGAATCACGCCAAGGGGTAGGCGCGGCTGGGGGCTGATCCGGTCGGGGCGTGACGGTCAACATCCATCCAAGTTATCCACAGGCCGACCAATAAAAACCTATCCACTGTGGAATACCCCCGGTATGAAAACTCGCGCCCTAGAAAATAACGAGTTGCTAGGGGTCTAGCGGATCGAAACCCCAGAGATTGACCGCCCCCCAGGGGGTGTTGATAACGTTTAGGCTATGAATCTAACGAATTGATATTGTGAATAACTTCAAGGCTAAATGGGGCTTTTTGGATTTGTAAAAATGACTCCAGCAAATGTTTAGCTGGGCGACGGGTCTAGCGTAACCGCCCGTAGAGATTTACCACCCCCCTATGCCGGGTGTGTATAGCGTGGCTGTTAAGCACATAAAACCCTAATGCTGTGGATAACCGTCGGCCGCGCTTCAGCCGAGCGGCAAGCCGCGCAATCGTTAACTGGTTCGTTTCGAACGCTAAACATGCGTTGCGGCAACCGTAACAAAATAGTTCTCTACCTCTCTTATGTCTGAAAACCGGGGAATTTGGGTAGATAGGCCTCTAGGCCAGATCTGGCGCGGTCTACAGGCTCCCCGGACACCTCGGATTTTCGGGTAACTCCCCGGATATTTCTCGGGGAACGGTTATTTAGTTACTCGCGGCCGATGAATCGCCTTAACGTGGATTAGATTTGCTCCCCCGATTTTTTTGGGAGAATCCCCAGCTTTTTTAATCGCTCGGGGAGCATGGAAGCCTTGATAAATAAGGGCTGTAAGCCTATCTCCCCGAAATCCACAACTACAAATATGATCCCCCTATAAATTTAAGCAAACGACCGCTAACCCAAACAGACCAGCGCCATACCACAGCCACCGTTTGGCGGTCGGTCATCGGGCGCGGGTTCCAGCGTTAGCGGGCATTGGATTGAGATTGTTCGGCCGTAAACGACTCAACCAGTAATTCGGCATTGACGACTAATACCCGGACCGATTGCGCATTGTTTACCACTCGCTTGATCGCGGTCCGAGGTTTGCCGGTCTTGCCGTCCGGCTCGGTCTTCAGCAATAACCCCCGGTCGCACAGCCGGCGCCATAACGACGGGGCAGACAATAAAAACGCATCGCCTTGGCGGCGGGCGAAGTCTTGCGCCACTTTAAACGCCGCGTCCGGCTGTAGCCAAACCTCGGCTGGTTGGTGGCCTGTGCCGTCGGTGTGCCAGCCAATACAATCCCCCATTGGGTTATACTGGCGGTCGCCGGTGATGTCCGAACCTGCATCCCGCCAACCGTAAGCGTAGGGCTTGGTGGCGGGCGGGCCTTGGTTGATCCGGTTGGCAATGTGACCGTTACCCGAGGCGAGTGCCGCCCGCAACAGCTCAAAGAAGCGGCGGCATTCGTCTTGTTCTTGCTGATAGCTGCCTTGTTCGGCAAAGGCCGCACGTAGGCCGGTCTCCGCTTGGTCTAGCCATGAGCCGCCCTGCTCGCAGCTCATGGCGCCGGCCTGTTCCAGAAAGTCTAAAAACATTTCGAACCCGGCCACGAGATTTGCGTAAATCTCCGGCGCTCTGGGGTGCGAGGCGGCGAAACCGTCACGAATCGCACCGTCGCGCAATGCCTGTACCGCCGCCGGGAATGCCGTTTTAAACTCGTCCATACGGCTAGCCAACCACTGCACATAGGCGCTCATCAAGCCGGAAAATAAGCTTAAGCGGGCGGCCTCTTGCAGCTTAGACAGTACCGCGTTATCCACGTCGGCCCGTCCCAATTCCAGTACCAGCAAGCGCCCTAACAACGACTGACCTTTCGGCAAGTCTTCGCCCGTAATCAGCATCAACGCCCGACAATGCGGCGCCGCCTTGGCGCTCATGTTGGCATCGCGCCGGCCCCGGCCGGATTGGTTGCCGACGCCCCGTATCAAGCGCTCGGCCATGGCGTGTAATTTCCCGGCCTCGGCCAGCGAAACCGACGGCTTGTAATCGTCAATCGTGAAAATCGCGTCCTTGCTTTGGTGGCCCTTCATTTCAGCATCGTTAGCCGAATCCGCCCAGTTGGCGGGAAAGGTTCGCCCGCTGCCGAAGTCGCCAAAAAAGGCTTGCGCAATGGCCGCCACCGCCGACTTACGTGAACCGGTCAAGCCGTGCAGCCACAAGGCAAAATCGGTCGGCTGGCATTCGCCTAGCGGCGCCCGAGCCACGGCCGCCAGCAAGGCGGCGCCCACGTGCGGCCGGGCCGGTGTGACCGCCAGCAAACCCAAGGCAGCCTCCGCCGCTGGCTTAAGTTCTGCTCCCGCTAACGGCGGCGGCAAGGCATAGCGGCTCATATGACCGGCGCCAAGGTCTACTTGGACCGTATCGGCCAAGCCGGCGGCGGTGATTGCTCCGGAACCGGTCAGATAGTGCCAACGGTCGTCGATCCGCTTCCAGCCGGTATAGCGATACACGCGGCGGCGCGGCGGATCGCCATTCAAAGACGAATACAACTGAACCGCCGCCCGCAAATTGTCCTTTTTTGCCGGCCCCGGATACAGAAAGGCCAGAGTTCCCCAGTATTCGCCGATCCAATTAGATTGAGCACTGAAAAAGCTTTTGCTTGGCACATCCACCGCCGGCAGCGCCAGGCCGTCCGCCCGCCGGCCTTCAATCCGCAAGAAATTGGCTTCGTTTATCCCGTCGTCGGCGCTCACTTCCTCTAAAATTTTGCAGGTGAAGTCGGTTAGGACGATTTCGACTTCGGAAAAGCCGCCGTCCTTGCTGGTCGTCGGCTTCAATTGCACAAAACAGCCGTTTTTCACCGCGTAACAGCCGAACCGTTCCGGCGTACCGTTGCCTGTGCCACCGCCGCCGGATTTGGCCCCCGAATGACTGCGGCTAACCTTCCCACCGTCCGGGCGCTTGGATGCGGCGGTAATTTCGACCACCTTGCTTTCCTTATCCTCGCTCACGTTCCAGCCTCCTTTGCTCGACAAACCAATCGCTGTAATCTTTACCAAAGGGCGGTGCGTACACCTTGCCGCCGACTAAGGCCGCTGCCTCGTCGGCCTTGCGGCCGCCTACGTCGTCGTTATCGCGGCACACGATAACAGCGGCTTGCGGATGCAATTCGCGCACGATCAAGGCCACCGCCGGCAAATTACCGGCGGAAAACGCGATATACACCCGGCAACCGGTATCGGCATGCAAGCTCACCGCGTCGGCGAAGCCTTCAACCAGAAAAACCGTGTCGCTCGGTGCGCCGATCCGGCAAAAGCACTCACCTAACTCGCCGCCCGCGATAAAGGTTTTATCCCGGCCGATTTGCGGCGGCGCGAGGTCGAAGATGTATTGAATATTCCGGATGCACTCGGCCCGATCCAGCACCGGCACCAACAACACGCCGTCGACCACCAGCCGCCGAACCACGCCATCGACGCAACGAACGCGCCTATCGAAGCGGCCGCGCTTGGCACAGTGGGCGCTTGGCAATTGCTTTCTAACCATGTAACCGGTCGGCTCGAACGGCCAAGCCCGCGCCTTGCGGTATTCTCGGCGGGCTATGGCGGCCACTTGGTCGCGTTTGGCGGCAAGTTCGGCTTCGCGCTGGCGGCGGGCGGCGTCTAGTTCGGTACGTTCGGCCAGGGTTAATGCCAACACCGGACCGCCCGCCTTCCAAGTGGTCTTTACGCCGTTTTTGAAGTCTTCGAAATATCCGGCCGGCTTGGCGCCGTCCAAATGCAGTTTATAGGCCCCGTTCAGACTGCCTTTTTTATGGCCCGCAATGTAGAAACGGTGCAACACGCCATCGGCTTGAATCAAGGGTGGCGGCTCGATACCGGCGTCAAGCATGGCGGCTTTGAATTGGTCTACTATCTCGAAGGCGTTAGTCATGGTGGTGGCCCTCAATGTCTAACATCCGTCCGCATGCAGGGCAGTTCGGCGGCACTTTCGACTCAATCTCCAAATCGTCAATCAAACGCACCAGAGCGGCCGCGATTTCGGGATACTGAAGGCGCGTGGCACCGCGAAACCGCGCGGCGGTATTGGCGATTTCCAACTTCAAGCGACGCTCAGCCGGGGTTTCCAGCCCCGCTACAACAAGCGTTTGCTTCATCCGATTGATTTCGCACTTAGCGACTGAGCTTGTTTTCATTTCACACCGCCTTGTATCTTGGCAACGTGATCCGCTGCAGCGGAAGCAATTTCGTCGACCGTTTTAATTCGGCGTTGTAAGAGCCAGGTATCCAGTTCAGCGCGGTCGAAATACAACATTTTGCCGCGCGGCTTACTGTGCGGAATTTGCTGAGTGCTGGTTAGTTTATAAATCGTCGAAACCGTCAACCCAGTATAAGCGGCAGCCTCTTCGATAGTCAGAACGGTTTTATTGGAGAGAACCGCCGCTGTCAGGGTATCAAGACGCGCGGCGATGTCTTGAAGCGTGGTTGTTTGCATTTTTTCGACTTCCTTAGACTTGTTAAAAGGAAGGCGAAATATAATTATCAATAGTTGATTAGTATTCCCGCTAAATTTTCAAAATTCGCGGAAGTCAAGGATCATTAACTGAACGCCTTGGATACCAACTCTCGACTATTTTCTTAGCGTAGTAGTAATAATCAGCTGCCAGTGTTTTACCGATATCAAATTCCTGCCCTACTTGTTCGAATAAGGCCGAATCGATTGGTGTCTTTGGATTGCTTTGCAAGATTGAATTTATGGAATTCAATACCGCCATGGACAACTCTCTCTTTTTTCTTACAGCTTTTAGATTAGTCCCTTTAGGATATGGTCGTTCGAAAGCGTCATCCCAAGACTTCAATCTAGCGTTAGATACGGCATAAAATCCTCGCAAATACCCCATTGCAACCCAATCAGGCATAACCAAACCATGCACCGCACATTCACTAATTGCCACCATCAAAAGATGCTTGTCCCCTTGTTCAAAACCCTTTTGATAATCTTCCAAATTCTTCAATGCAAACCACTGAAACAGTGGCCCTGAGGGGTCTAGTGCTCTTTTTGGGTTTGCGGCGACATATTTATTTTGCTCACTCATCGCTTCATCAAAAGTCCAAGTCGAACTAACCGTCATAATCCTATATCCGGTATCCGGTGCATAGCTTCTTTCCGCACGCTGTCAATGATGTCTGCATAAAGCTGAGTGGTCTTAACTTCGCTATGCCCTAGCAGCTTGGAAACTGTGTAAATATCGACGCCACGAGATAGCAGGGAAACAGCGAAGGTATGCCGACCAGCGTGAAACGTTACGTGTTTGCTGATCCCCGCCGCCATGCACCAGCGCAACAGCTCCAGATTCATCCATGCCGAATACTTCAACCCTTGGAACACGCGGCCTTGTTTTTCCGGCTGGCCCATTAACGCAAAAGCCTGTTGTGTAATATCCAGATATTGCAGGGTTTTGGTTTTTTGCTGGTTAAAAGTCAAGCGATGCACACCATCGAGTTGGCTCACTTCCGCCCAATCCAATTTGTTGATGTCGCTCCAGCGTAGGCCGGTCAGGCAGGAAAACAGAAAGGCCCGCTTCAACACGTCGTAACGGCATTCGGTTTTAACCAGTGCTCTCACCTCTTCGATGGTCAGATAGGTACGCTCGGTCGATTCCGATTTAATGCCTTTGACTTGCGCCAATGGGTTGCGGTTGATAATTCCCTTGGCATAGGCGGCATTGACCACTGCCCGCACTTTGTTGAAGTAGGCCGACGCGGTGGCTTTGCTGATCTGGTTGGCGCTTTTGGTTTTGGCTTGGTTCTCGAAGTAATGGCGTACACCATCCAGCCACTCGGGTGTGACCTGCTCAAACGTCAAACTTTCGTCCGGATAGTGCCGCTTCAATTGAACTCGGCAACCTTGCCAAACCGAGTAGTTACCCCGGCCGGTCACAGTGTTTTTTGTTTCCATTATCTGATCGAAAAACCGGAAGAAGCTGGCGCTTAGTTTGCTGGAATCGGTAAAGCCATGCTGTCCGCTAGCTGCCTCAACCAATCGCTTAGCCTTGATGGCCTCGACCAATTGCAGCGTTTCCTTGTTGTGCTGTTTTTCAGGCTTAGATTTGGGGTTGGTGTAAAGGAATTGATCGAGCTGTTCGCGCTTGCGGTTATGTTTAACCTTGCCGGCGCTATCAGTGAAGCTACCGTACCAGTAGACCAGGCGGAGTGACTGCTTATCGCCGTCCTTATTGGCCCGCTTCTCAATCGTGATCTTCATTTTTACCCCTGTTTACCCCCTAAAACACTTCAGGGGTAATATAGGGGTAAAAATTAGCAAAGTAAAGGGAGAAAAACGGAAAACAAAATAGCTTTTTACCTACTTAAGCTATTGTTATATTTTACTTTGTTTATCGGATGCTTTCAGTTGATTACCGACTTACTTTCCGATACAAAAACTGGAGAAGATTTCGCCCAACAGATCGTCGACGCCGAACTCGCCGGTAATCGACGCCAAACCGGTTTGAGCTTGCCGCAACTCTTCGGCAACCAATTCCGGCGCCGCAGCTTGCATCTGCGCCTCGGCGTTCGCCAGCGCCTGTTCCGCGCCAAGCAAAGCTGCCACATGCCTGCGACGGGCAACGAAGGCATTTTCGCTTGCGTCGCTAAACCCGGCGCAACGTTTCAGATGGGCGCGCAACAACTCCAAGCCCTGCCCGGTTTTTGCCGATAGCCGAATCTCTACCCCGTACTCGGATTCGAGCATTCCGGGCGCTTGCCCGATTAAGTCGATTTTATTGAATACCTTGACCAGGGTTGCGCCGGCCGGCAAGCCTAAATCCCCGGGCACAGCCGAATCGTCACTCGCATCGATCAACTGCAATACCACGTCGGCCTGCCGGATTTCGCGTTGCGCACGGCGCACGCCTTCTTGCTCGATTGTACAGTCGCTGTCGCGCAACCCAGCAGTGTCGATGATGTGCAACGGCATGCCGTCGACCTGTATCCGTTCGCGCAACACGTCGCGGGTGGTACCTGCCATCTCGGCCACGATGGCCGCATCGTAACCGGCCAGCGCGTTCAATAAACTGGATTTGCCGGCATTGGGCCGCCCGGCCAACACTACGCTAATGCCGTCGTGTAACAAGCGTCCTTGCTGCGCACTCAGTTGAATGATCCGAACCCGGTCGCGCAAGCGCTTGATTCGCTCGGCAACCAGCCCATCGCTCAGAAAATCGATTTCTTCGTCGACGAAATCGATCGCCGCTTCGATGAACACTCGCAGTTCGATCAATTCGTCGACCAATTCGCTAACCTGTTGGGAAAATACGCCCTGCAAGGATTGCTGGGCCGAGCGAACGGCTTGTTCGGTACTGCTGGTGATCAAATCGGCTATCGCTTCGGCTTGCACCAAATCGATTTTGTTGTTCAAAAACGCCCGTCTGCTGAATTCGCCCGGTTCCGCCATGCGTGCGCCACACTCCAATACCCGCCGCAATAGCATGTCGAGCACGATCCGGCCGCCGTGAGCTTGCAGCTCCAACACGTCTTCGCCGGTAAACGAGGCAGGCCCCGGAAAATACAACATCAATCCGGAATCGATCAGGCCCGCAGCGGAGTCGCGAAAATGCCGGAATACGGCGTATCGGGGTTTAGGCAGTTTACCTGCCAGTCGACGAGCAATTTCGGCCGCTCGCGGGCCGGAAATGCGGATGACGCCAACGCCACCGTTACCCGGCGGCGTGGCGATGGCGGCTATGGTGTCGCCGTCCTGCAGCATGTTTAGTGGTGATGATGAGCGTCTTCTTCTAAAACATGCTTGGTGATATACCACTGCTGAATAATGGACAGGGTGTTATTGCAAATCCAGTAAAGCACCAAACCCGATGGAAAGAACAGGAAAAACACCGTAAATACGATGGGGAACATTTTCATGACTTGGGCTTGCAGCGGATCGACCGGTGCCGGGTTCAAACCTTGCTGAATTTTCATCGTGATACCGTAGATAATCGGCAACAGATAAAACGGATCTTGCACCGACAGGTCCTGAATCCACAAGGCAAATTCGGCCTGACGCAGCTCAACGGTTTCGATCAACACCCAGTACAAAGAAATGAACACCGGAATCTGCACCAGTATGGGCAAACAGCCGCCCAAAGGATTGACCTTTTCGCGCTTGTACATGGCCATCATTTCGGTGTTGAAACGTTGCCTGTCATCGGCATAACGTTCTTGTAACTCCTTCAATTTAGGCTGAATTTTGCGCATCTTGGCCATGGACTGGAAACTGGCCTTAGACAGCTTGAAAAACAACGCTTTGATGAAGAAGGTGACCCCTAGAATCGCCACGCCCCAGTTATCCACGTAGCCGTGAATCTTGTTCAACAGCCAGTAGATAGGCTTGGCGATGACCGTGAGCCAGCTGTAATCGACGGTCAATTCCAGACCCGGCGCCAAAGCTTCCATCACAGGTTGTATTTTCGGGCCGGCAAAAAGTTGCGCGCTAAATTCGCCCTCGCCGTTGGCGGGAACGGTCAAATCCGGGGAATAAGAGCCGATTACGAAGCGAGCGTCATTCAAGGATTTGGTATAAAAATGGTTTTCTTGATCCGCCGCCGGAATCCAGGCGCTGGCGAAATAATGTTGAATAAAACCGCTCCAGCCGCCCGGCGCAGTCAGCTCCAGGTTTTTATTGGCCATGTCCTCGAAATTGATTTTTTGGAACTTTTCTTTATCCGTATAAAGCGCGCCGCCGGAAAAAGTTCTGATAAAGTTGTTGCTTTTATCGCTGTGCTCCAGCCGCAGCAATTGGTTATATTGTCGCCCGGTCCAAGCGGTGCCGGATTGATTGCTGACTTTTTGCGTCAATTCGACCGCATAGCTGCCGCGCTTGAAGGTAAATAGTTTGGTGATGCGCAAACCGTTAGCATCGCTCCAAGTCAAGGGTACCGCCAGCTCTTGTTCGCCGTCTTTAAGCTGATAAACGGCTTGTTGCGCTTCGAACACTGCGTGATGGTCCGGAGCCGTAGCGGAATTTCCGCTGGACACCAAACCGCTTTGGGCTAGAAAAATCTTGTCTTGATCAGCGCTCAATAACCGGATGGGGGACAAGTCTTTTTCCGGTGCCTGCATGCCTATCAGCTGATAAGCTTTTTGCACGTAGCCATTGACTTTCTCTTGCGGATAGTTGAGTAAATCCAAGTTAAGCAGGGTGCCGCCTTCGGTATCGATTTCCACCGTGACGACGTCGGTGACTACTTTTACGATTTTCCGGCTAGCTTGCACGGCGGCGCCATTAGCCGGTGCCGCGGCCTGAGCGGCGGCTCCACCGTCCATGGCTAAACTTGCTTCGGGCGAATCGGCAACCAAAGGCTTATCGGAGACGATAGCTTGAGGTTTCGGCCCATAATCGATCTGCCACGACTCCCACAGCATATAAGAGATCATCAGCAGAGCCATGATCAGCAAAAATCTAATGTTATCCATCGTTATTTACTCGGTTTTTCCGGAACAGGATCGATACCGCCCTCGTGAAAAGGGTGGCATTTCAGTAATCGTCTTAGCGTTAGATATGAGCCTTTCGCAGCGCCGAAGCGTTGAATAGCTTCCAAGCCATAACTTGAGCAACTGGGGTAAAAACGGCACCGCGGCCCCAGCAAGGGGCTAATGCAGTATTTGTAAACCTTGATCAGGGTTATGAGCAGGAATCGCATCGATCTACCAATTTAAGCCAATGCCGTTCCAATGACTTCCTCAAAATGTGCGGGTCCGCGTTGGCCGCTTCCCCGCGTGCCAAAACAACAATATCGATATTGATGATTTGTTGCCGTTGTAGTCTAAAGCTTTCCCGGACAGTTCTTTTGATACGGTTCCTTGCGACTGCTTTTTTGATGGCTTTTTTGGCAATCGCCAAACCCAAGCGCGGATGCTCCAGAAGGTTGTTGACGGCCAATACGGTAAAGTACCTGTCGCTGGACTTTACCGGATTTGTAAAGACATTTTTGTAATCGGCTGGCGTCCTGAGCCGATAAGCATCGGGAAAACAGAATTCTTCGGCCGCCAATTAGACGGTCAAAGAAGCGCGGCCTTTTGCTCTACGCGCATTAAGTACTTTACGGCCGCCTACGGTTGCCATTCTGGCACGGAAACCGTGAGTTCTGACGCGTTTGAGTTTGCTGGGTTGATAAGTTCTTTTCATGAGTTTTTGCCTAATTGCTAGCAGGTAAAAAGATGGCGGATGATACGTGAACAGCGGACAGACTGTCAATTTCAACGTGCGCGAGCATCCTGATTGACTTCGATTTACCCCGGCTCCAACCCCGGACCTTTCTGTGTTGAAGGCTTTAACCGAAAACCATGAATCCGCGGCAATCGTAAACCGCCAAATACACGAACCAAGCCGGCAAGCATCTTCGAATTACTGCCTATCCGCGATTTACAAAGCCTCGCGGCTATCAAACCGTCATCACTGTTCCGGTTGCTTGTCTTGGTGATCGATCGTTAGAATCCCAACATATTCTAAGATTTCGGTCCATAATTTTGAGCGACTAGCCCTAGCCGGAATTGCTACCGGTGCGCTAGCCGAATTCTTTCAATTTACCTTTTTCTCTGTTAGGGACGAGGTCCCGAAGGATCTGATGCGGAATGGATAAATGAAACCAAAAATCACGCCTAATAATAACGAAAAGCAATTGGCGCCCGACGATTTTATCGTCTCCAAAACCGACACCACCGGGCTTATCACTTACGCAAATCGCATTTTCATGCAAATTTCCGGTTACTCCGAGCGCGAGTTATTGGGAGTTCAACATAACCTGATTCGCCACCCGGACATGCCCAGAGGCGTGTTCCGCTATATGTGGGACGCCTTAAAAGCCGGCGATGAATTCTTCGGATTCGTCAAAAATTTATGTGCCGACGGCAGCTTTTATTGGGTATTCGCCAACATCACCCCGGATATGGATAAAAACGGGCAACTGCAGGGCTATTACTCGGTACGGCGCAACCCGCCGCGCTCGGCTTTGGACGTGATCGAACCCTTGTATCGCGAAATGCTCGCCATAGAAAAAAGTAGCGACCGCAAAGACGCCCCCTACAAATCCATGGAGTATCTAAAACAACGCGTGATAGAAACCGGCTCCCACGATTATCATCACTTGGTCTTGAACCTGTATAAACCCAACGGAGGCACTCGATGAAAAACGTCAGCGCCAATATTCCATTCTTAAAAACCCGCGCTAACTATTCCATTGCCGGCATTTTACTCAGCACCGTGCTCATTTACGGCCATCAATTGTTTAGCGCGGGCTTTTCCTGGCTTTATAGCCTACTGGTCCTGCCGTTACCTTTGATCGCATTCGACGCTTGGCGCAACAGCAAGCAACAACTGGAGGTATTGGCGCGCATCGAACAGGTCCTGGTGGCGACCAATAAGGGCGAACTCTATCATCGCATCACCGAAACCCGCGGCATGGGTGAGATCGGCAAAGTGGCATGGGAATTGAACGATACCCTGGACATCATGGAGTCCTATTTCAAGGAGGTAAACACCTGCTTCAAAGAAGCCGCCAAAGGCAACCGCTACCGTTACTCGCTGGCCGACGGCTTTCCCGGCTTGTTGAAACAGTCGGCCATCCACATCAACCGCGCGCTGGAACACATGCACGAGAACGACAGATTGATGATCAAACGCCGATTGGCTTCCGGCTTGCATGCCTTGAACACCAATAATTTGTCCGACAATCTGAAAGCTTGTCAAAACGATTTGGCCAACATCACCGAACAGCTGCAAAAAGTGGAGAAAATTGCCTCTCAAACCGGACGCAACGCCGACGCCAGCTTAGGCACGGTGGATTTGATCAGCGCGTCTTTGCACGACATCAACAGCAATGTGCATTCGGTTTCCGGCGTGATCACGGCCTTGATCAACGACAGCAAACAAATCACCGAATCCCTGTCCATGATTACCGGTATCGCCGACCAAACCAATTTGCTGGCGCTTAACGCCTCTATCGAAGCGGCCCGCGCCGGCGAACACGGCCGCGGCTTCGCCGTTGTAGCCGACGAAGTAAAAAACTTGTCGGAGCATACCAAGACTGCGGCCATGGAGGTATCCCGCACTATCAATGCCTTCAACAAGCGCGTCGCGCAAATGCATACGGAAGCGGAAAGCTCCGCGGCGTTGTCTCAGCAAATCATGGAACAGGTCAGTTCGTTTCGAAAACAATTTTCGGATTTATCCCATTCAGCCAAAGAATCGACCCGCTACATCAGTTATGCCGGCGATAAGTCCTTCGGCCTGCTGACCAAATTAGATCACATCATTTACAAACAAAACGGCTACATTGCGATTGCCACCGAGACGGAATGCCCCGAGTACAAGGCGATTATGGTCGACAATCACAACTGCCGCTTAGGCAAATGGTATTACCAAGGCATAGGTTACGAGAAATTCCGCGCCACCCGCGCTTACAGCAATCTGGATTACCCGCATCAGCAGGTGCATTTGACCACGCAATTCGCCTATCAGACCTCCCGCGGCAATTGGGAGGACGATCCGAAAAAGCTGGATGAAATCATCAAACAAATGCAACTTTCCGAGCAAGCCAGCGCGCAAGTCATGAAATTCATCGACGAGATGATAGAGGAAAAGAAACGCTTCAATCCCGAACAATTAAACGCTTAAAGACGTCGGCGGCTTTGGCTTCCACAAGCCGCCGGCTGTCAAGCAACGCCAAACCCAAGGCAGCCAGTTCAACAAACTCACGACCAACCAAAACGACCACAGCAACATGACCAGCCGGTAGCAAACCATAGGCACGGACAACACGAACGCGCCGGCCGGTGCGGAATCCACTCGGTCCTGATACCAATTCAACTCGCCGGTCGCCGAATGGTTTCCGGCGATAAACATAGTGGCTTCGCCGAGCAGCGCTTGCCGCAGACTTGCCGCCAGCAACAACAGACCCGCGAGCGACAGCACGAGCAAACCGATTTGCAGCACATGGTATTGCCAGCGCACTTGCGGGATGCAGCGCTCCCGCAAACCGACGGCAAGCAGCCAGACCACCGGAAGCAGGGCCGCTTTGGTCGGTAGCTGGCTCAGTCCCAGCAGTAAAATCAACCAATGCCCGGCTTTTAACGGCGTAGCGGAAGCCTTACCCAACCCCCATGCCAATAGTGCGGCCAAGGCTACAATACCCCAAAACGCGTTGGCCGGCCCTAATCCGGGCCCCGCGGCAAACAACAGCCAGCGCCCGTCGGCCGGCACGATACGAATATGATGGTTCACACTCGGCATACCGAGATCGACTGCCGGCGAGCGCAGCAACAGACTTTGCGCTTCAACCGTCCGCCATTCCAAACCGATTTGCTGTTGCCCTGGCCGCAGCGGAAAGCGAATGTGATCGCCGCTTAAGCGTATGGCTTGCACAACGCCGTCGATACTGACCTGTTGCAGTTGGGCTCCGGGCGGAAGTTTTATGCTGTGCAGACCGCCTTTGGAACTGCGCAAGTGCACATCCAGCACGGCTGACTGATCGCGGTCGCTTTGAGTAAGCGTCAGGTCGCTACGCTCTATGGTTAAGGTAACACCCGGTGCCGGCTTGGGCCTACTGATCTGTAAAATCACTTTTTCGCCCGGCCAAGGCCGCCATTCCGGCAAATAGTCGGCGCCCTGCTCACGGCTTAGTACCGGAATTCCCGCGCTTTGCACATGCCAGAGCGGGGCGATGTCCGCTCGCCATACTTCGCTCCAATCGGCGGCATCGGCCGCGGTTAGTTCGATAGTGTCACGCTTATCCAGGCTGGACTGCCATTCCATGCCGGATTGCCCGGCCGGCATAGTGACCACCGCCTTCCCGTCCTGCACCCGCACGTTAGCGCTGAGCACCGACTCCCCGGCCAGCAGCGGTACTTCAATCAACACCGGCCGCAGTTCCTCCCCCTGGTGCAAAACGCGCGTAGTCACCCGCCAATCCAAATCCAAATGCAGCTCCCGCTCCACGCGTAAAAACGGTCGCATCGTCTCCATATCGCGTTTAGTGCCCGGATCGCGCGGGGCATTCCGATTGAATTCCAATTGCGGACCGACCCGACCGTTGTCTTGAAATCCGCTTACCGTCCAGCCATCGCCTATACTCCGCCCCTTTTGCGGCACTAACGGCAAAACCAACACGAATCTATCTTGTAGCGGATAGGCGCCGTGCATGACCACGCGATTGACCCCCGCCGGCACCTTTAGCCAAAGCTGCTGTTGCTGCCGGATCAAACCGCTTGCCGGCATTCCGTTCAAGAGCACGTCGTTCGGATACCATTGCTGCCTGTCGCCCGGAATCGGTACCGCTAGCTCGGTTTGAGCATGGACTTCCAGCTCCAAGCGCAATTGCTCGGAATCCAGCCCAACAACCAAGTCGGAAATTTGCGCGCATTCGGGCAAACAGTCCGGCGCCTCCAGCAAACGGGTTTTCAATTCCTGCAACAAGTTGGCATCCGGAATCTGCGCATACAAATCGGCATTCGCCAAGAAAAGTACCAGCGCCAGACCAACGCAAGCCGGATTAGGCAGAAATTTGCGCCAATCGCGAGGCCAACCGAATAATTTGACGGCCAACATCAGCGTCAAACCGGTCTGCACAATGCGTAACAACTGCAGGGCCAACGGCGGCAAATACCACAAGCCGAGCTGGTGTGCGCCGTCCACGCTGCCGTTCCAGCTTAAATGCACCGTGTGCCAATGCCATTGCGGAATACCGGGACCGGTTTGCAGATTGGCATCGGGATCTACCCGCTCGAATGTGTCCGCATCTCCACTAATGGCCGGGCCCGCCGGCATCGCCCGCTTGAGATGAGCTTTTTGGGCAAACAAGCTTACGGGTGGCCCTGCTTCCATGGCGTCCGCCATAGGCGCGGGGATAGAGGCTTGCTCGGCCATGGCCACCGGGACAGGCGGCCGGGCCGGACTATCCCCTTGCGGATACAAACTCAGGCGCAGCTGTCCTAGCGCAAACGGCAGCAGCAACAGTAACAGCGCTAGATAGCATACGTTGCGGTATCCCTTAAGCCACAAGACCCAACGCTGCTGAGGAAATTTGCGCAGCAAATGGAGTGCGACGAATAAATGCAACCAAATCCAGCGCGGCGCATCGGGCTCCTGCCAAATCAATAACAGCGCGATGGCCAACACGGCCCCCCAACGCCACGTCCACAGCTTGGCTGCGGCAAACACGATCAAGACTATCAGGAATAAGTCCGATAAACGCCAATCGAACAACCAACAGGCCGGCCGATTATCGACACCGCTGACCGCCAGCAAACGCCAGCCCGGAGGAATATTCAATTCCGCCTCGGCTTGCTGAAAGACGTGCCGCCACCCGGTCGCATCGATGCGCCCTATGCCCTGTTCCAAGCGGCTATCGGCCAGCATTTCCAGAGAACCTCGCCTGATTTCCACACCGCGCTCGCCGTCGGCAAGCGTGGTAATCAATTGATTTTTGCCGTCCAGCAATACTTGCCCCAGTTGCATGGCCGGCATCGCGTTCAGCCGCCATTCCCTATTCATGGTGCCGCTAATCCGGTCGCGTACCGTGTAACCCGTTCCGGCGAAATCCAACCAGATATTGCGCGTGAGCGACAGCTGATTGGGTGCCGAATCGGGATCCCCGCGGCTGACCGGTTGAAAGTGCATGCTCTGACCGGCTTGCACCCTGTAAGTCGGCAAGGCCTGCCATTCCGCCGGAACGTTAGTTTGACTGGGGTCGACTTGGGTAACCCCGGCTATCTCCACAACCCGCAACTTCGGTTCGGCCTGAAACGACCAAAGTTCCACCGACGGCCAAACCGACGCCTCGGCAGGCGGCAAGGTTAAGGCGCTCGGTTGGTTCGGATAACGCGCGTTGAGGTCCAGCTGCCATCGACCGGCACGTATTTGCACCCGCAGATGTCCGTTGGGTTCTATCCGTGCCGGCAAAGGACTATGTATGCTGACCGGAACGAAACCGGGCAACAAGGCATAGGCAAGATCGACGTCTCTTACCTTGCCGGAGACGTTCAATTCCAAACGGGTCGAAACCTGTAAGGGATTGTCGTCGCTTATCCGCCTGAAAACCTGTAAGTCCAAGCTATCCGCAGTCGCGGCCTCGGCAACCGCCCCGGCGGCCAACCAAAGGGTTTCGGCTTCGATATGCGGGTAAGACAAAGGCCGGCCGTCGACCGCAACCCCGATCAAGGCCGTAGCTTCCGGCAAGGACAAACGCTCCGGCAGTGCGTTCCAGACAAATTCGCCGCTCACCGAGACCCGCGCCGCCGCCGACCAAACGACCGGCCTACCGTCGCGTTGCAACACAACCGCTGGCGTTCTTTCCAGCGATACCCGTTGCGGCCAATGTTCGCTATCCCCCGGAAGAGTGATCCAGCCGGCACGGTGCAACTGCCATTCGCCGTGAAAATGTCCGCCGGTCCGCGTTAAATCGAGCTGCAACCGGCTGGGCCAGACACACAGTTTTTGCTGAAAATCCTGATAGCCGAACGGACATGCCAAATCGACTTGATCGGACAAAACCCAGGGAATCCAAGGCTTTAAAATATCCGGCACTCGCTGCTGGTCGAACGCCGACGCATACGGCACAACGGCGAAAACCGAAACGAGCAACAGCAAGAAGCGACGAACGACAAGCATGGCAAACCCTCGTGTGATCAATCGGCTGACTGGACTGGTAAACATTATGCAAAAACTACCGCGGCAGCCAACGCTTCAACGCCGTTGACCGCCCGACGGCGAATCGATACTCCGGCGAAAAGCGAGCTCCGGCGGGTTAGGCAATGTTCCTCTCGTCGTTATTGAATCGGCTCGGTTCGCGCTACGCGATAATCACTTGAATATCCCGCGAATTAACGAGTTTCAGGGCCAAGTGCAAGCAAATTGTAGGTAAGGCTTTGCATTCATCGAACGAGAGACTTTATTCAAAAAATAATACTTCAAATCGTTCCGAATCATTCGGTTTGAAAAGCTTTTTTATCGTTGGCATCAAAGCGGAGACTGAGACCTAGACTTGCCCAAAAGCGGCAAATATGCCAACATCCCGCGGTTTCAGCGCTATCAACCCACTAACTAGGAGAAGCCAGATGGCAGGTCGCAACCACTTATTTGTCCCCGGTCCTACCAATACCCCGCACGAAGTTTTGAGCGCGATGCACGTGCCCATGGAAGACCATCGCTCGCCGATTTTTCCCAACCTGCTGAAACCGATTCTGGCCGACCTGAAACACGTATTCCGCACCGAAGCCGGCCAATGCTTCGTTTACCCGGCCACCGGCACCGCCGGCTGGGAAGTGGCGCTGACCAACTGCTTGAACCAAGGCGATAAGGTGCTGATTTATCGCTTCGGCCAATTCGGCCATTTGTGGGCCAACGCCGCTAGAAATTTGGGTTTCGACGTGGAAATGCACGAAATCGAATGGGGCAAAGGCATCCCGCTGGACCACTTGGAAGCCCGCCTGAAAGAAGATAGCGGCCACAGCATCAAAGCGGTGTTGGCCACTCACAACGAAACCTCCACCGGCGTGACCAGCAATATTCCCGGCGTCCGTAAAGCCATGGACGCCGCCGGCCATCCGGCCTTGCTGTTCGTGGACGGCGTCAGCTCCATCGCCAGTATCGACTTTCGGATGGACGAATGGGGCGTGGACGGCGCGATCAGCGGCTCGCAAAAAGGCTTTATGCTGCCGGCCGGCTTGGCGATTTTGTGCTTCAGCCCAAAAGCCCTGGCCGCCGTCGAAACCAGCAACTTCCCGCGTTCCTTCTTTTCGCTGAAAGACATGGCCGCGTCCAACAAAGACGGTTACACCCCGTACACCCCGTCCACGCCGATGCTGCACGGCTTGAAAAAGTCTCTGGAATTACTGCTGGCCGAAGGCATGGACAACATTTACGCCCGCCACCACCGCTTAGGCGAAGGCACCCGCCGCGCTGTGGCCGCGTGGGGCTTGAGCATTTGCGCCCAACCCGGTTTCGAATCCGACACCGTGACCGCGGTGGTAGTACCGGCCGATAAAGACGCCCGCGAGGTCATCGCTACGGCTTACCGAAAATACAACATTTCGCTGGGCGCCGGCCTGAGCGAAGTCGCCGGCAAGGTGTTCCGCATCGGCCACATCGGCGACATGAACGACGTATCCATGCTGGGCGCGATAGCCGGGGTGGAAATGGCGCTGTTGGACCACGGCTTCGACATCAAAGCCGGCAGCGGCGTCGGTGCAGCGCTGGACTACTATCGTTCCGAGTTGAAATAATCCTTTGCGCTACGGCCGGACTCTCATAAGCCGAGTCCGGCCGGTTCGTTCACCGTCTTCAGCCCTGCTCGTTTTCGCCAACCACCGACAGGTTTTGCAGGCGCCGCTCCAATTCCAGCAGTTTTCTGTAACAGCGCACGCTAACCTCGTAATCCAACTCGGCCCGCTTTTCCGAGTAGTTGAATTGGTGGTTTTGGCTGATCAGCAAAAAACCGGTAATCAGCACCGCCTCTATCGCCAAAACAATGCTCAGCAAATCATAGGGAAAGCTGTCGAAACGGCCCAGCAACGGGCTATCGCTTTCGTTCAGGCCTATCCACAGCGAAAACCACAGCAAATGCAGCACGATGAATAACGGCCGGCTGACGAACGCGGCCACCCGGTCGGCCAGCCGTTCCAGCCAGGTTTTGTCCGCCGCCAATTCTTCCAATGCATATCTGAATTCGCCCAACGCTTTATGGCAGGCGTGGTTTAGGCAAAACACCACGTCGGCCGGATTCTCGCCGCCGCACGCCGGACACTTAATGCTGGCAGCCCGATTGGCTTCGGTATCAAGCTGCGGTGTCGACTGATTGCGCATATTGCCTCCCCTGACACGCTCCTAATTGCAATTCGCGGCCCACCTCGAACCCGGCGATGTCGGCGTCGTGGCAGCGCATCAATAAATTTGCCAACAGTCCGGTCCAGCCGGTTTGATGAGCCGCCCCCAAACCCAAGCCGTTGTCGCCGTGAAAATATTCGAAAAACAATAGATGCTCGCGCCACAGCGGATCGAATTGCCACGGACTGTCGGCCGGAAACGCCGGCAGGCGGCCGTCGGCATCCGGACGGTACAAATTAGTCATGCAACGCGCCAAACCGTCTATCACTTGCCTTAAACTCAAATCGGCGTCGGCCAACCCGGGCGCGGCGACTTTGTATTCTTCGCCCAGGAAGCGGTTGAATTTTTCCAAGGCCAAAATCAGGGCGTAATTGGTCGGCAACCATACCGGCCCGCGCCAATTCGAATTGCCGCCGAACAAGCCGGAATTCGATTCGCCCGGCACATAGTCGATCAACGCCCGGCCGACGCCCGGCAACACGCCCAAATCCCGGCGCTCGGCGTGGCGGCGGCTGAGGCTGCGGATGCCGTAGGGCGACAAAAATTCGGCCGGGTCGAACAAGCGGCGGACGATGGCCGGCAACATGGTGTGGTCCACCAGCGCCAGCAAGCGTTCGCCGGCAGCGTTTTCGTGTGCCGGACAGGCGCAGATGAAGTTACCGTGAAATTCGCCGCCTTCGTGATCATCCAGTAATTGACGAAAACGTGGCACGTTGGCTAAAAGACGCTGGTCGACGATTTCGCAGGCAAACAGCGGGATCAGCCCTACCCAGGAAAATACGTCGACCCGGTGGTAGCAGCCATTCGGTTCGACCAGCAAATCCTTGAAGAAACCGTCCGCCGCATCCCACAGCGACACCCCGCTGCAAGCGTTGCCGGCGATACTGTCGGCGATGTGCAAAAACTGCTCGTAAGTCTGTATGGCTGAATCTTCGTAATCCGGATCGTCTATCGCCAATTCCAGTGCAATCAAGGTCATGTTCAAGGCGAACATGGCCATCCAGCCGGTGGCGTCCGCTTGTTTCAAGCGGAAACCTGGCGGCAAACTCATGGAGCGGTCGAATACCGAGATATTGTCCAAGCCCAGAAAGCCGCCTTCGAACACGTTCAAACCGTCGCCGTCCTTGCTGTTGATCCACCAGACGTAGTTCATCAGCAATTTGTGAAACACCCGCTGCAGAAAATTACGGTCGCCCTGCCCGCGCTGCCTGCGTTCGGCCCGAAAGACCTGCAAGGCCGCCAAGGCCTGCACCGGCGGATTGACGTCGCCGAACGCCCATTCGTAGGCCGGAATCTGGCCGTTGGGGTGTAGATAATTCTCTTTCAGCAACAGCTCCAACTGGTCTTTGGCGAAATCGACGTCTATCGCGCTAAAAGCGATGCAATGAAAGGCCAAATCCCAAGCCGCAAACCACGGGTATTCCCATTTATCCGGCATCGAGATCACGTCGCCGGCCCGCAGATGCAGCCAGCGCGCGTTGCGCCCGGATTTGCGGCTGTGTGGCGGCTGAGTATTGCCGTCGCCGCGCAACCAGCGCAACACGTCGAAATGAAAATACTGTTTCGACCAGATCATGCCGGCCATCGCCTGCCGAAAAATACGCCGGTCGTCGGCCTCGGCGTCCGCCAACAAGCCTGCGTAAAACAGGTCGGCTTCGCGCCGGCGCAAACCGAACACAGCCGCCGCGTCGTTCAACGGCTTTTCCTGCGCCTGCGCGCTCAAGCGCAAAACGATACAGGTCTCGCTGCGCCCGGCCAGCGTCACGCTGTAACGGGCGGCAAACTTGGTGCCGGTCGCCGCCGGATTAACCGCCGCGCCATCGCCTTCGATCAAATAGCGGTGGAACGCATCTTTGACGTAAGGGCTTGCGTTCGTCCCGCCCCACAGCCGCTGGTGGTTGCTGTCGTTTTCGCTGAACAGCCACTCGTCGGCCGACTCACCGTACAAACGATAAGCGCCCAAGCGCGCGTGCTCGGCTTTCACCGACCAAGCGCTATCGCCGGCCGATTCCAGTTGCAACAAGGGCTTGGCGGAATCGGCCTCGCCCCAGCTCCAGGTATTGCGGAACCATAAAGTCGGCAACACTTGCAAGGTCGCTTGCTGCGCCCCCCGGTTGGCGACGGTAATCCGAATCAGCAGATCGTCCGGACTGAGTTTGGCGTATTCGACTTGCACGTCCCAGTAACAATCGTCGGCGAACACGCCGCTATCCAATAGGCTAAAAGGGGCTTGCTCGCGGCCGCGTCTGGCGTTTTCTTCGATCAAACGCGCGTAGGGATAGGCCGCTTGCGGATATTTGTACAAATAGTGCAGATAGCTATGACTCGGAACCGCATCCTTGTAGAAATAGTATTCCTTGACGTCCTCGCCGCGGTTGCCTTCGTTGCCGGTCAAGCCGAATGCTCTTTCCTTCAAGATCGGGTCGCGGCCGTTCCATAACGCCAGCCCGAAACACAAGTGCTGGTTTTGATCGCAAATGCCGCCCAGCCCGTCCTCGTTCCAGCGGTAAGCCCGGGAACGGGCTTGATCGTGCGAGAAATACTGCCAGGCATTGCCGTCGGCACTGTAATCCTCGCGCACCGTGCCCCAGGCCCGCTCGGCCAGATACGGCCCCCACAACCGCCAATTTTCCCGGCCCTGCCGTTGTTGTTCCAGGCGATGTTGCTCTGCGTTATTCACCATGACTTTTCTCCGGCATACGATCCGCATCCAAGCCGGGATAACCCGCCACGAACACCCAATCGTTAGATTTGGCCGGCCTATGACAAGCCGAACAACTGTCCTTGAAGCCTTTGGAAACATTGGTTTGCGGCTGGTCGGCGTTAAACAACGCCCACCCCCAACCTTCGCCCCAATGCCGGTTGCCGGTAAACCGCTGCCGGCCGTCTTTAACCATCACGAACCAAACCCTAGCGCGGCCCGCCCAAACCGCGCGGCCGGTCGTCAGTTCGCCGCTTTCGACCGCCCGAATTTCCTTGACCAGCACGGTACCGTCCGGAAACCGTCCGGTGCGGCGGTAGTGCCTTACCGCTTGCGGCTGCGCATATACGTCGTGAAAACCGTGGCCGGGCGCATTGAGGTCCGCCACCAGCCAAGAACCTAAATGCGTCCATTGACCGCGCACGTCGGGCGGTAGACGGATTTCGCCGTCCCTGCCGACGTAACTCCCGAAAGTAAGCGCCGACAAATCTTCCGCGATAACCGCAGTCGGCTGTACCAGCGTTACAGTCAATAACATACCCAGTAAATTTCTATACATTTTGCAATCTCCCCTGTTCTAGCTAACCATCGCCGGCCGGATTCCGGTGGCTTCATCGTTTCATCGATCCAGTTTCGCCGCTCCCGGCAGACCGGCCAGTCCAAGCATATGATTTGCGGCCTAATCGCGGCCGATCTCCGTGCCTATCCAATGTTCGGCCGCGCGCAACGCAAACGCGTATATCGTCAACGCCGGATTCACCCGGCTGCTGCGCGGCAACACGCTACCGTCCACCACGCTCAGATTGTCGAAACCGTGTACCCGGCCATAACCGTCTACCACCGAGCCACGCGGGTCGCACCCGCAGATCAAGGTGCCGCAGGCGTGCGCGGTACCGGTGAGCGGAATAGCTTGGCTAACGCTGAGGTACCCGGCCCGCCTCAGCACTGCACAAAAATGTTTGACCATGCCCTTATGTTCGCGTTGCGCAGCGGGCAGCCTGGCCGGGTCGTAGTCCAAGGTCGGCAAGGGCTGCTCGCTCTGTGCGTCTATTCGATTGTCTAAATGGGAACCGTCCTCGGTCTGTAGAAAAAAACCGTAAGCGAACCTGCATAAAAAACGGGCCAAAACCTTCGGCACGCAGCGCGGCAGCAACGCGGCCAACGCATCGGGGCCGAATCCCAAAGGTTGTACGCTGCTATGCGGGAAGTCGTCGTTCAGCCATAGCAAGGTCTTGCGCAAGCGGTCGGTTTTACCCACCGGCGAAAACGCCAACACCGCCGTCAACAGGTGGCGCTTGAAAAACCGCCCGACCAAACGGGCCGACGGTAATTCTTCATCCAGCCCGCTGCATTGCAAATAGGCTTGCAGCAAACGCGGCGAATGCATCGCGCCGGCCGCCAGCACCACCTGTGCGGCTGCAAACCGGCTACCGTCTTCCAGCTCCACCCCGGCGACGCGTTGCGGGCGGCCGGGCTCGCCGAGCAAGCGACGGACCGGATGACCGACCCGCACTTCAACCGCCGCTTCGGCCGGCAACTGTTGCAACAGGCTTGGCCCGTCGGCTTTCAAGCCCAGCACCGAGGCAAAACCGTCGAAATGAGCGGCCTCTTGCGGATGCTGCAAGATGCACTCGTGCAATGCCAGAGGTAACGCTGCGCTACGCCAACCGCTAGCGGACGCCTCGATGCGGCGGTCGAATTCGACCAAATCGGCCTCGACCTCGAATTGACGCACGTCGAGCAAGGCTTCGGCTTGCCGGTAGTAAGGTTCCAGATCGGCGTAACTCAACGGCCAGCCCAAACACTGAAACCGGGGTTCGGCGCGAAATTCGTGCTCGGCAAAACGCAGTAGCGCGGCCCCGTACCATTTGGTCTTGCCGCCGGCATTGAAGTATTCGTCCGGCACCAGCCGTTTGCCGCGCCGGTCGCGCCAGGTTTGTTTGTTTTTGAATAGCCCTTGCCGGATCACTTTGTCGCAATCCAGGGTGGAACCGTCGCGCGGCAAGGCCGGACCTTTCTCCAGCACCAGCACCCGCTTGCCTGCCAAGCCCAAGCGATAAGCCGCCGCACAACCGCCGGCACCGGAACCGATCACTAAATAGTCGTACTGCATAATGCCCCCTGATGCCGAGCGGGAACCGGCCCGTTCGGCTCTCGCATCGTACTTGGCGCCGGTTTCAGCCGCCATGGTCGAAACCCGGATACAAGGTCATGCCGCCGTCCACGTACAACGTCGTGCCGGTCACGTAGTCGGCGTTGTCCGACGCCAGCCACACCGCGGCCTTGGCAATATCGTCCGGTTCGCCGATGCGGTTGTAGGGAATCAACTTCAACAGGTCGTCCACCTCTTCCGGGGTATCGCGCGCTTCCCAATTGATCGGGGTTTTAATCGCCCCCGGAGAAATGCCGTTGACCCGGATTTTGTAGCGCGCCAATTCCTGGGCCATGGTTTTCATCAACATGCTGACCCCGCCTTTGGAGGCGGCATAGTTCACGTGCCCGGCCCAGGGAATCAAGTCGTGCACCGACGACATGCAGATGATTTTGCCGACCGAGCTGGACAGTTCCGGCTGCGGCCCGCGCCGCATGAATTCGCGCGCGGCTTCTCTGGCGCATAAAAATTGCCCGGTCAAATTGACCTGGATGACTTTGTTCCACTGCGCCAAACTCATGTTGACCAGCATTGCATCCTGTTGCAGACCGGCGTTGTTGACCAGTATGTCCACGCTGCCCCAATGACCTATCATCACGTCGAACATGCTCTTCACTTGATTTTCATCGCCCACGTCGGCTTTGAAGATCATTGCCTCGCCGTCGTTGGCACGGATGCGATCGGCCAGCCGGTCGGCCTTGTCGCGGCCGTCCAGGTAATTGATCATCACTTTGGCGCCGGCATCGGCCATGGCTTGGGCCACCGCCTCGCCGATGCCGGTGTTGCCGCCGGTTACTAAAGCCCGCTGCCCTTGCAGCGGGCGAAAAATAGGATGGGTGCTCATAAAGTTCGCTCCGAAAAATGTCATTGTCTGCATCGCTTGGCTCCGAATGAGTAGCTGATCGGCAAACCGGCTGCGCGTGATGGCGCCGATTCCCGCAGGCAAGTCGGCATAGTTACACCGCTTGCCGAACTCCCTACCGCCATCTAACGCTCCGGCAAGAAGCGCTTGCACACCCAGGCATCCAGCGACCAGGCTCCCGGCCCCTGCAGTACGCAAACCAGCAACATCAGGCCCCAAATCTTGTGTTGCTCTATGCCTGCCGGCCCCAAGTCCGGATAGGAAATCACCGCGGCCACATTGAAAAAAAACAACAATAACGCGGCAGCTCTGCCGCAAACGCCAAAACTCAACAGCAAAGGCCCTAGCAACTCCACCGCCGTACCCAACACAGCCGCAACATCCGGCGGCAAAAGCGGCACCTTGTATTCGTATTCGAATAAATACAGGGTACTGTCCCAATTTCGAATTTTGGTGAGGCCCGACACCCAAAAGGCGTACGCGACCCAAGCACGCAACAATAAATTACCCAAAGGGGCCAAACCGTCCAGGCCCTTGCCCAGCCGAAACACAAACGCGCCGGGGCGCGGGGCCGGCCGGACTATCCCGGCCATACTGCGACTATTCATACTGTGGTCTCCAAAATGATTGACTCGTGCGCTACGGCGCCGACGCAACCCGCAAGCGGTATATAGCGGCCGCACGATTAACCGGCGGCGTTCGCGCCTTAGTGAATAAGGCATTCCACCCATAAGCCGGCCGGCATCCAACGCTGCAACGCGGCATGCACGTCGAAATCGGCCGCGCAGCCCAAGGCAAAAGTCGTGGCCTGCACCAAGGTCCAGCCCAGGGACAAAGCCAGCAAGAACTGATACTCCGCGGCCGCAAGCGGGCATATCAACACTTGCTCGCCCTGCCGGAACAGCAACAAGTGACAAGCCCCTTGCCGCCAATCGACGGTCTGCAGCGGCGCACCGGGTTGATTGCATTGCCAGATCTGATCGATCGGGTAGGGCGACGACAAAAATCGCGCACTGGGATGCAACTTGAACGCGGCCCGCCCCAAACTCTGCGCTTCCGCAGCCAACAAAACAGTCAAGTCCATAACGCCGGCGTCGGCGGCGTGGCAAGCCTGGTGCCAGGCCCATTCCAATCTGGCGGTGTCCGGCAGATAAGGCAGCTGTTCCAAGCCCGGAAATACCGCCAACCAGTCGGAAAACTGCCTGCCGTAATCGATGAGACTGGCGGCGCGCGGCGGCCGGCTTTGAATGAACTCCCGGGCCGCCCGGTCGAAAAATGCCTTGCCGACCAGCTTATCTACCACCGGGTACACGGCTCGCAAACTCTCGGTCAAGCCGGTCAGCGTGTTGTTGCGATAGATGGACAAGCGCTGCTGCGGAGTAAACCCGGCCGCCACGATGCCGTCCGCCGCGCCGGATATGCCCGTCAACAATTGCCGGCTGACCTCGCGTTGCAATTCAAGCAGCCTGTTCATACTCGCACTCCCTCACAGCGTCCACCCGACCGGCTTCGGCCAACAAGGTTGGTAACGGCGGCAAATTCGCATCCCATTCGATCAAGCTCGGCTTGAGACCGAAAAGGCGGCAGGCGCTGCTATACAAAGCCCACACCGCCTCGCAAACCGGGGCGTCGTGGGTGTCGATCAAAATCGCTTGACCGTCCACCCGGTTTACGCTGTGTCCGGCCAGATGAATTTCCGCTATCGGCGCCGCCTCCAACTCGCGCAAATACACCTGCGCATCCCAGCCGTGGTTGACGCACGACACGTACACGTTGTTGACGTCCAGCAAAATCGCGCAGCCGCTGCGCCGCGCCAATTCGTTCAAAAACTGCGCTTCGCCGTAGTCGGAAAAATCGAATTGCAGATAACTGGAGGGATTTTCGATCAGAATTTGCCGGCCCAGTACATCCTGGGTTCGTAGCACCCTCTCGGTGACGTGCTGCAAAGTCGCTTCGGTATAGGGCAAAGGCAGTAAATCGTTCAGATACACCCCGCCGAACGAACTCCAGCACAAATGCTCGGAAATCAGACCGGGTTCAATCCGTGCGGCCAATTCCCGCAACTGTTGCAGATGCCGTGTGTTTAAGGGATCGACCGAGCCCAGCGACAAGCCGACCCCGTGCAAACTGATGGGGTAATCGGCGCGAACGCGTTCCAATTGGCGCAGCGGCGCCCCGCCCTTGCCGAAGTAGTTTTCGCTATGCACTTCGAACCAGCCAATAGCGGGCCGGGTTGCCAGCACCTCGGCGATATGAGCGGAGCGTAGCCCGATCCCGGCCCGCGCCGGGATCGCCACGCCATGACGCGGGGTTGAGTTGATATGCGTCATGGCCGTCACTTATTTGCTTTCCGGCGCGGTGGTGGTGCCGCCGACGATGCGCTCGCAAGTGCCTTTCGGCAAGGCGACGAACGCATCTTGCTGGCCGTCGCTCATCGAATGGCCGGCGCAGGCGTTGGACAGGGTTTTGCAGTCGTTCATGCCGGCTTTGACCACGCCGTAGCACTTTTCCATGTCCGGCTTATCGCCGGCTACAGCCTGCCCCTGCATCCCCAAAGCGCCCAAGGCGATGACGGAAGCCAAAGCGGACGATACGATGCTGTTAACGTTTTTCATGAGAGTTCTCCAAATAATTGATTGTTGTTTAGTCATTGTCTGCGGCCTCGCCATGCGAAACTTTCCGCGACATTTCCTGTATGGCAATCGGCGTGCCAGCCTTGGAGAAGGATAATTTATTAATTAATATCAAATAGTTAATAACCATCCACATCAAAATCCACCGGTAATTACCCGGCCCGCCGCCACCAACTACCGTGGCGGCCGTGAATATTGGTGGGAAAGGAAATGGCGATTAGCCGTGAAAATCGGTTGCCGGGCGTAGTCGGCGGTGCGGGTAAAAGCCCGGCCGGCACGGATGCGGCAATGGCCGTCCCTTGCAGCCTACAGTCCGATCTGATTCAATTGCGGCGACGGAATGCTGCCTGGTTAATCGTTTAATTTTTTGTTGGTGCGCAATAGCGCAAAGGGGATCTGTAGTGCCAAGTGTGTTAATTGAAGTAAGGAGACAGTACACCCAACAGCAAGAGGTGGCGCTCATGGAAGTTGTTCACATGGCTCTCCGTGACGCTTTCAAAATCGTGCCCGGCGATAAAAACGTTCGGCTCATTGTTCACGAGCCTCACCGGTTTGCCTATCCTCCGGCCAAAGAGAACCCGGACTTTTACACCCACATCAGTATCGACGCATTCGCCGGACGCTCTCTCGATGCGAAGCGCAATCTTTACAAGGCAATAGTCAATAACCTAGAACCACTTGGCATCCCTAAAGATCACGTAAAAATTCTTCTCCGGGAGATCCCAAAGGAGAATTGGGGAATTCGTGGTGGCCAGGCTGGCTGTGATGTTGAACTGGGTTTCAAGGTTGAGGTGTAACTCGCGCTCTAACATTGCGATCGAGAGGGGCGCTTTGCTAGCAGGGGTACTCTACAATCAACCCGACCTGCCAAAACCCCGTCGGATTATTTTTTCGCTAGGTCTGTTAACCATCCGCACATAAAACAGGAAAAAAACCAATGAGCACAGTACTGTGGGCAAATAGCCTGATCGAAGGCAATGTTGAATCCGACCAAGCGGACAAATACGCGCTGTTCAAACACTTGGACAAGCTGGACAAGCTGTGCCGGTCGGCCGGCTTACGCCCGTTGTCGGAGATCTGCGATTCAACCGACGCGAAATACAATCTCGACGAAATCGAATTGCCGGCTGGCATGGCATCCACCGATGAGTTGATGGCCCGGGACGGCGTATGGATCGATGCACAGGCTGCGGTCCAACTTCTGGAGACTTTGCTTGCGGAAATTAAAACCAGGAAGACTCGCTTCGGCTTGTTGTCGGATAGTCACGAGGAAGTGGTAACCGAGCTTGGCGAAGCTATTGAATTCGCAAGGGCAGCAGCAAGCAAGAACGCGAGGTTTAACTTCGCGATGGTAATATAGCCGTGAACTCTAACCCTTACCTCAACGGGTTCCGGTGACTCTTCTAATGCCATTGTGCTTTGGAGTCACAATTCTCTAAGTTATACGAGACCTAGCCCCGCTCGCACTGTTCACCGCTTTTCATGTCCCCTCCCCATTTTTGTTTAACTTTAGGCCCCTAGCACAGCCAATGGCAAACTTGATATTTATCAATTACAGAAGAGACGACAGTTCGCCAGCCGCGCGCAGCCTCAGAGAAAACCTTATTCAGGCATTCGGCGACGAGGTGTTCATGGACGTCGACGAAATACGAGTCGGCGACGCTTGGCCGGCGGAGTTGGGCAATGCGCTGCAATCCGCTAAAGTGCTGCTGGTCGTCATCGGGCCCACTTGGCTCAAGATTGCCGACGCCTACGGGCGTAGGCGCATCGATCAAACCGACGATTGGGTGCGCACCGAAATCGAAACGTCTTTAGCGCGAGAAATTCCCGTCATTCCCGTGCTGGTGGGCAGGGCAACCATGCCTCCCAGGGAAGCCTTGCCGGAATCAATCGCGGATTTAGCCAGCCAGCAATACATCGAGCTACGCGAAGCCCATTGGCACCGAGATCTGATGCCGCTCATCGAGCGGCTTTCCGGACAACCGCTGTCGTTAAAACGAGTGGGCGAGCCGGTTCCGGTTCCGCAATGGCGCCCCGGCCGACTGCCGGATAGACTGCCGCGTGCACTATCGCCCGCCGAAATTCAGGAGTGGCTGGCGGCGCATTCTTTCTGGAAAATCGTTACCAGCCCGCTACCCGGCGAATACCCGAAAACGCGGACCGAGCTGACACGGGCATTCAAATTCGCGACGTTTTATGAAGCGCTGGAGTTTATGCGGTTGGCGGCACCGTTTATCGATCAAACCAATCATCATCCGCGCTGGGAAAACGTGTTCAAAACCGTGACGGTCTGGCTCACTACCTGGGATATCGGACATTCCCCTTCCAAACTCGACATCGAGCTGGCCGAGCATCTGGATGAGATTTGGAAGAAAACCGGAGCAACGATCCAGCCCAGCGCGAATGCGTCGGTTTAGCCGATCCGCCGTCGCGATAAACCCTGATCTGCTGAAATGGGTAACGATAATTCGTTAATTCTGCATTTCACCGACAACCGACCGTCGAACGGCAAATAAGCGAAATAAAAAACCGGCGTCAGCCCAATTTGAAGCCGACGTAAAATCCGGCCGCACCACCAACACCGCGACTGACGAAATGAGAAAGCCTGTCCAGCAGGAAGTTGCCGGATGCCTTGGCCGCCCCCGCAGCGTAATCGGCGGCTTGTTCCAAAGCCAAACCGTTTATGGTGATTACGCCGTAGTATTCGGCGGCAAACAGGGAGACGACAAGGCCGCCGCCCACGAACAAGGCAAGCTTCAGCATCTTCTTGGCGAAATAGCCGACAGCCATTCCCAAAACAAACGGTGCTCCCAAATTACCGAGCAAAAAAGTGGAAGAAAAAATGTCGTCCGTTGGCATTTCGGTATGCGTATTTTCGTACATATTGGCGAGAGTTAAAAAGGGCGTTATAAATAGGTTTTATCACATCACCTGTTGCTTATGTCCGAATTAAACCGCGGACGGGCGGTTCAACCGCTAGATCCGCAGTCCTAACCAACACCGGGAGAACGGTATGCGCATCGAAGAAATGATCAAAGCGATACAAAAAGAATTGGGTGTCGACGTCGACGGCAAAGCCGGTACGGAAACCTGGGGCGCGATATACGAGCGGTTAGTGGACAAGCAGATAGACGGACAAAAACCCTCGGCCGCGATAGCACCGGTAGACAGCCGTAGCGAAAAGACCATAGCCGGCCTGCTGCCGGAGGTGCGGCCCATCGCTCGCGCCTTGGTCCAGAAGGCGGCAGCCTCCGGAATTACCATCAAGATCATCAGCGGCCTGCGCACTTACGCAGAGCAGGACGGCCTTTACGCTCAGGGCCGGACCGCACCCGGCAACATCGTTACCAACGCGCGCGGCGGATTTTCCAACCACAATTTCGGCATCGCCTTCGATATCGGCGTGTTCGAAGGCAATAAATATTTACCGGACTCGCCAAAGTACAAAGCCGTGGGCGTCTTGGGCGTGGAACTGGGACTTGAATGGGGCGGAAACTGGAAAACCATCGTCGACCAACCTCACTATCAATTACGCCCGGCATGGGCCGGCACGCTAACCGAAAAGCAAATGCTGAGCGAGTTGCGTACCCGGCATAATAACGGCACCCCGATCTATGCATGACGAAACCGCAACGGCGACTAGACACCACCTAACCGCCGTTAGCCCCATATCTATGCCGGCATTGTTGCCTATCGAATTTCAACATAATTATCGCGCGCCCCTCACTTATGAAATTAACAACTCTTCTCCTCGGCAGCCTAACGGCCTTGCCGGCCTTCTGTTCGGCGAATGGCGCGGTTCTGGTCACGGAGCAGTTCGTGATCGTCATTGCCGAACATTGCCCTGAAGGCGAGGTCAGCTGCACCGACGTCGGCTACACAGGCGTCAACCGCAAGACGGGCGAAGCGATTGCTCTTAAAGGCGAGGCTTGGGTTCGCATGTGCGCCGACGGCATAACCCCTTGCGGACATTTAGGCTGGCAGTTCAAAAATGGCGATTTCATCTATAAAGTCCGAGAAACGCCGCCGGCACTCACAGTCGAACGCGGCGGCAAGAATTTGCTCAAACAAAACGCGGTCTGGACGGATTACTAAGGCTATGCGCAAGCGCCGGCCTTGGCTGTGTAGCGTTCGATACGCCGATCGTTTACGTGCCCGCTCACTTCGTCTTAGAGGTTAACGTTGTGAATATCATCCGCTATACCCTGTTCGATACGGCTTTCGGCTCCTGCGCCGTGGTCTGGAAAACGGTGCAAGCCGACTCCGTCGCGGTTGTCGGTTTTCAATTGCCGGAAGCAAGCCCGCAGCAGACGCTAACGCACATGCTCGGCAAATGGCCCGCAGTCGAGGCTAACCGTTTACCGACAGCAATTAAAAACCTAGTCAAACAGGTGAAATTGCATTTGAGCGGTCAACCGCAAACATTCGCCGACATCGTGCTGGAAGTGGCCGGAGCCAGCCCCTTTACCCAACGGATATACGCTGCCGCCCGCGCCATTCCTGCAGGCCGCACCCTGACCTACGGGCAGCTGGCCGAGGCTGCCGGCAAACCCGGCGCGGCGCGGGCGGTCGGGTCCGCCATGAGCAAAAATCCGATCCCGCTGTTGATTCCCTGCCACCGGGTGATAGGAAGCGGCAACAAACTATGCGGATTTTCCGCCCACGGCGGACTGGATACCAAGGCGAAAATGCTGGCGTTGGAAGGCGTAAGCTTGGTGCGCCGCCAGCCGATAACCACGCCGAACGCCCTCAAGCGTGCCGCTCGCCAACTGGCGAAACAAGATCCGCGCCTGGCCGAGCTGTTATCGCGTCCTCTCCAATTCAACGTACTGACGCAAGAATCGCCATACCTGACGTTGTTGACTGCCGTCGTGCACCAACAACTAACCCCCAGGGCCGCTAAAAGTATCTTAGACCGCATCGCCGCGCTGTATCCCGAGCATGTTTTGCCGGCCCCAGCCCGTTTGCTTGACACCCCGGATAGCCAATTAAGCGCGGCCGGGCTCTCCCTCTCCAAAACCCGAGCCTTGAAAGACATTGCCGCCAAAGCCCTGGACGGCGTCATACCGTCGCTTGACGAAATCGCCTTACTCGGCGACGAAGCGATTATTCGCCGCCTGACCGCGATCCACGGCGTAGGCCGCTGGACCGTGGAAATGCTGTTGATTTTTCATTTGGGCCGCCCGGATGTGCTGCCGGTAGACGATTACGCATTGCGTAAAAGTATGGCGGCCGCTTTGGCATTGCCGCAAATTCCCACGCCCAAACAAGCCGCGGAACTTGGCGAAGCATGGCGGCCGTATCGGACAATAGCATCGCTGTATCTTTGGCAAGCCAACAACAGCCCCTACTCTTCCGCCAACCAGGGAAATAATGCACTTTGAACGTTCAGCCTAACTTGTAATAAAGCCATGTAACCTATTAATTTTATAATTATTTTTAAGTTTTTGACGGCTCAGCTTTATAACGTTTGGACAGGTACATTATTCTTTTTGGCCGTTCCGGCCCGCTTTACCGAGTATTGCAAGCCCCCTCTTTAAAGCGCTGCTTTTAATTTGCCAACGCGCTACCGACACTTAAGATTTAGTGAGGGTTTTCTCATAATTAACCGATTTCGTTAAAGTAGAAGTTAATAATCCTAATTAGCCGCCGCTAAATTGTAAGCTATACTTCGGCTGCCTGCCTCGGAAGAGCTAGACCTGAATGACACTGCTGATGGTTGAGCACCGGACGTTTCCGGTCGCTTAACGTTTCCCGGCAGTGTGGTGCTTGTTAAGTTTTTCCTTTTTAAAACGAGACAGTTGGCGTTAACTACAACAATTAATACACGCGTTTATTCGGAGTTTAGGATGATTATGATGAATTGGCACTCGGTTGGGGTTAAAGTCGTTGCCATAACCATGTCAGTGCTCACTGTGGTCGGAATCGGGGTTCTAATCATCTTTTCCAACGCCCAAAAGCAAAATCTGATCGACAGAAAAATCGAGTCCTCTCGCCAATTGCTATTAGTATCCGAATCGGTTCGCGACAACGCCATTCAAAAATGGGCTATCGGACTGTACACCCCCGAATTGCTTATGCAGCAAATTCAAGGCAAAAGCAATGCGGAAACCAAGCAATTAATCATGGCGACCATCCCGACGGCAAACGCTTGGGATGCGATCGAAAACAAAGCTAAAGAGGGCGGCTACCGCTTTAAAGCGCCGGCCATGAATCCGCGAAATCCTCGCAACATGCCCGACGACATAGAAAAACGCGCCATAAGTTATTTCAGCAACAACCCGTCCGCTAGCGAATTCACCTTTGTTGACGAAGAGAAACAAGAAATTCGCTATTTGCGCCCGGTCAAACTGGTTAAGCAATGCGAGGTCTGCCACGGCGATCCTAAAGAATCGGCAACCCTGTGGAACAACGACCAAGGGAAAGATCTATTGGGATATTCGATGGAAAACTACAAAGCCGGAGACCTTCATGGCGCTTTTGAAATCATCACGCCATTCGACGTCGCGTTAGCCGGGTATAAAAAGGAAATGGCTTACGCTATCGGTTTTTTATTCTTGGGCTTGTTCGTCATAGGCGGTACCGGCTATTTCGTAATGAGCAAAATTATCATCAGCCCGTTGACCGATCTCGCGCTGAATCTGCAACAAATCTGCAGCGGCGAAGGCAATTTACGTGCCCGATTAAAATCCAACGGCAAATCGGAATTCGCCTGGGTAGCCTCCAGCTTTAATTCTTTTGTTAAAAAAATCGCCAAGACCGTTGACGAAATCAGTATCACCAGCGAAAAACTGGCCAATGCTTCGCATAAACTGGCCACCATCACTCAAACGACGCAAAAAGGTGTGGAGCGGCAATTGCAGGAGACCAATTTGGTCGCCAACGCGATGAAGCAAATGACCTCTACCGTGCAAGAAGTGGCGAGAAATGCCGTCAGGGCATCCGAGGCAGCGGAGGTTGCCGACAAAGAAGCCTCTACCGGCAAAAACATCGTCACGGAAGCTGTTAATGGAATCAACAGCTTAGCCTCTGAGGTCGAAAACGCGGCCAATGTGATCCATGAACTGGAAAACGACAGTAATAGCATAGGAGAGGTATTAAGTGTTATTCAAGGCATCGCCGAACAAACCAATCTACTCGCCTTAAACGCCGCTATCGAGGCCGCTAGAGCCGGCGAGCAAGGCCGCGGTTTCGCAGTAGTCGCAGATGAAGTCCGTACGCTTGCCAGCCGCACGCAAAATTCGACCTTGGAAATCCAGCAAACCATAGAGCGTTTGCAAGGCCGCGCAAAACAAGCGGTATCGGTTATGGACAACGGCCGTAAACGCGCCGCCTCCAGTGTGGATCAAGCGGCATCGGCCGGCGAATCCATCGCCTCCATTAGCCGGAGGATAGACACAATCAACGACATGAATACTCAAATCGCCAGCGCGGCCGAGGAACAAACCGCGGTAGCCGAAGAAATCAACCGCAATATCGGCAACATTAGCCATGTCTCGGAAGAAACGTCGTTAGGCGCCAAAAACACTGCCGATGCTTGCCACGAGCTTTTGGAATTAGCCAATCAATTGAGTATGGCGGTTGGAAGTTTCCGAACTTAGCCCCTTCAGAACTCAGCCATAGCCTATATTCGGTTTGCCCACCCGCTTGGGTGGGCTGTACCATTTAAGTCGCTACGATTTCGACTTCAAACGACTTAAATAATGCCGGACATCCTGTTAACCACGCTTAACGCCCGTTACATCCACAGTGCATTCGGGCTGCGCTACCTTTTTGCCAACATGGGTGCGCTGCAGCCTAAAACCGAGTTGATGGAATTCGGCATCAAGCAAGCAGCCATCGACATTGCCGAAACCCTCTTGTCCAAACGCCCCGCTATCGTCGGTTTCGGCGTTTACATCTGGAATGTGGCGGAAACTCAAGCCGTAATAGCGATACTCAAACAAGTAGCCCCGAATCTAGTTATCGTACTCGGCGGACCGGAAGTGAGTTATCCACCCGACCTTCCCGATTGCGCGACTTGGGCGGACTACATCATTACCGGTCCCGGCGAAATCAGCTTTCCTAAACTCTGCGAACATATAGAGGCGAATTCGAGACCTAACGGCAAAATCCTCATTGGAGAGCCGCCCGTATTAGCTAAATTGCCTTCTCCATACCCCTACTACAGTGATCCGGATATTCTCCATCGCATCATTTATGTCGAAGCATCGCGCGGCTGCCCGTACAAATGCGAATTTTGCTTGTCATCCTTAGACCTGACCGCCAAAGCGTTTCCCTTGGAAGAATTTTTAGGGCAACTGGACTCGCTATACCAGCGCGGCGCCCGCCATTTCAAATTTATCGACCGCACGTTCAATCTAAAAATTGCCGTAAGTATCGCCATCTTGGAGTTTTTTTTAACTAAAAACCCAGCCGAATTATTCTTGCATTTCGAAGTAGTGCCGGACAATCTCCCGGAAGCGTTGAAACGTACGATTCAACAATTTCCCCCCGGTTGCCTGCAGTTCGAGGTAGGCGTGCAAACCTTGGATCCCAACGTGCAGCAGCGTATCAGCCGTAAACAAGACAACCAGCAAACGCTAGGCAATCTGCGCTGGTTGCGTCGTCACACGGGAGTTTATATTCACGCCGATTTAATCGTAGGTTTGCCCGGCGAGTCCTTAGCCGAATTCGGCCTCAGTTTCGATCAGCTCATCGACGCCGCCCCCCAAGAAATCCAGGTAGGGATACTCAAACGCTTGCGCGGTGCCCCGTTGAATCGGCATATCGAAGCATTTCAGATGCGGTTCGACCCGAATCCGCCGTATTCAATCTTGAATACCCGGGAGATTTCCTTCCACGATATGCAACGACTCAAACGCTTTGCCAGGTATTGGGATTTGCTCGGCAACTCCGGAAGGTTCGTCTACACCCTACCCTTGATATTGGGCCATCATGCCTTTGAACGCTTCTTGGCATTCAGCGATGCACTATACCAATCGAGCCAACAAACGCACGGCTTCAGCCTAAAACGTTTATTCGAATGGGTTTACCAGGTCATGGCCATGACTATGCAAATACCCGCTACGGAGATTGCACAAGCACTTTTGCGGGATTTTGCAGCTAGCGGGGAAAAAGGCACGCTGAATTTCAACCTCGATCAGCCGAGTGAAAACCGAAAACCTGCTGCCGCCAACAAACGGCAACTCGCGCATAGTCCGGATAGAATTGAAAAAGCCTCCCAGTTAAAACGGGACACAGAGGAAGGCTTAACCGGATAGTCATCAAAAATGTTCAACGCTTAACCCGGCACCTTGCCGGATTCGGACAGCTCTATCTCCAGCTGCGCGAGCTCTTCCAAGCTGTTGATATTCCTAAACGATGCAGCACAATCGGCAAAATCGACCTTGCGCCAACGATGCCTGACTATCCAGTCTTGCAGTTTACGCGCCCCGCCGTGCAGATAAGCGTCCAAATCGGCAGCCAACGAAATGCGTACCGCCATCACCGTAGGATGCAGCCGATTTCCGTCGTACGCCACCGCAATCTCGGTTTCTGCCGTCACGCCGTGCAGCAAGCGCCGTAAATGCTCGGCGGTCAACAATGGCAGGTCGCATGGGATTACCAGTAACACTTCCCGTACACTGCGCTTCATCACCGCTAACACGCCCGCGAGAGGTCCGTCGAACCGATCATTTTCATCCGCAACGACCGGAAAACCGAATTGCTGATACTGCGCTTGATTGCGGTTGGCACTCAGGAAAATATCGTCGGTAATTTCCGTCACGCTTTTCAGCGAAAAACACACCAACGGCTTTCCTAGCAACAACTGCAGTCCTTTGTCGTTGGTCTGCATCCTTTTAGATTGCCCGCCGGCCAATACCACCGCACTGATTTTCTTTTGCTCTTGCATGATGTAAGCTAAATGAGATGTGGAATATGCTCGCGATCATTGTCGGCTTACCAATACTCGCCAGTTGCACCGACACGGCTGGACTCGCACATGTATACAGCGAGCGAGTCGATTACTACGAACTGGAAACTTTAAAACCTTACGACGAAGTTTTGGCCGAATTGGAAGTAGCCATTGCCGAACATAACTTTCGCATCACCGGCCACAGCCGGGTCGGCAAAGTGATCAGAGAACGCGGTGCCGACAATTTCCCGGAATACGATACCGTGCAATTTTGCAACCTGAGCTTAGCCAAAACAATACTGGAAATTACCCCCAAGGCAATCGGCTATATGCCCTGCAATGTCGTGACCTACCAAATTGCAGGTAAAACCGTCATAAGAACGCATTTATTGCCGGAAGATACCGATAATCCCGCATTCAATCGTTTTGCGGCAACCATGAACCCGGAATTAAAACACATCGTCGATTTTGCCGCTCAACAGTAATATTGTTGTTTAACACCATTCCATTACTTCGCCCGATATGATTAACCGAAAACACCTGACCGTCATACTTGCCATCGTTCTAAGCGGCTGCGCCGGCTCGCCGGACACACCGCCGTCCGAAGACAGCGTAGCGGCACAAGAGGCTCCAAGACTAAACGATTACCCAACCCGAGACCGGGTCGATTACGTGTTGGAATGCGTCGCTAAACACGGCGGATTGAGTTACATCAATCAATATGCCTGCGGCTGCAAAATCGACAAAATCGCCGAGCAGTTGACGTTTGCCGAGTTTGAAGGCGCTAGAACGTTCTCGCAGATGCAAAAAACCCCGGGCGAGGCCGGCTCCGCATTCAGAGACCCTAAGCAATCCAAGGATTTGCGCACACGACTGAAAGAGGCCGAGGCTGCGGCGGAACAGGCCTGTTTCGTCAAATAACGCCCGTACACGCAACAATTGTCGACGCTCGTGCCCCGTGCAATGTCCTTTATCCCCAGCGAATTGCAGTATCCGAAAGTCAAATTGCTGATTGTCGGCCTGCTGACGTTGAACGCCGTGTTTTACGCGGTGTTCGACAGCTTAACCAGTACAGTGGATGCAGTAACCTGGCTGGTTTTGTTAGTACTGTACGAATTGGAGACTAACGGCATTACTTTTAGTCGGGCTAAATACCTGCGCGATGCGTTAATTGCCGTCATCGTCTGGGTATTTTTCAGTTACTGGCATGACAGCGAATGGCTGGACGTTAGCAATTCCTTATTATGGTTTGCGCTAATAGCCTTAATGGAATTAGAGGTACGCAAACCCCATTGGGTTGTACAGCACTCAAACTTGTATTGGCTAGTAACCCTCGCCGTCTTTTCCGGCTTATTAGCCATGGGCGGCATTTGGTTGTGGCGGCAAGCCTGGTTGGACGCTTACGACGCAATCTTATGGATCATTGCGTTCGGCTTTATCGAAGTCGACATTTTGCATTTGCTAAAACGCAGACAAGCGCCACCCTAACGCGCATGAAAGTATGACAACTCACCCCGGGCACTGAAAGCATTGCCGGTGGGAACTACGCTCCGCCGTGATCCGAAACGCTTTTCGCGGCGAGGGCGTCGCCCCTTGTATGACTTTCACAGTCATGTTGTTTCGAACGGTTCAGAACAAACATTTAAATTTAGCCGGCAGGCTACCGGTAACCAAGCTCGGCAATTAAGGTCGAAAAATCCTCATCGCAAGCGGCGAAAGCTTCGGGGTAGCGGTGCCAGCGGCCGAGCGCGGAACGATACAAAGGCTGGGATACTTGATGATAACTGGGACTGGCAATCACCCGTTTAGCGGTCTGACGGTGAAACTCGGTCACGTCCTGTTGCCAAATCAAGCCAAGAAAAGCAAACAAGGCCTGAAAGGTGACGGCAAACTCCGTAACCGCCGCTTCGTAGCGCAGTTCGCAACAAGCCATTCGCAAACGCGGTTTGACGAACAGCCACCAGCGCATCACTTCCAGATACAAACGTTGCGTGTCCCGCCAATCCAGCAGATGCACGCTGACCGCGCTGGCCTGCAAGGTCTGCATGAAACAGCTCAAACAGACGTCGCGCGGATCGCGCTGCACGAATATCAACTTGGCGTCGGGAAACACCGCGTCGAGCAAACCCAGTTCCAGCGTATTCAGCGTGGTTTTATCGACGAACAGCTTTTGCTTGACGACAGCGCCATAACGTTGCTCGGCCTTGTGCCAATAGCAACGGCGCAATCGGCGGATGCCGTCGGCGCCTACCCGTTCCAGTTGATCGAACACCGTGCCTTGCGGGCCGGCCATGCGGTTCAGTTCCAGGCGTAAAGCGGCCGCCAGTTCGGTTTCGTCGGCCACGAATACGCCGCTGTGCGCCGCCACTACTTCTTGCACCAAGGTCGTGCCGGAACGTAAAAAGCCGACGATAAACACTGGCGCCGGTTCGTCCGGCGCGATCTCCTCCACTGGGTTAGCCGGCGACGCCCCTCGTTGCAGACGGTCTCGATAATCGGCCAGCATCTGGGGAATTTGCCGTTTGTCGAAGGCTTGCCACTCGGGCAATTGCCGGCCGATGGCGGCGGCGGTCTGCAACTGGTCGAAAGCGGCGGCATATTCACCCTGCTTATCCAATACCAAGGCTAATTCCTTATGCGCCCGGTAGACAATTTCGCCGGGCAAGGCTTGCTCGTCTGCCAATAGCCGATGCAAACGCTGCCGCGCCGCCGACAAGTCGCCATGTTTCGCTTCCAAACCGGCCAGCAGCACATGTAAAGCCGGTTGGTTTGGCGCCAAGCTTACACCCAAGCGCGCCGCGGCCAAGGCCATGGCGATGCGGTTGGTTCGCTCGTAAGCTTGCGCCAGCAATTGCAAACTCAACGCATCGGGTTTTCGTAGTGCTGCCGCTTGCTGCAGCAGATGAATGGAGCCCTCGTAGTCGTGACAATCCTGCAGCTGAGCGGCTAAGGCGTTAATTTCGGCAAAATTTTTGGTTTTCTTCGCCCGTTTCAGCAAACATTGACCGGCTTGACGCAAACAGGCTAGCCCTTGTTGCTGCCTGTCCAGCCAAAACAGAGTTTGCCCAAGATAAGCCAAGGGTTCGGCCTCGCCCGCTTGCTGTTTAACGGCCAGTTCGAAACAGCGCACCCCGTGCTCGAGGTCGCCGGCGTTGACCGCGGCGATGCCACGTTGAAAATAATCGTTTGTCATCGGTTGAAGCGACTAAGCCTTGGCAGGCATACTCTTAAGCGATGGTTGCGAACAAATTTTACGACGCTCAGGAGCCGCACTCATTGGCCATGTCGCAGGACACCCGCATCCACCAGGTATCGATTGTTCAGACTCAACGCTTTGCTTGCAGTCTGGATTCCGGCACCCGTAGAGCGCGTAAGCGAATCCCTGCCGGAACGACGATGAACCTACAGTGAACGCCGCGGCTTAGAACATGTAACTCCAGTTGGCGGACAGCGCACCGTCGCGCTCCAGCTGATAACCGTTAACGTCGTCCATGACCGGCTGCCGCCATTCCACGCTGAAAGTATTGCCGACGAAGTCGCCGCCGGGTACCGACGCGTTGAGGCCGAAACCGACGTCCCAATAACGACCGCCGTAGCTGCCGGAATAATCCATGGGTCCAATCGGCACGTGCGAACCCTTGGGATAACCGCCGCGTATGCTGCCTATGTCGGTATAAATGCCGCGCAGCGTGGCGTGCAGCCAATCCATCATCCGGTAGCCACCCCAGGCCGTGCCTTGCAACTGATCGCCCAAAGTGTAGCCGGAGTTGTTTTGACCGGTACGCACGGTGGCACTGAATTGCGCCCCCCACGACAAGCGTTCCCACTGGCCGGTATAGGTCAGGCTGGGTTTGAAATCCCAGGTGCCGCTGCCGATTTGCATGCCGTAATGGATGTAGCCGATATCGAAACCGTGCGCGCCGCGTAATTGGGTATCCGATTTACCGGTAGGCGCGGTAAAGCCGGCGGTGGCGTGCACGTGCTGGCCTTGATTTTCGAATAGCTTGAACAAAGCGTAAATGCCGGTGTCGCCGATTTCGCCGGTGATGTGTTCGTGTTTGGCGTGACTTACGGCTATCCCAAGATAGTTATCCAGCCCACCCGCACTCGGCGCCCCGGCCAAATCGCGCATATTCATGTGCATGTCCATAAATTGGGGCATCAGCATCAAGGTCAGCCAATCGGTTGGTGCGTACATCAAATCCAGCATGTGCATGTGCATGCTCATTTCGGCCGGCGCCACGTAACAGGGATTGTTACCGCAGCCCTGGGCCACCACCTCGGCATCGCCGACCGGGCGGGTTTCCCGCAACAAATCGCCGGCTTCGCGGCTGTACTGATAGCGATAGCCGACCATGAACTGGTCTTTAGCCAAGGTATGGCCGAACATCACCCCGGACGGCAGCGGCGCACCGTGCATCGCGTGTTGCGCATGACCGCCGGCGCCGAACAAGCCGCGGCCGGCGGCAGCCATGTTGACGTTCAACACGCCGTTGACCGTATAATAATCGAAATCCGCGTACGCACCTTCCCCGCCGCCGCCCAATTTCAGCGAACCTTGGTGACTGTAATAATCGAAACCGGCTTCCAGACTGATGCCTTTAACGAATTCTTTTTTAACGCTAACACCACCGCCCAAGGCGCCGAATCCCGACAAGCGGTGGTCGCTGGAAAAATACCCCGGCAATTTGCCGTTAGCCAACACCAGATAAGGCGTATAAAAATCGGCCTGCTCTTGCGAGTAATAGCGGATTCTGGGGGTGACACTCCAACCGCTGCCCAGCGACTGCACCCAATCGGCGTCGAAGGTATGGGCTTGAATCCCCCAATTGTCGTGAAAAAACCGGTATCCCACGTGCAAGGACGCGTCCAAGGGCTCCACGTATTGCACGAAGCGGGCATTCCAGTTGAATTGGTTACGTTCTTGCGGTCGTCGTTCGAAATACGAGGTAACCGCGTAAGCATAGAGTCCGGAATCGGCACCGAATAACGAATCAACAACCGATTGTTGACCAGCATCCTGGGTAAACGCCATCACCGCTTTATATGGATTACTCATGTAGCCGGTAGCGTGAGTGTAGTTGCCGCTCAACTCCACCCAAGCATTTTTAGTCAACACCTGTGTCAGATTTAAATTGAAGCCCCAATCCTGGCGCCGGCCGGTAATCAAGCGAGTTCCGTACTGTTGAACCGTCTTGATATCCATGTCGTAAGAATCAGCGCCTTCCGGAGCGACGGAAATATAGCCATTCGCATGATGATCGACCAAAGCGTTGGTCGTGCTGTTGGTGTAACTCACACCGTAACCCAAACTGGTCAGCTTGCGATTGAAGTCGAAGCGTCCGCCGAGATTAAAAAAGCGCGATTCGTAATCGGGCTCATAAGAAATCCCGCCACCGACATTGATAGACGCGTCGTCGAAATCGTAACCTAAGGAAAAATCCCCTTGGCGGCGGGTTTCCGGCGAAGCCTGAGCCATGGTATGCGTGAGTTGCCGATCGATATAGGATTTTCCGATAAAGGTATTCAGATCGAAGGCGTAACCTAGGGGGTCGAGCTGTTTATTGAACAATAATAATGTGTTGGTATTGGCTAAATAGGGAGATGCGCCACTGACTACCCCGTTTTCAAAATTGTGGTTAGAGTCCGGCCCGCCACCATTAACATTATTAAAACCGAAGATTGCCGGCGCTGTAGCTACCGGCGTTGCCCCGGCCCAAGTATCCTGGCTGAAATTGGCGTTAAATCGGATTCTATCGGTCAACGCCGATTTGATGCTGCCGGACAAACTATCCGCTTCTATCGGCCGAAAATGCTGCGGCACGAACACTTTACGCGGGGCTAGATTATTGGTTTCGGCTTCCACCGAATAAACCTGCCTATCGCCCTCCTGATAACGGCCGTATTGAACGGTAAATTCAGCGTCTTCGACCGCGTGCACCGGTGCCGGCAACAAGCCCGGCAACAGTAAGGCCGCGGCGGTTAACGCTTGTAGCGCGCCGGCTTCGTTGATTTTGTCCGCTTTTTTAATAACAGCCACAACCGCCTCCGGTCGCGCTGCTGCCGCTAGTGTAAGCAGCTTCCCGCGCGCTGTAGCCGTGGTTACGGAAAGCGGCTTGGGCCGGCGAAGGTTCGAACGCCATTTGTTCTTTGGCTAAATTGCCGCGCTCCCAAGGCTGTATATCCGCGCAACCTGCGCCCAACGTACATAAAACGATGATCAATAGTCTAAAAATCATGTGTAATCTCGGTGTATCACTGTCCTGTCCGTGCGAACCGTATGATCTGGGGGTTCGCCTCCCACTGTTAGGCCGGTCCGCACAGAGATTTCGGCGGCAAAACTTCCCAGTATCATCGTTACTCGCCCAGGCCGTTCGCTCCCCTTGGGGGGGCCTCAGTCATGTCAAAGTACCAGCGACTGGGCGCTTGGTGGTTTGATTTCCCCGTTTGCCCTAAACCTGTCGAAGGATGGGGGAGAACATTCATATGAATCGATATAACGAAGCGATTGCTGCGCAAATCCTTACCGGTTTTTTTCCGTCGCAACTCCTCCGGTTTCCGCGATTGGCTCGCTCAGCAGCTTCTCTAGCTCTAGTTGCAAAGCTTGGGTTTCTTCGGCTTTAAACCCTAGTTCCACCCGGTGGATTGTGCCGGCCCGGTCGATCAGATACGAAGACGGCATGGCTTTCACGTCAAACGCTTGCGCGCAATCACGCGCGGCAGTGTCGTAGGCGATTTGAAATGCATGCGGGTTTTCCGCCAGAAACCGCTCGGCGTCCTCGCGCTGCTCGTCCAAATTGACCGCGATGACCTGCAACCCTTGGCTCCGGTATTGCTGCTGCAAGCGGCTCATGAACGGAAACGACTTGCCGCACGGCGGGCACCATGAAGCCCAGAAATCGACGTATAGCACTTGACCGCGGTAACTATTTAGTTTCTTGCTCACGGATACGTCATCCATGCCCAACGTACAATCCGGAGCCGATTGCTTACCTGCATAGGCGAACCCTACAGATAGGAAATAAGTTAAAAAAAATAAATATTTCACGTGACAATTTGCGCCTTCAGGTTCGTTACGGCCATTCGAAAATATCCCATTTTAAAGTTGCTAATTAATTTTAATAATAACGAGAGAATACATAGTACTTATGTACTCTCCCAGTAATCGAAAAATAGCCGCGCCTTAAAATATTTACGGCTGAGTCAGCGTGGCGTTAGTCGTAGTGGTTTCAGTATTGCTGGCATTGTAGCAATGGTATTGAATCCTATACGAACCCGTTGCCGCTGCGGTTTGAGTGGCTATTAAGTAATAATTACCGGAGCCGGCGGATAAAGTGGCAAATGCACTATAAACAGCATCGGTTTGAACGGTATCGGTTATGTGTTGGGCATTACCGTCTTTGAAAACAGTCAAGCCCATCATGCCGGTGTTGATCGCTAAATCAGCTACTTGAGCCTTAACGTAGGTTGTACCGGTCGGACAAGTTAATTTCAATACCTGTGTGGTTTTATTAACGATAATACCCGAGTAAATATGTGCCTGAGCCGTATTCACGAAAACCAAGGAACATAGAATGGCAGCTGATTGAATTAACCTGTTGACAATTTTTTCTCTCATATTGTTTACCCAAATTTAATTTAAAACATCGATTAACGATTTTGTAATTTCATTGCCGCAAACTGTCTGACTGTTTCGTCTTCGTCTCGCAGCATTTGCCGTATCAACGCAGTACTTTCGTCGATATGTTGCAGCGCCATCAAACGAACCGACACCTCCGGATCGTGCAGCGCCTGTTGCAATTGGGCAGACGCTTGTTGCTCGCCTTCCCAACGTATTAAGGCGGCCAAAGCTTGGCTTTTGACTTCGACGTTATCCTCCGCAATCGCCGCCTCGAATATTTGTCTGACGTCCCGATCCTCCGAATCGGCATTGGAAGCCAGATAGGAAAACGCTTGAGTGCGTTGGTCCGGCGTGCCGGATACAGCCATCTGTTTTCTAAATTCTAATTTTTGCTCGTCGCTAGGTTCGTCGCCTTCTTTGGAGTACGCCGACGCACTCGGGCCCGACGCCGGATGATGAGGTTCACCAGAAGTGCAGCTCGTATCGACCCCGGTTATGGCGCTGCCCAATAGCCATACCTCCAGTGCGCTCGTTGAATTCCGTCCCTGAGTTTCGCGAACCGCCATGTCGACCTTGCCGTCCAGCAAGCAATGCAATAGTTGTTGAATGGAATCAGCCACGCAGGTCGCTGAGATGATGGCAACCGGCAAAACGGAATAATGAATCCGCAAGTCTGTTTGCGACTCGATGCTTTCCAAAGCCGACTTGAGATCGGCGTTGCTTGCCCGAAAAAAGTATTGACCGTCTTGTTGGCGAAACTCGACGCTGCCGTTCGGAACGTCGACAGCGCCGACCGCCATAGACCACAGCGATAGGACGACTAGGGAAAATCCACGCACGGTACAACCGCTTCTATAACGGGGGAACATCAGGCTGATTAAGCCGCCAAGGTTCTCTTACGAGACAAGGTACCCAAGCCGGCTAAAGCGGTACCGAACAACCAGACAGCCGCTGGAAGCGGTACTTGAGAAACTTCGGACACATTGCCGTCGATGGTGAATTTATAATCATGCGGATACGTGTTGTAAGGCGCATAATCTTCGTAACCCAACCAACCGGCAGACATTAGCTCTCCCGGCAAAAATGCGATCGGATCGTTCAGCGTACCGTTTACGGTAATCAAATAGTCTCCGGACAAACCGCTAAAAACCGCGCCAGGATCGGAGTTTCCCGTCGGAAACAGGGACGCCGAGCCTAGCCAGCCGTCTTTCAGGGCTACACCGAAAACGTTATAACCTATGTCCAAATTTTTAAAGGTTTGCGTGCTCTCATCAAAATACGCATGGGTGTCCGCGCCAACGCTGTAATTGACGAAAGCCCAATCCGAATCATCCGGTTGCCCGGCAACGTATGAACCATCAACCTTTTGCCAAATGGTCAGGGTAGCGTCGAAACCGTCGGACAACGTATCCATAACAATGGTTACGTCGCCGCCGTCAGCATGAAACCAGTAATATTCGACAGCATTCGGAGCTTGGTGGGTACCTTCATAAGTCAAAGTCGCCGCTTGCGCTCCGGATGCCGACGCGCCCAGCACGGCGGCCGCTAATAGTAATTTTTTCATTGAAATCTCCATAACGTTGAAAGAACACGGCGGACAATTCCAGCGCCGCCGCGCGTTAAAATTCGGGTCTATTTGCCCGTCCCTGGTCCGCACTGGAAATTGCATTAACCATGCCTGTTATCTGAAAATCAGATTAACGGATTAAATGAGCCGCCGACCGTTTGAAGAAAGTTGTTTATTAACGCCTACTTATACGTAACTTTTACGTCGAACATTTCTTAGATCAGCCTTAACCAGCCGTTTTTGACGCAAGATTCATCGTTCGATCCCTGCGTCCATAAAGCAGTCAACCGGTGAAATCACTTATTGAAATAGGCGAAATAACATAGTTTGCAGTTAAGCCGATTTCACACACCAAGCGATCAACCATTAAGCGCGGCTTCCGACTTGTGGCGCCGATTTTGCTTTTAACGGACGTCGGCGCAGCGGAATATCTTTCCAGCTTCTCCGAACCTGAATCCGCATCAATTCAATTAGGGCGTACGCCGGGCTGCGCTTGCAATAGCTAGCGGTGTGGCCTCCGTACGGCGTTTGACGCGGCAATAGGTCAATGATCAGATCCGATGCGGCGGGGGCGTATCGGCTGGTCGGGTTAATCCAAACATTTAGCGAGAATTTTCGATGATCGAACCAACCAAACTGGCGAAAGCCATAGCTTACGCCGTTGCCGGCTTAGCGCTCAGCACCTCCGGCGCTTCGGCTAACGTGACTACCATGTACAATTTGTCCAGCAGCTACGGCGCAGACAACAGCGGCAACAACAGCGACCCGTTTAACTACGGCGGCGGCACCGACGGCTGGACCAACGCCGGTACCGGCGCAGCGGTCGGCGACGGTACCGGTGCGTCAAAATGGGCCGGTACTTCCGGCGCCAACAACGTCGCCTTCGGTTATACCGGCGCGCATTTGAACTGGGCGGTCGAAATCAGCGGCGGCAACGGCGGTAGCGGCGAGATTTCCGCTGCCGATTCTTACGCCCGTTACGGCGTGTACGCCGACATCGACGTGGCCAAAGGCGCCTGGAGCGATGCGGCCGAGAGCGGCGCGTCCGGCTGGCGGCACGATCTGGACATGGGCTTGTTCAAATCCGATACCACCGGCTTGGTCACACTGAGCGCGGTCGGCATTCAGCAAGCAGGAACCGCTTTCGGTTTCACCATTTTCGACGGGGTGGATACGGTGACCAACTACAACCATCACGGCGGCTGGAATAGCGGCAACAACGCCGGCGGCATTACCGCCAGTTCGTCACCCTACCCTAATGCGATCTTTGCGGGAACAGGGTTGGATGTTGCCGACATCGTGGCTTACAGCGTCGGCGGTGCTAACCCCAGCAACCTGAATACCATCACATTCAACGCCCTGGCCGGCCATACCTACACCATCTTCATCGGCGGCTACCGCAACGGTGAGTGGGGCGACACTAACGACGGCTACGCCCTGACCGTTTCGCAAGTGCCGGTACCGGGCGCAATATGGTTGTTCGGCTCTGCGCTGGCCGGCTTGATCGGCTTAAGACGCCGCCAGGCTTAAGCAACCCTCACAATCTGAACGCGGTTCGCCTTGCAGCGATTTTCTGCAAGTGCGAGTCGCATCGGCTCGATGTGTGCCGGAACGCGAATGCCATAGCAGCCTGTCATGATCGTCGGTTGACAAAGGGCTTAAATGCCGCGCCTAGACGAAAACCGGGCAATCTGCATTCGGTCTGCCCGTCCATTAATATGTTTGACCGTAAACTTATCCTAAAGCATGAGCGACTATTTGCGCCTTGGCCAAACCGCCATCCAAAACAAGAATCTGCCCGAAGCGGTGAATTGGTTTAGCCAAGCCGCCAAACAAAATCCTAAAGATCCGCAAACCCTGGCTTGCCTCGGCCAAGCCTTATGCTGGCAAGGCGAAAAAGAACAAGGCTTGGGTTATTTACGCCAATCCGGGCAGCTGCTGGGCAAAAAAGCGCGCAAATCGCGCGAGGTGGGTTTGCTGTTGGACTTGGCCGACCAACTGCAACATTGGAACGATTACGCCGGTGCCGCCGAACTGTGCAAGCAAGCCGTGCAAATCAACCCGCAGCAAGTACGCGGTTTTCAGCTGCTGGCCTTGTCGCATTCGCGGTTAAATCAGCGCAAACCGGCGGTAGCGGCCGCTAAACAAGCACTGCGCCTGGTGCCGGACAATCCGATGTTGGCCATCTTGTTGGCCACCGTGGAAATCGAAGACAAGCAATACGACAGCGCCAACGCACGCTTACAAAAAGTGTTGCAGAATCCGTTGCTGAAACCGGAGGAAAAATTTCGCGCGCATAAGGAAGCCGCACGCGTGTTGGACAAGCGTGGCCTTTATCAACACGTTTTCCCGCATCTTTACGCTGCCGGCGAAATCGCCCCCGTTTTGCCGGAAGTCAAGCGGGTAGACCGGCATTTCGTGCCCCGTTTGCTGGCGGAATACCGTGCCGGTTTAGATAGCAAACTGTTAAGCCGCTGGTCGGAAGCCGATTTTGCCGACTCGTTGCCCGCACCGGTATTTGTTGTGGGCTTTATGCGCAGTGGCACCACGCTGACTCAAGAAGTATTGGATGCCCACCCGGACGTGGTGGTCGCCGACGAAACCGACTTGCTGCAGTCGGTAGTAAAAGAATTAAACCGCCTGTATCCGGATAGTCCGGGCGTAGTCGAACGCTTGAAACGGCTGGATCTCGATGCCGCCAAGCGCCTGCGCAAGAGCTACTGGCAACGCGCACGGGCGATGTTCGGCACCGAGGCGGACCGTAAACTACTGGTAGACAAGACCACGATGAACAGCATCGACGTCGGCCTGATCAATTGCCTGTTTCCGGAGGCCAAATTGATTTATTTGTTGCGCGATCCGCGCGACGTCTGTTTGAGCTGTTTCATGCAGACCATGATCCCTACGCCGTCAACGGTGCACTTATTGAACTGGCAGGATATAGCCCGTTTTTATGCGCAAGTCACCGGCAATTGGTTGTATCTGAAGCCGCAGCTCACCATGAACTTCCGGGAATTGCGCTACGAAGACGTGGTAACGGATTTTGAAGCCACCTTCCGCGGCATGTTTGAGTTCATCGGTCTGGAATGGAACGCCAAAGTCAGCGAGTTTTACAAACCGGTTGCCGGCAAGGCCGTGGCCAGCCCCAGTTTCAGTCAAGTCGCCCAACCTTTATATTCCTCTTCGCTAGGCCGCTGGCGGCAATTTAGCCGCGAATACGAGTCCATCCTGCCGGAGCTGCAGCCGTTTTTAAGCGCCCTGGCCTACCCGGATTAATTTTCCGCAGACGGCGGGCCGATTAACCCGCCGCCAGTTCCGAATCCATATTGGCAAGAAAACCGTTTTTCCGCGCCAGATAATTGTCGACGAAAGCCTGCAGCGGTTCCGCCTCGTATTCGCGCAAACCGCTGACCGCCAGCTTTTTGAAGCCGGTACCGACCACTTCGCCTTGGGCAACGATTTGAAAGTGCAAATAAGCGGTTGCCCGTTTGCCGTTGACTTCCATTTCCGGCTCCAGGGTTTCCAGACTCGGGTTTTGCATGTCGATCCGGCGCATGTTCAGGGTCATGCTTTCGTAGATCACCAAGGGCCGGTCGATGTTGAACATGACCTTTTCCTTGGCCAGCAACGGCACCAACACATAGGGAAAATTTTGTCCGGAAAAAGCCACGTAATCGCGGATCAAGGCTTCCAACATCGCCTGATCCCGGTTGATTTTGCCGGAACGGTGAATTTGTAAATAGGTCTTGCCTTGCTTGTCGGTAACGTCGAATTGTTCGGCGTTGGTATCGGGAAAATCCAGCAATACTCCGTCGCCGACCATGCCGGAAAAAACGAAATGCATGTTTTCACTGAGGCCGTATTTTTCCAACACCAGTGAAAACAGCAAATCGCCCGGCACGCAGAAGCGCTTGGCGTCGACATCGTGCAAGGGGTTGAAGTCGTGCGCGACTTCCTTGGCAAAATTACTGGCCTGTTGCGCCGAGATGCGGATGCTAGTGTCTTGCTTGTCGTAATAGGCTTTTAAAAACATATTGTTGTTATTGTTTTAATACCGGGGGATTGTAGAATCGCAAGCCATCGACCAGGCGTCGATACCGCCTTTCAGATTGTATAAACGATCGAAACCGTTTTGTTGCAAAAACTGGCAAGCCTGCTGGCTGCGCATGCCGTGATGACAGATCACCACGATGTCCTTGGCGGGATCCAATTCCTGCAAGCGCTCCGGCAGGGATCTCAGCGGTATCAACATGCTACCGTCGATACGGGCAAAGGCGAATTCGTTCGGTTCGCGCACGTCGAGCAAGATCAGCTCGTCGCCTTGTTGTAAGCGTTGTTGGACTTGTTGGGCACTGTATTGGGTTATCGGCATAGGAATCGTTCCAGTCGGTTAATCGCAACGGACATTCTATCGATAGATGCCGTGTATGCAAACCGGATATAGCGCTCAGCGGCATAGCGACCGAAATCCTTCCCGGGCGTTACCGCCACACCTTCCTGTTCCAATAACTCGCGGGCGAAGCGGAAACTGTCGTCGGTAAAACGGCTGCAGTCGGCGTAAATGTAGAAAGCACCTTGCGGTTTAACCGCCATGCCGAAACCCAGTTGCGTCAGTTTTGCATGTAAAAAGTCGCGCCGCGCCTCAAATTCGCTACGCCTACGTTCCAATTGCGCCAAATTGTCCGGCCCAAACGAGGCTAAAGCCGCATATTGCGAATGGCTAGGCGCGGAGATAAAGATGTTCTGCGCCAAGCGGTCGGCCGCTTGGATAAATCTTTCCGGCACCACCAGCCAGCCCACCCGCCAGCCGGTCATGCCGAAATATTTGGAAAAACTGTTGATCACGAACGCTTCATCGCTGAACTGCAAGGCAGTGACCGCGTTCTCGCCGTATACCAAGCCATGATAAATCTCGTCCGAATAAAACGCCCCGCCCAATGCCAGCGTGGTATCCAGCACGGATTGCAACGCTTGCCCGCTCATGACGGTACCCGTCGGGTTGGACGGCGAAGCCACCAACACCCCTAGCGTTTGCGGCCGCCAATGTTCGCGTATCGCCGCTTCATATAAATGGTATCCGCTAGCGGCGTCGACCGGAACATGACAAGCGGTCGCGCCCAATAAACGTAAGAAATTGGCGTTGCAAGGGTAGCACGGGTCGGCCATGATCAGTTCCTGGCCGGGATTCAAACTAATTCCCAAGGCCAACAACAACGCACCGGACGCCCCCGGCGTAACGAAGACCCGCGCCGGATCCAACTCGACGCCGTAGCGTGAGCGGTAAAACTCGGCGATTGCCGCCCGCAATGCCGGCAGTCCGGCCGCCGGAGTATATTTGACTTGACCGTCGGCCAACATTCGGCAACCTGCTTCCAGCACCGCCGGCGGGGTCGGAAAATCCGGTTCGCCGATTTCCATATGCACGACATCTCGTCCTTCGGCCTCCAATTGCTTGGCGCGCTGCAACAACTCCATTACGTAAAATGAAGAGATTCCTTGCATTCTATCGGCAAGCGGTAAATTCATGGCCTTGGTCCAAGTAAATCAGCCGCGGAATGATAACAAACTTCTTGCTTGCGCCCCTGCATTCTGATAAAAAGCCCCGATTTTTTTAAAGACATTTCAGGAGTCAATGGATGAATAGTTCCCCGTCGGATTTCAGCATCAAGCCATACGAAGAAAAGGAAGGCGAAGAATACATGAACGAAGCGCAATTGCAGCACTTCGCCAACATCCTGAACAAATGGAAAGCCGAATTGATGGAAGAAGTCGACCGCACGGTGCACCACATGCAAGACGATGCCGCCAACTTTCCGGACCCTAACGACAGGGCCACCCAAGAATCCGAATTCAGCTTGGAATTGCGCACCCGCGACCGCGAGCGCAAACTGATCAAGAAAATCGAAGAATCGCTGAAAAACATCGAATCCGGCGACTACGGCTACTGCGAAACCTGCGGAGTCGAAATCGGCATCCGCCGCCTGGAAGCCCGTCCGACCGCCACTTTGTGCATCGATTGCAAAACCTTGGATGAAATTCGCGAAAAGCAAATGGGTTAAACCTGCCGCACCCCACTAATCCCTACATCGGCCGGTTCGCCCCTTCTCCTACCGGCCCACTCCATCTAGGCTCGCTGTACACCGCTCTCGCCGGCTTTCTGGACGCTCGCCATCACGGCGGCCAGTGGTTGCTGCGCATCGACGACCTCGATACGCCCCGTAACATCTCCGGCGCCGCCGACGACATACTGCGTTGTTTGCAGCGTTTCGGCTTGCAGTGGGACGGCGAGGTCTACTACCAGAGCCGGCACGTGGACGCTTACCAGCGGGAATTAACCGGCTTGGCCCGGCACGGCTTACTCTACGCTTGCCGCTGCAGCCGCAAGGATCTGGCCGAACACGCCGTCTATCCCGGTTATTGCCGAGACTTGGGGCTACCGCTGGAACCCGGCACAACCTGGCGCCTGAAAACACGAGACCGACTCATCGCCTTCGAAGACGCCATACAAGGTCATTTCGAGCAAAACGTCGGCTTGGAGCACGGCGACTTTGTGGTTCGCCGCAAGGACGACATCGTCGCCTACCAATGCGCGGTGGTCGTCGACGACTACCTGCAAGGGATAAGCCACGTGGTGCGCGGTGCCGATTTGTTGGAATCCACCATCAAACAACGTTATCTGCAAACTCTACTCGGCTATCCGCAACCGCATTACCGCCACTTACCGGTCATCGTCGACGCCCAAGGGCAAAAGCTCAGCAAACAAACCTTGGCGACGCCGGTAGACGAGCGCAATCCCCGGCAAACGCTATTTTTGCTGCTGCAATTATTGCGGCAAGATCCACCGTCCGGCTTAAACGAAGCCACGCTCGCCGATCAATTGGAATGGGCAATCGTTCATTGGCAACCAAACCGGTTGTCCGGCCTACGCGCTGTGCAGCCTGAAACGCAGGAATCGCCTAACCTCGGCGGCATCCAACCACAAACCACGCGCTAAGGAAAAGACCAACTGCCGGTATCGCAAGGCCTACATTCTCGAAACCTGCTTGCGCCGGCGGCTTTTCAAACTAGAATTAGCACCTCGTCGGATCCGCAATTGATCACCCAACACACTATTCACTCGCTGCCTAGCGTAGCTCTACTATGACAACGGAAAAGTCCGGCCTCCCGACCGATAAAACACCATTCATCGATACGTTTCTCGACTTACTACTGGCAAAGGGCATCATCGATGCCGACAAACTGAAATATGCACGACGGGTACAAAGCAAACTCGAATCCCCCAAAGTGATTTTGGCGGTGCTATGCGAACTGGGTTACACCAGCCATAGCCAGTTAATCCATGTTTTTCAAAATCACCGGATCAAGGTCAAATTAGGCACTTTTTTGATCGAATTCGGCTTTATTGACCGCGCAGACCTACAACTGGCACTGGCAGCGCAACAACAGGAAGCGAATCGAAAACGCCTGGGCGAAATTCTGGTCGAAAGAAACCTGATTTCCGAAACCAAAATGCTGGAAATATTGGCTGTCCTGCAAGGCATACCCTCGATCGATCTCAGTGTATCCAGAGTAGACCCGGCACTGCTGTCCAAACCGATGCTCAAATCGGCCATCAAACACTGCTTTGTGCCGATCGAAAAATCCAAGGAGGGCGTCATGGTGGCCTTCGCCGATCCGATGGACAGGGAGGCTATCCGAACGGCCGAAATTCTGTTTGCCACCGACGTGATCCCTGCTGTAGCCAAACAATCGCAAATTCGCCGGTTTTTGCTGCAATACGAACGCAACCTCAATCAGGAAAAGCACGCGTTGTCGGAGCAATCGGCCATCACCATCGTCAACCAAATCTTCGACGATGCACTAAGGCAAGGCGCCAGCGACATTCACATCGAACCGCTGGAACTCAAGTTACGCATCCGATTCCGGGTCGACGGGTTAATGATGCACCATCGCGACTTTCCGTCCGAATTGGCTCAACCCCTGATGAGTCGGCTGAAAATTTTGGCAGGCGCCGATATTGCCGAAAAACGGCGACATCAGGACGGTCGGATACTCTACGAACAAACGGCCACCAATCAAACGGTGGACATGCGGGCGTCGTTTTTTAGCACGATCAACGGCGAAAAAGCGGTATTGCGCTTACTTAACCGTAAAACCGAATTACTGGACATTCGCGAAATCGGCATGGCCCCCTTGATGCTGGAACGGTTTATCCAAGATTCTCTGGACGTACCCACCGGCGTCATCATCATTACCGGCCCGACCGGCTCAGGCAAAACCACCACACTGTACAGCGCCTTGGACTACCTGAATACCTCGGAAGTCAGCATAGTAACCGCGGAAGATCCGGTGGAATATGTAGTCGACGGCGTGGCGCAATGTTCGATCAATCCGAAAATCAATTTAACTTACGAAGAAACCTTGCGACATATCGTCAGACAAGACCCCGACATCATCGTGTTGGGCGAGATCCGCGATCGATTTTCGGCCGACACCGCGATTCAAGCGGCACTAACCGGTCACAAGGTGTTGACCACTTTTCACACAGAGGACAGCATAGGCGGCTTGCTTCGGCTGCTCAACATGGAAATCGAAGCGTTCTTGATCTCCTCCACCATTGTCTCTATCGTCTGCCAACGTTTGGTGCGTCGGGTTTGTCGCCACTGCGGCGAAACCGTCGCCCCCGATCAGACCTTGTTGCACCGCCTAGGCCTCAGCTTAAGCGACATGAGCGGGGCTAAATTCATGCAAGGGAAGGGTTGCGAACACTGCCGCTACACCGGCTATTCCGGCCGGGTTTGCGTATTCGAACTGTTGACGCTGAACGAAATGGTCAAAGACGCGATTCTGCGCCGGCAAACGTCCTACGAAATCCGCCGGATTAGTCTGGAAACCGCCGGACTAGTCACCTTGATCGAAGACGGACTCGTCAAAGCCGCCGCCGGGGTAACCACATTGCAAGAAGTGCTGCAAAATCTGCCCCGCTTTGGTAAACCGCGCCCATTACACGAATTACGCCGTTTACTCGGCACCCGCTAATCACCAAAACCCAATGAACGAAAAATCGCTAACCGAACTGATCGACGCTTCCATTGCTTCCGGCGCTTCCGCATTGCCGGTGTTTCCGCGCGCCATCGCCGAACTGCGCGCGGCGTTAAAAAACGAAAACAAGACCTTGGACGAAATCGCCAAACAAATTGCAATGGATACCAGTTTGGCCGGCCAAGTATTGCGCGTCGCCAATTCGTCGTTTTACGGCGGCTTAAATAAAATCAGCACCGTCAAGGAAGCCATTGTCAGGCTAGGACTATCCCGAGTCGTGCAAATCGCCACGCTGATGATACAAAAAGGCCAGTTCTCCTCCAAAGATCCAGGCTTCTCCGCCGCAATGACCAAATTATGGCAGCACAGCGCCGCAGTAGCCTTAGGTAGCGCCTGGCTGGCTAGACATTTGGGATTTGCTGCGATCGAGGAAGAAGCCTTTTTCGCCGGTTTATTCCATGACATTGGCGAACTTTTATTGTTGAAATGTCTGGACGAAATCCGCGCTCAGAATCCAAACCTGCATTTACCGAACGATCTGATTCTGGAAATCATCCGTAGCCAACACGAAACCAAAGGAGCCTGGTTGCTCAACGCCTGGAACCTGCCCGACGCTTACGCTCAGGTAGCAGGCAGCCATCATCAACCCATCACTGAAACTACCGGAACCATCGAATTAATTGTCAGAACCGCCGACACTGTGGCGTACAAATTGGGTATTTCAATCCGCCCGCAAACTGAACTGATGGTTTCCGCCAGCGAAGAGGCCTCGCGGCTAGGTCTGAGCGATATCAAATTGGCCGAGTTGGAAATAGCCTTGGAAGATTCTGTAGCCTTGTCAAGCTAATGGGGAGCGCCCATGTTACGACTTGAAAAGGCGGCAGCCGAACCGTTGAATATCGCATTTTCCGCTTAACGGCCGAGACTGACTTACCCCGAAATAAAGGTTGGCCGGTTAAGACACTGCGAAACTTTGTTATATGCAACGACGCCTGAATCGATGGCGCTACGGTCGAGCCAAGGCCATTTATCTAACGATCATGAAACCGCTGCATCGCCCCGGCACATGAAAGGTAACCGGATAGTGAGAGCGGCCCCGCCGATCGCGACCATGGCGTCGCTTCCGCCGCCGCATTCACAAAACGGCCCTCATCCGGTCCTAATCTGCGCCTCATCGATTTTTAATTCCCACAGCTTACGATTGCAACATGGTTAACAACTGCTCTCTATACCGATGCTGCCCGAGTTACGCACCAACCCCAAGCGCCGCTACCTATTCCCGCTACTATCCGCTGTTCTGCTGTTAAGCGGCTGCCAAAGCCTACAACCCGTTTCGATCGAACAGGCACCCGCGCCAACCGCGCCGGCAACCGACGCGGTCGCTATCCATCGGTTTCCGCTACCGGCCGATCAGAACCTGATCGGCGGCTTAGCCAGCCTGCAAAGCCGCCACCACGACACCCTCTCCGACATCGCCCGGCACTACGGCCTGGGCTATACCGAAATCAGCCTGGCCAATCCGCAACTCGACGCCTGGAATCTGCAAGACGGCGACACGGTGTTGCTGCCCATGAGCTTCATTGTGCCGGAAGCGCCGCGCAAAGGCATCGTGCTGAACCTGGCCAATATGCGGCTGTTTTACTACCCGTTAAAACACCACAACCGGGTGGAAACCTATCCGGTGGGCATCGGCCGGGACGGCTGGAATACCCCGGTAGGCTTGACCGAAATCATCTCCAAGCGTAAAGACCCGGTTTGGAGCGTACCGGAATCCATACAGCGCGAACACGAGGCGTTGGGGGATCCCTTGCCCAAAGTGGTCAAAGCCGGTCCGGACAATCCCTTGGGCGCCTACGCCCTGCCCTTGGGGATTAACGGCTATTTGATCCATGGCACCAACAAACCTTACGGCATAGGCATGCAAGTCAGCCACGGCTGCGTACAACTGTATCCGGAAGACATCGCGGCCTTATTTGAGCAAGTCAAGATCGGCACGCCGGTGCGCATCGTCCATCAACCGTATTTAATCGCCTGGAAAGACGGCGCGTTGTATTTGGAAGCCCATCCGCCGCTGGAGAAGTGGGCCAAATCGACCGCAAATCTGCAACAGGACGTCAAGGAAAAACTCCGCGGGCAAGCCCTGGTTTATCAAACGCTAGTGGATTGGGATAAAGTCGAACAAGTATTGCAGCGCAGCGACGGGGTACCGACCCCGGTTACGGTCGGCAGTCCGGACGCCGCGGCATTGCTGACCGACGCCACTCACCTTAATCACCCGGAACGTTTTTTCGCCCAACCGGAAATCAACGACATCGGCGACAACGACTGGGCTCTGAAAGCCTCCGGTTTCGAAACCGAAACCGAAGCACAAAAGTTCGCCGCGATGTTAAACCATCAAGGCCCGCCGATTCCGGCCCGCAAAGTGTTTATAGACGGCAGCTACCAAGTGGTGGCCGGTCCTTTCAAATCCAAACAAGCGGCCAAGCGCGCCAGCAAGCGCATTAAAGAAAACTTCGACATTCAAGCCAGCACTGTGGCTCCCAAACCGACGTTGAACAACTGAAGGTCCGAAACCTGCTGCATCGCCCCGGCGAGTGAAAGATAATCAGTTGGAAACAACACCCCTGGTCGCGACAAAACCATTACGCCTGCAAGAAATTTGATAGTCATGTTCAGGAAGCTATGATTGACTCTGAGTCCTGAAAGTCGCCATATTTTCAATGTCAATCGTCCGAGCTATTGTTCCGCGAGTTTTAGATTTAAAACCTACGAGCAGTCGGGTCTAGAAAAATCGCGCTCGCCCAGAGTTTATCGAAGGGTGAGTGCCTGCTAGACCGTCGGTACTTCGACTATGCTCAGTACGAACAGCCTAAAACACACGCCAGCTGCGCTTTGTCGGTTAAAAGGGTTTATCGGGAAATTTCGCAGCCCTGCCGCCGAAGTTTGCAAATTTCGGATACGCTTACCACCACAATCCAACCCGGAGGCCGACATGCGCGCCATGCTATTAACCCGGCTATGCCGATTAGCAGATACCCCGGAACCATTAGCAGCGATGGATTGGCCGCAACCATCCCCCGGACCCGGCGAGGTTTTGCTGAAAATTTCGGTTTGCGGAATTTGCCATACCGAATTGGACGAAATCGAAGGCCGCACCCCGCCGCCGCACTTGCCGGTCATTCCCGGCCACCAAGTGGTCGGCCGGGTGGCGGAACTGGGCGCAAACGCGCGCGCAGTCCGGGAAGGCGACCGAGTCGGCGTAGCCTGGATATTTTCCGCCTGCGGCCGCTGCCGGTATTGCTTGGCCGGTAACGAGAACCTGTGCGCCGAGTTCGTCGCCACCGGCCGAGACGCCAACGGCGGTTATGCCGAGTATATGACGGTCCCCGCCGAATTCTGTCATCCCATCCCGGCCGGTATCTCCGATTTACACGCCGCCCCGCTGCTATGCGCCGGCGCCATAGGCTACCGCTCTTTGCGCTTAAGCGGCATCGCGAACGGCCAACGTTTAGGCTTGACCGGCTTCGGCGCATCCGGGCATCAGGTACTGTCAATGGCCAGACATTTGTATCCGGACAGCGAAATCTACGTATTCGCCCGTAGCGCCGAAGAGCGCCGCTTCGCGCTCGAGCTAGGGGCGGTCTGGGCCGGCGATACGCGCGAACCGGCGCCGCACAGATTAGACAGCATCATCGATACCACCCCGGTCTGGACGCCGGTGGTGGAAGCACTGGCTAATTTGGCCGCCGGCGGCCGCTTGGTGATCAACGCGATCCGCAAGGAAGGCAACGCCGGCGCTTGGTTGCAGCTGGATTACGCCAAACATTTATGGCAGGAGAAGGAAATCAAGAGCGTCGCCAACATCACCCGCCGCGACGTGCAGGAATTTTTGCAGTTAGCTGCCGACATCCCGCTACGGCCGACGTTGCAGACCTACCCCTTGCAAGACGCCAATCCGGCGCTACAGGCGCTGAAAAAAGGCGACCTACGCGGCGCCAAAGTACTGCAAATCGCTTGAAGTATTGGTCGACGAGGTCATCGACGCGTCGTTATTCCGTCAACAAAGTCGCTATTGCAGCCTGCGCGTTGCACTGGGCAATAGTTTCGGCAAGCTGTGCCTCAGTGAGTTTGTGCTGGATCGATTGAGTTCCGCACCAATTGAATGGTTGGTATTCTTTTTGGGCGAAAGTCGCAATTTGGCATTTTTTAAACGGCGAATTCTTAAACGGCAATTTAGCGTCGGGTGCCAAGGGCTCCAGCCCTTCCGAGCTAGGTACATAAATCAGAAAATCCCCTTGCATCGCCAATACCGCACGGTATTGGCGAGCGACGGTGAAATAAAGAGCACCTACTACAATGTCGGCTTGTTTTAACCAGAGATTTTTGTTTTTCTTGTGCTTTTTCATGGCTAATCCGGATGGGCGACTAATCGCGAGAACCGGTCGACCCTATCCCGGCCGGCCGTCCACCCGCGGCGCCGACAAGATAGGCCCGTAATGCACCGCAAACAGCGAGAACGCCGCCAGCCAGCAGTAAGCCGAGGCAACCAAAAATCCCGGATACCATGCCGGAAACAGAGCCGGTAACAACACCCTGAACAGCGCCGCCAGATTAATCACCACGAAAGCCAGCGCAATCACGTTAGACGCTTTCAAAGCCCTACCGGTATGGCCTAAGGCCACCCGCGCCATCATGCCTAAGGTCAGGATACCGATGCCGCCCACGGTAAAAGCATGCAAGGCCAACACCGACGGCACCCAGGAAAATGCCGATAAAGCCATCAAGCCGAAACCGACAATCACCCAGGCATATCCAATGTATAGAACCCACAGCAGCGGTACATACCAAATCCGCCGGTCGTACCAGTCTGCCACCCGCAATACGTTGACCACGGCGGCAGTGAGGGCCGCCAAGGCCAAAACCCAGCCGGTCACGCCTAACATCACCAAGCCGAACGCTGCTAGCCCGGATGCCAACGCCGCTGCATCCCATACCGGGTTGCGTATGCAGATCACGCCCGACAGACCGCGCTCGGTAAAAAACGGAAACACCCGGCCGGCGATCAGCAAAATCATCATCACCACGACCGTCACCAGCACATTCAAGCCCAAATCCACACCGGACTCGGCCAGTCCTAATAATTGCGCGTGCATCAGCGCATTTCCCAATGCCATCAAACCCAACATCGCCACGAACACCAAATTTCTATGGTTAGCGGTGGCCAGCAAAGGTTTAATCACGAAATACCCCAAGCTCGGCAAAAACGCGAAATCCAGCGCGGCGATCAACACATCCGGCAGCATCTCGGCATAAAACGGGGTCACCCGACCGTAAATCCACAGCAAAAACAACCCGGCTAACTGGTCAGGCGACACCGTTTGCCGGCCGGTCCAATTGCTGACCGCAGTCAATAGAAACCCGGCGATCACCGCACTGGTATAGCCCAACATCATTTCGTGGGCGTGCCACAAGCTATGCGGATAATAATTGCCGAAGTGTGCAGAGCCGCTGGCCATGGCATTCCACAACGCAATCAACGCCAAAGCCGACAAACCCGCCAAGGCAAAAAACGCCCGAAAGCCCATTGCGAACCAAGGGTAGTTGAACACCGGTTTGTCACTCATGCGTGCCTTCCTCCAGCCAATCGATTTCATGTTGCGAGAATCCGGCGATTATACGCACATCTCGGTTAAACGGCCCCTTGGGTTTGCCGGGAAAATAAGCCAACAATTTTTCCTTGAACACCTGTTCCGGCGCCAGCCCCTGCCGGCGTGCCAACGCGGTCAACCAATAGGAACCGCGCTCCACGTGGCCGATTTCGTCGTGATAAATCCGGCTCAAAATCGCCACGCCGTCATGGTCGCCCAAATCCCGCAATTTATCGATCATCGCCGGTGTCACGTCGAGGCCGCGTGCCTCCAGACAGCGCGGCACCACGGCCAAGCGGGCCAGAATATCCTCGGCGGTTTGTTCGGCGTGCGACCATAGGCCTTTATGTGCCGGCAAATCGCCGTAATCGTAGCCCAAACTTTGTAAATGCTTGCGCAGCAAGGCGAAATGCTCGGCTTCTTCAGCGGCGATTTTCAGCCAATCCAAACAAAACTCAACCGGCAAACCGCGAAACCGGTAAGCAATGTCCCAAGCCAGATAAATCGCCATGAATTCGATGTGCGCCAGGGCGTGAAAGAACGCCGCCCTGCCCTCGCTGGTATCCAGCCGCCGGCGCGGCATGTCGCGCGGCATCAGTAGCAACGGACGTTGTGGGAAACACGTTTCGGCGATGGGCCGCGGGCACGGCGGGTCTGCAAACGCCAGACCGCCCTGCTGCGCCAGTCGTTGTGCCTCTATAGTCAGGGCGATTTTTCGCTCGATGTCGGCATCGAACAAACACTGCTCGGCCAAGGTGAAAAAGTTGTTCAATCCAGCTCCCAAGATATAGGCCTTAGCCTGCGACCATTCGATTAATCGATTATTGTAACCGTAATTTTATAGCGAGAATTCGGCGGGCGGTTGCCGTAAACGGCGTGACGATACCGGTGTGTTATCCGGCATTCCTCGTGGAATAGACAACCATCAAGTTGCAAACCATATCTGCAAATGGCGGGTCTTCGGCATCTGTAACGGCCTGATGTTGCCGGCGGGCCAAAGCCATGGTGCGGCTTAGATCGAAGGCGGCTCGCTCGGCCCGGACTCGTAGAGACTCAGGAATGCCGGGATACCGGCATAGCGGCGATGGAAACAATGGGGCGCAACCGGTCGGCGTCATCGGCCTCAGGTCGCAACAGCTACGGCGTTCCGCCCGCAGGTTAGGTGAGCGGCCGACAACCTATGACTGCGTCGCCAGCAGACCACCTTACCTCCGGGCCCGCTGGTACAAGCGACCACCGGCTCCTAGCGGCTACGGCTACTCATTTGAACGACGCCAACAGCACAGTAGCCAATTGTTGTGCCTGTAAACGAATTTCCGGCACTGCAGTGGTTTCCCACAAACTACCTTTTTTCGGAGGACCTAGGGTATAAACAAGTTCAGACTGCCGTCCTTGCCGGTCTATCAACGCGCCGTCCGCCGCAACCGCCAGGCCGAATCCCAGGTTATCGACAACACCCAGGCCCTTCTCGACCAACTGAGTAATCAATGGTTCTTGCAAGTTCCGATAGTCGCACTCGCTGCCCGTACAATTCATGATGCGATCGACAGATAGACTGTAACCGTCCGGTTGCGCGCGACTACGAATCCGCACGCATAACCTCCCCGCATGCTCGACTATCGATTCGATACGCCCTTTGTGAAACTGCAGTCCACCGTTACGCTCCATGTCTTGCAAAGCGGCAAAAGACTGCGGTGCAAGCCTGTGTCTGTGATTATCCCAATAAGGGCGTAAATGCCGTATAAAGCGCTTTTGCTCGACGTCCGACAGGCTTTGCCAGAGCATGGCGCTATGCGGCCTTAATGCGTCGATCAGGCCGCGCCAGTTGTTTCGATACGGTCCATCGGCGTTTAACAACTGCCTGAAGCGGCGTAGCCATACACCCAGCGATGCGGGCGCCGGCTCTAACCAATATGGGAGAGATTGGCAATCGGCATGACTGGTCGGCCGCAATCCGCGTCTGGAAAGCACATGAATTCGTCCGGCAAATCCCGTTTGCTGCAAGCTCAGCACCCAATCGACCATGGTCAAACCAGCCCCGACGATCAAACACGAATCGATGCCCCGCCAGGACAATTGGTCGGCATCGTTCCAGGGATTAGCGACAATCGCCGCCGGATCGACAGCGTTTGCCTCGACCGGCACCGCCGGCGGAAAATTGCCCACCGCTAGCACCAAGCGGTCTACCTGCAACTTATCGCCTTCGGCTAAATGCAAGGTTATCGTCCCGTTGCCAAGGTCGACGGCGACCACGTTACCGGCGATAGTCTCCAAGCCTGCCTTACCGGAATTTTGCGCCGCACTCACCTGCACGATGTCCGTGAGATAGTCGCCGTACAAGCGTCTGGCAACAAAACTATCGGCCTCTAAAGCCGAATAGGTACCGGGCTTGCGGCCGGTTCGTGTGCGGCTTCGCGCCCATTCCAAGAAATGCTCAGGCTGCTCGGCAAACGCGCTGATTTTACCGGCCGGCACGTTCAAATAATGACAGGGGTTGTCGGTACTGTAAGCCACGCCGCGAAACATCTGCCGAGGTTTGCGCTCTATCAGTTTTATCCGCATCGGTTCGCGCGCTTGCCGGATCAACTGAACGGCCAACATCGTCCCGCTGAATCCGCCGCCCACAATGCCAATGACAGGGACCGGCCGTTGAACCATATGTGTTTTCCTTTGTAGTCGGCTGATTCGAAATAACGAGCATTGCGGCTGCGGGCTACGGTCACGAATCCTGCTCGCCAGCGTGCGCAAGGACATCGACCCTGATCAAACCCGCCTGGAACCGCATTGCAGCGCCTTGACCTGCGCAACCAGTCGGTCAATTTCGTCGTAGGTATTGTAAAAAGCCAACGACGGCCGCACCGTCGCTTCCAGACCGAAACGGCGCAGAATCGGCTGGGCGCAATGGTGTCCGGCCCGCACGGCGATACCGACCCGGTTTAGGGCTTTGCCGACCTCGAGCGGATCGTGACCGGGCAGAACGAAGGACAGTACGCTGGTTTTTTCCGCGGCTGTACCGATCAAACGCAAGCCGGGCACGGTTCGCAAAGCGTGCAAGGCATAATCCAGCAGCTGGTGCTCGTAACGGGCGATATTGGCCAATCCCAATTGACTGACATAGTCCAGCGCCGCGGCCAAGCCTACGGCGTCGGCGATATTGCCGGTACCGGCCTCGAAGCGGGCCGGCGCAGACTGATAGCGCGTCTGCTCGAAAGTGACGTCGGCAATCATGTTTCCGCCGCCTTGCCAGGGCGGCATGCCTTCCAGCAGCTCGGCTTTACCGTACAACACGCCGATACCGGTCGGACCGAAGATCTTATGGCCGGAAAATACCAGCCAATCGCAATCCAGACTTTGCACGTCCACCGGCAAATGCGACACCGACTGCGCCGCATCCAGCAGTACTCTGGCCCCAACCCGATGCGCCAGCGCTATCATTTCCGCCGCCGGCGTGATCGTTCCCAAGGCATTCGACACATGAGTAAACGAGACCAATTTCGTCCGGCTGTTCAAAAGCTTTTGATAATCGGACAAGAGAATCTGACCGTCGTCGTCGACCGGAATAACTCGCAGTTGCGCGCCGGTTTGGGCACAAAGCAGCTGCCACGGCACGATGTTGGCATGATGTTCCAGCCAACTGACGACGATCTCGTCGCCGGCCTGCACCTGCTCTCGGCCCCAAGTTTGCGCCACCAAATTGATCGCTTCGGTAGAGCCGCGCACAAACACTACTTCGTCCGCCGAGGCGGCATGCAAAAAGCGCGCGACCCCGGTGCGGGCCTGTTCGTAGGCATCGGTGGCGCGGGCCGCCAGCTCGTGCGCGGCGCGATGAATATTGGAATTTTCCCGGCGGTAAAACGTCGCCAGCCGATCGATCACGGCCTGCGGTTTTTGCGTGGTCGCGGCATTATCCAGCCAGACCAGGGGATAACCGTTAACGCGTTCGGCGAGGATAGGAAAATCCCGGCGTACCGCCTGAACATCGAACGATGGGTATACGCCGGCCGGCCCCGGCGAGTTGATTTGGCCGATGCCGGTTTCGGCCAGAAAGTAATACCCGCCAGCCTGTCTTGACCGAGTCGAGTCGGATTTGAGTGCAGCCTCAAACACGCTTGCACACGCCAAACCTTTGGCAGCAAAAGCGGCCAATTCCAAGGCGTCGACATCGGTTGGTTTGCACGCATCGCCGCCGGCCGGCGCGGTCACGGCGGAAATCGGGAATACGTTCGGTAACGGCGGCGTCACCGCCGCGTGGATTTGCACCGAATCAGGCAATACTTCGGAATCGATTCCCGGCCGACGGCCGAAACCGGGCGGAACGGATTGCAACGCCGTTAACGCCGGCACTGCGGCCGAGACCGGTCCGACGTGAGACTGAGCAGGGTTCGGCCAGACCTGGAAATACCGGTTAGCCAGCTGCGCCAGTCGTTCCGGGTCCGGCAGGCATTGCGGCGGCTGAGCGGCATTCACTGCCTGATTCGCCAACGCTTCCAACGCGGAATTAGCTGTAATCATAGTAATTTTCCACTTCGACGTTTTCCAGCACCCCTATCGCATCGTCGGTCAGGACGGCGAGCGAGCAATACAGCGATACCAAGTAGGAAGCAATCGCCTTGTGATTGACGCCCATAAACCGCACCGATAACCCCATGCTCAATTCGTCGGTCAGATTCGGCTGGTACAGCCCGACCACGCCTTGCCGGCTTTCGCCGGTGCGCAACAACAAGATGCTGGTTTTGCCGTCGATGATTTTCAATTTGTCGGTGGGAATCAACGGCAATCCGCGCCAGGTTAAGAATTGCGAGCCGAACAAAGCCACAGTCGGCGGCGGCGTCCCACGGCGGGTGGCTTCCCGGCCGAACGCCGCTATCGCTCTGGGATGTGCCAGAAAAAATGCCGGTTCCTTCCAGACCCTGGCAATCAACTCGTCCAGGTCGTCCGGCGTCGGCGAGCCTTTACGGGTTTGCACTTTTTGCTCGGGCGCGATGTTATTCAACAGACCGTATTCGGCATTGTTGATCAATTCGCTTTCCTGCCGTTCTTTGATGGTTTCTATGGTCAGACGCAACTGCTCGTGAATCTGGTTATGCGGGCTGCTGTACAGATCGGCCACCCGGGTGTGCACATCCAATACCGTGTTTACCGCATTTAAACGGTATTCGCGTCCCCATTCCTCGTAATCGACGAAGGTTTGCGGCAGCACTTTTTCGTCCAGACTAGAACAATCCACGGCAATGCTGGTTTCGCTCTTGACTTTGTTGACTCGGTATATACCCGCTTCGACCGGTACCCACGGCAATAGATGCACCAGCCAGCGTGGCGTGATGGTACCCATCATAGGCACGGTTTTGGTGGCGTTCGACAGCGTTCGCGCCGCAACGTCGCCTAATGCGGTGTGAGCTTGATGAATATCTGACATAACAACTCCCTGATTATCGATGATGAACGAAAAAAATCGCGCTACAAGCGCTTCATCCGCCAGATCCAACCGTGATTCGGCTTTGTTTTGGCCAAAAAAAAGCCCATGAACTGTTATCGTCGTTAAAACGATAACAGTTCATGGGCTTCCGGTCGTCCGGTCAGCGGATGATGGTTTTACAATACTGCCAGCAATCCAGGCCTGTCAAGCAGTAATGCAATATAAATCAATCTCTTATCTCATATTTATATAAGCAGAGCGAATAATTGCAATTCGCGCTATAACATAAAAATTTACCGAACCCAGGCATCCGGCTATCCGTCAAGCGACAGCGCATACCTCGGTACGAACTTGCCCTTGGCTCACCCGGCTGCCCGGAGGGACGTCGTGGGTTAGCCAGACGTTACCGCCGATCACCGAACCCCGACCGATGGTGATGCGGCCCAAAACGGTCGCGCCGGCATATATAACGACGTCGTCTTCGACAATCGGATGCCGGGCATGGCCTTTTACCAACATGCCACTGCCGTCCTTGTCGAAGCGTTTGGCGCCGAGAGTAACCGCCTGGTACAAGCGGACCCGACTGCCTATCACCGCGGTTTCCCCTATCACCACCCCTGTGCCATGGTCGATGAAAAAACTGTCGGCAATTTGCGCACCCGGATGAATATCGATGCCCGTGTCGGCATGCGCCACTTCGGCAATTACTCTGGCCACTAGCGGCGCTCCCAAACGGTACAACGCGTGGGCTACCCGATGGTGCAGCGAGGCAGTGATCCCCGGGTAGCAAATCAGGACTTCGTCGGAACTGCCAGCCGCCGGATCTCCCTGGTAAGCGGCTTGGATATCGCTATCGATCAACAAGCGGATTTTCGGCAACTGTTCGGCAAACCCGCAAACAATTGCCGCCGCCGCCGGCGAAACCTCGATCGCCTCGCCACGCTGTTCGGCGGTGAAACGCAATTCCAAGGCCACCTGCCCGTATAACTGACGCAGGGCGCTATCCAAAGTATGGCCTACGAAATAATCGATGCCGTCCTCGTTCAAATCGACCTGTCCCAGGCGATTGGGAAACAAAGCCGCACCCAGACTGTCGACCAACGGACCCAGCACCTTGCGCGACGGTAGTTTAGGCGGGTGATCCAAACGCCTACGATTTTGCAACGAATTGACGCGCACGCTACGCAATTGCGCCACCAGTGCGTCAATCGGTAAGCTCAACGCAGCTCCGACTCGACTCATACCGCCACGCCTTGCGCGTCGAACAAGCCTTCGAATAAGGCCGAACTCAAATAGCGTTCACCGGAGTCGGGCAGGATCACTACGATGGTTTTACCGATGTTTTCATCGCGTTTGGCGACACGCACCGCCGCTGCGACGGCTGCGCCGCAAGAGATCCCGGACAATATACCCTCGTCGCGGGCTAGCCGCCTCGCGTATTCGATGGCTTCGTCGTTGCTAACCTGCTCGATCGCGTCGACCAGCGACATATCCAGAATATCCGGCACAAAACCAGCGCCTATCCCCTGAATCTTATGCGGCGCCGGTTGCAGTTCCTGGCCGCTACGCGCTTGGGTCAAAATCGGGCTGGCTTCTGGCTCCACCGCCACCGAAACAATCGGCTTACCCTTGGTTCGTTTGATATAGCGCGACACGCCGGTTATGGTGCCGCCGGTGCCGACGCCAGCCACGAAAATATCGATTGCGCCGTCGGTATCGCGCCAGATTTCCGGTCCTGTGGTTTGCTCGTGGATGGCAGGATTCGCCGGGTTTTTAAATTGCTGCAACAGCACGTACCGGTCCGGTTCTGAAGCGGCGATTTCTTCGGCTTTGGCGATTGCGCCTTTCATCCCCTTGGCGCCTTCGGTCAAAACCAATTTGGCGCCGTAAGCGACCAACAATTTGCGCCGCTCTATGCTCATCGTCTCCGGCATGGTCAAAGTCAGCGGAATGCCGCGGGCGGCAGCGACGAAGGCCAGCGCGATGCCGGTATTGCCACTGGTCGGTTCGACGATTTCTTTGCCGGGTCCCAACAAGCCGCGCTGTTGGGCGTCGTTGATCATCGCCGCGCCGATACGGCATTTCACCGAATAACCGGGATTCCGCCCTTCGATTTTGGCGAGCAACGTGACCGGCGCGCCGCCTGTGATGCGGTTGAGTCTGACTAGCGGGGTATTGCCTATGGACTGGGAATTGTCCGGGTACCAAAACGACATGGGGTTGTCCTTGCGCCGACTAGACGCGGTAACATGGGTTAAAGTCAATATCTGCTTGCGTCGGCGGCGCATCGAGGCTCGCTGACCGACCGCCCCATATTAACAATCAATGCCTGAACATGAAAATCAAATAAATACAATCACTTTGGGAAAACCGGCCTCTGATCGTTGGGAAGACCCGCAGCATGTTTTTACCGGCTGCCGATTCGGCTTCAAGTGGAATTGACCTTACCGCTAGCACAGCCGTAACCCTTGGCACAACGGCTACTCTTGCCTTGCACGCACACTACGTCACACCGGCGACAGCGCAACAGACCGAGAACTTATGATCATTCCGCCGTAACGCTCTTGACCCTAAACTTTTCGTGTTTTTCTATCTGCACGATGCGGCCGTCGTGCACCACGATTTCAACCGACCCAAACCGCATACCGCGCAACATCGCCACGATACTTTGCGCCAATTGTTGCTGGCCGGAATCCGAAAAATCGAAATCGACGGGTTTATTCATAAGGCCTCCTGCATTAGTGATGGACTCTAGCCGCTATTGCGGCGCAATGTTATGCAAAACGCCCGGATGTGCAAAACGTTAAATATCGATGTGCATTTATCAATTTTCGATAAGACCCTTCTCGTTAAGAGACCTCATGGAGTGGAGGCAATACGCGGGGTTATTTTAGGAATGGCGTAAACAGGACAGTCCGAAACAGCGAATTTAACTTGCTGATAAGGGATATTCAATATATTTCGGATAATTGCAAGATGCTAGTCCATCAATATTATTTATTCGCTTTTATCAAGTCCAATACCTTAACTGAAACATCATTTAGCGTCGCCTTAAGTTGCTCGAAAAATAGCTTGTTGTCCTGAGTACAAAACGCTTCCAAACTGTAGCAATTGGGATTTTTCACTGTCCATATCTCATAGGGCCGCTCTTGCTGACTGGCACCGGATTCGCTATAAAGGAAATTCTTAAAATACAACAGTTTCATGGAAGCCAAGTCAATGACAGACAAATTAACGCTGCTTTCTACGCAAAATCTACCGTTTATAGTACATTCTCGAAATTGAACCCTATTAATGCGAACCGTCACTAACGACTTCAATCCCAACTGTTCGGATTGAGCTAATAACTGTGAAAAATCGCCAAAAATAAATGGTTCCGTTAGGTTATTGCTACTAAACGCCACCTTAATCGCCGTACCAAAGTAAGAAACAAAGTCGAAGCATGAAAGCTCGCTTTGGAAATAATTCATACATGGTTGCCATTTTGCTTCGGTATATTCACCATAGATTTCCCCGGCCAATACTCCTATCGGCAAATACATCAAATAAAGCATCAACGGCAAGGCGCAGACCTGTCCGGCACCTAAACATGCCCTGGCAATATCTTGTCCAGCCGCGGGATAACTATATTGCCCGGGATTGCCAATACCGGTGAAACGACTCATCCCGCGCAACTCCCATGGAGGGGATACAAAATTATTTTGATATTGAACGAGAATCCCAATCGGCATCAGGTTTTTTTCCGTTAGAACGGTATCTGTGGGCTCTAGCAACTCCGTCGAAAAAGGGATGGTATTAGCGAAATAGCTAGCCGCTATATTCTTTGCTACCTCGGACTCGTCTATCGGATCGTTCACTTTTTCACAAGACGGAGGCACCCAAAATCCGGAATCCATACAATTTGCCAGCAATGACCCGGCATACAGTATTTTTCTATCCGCACCGACGTTTAGTAGAAAATGCTTTTCCAATTCTACCGCTATACTATTATCCTTAAAAGCATATGAAATAACATTTATATCATATACCCCAGGATTGGCATAAAAATAAACCCAACCTTGCTGTTTAGTTTTCTCGGAAAATGAGGCTATTTTATCGGTAGCGGGATAAATTTTCTCCGGCAAGCCATCTTCTGACAAATTCGAAATTTTAACCGTCATCGTTGCGCCGTATCCGCCCGAAATGAGGTTTTCGGAAATATCGACAAGTTTACCGGTCTCATCTTTCGCCGTTAGCCGAATCAAAATTACAGATGCGCTATTGTCAGCTTCGCTAATCAGCTGGCCCGGTAACTTTACACTGACATTTGAACATGCCATACAGATAAGCAACAATACCGGAAATAATAAAATATTATTGATTAAATTTTGTAAACGCATAACAAAACCCAGCCAACATCCATCACGAGTTTATATAAAACTTCAACCACCCTTTGTTATCGGTATACGCCCATAAAAAAATAATTTCAACCGAGTAATTATGTAGGAATAATTACAAGCGATTAAACCCAATCCTGGTTGAGTTCGCCGAAACAACTCATCCACACAAATGAATAGAAACGGTTTTTACTACCAATCATAAGTTTTATTGATATGCAGCAGACATTGCGTGGAAATTGGTATTCGTTAACTTGCCTGAACCGGTTTTTGTTGCCAGATTATTTGTTGGCGTTACGCTACTTCGAGCCATACGCCGCGGGTTACTCATTGCCATGCAGTTAAGGCATAATCATTCGCCCTCAGATTCTATGGTTTTTTCAAGCGATATGGTTGAGGCAGGTAATTTTCTTAACGTCGCATCGGGCATCGGCTTGTTGCCAAAGCGAGCATGCGATGCGTAATAATTTTCTGGCGATAATCACCAGCCGGTTCCGATTAGCGCAGCGTAATCGGAGAAATGAGTAAATACATGCGTCCGATTACGCTGCGCTAATCGAACCTATGGCCTAGTTGCTTACGATCAAGCGACCGGCGCTGTCGTAGACGTAGCGGGTTTGCCCGGCCCCGTTGGTTTTCAACACCCGCCGCCGGCCGTTGTCGTAGCGGTATTGCTCGCTGGTAGCGGCTTGGGTGAATGTGATCAGGGTACGGTTGGCGCCGTAGCGATAGGCAAAACTGCCGTAGCCGGTAATAAAGCCGGAAGGTCGTAGCGGTAAGCAGCGGTATAGCCCTGACTGCCGTTAGCCGGCGGAGTCGGAGTGATGTATTCATTAATCAGGCGGTTGTCGTTGTAGGATGATTTCCGATTTGCGCCGCGAATCAGCTACAACATCAGATTAAACCGCCGCACGGTCGTAGGCGATCCGCAATCCAAATGCCAGCATACGGCGGAACCGCGGTGCGTTCAGCCTTACAACCCTGGTGTGTTGGGCTAAAAGTTCGATTTGGCTTGACAGCTTCTGAGGGGCTGCTCTTACCCATTTACTCCCGCAAATGCCCGTCCCCCACCGCCACCCATTTGTAAGTCGTCAAGCCCTCCGGTCCGACCGGGCCGCGTACGTGCAGTTTGTCGGTGCTGATGCCGACTACCGAACCCAGGCCGTAGTCGCCGCCGCCGGAAAGCCGGGTGGAGGCGTTGATCATCACCGAGGCCGAATCGACTTGCTCCTCGAACTGACGAGCTAAGCTGAGACTCTGGGTGACGATGCCGTCGGTGTGGCCGGAGCCGTAACAGTTGATATGGTCTATCGCCTGCTGAATGCCGGCGACGATTTTTACCGACAAGATAGGCGCCAAGTATTCGGTGGACCAGTCATCCTCAGTGGCCGCGGCGACGCCGGGCAGCAATTGCAGGGTTTGCTCGCAGCCGCGCAGTTCGATCTGTTGGGCGGTAAACGCCTGGTGCAGCAACGGCAATAAGGCCGCCGCGCATTCGGCATCGACCAGCAAGGTTTCCAGAGCGTTGCACACCTGTACACTTTGGCATTTGGAATTGACCGCCAGCGCCACCGCTTTGTCCGCTTCGGCGTCGGCGGCCAAATATAAATGGCAGATACCGTCGTAGTGTTTGATCACCGGTATCCGAGTGCCTTGAGCGATGCGCTGAATCAGGCTTTTGCCGCCGCGCGGGATCAGCACGTCGATGTAGCGGTCCATTTGCAGCAACTCGCCGACCGCCTCGTGGCCGGGGCTGCGCAGGATTTGGATGGCGTGTTGCGGCAAGCCGGCGGCAACGGCGCCTTGCACCATGGCGTCGGTCAGGATGGCGTTGGTTTGCAAGGCTTCGGAGCCGCCGCGCAAAATCACCGCGTTGCCGCTTTTGATGCACACCCCGGCCGCATCGGTGGTGACGTTGGGGCGGGATTCGTAAATCATGCCGATTACGCCCAGCGGCACCGATTTTTTATACACCCGCAGCCCGGCCGGGTTAGTGTGGCCGGTCAAAATGCGGTTGAGTGGATCGGGCAGTTGCGCGACTTTTTTCAAGCGCGACAGCATGTAGTCGAACATGTTGTCGTCCACGGACAAGCGCTTCAGCAGGGCCGCCGATTCGCCGGCGGCGCGGGCCGCATCAACTTCTTCGGCGTTGACCGCCAGCACTTGCGCCCTGACCGCGACCAAGGCTTCGGCCATTTTCGCCAAGGCCGCGTTGCGTTGCGCTTCCGATGCGGGCGCCAATTGGCGGGCGGCCGCGCGGCTTTGTTTGGCTAGGGTTTCGATAGCGGAGATCGTCATCAGGGATACCGGGATAGATAAGCGGAGGGAACAAGCGCCGCAACACAGCGGTTAAAGCAAACTTGCCGGCCGAAAGCCGGTTATTTTATCAAGTTGCGCAAGCGTTGCTTCATCTTGGCGACATGGGAACCTTCCCAGTAAATTCGCCGACACGCGCTACAGCGGTAAAACACCTGGTAATAGCGTTGGGTTTTGGCCTGCAAGTCGTGCAACACCTCGGCTTTCTCGACCGGTTCCATCAGGCCGTTACAAGCCAAACAACGGCTGAAGGCGTCTATGCCGGCGTATAAGTCGAAACGGCTCAGTACTTCGTGCAATTGCCGCTCCGGCTCTACCGCTCTGACCCAATAGCCGTACTCGATGATTTTAGCGAACAGCAAACGCCTGTCCCGGGTCAGCACGATACGCTGTTGAGAAGCGGCGATGGCGGCGATTTCGCTGTCGCTGTAGTCGTTGCGGTATAAGCAATCGAAGCCCAGTAATCGCAGGCGCTTGGGCAATTTGCCCAAGTTGACGTCCACCACAAACGCCGGCCTACCGGGCAAAGGCCGGCGCAACACGGAAGGTAAGTCCTGAGCGAACCGGGAAAACGCCGGATATACCGCTACTCTGTCGCCGGGTTGCAAGCGGTAGTCGAAGCCGGCAATCCGTCCGTTTACCACCAGTAAACCGACTTCTGTGTGCGGCACGCCCAGCACTTCGATAGGATCTTTTACCCCTGGAAAGCCGTTGAATCGATAGTCCAAACTCCGCTGCCGCTTGGCAAGCGGCAAGAAATCGTTCAGTTGTGCGTAAAAACGGAACTGAGCAGTATGTTCGGTCGACATAGCGTAATAGTTAACACCTCGATAAACCCAACGGTAATTCAACGCACATAACCGGAACGGATGAACACTCCCAAGCCTATTATTGGCTGAGCCGCGCTTATCGCTATTGATTCAAGCGCCGGCTGGCATGGAGCGTAAATCATAAACCGACTTCCGTGCAAAATCGTCACAAAGCACAAACCAGCCGAGCTAACGATTATCATAGGTCAACTCAATAATGACTTGGAGGGAACCATAGTATGGAGCACACCATCACGCCTACCGCTCATTCATGTGCTGCTTGCGTCAAGCAGCAACATTGCCCGAAGCAATATTATTATTCCGAATCCTCGCTTCGCAGAGAAAACGTATCCCAGCAAATTTATCCTCACGGCAAGCCCTTATTTCATCAAGGCGAGAGAGTTAAACATCTTTTTTACTTGAAATCCGGTTCGGTAAAAAAATTTTATACCAATCCGGACGGCGACCAACAAATAGTGAACTTTTATTTCTCGGGCGAGATTATAGACCCTATATATTGCTGGCTGGAAGCTTACCATTCGTGTTCCGCCGTATGCTTGGAAAGATCGATTGTATGTCTATTCCAGCTGCAATCTTTTTTTACAAATCCCGATAAACTAGATCGAATTGCCAAGGATTTTCATGCAGTATTTCAGTCGGAATTGAAACATCAACATGAAACTCTGTTATCCGTAGGCCAAAATGTCGCCCACAAGCGGCTGCTAATGTTTTTATTTGAATTAATCGATAGGCAACACTTGGCGCACAACAACGCTGCCAATATAAAATTCACAATGTCCCGTGACGAAATCGCCAACTATCTAGGCCTTGCACCCGAGACAATCAGCAGAACAATATCAAGCTTCGCACGCAAGGGCCTTATATCCGCAAAAAAGAAAAATTTAGAAATATACGATCTTGAAAAATTATATCAATCCATTAATTAACACGATGGCGATTATTATCCTACAAAGAAATCAATATATTGCATCATGGCAACTGAATAAAAACTTTAGACTTTCAGTCTAACGTTCATGAAAGCACGGCATCGCCCCGGCAAATGAAAGTCGACGCTGCTCTGTCGCTAGTGTTTTGGACGGCAGCCGCGTGATTTTCAGAGTAATGATCGGTTGATACCTATGACAACCATTGCTGTTGCTCCTACTGCAGGGGCCGCTTCACACCTATTCATTGCTAAAGCGCTACCCGCCTTTGCACCGGACCTGAACAAGAGACCGTTACCTGGAAAATCAAACCTTGCAGCGACATCATTTGTATACCGGGCCTTAAGACCGCTGCTTTTGTCGGTTCTACAATCGTGATCCCGCTTAAGTCTGCACACTGACCTAGTAGGATGAACCGGGAATGCTTAACACTTTTTTCGGCTGAATTGACATTAGTCGCCAAGCTCATTCGCTTAGTTGCTAAGTTAGCCGTTAAGGCGAAACGCAATTCAACATTTGCCTTGTACCCCCTCAAATAATGGAGATTCGACATGAGTAAAAAACTCTTGGTGAAACTGTTGCTGACCGTTTCCGTGCTAACGATTGCAAACTCTCAAGCAGCCATTCAAACGATCAATTTCGATACCGATGCCGGCGGAAACCCGATAGACGCGCCTAATTTATTTAATAATGCCGCCTCGTTGACCGAACTGTACGCCGACCTAGGTGTACACTTCAGTTCGTTGAATCGAGTGGCGCAATCTACGGTAATAATAAAAGATGGTATTGAAGTTACCGAAACAAGCAACGTAATGCAGGTTGCGAATAGCGGGATGGGATCCATATTAAACGAAAACGCCAATTTCGGTCACAATGCCAAAAGCGGGGATAATTTTTTGGCATTTAATAAACAAAGTGAATCAAATACTAACTTTTGGCGCATTAGTTTCGATGATCCCATCGGTTATTTCGGCATCAGCTACAGCAATGGACAAACAAGTAACTACTATGAATATTTTAATATTGAAGCTTACGATGTTAATGGCGACCGTATAGGGTCCAATTGGTCCGCTTACTCATACGGATCTCAGTATTTTTCTACCATGAGCTTCAAAAGCAGCACTGAGATTGCCTATATCGATATTGGCCAAGGAATATATTGTTGCGGACCCAATGCCACTGTAAGTACGGAACCCGGCAATTGGTCTAAAACTTACGACGATTTACTATTCGGCAGCTTCAGCGACGCGCCTTTATATATTTACGATATCAGCGGGAATTACAACGTTCCCTTACCGGGAGCGGTTTGGATGATGCTGAGCGGCTTGCTTGGAATTAGCCGATTGATGACACCTAAGCGTTTTGCCTTGGCAGGCTAATCGTATGCGGCCGTCACTGAGATGAACTCTCGGCGACGGCCGATACCGGGAATGTCAGACAGTGCAAGCCTGCTCGCTGGGAATATCGCCGGCATTGACCACCCGATTGCGGCCGTCGCGCTTGGCACGGTAAAGCGCGGTGTCGGCGGCATGCAGCAACTGGGCGGCCAGCGCGGAAATCGAGGTTTGTTGAGTTCGGCTAGCATCGAATGTTGCGGCTCCCACCGACAAGGTCACCGAAATCTTGCTTTCAGCATAATCGAGCATTAACGAGGCAATACAATCGCGAATTCTCTCGCCGATTTCGCCGGCAATCCTAGCGTCAGCCTCCGGCAGCAAAACCACAAACTCTTCCCCGCCGTACCGCGATAAAACGTCGCTATTACGCAAATGCTTTTTAATGGCACAGGCTACCGAACTTAATACGTAATCGCCGGTTTGGTGGCCGTAGCTGTCGTTAATGCGTTTAAAGAAATCGATGTCCAAAAACAAGCAAGACAGCGGTTGTTGACTGCGCAGGCTACGTTCCAATTCTTCTACCAAGCGTTGTTCCATGAAGCGGCGATTGTTCACGCCGGTTAACGGATCCAAAAAACTGGTGCGGCGCAAGGTCTCGAAATTCAGCGTGTTTTCCAGGCAAACACTAATAACGGAGCCTAAATGGGCAATAAAATCGGTCGCCATGGTTTTAACGAAACGGTCTTTTTTTCGGCTGCCCAAATTCAAAGAACCCAAATACCTGCCACGCCTGACCAAGGGAACCAAAATCACCGACGACGGCGGTTCGGAAAATCCGTGAAAAAACGGCGCATATTTTTCAGGATGATACAAGCCTAGCACCGGCTGCAGCCTGAAATCGAAGAAACGTTTAAACAAGCCATCGTTATCGACCAGCAGCAATCCGCTTCTGGCATGCGACTCGTAATTGTTTTGGCTAAGACACTCGGCGATTTCGCCATTGGGATCGAACAAATATAAGCTGACGACTTCCAAATCGAACAGAGATTTGCACTCGTCCAGGATGAACTCCAAGATTTCCGCCAGCGAGTTTAAACCCAATAGATGCATTTCAAACGATTGCAAACGTTTGAGCGTCAGGCTGTTGTGTTCTACGCGCTGTAAGATGCTGTCCAGGTGACTTTGCAGTACGCGTAAATCGTAGGTAATATCGTTCAAAGTCTTTGATCTGATTAAATTGCTGCCGGTAAAGACTAGCAGCAATCTAAAAAAACGCTCTATCCCCTTTCGGGAACAGAGCGTTAACGTTTAAGCCACTTGTTCGGCTATGGACTTATAACTGCCGATTTGATCGAAATTCATGTAGCGATATGTATCGGCACTGGTTTGATCAATCAACGCCGCGTATTGCATGTATTCTTCCACGCTAGGTATTTTTCCCAGTAACGAGCAAACCGCGGCTAATTCCGCCGAGGACAGGAAAACGTTTGCCCCGTTCCCCAAGCGGTTAGGGAAGTTGCGGGTGGAGGTGGAAACCACCGTAGCGCCCTCCGCCACCCTGGCTTGGTTGCCCATGCATAGCGAACAACCCGGCATTTCGGTACGGGCACCGACTTTGCCGAAGGTTCCGTAATAGCCTTCTTCCACCAATTGATTTTGGTCCATTTTGGTCGGCGGAGCCACCCACAGTCGGGTCGGCAGCGCATTGGCTTTTTCCAACAATTTCCCGGCCGCGCGGAAATGACCGACGTTGGTCATGCAAGAACCGATGAACACCTCGTCGATTTTGGTACCGGCGACTTCCGACAACGGCTTGATGTCGTCGGGATCATTCGGGCAAGCCAGCAGCGGCTCGGTAATTTGATTCATGTCGATTTCGATGACCTCGGCATATTCGGCATCCGGATCGGCCGACATCAACAGCGGATTTTCCAGCCAAGCTTGCATGGCTTTTATCCGGCGCTGAATGGTTCTCGTATCGCCGTAACCCTGCGCAATCATCCATTTCAACAACGTGATGTTGGAGTTTAGGTATTCGCGGATTGGCGCTTCGTTGAGTTTGATGGTGCAGCCGCCGGCCGAACGTTCGGCCGAAGCGTCGGACAACTCAAATGCTTGTTCCACTTTTAAATCGGGTAGACCTTCTATTTCCAAAATCCGCCCCGAGAACACGTTCTTTTTGCCCTGCTTGGCAACCGTCAACAAACCGCGCCGGAGGGCCGCATACGGAATCGCATTGACCAAATCGCGCAAAGTGATGCCGGGCTGCATTTTGCCGGTGAAACGCACCAACACGGATTCCGGCATATCCAACGGCATCACGCCTGTGGCGGCCGCAAACGCAACCAAACCGGAACCGGCCGGAAACGAAATCCCGATCGGGAAGCGAGTATGCGAATCGCCGCCGGTACCGACCGTATCCGGCAGCAGCATCCGGTTCAACCACGAGTGAATAATGCCGTCGCCCGGCCGCAACGAGACTCCGCCGCGGGTCATGATGAAATCCGGCAACGTATGTTGCATGGTGATGTCTACCGGTTTCGGATAAGCGGCGGTATGACAAAACGATTGCAACACCAGGTCGGCGGAAAAACCCAGGCAGGCTAGGTCCTTCAATTCGTCGCGGGTCATGGGACCGGTGGTGTCTTGCGAGCCCACCGTCGTCATGCGCGGTTCGCAATAGCTGCCGGGCCGCACCCCGGGTAAACCGCAGGCTTGTCCGACAATTTTTTGCGCCAAGGTGTAACCTTTGCCGGTGTCGGCAACGGCGGCCAAACGCTTGAACACGCTGGACGGACCAAGCCCCAAGGCTTTGCGTGCCCGGTCGGTCAGGCCGCGGCCGATGATCAGCGGGATTCTGCCGCCGGCGCGGACTTCGTCCAGAATCACTTCCGTTTTCAGCTGGAATTCGCAGATTATTTCGTCGCTGCCCGGTTCGATAGACTCAGGGCAGGCGTGGCGCTTGACCACGCCTTGGTAAGGATAAATGTCGATCACATCGCCCATGGCCATAGCACTCACGTCGCATTCGATCGGCAACGCACCGGAATCTTCCATGGTATTGAAAAAGATCGGAGCGATTTTGCCGCCTATGCACACCCCGCCGGCCCGCTTGTTGGGTATGTACGGAATATCCTCGCCCATGTACCAGAGCACCGAGTTGGTCGCCGATTTACGCGACGAGCCGGTGCCGACTACGTCGCCGACGTAGGCCACCGGAAATCCTTTGGCTTTTAGGTCGTTGATCTGTTGTTCGGCGTTGCTGATGCCGTCGCGCGGCATTTTCAGCATGGCTTTGGCGTGCAACGGAATATCCGGCCGCGACCAGGCATCCGGTGCCGGCGATAGGTCGTCGGTATTGGTTTCGCCGCTGACCTTGAACACGGTGACCGTTAGTTTCTCCGGCACTTCCGGCCGGCTGGTGAACCAATCGGCGTCGGCCCAGGATTGCAACACCTGTTGGGCGTAAACATTGCCCGCTTGGGCCTTTTCCTGCACGTCGTGGAAAGCGTCGAAAATCAGCAAAATTTGCGCCAGCGCTTTGGCGGCGATCGGCGCCAAGGGGGCGCGATCCAGCAATTCGATCAACGGGGCGACGTTGTATCCGCCGAGCATGGTTCCCAGCAATTCGGTGGCTTTTTCCGGCGTAATCAGAGGGGACGCAGCCTCGCCTTTGGCAACTGCGGTTAGGAAGCCGGCTTTGACGTAAGCGGCTTCGTCCACCCCGGCCGGAATCCGGTAAGCCAGCAAATCCAACAGAAACGCCTCCTCTCCGGCGGGCGGCTGTTTCAACAATTCAACCAGCGCCGCCACTTGCTCGGCATCCAGCGGTTTGGGAACGATGCCATCGGCGGCTCGTTCGGCAACGTGTTTGCGGTATTGTTCTAACATGGACATATATTGGTTTTATGTAGATAGATTAATTGACTCATCGTTACGACGCTGCGTTTAGCGATGATAGAACGATGCACGTGTAATGTTTTCTTTACTATGAAAGACATGGTGGGATCGACACATAGCCACGATTCGCAAGGCCATCATCGCGACTATGCGTCGCTCCTACCAAACTACCTTTCATTTGCCGGGGCGATTGCCAGACCTTCATGATCGTTAGGTTAAAGGCAAAATTGCTTAAACACCATCAGCCACGGATGCCAAGCAGGTTTGCCGTTGATAAATAACCAGTCCCACCCGATCAATGTGATCGAGCAAATCCCGATTCGATAACTGTTGATATTGGTTCAAATCGACCGTATAGGGCAGTAGCAAATCGTCGATTTGATCTTCGATCTGCATCAATTCGGCGAAACTCAGGAGCGGGCCTTGCAACGTCAAATCGATGTCGGAACCGCGCCGATAGTTACCTTTGGCACGAGAACCGTACACCAGCACTTGTCGAATCGCCGGATGGCGGGCAAATACGCTTACCAGTTTCTGTAGCGTGACCGACGGCAAACCCAGGCGTTCGGCGAGTGGTTCATTCATCGCAATAGCGCTGCATATCCGTCCGCAAAGCAACGAATAGTGGCAGGTAATCGGCAAAGATAGCGACTACCAGCGATTCCGCCGTTTGCTCGTCGTAGGTGTGAGAGGACAAGTTGCGACTGCCTATCATTGCCATCCAGCCCTCGCCGTCTTCGATCAAACCCGCCTTGAACGCCGCACGGGTAGCATCTTTGGAGCCTTTGAGCGAAAAATCGCCCTGGTCGTACAAAAAGTCTTTCAGTACGTTCCAGGCCAGCTCATGGGTAAACTCGAACGCCTGAATCACGCCTTGCTTTTCCAGTTTCGACAACGGACGCTGCCGCGCCAGTTCGGCGGCGTCAATCAATAGCGTCAAGGCTTTGATGAAATTGCTGAAGCGCTGTTGCCAGCGAATATCGGTCATGTTGGCTCGCCATCGCTCAAGGCATTGTTGCTATTCGCCATAATCTGCTGCTCCAACAGAAAGCTCAGCATGTCCTCGTTTTCAACCCGAGCATAAATCTCGGCGGCGCCGAAGGTCAAGCCCACCGCTTCCAACGGCACGTCGTCACCAAGAAAATAGTGATTGGATATCCAACCCTCGCGACGCCGGGTGGATTTTGACAATACCTCGACGACCAGTAGCGGCGCTTGGGTGTAATACTCGTGGGTCGAGGTATCTTGGCAAACCACCATCCCGTCGGGATAGAACAGATATTGACCCATTTTGATTTTCAAATCGGAGGAAAACGGTTCGCAAGATTTACCGCGCAAGTGCACGTGCAAAGCCGCCGCGATATTGCCTTTGATGCGTTCGTGATTCCTGCCGGCCCCAGACATTGCCACCAACTCGCCGTCGTCATACTCGCGCTTGGTATCGCTGAGCAATTCCACCGCCGGATCATCCTCAATGGACACCCAAGGTTTGCCGAATTCAGGTTGCGCGCTCATAACCGCTTCCGCCGCGGATATAATCACCCCATCGCATCGACGATGGCTTGGCCCATTTCCTTGGTGCCGTATTGGCTGGCCGGATTCAAATCCGGAGTAACGTAAACACCTTCGTTGACCACTTTTTCGATGGCCGTTTGCATCCGGTTTGCCGCGGCATGCTCGCCCAAATGGTTCAACATCATCACGCCGGCCATCATCACCGCGGTTGGGTTGGCGATGTTTTTGCCGACGATATCCGGTGCGCTGCCGTGCACGGCTTCGAACAGTGCGGCATCCTCGCCGATGTTGGCGCCGGGTATCAAACCTAATCCGCCGACCAATCCGGCGGTAAGATCGGACAAAATATCGCCGAACATATTGGTAGTAACAACCACGTCGAATTGTTCCGGCTTCATGACCATGTGCATGCAAGCTGCGTCGATGATCTTTTCATCGAATTGGATGTCGGGATATTTTTTAGCGACCTCGCGGGCGGTATTCAAAAACAACCCTTGGGTAAATTTCAATATGTTGGCTTTGTGGCATACCGTAACTTTGTTGCGGCCGTTATCGATTGCGTATTTGAACGCATATTCGACGATACGTTCGGAACTCGCTTTAGTCACCACGGCCAGACTTTCCGCAATATCTTTTTGCGGGGTCAGATAATGCTCCAATCCGACATACAAACCTTGGGTATTTTCCCTGACGACGACGATATCGACGTTATCGAAGCGCGTTTTAACGCCGGCCCAATTTTTGGCGGGGCGCACGTTGGCGTACAAATCGTATTTTTTTCGCAATTCGACGTTGATGCTGCGAAACCCCTCGCCGACCATGGTCGTTAACGGACCTTTGAATGCAACGCGGGTTTGATCTATCGATTCCATGGTTGCGTCCGGCAGCGGCGTACCGGTTTTTTCGTAAGCCGACATTCCGGCTTCCGCCTCGTGCCAATGAATTTTCGCGCCGGATGCGTCAATGACGGAAACCGCGGCTTCCATAATCGAAGGACCGATACCATCACCTTTGATCAACGTGACGTTGTGCATTCATACTCTCCTGAGTTTTAAATGGGAAATCATACCAGCTTAGCGTTAGCGCCACAGCCGTAAAGACGGCCGGACTCTGGACAGCAAGCGATTTTTATCGGAAAAGCAAGATACATACCTTTTGCGAGAAAGCCGAAATCGACGCGCTCCGCCATCAACCGCTCTGTTTAACGCACCAATAACGACAAAAACAGTTGGTTTTGATCCACTTTGGCGCACAGCGAGGTACAGGTAATAATCCGAATGTCATTTCGCCGTTTACCGATAAACGCTTCCGGTATTTCCGTTCCGCTTGGTTACAATGTCGCTATACAACCACTGGCACCACTATGATTGAAGTCAAAGACCTCTGTTTCGATTATCCGGGCCTGCGCGCGCTGGACGAGGTGTCGTTTCGCATGCCGCAAGGCAACGTGACCGCCTTGGTAGGCCCGAACGGCGCGGGTAAAACCACCTTGATGCGTTGTATAGCGGCCCTGGAGCAGCCATGCGCCGGATCGATCCACATCGCCGGTATCGACGTTTTGGAGCAGCCCAGGGCTTGCCACCGCATCATCGGCTACCTATCCGATTTTTACGGTTTATATCAACGTTTAACGGTCAAACAATGTTTGTATTTCGTCGCACGCGCTCAAGGCCTGCCGGATAACGATTGCGAAACGGCCATTGCTCAAGTCTGTCAATGGTTATCGCTAAGCGAACGCTTGGAGATGCGTCCGGGCGAATTGTCGCGCGGGCTACGCCAGCGGGTTGCCATCGCCCAAGCCATCATCCATAAACCGAAATTCGTGTTGCTGGACGAGCCGGCTTCCGGTTTGGATCCGGAAGCGCGCCACGAATTGGCCGGATTGTTTTTGGACTTACAGCGGCAAGGTATGACTTTACTGGTTTCGTCGCATATTTTGGCCGAATTGGAGAGCTATTGCAGCGACATGCTGATTTTGCGTCAAGGACGCATCGTAGAGCAAACGGTACTTAGACCCCGTAAGCAACAGATTACGATACGCTTGCAGTTGGCGGTAGCCATAGCGGAGTTAACCGAGAAACTTGCACGGATTGACGCCATACAAGCGGTCGATGTCGAAAATAACCAAACCGCTTGGTTGCTGATGCCCGATGACAAACAACAGCAACACCTCGTTCTGCAAACGTTGTTGGCGCAAGGCTTGCCGGTTTGCGAATTTTCCGCGGAATCACCCACTATGCAAGACGCTTATCTCGCATCGATTAGGCAATCCTCATGAATCTGAATCCGGAGTTTCAACGCCAACTTTTTTTGGAGTGCTCGCAAGCGCGCTTAATCGGCATTCCTCTGGTCCTAGCGGTTTTATTTACCTTCTCCTATATCGTCGACGGCCATCAACTAGGCCAAGCCAGCGCGCGTATGGCAACGTTTATCTTTACCTTGTCTACGTTGCTGTGGGGCTGCAAACAAACCGTAGACGCCGTCATTGAAGAGTTTCGCGAACGCACCTGGGATACGCAGCGCCTATCCGCGCTCGGCCCTTGGGAGTTAACCTGGGGGAAATGGCTGGGAAGCACCGTCATGGTGTGGTACGTCGGCACCGTCTGCTGGCTGGTGTATGCATTGAGCTCTGCTGCTACACACGACCTATTGAGCCGTTTATTTTTCGACGTCACCAGCGGTTTACTGATACAAGGTTTAGGTTTATTGCTGGGAATACTGGCGGCTAGACGCGGGCAATTAAAAAGCAGTGCCGTCTTCATCGGCGTGATCGTCGGCATTTTTCTGATCGTCGACAACTTCGGAGATCTTTCGTTGCTTAGCGAACACCGCGTGTCGATTTGGCATGGGCAAGTGATAGACAGCCACATCTTTCACAGAACCAGCCTGCTGTTAGCCTTGTTTTGGTGCGCGGTCGGCAATTACCGGTTAATGGCGCAAGAGCTGGGCCTCCGCGCCATACCTTGGATCTGGGGAGTTTTCTGTCTGTTTATGAGCGCTTATTTAGGCGGCTTCATCCCCAGTTCCGCTTACACCTTCGCATTAGCGAGCTTTAGCGTATGCAGCGCGTTGACCTACCTGGGAGTGATCGTTGAGAACAATCAGGCATTACGCTTCAAAAGACTATTTGGCTTTATCGTGCAACGGGCTTGGCGACGGGCGCTCGAAGAAGTACCTATTTGGTGGATCAGCCTACTGTTCGCCCTAGTCTCCGCATTGGCGTTAAGTATTTCCGAGCACCCGCTGCAAACCTTCGGTAGCTATTTGCATATTTATCCGTTCGCCATGTTGACTATGTTGGTGCGCGACTGCGGCTTGTATTTATATTTTTGTTACGGGAGCAACCCGGAACGCGCATTGGGTTTGACGATGTTAACGGCTGTGCTGTTGTACGTGATATTGCCAGGTCTCTTTAGCGCCCTGGGTCAAGTCACATTAGCCGCTTTATTCTTGCCGTTAAAGGCGAATTCGGCAGCCTGGGCCGGCTTATGCGGGGCATTGCAGGTCGTTTTGGTTTTACGTTTGCTATATGGGCGTTGGCGGATCAAAACCTGACGCTCACCAAATCCAGGCAAGCGTCCTGTCCTGAAACCGGACAGATATTTTTGAGAACGCCTTTTTAAAAAAGACTTGGAAAAGTCTGCGAAACCGTTTAGTAGGCCGAATTTATTCGTACCATAACGCGCTAAACAGCGGTTTTTGTACGAATGACCGCGCCTATGGGCATTAACGCGTCCCTGCGAGAAGGTAGTTACACTCTACCGTAGTTATCCTGAAAACGGACTATATCGTCCTCGCCCAAATAACTGCCGGATTGCACTTCCACCATCTCCAAAGGAATCACGCCGGGATTTTCCAAACTGTGGATAGCGCCGACCGGAATATATATCGATTCGTTTTCGGTCACCATAATGTCTTCGCCGTCTCGATGAACCCAAGCGGTACCTTTTACTACCACCCAATGTTCGGCGCGGTGATGGTGTTTTTGCACCGACAATTTGGCTCCCGGCTTGACCACAATGCGCTTGGTCTGGTGCCTGTCCCCGGTATCTACCAAGTCATAATGTCCCCAGGGCCGATAAACTTTGCGATGCATATGGGCTTCGCTACGCTTCAAGGCTTTCAATTGGTCGACGATAGCCTTGACGTCTTGAACCTTGTCCTTGGACGCCACCATGACCGCATCGTCCGTTTCGACAACGACTAAATCATCGACCCCGACCACGGCAACCAATTTACCGCTGGAATGAATATACGAATTGTGGGTATCCAACGCTAAAACGTCGCCTTTGATGGCGTTACCGGCATGGTCTTTGCCGGTTACGTCCCATAGCGCGGACCATGAACCGACATCGTTCCAGCCGGCATCCAACGGAATCACGGCCGCTTTGTCGGTCTTTTCCATCACGGCATAGTCGATCGAATCGGCAGGGCAAGTACTGAAAATCTCTTTATCCAGGCGGGTAAAATCCAAGTCGGTTTTGGCGGCGGCCAAGGCCTGCTTGCAAATCTCCAACATTTGCGGATTAAATTTCGCCAGTTCTTGCAGAAAATTACCGGCGGTAAATGCAAACATACCGCTGTTCCAATAGTAATCTCCGCTAGCGATGTAGCTCTGTGCGGTCTCCAGATTCGGTTTTTCCACGAATGCGGCGACGTTAAACGCATGTTCGGACACAGGCTTGGCGGTTTTGATATAACCGTAACCGGTTTCCGGATGGGTTGGCACTATGCCGAAAGTCACCAAATAGCCTTGCTTGGCCAATATTTCAGCTTGTGCGATTGCCCAATGAAAGGCAGCCGGGTCGGCGATAACATGATCGGCAGGCAGAATCAGCAACACATCGTCGGCCGAAGCCGCGCTCAATGCCGCCATGGCGACCGCCGGCGCGGTATTTTTGCCAATGGGTTCCAATATGATTGCCGCGGGTTTGCTGCCGATTTCCCAAAGTTGTTCGGCCATCATGAAACGGTGGTCTTCGTTGCAAACGGCAATCGGAGCTTGCAATCCGGGCACCCCCTGCAAACGCAGCATGGTCTCCTGTATCATGGTTTTGCCGGATACCAGAGGTAAAAACTGTTTGGGGTATTGACCGCGCGACAAAGGCCAAAGGCGTGTTCCGGATCCTCCGGAAAGTATCACAGGTATCATTGCAACTATTCCCTCTTTCTTGAAATAAAAACCGTACCGACCGGGTCAGCTGCAACAAGCCGCAGCGATGCGCTCCAGGCGAGACCGGGATGCCGGCATGTTTAAGGCGGAAGTTTCGGTGTACAGCACGACCATCAGCTCCGGCGCGGAATCGGCCTTGAGCCGTTTGAGCAATTGTAGCCATTTTGCGTAATAGCGGTTTGCGGTATTGACCTCGCCTACGCGGTACCAGCGAAATACCAATAAATCTTGGTTGCCGCGTTTAATCACCGACGCTTGGGCACTGACGCTCTGATTCGCGGCCTGCCATTCAACAATGTCCTGCCGGGTAATGCGCCACCCCGATTCTTCTTGGTTAACCAATACGTTTTGCGAATTAATCAATTCTCCGCCGGCCGATTCGTCGCCGAAATTCGCGACATACACTCCGTTAACGCTAGCGTCTACAGCCACGAAACGCTTGGCTTCAGCCATGACGCCGGGAAAACTTGGGGACCATCCCCATTGCGGTTCACTGACGTCTATCCCGGGAACCCGCTGCAGCAACTGCTCGGGAATTGACGGCTGTATCGATTGCAAATCTTTCAGGGCGACGGCCGTTAACGGCCAAACGCCGACGATCGCCATGCTCAGAGCGCTAACGGCTACCCATCGTTGAGACGAGGAATTATTGCCGATCACCGCTGCAGACGGGCCTTTTGCGAGGTTTGGCTTAGGTTCGTCGTGCCAAAACGAGCCGCCGTAAAACAGCAACAACATGACCAAACCGAAAAACAACCAGCCGTATATCACGTGGTCCACCCCCGTCGCCAGTTTCATGCTGCTCAAATGGCCTATCATGACGATCATATAAGCTCTGAAGCCATTGGCAACAATAGGCATTAAAATGGACAAGGCGATGAAAACGCTACGTTTTAAATAGCTGGTGTAATTCAGATAAGCGTAAATCATGCCTAATGTCATTGAGGCGATAAGGTAGCGTATGCCGCTACAAGCCTCTACCACCGACCATTGCCCGGAAGCCAGCGTGAAATGCAAACCTTCTCTCACCACGGTAATGCGGGTTAACTTCAGCATTTCCACCACAAATGTGGCGGTAAACTCCATCAGATACGGCACGAAATCCTCGCCGAACGGCACCATAAAAAACAAGAACATCAGCGGAAACAAGCTTGCCGAAACAAACTCCGTCCCCAAAATAGTCCATATCATCGATAGCAATAAACCGACCAAAGCAAATTGTTCGACAACCAACACATTGGCCAAATTTGCACACAGCCATAAAAAGCCGCAACCCGATATCGCCAGCCAAGCCGATAAATTGGGTGTCGGAACGAGTGGTCGATATTGATCTTTGCGCGACCAAATCAGCCAAAGGCTGGCCGGGATGACTAAAAAACCATGGGCGAACGTATCGGAGCGATACCAGATACTGACAACCGACTGCCAACTAGGCCAATATACGCAAACAAAAGTCAACAATAGGGCCGACAAGGCCAGTGCCGGCGACCGCCAATAGTCCGGTACCGCCGCTACATTCAGCATTCTGCCGTCTCCAGTTTCATGGGTAGTATGATTAAGCTGCATTTCGGTAAAACCACTATATTCTGCTAGGATATTTTCAATTTTTCAGTAACGGAATTATTAAGTCGCCCATGGCTACCTTGTTTCACCATTTACTTTTCGACAATTTGACCCGTTCTCCCCATGCCGACGCCATTGTGCAAAAGGACAGCCGTATTAGTTTCGGACAATTGGCGGAACAAGTGGCGGTCCAAGCCGGCGCCTTACAGAACTTGGATTTGGCCCGCCAACAACGGGTTGCCATTTATTTACCTAAACAGTTGGAGACGGTTACCGGCTTTCTTGCCACTTCCTTGGCCGGCGGCGTATTTGTGCCGGTGAACCCGGTATTAAAAGCATCTCAAGTCGCGCATATTCTGAACGATTGTAACGTCAAAATCCTAATTACTTCGAAAAGCCGCTTGGCATCTCTGGCAGAGGCTCTAAACGGTTGCACGGATTTACATACCGTCGTCCTGATCGACGCTAACGTTCAACAAACCTCCGAAAGCCATTATCGGCTGCTTGACTGGGCAAGCTATTTGGCTGGCGCGGCGAATCGCTCGTTACAACCGCAGATTCAAATCGATACCGATATGGCGGCCATCCTGTATACCTCCGGCAGCACGGGCAAACCCAAAGGCGTGGTATTGTCGCATCGAAACATTGTAGCCGGCGCGTACAGCGTCGCCGAATATCTAAAAATCGAGGCTAGCGATAAATTACTCGCGGTATTGCCGTTCAGTTTCGATTACGGTTTAAATCAGCTTACCACCTGTTTGCTCAAGGGTGCATGTTGCGTCCTGATGGATTATTTGTTGCCGCGCGATGTGGTAACCGCCTTGGCAAAATACCAAATCACCGGACTGGCTGCGGTACCGCCGCTTTGGGCGCAATTATCCGAGCTGGAATGGCCTGCACAAATCGATAGTCATTTACGCTACATGACCAATTCCGGCGGCAAAATGCCTAAAGCCGTATTGCAAAAGTTACGCAGCAAAGCGCCTAGCGCACAATTTTTCCTGATGTACGGCTTAACCGAAGCCTTTCGCTCGACCTATCTGCCTCCCGACCAAATCGACATCCGCCCGGATTCCATGGGCAAAGCGATTCCGAATGCAGAGATTATGGTGGTGCGCGAAGACGGCAGTTCGTGTGCAGCTCACGAGCCCGGCGAATTGGTGCACCGCGGCTCCTTAGTCAGCCTCGGTTACTGGAACGATAAGGACAAAACCGCGGAACGGTTTAAACCAGCACCGGGACAGTTGTCCGGTTTGCCGTTGACCGAAATCGCCGTATGGTCCGGCGACACGGTCACCATGGATGAAGAAGGCTACCTTTATTTCGTCGGCCGCAAAGACGATATGATAAAAACTTCCGGCTATCGAGTCAGTCCAAGCGAAATCGAAGAAGTGATCTACGCTTCCGGTATGGTCAAAGAAGCGGCGGCTATCGGAATCGAACACGCCACATTAGGGCAAGCGGTGGTGGTCGTGGTCAGCCCGCAAGACCCAACCGCATTCGACTCGGAAGCCTTATCCGCATGTTGCAAAGCGCAACTACCCAACTTTATGGTGCCGGCCAAAATCGAAATGCAAGCCAATCTTCCACGCAATCCCAACGGCAAAATCGATCGTAAAAGCCTAACTCAGCAATACGCAGACTTATTTCAACAGTAACCGCCTATGACTCCCACCTCCCCTAAGCACGCCGCGATGACGACTTTTCCAGTCATTAACGGCGAACTAACGGTCGGCAACCTGCCATTGTCCCGCTTAAGCCAACGTATCGGCCAGACTCCGTTTTACGCTTACGACCGTGGCGCACTCAGCAACCGGGTGGCTCAATTACGCCAAGCCATGCCGGCCGATCTAAAAATTCATTACGCACTCAAAGCCAATCCCATGCCGGCCGTCGTGCAACACATGGCCGGCTTGGTAGACGGTTTCGATTTGGCCTCCGCGCTGGAAATGAAAGTGGCGTTGGATACCTGCATGCCGGCGGAGCAGATCAGTTTTGCCGGCCCGGGAAAGCGCGAATCCGAGTTACATCAGGCCATTGCCGCCGGGGTAACCATCAATATCGAGTCGTCGCAGGAACTCGAACGCATCTGCGGGCTGTGCCGGCAAACCGGCTTTAACGCGAAAGTGGCGGTGCGCATCAATCCCGCATTCGAGCTTAAGGCGTCGGGCATGAAAATGGGAGGCGGCCCCAAACAATTCGGCGTAGACGAAGAACAAGTGCCGCAAATGCTACAACGCATTAAAGAAATGGGCCTGGACTTTCAAGGTTTCCACATTTACAGCGGTTCGCAAAATCTGAAGGCCGAAGCGATTATCGAAGCCCAACAAAAAAGCCTGAATCTAGCGGCTCAACTCGCCGAACACTGCCCTTCCGCCATCAAGAAACTGAATATAGGCGGCGGCTTCGGCATTCCGTATTTTCCGGGCGATACGCCGTTGGCCATCGATCAAGTCGGCAACGCCTTGGGCGAAGCAATGCAAGTCGCCAAACCCAGCCTGCCGAATGCGGAAATCATCATCGAATTAGGCCGATATTTGGTAGGCGAAGCCGGTATTTACGTAAGCCGAATTATCGACAAGAAAATATCCCGCGGACAAATCTATCTAGTCGTGGATGGCGGCTTACACCATCACCTAGCCGCATCCGGAAATTTCGGTCAAGTCATCCGCAAAAACTACCCGGCGGCTATCGGTAACAAAATGACTGAGCAAGATTACGAAACGGTGAGTGTAGTCGGGCCGCTCTGTACTCCACTGGATTTGCTTGCCGACAGAATGTGGTTGCCTAAAGCCGAAATCGGCGATCTAGTGGTGATCTATCAATCCGGCGCTTACGGATACACTGCCAGTCCGGGAAAATTCCTGAGTCAACCCGATGCCGTGGAAGTATTGGTTTAGAGATCAGCCGTGCGTTTTACCTATCCATTCGGCAATGTCATGCCAGATGACCGGGGCTTGCAAATCGCGCAACAGCATGTGATAGCCATTTTCGTAATAGCTGACCGTTTTGTTTTGCATCCCGGCCGACAGCAGCGATCGGATGAATAATTCGGTTGGTTCGGCCGGCACTATTTGGTCTTTTTTTCCGTATAGCAGCAAGGTGTTGACATTCAATTTGTTTGCCGATGCCAACGCGGTGTCCATGAGGTCGGCCAACCCGGAAATTGCGTCTACGCGCGTCTCTTTTATCACCAGAGGATCTCTCCCCAAAGCGCGCAACATTTCGATGTTGTCGGAAGGCATAATGTCCAATCCTCTACCCGTCAACGTGACCCACGGCAAAGTGTGCGACAAAGCCCATAATAACGAGGTCTGGTACCAAGGCATGGTTTTTCGTCCCCATACGGCAGGCGCCGACAGGATAACCCCATCCACACTAGGCTTTGGATTGACCGTCATCGCCGCAATGATGACGGCGCCCCCCATACTTTCGCCCAATAAATAAACCGGTACGCCCGGGTGCTCCTCTTTCACTAGTGCGGAAAAATTAGCCACGTCCGCCGCATAGACCTCGCTACCCGCCCACATTCCCGTCCTAGGACTTTCTCCGAAACCTCGCTGATCGTAGGCGTAACAATAAATACCTTGTTGTTGCAGATATTCGGCCGCAGGGCTAAAAAACCGTCTGTAATCGTTGAATCCGTGCAACGCGACCACAATCGCCTTAGGATGATTTGCTTTCCAACGACTCAGTTTCAATCCTATACCGTCGGCGGTCACGAACAAATCCTCTAGCAAGCGTCCGCCGTGAATGGCGGAAGCGCCGGTAACCGGCGCTACCGGAGTGCAAGCCGGCATTAACATCATTAAAATCAAGGTGAAATATCGAGAAACAGCGAAACTCATAGTTGCAACATCTATTTAAGTAAAGCGCGCTGATGTAGCTAACCAGCGAAAGACAGGCGTAAAATCGGACAGCAATGCATCGACTTATATCGTTTCCATGCCCGAAACGCCGTTACCAGTATACCGAGAGTTTTCGGATTACCACCCAACATTGCCACGAAAATGCGTTGCGCAAACACATAATTTGAAAAGCACTCGGTAAAAATCCCCTTACTTGCACACAATTATCGACGTTGTCAGGGGTTAGAAAAATTTCCTTGCCCATGCAATATCGTATCGATATTATAAAGGCTTAATCCTAGTTAGGAGCCACCCATGAAAAAAATAATAATCAGCCTAATGATTACAGCGGCAGCCTTTTATAACCAGCTTAGCCATGCTGATGAAGTCTTGTCAGACCAAGCAAATACAGCAGGCAACGTTTTTAACAACGAACCCACGATCAGTCTTCTTACCGAATTTAGCATTTACGCTTTTATTTCGGGCATTTATGCTGTTTATTGGTGGAAGCACCGTCTATAGCTAACGTTAGAGCGCTAGATTCTTCTACTTTAACGTTTGGTAGCAGTGTGCTTATGTAGAATCTGTGAATATGTCCGGATAGCCTCTGCGCCGCTGTTTCCCGGAGCGTACCCGCTATCAAATTTATAGTGTGGACGCGATAACCGATGATGCAATTCCGGACAAAAATTTCCGAACATCAAAAATAATGGTTTAGCCCTACAACTAAAAAAACCGGAGCGTTCCCTTATGTCAGCGGATACTGAAAATCGTATCGCTCTGGTCGCAAACAGCCGCCGATTTTTTCGATTTCGGCAAACAGATTTTCAACAAGCCTGCCGTCGTACGCTTACTTTTTTTAGGCTTCCAGGACAAGCTGCCGTTGATAGCTAACCTTGTTCGCAACAGACTCCATTTCTTACCGTTATTTTTAGAAAAATAGAGTTTTAAGCGTTGTTTTTCGGTTAAGTTATCCGAGCTCCAACCAATTTCCAGCTCATTCCCGAAAGCAACAATTTCACCACCATTCGGCGTAAGCAAACTCACGCTAGGGTGGTCGCTCTGAGCATATTGATCCGATACCAATAATTCGGAAAGCTTGCCGCCGTTCATGCTTCCCCAACCGGTGGCATTATCGTAGCCGACGGCGGCTTTGTACTTGAGATTATCGCTGTTGTCCGCGACATCGTGAAACGCAAGCCCGTATGCGTCACTTTTGCCTATGGCATACAAACGATGGTTCATAAAACCTATTTGGCTAAGGCTTGCTTGTTGCCGTAGCCGATTGATGTTGGCGGTGTACGCCGCCCACAACGGTGCCGCACTGCTGGTGCCACCGTAAACAGACCAAAACCCCTGGTAGTAAATCGCATAGCCGGTATCCGGATCGGAATTCAATGCGACATCCGGCACATTGCGTTTTTGCTTGGAAGCTAAACCGGACATCCCTTGTTGGTAAGTCGGCAAAGACCAAATCCGGCTTACCCCGCCGCCGCCCGCACCATCGGCTGCCGAACCGGCATTCCAGGTAGTTTCGCCGGCATAGCTACCGTCGAGCGAAAGGCTAAGCTGCGTTCCACCCACGCCGGTAACATAAGGTTGAGAGGCGGGATCGTCAACACTCAGGCTACTACCGTCATCGTAGGCTCCCGAATCTCCGGACGCCGCATAAAACGATTGACCTTGCGCCGCCATCTGCTGAAAAATCTGATGTTCCGATTGCAAAAAACCGGATGTATTACTGCCTTCGTCAGAGCCCCAGGAACAACTAATCTGTTTCGCCGTGTTGTCGTCAGCAATCCGAGCTAACAGATGCAGAAATCCGCTATCGGTATTGGGGCCTTCGTAAACCAAAATCTTACTGCCGTAGGGTGCCAACGCCATTTGCAGTTGAATATCCAAGGTAGTTTCGGAACTGTCGTCGTCAGCCCATCCGGGCTTGAACGCCCCGCCGTCGACTTCTACGCGGCTGACGCTAATATCGGTTAACGAAAAGTAATTCCGATAAAAGTCGATATCGCTATTGAAATAATCCGCTAAAGCCACGACGGCCAGGGTTTGCGGAAAATCGGACGCCGTCCTTTGCACCTCGATGTCATATGCGTTTGCAATATCGCTAGGCGACAAACCGCCTTGCGGCCCGCTGCCTATGTCCTTAGCCGTCAAGTTTGCAGGTTTCGCATGAACCTGCTTAAACTTCGGCTTTCGCACCGACCAATCAGTTAAACCGGCTAGGTGTACCACGCGAGCCGCCAACTCGGCGGAAAATTCCGGCTCTTGATCCGGCGCAAAAAACTCGCGGCCGGTCGTGCTCCTGTACCGTTGCATTCTCACCTTAAATTCGCGTTCCACCTGCCAGGTTTCGGCTTGCAGGCTTAGCAATTGGCTAGGCTTGTTTGTATTGCTTACTCGAAAGCCTTTGGCGGAGAATTCCCGGACCACTGCGTCGTAATCGGTTTTCGTCGGGCCGAAACGTTCGGCAAATTGTTCCGAAGTAAGAAATTGCCCGTATATCGGATCGGCCGGGTTATTGACGCGGGCGATAAAGTCGAGCAATTCGGCGGTATTCCTTAACGGCAACGAAACGCTGAGATTCAGCGTTTGCTGTTCCGGATTTCGCGCTAAAGTCCGGGATTGTTTGACGGCTTGGGCCGGAACATGGCCTTGTAGACGTATGCGGCCGGAGTCTGTCGCGCAAGTAGCACCGGCGTAAACAAACGCCAGCAAACCCAAGGCGATGCCGGAGAACCACCGCATCAGGCGTTTAGCATCACAATCGATCACAATATTTTCCATAATGAATTCTTTCTTTACGCCCCTATTCCGTGAAGAAGTCGAGAATTTCGAACGGATGTAAGCCGGCGCATCGTCACCCTGCCGCAAACACGCGAGATGCTACGCAGAAGAACGCTAAAGCACAGACATTGAATACACGGACCAGCATATGAAGCACTTTTCTACATTTATCGTTGCCTTCAAATAAAACGGCATGCCGCGTGCTTAAATGTATCAGCAATTTCATAAACCCTGTAACCCAACCTACACTATTGCGCCATGAGCACAGAATCAGACGCCGTTCTAGCCTACCACCAACGCAGCAAACACCAACTCAATGCCTACGCCAAAGGTCCGGCATCCCTGGATTGGGACGATCAACCCAACCCGTTTCGCCGATTTCATGGCTGCGAAATCGTCCGATTGCCGACGCCGGGGAGAGATTTGAATTGTTCATTCGGCGATTTAGACCGGCCAAACGCCATCGCTCCGCAGCTTTTAACGGCGGATAACCTGGGCTTGTTGCTGGAACTGTCCTTCGGCTTATCGGCTTGGAAACAACTGGGGCCGGACCGGTGGGCCTTACGCTGCAACCCTTCCAGCGGCAATCTGCATCCGACCGAGGCTTATCTAATCTGCACCGACGCCGCTTTACTGGAACCCGGAGTTTACCATTACGTCAGCCACGACCACCATCTGGAACGCCGGGCTCGCTTTGCTCATCCGGGTGCAGAACCAACGTTATGGATAGGTTTGTCTTCGGTACATTGGCGCGAGGCCTGGAAATACGGCGAACGGGCCTTTCGCTATTGCCAGCACGACACCGGCCATGCGTTGGCTTGCTTGAGTTACGCCGCCGCTTGCTTAGGTTGGACAATCGAATTGTGTAGCGAAGTGGGGGACGCCGAACTGGCCGGCTGGCTTGGACTCGACAGAACAACCGATTTCGTGGAACACGAATCCGAAGCGCCGGATTTGTTATGCCGTCTACATGTAAGTCACAGTGCCGATACACCCGGCGACGTTCAGACTTTGTTGCAAACATTACAAACTGCTATTTGGTTCGGTACAGCCGTCGCCCTGAGCGGCAGGCATTTCTATAAGTGGCCAATCATCGACGAAGTCGCCGCACAGGCCGTCAAACCCAAAACGTCGGCCGAACGCTTCCCACTCCCTCTATTGCCCATGCCTAAACCCAGCCACGACCTGCCGGCCGCTCAATTAATCCGGCAACGCCGTAGCGCGCAACATTTCAACGGCAAGGCAGCAGCCATTGCTCTGGCGGATTTTCAGCGCATCATGTTAGCGCTGCTACCCAACGACAAACCGCCGTTCAGCGCTTGGAATTGGCCGCCGCAAGTACACTTATTCATATTCGTGCACCGCGTGGACGGCTTGCAGCCGGGCCTGTATTTTTTACCGCGTACCGCAGACTGCTTGGATGAAATCAAGTCGGCATTTTCGGCCGAATTTGCCTGGCAAGCGGTTGAGGCACCTTTCGCATTGTATTTGTTGGTTGCCGGTAACGTGCGCCAGGCGGCTAAAACCTTGTCATGCCACCAGCCCATCGCCAGCGATAGCGCATTTAGTTTGGGGATGTTGGCCCGGTTTTCGGACAACGTAAACGACCAGACTTGGCTGTATCGCCGCTTGTTTTGGGAATGCGGTCTACTAGGACAAATTTTATATCTGGAAGCCGAAGCCGCCGGCATCCGCGGAACCGGCATCGGTTGTTTTTTCGACGACGCGGTTCACGGCGTGTTGGGCTTGAAAGACAATACTTGGCAAAGTCTGTATCACTTCACGATAGGCGAACCTTTTGTCGATAACCGCTTGCAAACCTTTCCGGCTTACGCGCATTTATCGGCCTGAAGCGAGCGTTTTTCCAAACGTTCCAACAGAATCGCAATCAACATGTCGTTCATCACATTGACGCCGGAACGACAACGGGCAATGATCCAATCGATGGTGGTTATCAAAGGGACCGCGGTAACCACTAACGTTTCCGGCAAACCGGCGCTGCCGAGTACCAACGGCAAGGCAATCAACCCGGCTTCCGGAATGCCGGCAATGCCAACCCCGACCATGATTGCCGAGGCCACGATAACCAATTGCTGGCCTAAATTCAGGTCGAAACCGACGGCTTGCGCTAAAAACAAAGCCGCCATCGCCTCGTATAAAATGATGCCGTCGTTATTCAAATTAGTGCCGATGCAGACCGACAAACGCGCGGACCGCTGAGAAATGTGCATGTGCTCGGTTAAACAGCGTAAAGTGACCGGCATGGTCGCCAAACTGCTATTAGTCGACAGTCCGGTCACGATCGCATCGGCACCTTTGCCGAAATACTGCCTGATCGGCATCCCACCTCCCCATTTGGCCATGCAGGGATAATAAACCAAGGCATGCAAGGCCAAACCGCCCAGCAGCGTGACCAGAAATACTGCAACCAATTCGAATACCGCCAAGCCGGCTTTGCCGACCACTTGAGCCACGACGCCGAACACCGCGAACGGAATGGCTTTAACGACCCACATCAGCATCAAAATCAAAGTCTGATAACAAAGGCCGATTAATTTTTCCAGTTGCGCAATCCCGGACACGTGTTCGTCGGTGGCTTGTCGTTTTAATTGACGTAACGTAGCGCCTGTCAGCAATGCGAATAAAATAATCGCGATGACGTTGTTTTTAATGAAGGGATCCAGCAAGCTTTCCGGTATGTAACCGGCGATGTTTTTCACAGGACTTAAGGACAAGCCATTCGCGCTAGCCTGACTTAGCGGTTCGGTCATTCGAACGTTCAATTCCGGCAGACGACCGTTCCAAGAGCGGCCTGGGCTTAAGCTGTTCATCAAACTTAAACCAATCAACATCGCAACGCTGAGGTTAAGCGCACACACCGACAATAAACGCCGGCCGTGACGCAAGGAAATATCCGTATTAAGCATCGCCTCCAGAATAGCAAAGAATATCAACGGGGTTGCCAGCGCTTTTAACAACCGTATGACCAACTGACCCAGTTGGCCTAAACTGGCATTATCCAGCCAACCGAAGCAGTAACGTTGGGTACCGAATGCAATGCCTAAACCGGCGCCCAAAAATACTCCGACAAGTACTTGCAAGTAGAGCGGTTGCTTGTGCATAAATGACAAAGCCATAAAGTGATATTTCCAGTGCAAATTCCGACCGATTTAACAGCCCGACTCAATCGTTGCCATATCTGCCGACGCTTCCGCTTGGCTTAGCTTCGATTTTGATTTAACGGCTGTTTCGCCCAGCATTGTTAACGTTCGGCATCGTACAGCGGTAACCAAGTCGAATCGGGTAATTTCTCGTCCATCTCATTTCCCGGCGCGCAACGATGCGAAAAATACCGAGCACTAAAAGGGCCTTGATACTGGCGACTCATATAGCTAGTCAAGTAATAATCCAACGCGTGCTTGGCTGCTAACTCATTCGCTATACCCAACAATTTAGCGGCTCGGTAATCGCGCTGAATGGCTTGGCATTCGGCAAGCGCCTCGTTTCCTTCCCCACGTACATGCATGCTTTCGTGAACCAACAAGTGCAGGCTGAAGATCTCCTCGCGGCTAGCCCGTTGCGGGTGCGAAACATAATCCATTAATCTTTGACACCAACCGTACTGAAACACAACAGCGCCGGACTCCAAGTTTGCATGGCCTACCGATAACGATTCGTTGTCCAGCATCGTATCGGCGATCGAATTGCAATGCACATCGGCCGGACGGTTGTCCGCTAATTGACTAGCGACTTGTGATAGTAAGCGCTCGAAACGCCAAATTTCGAACGGCTGCCAAGCGCAAACCAACGTTAATGCGAGGCAAACCGCCAGATACGGCTTATAGATGGGTCTGGGCTTATTGTACCCGCGCCGTGGGATTTTAGCGCCGATGATTTCTCGAACAGTCAAGCAAGCGAACAATAATGCGGCCAGTATCCAAAGCATGGTTGGAAAATTTAGCGTTAGCTAAGAAAGCTATAGCATCCGTATTCTGTCAACCGACTGGAATCCGAATAACCGGCTAAATCGGCGGCCTGATACTTAGGGCTACGCGTTTAGCCATTCCATGTACAGCTGAACGCCTTGTTCCACCGTTTTGAAGCTATGAAGGCATCCCGCCGCCCTTAGCTTGTCTAGGTTGGCTTGAGTGTAACTCTGATAACAGCCCTTCAGATGATCCGGAAACGGGATGTATTGAATGCGGCCGCGCCGGTGAAATTTAAGCACGGCATTAGCCACATCATTAAAAGTCTGACTACGGCCGGTACCGCAATTGAAAATGCCGGAAACTTGCGGGTTGTCTAAAAACCACAAATTAATGTCTACTACATCGTCCACATAGACAAAGTCCCTACGCTGTTCGCCGTCTCCGTAACCATCGCAGCCTTGGAACAAACGCACTTCATCGGATTGTTTGATTTGATTGTTCAAATGAAAAGCAACGCTGGCCATGCTGCCTTTATGAGCCTCGCGCGGACCGTAAACGTTGAAATACCGCAACCCAACCACCGGCGCGGTCAAACCGGATTGTCGGCGTAAATATTGATCGAACTGAAACTTTGAATAGCCGTATACGTTTAGCGGGCCTTCGAACGCCGGTTCTTCGCGAAAGCTTAAATCCGCGCCGTAAACTGCAGCGCTGGACGCGTAGATAAAGGGGATTTTATGGCTTTGGCAATAATGAAACAGCGCTTTGCTGTATTCGTAATTGTTTTCCATCATGTAACGACCATCCCACTCGGTGGTGGTGGAACAGGCGCCTTGATGAAAAATCGCTTGTATAATCTCCGCACGAAATTCGCCTTGCCGGAGCTTTTCCAAAAAAGTGGTGCGGTCGAGATAGTCGGCAATTCGACAGTCGACCAAGTTTTTGTATTTGATCCCGTTAGTTAAATGGTCCACCACCAAAATGTCATCGTAACCGCGGGCATTCAAGCCAAGCACTAAATTGCTGCCGATAAAGCCGGCACCGCCGGTTACGATGATCATAGTTGCCTAATAATTACTCGGCAACGATTTTGACGGTCAAGGCCACGTCGACATCGGTGTGTAAATGGAACGAAATTTCGTAGTCGCCGATTTGACGAATGACGCCGTTAGGTAAACGAACCTCGCTTTTTTCCACTTTTACGCCCGCCGCGGTAACCGCTTCGGCTATGGCTTGGGTGCCGACCGAACCGTACAACCGACCTTCGTCCCCGGTTTTATGCGCGATTGTAACGGCCAGTTTGCTCAAAGCTTCGCCCCTTGCGGTAGCTGCAGCTAATTTTTCAGCCGCTTGTTTTTCCAATTCAGCGCGGCGCGCTTCGAATTCTTGGATTTTTGCCGGTGTCGCTACGGTAGCTTTGCCTTGCGGAATTAAATAATTTCTACCGTAACCCGATTTGATTGTGACTTTGTCGCCCAAACTACCCAAATTGGCGATTTTTTCCAGAAGTATAACTTCCATCGTTAATTACCTCATCGACATGTGTCGAAAAATGGCCGTGTCAAACGGCCGTTGAATTTGAAATTTTATCTCGTAAATTCAGCCAATTATCGGTTAACCCGCACAGGGCTACGATGATCATTACATGCGGGATCATCGTCAGCGTTAGGTATAAAAACGGCACCATAAAACGATTACCCTTCATCTTCGCAAAGCAGGCATGCAAAACCGCAGTTCCAATGCAGGTATAAAGCACCAACATGACCAAGAGGACATTCCAGCACATTTCCGCCAACCTGCCGTTGGCTAAAACCGCAATAGCGATCGTCAAAGCCGTTGCAAGGGCTAACTTGGCGTGGCCTTTGATACCCAAAAACTCGGACCTGAATCCGCCCGGGTTATAAAGCAAGGCCTGCCACCAACGTGCTAAAAACAAACCGAACAACAATCCGAACACGCTACCCGCAGCTATCGCTCCGGTCATAAAATGCGCGAACACCTGTACAGACTTCTTAATGTCTTCAATCGATACTTCCGGTCTAGCTTGCAACATAGGCTGAGCCATTGCTGCCAACACGCTACTCCACAGTTGCGCCGGGTGCTGCTGTATCAGATAAAAGCCGATAACTGCAACTACACCAAGCAACACTGCCAATTCAATGGCCACTCCCATGTGCCGACCTTCACGCAACACAATGGAAATTAACCAAACCGGCGTCCATAGTACGATGCCGTATATCAACGCGAATTGGTAACCGATCTGTAAAATCGTACTCAGTACTGCAGCAGCCAAACAGGCACACAACAGTACATACCAACCTTCTTTACCCCCTCTACGCAAAGTAACCAATGCGACCGAGGCTGAACTTACAATGCTTGTTACGATACTTACCGCCGGGAAAGGCATAGACAGCAACGCGGTTACTGCTGCAACGGTCATTGCCTGCAGCCGACCTTTCATAATGTAGGTCGCTAGAAAACGCACGACTTTCCTCTAGCCGGTCAACGTAAGCTTACTGATGCGCGTCGCAAAACGGCAACAACGCCAAAAACCGGGCTTGTTTGATGGCGTCGGTCAACTGGCGTTGATATTTCGCACTGGTTCCGGTGATCCGGCTAGGTATGATTTTGCCGGTTTCGGTGATGTACTCACTCAGCAAATCCAGATTTTTATAATCAATCTTGATTGCGTCTTCACCGCTAAAGCGGCAGCCTTTTCTACGTCTTACGTTGTTACGTGCCATCTTGATAGTCTCGAGTTAAATGTTTATTCGGTTTCAGCGGTAGATTCCGCAACGACTTCGCCTGCGTCGGAAGTACTTTCTTCCTGCTCTGCGTCGCTGTCGTTATCATCTTTAACGCGCGCAGCGGATTTGTGCCCATCGTTACCGCTGGTTGCGATTATTGATGGTTCGGTTATCGCTTCTTTTTGCAACAAGGTCAGACTACGCAAGATAGCATCGTTAAAACGGAAGCCGGCTTCCAATTCTTCCAACGTTTCTCTACCGCATTCAATGTTCATCAACACGTAGTGTGCTTTATGGATTTTTTTGATAGGGAAAGCTAAATGCCTACGCCCCCAGTCCTCCAAGCGGTGGATTTTACCGGAAGCTTCTTCGATAATGGATTTATAACGTTCTATCATGGCTGGGACCTGAGCGCTTTGATCAGGATGCACCAAGAACACGATTTCGTAATGACGCATGATTTCTCCTTACGGGTTAAATAAGCTTCCCGTTATTAACGGTGAAGCAAGGAAGCGGGGAGCGATCCCCAAAAAACCGCTTATTATATTGACAGCCGGAACGCTTGGAAAGAGCTTTTACACCCAGCGCTCGACAAATTGAATGCCTAAAGGCGCATTTCAAACTTTCCTTAACCAATCCAAAGTCAGCTCCGCTACTTGATCCCGCCAGACTCGGGTAGAAAAGGTATGATCGGCTTCGGGCAAATCCCGCCGCGTTATCCTTGGATCGGCCAATAATTCCTGCCAAATAAAGTCTTGCCTGACTGCGTCGCGAAATTCGTCTGCGGTCAAATCGCGTCCACTCAAAATAATCAGAATATTACAACTGCTTCTACGTAGACATTCACGGACGCGCTCCGGTAACGGTAATCGCTGATCGACAGTACCTGCCGAAACCTGCGCGATGAGTTTATTGCCGCCGTTTAACGCCTTACGCGTAAAATCAAACAAACTGCGCAGAGATTGCAAATAATCGAAGCGCAAACCAAACACTTTCCGCCACAAATCCGGATTAGTTAAACGCTTTAGATAATAATGCTTCAAATAACTCTTAGCCGCGCCTTGCTGGGTGTAAACCCAAGGATTCAGAAGCACCATACCGCTTACTCTATGATCCTGATAGGCGTAAAACGCCGAAGCCGAGGCCGCGTCGCACAACCCCCACAATACGACTCGCGCCAACCCCGGCTGATGTTGATAAAAAGCGTCGATGCCGCTACGAATATCGGCGTCTATGTGCTCGAATCCGGCCGAAAGACCGGTCGAATCGCCCATGCCGCGCACGTCGAAACGCATGACCGGGATGCCGTTTTCAGCCAAATACCTGGCCAACAACACGAATTGCCGATGACTGCCGACTCGGTATTGCGGCCCGCCAACGACAATCAACACCCCTACCGTGTCGGATTCGACCGAAACCGGACAATGCAAAATGCCAATCAAATCCGCCTGTTCGCAGTTGAAAACTATCGGAATTTCATTCACTCGCATGCTACTGACGCTCGTTATTAATTTAAGTTTTCCAAACGATTTTTCCGTATTTCTCTACGTAGCACAATGCTGCGATATCAACCGAGGTCAACTAAAACGCTGATGGTCAATGGAATCAGATCCGGCACCGTCACAATATCTTGACTGCTCCAGAAACTGTCGCCCGCGACGCTGTTCCCAGCGGTATTAATCGCTACATCCTGCAACTTGCGAACAAACTGCTGCACCTGCGCACTGAGCTCGTTTACGCCGGACGGAAGCACTTCGATCAACGCAACCGATTGAATCGATGCAACCCCATTCAAATCGGCCTTCGCCGCAAGCAACGGAAGCACCAACTCCGGATTCAGCGAATAACCCGCCACTTCAATAACTTCGCCGCGTTGCAATTGCTTTTTTAGCTCGCCAGTCGTTTCCTGCGGCAGTTCCGGATTCATCATCGCTGCCGCCACCCGCAAACGTAAAAACTGGGTAAGAAACACCTCGCCGTTCAACACGGGTTGCCATGCGATTAAACTGTCGAGTGCCTTGCACCCGCCGCTCTTAATCAAATCGAGCGCGAGCAAGGTTCCGGCCCTTAGACTCCAAAGCGTTATCCGCTCGGCACCTTGCCCGACCAACCAGTCCAACGCCTCCAACAGGTTATCTTGCCAAATCCGCCAAGAAGCATCGACAAAATCGCCGGCACTATCGCCGGTTCCGAATAAATCGATTGACAACACTGCATAACCTTGCCCTGCGAGCGCATCGGCTTGCAACGCCACCATTCGCCTGGACTTATTCATTTCTTCCGCGAAGGCCGGCACGTGCAAAATAGCGCGTCTACTGCCAGGGTTGGACGCCGGCCGATACGTCGCGAACAACGGGCCGGAGCGGCTTTCCAGAAAAAAAACTCGCATACGCCTAAAGAAAAATTCTCAAGGCCTATCAGGCTTGTAACTTGGTATCGACAAAGTCGACCAAAGTACCCAGCGTTTCGAACACAGAAGCATTGATTTCATCGTCGTCCACCACAAAACCGAACCTGTCTTCCAAAGCGGTAATGATGCTTACCACCGCCATGGAATCGAACTCGGGGATCGCTCCGAGTAAAGGCGTGTCTTTAGATGCTTGCAGAGGGCTTTGAAAAACCGTTTGCAATAGTTCAACTACTGTATCGATGGTTGACATTTTTGTTATACCCAAAATGTATGCGCTAAAAGTAAAGAATTATTTTTGTGCGGAATGAATTTAATGATTGCGGGCCATAGCAGACAAAACGCAGGAACGATTAAGGGTGCGAACAATGCGCTCATACCACTAGCAATAGCAAAACAACTCGTTGCCTCGGCCCGAACGCCAGCAACCACGAAATCATAGCCGCAATCATCGAGACCGTAGTCATCAAAATCGGCCGCAAGTGAATTGTGGCGGCTTGAATTACGGCTTGCAACCGGTTTTATTGATTTTTGATCCGAATTGAATTGGCAAACCCCACAAGTAATATGCGGTTCTTGGCAAGAAGATCAAACAGAAAATCTATCCGGCCAATGGGCAAACAGGTGATATACACACTATTAAGATGATTTTTTGATCAGACCGGAGGAACTTGTCCGCTCTCTACTTTTCCGCGGATTTAGAGATATAACGGCGCCATTTGCCGCCAGAAATAACCTTGATGCGCACGGCCGTTCCATTCGTAAAACGCGTGCTGAATACCTTTGCCGTGCAGAATATGGCTCAATTCCCGGTTATTTTGTAAAAACGGATCTTCTTTGCCGATAATCAAAGTGATATCCATTTGTCGCAGATATTTGAGCTGATCTTCGCAATGCAAATTAGGCAAAAAATGACTGGGATTATGGAAATATACGTTATCGTCGTAATAGCCGTCGAATAAATCTTTAAAGTGTTCGACATTCAAGGTCAAATCGAAGCGGCCGGAAAAGGCTACCAATTTTTGAAACAAATGCGGGTGGCGAAACGCAATGTTGGCCGCATGATAAGCTCCCAGACTACAGCCATGTGCGATAGTACAAGGGTGCGGATTTTTGGCGTTCATGTACGGGATGACTTCATGTATCACATAATCTTCGAACAGCATATGCCGCTTGATCCTATCTTCAGGTCGGCACCAAAAGCAATAAAACGTTTCATGGTCAATGCTATCGATGCAAAACAGCTGCAAATACCCGGCATTTATTTTGTCGCGTAAGGTATCGACGATTCTGAGGTTCTCGTATTCGTAAAACCTGCCGTCACGGGTAGGAAAAATCAAAACCTTGGCCCCCGCATGGCCGAAGACTAAAAATTCCATATCGCGCCGTAAACGGGCGCTATACCAATGATGATATTCTCGATTCATGAATCAATGCGACAGCCCTGCAAAAAACTCGCGAAGCTCTTGCAACAATAGTCTTTCTTGTTCCGGTTGATTGGCATATTCGAAATGACCGGCTTTCAATACAAACAAGCTTTTAGGCCCGGCCCAAGCATTGTAGACCGCAAACTGTCCGGCGGGCGCCACCATAGGGTCGAATAAAGCCGCAGCGACGTGTACAGGCTGGGATGCGAACAGCGCTGCGGTAGCCGCATCATAGTAGCGTAAAGCGTCAGGAAAATGACCGTTACGCCGAGCATACGCCGCTACCGAGGCAGCACTGCCGATGCAGGGCAAATTCAGACGCAGAGGCTGGTTGCCGAAAGTAGGTACGTTTAAGTGCAAACGCTTGATGCGCTTATCCCATGGGGCCGCTAAGGCGCCGATTCCGCCACCAAAGCTAATGCCCATATAACCAATCGATTCGGCGGCTTCGGGATAACGCTTCTGCATCAACGTAACGGCCAACCATAAGTCGTCAACGCAACCGCCAATAATGTAGCTATCCTTGTTGTCTATATCGTGCAAAACGTGATACTGAGGTTGCTCGGCAACCCTATCGCATCGGCTACGCGACAAGCCTCGAAAACACGGAAATAAATAGGCGGTATGCGGAATGTTAAAATGAAAATCCGGTCGATCGCGACCGCCATACCCATGTCCGACGACAATACATTGTTTCACGGCTTGTTGTACCGGCTGCAACAACCATCCGCCGATGACAAAATTATCGGTTGAGCGAAACCGTATATCGAACATAGCAAACCCGCAGGATTCGCCTTGAGCGACCAATTCGGAGTCTACGGTTGCCTGCAACGCTCTGCAGTAACGCCGACTCCAGAAATCGACGAAATCATCCGGAGGACACGGCGCTTCCACGGATAACAAGCGATTTAAATCGTATCCGTGACTAGGATCGAAATTAAAACTGTGTTGCAAAGGACTACAGACAGCGACTAATGAAGATGATTGTAATAGCGTAGACAGCAAACGTTGCCCCTAAAGCATAGGCGGCCACGCTTACTGAGCCGACTCATCGATTCAATCGACAATTTTGAATTTTTCGCGAGAAGCATCGACCATATCGCGCAATTCCTTACCGGGTTTAAAATGCGGCACGTGCTTTTCCGTCAGCGCTACCGATTCGCCGGTTTTAGGGTTACGACCTAAGCGAGCCGCTCTATGATGTAAGGAAAAGCTTCCGAATCCTCGAATTTCTATTCTTTCTCCGCTCGCCAATGTCTCGCTCAAATGATCTACAACGCATCTGACAGCCAATTCGACGTCTTTAAGCGGAAGATGCGGCTGTTTGCGCGCCAACGCTTCTATCAGCTCTGATTTTGTCACATTCAACCCTAAGTACTCGAGAAATGGAGCGCGCGGTTACAACCGTAGCGCTCCTAGACAGACGTTATTTGTCTATTTGTTTGAAGATATCGCCTAAAGTAGCGGTACCGGCAGGCTGCTGTGAATAATCTTTTATAGCATTCGCCTCTTCTTCTACGTCTTTGGCTTTGATAGACAAAGAAATTGACTTGGTTTTTTTATCGACGCCGATGAATTTGGCTTCGACTTCGTCGCCTTCTTTCAAAAGAGTACGGGCATCTTCTACCCGATCACGCTGAATTTCAGAGGCTTTCAAATAACCTTCTACATTGTCGGCCAAAGTAACCAGCGCGCCTTTCGCATCGACTTCTTTGATCACGCCTTTAACGATACTGCCTTTTTCATTCAGGGCGATGTAGTTTTGGAAGGGATCTTGTTCCAATTGCTTGATGCCGAGAGAAATACGCTCGCGCTCCGGATCGACCGCCAAAATAACGGTTTCGACTTCATCGCCTTTTTTATAGGCGCGAATGGCTTCTTCGTCGTTTTCGTTCCAGGAAATATCCGACATATGCACCAAACCGTCTATGCCGCCTTCCAAGCCGATGAAGATACCGAAGTCGGTGATCGATTTGATTTTGCCGCTGATTTTGTCGCCTTTGTTGTGAGTGGCGGCAAATTCGTCCCATGGGTTGGAGCGGCATTGTTTCATGCCCAGCGAAATACGGCGGCGTTCTTCGTCGATTTCCAGTACCATGACTTCGACTTCGTCACCCAATTGCACCACTTTGGATGGATTGACGTTTTTGTTGGTCCAGTCCATTTCCGAAACGTGCACCAAACCTTCGACACCTTCTTCGATTTCCACAAAGCAGCCGTAATCGGTCAGGTTGTTGACTTTTCCGAATACGCGAGTGCCGGCCGGGTAACGGCGGGCAATGTTTTGCCATGGATCTTCTTCCATTTGCTTCATGCCCAAAGACACGCGGGTTTTGTCTTTGTCGAATTTCAAAACCTTAACGTTAACCTCCTGACCGATCTCTACACACTCGGAAGGATGACGAACGCGGCGCCACGCCATATCGGTGATATGCAACAAACCGTCGACGCCACCCAAGTCGATAAACGCACCGTAATCGGTGAGGTTTTTGACGATACCGGTAACAACAGCGCCTTCCTGCAGGGTTTTAACCAATTCTTCACGCTCGGCGCTGTATTCGCTTTCGACGACGGCGCGGCGAGACAGCACCACATTGTTGCGTTTTTGATCGATCTTGATAACTTTGAATTCTAAATCGCGATTTTCCAAAAATGTGGTATCGCGGATAGGGCGAACGTCAACCAAAGAGCCCGGCAAGAATGCGCGCAGGGCGCCCACGGCTACGGTGAAACCGCCGCGAACTTTGCCTGTGATACGGCCAACCACAGTTTCTTGGGTTTCGAAAGCCTTTTCCAGCTCCGCCCACGCTTTGCTTTTCTTCGCTTTATCGCGGGACAACAGAGTGGAACCCAAGCCGTCTTCGAACATGTCGAGCGCCACTTCGATTTCGTCGCCGACGTTGACTTCCAAATCGCCGTCAGCATTTAAAAACTGCCATTTCGGAATCACGCCTTCCGATTTCGCATGCGTGCTGACAATGACGAATTCGTTTTCGATATCGACAACAGTACCGATTAACATGGCGCCAGGACGCATTTCGGTCTTGGCAAAACTTTCTTCTAACAACTGTGCAAAGCTTTCGCTCATTTTAACGTTCCCAAACTTGTCTAAACCCAAACAAGCTTTCATTCAAAATAAAAAATTAAAAAATAACTGCTCTGACAAGCAGTCGCCATATTAGTCCTGTCGGACCAAATTCATTACCGCTTCTATCACCTGCCGGATGGGCATATCCGACGAATCGATAAAAGTAGCGCCTTCCGGAATCACCAAAGGCGCAACGGCACGATCGCTATCGCGGCGATCGCGCTCTTGAATCTCTTGAGTTATTTGCGAAAGGTTAGCATTAACTCCTTTTTCAATCAACTGCTTATAACGTCTAACAGCGCGCTCTTCGGCGCTAGCGGTTAAATAAACCTTAAATTGCGCATCCGGGAACACCACGCTGCCCATATCCCTACCGTCGGCCACCAACCCGGGAAGTCGTTGAAAATCCTTTTGTTTTTGTAGCAAGACTGCGCGCACTTGCGGATATGCCGCAACCACCGAGGCCGCTTTACCGGTCGTTTCGCCGGCAAGCTGTGCGGTAATATCGTTGCCGTTCAGCCTAACGTTCAATTCATCTACGCAATCAAATTCCAAGCGCATCTCATCCGCCACTTGCAACACGGCGTCGACATTTTCCAACGCTACACCGGACTGCAGCGCGGCAATCGCTAAAGAACGATAAATCGAGCCGCTATCCAGGTAATGCCAACCCAACAGATTTGCGACCGTGCGACTGACAGTGCCTTTACCGGCTCCGCTGGGACCGTCTATGGTCAATACGGGCGCCTGAACCATTAAAGCGTACTCAACTTCAAACCCAATTGCGTGGCTAAGGCGGGAAACTCTTTAAACGAGGTATTAACGTTCGCACAGTCCTTGATGGTAATAGCGGCACCAGCCCGCAACCCGGCAATCGAAAACGCCATCGCGATTCTATGGTCTCCGTGAGAATCCACTTCGCCGCCGCCCATCGCTCCGCCGTTGATGATCATGCCGTCTTCGGTCGGTTGCGCATCCACCCCGAGAATTTGCAAACCGTCCGCCATGACTTGGATCCGGTCCGACTCCTTAACCCGCAATTCTTTCGCCCCGGTTAAAACCGTTTTTCCTTGCGCGCAAGACGCAGCCACAAACAACACCGGAAATTCGTCGATCGCCAGAGGCACCAATTCCTCAGGAATATCTATACCGCGCAATTGTGCGCTGCGCACCCGCAAATCGGCTACCGGTTCGCCGCCGACTTCCCGCTGGTTCATCACCTGAATATCGGCCCCCATTAAGCGCAGAATGTCAATTACGCCGGTACGGGTAGGATTGATGCCGACGTGTTTTAACGTCACGTCGGAATTCGGCGCAATGCTGGCCCCTACCAAAAAGAACGCAGCCGAGGAAATGTCGCTAGGCACGTCGATTTCGGTTGCAGTCAACTTGCCTTGATTGGTGATACTGGCGGTGCTGCCCTCGCGCCGTACCGGATAACCGAAACCGGCCAGCATTCTTTCGGTATGATCCCGTGTAGGTGCCGGTTCCGTGACACTGGTTTCCCCCTGGGCATACATGCCTGCCAACAACAGGCACGATTTCACTTGTGCACTGGCAATCGGCATCGTGTAATGCATGCTCTTGAGTTTGCCGGCTTGACCTTTAATGTGCAAAGGCGCGGTGCCGTCCGCTTGGGTTTCAATCACGGCCCCCATTTGCGCCAATGGCGCCGTTACTCTGCGCATCGGCCGAGACTGCAAAGACTTGTCGCCAACCAAGGTACAATCGAAGGCTTGCCCGGCCAACAAGCCGCTCAATAGGCGCATAGAAGTTCCCGAGTTGCCTAGGTCCAAAGGTTTATCGGGGGCCTTCAACCCGTGTTTACCCACGCCGTGGATAGTCACTTCGCCGTTGACCGGACCTTCGATGTTAACCCCCATCGCGCGGAAAGCCTCTAACGTAGACATCGCGTCTTCGGCGTTTAAAAATCCGCGCACATGGGTAACGCCTTCGGCAATGGAGCCTAGCATGATCGAGCGGTGCGACATGGATTTATCGCCCGGTACGCGAATTTCGCCGTTTAAACTTCCGCCGGGTTGAACTTGAAATGTAATGGATTGAGACATATTGCTTAGTGATTATTCATCAAACGTATCGAGAAAACGTTGCCGCGCGCGATTGGCGTAACTAAAAGCAGCATAAAGTTCTTGTTCTTGACCGGCTTCTATCATTTGTTCGATACGATCAAGTTCGCCTTTCAGATTTTGGATCAACGGGATGATTTCTTGCTTGTTGGCCAGACAAATGTCCAGCCACATCGTGGGATCGCTGGACGCAATGCGGCTGAAATCTTTAAAACCGCCCGCCGCATATTTAAAAATTTCGCGTTGCTCATCTTTTTTACCCAGCAGGCCCACTAAGGCGAATGCCAGGATGTGCGGCAAATGGCTGGTAGCAGCCAGCACGGTATCGTGGTGTTGCACGCTCATGGTAGAAACGCTGGCCCCCACCCGCCGCCACAATTCGCTTATGGCATGTAAAGCAGCGGCATCGGTGTTCTGCAGCGGGGTCACGATAACGCGCCGATTTTGAAATAGCTCTCGGTTGGAAGCCTCCACACCGCTTCGTTCGGCGCCGGCTATCGGATGAGCCGGAACAAAGTTAGCCGGAACCTCACCGAATACCGATTCCAACGCGGCGATAACGCTACCCTTGGTGCTGCCGACGTCGCTATACACCGTTTCCGCCTGCCAATACGGCCGAATTGCCGCAAACACGCTTGCCATGGCGCCGACCGGCGTGGCCACTATAACCAAATCGGCGTGCTCTAGCGCCTGCGAAATTTGGCTGAAATAGGCATCTATGACCCCCAATTTCAACGCAGTCTGCAAATTCGCCACATCGCTGTCGCGGCCGAATGCAACGATTTCATGAGCCAATCCCAGACTACGCACAGCTCGGGCTAAAGATCCGCCTATCAAGCCGGTACCGATTAAGCACAAGCGCTTAAACACCTTGCAGGACCTCGCCTAGAGCGGAAATGAACACTTGGTTCTCACGCTCGGTGCCTATGCTAATACGCAAATGATTGGGCATTTGGTAATTGGCGATGGGCCTGACGATCACGCCTTTTCCAAGCAGGGCTTGGTATACGGGGCCGGCATCCCTTTTCAAATCGACGGCTACGAAATTCCCAGACGAGGGGATCCAGGTTAATCCCAAATTTTCAAAGGCAGCAATCAGTTGCAACATGCCTTGATTATTGCAATCCACTGAGCGAGCCAAATAATCGTCGTCCGCCAACGCAGCCTCTGCGGCGACTAAAGCCAATAGATTACTATTGAAAGGCTGCCTGACCCGATTCAACAAATCGGCCACTTCCAACGACGAAATCCCGTAACCGACTCTCAATCCCGCCAAACCGTAAGCTTTAGAAAACGTGCGCGTCACGATCAAGTTCGGATAGCGAAGCGGCCAGGCCAAGGCGTCCGAACGCAAAGTCGGTAATACGAATTCGTAATACGCTTCGTCCAGCACGCAAATGACAGTGCTTGGCAAACCGGCAATAAACCGCTCAACGTCCTGAACCGACAGCAAAGTACCGGTTGGATTGTTCGGGTTAGCGATGAAAACCAGCCGAGTCTTGTCGTTAACCGCGGCCGCCATGGCAGTTAAATCGTGGCCGTAATTCTTGGCGGGAATTTCCCTAACCTTGGCCCCTGCTGCTTGGGATAAAATCGGGTAAAGTGCAAAGGCGTGTTGGGAAAAAATCACTTCATGCTCGATACCGACGAAGGTTCGCATCGCCAGCTCCAGGATTTCGCTGGAACCATTACCCAAGGTAATCTGCTCCGCTTGCACGCCAAACTTGACCGACAACGCGGATTTCAGCGAAAAACCGCTGCCGTCGGGATAGCGGGTCAACTCCGGCACGGCCGCGTTGATAGCCTCGGCCACCTTAGGGCTTACGCCCAACGGATTTTCATTGGAGGCTAATTTGACGATTTCGGTTAAACCCAGCTCCCTTTGCAATTCTTCAACCGGTTTGCCCGGCACATAGGGCACCAATTGTTGCACGCCGGGCAAGGCAAATTCTAAAAATCGATTCATGTAAGCTTAGATCACCGCTTTGGGGTAAGAGCCCAGAATTTTCAAGATATTGACGTTGCTTTGCAAGGCATGCAGCGCCTTGGCTACGTTGGGATCGTCTCTATGGCCTTCAATATCGATAAAGAACACATAATCCCACAGGCCTTGCCGGGAGGGCCTGGATTCGATGTGAACCATGCTGATATTGTAATCGGCAAAAGGTCCGAGAATTCGGTAGAGAGCACCGGCGTGATTGGAGGTCGACACCAATATCGAGGTTTTATCGTGTCCGGTCGAAACCGGTTGCAGTGCGCCTATGACGATAAAACGTGTGGTATTGTTGGCCTCGTCTTCGATATTTTTTTCGACGACGTTCAAATCATACATTTCCGCCGCGCGTAAGCCGGCGATTGCCGCTTTGCTGGGATCCAACGAGGCCATGCGGGCCGCTTCGGCATTGCTGCTGACCGCGGTACAGCTTACCCCCGGCAAATAGGTGTTCAACCACTGCCGGCACTGAGCTAACGATTGTTGATGCGAAAAAACTTCCTTGACTTGGCTTAGGTCATCGAACTTGCCCAGCAGATTCTGGTGCACGCGAATTTCGACTTCTCCGCATATTTGCAAAGGGCTTTCGATAAAGCGATCCAAGGTATGCGCGATGACACCCTCGGTAGAATTTTCCACCGGAACCACGCCGAATTGGCAGTGTCCGGTTTCGACCACTTGGAAAATTTCGTGTATGGTCGAAACCGGAATGTCTCTGACAGCGTGTCCGAAATGTTTAAAGGTCGCTTGTTGGGTAAACGTCCCTTCCGGCCCCAAATAAGCCACTTCCAAGGGTTTTTCCAGTGCCAGACAGGCGGACATGACTTCCCTAAATAAATGGGCCACCGAATCGGGATTTAACGGGCCTGGATTGAGTTCTTTGACGCGCCGCAGTACTTGCGACTCGCGATCCGGCCGGTAAAAGCTAACGGTTTCGCCCTGCGCTTGCTTGGTACGGGCAACTTCCAGAGCACAATTCGCCCGCTGGTTGATCAACTGCAAAATTTGCTGATCGATGGCATCTATGCGCTGCCGCAGTTCTGTTAACGGAATAATATCGCTCATACTCGATTAATGGGTACGCTCGAACTCCGCCATGAAATCGATCAAAGCATCGACACCGGATTCCGGCATGGCGTTGTAAATGCTGGCCCGCATACCGCCTACCGAGCGATGCCCGGCTAAAGTGCTCAAGCCGTTTTGTTCCGCCAGTGCCAGAAACTCCTTGTCCAATCCGGCGTCGGCTAAGACGAAAGGAATGTTCATACGCGAGCGGCAATGTTTGGCTACCGGATTGCGGTACATGCCGGAACCGTCTATGGCTTGGTACAGTTTCTCGGCTTTGCGTATATTGCGCCGTTCTATTTCTTCGACTCCGCCCTGCTCTTTCAACCACTGCAGAACCAAGCCCAGCAAATACCAGTTGTAAGTCGCCGGGGTATTCAGCATGGAGTCGCTTTTTGCTTGTTGGGCAAAATTAAATACTGCGGGTACCGTTGCCGGCGCCAAATCGGCTAGGTCTTCGCGGACGATAACCACAGTGACGCCGGACGGCCCCATATTCTTTTGCGCTCCCGCGTAGATGATGCCGAATCGGCTGACATCGACAGGCCTGGACAAAATATTGGACGACATATCGCAGATCAAAGGAAGGTCGAAAACGGCGGGCACTTGGTTAAACTCGACCCCGTGTATGGTCTCGTTGGAGGTATAGTGCAGATACGCAGCGCCGGAATCGACATCCCATTGCTCGAAAGGCGTAACATCGGTAAAGCCGGTCGCTTCCGAACTGGCCGCGATTTTAACCGTGCAATATTTGCCGGCTTCCTTAATGGCGGCGCTCGACCAAGCGCCGGTATTGACGTAACAAGCCACGCTATTGCCGCGCAAAATGTTTTGCGGAATCATCGCAAATTGCGCAGTTGCGCCGCCTTGCAGGAACAACACTTTGTAGTTGTTCGGCACCCCAAGCAAATCGATTAAGTCTTGCTTCATTCGTTCGGCAATAGCCATGAAATGCGGGCCGCGATGGCTCATTTCCATCACCGACATGCCACTGTCTTGCCAATCCAGCATTTCTTGCCGGGCTTTCAGCAATACCGACTCCGGCAGCATCGACGGCCCCGCGCTGAAGTTATAAATCCTGGTCATTATTCCTCTTCCCCATCATTTCCATGTGCACAGTCCAACGTTTCGCCGTCCTTATCGGCCTCCTCGTCTTCCAGACCCTCGATCTTATCCACCCCGACGACTTTTTCGCCTTTATCCAAACGAATCACGGTCACCCCCTGGGTGTTGCGTCCGACTATCGAAATCTCGTTAACTCTGGTTCGTACCAAAGTGCCGGCATCGGTGATTAGCATGATTTCATCGCAATCGCTCACCAATACCGCGGCCACGACCGAACCGTTTCGCTCCGAGGTTTGAATGGCGATTAAACCTTGTCCGCCGCGTTTATGCTGAGTGAACTCCTCTATCCGGGTTCTTTTGCCGTAGCCGTTTTCGGTAATATTCAACACCGTACCTTCAGCCGAAATAATCAGCGAAATCACTTTGCTGCCGTCTTGCAGGCGGATGCCCCGCACCCCGGCTGCCGTCCGGCCCATAGAGCGCACGTCGGTTTCGTTAAAGCAAACCGCTTTGCCGTCGCTGCTGAACAACAACACGTTTTGCTGACCGTCGGTTAAAGCCACGCCAACCAAAGTATCGTTATCGCGTAAATCGATGGCAATCTTGCCTTTGGCCAATTGGAAGGCGAAGTCGGTCAACGGCGTTTTCTTGACCGTTCCGCTGGCAGTCGCCATAAAAACGAATTTATCGTCCGCATATTCGCGCACCGGGAGCATGGCATTGATTTTTTCGCCTTCTTCCAGAGGCAATAAATTGACGAACGGCTTGCCGCGCGAGGCTCGGCTGGCGACCGGCAACTCGTAAACTTTGAGCCAATACACTTTGCCGCGCGACGAAAAACACAAGATAGTATCGTGGGTATTGGCGATAATCAGTTTGTCGATAAAATCGTTATCTTTGGTCGCCGCGGCCGATTTCCCCCTGCCGCCGCGGCGTTGGGCTTTGTAATCGGTTAACGGTTGGGTTTTGATGTAGCCTTCGTGCGACATGGTGACCACCATGTCCTCTTCGGTAATCAAATCCTCCGCGGAAAGATTCGAATAGTCTTGGATAATTTCAGTACGCCGCGCGTCCGCATATTCGGCTTTGATTTGTTCCAGCTCTTCGGTGATGACTTCCATCAATCGTTCGTCGCTTCCCAAAATATGCAAAAACTCGTCGATCAGTTTCAACAATTCTTGGTATTCGTTGATGATTTTTTCCTGTTCCAAGCCGGTTAAGCGGTGCAGGCGCAAATCCAAAATAGCTTGAGCCTGAGCTTCCGATAAACGGTATAGCCCGGCCACCAACCCGAACTCCGCCGATAAGTCTTCCGGACGAGAGCGATCGGCATCCGCTCTATCCAATAAAGCCGCTACCAACCCCGCGTTCCAGGTTCTGGCTAATAACCCCGCTTTCGCTTCTTGCGGGTTCGGCGAATGCTTAATCAGCTCAATCATTTCGTCGATATTAGCCAGTGCGACTCCCAAACCTTCTTGGATGTGCGCTTTTTCCCTGGCTTTGCGCAAGCTGTATATGGTTCGGCGAGTGACGATTTCACGCCTATGGTCTATGAACGCCAGCAGAATGTCTTTCAAATTCATGCAATGCGGCCGGCCGTCGTACAAAGCCACCATGTTGATGCCGAACACCGTTTGCATTTGCGTTTGTTTATACAGATTGTTCAACACGACGTCCGGCACTTCGCCGCGCTTCAATTCGATCACCAAACGCATGCCGTCCTTGTCCGATTCGTCTCTAATCGCCGAAATACCGTCGATTTTCCCTTCTTTCACCAAATCCGCAATTTTGATCTGCAACGTGGCCTTGTTGACCTGATACGGTAATTCGGTAGCCACAATTTGTTGCCTGCCACCGTCGCCTATGTCTTCGAAATGACAACGCGCCCGTAAATAAATCCGCCCGCGCCCAGTGCTATAAGCTTCGTGAATACCATCTGCGCCGTTGATGATGCCGGCGGTCGGAAAATCCGGACCGGGCACCCATTGCATCAAATCCACGATCGACAGTGTAGTGTCCTTGATTAACGCTAAACAGGCGCTGACGATTTCGCCCAGATTGTGCGGTGGAATATTGGTAGCCATGCCTACCGCGATCCCGGAAGAACCGTTGATCAATAGCGTAGGCACCTTAGTCGGCATGACGGTCGGCTCCGATTCCGACTCGTCATAGTTAGGGACGAAATTGACCGTCTCCTTATCTAAGTCCGCCAACAACTCGTGAGCGATTTTAGACATGCGCACTTCGGTATAACGCATGGCCGCAGGCGAATCGCCGTCTACGGAACCGAAATTGCCTTGACCGTCTACCAGCATATAACGCAAAGAAAACGGCTGTGCCATACGAACGATAGTGTCGTAAACCGCGGTATCGCCGTGCGGATGGTATTTACCGATCACGTCACCGACCACACGGGCCGACTTTTTGTAAGGCTTGTTCCAATCGTTGCCAAGTTCGCTCATTGCGAAAAGTACGCGTCTGTGGACAGGCTTTAAGCCATCTCGGACATCCGGAAGCGCTCTACCCACGATCACGCTCATGGCGTAATCCAAGTAAGACTGTTTCATCTCGTCTTCGAGATTAACAGTAATGATTTCTTTGGCGAAGTCTGACATGGGTCCTTGTTGGTAATTCAGTCAAGCGCAATGGCTCGAGCCAGGCATCTCCGGTAAGACTCCATTCCTCGCCGCAGTACCCTACAAAAGGGCGGGATTATAGCAAAGGAGACAGCTTCTAGTTAGGCAAAAATCTCTTCGAAAAAATTGCGCATCGTCAGCCATGATCGCTTGTCGGCTGAAGGCTGATAGACGGTTCCGAATCCGGGATCGTTCGCCAGCGGATTGGTAAACGCGTGCATGGTCGAACCGTAAACATGCACTTGCCAGTCGGTACCGGCCCGGGTCATTTCCGCTTCGAAAGCTTGTACTTGCTCAGGAGTCACCATGGGATCGTCGTGCCCATGCAAAGCCAGAACCTTAGCTTTTACACGCGGCTCAGGAATGTTGGCCGGCGGTATCAACAAACCGTGAAACGATACCGCTCCCATGAGATCGGCGCCGGTACGCGCCAAGTCAAGTGCACACAAACCGCCAAAACAAAAGCCTATTGCGGCAATTTTGCGATTATCCGCCCACGGCAACATTTTTGCCGCGGTTAAGCCGGCGGTTAAGCGGCGTTGCAACATAGCCCTATCGTGCATGAACGGCGCCATCAACTTGGCGTTTTCCTCAGCGGAGCGGCCTAAAACGCCTTTCCCGTAAGTATCGACCGCAAACCCTAAATAACCGAGTTCAGCCAAAGCCCGGGCTTTGTCGGCCACGAATTGATCTCGCCCCAACCATGCGTGATGTATCAACACCAAAGGTCGCATGCCGGTCAACGCATCGTCGTAAGCAAAAAAACCTTCCAGCACCGCATCGCCGTCTAAATAATCGATGGTATTGGCAACGACCGCCATAGTTCTACCCCGCTTGCTTGGATAACACGCCCTCGCGTGTTAAAAATTCTAATAATCCTTCCGCTGCCGCTTCGGCCATGTCCAGTACCCGTTCGAAACCGTAAGCTCCGCCGTAGTACGGATCCGGTACTTCACGTTGATTGAGCTGGGGGGCGAAGTCCAACAGATATTTAATCTTATCTTTATGCGTTTCCGGACAAATATCCTGCAATATCGAGAAGTTATCGCTATCCATTGCCAAAATGACATCGAATTTTTCAAAATCCGCCGCCGCTACCTTGCGCGCCCTTAGATGCTTTAACTCGATTCCACGATCGCGTGCCGCTTTTCGTGCCCTCAGATCCGGAGCGTCGCCCACGTGATAGGCATGAGTTCCGGCGGAATCAACCTCGAACAAATCCGACAAGCGCCGTTGCGTGAGCAAGGCTCTAAACACCCCCTCAGCAGTTGGCGAGCGGCAAATATTACCCATACAAACGAAAAGAATCCCAATTTTTTTCATACACTTACAATCAAGTTATAACTATTTTTTAAAAAACACAGTACGGAACTAAGCACAAGACATTAACCGGCGATACATTCATTTCGGTGCTTGCCGGAAAGTTCCCCTTACCTTAATCATCCTCTCACAATTTTAACAAAGGGTAACAGGAGAGCGAATTGCTACTACAAGTTTAGATCCACCTCGGATAGCCGGGTAAAAAACCTTTATATACAAAGCTAGCCGGGATGCTTTAAAACAGAAATTAACCGCTCTTAATCCACCGCCGCAGCCCCGAAAAATGCAAAGCTAAGTGGGAGCTGCAACACCGCTGCGGCGAAGGCGGCGCTCCCTAATGACTTTCAAAGCATGCCTAACGCCGGTAAATTTCGCTGCCTACCTTGAGGGCACGTTTGGCGAGGGCCTTGTGCGGACCGGATTTACCGAGTATGAACAGGCTGTGCGGCAACGACAGCCGGGCCAACAGTTGTTGAGTCAGTTTTTGTTCTTTGGCGAAAACATCTTTAGCAAACACCAAAACGTAGGTTTTTGCATCCGGATAGTGTTGCATCGGTTTTTCGGCCAACCACAGGCGTTTAATGCCGGTGACCGCAGCGGCAGCCTGACGCAGTGCGGCCAGGGTTGCGGCGTCGACTTGCGGTTCTATCAAACTATCTTTGTGGCTCAAGTGTTGGCGCTCCAGGTCGGCGGCCCGGTTGACGTCCATTTGCCGGTCGGCCCGGTGCTGCCATTGTTCGGCCTCCGCCTGCTCGCCTCGGCTGCGGTGGAAATGTTCCAGCCAGCGGTAGCCGTCCAGCGCCAGTTCCGGCTTGGCTTCTATTGCGACCTGCATGGCGGCGACGCCTATCGGATTATTGCGCTTCAACAACAGCCGACCGATCACGAAATCGGCGTCCGGGTCGGCCTGCATGGCGCGGTAACGCTGGTACAGCGGGAGCGGATCTTTATCCGATTCAAATTCTTCGGTCAGCGTCGCCAGCCGCCACAGCTGTTCCGCCGTCATAGCGTCGGCGGGGATTTGTGCCAGCTCGGCCAGTTGCTGCCGACCTTGCCGGCAATACTGAAATCGTTCGCGCCATCGCTCGCCGTGGTGTTGTAACCACAGCCGGTCGAAATCGGCCAATACTCCGGGCAATTGTTGCCCCAGCCAAACCTCGGCAGCCGACAGGGCAGGCATTTTCGGCAGGGGCGCATCGATTTGCAGGGCCTGCAGCCGGTCGTACAAAGCGGGATGGGTATCGTAATGACCGGTTTGCACCGCCAACGCTTCGACGACCTTTCCGCGCAATTCGTCGATCGAGAACGGTGTTTCCCGCAGAAAGTCGCGCAGGGAACCAAACGGCGCCACCGGTTGTTCGTTGCGCTCGGCCTGTTGAAAAAACGGCGTCCAATAGCGCTCGTTGACCAAACCGGCGACAACGTGACTGTTGACTAATGCTTGGGCGGCGTCCGCGCTGCTGGTCAACTGCGCCGAGACGGCGTCGGCGGCAAATTCGTTGCTGCGCGCTAACGCGAACGAATAAGCGGCGAAAGTTGGCGCATACCAATCGAAAAAGCGCCGCATCAGCGAGGCACCGATGTTTTGCTGGTGCGCCAAACCTTCCATAATGCGTTGCCATCCTAGCCGAACCCGGTAAATCCAGCCACCGAAGCGGCTGTGCGCGGCCGATAAATGCCCCAGTTCGTGCGCGATTACCGCATCGGCCTGGGCCGGCGTCAGGCTAAACAGCAGTTCCAAGCCGAGGATCAAGGTGTTTTTCGGCCAGCCGAATACGCCGAGGCGCGGGGTTTGCACAATCGCCGCATTGGCTTCCGGCGTCAAAATTACCTGGTGGATACGCGGCGCGTCGAGCCGGCGGCTCAAGCTTTTCAAGCGTTCGAACAGTTGCGGATACGCTTTGGCTGTCAGCCGGTAGCCTTCCGGCGCTTCGAACCGCACCCACAAGGCTCGCAGCAACACGTAAATCATCCCCACGATCACGATGATCAGTTTTTTCTTCAGCAAAAAAATCACGAAGGTGGTACTGACCAGCGCGGCCCAACCGATGCCTGCACTGAGGGCCAACAGAATAAACAATACGCCGAATATCACCGCATAACCCAACAAGGCTAGTAAGCCTACCTTGGCGCGGTAAGTACCGGGCCTCTCTTGCGCTTCCTGTTCGGCGCGTCGGATCAGGGCCTCCAGGCGTGCGCGTTGTTCGGCGGTGGTTTTCATGCAAGCTCCTTATAAACGTACGACGTGACAGTTGCCTGAGGCATTTTGCCGGTTGGAATACCTCATTGGCTCTAACGGAAATAATACGTCGATTTTAACTTTTAGGGTAGTCAGTCAGGAGGAGCTTGAACGACTACCGACATACCGGCAATCGGATCTGGCGCGGCATGCGCTACCATCAATCGCGCTCGTGCCGGTTATAGATAAGCTTCGATGGTGAAAGGGCGCTCCTTGGCTATTCGAAAGCCAATTCGCGGGAGGACGGTCGTTGAAAAATTTTCATAGTAAACCCTTCAACAAACCGCTGCCGCAGGCTGGCATTCGCCGGGAGCAACCCGGCCTATGCAGCGTTACAATCGAGGCGGCGACAGTCACGGATTTACTGGTTATACCAATTCGGCCAATTATTCCAGTTGCCCCAGTTGTTCCAGTTCGGCCAGTTGGGCCAGTTGGCCCATTGAGCCAACATCGAGCGGGCTTTATTTACGGCCGTATCCGTTTCCGCGGATTCGCAAGCGGACGGCGGCTCAGCCTGTTCGAGCAAATTTTGCCGCACAGCCTGTACACGGGTTTCCAAGGCTTGTTGTTGCCGGTGGCCGGCATTAGCGGGATTGAGCGGACTCGCTAAACAAACCAGCCCCAGCGTGCGCAACAAGTAGGTCAAAAATGCGCGGCAACGGTTGCGACTTAGGGATGCGGATGCTTGCTTCATAACAAAATCTCCGGGTCTGAAAAGGCGAATACAGGCTAGGCTATCGACGCGGTTAGCGATAGGAAATGGAAGCGAATTTACTGCCGCCGCACTCGTCTTAAAACTCCAATGGCCGGCAGTGTAGCTTAACTGCGCGGATTTGCGACAGCGAAAATCGCCTGCCACGCTCTCGGCCATGGCGAATCGAAACCCATTCTCGCCACCCACCTACTCCAGCAGTTTGAGACGCCCTTCAATCAGACCGAGTAAAGGCAGCAAACGCCGCTCCGGATATGTCGTTTATCGCTCAAACAGACAAACGGCATGTAACAAATGTCGGATAAATCACCAACGGCGAGCACCACTCGCCCGCTTTTATCCTACAAATTTCATGGTATTATCCGCCTCGCCATTTAGGCACAAATGTTGCGGTATTTGTCGCGGTCTGATCGGGCTGCGGGCTGGCCGCAACTCGATCCATAACAATAACGACAGCGTTGCACGCCATCAGCACAACAGCGGGAGCTGAACGGTATCGGCCAGGCTAGCGGCGCAAACAAGCCATGCAGGAGCTTACATGATCGAAACCTTTTACGACGTGATGCGTAGGCAGGGCATCACCCGCCGCAGCTTCTTGAAGTTCTGCAGCCTGACCGCTGCCTCGCTGGGCTTGTCCCCGGCCTTCGCCCCGAAAATAGCCGAGGCGATGGAAACCAAACCGCGCATTCCGGTATTGTGGTTGCACGGTCTGGAATGCACCTGCTGTTCGGAGTCTTTCATCCGTTCCGGCCATCCTTTGGCCAAAGACGTGATTTTGTCGATGCTGTCATTGGATTACGACGACACCATCATGGCTGCGGCCGGCCATAACGCCGAGGCCATCGTCGACGAGATCGTCGAAAAATACAAAGGCAATTACATCCTGGCGGTGGAAGGCAATCCGCCGCTGGCCGAAGACGGCATGTACTGCATCATCGGCGGCAAACCCTTTGTCGACCAGTTGAAATACGCGGCGGAAAGCTGCAAAGCCATCATTTCCTGGGGCTCGTGCGCCTCCTGGGGTTGCGTACAGGCTGCCAAGCCGAATCCGACTCGCGCCACGCCAGTTCACAAAGTACCGGGCTTAGCCAACAAGCCGATCATCAAAGTGCCGGGCTGCCCGCCAATTGCCGAAGTGATGACGGCGGTGGTGGCTTACATTCTGACCTTCGACAAATTGCCGACCCTGGATAAACAAGGCCGGCCGCAAATGTTCTACAGCCAGCGCATCCATGACAAGTGCTACCGCCGTCCGCATTTCGACGCCGGCCAGTTTGTCGAGCAATGGGACGACGAAGCCGCGCGTCAAGGCCAATGCCTGTACAAAATGGGTTGCAAAGGCCCGACCACCTATAACGCTTGCTCGACCGTGAAATGGAACGAGGGCGTGTCGTTTCCGATTCAATCCGGCCACGGTTGTATCGGCTGTTCCGAAGACGGCTTCTGGGATAAAGGCAGTTTCTACGATCGCCTGACCGGCATCAACCAGTTCGGCATCGAAGCCAACGCCGACGTGGTCGGCGGCAGCGCGGCCGGCTTGGTCGGTGCGGGCATTGCCGCGCACGCCGGTCTGACCGCCCTGAAAAACGCCAAACAAGCCGACAACCATCCCGGAGCTGAATAACCATGACCGTCACCAATACCCCCAACGGCTTTCATCTGGACGACGCCGGCCGCCGCGTAGTGGTCGATCCGGTTACCCGCATCGAAGGCCACATGCGTTGCGAAGTCAACATCGACGCCGACAACATGATCCGCAACGCGGTATCCAGCGGCACCATGTGGCGCGGCCTGGAAGTGATTTTGAAAGGCCGCGATCCGCGCGACGCCTGGGCCTTCGTGCAACGCATCTGCGGCGTCTGCACCGGCACCCACGCCTTGACTTCGGTGCGCGCGGTCGAAGACGCGCTGAAAATCAAGATCCCGGAAAACGCCAACTCAATCCGCAACATCATGCAGTTGAGCTTGCAGGCGCACGACCACTTGGTGCATTTCTATCATTTGCACGCCTTGGATTGGGTCAATCCGGTCAACGCCTTGAAAGCCGATCCGAATGCGGTGTCGGCATTGCAGCAACAGATTTCGCCGAGCAACCCCAAGTCATCGCCCGGCTATTTCCGCGATACGCAAAACCGGCTGAAAAAATTCGTCGAATCCGGCCAGCTTGGTCCGTTCAAAAACGGCTATTGGAGTAATCCGGCCTATTTGCTGCCGCCGGAAGCCGATTTGCTGGCGGTAACCCACTACCTGGAAGCCTTGGATTTTCAAAAAGACATCATGAAAATCCGTACCGTGTTCGGCGGCAAGGATCCGCATCCGAACTGGCTGGTCGGCGGCGTGCCTTGCGCGATCAATATCGACGGCGTCGGCGCGGTCGGCGGGGTCAACATGGAGCGTTTGAATCTGGTGTCGTCCATCATCGACCGCACCATCACCTTCATCGACCAGATCTACATTCCGGACCTGTTGGCCATCGCCCAATTTTATAAAGGCTGGCTGTACGGCGGCGGCTTATCGGGTTCCAGCGTGCTGGCGTACGGCGACATTCCGGACAAAGCCAACGACTATTCGGCCGCCAATCTGTTGATGCCGCAAGGCGCGATCATCAACGGCGATTTAAGCAAGGTGCACGAAGTCGACGTGCGCGATCCCGAGCAGATCAAAGAGTACATTCCGCACTCCTGGTACAAATACGCCGACGAATCGGCAGGTTTGCATCCGTGGGACGGCGTGACCGAACCGAATTACAAATTAGGCGCTAAAACCAAAGGCGACCGCACCCACATTCAAGAGTTGGACGAATCGGCCAAATACTCGTGGATCAAAGCGCCACGCTGGAAAGGCCACGCGATGGAAGTCGGCCCGCTGGCCCGCTACGTAGTCGGCTATGCCCAAGGCCACGAGGAAATCACCGAGCAGATCAATTTCGTGCTGAAAACCCTGGACGTCCCGGTCAGCGCTTTGTTCTCCACCTTGGGCCGTACCGCCGCGCGCGGTCTGGAAGCGCAATGGGCCGCCGGCAAAATGCGCTACTTCATGGACAAATTGATGACGAACATCAAGGCCGGCGATTTGGCGACCGCCAACGTCGAGCGCTGGGATCCGGATACCTGGCCGAGCAGCGTCAAAGGCGTCGGTTTTACCGAAGCGCCGCGCGGCGCGTTAGGCCACTGGCTGAAAATCGAAGACACCAAGATCGCCAACTATCAATGCGTGGTACCCACGACCTGGAACGGATCGCCGCGCGACGAACAAGGCAACATCGGCGCCTTCGAAGCCTCGTTGATGAACACTAAGGTTAAACGACCGGAAGAACCGGTTGAGATTTTGCGTACCTTGCACAGTTTCGACCCTTGCCTGGCCTGTTCGACCCACGTTATCAGCCCGGACGGCAGCGAACTGACCCAGGTTAAAGTGCGTTAATCCCGAAAACTCGACAACGGGTAGGCACAGCCTACCCTGCGGTACTACCTAGCGGAGTCACTATGAACAAATTACTTTTCGCCACTGGCTTGCTACTGGCTGCCGGTACGGTCCACGCCCACAGCCATCCTGGCATCGATAGCTTCAGCCACGCGCTGGAACATTTTGCCTTAAGCCAACCGGCCGGTTGGAGCGACGCTCACTGGATCATTCCCACCGTGTTAGCCGCTTTATTGTTGGCTTGGCAGCTGCGGAGACCGCAATGAAAGCGCCGGACGCTCCGGTTTACGTTTACGAACTGCCGGTCAGGCTGTGGCACGCGGTCAATGCGCTGGCCATCGTCGTGCTGGCTGTCTCCGGCTACTTGATTGCGTCGCCGTTATCGTCGCCGGCCGGCGAAGCTTCAGCCAATTTTCTGATGGGCTACATTCGCTTTGCGCATTTCGCCGCCGGTTACCTGCTGGCAATCGGTTTAGTGGGGCGCTTGTACTGGGCAGCGGTCGGTAACGAACACGCCAAACAAATTTTCCTGCCGCCCTTGCTCAGCCCACACTTCTGGGAAGGCGTGTGGTGCGAAGTCCGCTGGTATTGCTTTCTGGAAAAACAACCACGGCATTACATCGGCCACAATCCGCTAGCTATTTTGGCCATGCATTTCGTGTTCGTCTGGGGCGTGCTATTCATGATTTTCACCGGCTTTGCCCTGTACGGCGAAGGCGAAGGTCAAGGTAGCTGGCAATTTGCCCTGTTCAGCAGCTGGCTGTTACCGCTGTTCGGCGACAGCCAGACCGTGCATACCTGGCATCATCTGGTGATGTGGTTCATCGTTTGCTTCGTGTTAATCCATATCTACGTGGCGATACGCGAAGAAAAATTATCAGGACAAAGCATGCTGGCTACTATTGCTACCGGCTGGCGCAGCTTTCGCAACGACGAACCGATAGACGATGCCCACTAAGCAGTTTGCGGTGGATGCGCTTTCCCTTACCGTCCCAACCTCGGGCTGGCAAATTCCGGGGACGATAAGTTCGGTGCATCCGCCCCACTATATCCTAAACCGCCACGCAGGCCTACCCGTATGAAGGAAGCGGTCAACATTCTGCTGCTCGGCATCGGCAACCTGCTGTGGGCGGACGAAGGCTTCGGCGTGCGGGTCATCGAGCATCTGCAAAAACACTACTGTTTTCCGGATAACGTTCGAGTGTTGGATGGCGGAACCCAGGGTGTTTATTTGATCGAGCACGTGCAAAATGCCGACGTACTGGTGGTGTTTGACGCTGTAGATTACGGCTTGGCGCCGGCCACGCTGAAACGCGTCGAGAATGATGACGTGCCCAACTTTTTAGGCGCCAAAAAAATGAGCCTGCACCAAACCGGCTTTCAAGAAGTCTTGGCGATGGCGCAGATGCTAGGCCAATATCCCGAGCGTTTGTTGCTGATCGGTGTGCAGCCGGAAGAATTGGAAGATTACGGCGGCAGCCTGCGGCCGGCGGTCAAAGCGCAAATCCAGCCGGCGATCGATCTGGCCCTGGCCTATCTAGCCGAATTTGGGGTATCGGCGCAGCGGTTGGATAGCGCCGCCGAGTTGGACGATCCGGCATTGAATATGCATCGCTACGAGCAAGAGCGCCCCGATGCCGAGCTTGCCTGCCGGCTTGGCGACGAACGCGTGGTTCGCTCCGCCGCATTCGAAATACGTCCACCGCACTCTTTAGAGGACGCCATGCAAGTGGATGTCGACTACCGGGGAAAATACTGATGTGCATAGGCATACCCATGCAAGTCGTGGAAACAGGCTTAGGTTCGGCAATTTGCGAGTATCGCGGCCAGCTGAGCCGCATCGACATGATGCTGGTTGGCGACCAGCCGGTAGGCACCTGGATTTTGGTGTTTCTGGATACCGCCCGCGAAGTGGTCAGCGCGGAAAAGGCCACGCAAATCAGCGACGCCCTGGAAGCCATGCGCTTGGCCATGCAAGGACAAACCAACATTGACCATTTATTTGCCGACTTAGTCGACCGCGAGCCGGAACTGCCGGAGTTTTTACGCCGATGAGCGCCTTACTGGAACAGCTGCAAACCCGCCACGGGCTACCGCTGCTGGACGCCGACAACTTCGACCTGTTCGTTTACGGCCACGCCGACGTCGTGCTGTTTTTCGCTAACGATCCGGGTATATTTCCGGAAAGCCACGACGTGGCCATCGTGTTGCCCGAGCTGCTTAAAGCCTACGCCGGCCGCTTGCACGGCGCGCTGATTGCCCGCACGGTTGAGCGCGAACTACAAGCCCGCTACCGTTTTACCGGCTGGCCTACCCTGATATTCCTGCGCCGCGGCGAGTATTTGGGCGCGATTACCGGCATCAAGGACTGGCAGGAATACGGCCGGGAATTCAGCCGCATCTTGGCCTCGCAGCCCAGCGCGCCGCCGGGGTTTGACATCGGCAAGGTGTGTAGCGGGCAGGCCTGAATTTTATACGTTGGAAAACCTGTAACTTTTTATAGCTCCCACGCTCAGCGTGGAAGCCAGGCTTGAACCGCTCCGCGGTTCCCTGTTGAGACTAAGAGTCTCAACAGCTCTTTAACAATTTGGTGTCGCTATCCTGACCGATTGCGCTTGGACGTATACTATCCCTGCTGCGCCAGCACCGTAGTAGCCTGTTGTCTTAAGTTTCGAGGAGTATTGCAGATATGAATCTCGCACAACTGGAAGCTGAAATATTTTCTCTACCGCATCAAGAACGTGCCGCACTGGCACGACGCTTGTTATTGAGTGTCGAAGAAGTTTCCGAGTCGGAATTCGAGCAATTGTTGGGGGGACGAATCGGCGCGTCGCTTGGCTGATTTTGACTCGGGCAAAGTGCAATCAATTTCCGGAACAGCGGTTGCCGAGTAAGCCCGCACATTGCTCAGATGAACCACGAGTCACTTCGACAGGCGGAAATCTCGCATTAAAACTAATAACAATCCACCGTTATTTTTATATATTAAGAGGAATAAAATGAAACATATTTCACTAATAATATTTATTATGTTTTTTTCTGCTGGCACATCTGCAAAGGCAATTTTATACACCCCACCATTAAGCCCTAGCAGCAGTACTTCGTTTTACTGCCAAATAGCTAATATCAATAAATCCTCAAAAAAAGTTATTTTAGAAATTTATAATGGCAATGGAGAATTAGTTAGAAACTCTACAGTACTTATATTGCCTAATTCCATTAAGGCTATAAGTGGCTCAGACACAGATTCGCAATTTTGTAAATTTACAGTAGTGGATGGAAAAAAGTCAGACGTTCGCGGATCAGCAACTCTATATACTACCGCCGGAGACCAAAGTGATTTGGTAGCACTTCCGGCTCAATGAGTTTCTTCGAGCTAAGAAGCCTAGCAAAAAGTTTGCATCTACCATGCTTTAGTAGAATCCTGCCGGATAGGGCTGTTGCTGCTAGTGTTAAAACCATTGTTACTACACAACAATTAGAACTTTGCCGGCCGCGAAAAATTAGGCGTTGGAGCCATCATCCCAAAAACATTACTGGAGCGTTTGAAATGAGTGCATTAAGCCTAAGACTCCCCAATTCCGTTCATAGACACGTCAAAGAATTTGCACAAAAGGAAGGGGTTTCCATTAACCAATTCATCGCTAGCGCCGTGGCCGAAAAGGTATCGGCATTGGCAACTGAGGATTACTTGAACGCTCGTTCCGAGCGAGCGGATAAAAATGCGTTTGATGCTATTTTGCAAAACGTTTGCGACAGACCACCATTAAGCGGCGACGAATTTTAAAGTTTCCGTTCCCTCGCCCGGAGTGAAAACGAGGAGTTAATTAATAGGTTTTTTCCTCTCGTTCCCACGCGCCGCGTGGGAGCGCAGGTTAACCGCGCTGCGGTAAAGCTAAAACCAATCGCGATAAACCGGTAACAAACCCGCCAACCCAGCATAATCGCGGGCGCTGGAATATCGCCAATGTTCCGGCAAATCGACATAACCGCGTTTGGCCGGGTTGAGGTGGATGTAATCCAGCTTCTGCCTTAAGACTTCGGGATTATCGATCGACTGCGGATGGCTGCCTTCTTCCCACAATTGATATGCCCTGTCGGTTTTATGCGCTTTGCGAAACCATGTGAGTTGGACCAATAGCCGCTCGGCTTTGATTCCGTGAAAATAGTCGATCAACTGGCGGGCAGTGTAAGATTTGAAATGGGCGAGTTGGTTGGCTAGATCGTCGGTTTGTATCAGTAAATGCATGTGATTTTCCAATATCACATACCCGTAAATCCGCCAGCCGTTCTGTTGTCGGCGATAAGACAAAGCGTCCAGTACGATTTGCACGGTGGCCGGGCGGGTGGATAGCGGTATCCAGTTCAAGACTGTGCAGGTCAAAAAGTGCGGATACTCTGACTGGAGAATGCGGTATCGGCTGCGACCCATGGAGTTGACCTTGCTGGTTTGATTGGATTCTATGTTACCGCTGGCGCGGTTAATCTGCATTCCCACGCGGCGCGTGGGAACGAGGAAAACGACAACCGCGTTAGCGACACCGAATAAACAATTACCCAATGCCGGAGACGCTTCGCTCATCCAGCCAACAGTTTAATTCAACAGAAAACCGAAACATGACAAGCATACCCCTCCCAATTTTCGGCCAAGGCTCCCAACCCGCCGAAGAAGACGGCGCCGAGCTGGATTACCTGACCATGCCGGAAGAAATGGCCATCTATCGGATGCCGCAGATCTCTTCCGACTTGAAAGCGCCGGAACTGGCTCCGGCACGGGCCGTAGCCGAGTGCTTGCAGCAGGCATTGCTGGCTTATCCTGAGGTAATGCCGGTCATCGATCTGACCGGTTTGGATTCGGCGAACCGCGCGTTTATCGATGAGTTGCTCGGCGAGGGAGAAGTCAGTGCCCTGGGTGCAGGCGGACTGCGGGTGCAGGAATCGGTTTTGGCCGGAGTATGGCGCTCGCAACAGCTTGAGGGGCAGCAAGTGATTGCCGACTGCCTGGAAGTCGGCGTGATCCCGCAAGCCTTGTTGCAGTCGGCGTTCGCCGGCGCGGCAGCGCAGGTCGAGACCGATATCGTCAACTTGCCGGAAGGCGTGATGAATGCGTTGCCGCTGCTAGCGGAACTGAATGCCAAGATTGCCGAGTACCGGCCCGGCACCGAAGCTCACGTCATCAATTTAAGCCTGTTGCCGCAAACCGAACAAGACTTGGCTTTGCTGGAACAACGCTTGGGCAAAGGGCCGGTAACGATATTGTCGCGCGGCTACGGCAACTGCCGGATAACGGCGACCGCCACCCGTAACGTTTGGTGGGTGCGCTATTTTAATTCACAGGACACGTTGATTTTGAACACATTGGAAGTCAGCGACATGCCCAACGTCGCCTGCGCCTCTAGCGAAGACATCGCCGACAGCGCCCAGCGGCTGGAGGAAATATTGAAGGTTTATCTATGAGCGAGAGCTTTTTCTCCGGCGCTTACGGCGGCGATGCCGCACGGCTGGATGCTAAAGCCAAGCTGGAATGCAAGATTTGCTGGCACGTGTACGACCCGGACTGCGGCGACGAGGTGTGGCAAATTCCGCCGGGTACCGCTTTCGCCGATTTGCCCGATCACTGGAGCTGCCCGGAATGCGGCGCGCCGAAACGGGATTTCCTGTTGTTGGAATCGTAAGCGTGGAATGGCAGGACAGCTCACAAATCCAACACGCGTTGGAAGCGCGCTTTAACGCCATATTGACCGAGCGGATGCAGGACGTGCCGTTGCTCAATCCAAAATTGTCGGTGCAGGCGTTGCCGTTTTACCCGTTTAACGGCGACTGGGTTGGTATATTGCTGACACCCTGGTTCATGAACCTGCTGTTACTGCCAGGAGCGCATAGCGATTGGGTTGCTCAAGCCCCAGGTTGCAAGTTCGAGTGCGCTTTTCCGTACGGCTCTTTTACGTTTACCGTTGCCGAAGAAAAAGATTTAGGCCGTTACGGACTATGCTCGCTGTTTTCGCCGATGTTCCAATTCGAAGATCAAAAGGCGGCAGTCGCCGCTGGCGAAGCGGCGTTGCAAGGCCTGTTGAGTGTGCCGCAACAACCAATGAGCCGTAGAGATTTACTGCGCGGACAGTTCGGCCCTGCTAAATGAGTCCCGGCGGCGAATTAGAGATTCTGTTACGCCATCGCGGCGGAACAGCGCAGTCCGCGAAGATTAGCTCGACCCGTCCGCTGGCAGCGCGGGTGCTAATCGGCAAAACGCCGAACGAAGTATTGGCGCTGGTACCCATGCTGTTTTCGCTATGTGCCGATGCGCATAGCTACGCGGCTTTAATGGCGTGTTTAGCTGCATTGGACCAAGCGTACGACGAGGAAACCGATTTAGCACACGTACAGCTGCTATATGCCGAAACCTTGCGCGAACACGTCTGGCGTATCTTGCTCGACTGGCCTGTTATGCTCGATGAAGCGGCCGACAAATCCGCGCTGGCCGGTGTGCTGAACTGCAGCCGCCGTTTTAAATCGGCCTTATTCGTTGAAGCAGCGGCGTTTAGCTTGGATGCAAAGTCGTCGTTAAACTTCAGTGCCGCAGCACTGGTTGCGGACGAATTGGTTCATTTAATCGATGCCGCAGTATTCTCCGGCTGCATGACCGAGTTCGCGGCGTTGCAGTATGAAGAGGATATGCGGTCTTGGTTGGCGGGCAACAACAGTTGGGCAGGTCGAATCGTACAGCGCTTGTATCCCTGGGGCTGGCAAGCCGCCGGCTGCAACCCGATAGCAGCACTACCGAATTTGGACAGTTATGAACTGCTACAGCGACTGCGCGCGGACGATGCCGAAGCGTTTTGCCTTACGCCGACTTGGCAAGGAGTGTGCTTCGAGAATACACCTTACAGTTTGCAGCAGTCACCGTTGCTGGCGGCATTGCGTGTTAACTACGGCAACGGTCTGCTCGCCCGCTTCGTCGCTTTGCTGCAAGAGGTAAGCCTGTTTTGTGCTCACTTACGCACAACTGAATCCAATGTGCTTTTGACCGATAGCGTGGGTGACGGCGACGCCGGCTTGGCGCAGGTACAGGCGGCTCGCGGCGTATTAATTCACGCGCTGGAACTGCGCGATGAGCGGGTGTACGATTACCGCATCGTGGCGCCGACCGAGTGGAATTTTCATCCGCAAGGTGTCGCGGCGCGCGGTTTAGCCAACTTACGAGCGAAGGACAATGAGGAGCTACGCCGGCAAGCGCAATGGTGGATACAAGCGATAGATCCCTGCGTGCCGTATCGGTTAACTTTGGAGGAAATCTAGCATGCGCCCAATAGCCGCTATTTAACTGTTCTAACCAACCTGACGCGATAACCACCATGCACGAAATGTCGCTCTGCGAAAGTATTTTACAAACCCTGGAGCAGCAGGCGCCGCTACAAAACTATGCCAAGGTAAAGACAGTCTGGCTGGAAATTGGCGCTTTGGCCGGGGTGGAAATCGAAGCGTTAAAGTTCAGCTTCGATCTAGTGGTAAAAGGCTCTCTGGCCGACGCGGCCAAACTGGAAATTATCGAAATACCGGGTGAAGCCTGGTGTATGCCGTGCGGGCGCAACGTGCCGGTCCGGCAGTTATACGACGAATGCCCGCTATGTGGCAGTCATCAGATTCAAGTGAGCGGCGGCGATCAAATGCGGATTAAAGAATTGGAGGTAGAGTAATGTGCGGCGTCTGCGGCTGCGGCGAGGGCCTGAACCACTCGCATGAACACGATCACGATCATCAACATGGCGACGTGCACGAACACCACCATGTGCGTGCCCACAGCCATAGCCAGCACCACCATCACCACGAACACAACCACAGCCATGGTCCGGCACACGCGCATGCGCCCGGCTTGACCCCGGCACGGATGGTGCAGATCGAACAGGATATTTTGTCCGCCAATAACCGTTATGCCGGCGACAACCGGCGCTATTTCGGCGAGCGCGGTATCTTGGCGTTAAATCTGGTGTCCAGTCCGGGCTCCGGCAAAACCACTTTGCTGACTGAAACCGTGCTGCGTTTGAAAGACCAGATAGCGATGGCGGTAATCGAAGGCGACCAGCAAACAGCCCGCGACGCCGACCGCATCCGCGCTACCGGCGTGCCGGCCGTGCAGATCAACACCGGCAAAGGCTGCCACCTGGACGCACACCGGGTCGGTCATGCCCTGGAAAGTCTGAATCTGCCGGAAAAAAGCCTGCTGTTCATCGAAAACGTCGGCAATCTGGTTTGTCCGTCCGCCTTCGATTTGGGCGAAGCCCACAAGGTGGTGATTCTGTCGGTCACCGAGGGCGAGGATAAACCGATCAAATATCCGGACATGTTTCATGCCGCCGATTTGATGATTTTGAATAAAACCGACCTGCTGCCGCATCTGGATTTCGACGTGGCACAATGCATCCGCTACGCCAAACAGGTCAACCCGAAAATCCGCGTGTTGCAGCTTTCTGCCAAAACCGGCGAGGGCATGGACAATTGGCTGCAATGGCTGCGGGCGGAGTTGGCGTTGCAGGGGATTGGCTATGCCTGACGCCTGCATTTCAAACTCGAAAGATAGGGTATAGTGGCTTTGAGCAGAGTAGGAGTATCGCCATGACCATAGCCGAAATCAAATCGCTCCCCGTCAGCGAACGCATGTTGTTAATGGAGGAAATCTGGGACAGTCTTTGCCGAGAGCCGGAGCCGATCGCCTCGCCGCAATGGCACCAAGAGGTGCTCAACGGCAGAATGGAGCGCCTCGCCTCGCATCAAGCCAAATTGCTGACGTTGCAGGAGTTGAAAGACCGCAATCGATGATCGCTAAAGAATTGCTGTTTTTAGAAAAAGTGGCCGCCGATTTACAAACGGGCAAACGGTTTTACGACGCCAGCCAACCTGGAGTCGGTGGATACTTTTTTGACAGCCTGATTGCCGATATTGAATCCCTGCACTTATACGCCGGCATACATGAAAAGCAATTCGGTTTATTCCGCATGCTGGCCAAACGCTTTCCTTATGCGATTTATTACGACGTTACCGATTCGGCGATTATCGTCGTTGCGGTGCTCGATTTACGGCGTAATCCGATCCGGATCGCAAGCCGGTTAAATAGTCCAACGTCTTGACTTTATTATCACGAGATTTTGCTGATGTGCCTTGCTCTCCCTGCCCAAATTGTTGAAATAGCACCCGCCGGCGACATGGCCACCGCATCGGTGGACGGCGTTAAGGTCGAGGTGTCGCTGGCATTGGTGGAAGACATCAAAGTAGGTGATTATGTATTGGTCCATGTCGGTTACGCCCTGAACAAAATCGACGAAGACGAAGCCTTGAAGACCCTGGCTTTGTTTGCCGAAGCCGGTTTGATTGCCTCATGAAATACATCGACGAATTCCGCCAGCGCGACGTTGCCCAACAACTGGCCGGCGCGATTGCCCAAACTGTCGATCCTGCCCGCCATTATCGGCTGATGGAGTTTTGCGGCGGCCATACCCATGCCATTTTCCGTTACGGCGTGCAGGATCTGATGCCGGCCAACGTCGAATTCATCCATGGCCCCGGTTGCCCGGTGTGCGTGCTGCCGACCGGACGGATCGACAACGCCATCCAACTGGTGCGCGAGCACGAGGTGATTTTATGCACCTACGCCGATCTGATGCGGGTTCCGGCCAGCGAGCGGCAAAGTCTGATCAAAGCCAAGGCGGCCGGCGGCGACATCCGCATGGTTTACTCGACTCAAGATGCGCTGAATATCGCCCGCGACAACCCCGACCGCCAAGTGGTGTTTTTCGCCATCGGTTTCGAAACTACAACACCGCCCACCGCCGTTGCCGTCAAGCAAGCGCAGGCCGAAGGATTGAAAAATTTCAGCGTATTCTGCAACCACGTACTGACCCCGGCAGCGATGCAAGCCATCTTGAACGCTCCGGAACCGGTGCAGATCGACGGCTTTCTCGGCCCGTCCCACGTCAGTAGCGTAATCGGTAGCCGGCCCTACGAAACCTTCGCCGAGCAGTACGCCAAACCCATCGTCATCGCCGGCTTCGAACCGCTGGACGTGATGCAATCGGCACTGATGCTGATCCGCCAACTCAATGCTGGCCGGCGTCAGGTCGAAAACGAATACAGCCGCGCCGTCACCCGCGACGGCAACAGCAAAGCCCAGGCGCTGGTCGCTGAAGTATTGGAATTGCGCCCGCAGTTCGAGTGGCGCGGCCTGGGACTGATTCCCGACAGCGCGTTACGCATCAAACCGCAGTACGCCGAATTCGACGCCGAACGCCGTTTCGCGATGCCGGCGATTAAAGCCAGCGACGTCAAAGGCTGCGAATGCCCGGCCATTTTGCGCGGCGCCAAAAAGCCGCAGGATTGCAAATTATTGGGAACCGTCTGCACCCCGGAAAACCCGATGGGCTCGTGCATGGTGTCGTCGGAAGGCGCTTGCGCGGCGTATTGGAGCTATGGCCGGGTCAGAAATCACTCAGCAGGTAAATCGCCAAACGGATTAGCGCTAAGCAACTGATGATTGATGACTTGACCGTGCTGCAGGTCTTCCGAATATAAGCGGTCACAATCGGCCGCCAACCCGGCGCCGACGATCAGCCTGCGTACCAGGAAAAACCGTCAAGCCGCAGCAGTTTAACCGTATCCGGAGAAATTTATGAAACTCGATCGTTCAATAATATGGTTGTGTTTGTCGCTGGGATCCGTCGCACATGCGTCCCCGGTTTCGTTGGCCTTCGACAGTTTACCGAGCGCCCAAGGCTGGGAATACTTCGGAACCTGGGGTGAGCAAGGTCAATACCTGCAACCGGAAACGGAAGTTTTTCAGACACAAAACGATACGTTAACTCAAACAAGCTCGGTAAACGAAGGCGCCCGCTATTTTTACCGTTGGACCTTCGATCAAGCCTATTCGCACGGCTTCGAAATCGACATCCGCGCCAGAGTAGTCGATTTCGACCCGCAATCCGACAGGACGGGCTTCCAATTTCAACTAAGCTCGCAACCACTGGGCTCGGTGCTCTCGCTATTTTTATACGACGCCTATCTGGATTGGTTTTACGTGTCGCAATCGGGAACGGTCAACAGCGTCGTTTACGACAATAGTCAATTTCACGACTATCGATTCCGCGTGACCGATGCCGGGTGGTTACAATTTACAGTGGATGGGCAATTGATCGCGACACAAAGCATAGCCCCCGGTGCGTTTGTGCCTTATCAAATTTATTTCGGCAATCTGACGGGTGATAACAGTGCCAACGTCGAAATTGCCCGCTTGAGCGTTAAACCCGTGCCTGTGCCTGCCGGCCTAGGTTTGCTTATGATCGGGCTTGGCTGCATGATCAGCTTCAGTAAAAAACCTGGGGGATCTTAGGCTGTGAAGGCTTGATAAAGCCGTGGCAATCAGCTGCCGGCTAGGCTCCCCTATGACCGGTCACGACATCAAATACGTCGATTCCGGCTCCTGCGCGGCCTCCAAAATTTGTTCCATACTGACTTTGTCGTAACCGCCCGATAACAGCACGATGAACCGCTCGCGCAACATCGGACTGTTCCGCGAGCGCACAATAATGTTATTGGCATCCTGCTGTTCCAAAATTCGGTACCAGTTGTAAATCATTTTAAAGATGCGTTCCATCGGCTCGCGAATGCGCTGTTCGTAACGCTGCAAGCGGGCGGCGCCGAAATCGCCGCCCGCCGCTACCCCCTCCAAGATGGTTTCCGCAGCGTATACTCCGCTACGCATCGCCAACGTAACGCCGGCGGAAAATACCGGGTCGACGAACATCGACGCGTCGCCGACCAATACGAAACCATCGCCGTGAAAGCGTTCAGTGGTATAACCGATAGCCGAAATCGTCTTGACGTCCATCGCCTGCTCGGCGTGCTCCAGCCATAGACGTATGCAATCGCAGCCGTCTATCGCCGCGCGAAGACGTTGTTGCGCAGTTTCCCCCAAGCGTTTGGCATATCTCGCATCCAACACCGCACCGACGCTGACCACGTTGTTGCGTAGCGGAATATACCAAAGCCAGCCGCCGTCTATGCTATGAATATCGGTCGTTACCGAACCTTCCATGACTGCGCCGAAGCTGACGAAATCGTGCGGATTGCGGCGAAAACCGCCGTTGAAATGGGCGAAATGGCTGATCTTGTTTAACTCCGGCAACGGCCGCCGCCAGCCGAACCTGCGCGCGATCAAGGATTCCCGCCCCGACGCGTCAATCACGACCGGCGCATGGATCGGCCGTGCTTCGCCCCCTATCGGCCCGGCGGTCACGCCTATCGCCGCGTCGCCGTCGAACAGCACTTGCGTTACCGACCATTCGCGCCGCACCTCGACACCGCACGATGCGGCGTGTTCCAAAAGTATTTGGTCGTAACGAGCGCGTTCGACATGGTAGGTATAAGGCCGTTCGAAATAGTCCGGATACTCGGCAGTTAACAACAGCACCTCAGGCTTTTGATTGAACATGCCGAAGTGAATACCCTGCTTAACCGTAAAGCCTTCGGCTTCTATTTTTTCGGTAACTCCCAACCGGCGCCAAATTTCCCAAGCGGCCGGCAGCATCGATTCACCGATTTGAAAGCGTGGAAAGCGCTCGCGTTCGAACAGCACCACCCGTAAACCGGCCTGAGCCAGCAAAATTGCCGCACTACTGCCGGCCGGACCGCCGCCTATCACTACGGCGTTGAAATATTCGCCTGATGTCATCGGATTTCTCCCTGATTGGTGATACCGCCATCGGTAACACAAACGCCTCTACAAAATAACACGCCAGCAGTCGGCTTGTGCGAGCGAATAAACCGCGGCCATAGCTGCGGCCAATCCATGTTTGTCATAATGCTCGGTTTCACAATGCCGATCACTATCCGTCATGTCCACCAGCGAAATTTTCCTGATTGCAATCTCCAGCATTTATACCCTGCCTTACCTGATTTGGCGCATCGCCAGAACCGACTACTTCGCCCCTTTGGTGGTGGTGCAAATCGGTACCGGCATCTTGTTGGGGCCGGGGGTGCTCGGCGCGGTTTATCCGGAATACTACAGCTTTGTTTTCAATCCTTCGGTGCTGCAAGCCTTGAACGGGATCGCCTGGTGGGCGGTGATGCTGTTTGTTTGGGTGGCCGGCATCGAACTGGATTTGGGCAAAGCCTGGGAATACCGCTTGGAGAGCTCGGTGACTGCGGGCTTGGCCCTAGGAGTTCCTCTGCTATTCGGATGCGCGGCAGCCATGCTCATCCAGTTTTATCCGGGCTGGATAGGCGAACGCGCCATGAATTGGCAGTTTATTTTAGGCATAGGTATGTCCTGTGCCGTCACCGCATTGCCGATATTGATTTTGCTGCTGGATAAACTGCGGATCTTGCGCCACCCCCTCGGCCAGCGCATCCTGCGGTACGCCAGTTTAGACGATATTGCAATCTGGGCCATATTGTCGATCATCCTGCTGGACTGGACCCGAATCGGCAAGCAACTGACTTTTCTAGTGCTATTTCCTCTCTTCGCTTATGGCGTGCGCCGCTTGATGGCTTGGCTGCCGGAACGCGACCGCTGGTATCTCGGCATCATCAGTCTGGCTTTTTTCGGCCTGGGCGCGGATTGGGCGGGCTTGCATTTTATGGTTGGCGCCTTTTTGGCCGGCGCCATTCTGGACAGCGCCTGGTTCGAACACGGCCGGATGGACCAATTACGCCAAAATTTGTTGCTGACGGTAATGCCGGTGTTCTTTCTCAGTACCGGGCTAAAAACTCACTGGTCGTCCGGCGGGCTCGAAGTGCTTATCGCCGCCGGCGTCCTGCTGATTGCGTCCGTCAGCGGCAAATTACTGGGCCTTAGACTGGCCGGAAAACTGTTGAACTGGCAACCGGGCGAAGCGTCCATCATCGGCTGGCTATTGCAAACCAAGGCTTTGATCATGATTATTTTCGCCAACGTGCTGTTGGACAAACAAATCATCACCGGCCAAACCTTTACCGCCTTGCTAGTGATGGCTCTACTTAGCACCATGTTGACCGTACCGGCAGTCGCGCCCAAGCTGGCCCGCCTGCAAGGCCGTAAGAATACCCCGGAATAACCCGGGACTTAACGGTTATGCCGTCTTTAGTCTATGGGATTTTTATTGGCCGGGGACGGCCTCGTGATTACCGATCAAACCCATTTAGCCGCGCCAGCCGAATCCGATGAACTGGCGCCGCCTTTGGGCTGTGGTATAAACCGGCAGTTTACCTAACCCGCTTCTTACACGGGACCGACTACTCGCTTCCCGCCGACTTGCCGCGTTTGGATGAGGAACCCACGCGCTTTTTGCTTTTGTCCTTTTTTACCGAAGCTTCGTCCAACCGGGAAATATTCAACGCCTTACCGACCACCCTCACCTTCTTCAGCGCTTGAAACAAATCTTTAGGCATGCCGGCCGGTAGCTCTACCGTGCTGTATTGATCCTCGATTTTGATACGGGCGATATGATCGCCGTCTATGCCTATCTCGTTAGCAATCGCACCGACGATGTTGCCGGGTTTCACCCCGTCGCGGTGACCGACTTCGATGCGAAACACTTCCATTTCCACCCCTCCCGCCCGATTGGTATTCCGCTCGCGCTTTCGGCTGCGCTCGTTTTTACCGCCCTGGTCTTTCGCTTCGTCGCGGGCGTAATCCTTAGCCGCTTTCTTGACGGTGTCTTTCAGCAGCAGCGGGGTATCGCCCTGCAGCAATTTGGCCAACGCCGCCGCAATATCGGTTGCCGGTACGTTATGTTCGACCTGGTATTGGTTGATCAGCTGACTGTAAAAGCTCAACTCTTCGGCCGCCAGGGTATCGGTAATCCGTTGTTTAAACCGCTTGACCCTGGCATTGTTGATGAACTCGGTAGACGGCAACGGCATTTCTTCCACTTTCTGCCGCGTCGCCTGTTCGATATTGGCCAACAAGCGTTTTTCCCGCGGCGATACGAACAAAATCGCGTCACCGGTACGCCCCGCCCGCCCGGTGCGGCCGATGCGGTGCACGTACGACTCGGTGTCGTACGGAATATCGTAATTGACCACGTGAGTAATCCTATCCACGTCCAAACCGCGTGCAGCCACGTCGGTAGCAATCAAAATATCCAGCTTGCCGTTTTTCAAATGCTCTATCGCCCGTTCCCGCAAGGCTTGCGACATGTCGCCGTTAATCGCCGAGGCGGAAAAACCGCGCGCTTCCAATTTTTCGGCCACTTCGACGGTCGCAGTTTTGGTTCTGACGAAAATAATCATGCCGTCGAAATTTTCCGCCTCCAAAATCCGGGTCAAGGCATCCATCTTGTGCGGGCCGCTGACGAAACAATAACGCTGACGAATGTTTTCCGCAGTAGTCGTTTTGACTTTAATCGTCACCTGTTCGGGATCGTTCAAGTATTGCTGCGCGATTTTACGAATCTCCGCCGGCATGGTGGCGGAGAACAAGGCCGTTTGTCGATCGGATGGCGTTTGTTCCAGAATCCATTCGACATCGTCGATGAATCCCATACGCAGCATTTCGTCGGCTTCGTCCAATACCAGGGTTTTCAAGTTATCCAGCTTCAAGGTGCCGCGGCGCATGTGATCCATCACCCGGCCCGGCGTCCCCACGACCACGTGCGCGCCGCGATTCAGCTGACGCAACTGGGTGGTGTAATCCTGACCGCCGTAGATCGGCAATACGTGAAAACCTTTGATATGAGCGGCATAACTTTGAAAGGCCTCGGCCACTTGAATGGCCAATTCCCGGGTCGGCGCCAACACCAAGGCTTGCGGTTCTTTTTGCTTGACGTCGATGCGGGTCAAAATCGGCAATGCAAACGCCGCGGTTTTGCCGGTTCCGGTCTGCGCCTGTCCTAGCACGTCTCGTCCGGACATCACGAACGGGATAATGCGGGCCTGAATCGGCGAAGGCGATTCGTAGCCTACGTTTTGCAATGCTTTAAGTACGGGTTCGGAGAGATTTAAATCTTGAAAGGAAGGCGCAGGGGTGTCTGACATCAAATAATACCTGTAGAAAAAAACATGCCCGCGAAATTGCGGGCACAGCAACTATTGTACCTTAAATCCGGCCGAAATTAACTAACGCGTTGATATTTAGGTAAAAGCACGCCACTTATCGGCCGAATAGTGCAAGCAAATAAACAGAAAAAACTGGCAACCGAATATCAGGTTGGCCATCAACAAATGCAAGGGCTGGGCGACGGCCGGAAAGCCCAAGCGGTCCAGGCTCACGCCGGCCAAGATCGCGGTTAGGATCAAACCGACCAAGCCGTAAGCAACCCGGCGCAACAAATCTTGTACCTGGGTGTGCCGATAAACCTGCCAAGCCAGCCACAGGTTGGTAAACAAAATCAGCGACGAAAACGAACGATGCACGTAAAAAATCAGCGGAAAACTGTCGCGCCAATATTCGCGCTCGATGTAAGCGTGCTGGTGGGAAATAAAATCCACCGCTTCCCGTACCTGCGTACCCATGGCCACTTGCAGCAAGGTCATGGCCATCGCAACGTTAAGGACCAACCGAAACCGCGCACTGACCCAGACGGTATTCAATGCACTAAGCAGCTCTTTCTGCGATCGGCTAATGGCGTAAATCAGCAGGGCGACGATGAATAGCGCCAACAACATGTGCAAGGTAATCATCAACGGTTTCAAATTGCTGGCGACGACTGCCGAACCTAACCAGCCTTGGAATCCGACCAGAAAAAACGCGCTCAAAGACAAATAAAAAGTGGCTTTGTCGGTCCTTAGATAGATGCGCGAAGCCCACGCGGTCAAAAACACCAAGAGGCCGGTTGTCGCCCCGATCAAACGGTTGGTGTACTCGGTCCAGGTTTTGACCGGATTGAACAAGGTGCTTTGGTAGCCTCGCGCCGCGTAAATTTCGTGATAATTGGTCGGCAGTTGGGCTTCGTCGGTCGGCGGTATCCATTGGCCGAAGCACGTCGGCCAATCCGGGCAGCCCATGCCGGCACCGGAAGCACGCACAATGCCGCCGACCAAGATCACGAAATACACGGCACAGATGGTCAACGTGCCTAAACGGCGAAACCGGGACGCGGCTTTAGGTTCTATTACGGCTGTCATTTATCGCAACATGGATTGAGCTAATTCGATTTCTTCGGATACACCTTCGATTTCCAGAATCTCGGCGTCGGCTTGCAGACCCACCTTGGCAAAGGCCGCTACCGAACGCCAATCGACCCGGCAGGCCGGATGATCGGTGCCGGCGATGCTTTGCAGGAAGGCCACTTGCACCAGATCGACATAATCGGCGGGACCGTCATGGTCGCGCTGAAATTCGACATAGGCAGAGGCTACCAGTTTTAACTCTTCCGGAAAATTCCAGGTATCCATGATGATTTTTCCCACGTGCGGATGAGCCTTTTCCAACAGTTTTTCCAAACGCGACGGGCTGTCCTTGAACTCCGGAATTTTTTCCACCAAGGTCAAAATCGGCAGCTTGCCGATTTGGTGCAGCAAGCCGGCCAACATGGCCTCATCCGAGTTCAAATGCGGCACGAAAGTCGCTAAAGCCCGACAAATGGCCGACACGTTCACCCCTTGTTCCCAGATGGAGCGGAAATAGCCCTCCAACAAAGGACTGGTGGGTTTGAACATCTGCTGCATGACCAAGCTGGTTACCAAGGTGCGAATGGTACTGTTGCCCAGTCTGGTCACCGCCATTTGGATATTGCTGATTTCGTTAGCGCCTCGGTACAGGGGACTATTAACCACTTGGATCAGCCTTGCCGACAAAGCCGGATCGGTCACGATGATTTCCGAAAGCTGCTGAGCCGATGCCTCTCCCTTGGAAACCGCATCGCGTACTTTAATTGCCACGTCGGGCAAGGTAGGCAGCACCAGACGATTAGCTTCCAACTCGGTTCGAACGTGGTGCAAAAACTCTTGAACGGATTTAAATTGCATAGTTAGCTATCCAGCGCTTACCCGGAAACGACCGTGACCGGCGTGTGATTTTGATCGCTAAGTATAAGTTGTTTCCCGATCTCATCAAGCGACTGTAAAACCATCAGGAGCGCTGTCTCGGCTTGATAGGATTGTACCGCCAGCACGTCTCCCTGCTTAGTTTGGCCGTCGCTTGCCAAAACCTTGTAATCACCAACAGGCAATGACGCCGCTACCCGCCCTACCCATAAAGCGCGCTTACTCTTGCCTAAATAATGGGTGCGGGCCACGATTTCCTGGCCGGTATAACAACCCTTGGTAAAACTGACTCCACCTAATCGGTCCAGATTCAACATTTGCGGAATGAATTGTTCGGATTGTTCGAGCCCGAACCAGGGGACCCCGGCCAACACGTCCCAATAGCCCCACTGCGCGTCGTCCCCGTCGGCGCTTATAGGCTGTACGGCCTTGGTCAGTATTAAATAACGCAGCGGCCCGCCCGGCAAACAGACCCACAGATTGGCGTTTTCCAAGTGGCAAGGGAAAAGCCTATCGGCCGGTGCGCGCGACTCCGCCGCCTGCTCCGGGCAACAGCCGAATAAACGCCAGCCGCCGTCAACGGCAAGATTGACCCTGGAGCGCAACACGTACATCTGCAAGCGCTTGGACACCTTTTCAGCTAGGCTACGCGGCAGTATCGCTAAAAAACCGTCAGGCGATTTGACCAGCAACACGGTGCTGATTACCCGCCCTTGCGGATTGCAATAGCCGGCAATACCGGCGCAGCTTGAGTCGATTTCCTTGACGTTACAAGTCAATTGGCCTTGTAAGAATGATTCGGCATCCGCACCTGTAATTTCGATGACCGCAAAATGCCGTAACGGATAATAAGTAGCGGAGTTTGAGTTTGCTGGATTCATGAGCTAGTAATAAAAAACGGGATTCTCACTGCCAATCTTAGTTGGACAGCCGGTTCATTTTACCGTCAGATGACAACAACACCGATCGGAATATGCCGAAATATCTCAATTCCTTACAAGAATTCGTCGTAACCGATTCGCCGCGCTTGCAATGTTTCATTCACTTATTGCATTCGTGCGCATTACCGGCGTGTTGGCTGAACGATCTGTCCGGCATTTGGCGTGGCGGATTGACGATCGCACTCCTCTGCTCGTGGTGGCGCTCGGTAAAACGGCAGCGAGCAAGCGGTTTCCAACTGCGTTACCGCGCCGGCGCTTGGCAATACGCCGAGCCCGGCCAAGCGTTTGAGCCGGCCACATTGTTGCCCGGCACCACGCTGACTCCTTTCGCGATATTTCTGCACATTCGCTGCCGCGGCCGTAAAAAATATCTGCCTGTATTATCCGACGCCCTACCGGCCGGAAGTTTCCGCCGCCTGATCGCCTGCTTGAAATTCAGTATCGGTAGACAGGCGGACAAGCGCTAAACCTGAACAAGCTCTCGTACGACGGCGCGAGCAGTACCACTACCCGCGCTTCGGCTAGCTTTCTCTCTCAGCCAAAGCCTGCAAACGCGCCAATTCCTGCACCAAATTATTTGCCGGAAACGACTCTCCGGCCCGGGTATACCAATAGTGCGCATTGGACAAATCGCCCTCCAGCCGATGCAGATAAGCGTGGATCAAGCAGCTTACAGTATCCGAACGGACTTGCACCGCCCTGTGGGCAGCATCCCAATCGCCGCGCTCAAGCAGCGCCAGAATCTCCGCGGGATGGGCCGACATACACTATCCGACCCAAACTCTGGCATTACGGAACATCCGCAGCCAGGCGCCGTCTTCCTGCCATTGCGCCGGATGCCAGGAGTTTTGCACCGTCCTGAAACAGCGTTCCGGATGCGGCATCATAATCGTGAAACGACCGTCAACGGTGGTCAAGCCGGTAATGCCGTAGGGCGAACCGTTGGGATTGGCGGGGAAAACTTCGGTTTCCTGGCTGTAATTGTCCACATAACTGACCGCCACCTGCGCCTGCGCCGGATTCGCCGAGCCGAATTCCGCCCGGCCCTCGCCATGGGCGACGACCACCGGCAGCAGCGAACCTGCCATGCCGGTAAAGAAAATAGACGGCGAGGCCTGGATTTTCACCATCGCCACCCGCGCCTCGAACTGCTCGGACAGGTTGCGTTTGAAGGCCGGCCAGTGTTCCGCGCCGGGAATGATATCCTTCAAGCCGGACATCATCTGGCAGCCGTTGCACACGCCCAGACCGAAGGTATCCGGGCGGGCGAAAAAGGCGGCGAACTCGTCCCGGGCCTTGGCATTGAACAATATCGACTTGGCCCAACCGCCGCCGGCACCGAGCACGTCGCCGTAGGAAAAACCGCCGCAGGCCACCAAACCCTTGAATTCGCCCAGGCTGACCCGGCCGCCGATAATGTCGGTCATGTGTACGTCGATGGCATCGAAGCCGGCGCGGTCGAAGGCCGCCGCCATTTCGACGTGGCCGTTGACGCCTTGCTCGCGCAGAATGGCGACTTTCGGCCTTACCTGCCCGGCAAAACCGGCGGCGATGTCGTCGTTCGGATCGAACGTCAGCTGCACCGTCAGACCGGGATCGTTATCGTCGGCGATGCGCTCGAATTGCTGTTTGGCGCAATCGGGATTGTCGCGCAAGGCCTGCATCCGGTAACTGACCTCCGACCAAGTCTGCTGCAATTCGGTGCGCGAGGCGCTATAGAGCTGCTGACCGGCTTTGAAGATGCGCAACTGCCGGCCATCGACGACGCGGCCCACCACGAAGCTGTGGTCGTCCAGGCCGACCTGATCCAACAGCCGGGCGACTCGATTCAACTCGCTGCTTTTGATCTGCAACACCGCGCCCAATTCCTCGTTGAACAGCGCCGAAAGCGTATCGCCGGGCAAATCGGACAAATCCAGATCGACGCCCTGGCGGCCGGCGAACAGCATTTCCGCAACCGTTGCCAGCAAGCCGCCGTCGGCGCGGTCGTGGTAAGCCAGAATCAGACCTTGCCGGTTCAGGGCTTGGACAGTGTCGAAGAAACGTTTGAACAGGCCGGCATCGTCCAGGTCGGGCGCCTGGCTGCCGAGTTGGTTATAAACCTGAGCCAGTACCGAACCGCCGAGGCGGTTTTTGCCTAGTCCCAAGTCGATCAGCAACAAGACGCTGTCCTCATCGCGCAATTCCGGCGTCAGCGTGTTGCGCACGTCTTGCACCGGCGCGAAGGCGGTGATGATCAACGACAGCGGCGAGGTCATGGTTTTGTTGCCATGATCGTCCTGCCAGACGGTTTTCATCGACAAAGAGTCCTTGCCGACCGGTATCGCGATGCCCAATTCCGGGCAGAGTTCCATACCAACCGCTTTGACGGTATCGAACAAGGCCGCGTCTTCGCCGGGGCTGCCGCAGGCCGCCATCCAGTTGGCGGACAGCTTGACGTCGTTCAACTTGCCGATGCGGGCGGCGGCCAAATTGGTCAAGGCCTCGCCGATCGCCATGCGACCCGAGGCCGGGGCGTCGATCAGCGCCAGCGGCGTGCGCTCGCCCATCGCCATCGCTTCGCCGGTGTAGGCGTAAAAGCCGGACGCGGTGACCGCGACGTCGGCCACCGGCACTTGCCAAGGGCCGACCATCTGGTCGCGCGCCACCAAGCCGGTGACGGAACGGTCGCCGATATGGATCAAGAAGCTTTTGTCGGCAACGGCCGGAAACGCCAATACCCGTTTAATCGCTTCAGCCAGCTCGACTTGATCTAAAGCCAAATCCGGCAAGGCTTTGTGCAGCCGTTGCACATCGCGGTGCATTTTCGGCGGCTTGCCGAACAAGACCGACATCGGTAAATCGATGGGCGCCGAGTGGCCGAACCATTCGTCGCTCAGGGTCAAATGCTCTTCATCGGTGGCGTGGCCAATCACCGCGTACAGGCAGTGCTCGCGCTCGCAAAAGCTTTGGAACAATTCCAGCGACTCGGGCTTGATCGCCACCACGTAGCGCTCCTGGGCCTCGTTGCACCAGATTTGCATCGGCGACATGCTTTTGTCGGCGTTCTGCACCCTGCGCAGTTCGAAGCGGCCGCCTTTGCCGGCATCGTGGATGATTTCCGGCACCGCATTGGATAAGCCGCCGGCGCCGATATCGTGGATCGACACAATCGGTGTGTTGTCACCCAGCGAGTTGCAATGGTTGATCACTTCCTGACAGCGGCGCTGCATTTCTGGGTTTTCGCGTTGCACCGAGGCAAAATCCAGTTCCGCCGCGCTGGCGCCGGAAGTTTGCGACGAGGCTGCGCCGCCGCCCAGACCGATCAGCATGGCCGGCCCGCCCAAAATCACAATCAACGCCCCGGCCGGTATGGTCTGTTTTTCCACCAGCATTGGTCGGATGTTGCCCATGCCGCCGGCGATCATGATCGGCTTGTGGTAGCCGCGGTACTGGTTGGCCTCGCCGTTTTCCGCTGGTTGTTCGAAGCTGCGGAAATAGCCGGCCAGATTGGGCCGGCCGAATTCGTTGTTGAAGGCCGCGCCGCCGATCGGCCCTTCCAGCATGATGTCCAAGGCCGAGGCGATACGTTCCGGCTTGCCGTTGTCGACCTCCCAGGGTTGTTCGAAACCGGGAACTCTCAGATGCGACACGCTGAAACCGGTCAGGCCGGCCTTGGTCGCGGAACCGCGACCGGTGGCGCCTTCGTCGCGAATCTCGCCGCCGGAGCCGGTCGCCGCGCCGGGGTGCGGCGAAATCGCGGTCGGATGATTGTGGGTTTCCACCTTCATCAAGATATGCGCGGCTTCCTCGACGTAACCGTAGCGATGGCTGTGGGCGTCGCGGATGAACACCTGTGCGGTCGGGCCTTGCAGTACCGAGGCGTTGTCCTTGTAAGCCGACAACACACCTTGCGGGTACAGGCTGTGGGTATTGCGGATCATCGCGAACAGCGATTTGGCCTGCTCTTCGCCGTCTATGCTCCAACTGGCGTTGAAGATTTTGTGGCGGCAATGCTCCGAGTTGGCCTGGGCGAACATCATCAATTCGACGTCGGTCGGGTTGCGGCCCAGCCGGGTAAAGGCCTCGGTCAAATAATCGATTTCATCCGGCGACAAGGCTAAGCCGAGTTGCAGATTTGCCTGTTCCAAAGCCGTACGGCCGTTTTCCATCAGCGTTACGGATTGCAATGGTTTGGGTTGGTGTTCGGCAAACAACACCAATTCGGCCGGATCCGAAACCGCTTGTTGCGTCATTCTGTCGTGCAACAACGTCGCTAAGGCCTGCAAATCGCCCGGCTGCAATTGTGCGCTTGCCAGTAGCCGATAGTGAATACCACGTTCGATACGGCTTACTTCTGCCAACCCGCAACGCTGGGCGATTTCGGAAGCCTTGCTGGACCATGGGGAAATCGTTCCCAAACGCGGCACCACCCAAATGCGGTGCACACATTCGCCCTCGGCTACGGCAAATTCCGCTTGGCCGGCGTGCGCGTCATAGTCCAGCAAGCCGGACAAAATCCGGTAAGCCTCCGGCTGCAAGGCTTCGCCGGTTTGCACGAAATGTACGAATTCGGCGCCAATCGCCTTGACGCGGCTATCGATGGCTCGCAAACGGTCTAGCAGTTTTTCGATTCGAAACGAAGAAAGTGCGGATGAGCCTGGGATCGTCAACATGGGGATCTGATGGTACAAATGGCAAAAGAGTAAGCCGGTTGAATCCTGAACGGATAACCGATGGTGAAAACGTTAGTTTTCCGGCGCAGCCGGAGTTTGAGGATTTTGCGACGCGTCTTCTTTGACCGTATCGTTAATCGCGTCGGTAATCAGTTGCAGCAGACTGTTCGCGGTCGCGTCGGAAAGGCTGTGCCCGGCACTGTCTTGCACCGTCACTTCGGTCAATTGCGGACCGACCTCCTGCGTATTGATCCTGAACTCCTGTTCTTGGCTGGGGTCGTCGCCGAATAAAAAAGTGAATTCGTCCCAAATACTGGCATCTTGCGCTTTAACCGCATTGGGATCGAATTTGATATAAAAATACCCTTTTTCGACGTTACGCTCGACGATTTCCAGCTTTTGCCGGCTCAATGCCCGCGCCACCATACGTACCGCTTGCGCGTGCGGCTGATCGATCTGCAGGCTACTGCCGGCACCGGAAGCCGAAGCCGTAACCGGTTTTTCGGCCGGTGCGGCAGCCGCTTGCGCGGTTTTTTCCGACTGTTCGGCGGACTCGGCTTGCCGCACCGGTTCCGCCACCTCGGCAGGCGCGACTCGGGCGGACGGCGTCGGACTTTTCAAGCCGCGATTTTTCAAGTCGTCCGGTACCGTCAGCTCGGGAATTTCATAGGTGAATTGGTAATCCCGCTCCTTGTCGGGAAACCAACTTTTGATGGTACTACAAGCGCTTAAACCCGCCAGCAAAACCCCGGCTAAACCGCCCCGCCGCACCCAGGTTCTCATGCCGCTAAAACGCCGGCTTGCCGCATGGCCGTTTTGACCGACTCGACGCATTCCTCGCTCAGCCAAGTTAAAGGCAAGCGTATACCTTTGCCCATTAACCCCATTTCCGCGACCGCCCATTTGACCGGAATCGGGTTGGATTGAATGAACAACTCGCGATGCAAGCCACTTAAGCGCGCATCCAACGCTTGCGCGCTTGCCCGCTCGCCGCGGATTGCCGCGGCTATCATGTCGTGCAACAATTTTGGCGCCACGTTGCCGGTTACCGTAATACTGCCGTTGCCACCCATCAGGCAAAACTCCATGCTGGTGGCATCGTCGCCGGAATAGATGGCGAAGTCGTCGCCGGTCAGCGCGCGAATTTGCGTCAACCGTTCCAGTTTACCGGTCGCTTCTTTAACTCCGACGATATGGTCGACCGCCGCCAAACGCCCCACCGTTTCCGGCAATAAATCGCATCCTGTCCTGCCGGGCACGTTATAGAGGATTTGCGGGATATTCACCGCTTCGGCAATGGCTTTGTAATGCAGATACAAGCCTTGCTGGGTAGGCTTGTTGTAATAAGGCGTCACCAACAAACAGGCATCGGCGCCGAGTTGTTGGGCTTTACGCGTCAGCGCTATCGCTTCGCGGGTACAGTTGGCGCCGGTACCGGCGATCACCGGAATGCGGCCGTTCGCGCATTGGATAATGGTTTGAATGACGTGACAATGCTCGTCGTCGTCCAAGGTTGCGGATTCTCCGGTGGTACCGACGGCAACCAAAGCATCCGTACCTTGCTCGATATGGAACTCCACCAATTTCTTCAAGCTAGCGTCGTCTACCGCGCCGTCTTCCGTCATCGGGGTTACCAAAGCAACGATACTACCTTGAATCATGCAAATCTCTCGTAAAACGTCGTCAAAAACAGCCGGCATTATAACAAGCTAAGGGCAAACTCAGAACGATATTCGCCGAGTACAAAGGTAAAACGCGGTTAACGCGCCATACGGATGGTCGAATGGCGCCAAGATTTAAACCGACACAGCCGCTGTAGCCGTTATACTCTCGCCCTTGCCCAATCGCATCCCGAATCGTTCAAATTAGCCCGCTTGGAATCAACCATGAAAATCGTCTCTTGGAACGTCAACGGCATCCGCGCCGTTAAAGACAAAGGTTTTGCCGATACCCTAGCGCAGTTAAACGCCGACTGCTTGCTGCTGCAGGAAACCAAAGCCCAGGACGAACAGGTAGTCACCGCCCTGGCCGACATCGACCACTACCATGTCTACAGCAACTCGGCCGACCGTAAAGGCTATTCCGGAGTCGCGATTCTCAGCCGCACCGCACCCCTGCGCATAGTGCACGACATCGGCGTAGACGAGCACGATCAAGAAGGCCGGGTGATCGTCGCCGAATTCGACCGGTTTTATTTGTTGAACGTGTACGTGCCCAATAGCGGCGATCAATTGGTACGCTTGGCTTATCGGCAAACCTGGGACGCCGCCTTGCTGACTTATATACAACAGTTGCGATTGCAAAAGCCCGTAATCGCCTGCGGCGATTTTAACGTGGCGCATAGGGAAATCGATATCGCCCGGCCCAAAGCCAACTACAACAAATCCGCCGGCTACACCCAAGTCGAAATCGACGGCTTCAGCACGCTGCTGGCGGCCGGCATGGTGGACAGCTTTCGGCATTTTCATCCGGATACCGTCGCCTACAGCTGGTGGAGCTACCGAGCCAATGCCCGGGAAAAAAACATCGGCTGGAGAATCGATTACGTCTTGACCGATGCCGTATTGCTGAACCGTATTTCGGCAGCCTTCATCCTGCCCGAGATTCAGGGTTCCGATCATTGTCCGGTGGGAATCGAACTGACTTTGTAAACCGGTGCTCATGGCCTTCGGACAACAAGTCCGTAGCCTTGCCTCAAGGCTAGCTCCTACCCCAACTACCGTCGAATTTATGTGACGTCAATCAAAATAAGGCCGGCCAAAAGCGAATTCATCCCGGCTAGACTATCGGCAAATCCCTTAAAAATTTCGATTGATTCGCATTTTATCGCCTCTGCCATGCCCGACGACTCACAATGAGACACTCAAGGGGAATCGTTCCACCACTCTCTTTGCTAACACTGGGTTTGGCAGTGATGGCCGGAGCCGCCGCCGAGGATTTGACCGCGCTGTCCATAGAAGAACTGATGGAAGTGGAGATCGTCAGCGCCGCGCGCTTAGGGCAAAAATCCACAGAAACCCCGGCCTCGGTTTCCATCATCGGTGCCGAGGACATTCGAACCTTCGGTTGGCGCACACTGGCCGAAGCGCTGAACGGCATCCGCGGACTTTACGTCAACAACGACCGTAGCTACAGCTATCTCGGCAGCCGGGGTTTTCTGCATCCCAACGATTACAACTCCCGGGTGTTGATCATGATCGACGGCCAACGGATGAACGAAAACATCTACGACGGCGGCTACATCAGTCAAGAATTTTTGTTGGACGTCGATTTGGTGGATCGCATCGAATTCGTTCCCGGTGCCGGTTCGACCATTTACGGTGCCAACGCATTTTTGGGCATGATCAACGTGGTGACAAAAAAAGGCGCCGCCATCAACGGTTTACAGATCAACGGCCAAGCCGCCAGCTTCGACACTTACCAGGGCCGGGTCAGTTACGGCACGCAACTGCAAAACGGCACCGACGTATTGATTTCCGCATCGCGCTTCGACAGCGCGGGCATAGAGAATTTGTATTTCCCGGAATATGACTCGCCGGCCACCAATAACGGCATCGCCCACAAACTGGACGGCGAAAAATCCGAACGCCTGTTTGCCCGTCTGGAGCATCAGGGTTTTACCGCCAGCGCCGGCATGGTCAGACGGGTCAAACAGGTACCGACTGCAGCTTACGAAGGCATTTTCAACGATCCGACATTTTCCACGATAGACAGGCAATTCTTCGGTAACCTGAAATATCTTGCCAATCTAAGCGAAGACACCCGAATCCAGGCCCGCGGATTTTACCAAGGCTACGACTATTCCTCCGACGAAGCTTACGACGTGGACAACAGCGTTGTCATCAACCGCGATGCCGCCAGCGGTCGCTGGTGGGGCGGCGAACTGCAGTTGACCACCACGGCGCTCGAAGACCACCGCTGGCTGCTGGGCCTGGAATACCAGTTCGACCAGCGCCAGCACATGTTCGATTACGATATCCAGCCTTACTTGCCTTACCTGGACTCCCACAACAGCGGGCATCGGCTTGAATTGTTCGCCCAAGACGATTACCGGCTGACCGACCAACTGATATTCAGCGGCGGCCTGCGGCTGGATTACCATCACATGCTGAACAATCTGCAGCTCAACCCACGCTTAGGCTTGATCTGGAATCCCACGGATTCCGCCACCTACAAACTGCTGTACAGTTCCACCTTTCGCGCGCCCAACGTCTGGGAACGCCAATACCAACTGTATCCGACCGCGGCGAATCCCAATAATACCGAAGAGCGGATCAAGAGCTACCAAGCCGTGGCGGAATGGCGCACCGCCATGGGTTTAAAACTAACCGCCGACTTGTTTTACAACCACATTTCCCGCTTACTCGAACAGGAAAGCATAGCGGGTTACGGTTCAACCGGCCCCTTCGTCAACGCGGATGCCCACGATATCTACGGTATCGAACTCGAAGCCGAAAAACGCTGGGATAACGGCCGCTTGTTCAAAATTTCCTACACCCATAACGAATTCGAAGCTTCCGGCCACGGCGACGGCGAAGTACACAACGCCGGCACGGCCAACGATTTGTTCAAATTGCACTACGCCGAACCGCTGTTCGCCGATCGGGCCAAAATCGGCATCGAAAATGTTTACATAGGCCCCCGGACCACGCCCCAAGGCACTGTGGCAGACGGCTATTACCAGTTGAATATCAGTTTGACCAGCGACACGCTTTGGCGCGGGGTAGACCTTGGCTTTAGCCTGTATAACGCATTCGACAGCCACTATCCGATGCTCGGGGGCACCGGGCCGGCCGACATACGCTCGGCTATACTGCCCGGCAACGGGCGTGAATTCCGTTTCAAGCTGCAACTGACATTTTGACGACAACTCGTATGGATATGACTAGTCCGGTACATCGCTGTATTTCGACCTTGGCTTGGCTATTGTTCGCTATCGGCAGCAAAGCCGGCTTGGCCGCCAACGATTATCCAATCGAGCCGGGCACCGCAAGCCTAGTCGATCTCGAGATCGAACAGTTGCTCGATCTCGACATTAGCTCCATTACCAAAACCTCGAGCAACAGCAAAAAGGTGCCGGCCGCGCTTTTCGTATTGAACCACGAAGACATTCTGCGAACCGGCGCCACCAGTATCCCGGAAGCCTTACGCATGGTGCCCGGGCTGCACGTCGCAAAAATCAACGGCGGCGGCTGGTCGGTATCGGTACGCGGCATCAACAGCCAATTCGGCGATCCCTTGCTGGTGCTGGTAGACGGGCGTAGCGTCTACACGCCGCTGTTTTCCGGAACCTGGTGGGATCAAATCGACGTGCTGATGGAAGACATCGAACGCATTGAGGTGATACGCGGGCCCGGTACCAGTTTATGGGGCGCCAATGCGGTCAACGGGGTCATCAATATCGTCACTCAGTCGGCGCAACAAGCCAAAGGCATGCTTGCCTCCGCCTATTACGGCAGCGAACGCTACGGCGGCGGATTGCGTTACGGCACCGACTTAGGTGACGGCGGATTTCTTAAAGTATTCGCCCGGCATGGCGCATTCGACGACTCCCGCGCCCGCGGCAGCCGCGAAAACGCCGGCGACTCGGCCGGGATGAGCAAACTCGGTTTTCGGTTCGACAAAGATGTCCAAGGTGGGCACAAATTAATGTTGCAAGGCAACGCCTTCATCGGCGAATCCGGTGGTGCCAACCAAACCTTCCCGGCGATGAACGGGCCTGACAAACCGGCAATAACGCCGCCCTATAGCGTTCAGTTACCCACAGAGCAAAACTTTCACGGACATTCCATACTCGCGCGCTGGGAGAGCCAGCAAAGCGCCGATTCGACGACCGCGCTGCGCTTTTATTGGGATCAACACAGCCGCCGGATTAATTCGATAGACGCTAACAATCAGGTCGACACGGTAGACATCGATTTTCAGCACAACCTGCGCTTGAACGCGGCCCATATGCTGGTGTGGGGCAGCGGTTACCGGGTCAACAGCAGTCACACCGATGAAGAGATCTATTTGAGTCTAAACCCCAGCGAGCGCACCGACCGTATCTATAGCGTGTTCGTACAAGATGAAATTACCCTGGTACCGAATAAATGGACCTTGACCCTAGGCAGTAAATTCGAGCACAACCCGGTCACCCAATTCGAAACCGAACCCAACATTCGCTTGAGCTGGACGCCCGACGAGCGGCATACCCTATGGAGCGCCGTTTCCCGAGCGGTACGGTTGCCTAACTGGCTGGAACAAAACGTGTTGTTCAACGGCACGATTTTGCCTCCCGCCGGCAACGGTCCGGCTACTCCGATCAACCCGGCGGTATTAGTCAGAATCCGCGGCAATCCCGATATGTCGGCGGAAAAAATGCTGGCGTTCGAAGGCGGCTGGCGCGCGCAATGGACGCACAATTTCCACACCGATTTCAACTTGTATTATTACAATTACGACGACTTTCATACCTACAATCCGGCAAAACCGGATACCAGCACCCTGTTTTCCGGTTACGTCACGCAAACTTTCGAGGTGGGCAATTACGCCTTCGCCCAAGTGTACGGCGGCGAAATCAATGCCGATTGGCAAATTGCGGACGACTGGAAATTGCGTGCCGGTTACAGCCATGCCGAGGATCAATTCGGCATCTCCGCCACCATGCCTAGCGCCATCGCAGCCAGTGTAGGCAACTATCCCGCCAACAAAGCCAGCCTATGGTCCATGCACGAATTGAGACCGGACCTCAAACTGGATCTGATGTGGCGTTTCGTGGACGCTACCGCACCGAGTTGGTTGTCCGCCGAGACCGTTGCCAACCGAAGCTACCACGAAGTCGATGCCCGGCTGGCTTGGCAATTAGCGCCCAACCTGGAGATCTCCCTAATCGGCCGCAACTTGTTGGACAGCGTACATTTTGAAACCACCAGCTACTTCACCCAGGTGGCGACCGGCACGCAGCGGGAAGTGTACGCCACAATCAGGTGGCAGCCTTGAGTAAGCGCTTCGGGCTATTCAAGCCCTGCTCTTGTTGTCAATTGACCGGCCGGCGGCTGTTGAAATACCGGCTGCCCGTCGGCTTAATCCTGCTGGCACTATCAAGCAACGTCAGTTGCGAGAGCGGTAGCGAATCGGCGGTCAAGGTCGCCTTTATCTATAATTTCTTCAAATTTATTCAATGGCCTAATAGCGCCAATACCCAGGAAGGCTACACTCTTTGTATTGTCAACGCCGCTGAGCTTGGTGGCGCCGTTTCAGCCCTTAACGGCAAAACGCCGAACGACAAGCCGCTGACTCTTTTGACGGAGGTGAGCATAAGCCAAATGAAAACCTGTAACGTGTTGTTCGTTGCCGATAACGGCCATAACAATCAAGATCTTAGCGCGCTGCAAAACCTGCCGGTGGTCACCGTCGGCGACGGCGATAATTTCGCCGCACGCGGCGGCATGATAGGCTTAATCAAAACCGATAACCACCTGGGTTTCGAAATCAATCTGGATGTCGCTAATCAGGCCAACGTCAAAATCAGCGCGCAGCTTTTGAAACTCGCCAAACATATTTATTCGACGAAATGATCGGCTTGGCGTATGGCATTTTCGCCGGTATAACAACACGATGCTACGGCAGACGGCATGATTTAGCCCGTCTATTCCCTGCGCAATCGGCACCACCCGTAACCGGAACACCGAGAAACCATGCGCTGTTTAAACTGCTGTGCTCAACTGTTTATTTATGCTGGTTAGCCGCAGGATCCAGCCAAGCCGCCAATCAAGCCCCTAGCGACAGCGCTACCGCGGAGTTATTGGATTTCAGCATAGAACAGCTGGTCGAGTTGGATTTAAGCTCGATAACCAAATCCCTAGGCAGTCGCAAACAGCTTCCCGCCGCGTTCTACGTAGTCTCCAGCGAAGACATCCGCAGACTGGGCGCCACCACAATTCCCGAAGCATTGCGTCTGGTGCCCGGCGTGCACGTCGCCAAAATCGACGGCGGCCGTTGGTCGGTGTCGGTGCGCGGTTTCAATAGCCAATTAGCCGAAACGTTGCTGGTATTGGTGGACGGACGTAGCGTGTACACACCTTTATTGTCCAGTACCTTCTGGGATCAGTTGGACGTCATGATGGAAGACATCGAGCGCATCGAAGTCATGCGCGGCCCGGGCGCCAGTTTATGGGGCAGCAACGCGGTCAACGGCGTCATTAATATCGTCACCAAGTCCGCACGCAGCACTCAAGGCGGATTAGCCTCGGCGTTTTACGCTACGGCGGCGGAATGCGCTACGGTTTCGAAGCCGGCGAAGACGCGCATGTCAGCGTGTTCGCCCGCCACGCCCAGCACGACGATTCCAAAGCCCGCTTCAGTAGCGTCGACGCCGGCGATGCCGCGCAAATGAGCAAATTCGGCTTTCGTTACGACAAAGACTTTTTCGGCAACGCCGATTTATCCGTGCAGGGCACGGCATTTACCGGCGAATCGAACGGCGCGAATCAGATTTTCCCGCATATCATAACCCCGCAAGTACCGTCGGTTCAGCCACCTTACAACATTCAACTGCCGACCGGCGACGAGTTCTCCGGCCATTACCTCATGGCGCGCTGGCAGCAACGGCAGAGCGCCGACTCCACCACGGCATTGCGCATTTATTGGGATAGGCACAATCGCCGCTCGCCCGCTTTAGACGTCAGTTATCAAGTGGATTCGATAGACCTCGATTTTCAGCATAATTACCGGCTCAATCCCCTGCATTATTGGGTTTGGGGCGCCGGCGTCCGCTTCAATCACAATAATTATCAACCCAGTCTCTATGTGGCGCTGTCACCTGAAAAACGTACCGACCGGATTTACAGTTTATTCGCACAAGACGAGATCAGCTTGCTGCCCAATACCTTGAAACTGACGCTGGGCAGCAAGTTCGAACACAACCCCGTCACCCAATTCGAAATTCAACCCAACATCGGTTTATCCTGGAGCCCTGACGAAATACATACCGTATGGGGCTCGATAGCGCGGGCGGTGCGTACCCCCAATTGGATAGAGCAAAACGTACAATTTCAGGGCTACCTAGCCCCGCCTCCCGACCCGGCACAGCCGGTTTCTCCTGCCAATCCGGTCACGTTGATTTCCATCAACGGCAACCCCAGGATGACCACCGAAAAATTATTGGCTTTTCAATTGGGCTGGCGCGCCGATTGGCGGCGCACCTTCGATACCGATTTAAGTTTGTATTACTACAACTACGACGACGTCCGCTCCTATAACAGCGGCGGCTTGCAAACGGATACCTTGTTCTCGGGCTACGTCGTGCTACCGATAAAAATTCAAAATTACGGTTTCAGCAAGATTTACGGCGGCGAACTGAGCGCCAACTGGCAAGTGAGCAACGCCTGGCGGTTACGCGCGAGTTACAGCTATTCGCGCGAAGAAATCGGCCTATCCAGCACCTCGCCATCCGTAGCCTACGTCACCAGCGCCGGTAACTATCCGGTGAACAACGCTTCCGTATGGTCTCAACTGCAATTGACGAGCGATTGGAGTTTCGACCTCAATTGGCGTTTCGTGGGCGGCAAGTCCAATAACGTGTTTTCCTATAACACCTTACCGACCCAAAGCTACCACGAGCTGGACGCCCGTCTGGCTTGGCAGCTGAACAAAGATGTGGAATTCGCCTTGATAGGACGAAATCTATTGGAAAGCGTGCATTTCGAAGCGAACAGCCACTATCAGTCCATCGCTACCGGGGTACAACGCCAAGTATATTTCAGCGTGAAATGGCAGTTTTAGGCAACTTACAGCCCAGTTTCGTAAGCCCGTGCCCGATTTTTTCAGTCGGTTAGCGTATTTCAATGGTTGAAAAACGCTTACCCAATGCCAAGTCGGGCGCCTTGTCGCATTGCGCGAGACCTCTCACGCCGGTACTGAGCATTTGCATCAGTCCAGACTAGCCATAACGACGATAATCTAGCTTTTGGGGCTGCTGCCCAACATAGCGGCAATGTCTTCGCGCTGTACGACCTCTTTTTCCTGTAACAGCGCCGCTAAGCTATCCAGTGTGTCCCGCTGTTTGGACAAAATTTCCATGGCGCGACTCTGAGCATCTTCAACCAAGACTTTAATTTCCGCGTCTATCAAACGTGCAGTTTCTTCGCTGAAATTGCGCTGTTCACTAACTTCCGACGGCAAAAATTGCAGTTGTTGCCGCCGGCCGTATATCAACGGTCCCAGCTTCTGACTCATGCCCAAATAGCAAACCATGTTATGCGCAATCTCGCTGGCCTTTTCCAAGTCGTTTTGCGCACCGGTGGAAACACTCTCCAAGGCCAATTGTTCCGCGACTCGGCCACCCAGCAAGATCGCCATTTGATCTTTCAATTCCTGCTCTGTGGATAAATACTTTTCTTCGACCGGTAACTGCAAGGTAAAACCCAAGGCGGACACGCCGCGCGGAATGATGGATATTTTATGTACCGGTTGTCCGGTAGGCACGGATTCTGCCACCAATGCGTGGCCGGCTTCGTGAAATGCCACCCGACGTTTCTCTTCCGGACCAAGCAGCCGGTTTTTCTTTTCCGGTCCGGCCAAGATACGATCTATTGCCGCCTCGAAATCGGCCATGGTTACTTGCTCGCGTTCGTTTCTGGCCGCCAAAATCGCCGCTTCGTTGGCAATATTGGACAAGTCCGCGCCGACGAAACCGGGCGTTCGTTTGGCGACTGTGGCTAAATCGACGTCTTTCGCCAATTGCATAGCCTTGCTATGCAGCTTCAAGATAGCCATCCTATCGAGCAAATCCGGTTTATCGACCACGATTTGCCTATCGAAACGCCCGGCTCTCAACAAGGCTTTATCCAAAATTTCCGGTCTGTTGGTCGCGGCCATCACGACTACCCCGGACGTGGAATCGAAACCGTCCATTTCGGTCAGCAGTTGATTCAAGGTTTGTTCGCGCTCGTCGTTACCGGCCAAGCTGACCGGGCCGCTACGAGAGCGGCCAATCGCGTCCAGTTCGTCGATAAAGATGATACAGGGCGCGGTTTTGCGAGCTTGCTCAAACAAGTCTCTAACCCGGGCGGCGCCGATGCCGACGAACAATTCGATGAATTCCGACGCGCTGATGTTGAAAAACGGCACGCCCGCTTCCCCGGAAACCGCCCGCGCCAACAGGGTTTTACCGGTACCGGGTGAACCTACCAACAACACACCTTTAGGCATGCGTCCGCCCAGCTTTTGCAATTTTTCCGGCGATTTTAAGAATTCGATGGTTTCTTTCAATTCCTGTTTGGCACTGTCCGCACCCGCCACATCATCGAAAGTAATCTTGCCGTTTTCTTGCTGAATCTTGATTTTATTACCCAAATTCAAAAAAGAGCGGCCGGCCCCGCCCGTCATCCGCGGCAGCAACCACATCCAAATCGCGGCAAATATCGCTATTGGGATAATCCAATTGAAAACGATGTTTCCGAGCCAATTTTCTCCGCTCCTTACCACGTACTCGACTTTGTGATCCTGCAAGTGCTTAGTGAGAGACTCGTCCCACAACGGGATGGTAAAGAAATATTTGCCGATTTGTTTGTCGTCGTCTTTTAGGGTGCCGTTGATAAATCGTTGGGTAACGACGGCTTTATCGACTTTATCCGCATTGACCAGCGATAAAAACTGGCTGTAGGGAATCTCGCGGCCTTGCGGTTTTTCGCCGCCGGCCATCAAGGTTGCCAACAGCACTAACGCCAACACGTAAATCACGAAACGGGGCGGTCGGCTAACCGGATTCTCGGCAGGCGCCGGCTTTCCTTCCGCCGGTTGAGACGAAATCCAGCGATTCGCCCAAGCCCACCATTTGATGACGAATTCTTTACAAACCCTGTAAAACTCGAAAAAGTTTTGCTTATCGTTCATAACGCTATCGGCTCCGTACCCATACACACTCATTCAAAGACCGCCAGCAGGCTCGGCCGTTCCCGGTCATTCGGATTTTAAATACCGGTAAGCACTATGGTAATACAACAACGGTTCGCCTTCCCGACAAATCACATTTTCAACTTCGCCTATGACGATCCAATGAGTACCGGCCAATATTTGATTCACTATTTTGCATTCCAGGGATGCCAACGCGCAGCTCAAAACCGGCGTGCCGTAATCGCCTACCTGCCAATCGACGCCGGCAAAACGCTCATCTTGAGTGCTTCCCCCGGCAAACCGATTGGAAACCGCTTCTTGATCAGCCCGTAAAATGTTGACTGCGAAGCGTTTTTCCTGCAACACCACAGCCCCCGTATCGGTGTGTTGATTTAAACAGACCAAAATTTGCGGCGGTTCCAAGGAAACGCTGCTAAACGACGTCGCCGTCATGCCTTTCGCGCCTTGTGCCGACTGAGCGGTCACGACGGTGACGCCGCTAGCCCACAACTTCAATGCGCTTTTAAATTGATTTGGATCTACGCTCATGCTGTTCTCGTCTACCGATGTTAATGGAGGCGCCGAATGATGTCGATTTTATAAAACTCAGCGCGGTTAAGAATAATCAGATACGTGTACCGACGGGAGATTAAGCCAATCTCTCGTTTGTTTTCCCGAATCGGCATCGCTGCAGTTTGAAAAGGCCGATTTACCACGCTTATCCCCTCCCTGACGCTCATCAAGCCGGCTAGCCGCCGGGCACGCGGCTTTGGGAGTCGTTACCTGTCGTTATACTAGCCCGAAACCGGAGATTTAGCCCGTCGCAGGTAGGCGCGCTCCGAATCGTGGTTTATCGGAGAGTTCTAAACGGCTTTAGGGCGCATGTGCGGAAACAACAACACATCGCGAATGCTCGGCGAGTTGGTAAACAACATCACCAGCCGATCAATGCCTATACCCTCGCCGGCCGTCGGCGGCATGCCGTGTTCCAGCGCGGTGATGTAATCCGCGTCGTAATGCATGGCTTCGTTGTCGCCGGCTTCTTTTTCCTCGACCTGTTTTCTGAAGCGCTCGGCTTGGTCTTCGGCATCATTCAGCTCGGTAAAGCCGTTGGCAATCTCGCGGCCGCCGACGAAAAACTCGAAACGGTCGGTGACGTGCGGATCGCTATCGTTGCGGCGTGCCAGCGGCGACACCTCCACCGGATAGGCGGTGATGAAGGTCGGATTCATCAAGCGATGCTCGACGGTTTTCTCGAAAATCTCGATTTGCACCTTACCCAAACCATAACTGTCCTTGACTGGAATCTTCAGATTTTCGGCAACCTTGACCGCCGCTTCGCGCGTGCTCAAATCGTCTAGCGTCAATTCGGGATTGAAGTGCAGGATGGATTCCAGCACGGTCATCCGTGCGAACGGCTGGCCGAAATCGTAAGTCTCGCCCTGGTATTCGATGGCGGTGTTGCCGACAATGTCCTCGGCTATGCCGCGCAGCATGGCTTCGGTCAAATCCATCAAGTCGCCGTATTCGGCATAGGCTTGGTAAAACTCCAGCATGGTGAACTCCGGATTATGCCGGGTCGACAGACCTTCGTTACGGAAGTTGCGGTTGATCTCGAACACGCGTTCGAAACCGCCGACCACCAAGCGTTTCAAGTACAGTTCCGGAGCAATCCGCAAATACAACTCCATGTCCAGCGCATTGTGAAAGGTGGTAAACGGCCGCGCGGTGGCGCCGCCAGGGATGACTTGCATCATCGGCGTTTCCACTTCCAAAAAGTCGCGGGCCACCAGAAAGTCACGAATGTAGTTGACGATCTTGGAGCGCATGGTAAACGTCTTGCGGGCCTCGTCGCTCATGATCAAATCCAGATAGCGCTGGCGATACTTGATCTCCTGATCGGCGATGCCGTGGAATTTTTCCGGCAAGGGCCGCAGAGCTTTGGTCAACAAACGAATGTCATCGACGCGCACGCTTAATTCACCGACCTTGGTTTTGAACAACGTCCCTTCGGCGCCGAGAATGTCACCGATGTCCCATTTCTTGAACTGGTCGTTGTAGACACCTTCCGGTAAATTATCGCGGGCGATATAAACCTGAATCTGCCCGGACATATCCTGTAAATGACAGAAACTGGCCTTGCCCATGATGCGGCGGGTCATCATCCGCCCGGCAATCTTGACCCGGATCGGTTCGGCCAATAATGCTTCTTCGGACTTGTCGCCGTATTCCGCCAGCAATTCGCCGGCCACCACGTTGCGGCGAAAATCGGTTGGAAATGCAGTGCCTTCTTCGCGTAGCGCGGTTAATTTTTCGCGGCGCTGTTTAATCTGTTCCTGTTCGTCGTGTTCGAGTTCTGACATGTTTTCTTAGTAAATTTCTAATGCTTAATAAATAATTTGGTTACGCCAATAATTTCAATTTCTCAACAAAATATCCGGCACTTGGACAATTGGGATGCTGAGCAGCACGAACTACGCTGAAATTATGGTGTTTGATAAATCTATCGGCAAAAGCGATTTTGCTGCTTCCGGGACCGCGACCAATAGTCTGCAAGCCAATTTCCTTTAATCGCCCCCAGGGCATAGAGGGCGTCTGTTCCGGATATTCTTCAAAAAAACGACCTTGCTTAGTCCAGCTTTTCATCGCTTCGGTATCGGCTAAAAACCAAGACTCAATCGCTTTTCGGGCAATGACCACCAAATCAATATTATCGTTACCGATAATTTCTTTGCGTTTACTAATACACGGGGCGCATTTTTCCGGATCTAAATCAGCCAACACTACAATCACTATCGCTTGAAACCAGAAAAAAACCATTAAATTTTCCGGTATACAATAAATCCATTGCATCGATAATCAATGCGGAATCCGTGGCATTCTTACCAGTGGTATAGCTGAATTGTTGAATGGGCTGAATGGCATGTCTGTTTAAAACCGTTTTCCATGGCGCAAGTTTTTGACTAGTCCAATCTCCGTAACAACGCCTTGACGTCGTATCCCCATATCGTGCCGCCTCCGTCAAAACCGCATCTATCGCTTTAGCCTGCGCATTATCGGCATCGATTAACAAGGCAAAGCGCTTGGTATCGGGGAATTGCATTTATTGACCTTTGGAATAATCAAAGAAATAGCTCAATATTTCAAAATCGGCTCTTTGGTTGGCATCTGCCTTAGCTGAACGGGGAAACCGCACTATGGCCCACCCAAATACTTCGGCCATCGGCGAGAAACACGATTAACTCCCGAAGGGTAAAATTGGCGGAACAGGCTCCGAAAGTCAACGGCAAAAGCATTCATTCCTAGCCTCTAGTAAAATTTGTTAATTTCCTTCCACCAGTTTAGTCTGCATCGTCAATTCCAGCTGCTTTCGTCCTGGTTACTACACGCACCGCGCGGCAACAAGGACAAACTAAGCAACCCGATTTAAATCGTTTAATTTCGCAAGCATATCCCAATCAATTTTATATAGATACATATCCTCAATATATATGCCATCTATATAATTTCTTCCCATTCGATTATTAGCTAATTGAGCCCCTGCCAAAACACTGTTCCGCATTGCATTGACTATACGGTTATGAATACTAGACACCCTAATATCATGCAAGGAAATAACATCTTCATCATCCGAGCAAGCCTCATAAATATCATTAATTCTTTTATACAAACTTCTAGGCCCTTCGCTTCCCACCAGAGGAGATACTATGGTCAGCTCCCAATTTTTTTCTTCCACATCCTGTATCCAAAAAGCGGCGGCAACCTGAACACCTGACTCGTCCAATTTTTTTACCAAGCTTTCACCCGCTAGGCGCATTGCGTCCGTAAACCATTGCGTCATAAATACTTCTTTAGCCATGGCAATACTCCTGATTCGTTTTCGGTAATAGCCAAAAATAAATCCCTGGCATCCTGTCTTTGAATAGAATGATCATAACGAGACTCCTCCGACCATTTATTGGCCAGAGACCAACTCAGCTTGAAATTAACATCTTTACTTTCTTGCAATATCAGCTCTTGTTTTAATCCTGCGGTGATAAGCAGTTTAGTCAGATCATGGGTATAACTATCGTTAGCAAGTTTTTTATCCGGAAAATCGAATTGCTTAATTTGCTTGGCAACACAAGCTTTCAAAATACATTCCAAAGCATACCCAGCGAGATAATAAGCGCCATGATAACACTCGGCTTTTAAAAGAACTTCCGCTTCTTTTATTCTAATAGCAGATAATAATTCCAGCTCATGCTTATTCATTTATATGAATTCTCTGGCTTGCTATTTGTTTTCACCTAGATTATGACTTTACAACCCACTCTTCAAACTGGCTTCGATAAACTGATCCAGCGCGCCGTCCAATACCGCCTGGGTGTTGCCGGTTTCGACGTTGGTGCGCAGATCCTTGATCCGCGATTGGTCCAGTACGTAGGAACGAATCTGGCTGCCCCAGCCGATGTCCGACTTGGAGTCTTCCAGGGCTTGCTGGGTTTCGCTACGTTTCAGCATCTCCATTTCGTACAGCTTGGCTTTGAGTTGCTTCATCGCCGTGTCTTTATTTTTGTGCTGCGAGCGGTCGCTTTGACACTGGGTCACGATGCCGCTGGGACCGTGGGTTATCCGTACCGCCGATTCGGTCCTATTGACGTGCTGACCGCCGGCGCCGCTGGCCCGGTATACGTCGATGCGCAAGTCGGCCGGATTGATGTCTATTTCGATGTCGTCGTCGATCTCCGGGGAGACGAACACCGAGGCAAACGAAGTGTGACGGCGGTTACCGGAATCGAACGGCGATTTGCGCACCAGTCGATGCACACCGGTCTCGGTTCTTAACCAGCCGAAAGCATACGGACCTTCGAAGCGAATCGTCGCGCTCTTGATGCCGGCGACCTCGCCCGGCGATTCCTCGATCAATTCGGTTTTAAAGCCTTTGGCTTCGCCCCAACGCAAATACATGCGCTCTATCATCGAAGCCCAATCCTGGGCTTCGGTACCGCCCGATCCGGCTTGAATATCCAAAAAGGCGTTGTTCGGATCCATTTCACCGGCAAACATGCGCTGAAATTCCAATTGCGCGACCTGCTTTTCCGATTCCTCCAAATCGGCGACAACCGTATCCACCGTATCGGCGTCGTGTTCTTCCACCGCCAGCGCCAACAATTCGTCGGCATCGTTTAAACTTTGCTCCAGCTCGCGCAAGGTCTCGACGATGCCTTCCAACATGGCGCGTTCGCGGCCCAAGGCTTGGGCGAGTTCCGGCTTGTTCCAAATCGCCGGGTCCTCCAATTCGCGCATGACCTCGATTAAACGTTCGCTTTTTGCATCGAAATCGAGATAAACCTTCAACGACGCGCAGCGTTCGCGTAAATCGGCAATTTTGTATTTGATCGGATTGATTTCTTGCATGCGAGTGTCACGCTGTTTTCGCCGACAGCACGGCAAACTGAAAAAACCAGCGATTATAAACGATTAGCCGACGGATTTGCGCCGTTCCCGCGTGAGCGAGAAAGCGACGCACGCCAGCCCGGCCAACACGAACGGCACGCTCAACAACTGTCCTGTGGTCAAGGTCAAACCGTTGTCGTACATTGCTTGTTCGGTTTTAAAATATTCCAGCACGAATCGAACGCTAAACAGCAAGCTAATAAAACAACCGAACACCAAGCCTTGTTTCCCCGCGAATTTTTTATAAAGCTGTAAAGTGGTCGCATAGATAAACAAATAGCAAAAGGCTTCGTACAACTGAACCGGGTGGCGCGGCGTCCAGTCGATACGCGCAAAAATCACCGCCCAAGGCTGCTCGGAAGCGATGCCGAGAATTTCAGAGTTAAAGAAATTACCGACACGAATCAAGGCCCCGGCTAACGCGGTCGGAATGCAAACCCGGTCCAACAACCACAGAAAGCCGTCGCCGTATTGGCGTCTGTACAGAAACAACGCCGCAATGATGCCCAAGGTCGCGCCGTGACTCGCCAGCCCGCCTTCCCAAACGGCCAGGATCTTTAGCGGATGCGACAAATAATAGCCGGGATCGTACAGCAACACGTGTCCCAAGCGCGCGCCGACGATGGTCGCCACCACCATGTACCATAACAAGGTATCCAGCTCTTCGATTTTTTTTCCTTCTCGCTGATAAATCCATTGCATGGTCAGAAAGCTACCGACGAATCCGGAAGCAAACATTAGCCCGTACCAGCGAATTTTCACGGCCCCAAAATCAAGCAGAACCGGGTCGATATTCCAGATAAAAAAATGATCCATAACGATATTCGGTTAAAAAGTGAATGAGCCCAAGGTTCGGCTTTTGCCGTAAACGCCGAACGCACGGCGTTTGCGGCGGCTACGGCTAATTCCGATCATTTTACCTGCGCCGCTCTGCTATCATGCCACTTTTATCACTATACGCCGATTACAATGTCTGAATTCGAAAACGTCACCATCGTCAAAAAAGCCAATGTTTATTTCGACGGCCGGGTCGTCAGCCGCACCGTGATCTTTGCCGACGGCAGCAAGAAAACCCTGGGCTTTATGCAGCCGGGAGAATATACCTTCAACACCGAAGCCCCCGAGCTGATGGAAATCCTGGCAGGCGAGATGGAGGTGCTGTTACCCGACCAAGCCTGGCAAACCGTAAGCGGCGGCCAATCCTTCGAGGTGCCCGGCAACGCCCGATTCACGATGAAAGTCAAAGTTGCCAGCGATTATTGCTGTTCTTTCTTGTCCTGATCGTACCGGCACTATCCTGCAGCAGCGCTGCAGGATGTTCACCTAAACCGCTCACTCGTCTTCGTTACGTCTCCGTTTATCGCTTATCCCTCGGGCTTACCGAATAGTCACTCTATCCAAAGCAACAATAACTGCACGCCTCGCAGCCGCAAATTTGAACTACGCTTTACCGGATTTTGTGGTTACCGAGTACAAACATGGCGCAAAGCGAACATATTCTAATCGGCCATTTGGTGGAAGTGCGCGGCGACGGCATGGACGCCCGCATCGTCGCAGAGCATTCCACTTCCGCGCCGCTCATCCGCATCGGCGAGCAGGAAATTCTGGCCGGACACCTGGGGTCCTACGTGGTGATCCAACAAACCCAAATCAAGGTGTTGGCCCTGGTTTATAAAATGTGGGAGCGCGACCGTTTCGACCAGCAAGGCAATCGCTACAGCGATCGTTTTATCGCGCTGATTCCGGTAGGTGAAATCAACGAAACCAACACCTTTATTCGCGGGGTACGTCACTATCCTACCCCCGGTGCCAACGTGTTTGCGGTCGGCTTGGACGAAATCAATGCCATCTTTTCCAAATTTCGCGATTACCAGTTTTTCATCGGCCAATTGGCCTCGCATAAAGACTACCACCTGAGCCTGGATCCAAGAGCCTTGTTCGGCCGCCATTTCGCGATTCTCGGTCAATCCGGTTCCGGTAAATCCTGGACAGTCACCAGCCTGATTCAACACACGATCAAGGCCATGCCGAAAACGCATTTGATCATGTTGGATCTACACGGCGAATATTGCTGGAAAACCGCAGACGGTCGCGTCGAATCCGCCTTTCCCACCGAACGGGTAAACTACGTGGACGCCATGGACTTGGAAATGCCGTATTGGATGATGACTTACGCCGAGCTGGTCGATTTATTCATCGACAGGGACGACAAAGGCGCTTCGATGCAAATGGCCTTCATGCGCGAGATTTTACAGCAGCTCAAACGCAAGGAAGCCAAACAAATCGGCTTGAGCGGCGTATCGATAGATACCCCGATTTATTTTTCGTTGGCGGAAATGTATATGCAATTCAAGACAGCCAACGAAGAACGCAAGGATTTCGGCAAAACTCATGGCGCTTTATTCGGCCAATTCGACGAATTCCTGGTCCGCATGCAAAGCCGCTTCAACGACGTGCGTTACGACTTTTTGTTGAAACCCAAAAAGCGCAACACCTCCGACAGCATGGCCGATTTATTGCGGCAATTCGTCGGACTGGGCGATAAAAAAGCCAACATCACCGTGGTCGATCTAAGCTCGGTACCTACCGACGTGCGCCCGGCGGTTTCCGCCCAAGTCGGTCGCCTGGCTTACGAGTTCAACTACTGGAATCCCCACCGGCGCGAATTCCCGATCACCTTGATCTGCGAGGAAGCCCATGCCTACATTCCGCGGGAGAAAGGCGGCCCATTCGAAGGCACCAAGAAGATGATGGAACGGATCGCCAAAGAAGGCCGCAAATACGGAGTGTCTATCGGCGTGGTCAGCCAAAGGCCGACCGAGTTGTCGGAAACCATGCTGGCCCAATGCAGCTCCTTCATTTGCTTGCGTACCACCAACCCGGACGACCAGGCTTATATACGCGGTTTGGTGCCGGAAGCCGAAGGCGACTTGACCGATATTCTGACATCGCTGGGCAGAGGCGAAGCCCTGGTTTTGGGCGAAGCCGCGCCGTTACCGACCCGGGTGCAGATTTACCGTCCAAACCCGGAACCGAAAAGCAACGACGTCGATTATTACACCGGCTGGCGCGAAGGCCCGGACGAACTGGACGTCGACGACATCGTCAACCGATGGCGGACGCAAACTCGGCAGTGATGGCCAAGCAAGCCCGGCACCCGGTACCGCCAAATGCTGTGGAATGAGTCATTTGTCCAGCATTTGCATGAGCCAGCGCGGACACCCATCGTGCCCGCAGTGATGATATGTTTGGAGAGGATATGAACTACCTGGAGCTATTAGCCGTTGCCTTTGCCGAAGCGGAAACGGGTTTTGCCGAGGGAGGCGTTCCGGTCGGTGCCGCACTGTTCGGTGCCGACGGCCGCTTGCTGGGAAAAGGCCGCAACCGCCGGGTGCAAAACAACGACCCGTCGCTGCATGGCGAAACCGACGCGTTTCGCAACGCCGGCCGGCAAAACGATTATCGGGATAAGATCCTGGTGACGACCTTGGCCCCCTGTTGGTACTGCTCCGGTCTGGTCCGCCAATTCAACATCGGCACCGTCGTAATCGGCGAATCGGTCAACTTCGCCGGTCATCCGGATTGGCTGCGCGAAGCCGGCGTCCAAATCGTCGAACTGAACGATCCCGGCTGTATCGCGCTGATGCGGCGCTTCATCGAACAATCGCCGGCGATCTGGTATGAAGACATCGGTCTAGCGCCTCCTCGTTAAGCGCAAATGCCAGTGCAAGCCGCTTATCGGCAGAGATGCAAGCTTGCCCATATAGAACCCGAGTCGAGGCGGAAATTTAGAAGCCCCCCTTAACCTTTACAGGACTCACATCATGTTCAATAAATTCGCTACAACATGCTTGTTAATTTCTACTGTTCTTTCTCCGTATGCCTACGCCGACACGGTCAGTTGGGCTTCTTGGGTTGGCCAAGACGGCTCGTTTGTTCAAGACGGCAAGCCGATAGACGTGAGCTATTCCGGCCAGTACGCCTGGACAGACTTTACCAGCGGCATCTTCGACGATGTACCCGGTTCGTTTACCAATGCCGTTTATACCAATACTCCCGGCAGCAACGGCACAATTGCGCTGACCGGAACCGGGGAAGGTCGCTTCACTTTTTCGCACGCAGTGACTAATCCCTTGCTCGCGCTGTGGAGTGTGGGTCAGCCCGGCTATCAGGTTAGGTTCGTGTTCGACACTAGCAATTTCGAGATAGTGTCAGAAGGCGCCGGTCACTGGGGCGGCGGAAGTTTAGTTCAAGACGGCAATCGGGTAACCGGGGAAGAAGGTAACGGCTTGATACAGTTTTACGGCAGTTATACGAGTATTCATTTCCAGCTTCCGGATTACGAATACTACTACGGAGCTACTATCGGCGCTCCTACCTCGGCCGTGCCCCCGCCCGGCTCGATTTGGCTAATGGGCTCAACGCTGCTGGGCTTATTGAGTTTGAAGCGTCACAACGCTTGACCGGGTTCGCCCCACCTCGTTGCCGGAATAGCAGCGCTTTTGCCGATTACCTTGAGCCGCCAGCCGCCCGCCAACGTTACATCCTGGGCGGACATCTGATCCAGTTGGGCTTTATCTACCCGGCCGTTCAAATCTCCCACTCGGTTACAAAATCGCGGTAAAACGCCGGATCGTGTACCGTAGCGCCACGGCGGCCGACCAAGGCCGAAGCGAAAGATTGGGCGCGTTGCAGACTCAAGCTCAACGGCCAGTGCAGTTGCAAGCCCAGCAACAGAACCGCGGCAAACGCATCGCCGGCCCCGACGGTATCCACCACTGGCATGCTCTGCGCCGGAACGACCTCGGCTTGATGGCCGCCGGCATCCATGGCAAGCGCACCTTGCTTGCCGCGGGTAACCACCAAGCCCTGCAACCGATAATCATCGATAAACCGCCGCATCGCCGTTTCGACAGGCGCGTTGTCCGCTTGCAGGGCGGCCAATTCCACATGGTTGAGTTTTATCCAATCCGCTTCGCCGGCTAGTGCCAACACCTCGGCTTTTCGCCACCAAGGTTCGCGCAGGTTGACGTCCAAAAACACCAAGCCGGTGCAACCAGCTTTCAAGCGCTCCCACGCCTGCCGAGACACCGGATTGCGTAAGGCCAAACTGCCGTGGTACAGCAAGCCGGCCGCCGGCAAGGCCTGTAACGTCTCGTCGGCGATGAAATCGTAGGCCTGTTCGGGAACGATCAGATAGCCGGGCTCGCCGTCGCTAATGTCGACCTGCACCTTGCCGGTGGGATGCACGCTATCGGTTTGTAAGCCGGCCATGTTCATACCCCATTCCTGCATCGCCTGTTTAACCTGTTTCCCGGTCCCATCGTCCCCGACTCGGCTGATGAACAAGGGTTGTTGCCCGAAGGCTTGCAGATGCCAAGCCACGTTAAACGGCGCGCCGCCCAGCACCGCGCTGCCGTCCGGAAAATGGTCGAACAACACCTCGCCGAAAATGTATAACGCCGGTTTAGCCATAGTGTTGCATCCAGGTTTGGGTATGCGGTAGAAAATGGGCGACGCCTTCCAAAATGCCGGCGGCGTAATTGCCGTTCAAACCCATAAAACCGCCTTGCGCCAAATACAACGCCGCTTCGGTGCCGTTTTGCCTGGCCAATTCTTGGGCTTGAGTTTTCACCGCGTCGGCCGCATTAGCGACTAAAACCGATTGCACCCGGCTGATCAATACAGGCAAATCGTTACCGCTATCGCCGGCGAATACGGTTTGGCCGGGGTCGATGCCAAGTTGCTCCATCAAGAATTCGACCGCGTGGTACTTGGTTGCGCTGGACGGCAGCACGTCCAGCAGCACCACTTGCTCGGCTTCGTCCAGACTGTAAATCACCTCGGCTTTAACGCCGCAATCGGCGATGCGTGCCTGCATGATCTCCAGCAATTCGGCCGCATCCCTATCTAAGTTTAAATAGTAACTCAGCTTAAAACGGTTTTGCTTGCCCGGCTCTTGCAAGGTTAACCTAGGCAGGTCCGCGAATAACAAGTGCAAACTGGCGTGATCGTGCCCGCGCCAATCGGCTGCGATCCGGTTTTCCCAGGCCTCGAAAACCTGCCAGCTGCTGCCATCGAGCCGGTACACGCTGCTGCCGACATCGCCGACTACATAATCCGGCAGCGGTAAGCCGAAATCAGCAATCGCTTGCTGTACCAAGGTTTTATCGCGGCCGGACACGTAAGCGACTAACACCTCGGGCCTGGCCGCCAACGCCGCAAACAGCGGCCGGGCCGACGGCGATTCCGGCGCGTTGCCGTTCGGTAACAGGGTTCGGTCCAGATCGGTACAAATCAGTATGCGTTCTATCATCGCCACGTCCCGATTAACGGCTAAACGCCGCATGTTGCCTGCTATCCTACTTAATTTTAAGCGGGCGCGACTTGGTTTTTTCCCAGCCGCTAAGCTTAAAGCGGTCACGCTACCCCAAAGTCCACTGGTTCCGGCATATCAAGCCAAGCGATAATTCAATCCTAAGTTGCAATCACTAAGTTGTCGACGTGTACAGCTCAGGGGATCCGGTTATAATTTGCAAACCCGTCTATCCTACCTGTCTGATATACGTCTGCGCTATCGCATCATCCATTTCCGAATATCTTTTGCTTTCATGAAAATTGTCATTCTGGGTGCCGGTGTTACCGGTTCTTCGGTCGCCGGCGCACTCGCCAGCGAAGAGAACGATATTGTGGTTATCGACAAGAATCCGCAATTGCTGTCAGCGCTTAAAAGCAGACTGGATATCGCTACGATAGAGGGCAACGCGGCCCATCCGACCATATTGGAACAAGCCGGAGTCGGCTCGGCCGACATGGTCATTGCGGTTACCGACCGCGATGAAACCAACATGCTGGCCTGTCAAGTCATCAACACCTTGTACGAAAAGCCCAAAACCATCGCCCGGGTTCGCGCCATCGACTTTCTAAACCATCCGGAGCTGTTCAAACCCGGCGGCATCGACATCGTCATCAGCCCGGAACAAGTGGTCACCGAATCCATACACAACCTGATCAAATACCCCGGCGCACTGCACGTTTCCGAATTTGCCGAAGGCATGGTGCGCTTATTTTCGATCCGGGTCGCCTTAGCCGGCTTTTTGACCGGCAAACGCATTCAAACCGTCAAGGAAAAGCTGGCCGACAGTATGATTCGAGTGGTCGCCATTTTTCGCGACGGCAAAGCCATACCGGTCAACGGCGAAGCGGTGATCACCGCCGGGGATGAAGTTTTTTTCGTCTGCCCACGCGACAAAGTACGTAAGACATTGATGGATTTAAACAAATTGGAGTCGCCAATCAAATCCATCATGCTGGCCGGCGGCGGCCACGTCGGCAAGCGCCTAGCGATTGCCCTGGAAAACAACTATCAAGTCAAAATCATCGAACAAGACATCAACCGCGCCAAAGAAATCTCTAACGATCTTCGTAAAACATTGATTTTACATGGAGACTGCACGGACGAATCCTTGCTGCAAGAGGAAATGATAGAAGACATCGATTTGTTTTGCGCGATCACCAATAACGACGGCATCAACTTGATTTCCGCAGGTTTGGCCAAAAAGTTAGGCGCCAAAAAGGCCATCTGCCTGATCAATAACAATTCCTACTTGAAACTGCTGGACAACAGCGAAATCGATTTGGCGATTCAACCCAAACTGGAAACCCTGGGCGGCATTTTAAAACACGTACGCAAAGGCGACGTGGTCGGCGTCAGTTCGGTCTGCGGCGGCAGCGCGGAGGCCATAGAAGCTATCGCTCACCGCAGCCAAAACGATACCGCGTCGGTGGTTGGGTTGCGGGTGGACCAAATCAATCTGCCGGAAGGCGTTATTCTTGGCGCCTTGATTCGCGACCACGAAGTGATTCCGGTACACCACGATACGGTATTTTCCGACGGCGACCACGTGGTCATGTTCGCCTTGGAAAAGAAATTGATCAAATCGATCGAACACTATTTCCAGCCCATCGAATCTTTCAACTAAGACCCAAAACCCAAAATCCGGTCAATTGGGTAAAATTTTCGCCGCAACTCTCCTAAGAACGCGCACCGTCCAAACCGTCGATGATGGCCAAGGTTTTTCGCGGCAGCGCCAGCGCGTCGTTACGCAGCAAAGACAACTGACTGTCTTCGTGTATCGCAGTCAAAAACTGAATTAACGCTAGCTCGCTCTGCAAGCGCTCTTGCTCGTTCCGGGTTTCCCACATTCTGTTCAGCAGCTGTTTGGCGTGATGGTGAACGGTAAATGCCACGGCATCCGGTAGATGCGCGTAACTGCTTTTCAGAGAGTCTTTCAAGTTATCCAAAGCCTGCAGATATTCCTGATAATCGCGCAAATCCTGTTTGCAGCGGATTTTCACCATTTCCAATTCGCTTTGGTGTTCGGCTTGCGCCATAGCCATTTCGTGCGCCAAGCGTTGAGCCTGTTTTTTCAGTTGGGCGACCAAAGCCTGTTCCGCCAGCGCCTGTTGTCTGCGCAATGTTGCCACGTCTTCCTGCCGGGAAAGCCGCCATAGCAAATTTTCGTCCAACTTAGCCCGGCAAATCCCCAGAACATCGGACAACCAGCGTTCTAACCGCGGCATAGTAGTTTTTGCCGCAAGGTCAACATGGCTTGGGTATCCGCCAGGCGTTTATGCCGTTTCAAGTCTTTCCAGGCCTGCTCCAGCTCGGCCTCGGGAACCATGACTGCTATTTCGGCCCGAATCGATTGATACAATTGCCGGCTTTGTTTTTTGTTATCCGCGGCCAGCAACCGGCTACGTTTGATTTGCAACCAGTAATGCTGTTGACTCTTTTCCAAACAGGCCTGCCTCTCGGCATCCTGACGTCTTACCGTTAACGACGCCAATTGCCGCTGCGCAACAGCTTTCCGATCGAAAAAGTCAAACAACCCGAGCGCAATCGCACGTACCACGAGAAAAACGCCGAGCACCAGCATCCAGCCAAAACCCAGCAATAGCAATTTATTGGCCCAGGCATAGCAAAAATCGGCTGCTAGCGGAATATCGAATCGCCAGCAGAAAAAGCCGGTCAACATCAAGCCGATAGCCAAGCTGCAAGCCAACAATACGCCGTACACAATAGCCTTAACCATGTTCGCTCCGATCCGACACTAGGTACCGCGCTCGATAAACTCCAGCGCATTGCCGTCGCGGTCGCGGCAAAACAAGGCTTTTCGTCCGGATATGCTGGTCGTATACGCTATGCCTTCGCGGTCCAAGGTATCGCGCAAAGCGTCTACCGAATTGCAATGCAAGGCCACATGCCGGTCTCTGCCGCCGTGGGCCGGACGGCCGGTAGTCGGATCGGGATTATCCAATTCCAACAGATGAATTTGCTGCTCGCCGATTTGCAGCCAAGCACCGGGAAAAGGCAAATCGGGCCGTTCGGTCGGCGTCATGCCCAACACGTCACGATAAAACCGCAAGGATTGTTCGGCATCGGAAACGATTAAACTGGCATGGTGTAGGGTGAGTGCGAATTTCGACATGACTGCCATCCGGGTGTATTGATACGGCTATTATAGCCCGCCGTTCTAACGGCTTTGCAGCCAGCTCAAGCTGTCTACAGTATTTCCTGTCGGTTTATATTCCGCGCCTACCCAACCGCAATAGTTAAGTTTCCGCAACAAATCGAACAAGGCATCGAAATCGACCGTGCCGCTGCCCGGTTGTCCGCGTCCCGGACAATCGGCAAACTGAATATGGCTTATCTTGTCGATGTGCCGGGCCAAAAACTGCGTGCAATCCTGCTGCATGCGGCTCATGTGATAAATATCGTATTGCAACCCCAGATTGGGATGAGCGAGTTCTGAAAACACCGCCAGCATTTTAGCGTGGTCGTCCAGCAAAAAACCGGGCATATCGACACTATTGATCGCTTCGAACACGGCCGTAACGCCAATCCCGGCCAAGCGGTCGGCCGCAAGGCGCAAATTTTGGATAAAAGTCGATAAATAATCGTTTAGACGAGCACGATTCAAACAGCGGCCGGGCAGTATATTCACCAGCAAAGCATCGAGGGTAACCGCATAGTCGCAGGCTTGTTGCAAACCGTCTAAAAACCGCTCACGCTTTTCCGGCACGGCCGCCAAGCCCTCCCCGCCCTGTAGCAAATCATCGGCCGGGACATTAAACAAGACCATGCGCAAGCCGTGTTCATCCAATAGGGCTTTAATCCGCTCGGCCGGCAATTCGTAGGGAAACTGGATCTCCACCGCCTGAAAACCGTGTCGTTTCGCTGCAGCGAAACGTTGTTCCAGCGGCAACTCGGTAAACAGCATGCTCAGATTGGCACAAAACCGCAGCATTACCGGTTCGAGTAAAGATTGATCAAGGTAGCGGGATCCTGCTCGGCATAGCCGCGGCCGGCGTGCAAGCGCATCAATTGCGCGGCTAACGCGGACATCGGCACCGAACACTCGTGTTCCGCAGCAATCTGATCGGCCAGTGTTAAATCTTTCAATAAAGTCTTGACTCGCCATTTTACCGAGGCGAAATCCTCGGCTGCCATTTCCGGCCCAACGATTTGCAACGGTTTGGAATCGGCGAAACCGCCGGTTAAAGCGTGCGGGATTTGTGCACTATCGACACCCGCCCGTTTGGCCAGTGCCATCATTTCCGCAATCACCATCACGTTGCAACTGACGATCATTTGATTGCAAATTTTGGTGATCTGGCCACTCCCTACCGGCCCCATGTGGGTTAATCGACTGTACAGAGGCGCTAAAACCGTGCGGGTGACGGCAATATCCGCCGCATCGCCCCCGGCCATGATGGTCAGACTGCCTTGCTCGGCCCCAGCCGTACCGCCGGATACCGGCGCGTCTACCCAGCGCATGCCGGATTCGCCGGCCGACGCCGCTAAGCGTCTGGTCGCATCCGGTGCGATACTGGACAAGTCGATCACCAGCGTGTTCGGTTTGGCATGCGGAAAAAGCTCCGCTGCCGCGATCTGTTCCACCGCGGCAGTATCCGCCAAACATAGCAAAACCACGTCGACCTGCCTCAGCAATTCCGCCACCGAATCACAGATACCGGCCCCGGCTTGTGCCACGGTAGCCAGTTTTTCCGCCGTCCGATTCCATACCCTAACGTCGAAACCCGCAGCCAGTAAACGCAAGACCAAAGGTTGCCCCATCAGTCCGATGCCGATGAAGCCTAAAATGTGTTTCGAACCCATCATCGCTTATTCGTACAGCGCATCGCTTAAATCCGGGGCAGGCGGCAGGGTTTCTCGCGCGATACGCTCGCCGTAATCGCCGCCGGACCGGCCCTGCGACAGGCTATTCAACAAATTGGCGTGCACCATTTCAAAAGCCTTGTCGAAATCGGCATTGACGAAACCGCGTACCAGTTGCACACAAAGCATATACAGCCCGGAGTAGTGCACGGTTTCTCCCGACGCGCACAGGCTGATTTTTTCCGACAACGCTTTGACGATAGACAACACCGAGCCGTCTTGCCGCCAAGAGGCCGGAGTAGCCAGCACATCGCCGCCGGAACAAGCGATTGCCGCCAACGCGTTATAGGCCAAATCGACCAAGCCGGCCAAAATTTTCACCAAATCCCCGGCGGTTAAGGCCTTGAAAGTTTCGCTGGCGCAATCCATCAGTAGCGCCTGCCGCATCACGACGTCCATATCCGCCAGATGCATGCTGTCCGGATAAACCGGCTGCACGATGCCGAAGCTGTCGTGAAACTCCCTGACTAGTTGTAAGTGCTTATTCATGATGTCCTCCTATTCGCAAACACATTGTCGATTTTTCGCGAAGCAACCGGCTACGCATAAGTTACAGCACAAGAGAGTTAGCGCGCCCGTTTGCGCGCTTGTAGCAAAGACAGCGCAACAATCACGATCAAAGCCAATAATGACGTTTCCAACAGTAAAAACGCCGCTATTTTGAAATACGCGAAATAAGGATGCGCATAACGGACCAACCAACCGGCCGCCTCGTCGGCGATGGCTGCAAAATAAATAACCACGCTGAGCCAAACCTTTGCCGGAGTCGGCAAATCCGTCATCAGCATCAGATGGGTTAAGGTCAACACCAGCATACCCATCGCAAACAAATGAAAATGCGTAACTTCCAATAAGCTTTGATAGCTTTTAGGCTGCGTGAATTGTGCCTCGTCCCCCAAATAATAAGCCAGAACCGAATCGCCGCTCAGACTCATTTTGTGAAAGTACATCAAGCCGTTGCTAAGCCAAAGCAAGGCCACGTAACCTAAAAAAAGCAAAATCAAGGTGTTGATCAACAGTTGGCGATTCTGCTCGCCGGTGACAAAAAATCGCATGGCTTATTGAGTCTTTTTCAACATGACTTGGTAAATCGCCAATAGTTTGCGAGCCCCGTTTAACGCAGCCCGCGAACTTAAGGTTGCACCGGAAACCGCTTGCACGTCTGTATCGAAGCTCAACTTCTCCAGCGGCAAATTCAATAATTTGGCATACCAACGATCTGGCGGCTGATACTCCGGCGGCTCGTGAAACGCCAGGATGCGCAAGTTGGCTAAATTGCCGGCGGCATCGACCACTAACAACATCGTTTCCGGCTGAGTACGCACGTTATGCGATTCAATCATCGCATAACCGACAATTTGTCCTTGTTTTTTACCGACAAAGACGCTGATTAAGTTGGACTCCAATTTACTTTTGGCCAACTGTTCAATTTGCACTATCTGACTTTCAGTGGGAAACAGCGATAACAATTCCACGCTGGCATCCGTTCCAAACGCCATTTCCAAAGCCTCGTCCTTACTGAAATAAACCGTTGAAAAACAAGGCATTGCAAATACGACAACACTAAGCGCTAAAACAAACCGGCGTAACGATTCGAAACTAAGCATGAGTCACTCAAGATAAAAAACACTAAATATCATACGAAATTGCCGCCGGCTTTGCCCGCACTATTGCAGCCCCCGGGTACATTTTAGGTGTCGTATGCGTAACACCATCAAATTAACTAATATGAGTACGGCGCATAATTGACTTACAAATGATAATGATTTGCGCTTAATCTTTTAACCCTTTAAACTGCAAGCATATTAAACCGATATTGAGGCCGTTAGACATGACTTTCCAGAAAAAACCGACGAATTCTTTGTATTTAGCCGCATCCATAGGTTTGTTATGCAGCAATGTTTCCATAGCCGAACAAGCACCGGCAAGCATGGAAGAAATGTGGAAAATCATCCAACAGCAACAAAAGGAAATCGAATCGCTGAAAGCCAAAAGCGCCCAAAACGAGCAACTGAAACAGGAAGTCCGCGATCTGAAGCAGGCACAACAAAACTCCGCTTCCGGCACTGTGGTTGCCGCGAATTCCCCGTCAGCGGGAAAAGGCGAACTGGAACGCAAAACCGACGTACTCGCTAGCGAAGTGGAAAAACTGAAAACCCAGTTATTCATTCCGGAAGCGCGCGAATACAAAAGCGAATACGGCTTGGGCCCCGCGGCGTCCAATGTCTATCGCGTCAATCGCGGCCTATCCATCGGAGGTTACGGCGAGGCGTTTTATACCAATTACACCGACGAAAAAGCCTCCGGCGCCAGCGACTCTTTCGATTTGCAACGCGCCGTCTTATACGCCGGTTACAAATTCAACGATTGGATCATTTTGAACAACGAAATCGAATTCGAACATGCCTCAACCGGTGAAGGAGCCGAGGAAAAAGGCGAGGTATCGGTGGAGTTCTCGCAATTGGATTTCTTGCTCGACCCTAAATACAACATCCGCGCCGGTTTGATGCTAGTGCCCATGGGCTTCATCAACGAGATGCACGAACCCACGACATTTCACGGCAACCGCCGCCCGGACGTGGAACGCTTCATTATCCCGTCCACCTGGCGTGAGATGGGTGCCGGCTTATTCGGCGAAATCATCCCCGGCTTGCAATACCGGGTCTATGCGATGAACGGGCTGAACGCCCGCAGCTTCGAAAGCGAAGGGATACGCGAAGGCCGCCAAGGCGGCAGCCAGGCTTTGGCGGAAGATTTTGCATTTACCGGCCGGGTGGACTACTCGCCGGCCGTCGTGCCCGGTTTGATGGTGGGCGGCTCGGCTTTCATCGGCAACTCCGGACAAAACGAACTGTATCTCGGACGCAAACTCGATGTTGCCACCCAATTGTACGAAGGACACATGCAATACCGTTACCGGGGTTTGGAACTGCGGGCATTAGGCGCTTGGGGACAAGTTAACGATACCGAAATACTCAGCCAAGCAATAGGCGAAACCATAGGCAAGGAAAGTTTCGGCTGGTATGCCGAAGCGGCGTACGACATCATGCCGCATCTGTTGAAAGACAGCACCCAATATCTGGCGCCGTTCTTCCGCTTTGAAAAATACGATCCTATGGCTGCCGTGGCAGCCGGATTCGCCGACAACCTGGGCCTGGACCGCTGGATTTATCAAGGCGGCCTGAGCTACAAGCCGATAGACAACATCGTCATCAAAGCCGATTACCGCAACATTCAAGCCAAACAAGACTCTCCTGCCAACGAGTTCAACTTGGGTATAGGCTTCATTTATTAAGAGGCTAAGCGCCCGGCCTCGGCCGGGCTCCCTATTTGAACTGCGAAGTTTTTGGAGTATTTATGCGAAAAACACTCAGTCACTCACTTGTGCTGCTAACAATAGCCGCATCCACGGCTTCGGCTGAGGTACCGACCTTGCCGGGCAGCGCCAATTTAAGTCTGAAAGCAAAACTGGGTCAGGAATTGTTCTTCGATACCAATTTATCGGAACCAGCCGGCCAAAGTTGCGCCACTTGCCACGATCCGGCTATGGCGTTTACCGATCCGGACAACGGCGTCCCCACCTCGCAAGGCGCATTGGTCACGTTGCAAGGCAATCGCAACACCCCTACCGCCATGTATTCGGCGTACGCGCCGGAATTCCATTTAAACAACGAAGACGGCTTGTATTACGGTGGACAATTCTTGGACGGCCGCGCAGCTACTTTGGAAGAACAAGCCAAAGGGCCTTTTTTAAACCCTTTGGAAATGGCCAATCCCGATATAGCCGGCGTGATTGCCAAAGTACGTAACGCCGACTACGCCTCTATGTTCGAAGCAGTATTCGGCAGCGGGGCTTTAGACGACGACATCAAGGCCTATCAACGTATGGCGCAAGCCATAGCGAGCTTCGAAAGGTCGCCGGTGCTCAACCGTTTTAGTTCCAAATATGATTTTTATTTGGCGGGAAAAGCCAGACTGACCGCCAAAGAAGCGAGAGGACTCAAGGTCTTCGATGAAGAAGACAAGGGCAATTGCGCCGCCTGCCATCCGAGCAAACCAAACTCTGACGGTACGCCGCCGTTGTTTACCGATCATTCTTACGACAACATCGGCGTTCCGAAAAACCCGGACAGCCTGTTCTACGCTCTGCCCAACGACCTAAATCCGGACGGTGAAAATTTCGTGGACAAAGGCCTGGCCAACAACGTGCCGCTTGCCGGAGAACGCGGAAAAATCAAAGTTCCGACCTTGCGCAACGTAGCGGTTACCGCCCCCTACATGCACAACGGCTATTTTAAAACCCTGGAAGGTGTAGTGCTGTTTTACAACAACCGCGACATACGCCGAGAATGCAAGAATACGCCGAACGACACCGAGGCGTTGAAGCGTAAATGCTGGCCTGCGCCGGAAATTAAGCGCAACGAAAACTTCGACGAACTTGGCGAGCTTAATCTTACCGCGCGTGAAAGAAGCGATTTGGTGGCTTTTTTGAAAACCCTGACCGACGGCTATCGCTCTTACTCGCCCTGGCCGTATAAACGGCCTTAGAACTTGCAATACCCCTTTTGGTTAGTACCTAAAAGTTGAGGAGCGGCACGTTGCCGGACTGCAGAAACCGCAAAGCATCGCTCCCAGCCCTCTTGCATGCTTCTGTTAAACGCCTTGGTTCGCGTTGATCTTGAACTAAGGCCCCTTCCCTCCGATGCCGTTGGATCATCAACGACTAGCCCCGCCCTCGCCACAGCCTTCAATAACATTGTAATATCATCCAGGCATCGTCGAAACCGGCGGCTCTTGCATCGCTTTCCCTCACCCAAAAATACAACATCCCCATGTCGCCCCACATGGCGTCGATATCCTCGTCGGAATCGAATTGCAACAACAAGCGCCAATCATTGGGGTGCGCTTTCAATGCTTCGGCCTGCTTACAGTCGTAACCTTCCGAGTTACCGCAATACACGCCGCCGCTTGCCAATTGACACTCCTCTTCCATCGTATCGTTCTGTATCGCGTATGGAAATCCGCCGATTTGATGCCTGGGACCCGCGCCGTAATTACTGTCTATGAATTCATCATATTCCGTGTCTTCTTCCCAGTCCAACCGGTTCGGATCAATGCGCCGGCTATCCGGGTAACTGATAAAAGGCTCGGACTTAAGGTATTTAATTTTCTCGGACAGATACTCGGGAGCTAAATCGCTAGGCGCTTCCTGAAATTTCAACTCGCCTAAACCGTTTTCGTAAATCACCGCCCAACCGCCTTTATCGTCGGGATCGAATCCCCAAGGCCATTCGTGCAAATCGTAAAAAAACAATAAGCGGCCTATTTCCGGCAACCAATCGATAGCGGAATTTCTATTTATTTCGGCCAAATCAATTTGGCCAATAAAACCAAGCGGTTTATCGTGCTTTCTCGGCCAAAGCACATGAGTTGCCACCAAGGGCTTCCCGCCAAGAAAACTCGACATTTCTCCGTCTGCAGTTACCAAACGCAAACACTTATTCCCCAGTGCCGAGATTTTCTCATTCATAATTCGGATACCCTCTTCCAGTTTATGCAGCAAATGTAAACTTATGTTAATTCTACAAAAATCACGTATTACATTGTTTTAACGCAAATAGTTTTCGCTGTAAACCCTTTTAAAATACTAACAACAATCACCTGCGGCAAATATATAATTTTTGCTTTAGCTCAGCAACGGAAATAGCCGTCGGCTTAGTATGGCTTGTTGGCGCTAGCGCCTTATTCAACTTAAGCCCAAACTGAACACGCTATCCATAGCCTCGGGTTATTAGTCCATGCCATTTCATACATATGTATTTGCTGAACTTTATTTCACAATAATGGTGTCTTATAAACATGAATAGTTAACTAAGCAGCTATGTCGCCACACAGACTGGAAATCGTAGCGGCATTGCCCACCGCTAAAATCCGCATCGTTAACGCCGGAAAATTCAACACCTACTGTTCAGTGCCACCAGCGTTTAGTCGTCAAGCCCCCACTCAGCCCCGTAAAAAGTAACGGTATTCACCCGAAAAGCAGCCGCGGAGTCTCAAAACGCTGACCAATATCGAAATTTGCGAAATGCATGGCTGTTCTTAGCACGCAGAGCGGACAAAGCCCACATTTTCAAAAACCGGTAACAGTTAATCTGCGGCGAGAGCCCTAGGCTTGTTTGGTGCTAGTACAACTCGAACTATCCGTTCCCGAACAGACCGGGTAGCCGCCGAAACCGAAGCACCTTTTCAGTTGATTCCACATCCGACCAGCGAGGTATTTTTACATGAGTGCACAAATTTCTCTGATCCGCAAAGAAACACCCTTAACCGAAATACATCCGGAACTCAAGCTTGCTCCGTCTATCGATCAAGCCGACCTGCTGGTCGCCTATTTGGAACAAATGGGCATAGAGTTCGTTTTCGGCGTTCCGGGCGGCGCTATCGAACCTCTTTACAATGCGCTCGCCCGCAGCACCCGCCGCGGCGGAGTTAAACACGTCCTTGCCAGACACGAAGCCGGCGCGGCGTTTATGGCGGACGGTTATGCGCGAGAAACCGGCAAAATCGGCGTCTGCTGTTCTACATCGGGTCCTGGGGCAACCAATTTGATCACGGGGGTTGCCTGTGCTTACGACAACAACATTCCCATGCTAGTCATCACCGGTCAACCGGCATTGCCGGCCTTCGGAAAATATCCTTTACAAGAATCCTCGTGCACCGGCATCAATACACTGGGCATGTTCAGACACTGTACCCGGTATAACTCTTTGGTCTCTCACCCCAAGCAGCTGGAAACCAAGCTGGTTACCGCTTTACAACGCGCGGTTCGCACACCCCGCGGCCCGGTGCACTTGACGGTACCCGTGGACGTATTTCGCAGCCCTACCACCATTCAGAGGCCGAGTTACGACCTGCATGAATTGTTGGCTCCGGCATCGATGATTGACGCCGACGCGGTAGACCATTTAGCCGAAAAGCTATCCACATCCCAAAAAATCGTTTTGCTGATAGGCGGCGGCTGCGGCGAAGCAATCGGCTCGATCTTGCAGTTCGCATCGTTAAAAGGCACGGCAATAGTCACGACGCCGGACGCTAAAGGACTGGTCAATCCCAGACATCCTTTGTTTAAGGGCGTGTTCGGGTTCGGCGGTCACGAAACGGCGGATGCCGCGCTCAGAGACAACTCAGTCGATTTGATACTGGCGGTCGGAGCCAATATGGGAGAATGGAACAGCGGCGGTTGGAGTGAAAGCTTGTTGAACGAGCGTTTGGTTCACATCGACGAGTCCGAAGAAAACTTGGCCCGCACGCCTATGGCCCGGCTGCACGTGCGCGGCAGGATTTTGTCCGTTTTTAGCCGTTTAGTCGAAAATTTACATAACCGGCATAAACCCGATGACTTCGACTATGCACGCAATCGCGCCTCTCGCGACAGAAATGCAATCCAAAACGGAGATCCTCTACGCTTATTAGCGGAACAAGATAAATATGAAAGCGACGCTATTCCGTTAAAACCCCAGCGACTGATGCGGGAGTTAGGTTTACATCTTCCACCCAGCACCCGCTTTTTAGCCGACACAGGCAATAGCGTATCCTGGTCGGTACACTATCTGCATCCGTCTATTGACAGACGGGTTGGAGAGCGCCGAATGGGTGGAGGCGGACGTAAAACCACGCCCGGACAACGTAAAAACGACGGCGGCTGGCTACGGGTAACCATGAACTTTGCCGCCATGGGATGGGCCATAGGCGGTGCGGTCGGCACTGCAATCGCAGACCGTAAACGTCCGGTGGTCTGCATCACCGGCGACGGCAGCATGCTGATGAACGGTCAAGAAATTTCGGTAGCCGTCGCCGAGGAACTCAGCATCATTTTCGTCGTTCTCAACGACCAATCGCTCGGCATGGTCAAGCACGGCCAACGGCTAGCCAGCGCCGAACAAATCGGCTGCGAATTACCGCCGAGCGATTTCGCGGCGATTGCCCGTGCATTAGGCGCAGAGGCATACACTATCAAAACGCCTGACGACCTGATTGCCCTGGACTTTCAAGCAATATGCTCCAGAAAAGGCCCCACCTTGTTGGATGTATTGATAGATCCCGAAGAGGAACCGCCCATGAACGTCAGAATGCGTGTATTGACGTCCGGCAAATAACGAGGATCGTCATGGGAAAATTACTCGATAAAACCGCCCTGATTACCGGTGGGTCCAGTGGCATAGGCCTAGCGACGGCTAAATTGTTTATTGCTCAAGGCGCTAAAGTGGCCATCACCGGCAGAGACGCCAGCCGATTGGCAACCGCAAAAAAAGAATTGGGTGCCAATACCCTAGCCATCACTAGCGAAGCGGGCAACCTTGAGGACATCGATGCCCTGCTGGCACACATCGAACGTCAATTCGGCCATTTGGACATATTGTTCTTGAATGCCGGGATTGCCGAGCCAACCCCGCTGGAATCGGCAAGCGAAGACCAATTCGACCGCATCATGCAAGTCAACCTAAAAGGTGTTTTTTTTACCATACAAAAAGCCTTACCTATACTGCGGCCTAACGCATCGATTGTCGTCACCACGTCGATAACCAATCGTAGCGGTACCGAAAACTTCAGTTTGTACGCCGCCAGCAAAGCCGCGTTGCGTTCTTTAGTTCAGTCCTTAAGCCTCAGTTTGATCGGCAAAAATATTCGCATCAATGCAGTCAATCCCGGCCCCATCGATACCGAGGGTTTCAATAACATTCCGGTACCCGACGAAGTTTTTCAGGCCATCAAAAGCGACATCGAAGGCCGTTCTCCCAGCAAGCGGCTAGGTACTGCCGAAGAAGTTGCAAAAGTTGCGCTATTCTTGGCATCCGAAGACTCGTCCTATGTCGTAGGCGAAGAGATTGTCGTCGACGGCGGGATATCCCTGGTTTGCCTACCTTAGGAGCAACAATGAGCGGCAGCAACGCCCCACACACCATTCGTACCCGAATCTGGCTGGAGGAACCCGAACCCGATAACCCATTCGCCACCCGCGCCGCCTATTGCAGAGGCTACGACGTCTACGGGGAGATGCTGGGTCACGCCCGTTGGTCCGATATGCTTTATTTGCTTTTTAAGGAGGAAGCACCCGGCAAAGCCCAAGCGGATTTGTTGGATAGTTTGGCCTTGGCTTTAGCCAATCCGGGGCCGCGCGACGCTTCGGTGCATGCGGCGATGTGCGGCGGCGTGTGCGGCTCCAGCGCCGCGTCGTCGCTGATAGCGGCATTAGCCGTTGGCGCCGGCCATTTGGCAGGCGGACGCGAGGTGTTTTACGCCGTCTCGGGCTGGCATCAGTGCGGTAAGGATTTAGCGGCTTGGAAAAACTTTTTTACCAGCCCAAAATCGACCGAGGCCGACATCTGGCCGGAAATCGATCACCCGCCCGGCTTCGATCCCTATGGCGTCAGCACCGGCTTAACTGTGATCCAAACATTGGATTGTCTGGCGGGATACGCAGTCGGCTCCATTCTTCCTTGGTTGCACGCTAATTTACAAGCCATGGAGGCCTTGGCCGGCAAACCGCTCGCACTCTCCGGAGTGGCGGCGGCAGCGTTGGCGGAACTCGGTTTTTCAGCTCAGCAAAGCGAAATGCTGTTTCTGTTACTGCGCTTGCCCGGTGCGGCAGCGCATGCACTGGAGCAATATCCTTTGGGTTACAAAAAATTTCCTTTCGGTACGGTCGAATTAGAAAACGATACACAGGAGTCAACAGCATGAACGGACCGGAACTACTAAAACAACACGTTGGCAAATTGAGTAGCCGGATGGGAACCTTTTACCCCGGCGAACGCGTCGTGTATCGCGGCCGGGATCTGCTACACGAGCTCAACGACATGGATTGGCTGGCACTGTATTTGTACGGCATTACCGGCAAAACGTTCGGCCAGGCCGAAATGAAGTTGCTGCAAGCGATTTGGACCTACACCAGCTATCCGGATGTACGCTTATGGAATAACCGCATCGCAGCGCTGGCCGGCAGCACCCGCAGCACCGGTACTTTAGGGTTGGCTGCGGCGTTGGCCGTATCCGAAGCCGAAATATACGGAGGAGGCGTGTTTCGGCGCGCGGTAGTCTTTTTAGAACGCAGTCTGCGGCAAATGGCGAGTGGAAGCGATTTGGAAACCTGTGTCCGCGAGGAATTTGCCGCGCATCGCAGCATCGCCGGGTATGGCCGCCCTTTGGTCAACGGCGACGAACGTATCGTGCCATTGCTCGAATTGGCCAAGCGCTTGGGCTTAAACGAAGGCCCTCATCTGAAACTCGCTTTTGAGGTCGAAGACTTCTTGTTGCGTGGCCGCTGGCGCATGAAGATGAACTATGCCGCCTTGATCGCCGCATTGGGCAAAGACTTGGGCTTAAGCGTCGACGAATTATGTCTATTTATTTTTCCGTTGTTTTTAGCCGGCATGCCTCCCGGTTATATCGAAGCCCGACAACGCCCGGAAGGCACTCTGTATCCCATCCCCTGCCCCGACGTCACCTATGACGGCCAAGCTAAGCGGCCTTGGCATAAATAGAATTCCGCCTACACTGCATATCTAAATAATAAATCCAACCGACGCCGGCTTGGCATAGCCTCCCGCCAAACCCCCGTCAGGTTGGAACTCCCGCCTGCTTGGCAACATTCCACAATCAGGACGCATATATGTCTAACCGTTTGATGTTATTAAATATTTGCGCCTGGTTGAGCTCTGCGGTTTGGGCGCAACCGGTGCTACTCGAAGAGGAAGAAAAAGCCTTATCGCAAATCTATGGCGATGAAGAAATGGTCAGTATCGCCAGCGGCTACAAACAACCCATCTCCAAAGCGCCTTCGATTGCCACGGTCATTACCGCCGAGGACATCAAACGCATAGGCGCAACCGACATCGACGAAGTCCTGGAAACCGTACCCGGCTTGCACGTGGAACGAAATACGATAGGTTATAACCCCATCTATACCTTTCGCGGCATTTATTCGGCGTTCAACCCGCAAGTGCTGATGATGATAAACGGCATACCGATTACCAATAGTTATACCGGCAGCCGTAGCGAAGTTTGGGGAGGCATGCCGATACGCGATATTGCTCGCATCGAAGTGGTCAGGGGACCGGGTTCCGCAGTGTACGGGGCTGATGCCTTCGCCGGCGTTATCAACGTCATCACCAAAACCCGGCAAGACATAGAAGGCAACGAAGTCGGCGGCCGCGTGGGTAGCTTCGATACTTACGACGGCTGGGCTCTACACGGCGGCGAATGGGGAGGCTTCGACGTCGCGCTGGCATTCGAATACCACAAAACTCAAGGCCAAAATTCCATCATCGACGCCGACCAGCAAACCCAATTCGATCAAATTTTCGGCACCCACGCATCGCTGGCTCCCGGACCCGTCAACTTGTCCCGCGACAATATCGACGCGAGAATAGACATTTCCCGCGGAAATTGGCAATTTCGCGGAGGCTTGCAACATCGCAGCAACTGGGGCAGCGGCAGCGGCATCGCTCAAGCCTTGGACTCCATCAACCGCTATGCCAGCGACCGTTGGAACGCCGATATCACCTATCATACCGACGAGTTGGCGGAAAATTGGGATTTGACCACGCAAGTCAGTTATTTCGAAACCAGTCAGGAAATAGAAAGGAATTTAACCCTTTTTCCGCCCGGAACCACCTTGCCTATCGGCTCGAATGGCCAAATAGACCCGACCGGCGTGCCCGTCACCTTTCCCAACGGTTATATCGGCAATCCGGAAGTCTGGGAGCGACATGTACGGATTAGTCAGATGTTCGCCTACAGCGGTTTTCAGCATCACCAACTGCGTAGCGGAATCGGCTTTAATTACGACAGTTTATTTAAGGCCAGAATTTCGCAAAATTTCGGCATAGATCCGAACACCGGCCAACCCATTCCTACTCTACCGGGCATTCCCATCATCGACGTTTCCAATACGGATTCTACCTTCATACCCACGGTAGATCGTAAAGTGGCTTATTTATTCGTGCAGGACCAATGGAATTTCGCCAACGATTGGACCTTGACGGCAGGCGCCCGTTACGACCGCTATTCGGATTTCGGCAACACGTTTAACCCCCGCGCGGCATTGGTGTGGGAGGCAAGCTACGATTTAACCGCTAAATTAATGTACGGTTCGGCATTTCGCGCGCCATCGTTCCAAGAAATGTATATCATTAACAATCCGGCGCAATTGGGAAATCCGGCGTTGAAACCGGAAACCCTGGATAATGTGGAACTGGGTTTCGACTACCGGCCTCAAGAAAACCTGCGCCTGGGATTAAATTTCTTCAATTATTGGTGGAAGGATATTATCCGCTTCGTTCCGGACAGCAACACAACCAGCGCAACCGCGCAAAATGCCGGAAACCTACAAGGTTACGGCACAGAATTCGAAGTGGAATGGCAGGCCAACGACACCCTCAAATTGATCGGTAACTATGCCTACCAGCACAGCCGCGATCAGGCACTGAATCACGATGCCGGTTACGCGCCGCATCACCAAATTTATTTAAGGATGAACTGGGAGTTTTTCCCCGACTGGATTTTTTCCCCACAAGCCAAGTGGGTGGTAGACCGCAAGCGCAGCTTCGGCGACAGCCGCGAACCTATTGCCGACTATACTTGGGTAGATTTGACCCTACGTAGACAGAATTTAGCAAAATATGTTGATATGGCGTTCTCAATTCGCAACCTTCTTGACGTCAGCGCCCGTGAACCCAGTCTGGCCGGCAACCCAACTGCCGCTATTCCAAACGACTTGCCTTTGGCTCCGCGTAGCTTTTACGGAGAAATCAACATCCATTTCTAAATTTGCCCGTGACCTGCCTTATCGCGTCAAAAAGGACTATAAAATTCAGGAGCGCCATTGACCATTCGCGCCGTACTTACGCTGCTGTTTTGGTGGTGTTTTCTGCCGATATGCAACCCAGCGCATGCAAAACCGCCTACCGTAGGCGTGATCTATCCGGAAGTTCGAGAACCTTACCGCACGGTATTCGAGGAAATCGCACGCGGCATGGAGCAAGAACTCGGCAGCGCGGTCATCCACTACCAACTCAGCGAGAGTCAAATCACCAACCCCGCCGTGCTGCAAGAACAACTGCGCGCAGATAGCATCGATGTAGCAGTCACTCTCGGCCGGGCCGGAGTTTATGTCGCAAAATCCCTGGATCCGGCACTGCCGATAGTGATAGGCGCCACCGTCATTCATCCCAACGAAGTCCCGTCCAACGCGACGGCAATTAGCTTGACGCCTGCGCCGGAAGCCATGTTCGCTTACCTGAAGCAACTGGTTCCGGAAATCAAAAAAATCACCGTCATCTACGACCCCAGACAATCCGCCTGGGAGGTCGATCATGCCGTGCAAGCCGCAAAAATTTTGGGGCTACAATTGAATGCCCAAGCTACCGGAAACTTAAAAGATTCGTCCGATTTGTACCGTCAGTTGCTGGATACGGCTCAAGACAGCACGGAAGCACTATGGTTGCCGCGCGAGAACGCAGCGATGGACGAACAATCCTTATTACCCGAAATACTGAAAGAAGCTTGGGAAAAAAATTTTGTGGTGTTTTCCAGCAACCTGGAGCATGTACGCAAAGGCGTGTTGTTTTCTCTATTCCCGGATAATTTCGGAATGGGCCGCAGCTTGGCGAATTTAGCGCTCCGAAAAATGCGCGGCGAACAGACCGGTTCGACCGTGCAGCTATTAAAAGATTTGCAAGTCGCGGTCAATTTACGGACAGCCGATCATTTAGGCCTGCGCATCTCCAACCAAACCCGGCGCGAATTCGCCCTGGTTTTTCCAACGCCTTAACCATCAATGAAACACTTGCCGAACCCCAAATCGAAACGGGCGACCTTCTTACAACAGCTGACCATTTCGTTCTCGACCGGCTTATTTATATTTGCCCTGCTCTCGGCATTTGCCATTTCGACCTTGAGCTACCAAATCGTCCGCGACAAATGGATAGCCCAAGGCCTGCAAACCACGGAAACCTTTGCCGCGCAAAGCACACTGGCGCTATTGTACGGCAGCCAAGAAAACGCGGAAGATCCTGCTCGGCGTTTCCTGGCTTTCCCGGACGTGCTGGGCGTCGCGGTATTCAACGACAAACACGAACCGTTGCTGGAGCGCGGCCAAACCACCGTGCCGTTGGGCCTAAGCAACAGCGGCTGGCCGGAAAAGCTGCAATTAAGCCAGGAAACCGAGCAGGCGTGGTACTTTAGCGCCCCGGTGTTCGCACGCATAGGCAGCGAAGCCGAACATTCCCCCTTCGAAGCACAGATTCCGACTTCGGAATTGATCGGCTACGTGCGTTTAACGTTAGGCAAGCAATCGCTTGCCGGCATGAAAAAGAAAATTTTATTGACCACCTTGGTGGTGTCCATCTGTGCCGCCGTGCTGTTTTTGTTGATATTGCCGGTTATCACCAAACGCCTGACGTCGCCCATCCAGCAACTTGCCAACAATATGGGCCGCGCATCGGCGGGCGAAAAAAGAGTTCGGGCTCGCCTGAGCGGCCCGAAAGACATCACCAACATGTGTGCCGCCTTCAATTCGATGATGGACGTGTTGGAAAGCCGCGAACGCGAACTGGAACAGGCAAGAGACAAAGCCCTGGAATCGGCACGCTTGAAAGGCGAATTTGCCGCCAATGTCAGCCACGAACTACGCACCCCGCTTAACGCGGTGCTGGGCATGTTGGAACTGCTGCAAGACATGGGGCTCACCCCACGACAACTGGAATATTCCACGATCGCGCGCAACGCCGGCGAATCCTTACTGAAACTGGTCGAGGACATTTTGGATTTTTCGCGAATCGAAAGCGGCGTGCTCAAGCGTCAACCTGTGGATTTCGTCATTTACGAAACCCTGGACGAGGTCGTCGAGTTGATGTCGGCACAAGCCCAGCGCAAAAATCTAAGGCTGCATTACTCCATTGCCGATGACGTTCCCCTGGTGGTCAACGGCGAGGCCTCGCGCATTCGGCAGATTTTGATCAATTTGGTTGGCAACGCATTGAAATTTACCAAACAAGGTTCGATTACCATCGGCGTGCGTTGCGAGCCGACCGACGATCAATCCCTGTTGGTCCGCTTTAGCGTTACCGACACCGGCATCGGCGTACCGGCCGCCGCGCAAAAAAACATATTCGACGCCTTCGTGCAAGCGGACGGCTCCACGACGCGCGCTCACGAAGGCGCCGGTCTGGGCCTGGCCATTTGCCGGCAATTGGCCAACCTGATGGGCGGCAACATCGGGGTAGACAGTCAATTAGGCCAAGGCAGCACCTTCTGGTTCACCGTGCCGCTCGACCCGCCCAAGGGAATAGAGGTTTTATCGGAAGCCCGACAAGCTTATTTTGCCAACCTAAGAATCTTAGTCGTTACCGACAACGACAAAATGCGCCAATTTTTAGCGCAAAGCCTGGACCATTGGCAGATTCTGCACCGCCACAGCGGCAGCGGCATCCGCGCCATCGATGCGTTAAAATCGGCCTGCCGGCAGGACGAGGCCTATCATTTTGCGATCGTTGATTTAAAGGATGCCGGCGACAACAGCTGGCTGGACATCATTCCGCTAGACCCCAGTTTGGCGGCGTTGAAAATCATCATCTTGACCGAACAAGATCGAATTTCCACCAAACGTTTACCCAATGTGGCCGCCACGTTCCCGAAACCCATACAAATATCCAGGCTGTACGATCTGATTTTGACCGTGGGACAAAGCCTGAGTACAGCCTTACACTCTCATCCGACGCTGGAAAATTCCGAAAGCGACGGCTTAGGCGGCCGGGTGCTGATCGTGGAAGACAACAGAGCCAGCCAGATTGTCGCTTCCGGAATGTTGGAGCGCCTGGGCTGCGAATACGAGATAGCCAACTCGGGAACGGAAGCCTTGGAATGGCTGGCCAGCAAACCCTTCGACGTCGTGTTGATGGACTGCCACATGCCGGGCATGGACGGCTTCGAAGCCACCCGCCATATCCGCTTATTGGCCAGCCCGATTGCTCGTATACCTATCATCTCCATGACCGCCAATACCCAACAAGGCGATAGCGATTTATGCAAAGCCGCCGGAATGGACGATTATTTGGCCAAACCCATTAAATTACAGCCGCTAAAGCAGAAATTATTGGAATGGCTACCCAAGCGCAATGCCACCACACTTGCGCCGCCGGCCACAACCTACAATTTCGACATTCACGCCTTGCACCAGTTGCGAGAAGAAATCGGCCAAAATTTCAATCGTTTGGTAGAGGTTTACCTCGAAGACGTACCGCTGCAAATCGAACAACTGAGTGCTGCACTGGCAGCCTCCGACCCGGTGCAAGTACGCCAATTGGCGCACAATCTGAAAGGCGCAAGCCGTAATTTAGGCGCGATTCAACTCGCCGCGATTGCCCGGGAATTGGAAGAAGCCGGCGAGGCCTCCAATCTGGCCCAAGGCGAAGCGTTGCTGAGAAAAATTCGCCAGCAATTCACCTTTGTCGAACAAGTATTGTCGGAAGAAATTGCCGGCGAATCGGTGTACGAATCCATCCATGTGTGTCACGGGCCGAGAATTCTGGTTGCGGACGACGACCGCACCATGCGCTTCGCGTTGCAAGACGTGCTGGAAAAAGACGGCTATTCGGTGGAACTGGCGGGTACCGGTCATCAAGCGGTGAATAGCTGTAAAAAAGAAATGCCGGATTTAATTCTAATGGACGCGGTGATGCCGGAAATGGACGGTTTCGAAGCCTGCAAAATTATCCGCGCCTTGCCCGACGGCTTAGAAGTACCGATTTTGATGATCACCGCGTTGGAAAACGAACGCTCGGTGGAATTAGCCTTCTCGATGGGGGCTAACGATTACATACCCAAGCCGATTCACTTTACCGTGATGCGCAAGCGTATTTCCCACCTGTTGGAAGCCAGACGCAGTCAAAACACCTTGAACCGCTTGGCCTATCACGACACGCTCACCAACCTGGCCAATCGCACCCAATTCATGGACCGCTTGAACTCGGTCATCAAAACGACCGGCAGTCAGGAGCACATGCACGCCGTGCTGTTTCTGGATCTCGACAGGTTTAAGCTAACCAACGATACCATGGGGCACGACGTTGGCGATCAGCTACTGCAAGCTACTGCGGAACGAATTCAAAGTTGCGTGCGCAAGGGAGACATGGTTTCGCGTTTCGGCGGCGACGAATTCATCCTGCTGTTGGAACGCATCGGCCACTCCCAAGTCGCTGCGCAGGTTGCGGATAAAATCTGCAATACCATCGCCAAACCGTTCGTAATGATAGACCAGGAGTTTTACATCAGCGCCAGCATCGGGATTTCCTTATACCCGGCGGACGGCGAAGATAGCGGGCTGTTAATCAAGCATGCGGATACCGCCATGTACCGCGCCAAAGAACAAGGCAATACCTTTTGTTTTTACGAAGAAAGCATGGAGTTTGCCGTTTCCAAAAAACTACGCCTGGAAAGCGATTTGCGCCGTGCCTTGCAGCGCAACGAATTTTCGCTGCATTACCAGCCGCAAATCGCTCTCGACAACGGAAAAATTATCGGCGCCGAAGCCTTGATTCGCTGGCACCATCCCGAACGCGGCATGATCTCGCCGGACGAATTCATCCCGGTCGCCGAAGAAATAGGCTTGATCGACACGATAGGCGCCTGGGTGTTGCGGGAAGCTTGCCGGCAAAACCTGGTGTGGCAACACGGGGGCTATCCGGCCTTGACCATAGCCGTCAACGTTTCGGCCAAACAATTGGACCAAGAACATTTTGCCGAAAAGGTATTCGCCATCGTCTCGGACATCGGCTTGGAACCGGAATACGTCGAATTGGAATTAACCGAAAGCCTGTTCATTAGGAATCCCGAAGGTAAACAAGACGTGCTGCGCAAATTACGGGCGTTCGGCTTGCAAATATCCATAGACGACTTCGGCACCGGTTATTCCAGCTTGAACCAATTAAAAAGGTTTGCCTTCGACAAGCTGAAAATAGACCGCTCTTTCGTCGCCAATATCACCAACGATTCGGATGCTGCCGCTATCGTTTTGGCTATCATTTCCATAGCCAAAATCCTCAAATTCAAAGTCATTGCCGAAGGCGTAGAAACCGAAGAGCAAGCCGGCTATTTGACGCAACACGATTGCGACGAAGCGCAGGGCTATTTGTTCGGAAAGCCGATACCGGCCGACCAATTTACCGAGTTGTTATTGCGGGGAAACGCCGCACAAGGATAATCAATTCAGCCGGTAAGCAACTCAGGTTTGCTCTGCCGGCATTTCCGGCAAGAAACCGCCGGCTTGCATAGTCCACAAGCGAAAATAATACCCGCGTTTAGCCAATAACTGCTCGTGACTGCCATCTTCGACGATTTGGCCTTGGTCGAATACCAAAATCCGGTCCAGATGCGCGATGGTCGACAACCGGTGCGCAATCGCGATCACCGTTTTACGCCCCATGGCGCGGTCCAGATTATCCTGTATGGCTTTCTCGGTTACCGAATCCAGGCTGGAGGTCGCTTCGTCCAAAATTAAAATCGGCGCGTCCTTCAACATAACCCGGGCGATTGCAATCCGCTGGCGCTGGCCGCCCGACAATTTGACGCCTCTTTCTCCAACCAGCGCCTGATAACCATCGGGCATCGCCGCAATAAATTCCTGGGCGTTAGCCAAACGGCTTGCCCGTTCGATCTCGTCGTCCTCGGCATCCAAGCGTCCGTAAGCGATATTCTCGCGCAAGCTTCTGTGAAATAAGCTGGGATCTTGCGGAATCAGGCTCACTTGCCCGTGTAGCGACGCTTGCGTGGCTTTGCCTATGTCCTGACCGTCTATCAGAATTTGCCCGCTTTGCGGCTCGTAGTTACGCAAAATCAAATTCACGAACGTCGATTTCCCGGAACCGGAAAATCCGACCAAACCCACGCGCTGACCGGCCTCCACACAAACATTCAATCGATTGAACACCGGCCTATCGGGCTGATAAGCGAAACTGACATCGCGAAACTCGATGCGGCCTTGCTTGATCTGCAAAGGCCTGGCGTCGGGAACGTCTACGATTTCGTGAGATTTGACGATGGTATCGACGCCGTTAGCCACGTTACCGATATATTCGAAAAACTCCAAAAATCGCCGCGTCAGGTTGCGGGCGTCGCCGATGATCAACAGCGCCAAGCTGGCGCACATGGCGAAATCGCCGGTGCCGATTTGCCCGCGTTGCCAAAGCCATAATGCATAAGCGGTCGCACCGATTTTCAGCACGGCAGCGGCGGTGAATTGAAACCAACGTACCCGTTCCATGTACCAGAACGTGCGCCGCCCTTGTTTCACTTCGGTTTCCAGATAGCCGTTCAGGTATTCGCGCTCGTAGTCCAAGCGGGCGAACAATTTGGCGTTCAACATATTGGTTACCGCATCGACTATCTTGCCGTTCACCAAACTACGGGTCGCGGCATAATTTTGCGCATAAGGCTGGCAGCGAGTCGCCAGCCAATAGGACAGCAACACATATAACAACACCCATCCCGCCACGAACCAGCCCAATTCGCTGTGGGCTTGAAACAACAACACGATAGAAACCGCAAAGGTTACCGCGATCGGCCAAAAATCGCACAACACCGACCAGGTGGTGTGATTGACGCTCATGGCGGTTTCGCTAATCCTATGCGCCAAGCTCCCGGCAAAGTGATCGGCAAAATAGCGTGGGGAATGCTGCTGCAGATAGGCGTATAGCAACTGGTTAGTCCGTTGCCGCAAGCGCGGCCCTATGACTATCAACAACGCACCGCTGGCTCGACTGAACAGAATTTCCGCAATGTTCAGAGCGACCAGCAATAACAGCGGTTTTTCGAATGCCTGCCAAGACAAGTTGCTTACGCTGTGTTCTGATACGGCGTCCATCAGCGCTTTTATCGCATAGGGCACCAAAATGCTACCGGCGGCCTGGCCCGCCTCCAATACCATCATGGCTAGCACCAGCCACTTAAACCGCTTTAAGCAATATAAAACGAAACGAAAAGTACCGGTCGGCAGGTCTGGGGCGTCGGCGGAACGTTGAAAGCGGCTTTTGCTGGATTCTGAAGACATACGGAGTAACAATTCGGAGGTGGCTATGAGATCGCGGCATTACTTTTCAACAACATTGAGTTAGATATCCGCTTTTATCCCCATATTCTGTGTATAAAATTGTAGACAACATGTAAAATAACACAGTTTGTTATTAAATATCATATAATTACACAATTGTTCAAACTTGCGCCAACTTCTAAATCTATTGCCGCGTCCACGAATTTTCTGCGTAGCGGAGCTGTAATTTGACGATATACAAGAGATTGCGACTTATCCCCATTTTCTGTGGATAACACTGTAGAAAAACTGAAACAAATGCAAAAAGTCATATATTTATCAATTACTTGCTACAAATTGATCACTTTTTATACAACTTAACGCCGGTAACAAGCAAGCCACGGCAACGCGTTTTTATCCATATAACCGAAAATATTCCCGCACATATCCACAATAACTGTGGATAAACATGTAGACAATCTGCTCGCTAGGATGAGTTATTATTTAAAATCAATATGCTATATAAACTGACACAAATTGAACAAACCTTGCAGGCGCGCTTAACGGTACCCGTCTTTATAACTCGGGTAGAGAAATCGATAACCCAACTCGCGTAACCGCCGATTCGAACAACGCTTGTTTTGCGCGGAACCTACCGCTAATTCCAGAGCTTGAGGCCGCGGGTAACCGTTGAGGTCCGCTATCCAACAGAGCACGTCCCAAATCGGGGCCGGCTCATCGTCGCTAGCTAAATAGCATGACTGCAGCAAATCGCCCGCCAGCAATTTTTCGCTTAAAAACAGCAACACCCCGACACAATCGTCGCGATGAATTCTATTGCTGAAGTAAGCCGGTTGATATTGCACCGCGTCCGCGCCAGCCGCTCGATGCGCTAAACGATTCCTCCCCGGCCCGTAAATCCCGGAAAATCTGACCACGCAGTGTTTATCGCTATCCTGATACAACAAATTCTCGGCGGCAAGCAAGCAACGCCCCGTCGCGGAAGCGGGCTGGGCGGGACTTTTTTCGTCGACCCATTCCCCGTGGTTTTGCCCGTAAACGCTGGTGGAAGAAACGAACAACCACTTGGGCTTGCGGTCGAAGCGGGCAAAATGCTGCAACACATTGTCGACAGCGGCGTAGTACAAAGCGCGATACGTCTCGTCGTCTCGCTGATCGGGCGCCACTACGTAAATCACCAGCCGAAAGTCGGTCGGTAGACGTTGGATGGATGCCGGACGGCAAATGTCGGCTAACAGCACGGAAAAATCGACGGGGACCTTAAGAGGGCTGCGTTTTACCGCCGTGACCCGGTAGCCGCGAGCGGCTAACGCATTTGCCAGCGCAAGGCCGATGTCGCCGCAACCGATGAGTAAGATATTCGTCAAAACGGCTCAGTTAACGCTCATCACATCGCCTGCAACGTTGCGATCATACCGGCGATGTAATCCATGATTTGAGCCAGAAAGGCATCTAAAGCGTCCAACTGCCCTTTGACCCAATTCAGAAACGTACTGTGGCGAAAGTCTTGGTCGGAAAAAAAAGCCATGCCTTTATGCAAGGTATTCAATCCCATGAACATCATGATCAGCGCCGCGAACTTCAGCATGAGCCCGCGCAATTTGGCGCTAATCTTGCCGAAGGCGATACTGATAAACAGCATCATCGGCAAGGTACCGGCACCAAAGGTCAACATCAGCGCTCCCCCTTCCCACAAACTGGTAGCGCTGGTGGCTTTCACGGCCATCGCAAACGTCAACGGGCAAGGCATCAGGCCGTTTAGCAAACCGGCAATCCCGGCACCTGCGATCGGCCCTTTTTGACTGGCCGAAACATAGCCTTTGCGCCACAACTGCATGGGTATCAAACGTATCGAGCCTTGAAACGGAATCCAGCCGAGTATGCCCATCGCCAACAAGATCACTATCGCGCCTATAAGCATTTGCAGAATGCTTTGCAACTTGCCGAACAAACCGCTGGACACCAACACCACCCCCAAGGTGGCGGCTAACACGCCCACCGCGGTATACACGCTGATCCGGCTGACTTGATAAGCCAGATAAGGCAGATAACTTCTGTTGGCGCCCGACTTCATGAAATAACCGGAAACCAGCGCGCCGCACATGCCTAAACAATGCCCGCTGCCCAAAAAGCCGGCGATAAACGCCAAAGAATAATCGAACCCGGTAGCCGCGGCCAATTCCGTCATGCCGTGCATGGCATGGTTCATATGATCGCCGTGCATGGAGTGATCCATACCCGCCATAGAGTTTTCCATTTACTTACTCAACCGCAAAGAATTAACGATAACCGAAACCGAACTCGCCGCCATCGCGGCGGAAGCGATCATGGGATTCAATTTACCTAAGGCCGCAACCGGAATGGCGATGGTGTTGTAGCCAAAAGCCCAAAACAGGTTTTGCTTGATGACTCGAATCGTAAAGGCACTCAATTCTATGGTATCGGTCACCCGGGAAATGTCGCCGTGCACCAAAGTCAAATCGGCCGACTCTATGGCCACGTCGGTACCGCTACCTATCGCAAAACCGACGTTTGCCGCGGCCAAGGCCGGTGCGTCGTTGATGCCGTCGCCTATCATGCCGACATGTTTGCCTTGCATTTGCAGTTGCTGAATGATTTGCAGTTTTTCTTCCGGCTTGGCATTGGCCACGACATCGGTAATACCTACTTTATCGGCAATGTAATACGCGGTTTTTTCGGTGTCGCCGGTCACCATCAAAGTTTGTATACCTCTATCGTGCAAACGTTTGATAGCGGCAGCCGCTTCGCTACGCGCATCGTCCGCAATGGCAAAAATGGCCGCCGCTTCACCGTTCACCGCCATGAAAACCGGGGTTTTGCCCTGACCGGCATAACATTCGGCCTGCTCCTCCAGTACGGCAAGCTCGACCTGTTGGCCGAGCATCCATTGCCGATTGCCTAACAGTAGCTTGTAGCCATCCACTTCCGCTCTTATCCCCCGGCCGGTTTCGCTGTAAAAATAATTGCAGGTTTGCAACTCGACATTACCCTGCCGAGCGAATTCGACGATAGCCTTGCCGAGAAAATGCTCCGATCCGTATTCCGCCGAAGCGGCCAATTCGACGATTTTATAATCCGCAAACGCCGAAACGTTGTACACCGCGCTGACCTTGGGCCTGCCTTCGGTAATGGTTCCGGTCTTATCGAAGACGATGGCATTCAGCTTGCTTGCAATTTCCAGACTCTCGCCGTTGCGGATATACACGCCTTTTTTCGCGGCTTGTCCGGTGCCGACCATGATCGCCGCCGGCGTCGCCAGACCCAAAGCACACGGGCAGGCAATCAATAACACCGTGATCGCATTGCCGAATGCTACCGCAAACGGCGCACCGCTAAGCAACCAACCGGTCAAAGTCGCCCCGGCAATCCCCATCACCGCCGGCACGAACACCGCCGAAATTTTGTCGACTTGTTTTTGAATCGGCAGCTTAGCCGCTTGCGCCTGATCCACCATGTGAACAATGCCGGCCAGCACGGTATCCATCCCCACCGCAGTCGCTTCCACCTGCAATACCCCGTTACCGTTCACGCAACCGCCGATTACGGTATCGCCGACGTTTTTCACAACGGGCATGCTTTCGCCGGTCACCATCGCTTCGTCCACCGTGGACAACCCGAATACCACCGCACCGTCGGTCGGGATCCGCTCGCCGGGACGCACCAACATCAAATCGCCTACCGCAATATCATCGACATCGACGACGATTTCCTTGCCTTCCCTCAGCAACGTAGCGGTTTGCGGCTGCAAGTCCACCAATCGGCGAATCGCTTCTCCGGCCTTGCCCTTGGCCCTTTCCTCCAAAAATCGACCCAACAATACGAAGGTGATAATCGCCGAAGCCGCTTCGAAGTAAATATGGCCTTGCCGGCGAAACAAGGCGGGCAGACTGTATCCGTAGGCCGCCCCCACGCCTAAGGCAATCAAGGTATCCATGTTCGCGGCGTGCTGTTTGAACAGACGATATGCTTTGCCGAAAAACTGCGCGCCTGCACCGAATACAACCGGGGTGGTCAAGGCGAATTGCAGCCAGCGCATCCAGGTCGATATCCGCATGGACATGGCAATACCGACCACCGGCAGCGTCATCAGCCCTGCGGATGCAAATCGACGCCGGGCTACGTCAATTCGCTGCCGCTCCTTTTCGATTAACCTCTTGCGCTGCGACAAGGTATCCACGAAAACGGCGCTGTACCCCAATTTCTCGATGTGCTCCACGACGTCGGACTTACTGAGGTTACCTTGTACGCTAACCGATTGAGTCGCGAAATTAACGCTGGCATTTTTTACCCGCTCATCCCGGTTCAACACCATTTCTATCAATAGCGCACAGGAGGCGCAACTCATGCCTTCTACCGCCAAATCGATGTCCTGCACCGGCCCGTCGAAAGTCTTTCGCTTGTTTTTCCTGGCTACCGCTTGCTTTTTAGCGATGTTTCCCAACACCGCATCCAACATGATCAACAAATTTTTGACCGGCAAGCGGCCTGAATCGAATTGAATCACTACCGAGCCGATGCCGAACACCGAACGCACGCCGCTAATCTCGGGGCGTTTTTTCAGCAAAATCTCGAAGATGTATCCGCGCTCCGGATCGTTTTTCAAAACCGGCGTGACAATGCGCAATCGGTTGCGCAGTTGATGCATAACGCGAAAATGTTTGAAATCGGTCTGAGCGGATTCCATGAACGTCCTCTAAACGAAAACCTGCGTGCTGTCGCCGCTATAGCAGCGGCGAATCGAAAGATGATGGGTTATTTGGGCCTACGCGAACGAACTAACAAGAAGAACATGTAGAAAGTCGCTAACCATTCGTAACGGTGGGCGATAGGTTTGACCAGCCATTGTTGGGTGATGCGGTTCCAGTGAACTTTGATCAGGTACAACACCAAAATGTCGTTCAAAAAATCGATGACCGCTTTTTCCGGGTCTTTAAATAAGGCTTTAGGCCCCCGGGTACCGATTTTACCAAGCACTCTGGCGGCTTGCGCCGTTTCTTGCGCGGCTACGATTTTAGCGTGCAACCAGCGGTTGACCCGGCTGTTTTTAAGTTTGGATTTCAGGTTGAAGCGGGATTTATTTTGCAATTGAACGACTGCACGCGGATCAAACCAACCCTGCTGCTCCAGATCGGTCAATGCGGCGGAGAGTTGCCGTGCCAACTGAATGAAATTACAACGCTTTTCATCGTAACGAATAACCAGCTTCGCGGAACGGCGAAACAGTTTAACTTGATAAACACCGTCGAAACCGCATAGCTTATCGGTAATAAGCTGAACAACATTGGCTTGAGTGGCGCGCGCAGGAACTTGGAAACGAACATGCCCGCTCCCTCGGTAGCGCAGTACGAATTCTTTTTGGATTGCCATATTCCCTACACCGGAAATGCAAGACGGGCGAACCTGATTTCAGATACGCCCGTCCGGTAGAACTACATTGCGAATCAATACGATCGAATCGAACTTAATCAGTCTTCCTTGGCTTCGGCAACGATGTCTTCCAGATTTTCTTTTTGGTGTAGGACGAAATCCTTACCGGCGTCTATGGTCTTGCTGGCTTTGGCAATGATTTCTTTACGATATTTATAGACCAAGCAACCGGCTATCACGCCCAAGCCGAAGACTAACGCCGGGTGTTTCGCGGCTTTGCCCATCAGTTTGCTGCCGGTAGATACCGTGGCCGTTGCCAAGGTGCCGGCCATGACTTGTTTACCCATAGATATGTTTTTGGAATCGTGATTGTGTGCCATATAGACCTATACTCAGGAGTTGTTGTCAGGAGAGTTTTCGCTACCCGCTTGTTCTTGAATAATTTGTTCCTCGTGCAGCATCAGATAAATGCCTTTGCAGCCTTCGCAACAAAAGCATTTTTCTCCTTCGACGGTTTTTAATTCAAACCCATCGACTTCCACATTCAACCCGCACAAGTCGCACTGCTTTTTGCTATCACTCATCGCCAAATTATTCGAAATACTTACAGTAGCCGGAAAACCAGAGCGTTCCAGCCGCATTATAGCCTTCCTGAATAACAACACAACCGAGCGGACCATTTAGGCCCCCATTCGGACGGTTTCGAAATTCACGTAGCCTCGACTCTATTATCGCAATAGCTTTTGTTCCAAATTACCGGCCGTGGATTTGGCCACCGCCCTGCTGGACGCTTTCATCAACGCTATGCGTAAGGCACCGGTCAAGCTAGCGCTCAAGCCCAGACGCATGGCGATTGCCGGGACTAAAATCATCGATGTCAATGCCAGCCCCGCACCGAGTAATAAAGCGCCGGTACCCATGGAATCGGCAGCGGCTAAGTTCGAAGCGACCAGTTCTTGCGTCATATGTTAATCCTCTAGTGTGACAAGACTACTAGGGATTACAGCAGTAAAAATGCCAGATGTTAATTAACTGTTTTACAAATGGAAACAAAATAACACACAAGACTAACGCGACAAAAATGAGTGATATGGCTCAATTAAAATCAGTTAAATAACATAGTTTAAATACATATACCCCCTTCTCAGCACTTCGTAATTCGGCAACGCCGCATCTGTCGGAAAGCGCAGTGAATACGGCCTCGCAGGCTTAGTGACAGCCTGCTACCGTCAAAAACTCTGCCAAATACCCCACCACTGCCGAAATTTAAATGCGGAAAGCCCTACTTCTTACATCCCCGAAATTAATCGGTTATTTGAGTGTAAAGCGGCGTAAATATTCAGCGGGTGCTCCAGCCTATCTCGGAGCAGCGATAACCTGAAACGAATGAAGAGGTAGGAACCGGCAAAGAAAGACAGGCTGCTAGACTTGTTGACAACGTCCCGCCAAGCGGGGGGACGCTAATTCGAAGCGGCCCCTGCCGCAACGGGCTTGCAGCAGGGACAAGGGTAATATGCGATTAATGCGTATCGCTACTGTCTTCGGCTGCCGATTCGGCAGCGCTTGTACCCTCGGGATCAAGGGTATTTTTAGCGAATCCGGAATAAACCGGACACCATCCGAAAAAGCTGGTAGCAATCAGCGCGCACCCCACTATTAACAGTAAGACTTTAGCGGTAAACAAGGACACGGCAAACAGCACGATACCGGCTGCCATGCGAATTTTTTTGTCTTTGCCGCCAATGTTGTACTCGAATTTGGTCAAGCGTTTATAATCAAAATTCATTTTCGACCCTCTCTGTTTTATTTTTTGTTACATATCCCGATTCAAAGCTCTCCGGCCAAGAGTCGCAAATATACACAGCTCATAGAATTCTCTCAATAGAAATGGACGTTTCCAGCATCATTGCCCCGTTAAACGACGCCCAACGCCAAGCCGTTTCCGCTCCGAATCAAGCTATGTTGGTGCTGGCCGGCGCCGGTAGCGGCAAAACGCGGGTATTGGTACACCGCATCGCCTGGCACATCAAAATCAACCAACTATCTCCCTACCACTTGTTGGCAGTCACCTTCACCAACAAAGCCGCCAACGAAATGCGCAGCCGTATCGAAGAGTTGCTGCAGATTTCCGCTCGCACCATGTGGATAGGCACGTTTCACGGCTTGGCACACCGCTTGTTACGGCAACACACCCGGCAAGCCCGCTTGCCCGATAATTTTCAAGTCATGGATAGCGACGATCAGCTGCGCATCGTCAAACGCCTATTGAAAACCTTGAATATCGACGATAGCAAATGGCCGGCCAAACAGGTGCAATGGTTTATCAACGCTCAGAAAGAAGAAGGCGTGCGCGCTCGTCATATGCACGACAGCGCCGATTTCTTTCAGCAACAGATGCTGTCCTTATATAAAGCCTACGAGGAGTTATGCGAACGTTCGGGTCTGGTCGATTTTGCCGAGCTGCTGCTAAGAGCGCACGAAGTCCTGCGCGACAACCCGGACTTGCTGGAGTTTTACCGCCAGCGCTTCCAGCACGTGCACGTCGACGAGTTTCAGGACACCAACACCATACAATACGCCTGGCTGCGCCTGTTGACCGAGGGTAACAACAATCTGTTCGTGGTCGGCGACGACGATCAATCGATTTACGGCTGGCGCGGCGCGAAAATCGAAAACATTTTTAACTTCCGCAAACATTACCCGGATCACCAACTGGTCAGACTGGAGCAAAACTACCGTTCCACCGGCCACATTCTTAAAGCCGCCAATACCCTGATCGCCAACAACGACGCCCGCATGGGTAAAGAACTGTGGACGGACGCCGGAGATGGCCAAAAAATCTCGCTGTATTCGGCATTCAACGAACAAGACGAAGCCTATTTCGTCATCGAAAAAATTCGCCAATGGATCAACGACGGCGGCATGCGTAGCGAAGCGGCCATTTTATACCGTTCCAATGCCCAATCCCGGCAATTCGAGGAACGCTTGATGACCACCGGCATCCCTTACCGGGTTTACGGCGGCTTGCGTTTTTTCGAACGTATGGAAATAAAAAATGCCCTGGCTTATCTGCGCTTAGCCAGCCATAAGGACGACGATGCCTCGTTCGAGCGGGTGGTCAATACGCCCGCCCGCGGCCTCGGCGCGAAAACGCTGGACGACATGCGTACACTAGCGCGTTCGGGCAACCTGTCGCTGTGGCAAGCGGCGGAACGGATGATTGCGGAGAATCGTCTGCCACCGCGCGCGGCCGGCGCTTTAAAACGTTTTCTGCAATTGATTACGGAGCTGACCGGCGAAATTGCCGGCTTGGCCCTACACGAAACAGTGCGGCTGGTCGTCGAGAAAAGTGGTTTGATAGAACTCTACCAAAAGGAAAAACAGGATAAAGGCGAAGCGCGGGTCGAAAATCTCGAGGAGCTGGTCAACGCGGCGCGTCTGTTCGACGCCGATAGCTTAAACGACGAAAATCTCAGCGAAATCGACTTGTTTTTAACCCATGCCGCGTTGGAAGCCGGGGAAAACCAGGCGGAAGCCGACCAAGACTGCGTACAGCTGATGACGTTGCATTCGGCAAAAGGCCTGGAATTCAAGCTGGTGTTTATGGTCGGCATGGAAGAGGGCTTGTTCCCGTCCCAGCAAGCGGTGGACGAACCCGGCCGGCTGCAGGAAGAACGCCGTTTATGTTACGTAGGCATTACCCGGGCCATGGAACAACTGTATTTAACCCACGCCGAATCGCGGCGCTTATACGGCAAAGACAATTACCCATCCCCGTCTCGGTTTTTACGGGAAATTCCGCCGGAATCGCTGCAGGAAATCCGCTTGCGCGCCCAAGTCAGCCGCCCCGCCGCTCCAGCATTCCACTCTACGCTCGGCAAAACCGCCATTTCCGGCGGCCGCTTTCGCATGGGGCAAAGCGTGAAACACGAAAAATTCGGCGAAGGCGTGGTGCTGCAAACCGAGGGCGAGGGCGAACAGGAACGCGTACAAATCAATTTCCGCAATGTCGGCATCAAATGGCTGATGCTGGCTTATGCGAAATTAGAAACCGCATAAAACCCTCGAAAACGCCGGACACAAAAAAGGGATGCAGCTGACGCGGCATCCCTCTAAACCGGTTAATCAGTGCCGGAAACTCAATCTTCGGTGACTTTGATGACTTTTAGCGAGTTGGTTCCGCCACTGGCGCCGGTCAGATCGCCTTTGGTTCGAATCAATGCATCACCCGGCTTGACCACTCCGCGCTTTTTCAACGCCGTGATCAGACATTGGGTAACGCTTGGAGACGCCATCTCTTCCCGGGAAAACGGAATAGGAAATACCCCTTTATAGAGCGTAACCCGCCCCAGGGTCCGTTCATGACTGCTGAACGCAAAGATAGGAATATCGGAACTGATTCGCGACATCCATAACGGCGTGGAACCTGACTCGGTCAGCGAGGCGATACCGGCAATCTCGGTATGGTTGGCCATGTACATGGCCGACATCGCAATCGCTTCGTCGATACGGGCGAAGTTATCCGTCATCCGGTGCATGGATTGAGTCACGCTGGGTTGTTTTTCGGTTTCCAGGCAGATTCGCACCATGGCTTGCACGGTTTTGACCGGATGCTTGCCGGACGCGGTTTCCGCCGATAGCATGATCGCATCGGTGCCGTCCACGATGGCGTTGGCGACGTCGAACACTTCGGCCCGGGTCGGAATCGGGTTTTCTATCATCGATTCCATCATCTGCGTCGCCGTGATCACTACCCTGTTCAACTCGCGCGAACGCTGGATCAGCAATTTTTGCGCCGCCGGCAGGTTGGCGTCGCCGATTTCGACCCCCAGATCGCCGCGCGCCACCATGATGGCGTCGGACGCCAGGATGATTTCGTCGATCACTTCCATCGCTTCGGCCCGTTCAACCTTGGCGACCAGACCCGCATAGCAACCTTCCGCTTCCAGCAGCGCACGGGCTTCGTTCATGTCCGCACCGGTGCGGGGAAATGAAATCGCCACGTAATCCGCGTTGATGATGGCGATGGTTTTGATGTCTTCCTTGTCTTTTTCGGTCAGAGCCGCCGCCGACAGGCCCCCGCCCAACAGGTTGATACCCTTGTTGTTGGACAAATCGCCGCCCACCACCACGGTGGTGTTGACGCGGGTGTTATTTTCGACGTTGACCACATCCAGCACCACCCGTCCGTCGTCCAGCAACAAGCGGGTGCCGGGTTTGACTTCGCGCGCCAGCGGCTCGTAACTGATACCGACCTGGGTATTGTCGCCGTCCAGTTTGCCCAGATTGATGTCCAACGCAAACGCCTGGCCTTCTTCCAGCCAAACCTTGTTTTCCTTGAAGCGTTCGATGCGGATTTTCGGGCCTTGCAAATCGGCCAGGATGCCGACCCTGCGGCCGGTTTGTTTACTCAGTTCTTTGACACGGTTGGCGCGGTTAATGTGATCCTGCGCCGAACCGTGCGAGAAGTTCAACCTGACAACGTCTATACCGGCCTTGAACAAGTCCTCAAGTACACCGGGCTTGTCCGTGGCAGGTCCCAGCGTAGCCAGGATTTTTGTTCTTCGTAACAGCATGTAAATCCTTTATTTAGCGTTGAACAATGCAACAGTCGTATCCAACATACGGTTTGAGAAACCCCATTCGTTGTCGTACCAAGACAACACTTTGACGAAGTTGCCGCCGGTCACTTTGGTCAAGCCCAATTCGTAGATGGAGGAATGCGGGTTGTGGTTGAAATCCATGGAAACCAACGGCTCTTCGTTGACCGCCAAAATACCTTTCAGGGAACCGGCGGCCGCTTCTTTCAGAATGCTGTCGATTTCTTCTTTGCTGGTATTACGCGAGGCTTGGAAGCACAAATCCACTACGGAGACGTTGATGGTGGGTACCCGCATCGCGAAACCGTCCAATTTGCCTTTCATTTCCGGCAACACCAAACCTACCGCCGCGGCAGCGCCGGTTTTGGTGGGGATCATCGACTGAGTAGCGGAACGGGCCCGGTGCAAGTCGCTGTGGTAAACGTCGGTCAAGACTTGGTCGTTGGTGTAGGAGTGAATGGTAGTCATCAAACCGTGATCAACACCGATAGTGTCCATCAACGGTTTAACTAAAGGTGCCAAGCAGTTGGTGGTGCAGGACGCGTTGGAAATGACGGTATCGGACGCTTTCAGGGTTTGGTGGTTGACGCCGTACACAATGGTGGCGTCGACATCGTTACCGCCAGGCGCGGAGATAATGACTTTTTTGGCACCGGCCGCGATATGGGCGGAGGCTTTGGCTTTACTGGTAAAGAAACCGGTGCACTCGTGCACCACGTCGATACCCAGTTCGCCCCATGGTAGCTTTGCAGGGTCTCTTTCTGCGAAAACCCGGATTTTATCGCCATTGATCACGATGTAATCGCCGTCGACGGACACCTCGAACGGAAATTTGCCGTGCACGGTATCGTATTTGGTCAGATGCGCGTTGGTTTTAGAGTCACCCAGGTCGTTGATCGCGACGACTTGAATTTCGTTGGTGCGACCAGATTCGTACAATGCACGCATCACGTTGCGTCCGATGCGACCATAACCGTTAATTGCAACTTTAATTGCCATAAGAGTATTCTCCGGGTGAGTGTAAAAAATTATGCGTGAGAAGCGACGCGCTAAACGTCGAAAATGAGGAAAATTGTAGCAAATCCGCCCATCCAGCGTCCACCCGAAAGCACATCCGCGTCCGGGTTGCCGGTCCCAATGAGAAACCGCCGGGTTGGACGACATCGTATATACTCATGGGGTTATCGTTAATGCCTACCATGCTTCCGACCGCCAATTTCCAACGACTCCCGCCAGGCCAACTTAACCCGGCTACCAATCTCGGCGCAGACTGGCGACGCTACCGGTTGGCAATGTTATGCTGCGTCAGTCTGATCGGTACGTCTAACGCTCACGCCAACCCGAAGCTTCCGCAGCTTTCTTTTCACACCTTCGGCACCGGCGGTACGGTTTACGTGCCGGAAGGCAACGCCGATTTCATCCGGGACGTCACTCAACTCAGCGGGCCATCCGCAGGACAATGGTCGGTGGCTGTGGATTCTCTGATTGGCGGGCAAATCAACCTGAAGTTCGGTGAAAAATTCGAACTGGTCAGCCAGGCGGTCAGCCGGCACCGTTACGACGATAGCTACCGTCCCGAATTAATGTGGGCTTTGGCCAGATATTCCCCGCGTCCGGATTTGGACTTGCGCGGCGGCCGTTTAGGCACGGATTTTTATATGCGCTCCGATTCGCGCTTGGTCGGTTATTCCAATCTCACGATACGCCCCTCGGTAGACTACTACGGCGGCGTGCCCTATTACTACTTCGACGGCGTCGACGCTTCCTTCAGTTATCCTGTAGGCTCCGGTATCTTGCGCAGCAAAATTTTCGCCGGTTTCAACGATGAAAAAATCCCGCTGGAACTGACGCCCTCATGGAGATCCGACAACTCCTTGGTTCTGGGCGGCAGCCTGGATTACATCATCGGTAGCTGGCAGTTTCGCTTCGGCTATTTTCAAATCGACAACCGCCGCAATCTGCCCGGCTCGTTCGAGACCTTGCTAAACGTCCTGCGCACCCCCCCCACTCCCGGAGCGCTGGCAGCCGCCAATGCGTTGGCCACGGCGGACAGCACCGGGCGGCATTTTTCCGCCGGTCTGATCTACGACGAAGGACCGCTGCAAATCCAGTTGCTGATCAGCGGCGTCAAGCAGGACAGCGCTTTTTTACAAGAAAGCGTATCGGGCTATTTGCTCGGCGGTTATAGACTGGGCGACTTTACCCCTTATGCCGGCTTATCCTGGAGCAGTTCCACTCCCGCCCGGCTAAACTCGACCGGCTCGGCCGGATTGGATGTCTTGGTGAAAAGCGCCATCGCTCGCACCGGCCTGGATCAGCATACCTTTACCTTGGGACTGCGCTGGGACTTTTATCCGGGCATGGATTTAAAAGCGCAATGGGATGTCATGCAAGGCAGTCCGGACTCCCGTTTGCTCTACCGCTGGGAATCCGGCGATTGGAACGGACGCATGCAGGTGTTGTCGCTAGCCCTCGACTTTGCATTCTAAGCCTTCCATGCCCGTGACACTGCCGAAATCAATCGTTTTTGCCTTGGTCGGCTTAGCCTGCGATGCAGTCTGTGCGGATGTCGCCGTCATAGTCAACTCGGAAGCCGGCATCTCGGCGCTGGCGCGCGAAGAACTCGTCAATATCTACATGGGCCGTTTGCGGCGTTTCCCAAACGGCGAAGCCGCATTACCGCTGGACTTGCCCGCCGGCTCACCGGAAAAAGCCCAGTTTTATCGCGCCCTGGTAAACAAAAGTCCGGCCGAGATTGACGCTTATTGGGCGCGCTTGTTATTTTCCGGACGCACGTCGCCACCCGAAGCCGTCAACACTGCCGATCGCATGCTGGACAAAGTCGCCGACAACGCCAATGCCGTAGGCTATGCGGATTTAGATGCCGCACTCAAACGTTTGCGCACCGACAAACGCATCAAAATCGTCTTGGAACTCCCCACTCCGCCTATGCCATGAAGCCGGTATTCAAACCCCGTACCATACTTGCCCGCACCGTTTTGATTCTAGTATTGGCTTCGTTAGTGACCTGCGGCGGCTTTTTTCTGTCCGCGTCGTGGGTTATTTCCGAATTGTCCTACCGTCAAGCGCATACCCGTTTGACCGAATTACTCGATACCGTAGAGCGCACTGCCAGTATCGCTTGCTATCTCTCGGATAAACCTTTGGCCGCGGAAGTCGTTCAAGGCTTGCTGAGTAACCGGGAAATCGCGGCCGTCACCATCATTACCAGCGATACCCGCGAAATTCTAGCCGAAGCGTCTCGAACTTCGCCTACCCAAGCCCCTCCCGAAACCTTGGCCCCGCTGAAACGGGCCATCGTTTCGCCATTCACACCGGAGCAGACCGTCGGCGAACTCACCATCATTCCCGATTTCGTCGAAATAGATCAACGCGCCCAAAGTAACGTCTATTTCGTAAAAGGCTTGTTGATCGCCGGACTGTTGATACTGAACCTGGTGGCCGTAGCCATGGTGTCATTGATCATCATCAGACCGATTAAACGCGTATCCGGCCAATTACACGCGATGGATGCGGTCGCCGGCGACACGCTGGCGATTCCGTCCGGACATAAAGACGACGAAATCGGCAGTCTGGTCAACGACATCAACGCTCTGGCCAGCCGTTTGATGTCTACGGTAAAAACGGAACAAAGCTTGCGCCGGCAAAGAGAAGCGGGCGAGAAGAAATACCACGCCATTTTCGATAATGCCGACGCCGGTATCTGTCAACTGGACGGCCACGGCAGCGTCAGCTCTTACAATCCGGCGTTTGCGCGGCTGACCGGCTTGCAAGGTCAAAACGTAGTCCTGACCGCCTTAGCTTGCGATCATCCCGAAAAGCTGAACCTTGCGCTGGACACCTGTTTAAAAACCGGTCAAACCGTCACCGATACCGTCAAACTACTCGAACGCCCCATTTGCCTGCAATTGACCTTTACCGCGATTCAAGCCGATACGGCGCAATGCATCATCAGCGACGTTACCGAACTCACCCTCGCCAAGCAACAAGCCGAAAAAGCCAGCCGCGCCAAATCGGAGTTTTTAGCCAGCATGAGCCACGAACTTAGAACACCGTTGAACTCGATTCTCGGCTATTCGCAGCTGCTGAGTCTGGACACCCAGCATTCGGATTACGTGCGCGATCAAGCCAACGAAATCAAACGCGCCGGCTATCACCTGTTATCGCTGGTTAACGATTTGATCGATCTGGCCCGCATCGAATCCGGCAAAACCGAACTGTTCATCGAAACCGTCACGGTGAAATCCGTGTTGACCGACAGCCTAGCCATCGTCTCCCCGCTGGCCTGCGAACACGACGTTACCGTGTCCAATCAAATCGATATCGAAGACAACATCGGCGTACTAGCGGATTATTCCCGCTTGCGCCAAGTGCTGGTCAACTTTTTGTCGAACGCAATCAAATACAACAAACCCAACGGCTACGTGACCCTCAGTCACCAATTCAACGGCCACAACATTCGGATCAACGTCACAGATACCGGCATCGGCATCCCCGGCGACCGCCAGCACCGGATATTCAATTCGTTCGACCGGCTTGGCAAAGAACGCGGCACCATCGAAGGCACCGGCATCGGCCTGGTCATTACCAAACGGCTGGTCGAAGCCATGCACGGCGAAATCGGCTTTGTCAGCATAGAGGGCCAAGGCAGCACGTTTTGGGTGGAATTCGAACGCCGCCTGAAAGCCCAAGCAAGACCGAAAGTAGCAGCCGCGCCGAAACTCAAGTTAAAGCTAACCGAGAATGCGACCACTAAAGGCCGCTTGTTGTTGGCGGAGGACAACATCGCCAACCAACGTCTGGCCGGCATGGCGTTGAAGAAAATGGGCTATATCGTCGATGTAGTGGACAACGGCGAGAAAGCGGTGGCGGCGTTCGACTTAGGGATTTACGATTTAATTTTAATGGACTGCCAAATGCCTAACCTGGACGGCTATCAAGCCACCACGGCAATTCGCCACAAAGAAGCCCGGCTGGCAAACGCCCATCCTCTGCCCATCATTGCGATGACCGCCAACGCGATGGAAGGCGATAAAGAAAAATGTTTGGCCGCCGGCATGAACGATTACATTTCCAAGCCGATAGACGTGATGCGGCTGGAAGGTATCCTCGACTATTGGCTGCAACGTTCGCAAGACTCGGCAAACGACGCGGCACAACCCCCGGTACCGCGCCCCATTGATTGAACCACCAAGCCGGACACACTATGGTTCCCCGGACAATCGGCACTCGCCGTCTTATCCCTTGAAAAACCGCAACGCTCCCAAAGCGCGTTACGGTTTTATCGGGCGCCGGGGCGGCATCTCAATACCCGGTGCCAATCCGCATGGGCGCAAAAAACCGCGCCCACCCTTTTTGAGCGGAAGAACCGAAAGTTACTGGTGAATTTCAAAAATCCGGTTTAATGTTTCAACCGGCCCTATCAATGGCCTTCGCTTGGCTGGAACGGCAGCGGAAAGTCAAACTAGAAACTAACGTTGGCTTGTAGCCAGATTTTCTGGGTATCGGTTCCGAATGTATCGGCGTTGTAATTGGCGTATTTAGCCAATAACGAATAGTGTTTGCCGAATTTTTTCAACACCGAAAAATCCCATTCCTTACCGTATTGATCGACTCCGGTGTCGTCGGAAAAGTCGTGGTAAACCCCGGTCAGGATCAGACTGTCGTTCATCATTTTATAACTGACGGTGGCGAACACGTCGCGAATACCGTCGGCCGGGGTCACCAGGAACAAGTCCGCCCAACCTTGGAACGCATGGTTGGTGCCCAGCGGGGTTTGGAAAGCTTTACCGGCGCCAAAGCCGTTCAGTTGCTCGATCGCGCCGGACGCGGTCAAGCCGAAAGCGCTCAAGCCCGCCATCAAGTTGATGCGGTCCGCTTGATAGTGCTTGGGATTGTCCGCGTAATCCGATTGCTTACCCCACTCGGCCGTGTAGACGGCGTTGACGGTATCGAAGAACTGCGGCGACTTACCGTCGAAACGCAAGCCGTAGGTTTGCGAAGACTTACCGAAGTTTTCTTTTTGCCGGTAATCCAACCAATAACCGTAACCGATCAGATTGCCCCAATCGCCCACTTTGTAATTCAGGTTCAAGATCGGCGCGTTAATGTCGTCGGTTTGACCGAAAATATTTTGTACGTGATCGATGTAGCCGGCATTGACCGTCAAGCCGAACAGGGTTTGGTTTTTATGGGTGACCAGGATGGAGTCGTAGGTCATTTCCATTTGCCGCCAACCGACGTTACCGATAAAACGGTCGTCGTCGAATTTGATGCGCTGGCGGCCCACTTTGACTAAGGTATCGGCTATGCCTTTGTAACTCAACCAGAATTGGTTCAATTCGCTGATGTCCGGATCCACCACCGTAGAATATTGGGTTTTCTTGTTAACGACGCTGTTGTAATCCTCTTGCAACGCGTAATTGCCTTCGTATTCCGCATAGGCTTGCAAGTCGTAAAAGGTCGGCGACAACAAGCCCAAACGCAAGCGCGCGGTATTGGCGTTGGCGGTTTGGTCCTTGCCGGCGTCGCGGTCTACGTTTTCCCAGCGATAGTTCAAATCCATTTTGATCGCACCGTTATTACCGTAATGGTAAAAATTCAAGGCATCTTCCACTTCCTTGGTGAAATCGGCTTGCGCCGATCCGGCGGCCAGCATGGCCAACAATGCAGTCGGCCCTAATCGGCCGGGTAAGGATTTGAGTGGTTTTGGCATACGGCCCCCTTGGTAAGAACGAAAAAAATCAGTGTGTGTGGTCGCATTCATTCAAGAACGTCAACAAGCTTTCCCGGTAGTAGTAATAATCGGGATGTTCCAGTAAGGCTTTACGGCTGCGCGGTCTAGGCAGATCGATTGGTTGAATTTTGCCGATTTTGGCGCGCGGACCGTTGGTCATCATCACCACCCGGTCCGCCAGCAATATCGCTTCGTCGACGTCGTGGGTCACCACGATGGCGGTCACGTGGGTACGCTCCCACACCTCCATCAATACTTCCTGCAGTTCCCAACGCGTTAACGAATCCAGCATGCCGAACGGTTCGTCCAGCAGCAACAACTTGGGCGACAGTGCGAAAGCGCGGGCGATACCAACCCTCTGCCGCATGCCGTTGGACATGTCGGCCGCTTTCTTGTGTATGGCGTCGGCCAAACCGACCCGAGTCAGATAATATTCGACGATGTCGATGCGTTCGCCCTTAGTCGCATGCGGATAGACTTTGTCCACGCCCAACATCACGTTCTCGAACGCGGTCAACCAGGGAAACAAACTGGGCGCCTGAAACACCACGCCTCGGTCCGGGCCGGCGGTGGTAATCTCCCGGTTGTCCAAAATAATTCCGCCTTCGGAAATTTCGTTTAAACCGGCGGTCATGGACAGCACTGTCGATTTACCGCAACCGGAATGGCCGATAATCGAAACGAACTCGCCTTTTTTCATCCGCAAATCGAAGCCGTCCACCACTTTTACGGTACTGTTGCCGTCCGGGGTCGGATAGATTTTAGACAATTGCGAAAATTCCAGATAACGCGGTCTGCCCAAGTCTTCCTGACTCGGTTTCAAGGCCGAGGTGTCCGACTTCCAGTCGTTGCTGGTGTTGGGCCTGACGTTAGGCAGCGCGATCTGATCGTTGGTCTCGGCCGCTTTCTCCATGCCGATGTCCATCAAATAGCGGGTGATTTGCGCCCGCAGGCGCTTGAATTCTTCGTTATGGTTAAGGGCGGTGCGGTCGCGCGGCCGTTCGATGTCGATATAAAAGCTAGGTCCGAAGGTAGCGTCCGGACCGGGGTTCAACGGGATTACCCGGTCGGCCATATAAATGGCTTCGTCGACGTCGTTGGTAATCAAAATGACGGTTTTTTTGTCCTTATCCCAAATCTGCAGAATCTCGTCCTGCAAGTTACCGCGGGTCAACGCATCCAACGCGCTCAAGGGTTCGTCCAGCAACAAAATATCCGGATTGGCCGCCAGGGCTCTGGCCACGTTCACCCGTTGCCGCATACCGCCCGACAATTCGGCCGGGCGTTTGTCCATGGCTCGTCCCAGGTTGACCATCTTGACGTATTTTTCGGTATGTTCCCGGCGTTGCCGCGGCGTCCAATCTTTAAAAATCGCGTCGACCGCCAAGGCAACGTTCTCGTATACCGTCAGCCAAGGCATCAACGAATAGTTTTGAAATACCACGCCGCGATCGGGACCCGGCCCGCTGATCGGCTTAGCGTTTTTCAAGACTTCGCCGCGATCGGCTGCTATCAGTCCGGCGATTAATGATACCAAGGTGGTTTTTCCACTACCGGAAAAGCCGACGATGGCAATGAACTCACCTTCCTTGATGTCCAAATTGATGTCTTTTAACACGGACGCCCGCTCTTTTCCCTCGCCGTAGGATTTACAGACATTGTTCAATTGCATCAGCGAGGGGCGCAGGTCCCGGGCCGGTTTCACGGTCGATTCTTGTTTATGCATAGCTAGATTGATTACTTTTGCCGGTGCTGCTGTCATGGCGCGTCCCTCAGATTTTGCTGAACGAGAATACGGCTTGCAGAGAGTGCATGATGCGGTCCAGGACGAAGCCGATGATGCCTATGGTGAACACCGCCACCATGATGCGTCCTAGCGAGCTGGAACTGCCGTTTTGAAATTCGTCCCATACGAATTTGCCTAAGCCGGGGTTTTGCGCCAGCATCTCCGCGGCGATCAACACCATCCAACCCACCCCCAATGACAAGCGCATGCCGGTGAATATATAAGGCAGGGCCGACGGTAAAATAATCCGCTTGATCTGGGTCGGCCAATCTAGGCGTAAGACCTTGCCGACATTGACCAAATCGCGGTCGATAGAAGAAACGCCGACCGCAGTGTTGATCAAGGTCGGCCACAACGAACATAACGTGACGGTAATGGCCGAGGTCACAAACGATTTGGCGAACCAGGAATCGTCGGTCGTCACGTAAACCGCACTAACAACCAAAGTGATTATCGGCAACCAGGCCAGCGGCGATACCGGTTTGAAAATCTGAATCAAGGGATTGATGGCGGTATTGATGACAGGGCTCATGCCGCACAAAATGCCGAGCGGAACCGCAATCAGACTGGCAATCAGAAACCCGGCAAATACCGTCTCCAAGCTGGTGCCGATTTGGTCCAAATAAGTCGGTTTGCCGGTGTACGGGCGAATTTTGACTTCGGCGTTCGGATCCTCGGCCAGCTTGGCTTGATTGCGTTCCTGTTGGCGTTGATAAAAAGCCTCTTCCTTGGCTTTTTCCACATAATGCTCGTCGACCAGTCCGCCCGCTTCGTGCCAAACGGCAACCGGTCCCGGTATCGTACCTAAACTGGTGTTGACTTTGGCGGCCGACACGCTCCACATGCCTAAAAACAGCATGAACGCGATCAGCGGTACCCCCATAATCAGCCACAATTGCCGAATTTGTTGCGCAGGGTTTTCGCCGGCCGCGATTTTAACCAAAGGCACAAACCAGGTCAGGCCGGTTATGGTCAGGAATTTGATCAGTTTGTTAGTCATAGTGATTTACCCAAAAACATGTCGAGGCGGGAAAAAAGTGCATCCCTGCACCAACCGACATCCTGTCGCGAGCACCCACCAGAGTTGGTTATTCGACGACTTTGCCGTCTACTACTTTTTGTTTACCTTTCAAGCCGATAGCGAATTTAGCCAGGTAATCGTTCGGTTTGGTGGCGTCGTAAACGATGCCGTCGATGAATTCTTTTTGCGGGGGTTTGATGCCGGTTTCGGAATCCGCCGGAAAATCGCCGGCTTTGGCTTTGCCTTCGGCGATCAGTTCTTTAGCCGCCGCCATATAGAGGTCCGGGCGATAGACTTTTTTCGCGGTTTCCATGTACCAATTGTCGGGTTTGAATTCGTTGATTTGTCCCCAACGGCGCATTTGGGTCAAGTACCAAATCGCGTCGCTGTAGTACGGATAGGTCGCATTATTTCTAAAGAACGTATTGAAATCCGGCATCGGGCGTTTGTCGCCTTTTTCGTATTCGAAGGTACCGGTCATGCTGTTGGCCAACACCTCGGCATCGGCACCGACGTATTGCGGTTGCGCCAACATTTCGACCGCTTCCATCCGATTTTTGTTGTTTTCGGCATCCAGCCACATGGCCGCCCGGATCAAGGCCTTCAACACCGCTTTATGGGTGTTGGGATATTTATCCGCCCAAGCTTGGGTCACGCCGAACACTTTCTCCGGGTTGTCTTTCCAGATTTCGTAGTCGGTGACCACCGGCACGCCTATGCCTTTGAAAACGGCTTGTTGGTTCCAAGGCTCGCCGACGCAATAGCCGTAGATGGTTCCGGCTTCCAGGGTTGCCGGCATTTGCGGCGGCGGAGTCACGGACAACAACGCGTCAGCGCTGATTTGGCCGACGGTTTCTTGCGGCGGTGCGTAAAAACCGGGCTTGATACCGCCGGCCGCCAACCAATAGCGCAATTCGTAGTTGTGGGTGGAAACCGGGAACACCATGCCCATATTGAAGGCCTTGCCTTCGGATTTGAATTTTTCGACGACGGGTTTCAACGAATCGGCTTTAATCGGGTGTTTAGGTTTGCCGCCTTCCATAGGGATGTGGGCTTTCATCTGATTCCAAATGTCGTTGGAAACGGTCACGGCGTTACCGTTTAAATCCATGCTGAACGCGGTGATGACGTCCGATTTGGTGCCGAAACCTATTGCCGCGCCCAAGGGCTGACCTGCCAACATATGCGCGCCGTCCAGCTCGCCGTTAATCACGCGGTCCAACAACACTTTCCAGTTCGCCTGAGCTTCTAATTGCACAAACAAACCTTCCTGTTCGAAAAAACCTTTTTCAGCGGCTACCGCTAACGGCGCCATGTCGGTCAACTTGATAAAACCGAATTTCAAGTCTTCTTTTTCCAAACTGCCGGCAGCTAGCAGATTGGTAGAAAAAGTCAGCGCAGACAAGGCTGCGGACATCGCCAGCAAGAGTTTCTTCGGAGCAAACGTTTTGTTGGTAATCATTGAGGGTGGTCCTATGCGAAGAAGCGGAAAATAAAAAAGGCGTCGCCGCGATATGAGATTTCTCACACACGACAGACGCCTTTGTCCGGTTTGCTCGACTACGAGCAGGTGTCGCCCCCACCATTGGGGCTATGACCTTTACTTAGCAAAGGAGATGCCAACTCAAAACAGCCAATTATTTTCAAAAAAATAAAATGATAATAATCAATTATTTATATAACAACGCCATGAATAGGACTAAAAACGCTCCATCCGGAACTGTGTAAATTTCGCTACAACAGTGGGCTTTCGCACACGATTGAATCATTTCGGGCTAAAACCGCACATCCATGGTGCAAATAGTCATGGCATGCAATCCACTCTATACAAGTAGGTAACTATTCAGCCATTCCGGATAGCGATGCGAGTCACGAATTGCGGCGTCGAATCGCGACTCGCGTCGCTCCTACCTCTTCTTTCGTTTCAGGCCATCACAGCTCCGAGATAAGCTGGAGCACCCTGCAACCCATCCCCCGAATTCGCACCATAGAATTAACCCAACCCCTTAAATACCGTCCTAGCTGCGATGAACCGGATCGTAAACGCCGGCCCACCGACATAACCTTGGCTGAAGTCCTAAAACCGATATGCGGTTTAAAAGTTAATGGTCACCGTACCTCTGACCATGCGCGGTTCCACCGGGTGGCGCAAGATGCCGGATTGCGGTCCCGCAGCGTTGGGATACTGGTAATCGTAGGCATAGGCGATGTCGCTGCTTTCCGAACCCAGCAAGTTGAATACGTCCAATTCCAATTTGTAGCGTTTTTGCTTATAGCCGGCACCCAAATTGACGATATTGGTATCGCCGGCCCAATACTGGCCGGCTTCGTCCAACGGCACGTGGCCGAAATGACGAAAACGCAAGGTCCCGAACAAACCGTTAGGCGCCGTCACCGTTACCCCGGTACTGATCACCCTACCGACCGAATTGGGTACGGACGAGCCGTCGTCGGCATAACGGGCGGTAGTCAAGGCGTAATCGGCGTCCAGGGTCAACCAATCGGTAGGCTGGTAATAGTTGGTCAGTTCAACGCCGTAGCGGTGGGATTTGCGGTTGACGTCGGTGGTACCTTCGTCGCCGACGAACACCAATTCCTGGCTGGACTCCAACCACCATAACGCGAAGGTGCTATTCAAGCCAGGCACGTAATTGGTGCGTATGCCGAATTCGCCGCCGCGCGACCAGGCCGCCGGGGTAATCCGGGCCTGCTCGCTCCCCAGGGCGGCCCCGGTAGTCGGCTCGAACCGGATGGTGGTGCCGCGGGCATCGTTGGAATGATAGCCGTAACCGATATTGAAGAAGTACTCGGTATCGTACCAGGGACCTAACACCAAGCTAAGCTTGGGGCTGACCATTACCTTGCCGCGGCTGCCGGAATTGGCGGAATTGACGCTGACCAAGCCGCTGCCGGTATCGCGCACATTCACATCGTTGTTGATGAAATCGCCGCGTAAGCCGGCAATGGTGCGCACTTTTTCGTGCCAATGGGTATGATTTTTAAAATAGGTACCGATAGTCGTTACCCCGACATCGCTCAAGCTGACGGTATCGAGGATTTGCCGTTGGCTGGTATGGTACAAACCCAAGCCCATGATTTCGTCGTGCCGAAATTGCAGGCCGACGCTGTTATCCATCTCGAAGCCCAGTAATTTGTTGTAGCGGGTATGCTCGATATTGCCGCCGGTTTGCACCCTCCGCTCGGTTTGCAGAATCTGATCGCCTTGCGGACCGCTGGTAAAGCCGCTGAAGTTGGAATATAAATCCAGATCGGTATACAGCGTGTACAAGTTGGCGTCGTTTTTCCAATTGTCGCCGAATTGCCAAAAATTCGCCGACAAGCTGTAGCGGTTGCTCTTGCCGCCGTCGCTCGGATCCATAGAACCGTACAAACCCAACGCTCCGCTATCGATTGCCGATTGCGGAATCTGGTTGGTCGCGGTCCAACTATTGCTGTAGGCCTTACCGTTAATCGACAAGCCCCAATCGTGCTGATCCAAGGTGTATTTCAACATGCCGTTGAATTTTTGCGAATCTTCCGGCACCTGCCAGACACCGTTATATAAATTGAATTCGCCGGCATATAACAAATCGCCGTCGCCAACCTTGGATGAATGCGCCGCCAAGGTGCGGTAATAGTCGAACTCGCCGGCGGTGAATTTCAACAAGCCTTGCTCCAACTTGTTCATGGTAAACATCTTGGCGTAACCGGCCGCGGAGAAATCGCCCACCTCGGCATAATACGGGCCTTTACCGTATTCCACCTTGCTGACCAGTTCCGGAATGATGCTGTTCAAATCCATATAGCCTTGGCCGTGCGCATGAGTGGTCATGTTCATCGGAATACCGTCGACATAGGTGGTGAAATCGGTACCGTGATCCAGATTGTACCCGCGCAAAAAATACTGATTGGCCTTGCCGGACCCGCTATGCTGGGTCGCCACCGCCCCCGGCACTACTTCTATCAATTCGCCATTGCGCGACAACGGCCGGTACTCGAATTGTTTTTGACTGACTTCGCCTTGCGAGGCGGTTTCGGCGATGCCGATCAAATCCTTGCCGCGCCCCTCTTCGACCTCGACGGTGTCCAACTCTTCTACGTTGTGCGCGCCGGCCACCCCGGAAAACGCGCCGAGTGCAAGGCCTAAGCCGAGCGCTAACGGCGTCAATTTGAAAGCGGAATGTGTATAAATTTTGCTCATGATGCCCTCATGGTTTGATCTTCGATCCGATTGAGAAAAATGCTGTGATAAAAAATGGCCGCCGTTTCAGCCGGACGAGGCGAATTGACGATAGGCGTAAGCGAGTGCCATGCGATTAGCGCCATTGGCACCGGCAGCCGGACCCGCAAAAACTAGGGATGAAGCGTCGAAATCGGCGGATGCACAGCCGGCGGCAGATAAGGGAAAGTCGGCGTCGCGATCGCTACGAACTAACTGCAGCGGCGTGGCGGCGTTGCTAGCGACTGAAGTACACGGAGAACAACCGAAGACTGCAGGCGTTTGAACGACACTGTCTTCGACAAAAAAAGGAAGCGGCGGGGTAACAACGGGAGGACATATGGGATTGGCAAGGGATAGTAGCGGCGGAGAGGTTTGACCAACCGCATCGCTACGCGCGCTTTTTCCTGGCGTCGCGTTGATAGTGGGGTAATAACGTTTGAATTCGATGCCCGGGGTATCGGCCGAGTCGATCCTTGCATTCAAGGCGGTTAATTGGCAATAGACCGCCTCGCTCCCCCCGCGCTCGGCTTGAAACCGGGCCGGATGATCGGACGCCGCCGCCGTTCCCGCTGCGGCTTTGCCTTGCGGCGTCTCGGCCTGCAACGTTTCGGGAATCTCGAAATGGGAACTTGCTCGCTGAAACCCGGGAGCTGAAAATCCTGCATCGGCCATAGCCGGAAAACCCCGGACCTGCGCAAACAAGGCAAAATAGTCGACGTTTTGATCCACGCGAACGGCCGGCGAAACCTGCGCCGTTCGCTCGGGAAACTGAGTCTGCGCGATTTTAGCTAAGGCGGGCCCTGAAAACAAAACCGTCACCAAGCAACCAACAGCCAATACCAGCAACTTCGCCACCAACATTCCGGCTCCATGCAGCAACAAGGTCGCCAACATGAAGCCTGCCGTGTAAGAAATTAAACCGGCAGAAGCCGAAATCTCCTGGCCGTGGGCAAAACCGTGAAAAAACGCGAAAAACGCCACGATAACCGCACTCGTCCGGTTGCTGAACCGTACATTGCGCACGATCAACATGCTGAAAGCGGCGCAGGACAACAACACGATATTTTCCACATTGGGCAACGCAAAACCCGCCGCTCCGGCAAAACCGCCCAAACTCATCACGCCGACAAAGGTCATGGGCAGCATCCAAACGGCGTGACCGCGCAACTGAGCGGCCCAGACGCCGACCGCCAACATGGTCAGCACGTGGTCCCAGCCGGTTAAAGGATGCGAGAAACCGCTACTGAGACCTACGCCGTCCAACGACATCAACCGACCGGCGAGCAGTACCGCCGCCAACAACAAAATCGCAGCACGGTAAGCAACGCTGCGTCCGCTGGAACGCTGCCCCGCAATCCGGTTACCGGTCAAACCGCGCCACACTTCTTTCATCACCGCAATCGTCAATTCGACAAAATGTTAACTAATTTGCTTTCAAAGCGCGGCATTCTACCCGCACCGGCGCGCAGAAATCCAGTTTAGAGCAGCAGCCTGCTCCGCCTTCAGCCGGCCTCGCTTACCGATCAACTTCTTCGGCGGATTTTTACCTAACGCGCATGAAGGCCCGGCAAATGAAAGGTAGTTGGTAGGAGCGGCGCCGCTACGTGACTTTGATGTAACCACTCGGTGTTTGGCGCGCCCCCGCTTGCTATTGCCCACCCAGTCTTTCGATATTGCCCTTAGCCAGCTACGGTTTTATTTGTATAATCCGGCGCACTTTCAACCGACGCACCCGCTCTGACACGACATGTCCCTAACCTTCCCCCGTATCGGCATCATCGGCAAATTCGGCGATCCGGGCATTTCTTCCGCATTAGCCGATTTGTTCCGTTTTTTGCATGAACGGGGGCATGAAGTCGTCATGGACAATCACAGCGCCGACTTGTTGTCCGAAGCCGGCATCAGCGGCCTCCACATGGAGCGGTTGCCCCAACATTGCGATTTGATCATCGCGGTCGGCGGCGACGGCACTTTTTTGGCGGCAGCCCGTGCCGCGGCGGATTTTGAAATCCCTCTCATCGGCGTGAATTTGGGGCGTTTGGGGTTTTTGGCCGATATTTCCCCCGACCAATCGGGCAACCGCCTGGAACAAATTTTATCCGGGCGATTCTTGACCGAACGCCGCTGCTTGTTGCAAGCCTCCATCATCCGCGACGGCCAGGTGATCCATAGGCAAACCGCGGTGAACGAGGTTGTGGTTCACCGCTGGGTCACGCCGAGCATGATAGAAATCGTCACCAGCATCGACGGCGTTTACCTGAATACTCAGCGCTCGGACGGCTTGATCGTGGCGACGCCAACCGGCTCCACCGCTTATTCGCTGTCCGCCGGCGGTCCGATATTGCATCCCGCCTTGAACGCCTTGGTATTGGTCCCCTTGAATCCGCATACCTTGTCCAACCGGCCTATAGTCATCGCCGACGACGCCGTGATCGAAATTCGCTTCAACCAAACCCGGCAAATCAACGCCTTGGTCACCTGCGACCATTTGGAAATTCCGGACGTATCGATAGGCGACAGAATTCTGATCGAAAAGGCCGAAAAAACCATTACTATTTTGCATCCCAAAGACCACGACTATTTCCACATCTTGCGCAGCAAATTGAATTGGAGCGGCGGCAACCCCGCTTAAGTCATGCTTTTAAATCTGAACATCATCGATTTAGCCGTCGTCGATCAACTGGATCTGGATTTGGACCCCGGCATGTCGGTATTGACCGGGGAAACCGGCGCCGGAAAATCCATCTTGTTGACGGCCTTGGGACTGGCTTTGGGCGACCGCGCCGATTCCGGCTATGTGCGCCCCCATTGCAAGCGCGCGGAAATCAACATCGAATTCGACCTGAGCGATGCGCCGTTGGCCGGTCAATGGCTGGCGGAACACGAGCTGGACGACGACGGCCAGTGCTTAATCCGCCGGACGGTCGGCGAAGATGGCCGCTCCAAAGCCTATATCAACAATCGGCCGGTCAATTTACACACCTTGCAGGCTCTGGCCCGGCTGTTAGTGGAGATTCACGGCCAACACGCCCATCTGACCCTGCTGGACAGCGAAGCCCAACGGCGCTTGCTGGACGATTTCGCCGACCATCAAGCGCTTTTACACGCGCTCAACGATTGTCAAACCGCCTGGAAAAACGCGCACAAAACCCTGCAGCAGTTACTTAAAACCGGCAGCGACCAAGCCGAGCGCGAAGAACTGTTGCGCTATCAATTGGACGAATTGCGCCAATTAGATCTGCAACAATTCGACTATGCCGCGTTGACCGAGCAACACCGCAAACTGGCTAATTTGGGCAAAATCCTGAGCGAGGGCCAGCAACAATTGCAAATCTTGTACGACAACGATCAGCAATCCGTGGCCGATATGCTGGCGCATGTGCTTCATGCGTTGAGCGATTTAAGCCGGTACGCCGGCGAGTTGCAGCCGCTGGTCGAATTGCTGACCGAAGCGGACATCCAAATTCAGGAAGCCAGCCAACAACTGCGGCGTTTTTTAGACAACCAAGAAGCGGACCCGCAACACTTGGGTTGGCTGGAACAACAGCTGGGCGTCATCCAGAGTTTAAGCCGCAAGCATAAAGTCCAACCGGAAACATTACCGCAATTGGCCGACGAGTTGGCCGCGGAACTCGACGGCATCAGCCACAGCAGCGAGCGCATCGAAGCCTTGCAGCAAGACTGCAGCCGCTTGCAAGCGCAATATACCCAATTGGCGCAACAACTCTCGGCTAGTCGGGCGCGGGCCGGCGCCGAACTGCAGCAACGCATTTCCGCCACTATCAAAGAACTCGGAATGCCGCACGGCGAGTTCATAGTCGAATTACGTCCCTTGCAAAATCGCGAACCGCAACTGAACGGCTGGGACACGATAGAGTTTTTGGTGAGCACCAACCCCGGTTTGCCGGCCAAACCCCTGGCAAAAGTCGCCTCAGGCGGCGAATTGTCGCGCATCAGTTTGGCGATTCAGGTCACCACCAGCAGCGATAAAACCACCCCGACCATGATTTTCGACGAAGTCGACAGCGGCATCGGCGGCGGCATCGCCGAAATCGTCGGCCAAAAGTTGCGCCGGCTAAGCGCCAACCGGCAAGTGTTGTGCGTCACCCATTTGCCGCAAGTCGCCGCCCAAGCCCATCAACATTTATTCGTCGCCAAAAATCAACGGGCGGAAGTCACTGCCTCGACGGTAAAACGTTTGAACGAACAAGAACGGGTAGAGGAAATTGCCCGCATGCTGGGTGGAGTCACCATTACCGAAAACACCTTGGCTCACGCCAAGGAGATGCTGGAATCGTCGAGCGACGCCTGAGCCGCTCGGCTTTCGGATTTTAAAGCCTATAATTTGCCGGCATGATCGAAGCTTTTATCCGTAACAACCCGACAGCCTAACGCTCGGTAAACGACCATCCGGTGAGCATGCCGCTTACACTGTTGAGGCTACTGTTAATTTCGGACGCGATTGCCATGAGCAAAGAACCTGTCAAAACGATTAATCGCCGGCTTGCTTACCGGGTTTATGATCAAGCCCATTTGATTTTCAGCAAGCTGGAACAAGAGCCGGAACAGCTCCCGCCAGCGGTAAGCGCATACCCGCCAATCCCTGTTTTGCCTAATTCCAAAGCCAAGGAAAACGACACTCTGCGCGTCAATATCAGTAGCAACGGCGTCGCGTTTACCTGCGAGCAACCCTTGTACCCAGGCGACATGTTGCGGGTGCGGATTTTTCTATTGAGTACGCAGACCAGCATCGTCACCTGCTGCCGGGTGATTTATTGCAAACCGAGCAACCCGTTCGAACTCGACCGTTATCCTTATACGGTCGGGGCACAATTCGTCAACCTCGCTGCCGGCGACCGCGAGGTGTTGCTGCGTTACGTCCGCCGCCACCAAAGATTTCAATGGTTGCGCCGCAGCCTGTTGAGTGCTTGCCTGTTGATCGTGCTGCTTTTTCCTATCGATACCGCCGACTATCTCTATTCGGTTGCGGAAATCGCGATAGAAAGCCTGATCGACTTAGCCCTCGCAACTTACGAATCCAGCCAATTCCACTTATATAAAGCCCTCGAACGGACGCTGGCCACCGACAGCCGGCAAACCGAGATGCTGCTGTTTTATCTCACCTTACTTGCCGGACTGACACTAGGCTATTTAATCTGGCGCACGCTTCCCGGTAAACTGGCCGACGCGTTCTACCGGCTCGGCTGTTACCTTACCCGAAAAAAATCCAGCCTGGCTTACGCGTGGAGCGAACAATCGGCGCTGGACAAAGCTAAAATCATCGCGGTCGGCCTGCTCTCGGTTGGCGGCTATGCCTTCTTGTCATTTTGATTTGGATGGACGCTGCGTCGAGCGCCTTACCGCCGGCGGCATACGCTTTTAACAAGCCTGGTTAACGCTAAAATTGGTAGCGCAGGTTGAATTGGACATTGTGGGTAAAGACGTTGTCGAGGCCGGGCAAACTATAGACATATTGCCCCAGATAACCGAGGTCCGCACCCAGCGCCTTGTCGAATTGATAGCTCACCCCGCCCAACGCTCGGTTTTCGCTAAAACCGCTTCTGCCGTAATCGTTGCCGTTCAGATACCAAAGGGTTTCGTCACCCGCATAAACGCTGAGTTTATCGTCTATCCAGGCCAAGGGATAACTGACTTGCACCAGCTGCCGAAGCCGGATACCCAACTCGCCGCTGTCCTGCCGCACCCGTTCTTCCAATCGAGTTCGACTGGTAAAACGCCAAGCATCGGCAGAGGAATTCCATAAAAAATCTTGATAGGGCCGGCTTTCCTGATAAGACGCTTTACCCAGCGGATGCCCCCAATCGTGCACATAGCCCAGCCAAACACTGGCGTGTTGATTTAACCCATAACCTATTTGCGCAAACGCTAAATTTTCCGCCAAGCGCATACCCTCCGGGTTATCGTCCCGGGTCCTCGCTTGTTCCATCAGCAGCCAACGGACATCCGCCAAGTTAGCCGACACGGCATGCAAACTGCCGGACAAGGTTAAAGAGGACCAGGTCCCGCCCATATCGTCGGTCAGTGCTTGGGCTATCGGCACATACGCCAAACCGAAAAGCGGCACTGTTTTTATGCATTCCAAAATTTTTTTTCGCATTGAGCCTCCTTTGTCGCGGCCTACACAAACTGAGCGGTGGCGTCGAACAAATGCAAGTTGTCCGGAACCGGCGGAGACGGTTCCACCGATGTCATCCGATCGGGTTATTAGCGGAATACGTGCCAAACGCGAATCCGTTATGCCATGCGGGCGCAAAGCCCGGACAAAGCCGCTTGAGGGTGCATATAAACCGGCATAGCCGGTTGATTTGCTCGGACTACAAAGCCGGTCAGCCGGCAAGATTGGCTGCGAATTTAAAAAAGCGCCGCGCTCAAACAGCAGAGCACAAGCTTGAGGAGGGATTAAAAAGAGGGGAAAAGATGCAACGACTTTGACCGATGTTCGAATCGATACGACTTGGATCGAACATCGGCTATCGGAAAATAGCGCGGATAAATTATTTTTTCTCGTCGCTTTTGGTCGATTTATCAGCGGATGGAGCCGGAGCCGGTTTATTGCCGGCACATTTGCCTTCCATCGCTTTGGCGTCGGTGGATTTTTGCATCATCGCCCCACCGCATTTGCCTTCGCCGCAAGCGCCGTCTTTCATCTTGGAAGACGCATCTTTTTCCGCTTCCGCGCTCAGCATGTAACCGGAGGTTAAATCCGACAATGCAAAAGGATTGGCGTCGGGTTGAGCCGCGTTAGCCGCAAACGGCAGAAGCGAAGCGCCGATAGCCAGAGCGAACGGTGTTTTTTGGATTTTTTTCATAGTAACTCCTGATGGTTGATCGATTAATTCCCCGGCATGTCAACGCGGGCGTTATAAACGCGCGGCTACTATCACAAAAAAGCCCAATGATGTAAAGGTGAGCCAATTCTAATAAACCACAGTATACTGAACGCATCTTTCTAGTAGCCAATCTGGGAACCTATGCTTAGCAAACCGGAAATTCTGCAACTCGGGGCCGCTGCATTGCGTCAACACGCCAGCCCCGTTGACGATTTTAAAAGCCCGGAGTTCCAGCAGTTATTGCAAACGTTGCACGAGCGAATGCTGGAAAACAATGGCGTGGGCATCGCGGCTCCACAGCTTGGCATAGGTAAACAAATCGTCATCGTCGCTTCCCGCCCTACCGCGCGTTATCCCCATGCCCCGGAAATGCCGCCGGTCGTTATGATCAATCCGTATTACGAAATCGTGGATCGCACCATAGGCAAAGACTGGGAAGGCTGCCTGAGCGTGCCCGGCATCCGCGCGCTAGTACCCAGATTCCGCGCACTCAGAGTCTATTACCAAGATGCCGCCGGCACGGCAAAGCAACTACTGTTGCAGGATTTTCCGGCTAGGGTGTTTCAACACGAATACGATCATTTGCTGGGTTTGGTGTATCTGGACAGAGTGGAAAACAACCGCGACATCGTCTCCGAATCCGAATTTTATAAATTGATCGCCGCTTAACAACTCAACATGCGCTTATTGTCTTTTTGTATTGGCTTGATGCTGGCTGCGGACGCCTACGCCTTGCCGGCCTTAAAAATAACCGAAGCCGCGCCGGGCGTATATGTCCACCTTGCCGAGCATCATTGGCCCGACCGCGAAAATCACGGCGAAATCGCCAATATCGGCTTCATCGTCGGCGACCGTTGCGTCGCCGTGATCGACAGCGGCGGAAGTCCGCAACAAGGCTTGGCACTGCGCAACGCCATCACCCGCGTCACCAGCACGCCTATCTGCTACGTCATCAATACCCACGTGCATCCCGACCACATCTACGGCAATCTCGCGTTCAAACAAGCGGGAGTTCGGTTCGTCGGTCACGCCAAGCTGGCCCGCGCCATGGCTACCCGTGCCCCGCACTATCTGAGTAAAGCCGACGACATGTTGGATATTCGGGTAAGCGCCAAAAACATCGTCGCCCCGGACATCGAAGTCCAAGACCGCATGCGCATTGACCTAGGCAATCGGGAATTGCTGCTGACCGCTCATCCGACCGCCCATACCGATAACGATTTAAGCATTTACGACGCCAAAACCGATACCTTGTGGGCAGCCGATTTACTATTCTTGGAACACGTTCCGGTCATCGACGGCAGCATCACCGGTTGGTTGACGCAACTGCAACAACTGGAAAAACAACGCTATCGATTGGTAATACCGGGACACGGCCGCTTGGTTCGCGATTGGCCGCAAGCGCTGCAAGCCGAGCGGGCCTATTTAAGCCAACTGGCCGACGAAGTCAGGGGTATGATCAAGCACGGTAAAACCCTGGAATATGCCATGGAACACGCCGCTTGGTCGCAGCAAAGCCAGTGGCAACTGTTCGAACAATTCCATAGAAAAAATGTCACACTCGCATTTGCGGAATTAGAATGGGAAGACTGAAAACCATTGAACATAGAGAGCGACAATGAGCAAATTGTATAAGGTAATCGGCTTGTGTTTATTGATGCCAGTCATCGCCTTTGCCGAAGGCGACGAGCGCAACTGGGACAATTTGCTGAAAAACCAGTATTTCGCCGGCAAGGCTATAGAAGAGTCCAACCCGATTATCGAACTGGAAGCGCCGTACCGCGCCGAAGACCCGGCGATCGTTCCGGTAAAAATTGTCAGTAAGATTGCGCAAACGCCGGCCCGCTACATAAAAAAGGTATGGGTTTTGGTGGATAACAACCCCTTTCCCTTCGTAGGCGAATTCGACTTCTTTCCTGAAAGCGGCAAGGCTGACCTCGCCATGCGGGTAAGGGTCAATACCTACAGCAATATTCGGGCGATTGCCGAAACCAACGACGGCAAACTGAGCATGGCCAAAAAATACGTGAAAGCCAGCGGCGGATGTTCCGCACCGATTGGCGCCGATCTGGACGAAGCGATGAAGCGTTTGGGTAAAATGAAGTTTCGTTTGGACGAAGGCGTCCCATCCGGTCAGGCGGCATTAGCGCAGTTGATGATCAGCCATCCCAACATCACCGGCATGCAGATGGATCAAATGACTCGTTTCGTTAGAAAGTCGCATTTCGTCGATCGGTTGAAAGTCACCTTCAACGACAAACCGGTTTTGCAAGCTAAAATCGATATCGCCATCAGCGCCGACCCCAATTTCCGCTTTTATTTCGTACCGGACAAACCCGGCGAATTAAAAGCCGAATTTACCGATATATCCTGCGAATCCCCTATAGACCGGGCAGTCTGCGCCAAGGGGCAAAGTTACAGTCAAACCTTTCCGGTCCAACCTTGAAGATCTTGCCAACTCTGGTTTTAAGCCTTTGCGGCCTTGCCTTGTCTAACAACGCCCATGCGTTTCGTTGCGGTCACGAATTGGTGCGAATAGGCGATCACAAACTGGACGTGCTGGACAAATGCGGCGAACCGGCGACTGTAGACAGACGTAGCGGCATACGCGGCAGCCGCTTGCGCCATCCCTACGGCGCACTGCAGCTGGAGCAATTCGAAGAAGTCGAAATCGAAGAGTGGATCTACAATTTCGGCCCTAGGCGTTTTCGGGAGTACCTACGCTTCGAAAACGGCATTTTGAAAGATATCGAACAACTGGATTACGGCCGCTAACTGTCCCCTCCCTTTACCATCAAACGCCAGATACTATGGAACCTAAAAGCAGCAACACCGTTTGGCATCACGCCACCGTTACCCGTCTGAGACGCGAAGCGCAAAACGGCCACAAATCGGTCATTCTATGGTTTACCGGCTTATCCGGGGCCGGAAAATCGACGCTGGCGCATGCGGTCGAAGAACGCTTGCACCAACTCGGCTGTAGAACGTTCGTACTCGACGGCGACAACGTCAGGCACGGTCTGTGCGGCGATTTGGGCTTCACCGAAGCGGACCGACAAGAAAATATTCGCCGCATCGCCGAAGTCGCCAAACTGATGCTGGAAGCCGGCACAATTACCTTAACCGCCTTTATCTCCCCGTTCAGAGCCGAACGGGCGCTGGCCCGCAAACTGGTACCTCACGGCGACTTTATCGAAATTTACTGCAGTTGCGATTTGACTATCTGCGAACAGCGCGACGTAAAAGGCTTGTATAAAAAGGCCCGACAGGGCGAGATTCAGCACTTTACCGGTATTTCCTCTCCGTACGAAGCGCCGGAAAAACCGGAGTTAACCGTAGATACCGGCGCCCAAAATCTCGAGCAATGCGTAGACCAAGTGCTAAAACTGTTGGCTGAACGCGGCGTCCTTGATTCCGCAACGCTGGCAAAGGCCGCCCCATGAATTTCGATGTATTTAACGGCGATGCCGACGGAATTTGCGCGCTGATCCAGCTGCGCTTGGCCGAACCGCGCGCAGCCAAATTGATTACCGGCGTCAAGCGCGATATCAGTCTGCTAAAACAGGTAGACCCGGAAACCGCCAAGCAAGTAACCGTGCTGGATATCGCCTTGGAAAAGAACCGCGAGCCTTTAACGAAGTTACTCGACCGGCAAGTCGAGGTGTTTTACGTCGACCACCACAATCCCGGCGCAGACATACCCAAACACCCTGGGCTACAACCGCTAATCAACACGGATCCCAATGTTTGCACCAGCCTGCTGGTCGATCGGCATTTAGAGCACCAATTCTCGGCATGGGCGGTGACCGCGGCATTCGGCGACAATTTGGCAAGCAGCGCGCAAGCCCTGGCCAACCGGATCGGACTCGAGCAAACAGCCAGCGAAACTCTCAAACAATTGGGAATCTGCATCAATTACAACGCTTACGGGGAGAGCGTCGCGGATTTGCATTTTCCGCCGGAAGAGCTTTTCGAACTGATGCGACCCTACCGGTCTCCGCTCGATTTCATCGCCGAGCACGACGAACTATTTCGCCGCTTGAGTGAAGGCTATGCGAACGATCTGGCCTTGGCTTGGCAAGTTGCCCCGGAATACGAATCGGCTAACGCCGCGTTGTTTATTCTGCCGGACGAGCGGTGGAGCCGCCGGGTAAGCGGAGTGTGGAGCAATGACTTAGCCAACCGCTATCCGGACAGAGCGCACGCCGTGCTCAGCCACAATCGGCAAGGCGGCTATACAGTAAGTGTTAGGGCTCCGTTACACAAAAAAGCCGGCGCCGACGAGTTATGCGCCAAATTTCCTACCGGCGGCGGACGCAAGGCGGCGGCGGGGATCAATCACTTACCGCACGAACAACTCGACTCGTTTATCGCCAATCTTACTCTACAATACAGCTGATATTTTGCCGTAGCGGAAATGAGTCAGTGAAAAAACAATTATCTATAGTATGCGTTTTATATACGATATTTGTTGTCTACGGCAGCTTGGTGCCATTGGACTACAGACCGTTTCCTCTTGCGGAAGCATGGTCCAAGTTTCAAAATATCCGTTATCTCAATCTAGGCATAGCCTCCAGAGCGGACTGGGTTGCCAATATATTATTATTCATTCCGCTCGCCTATTTATGGTGCGGCAGACTTTCGCTGGCCACGCAAAACAAACTATTAAGAGGTATCGGCAATACATTGGTTTTATTTGCCTGTATTCTGCTGACATTTTCGATAGAATTTTGCCAATTGTTTTTCCCTCCTAGGACGGTTTCTCTAAACGACATTATCGCCGAGACCCTAGGTGGATTTATCGGCTTATTTGCTTGGCTTTTCAGCGGAAATAGTTTTTTTGAATGGCTTAAAAAATATTATTTAAACAAATCGGATCCACTGATTTATTTAAAGCTTTATATCGGCGGATTGTTGTTTTACAGCGTAATTCCGCTGGATTTGACGCTCAGCCCGGTGGAATTTTTTCATAAATGGCAAGAAGGCCGAATCGTACTGATTCCTTTCACCCATTTACAATCCGACGTCATTCAAAACATTTATCAAACGGTCGCCGATATACTGTTGTGGTGCCCGGTACCGTGGTTGTGGAGCCGGAACGGAAATTTCACCCGTTCGCAACTATTGATTAAAACGCTGGTTGCCGCGACTGTAATCGAATTTTTGCAATTATTTGTCTATAGCCGAACCACCGATACTACCGATATTGTTACCGCCTTGATGGGAAGCGGCATCGGCTTGCAACTCGTTTCACAATCCGGGCAAAGCTTGCCTGGCCGAATTACACTGTTAAAACCGCTACTGATAGGCGCTTTTATCGCGTGGTCTTTTATCATAGCGGCAGTATTTTGGTATCCCTATCATTTCGATTCGACACTCGGCTTGACAAACTGGACGGCAAGTTTCTTCAAGCTACCGTTTTATTCTTATTATTACGGCACGGAATATCGAGCTATTACCGAGGTATTCCATAAAACCTTATTTTTCTTCCCGCTAGGCGCGCTTGCCGCACTGTATCCGCTCAATAAAAAAACCGATAAGATTCCGGCATTAATTTTAGCCTTAATAGGCTTGATCGCATTCACGATCGAATTCGGTCAAGCCTTTATACCGCAAAAAAGCACCGATATAACCGATTGGCTGCTGGAAGTATTGGGCGGTTACGCCGGATATAAAATCATCGTGTTACTCGCCACCGCTCCGGCGCCTGTACCAATCTCGCAAAGCGGATTTTTCACCGACAGAAAATCCAAAAATCCGACCGGCCAGACACGGCCGATTTCGACAAGCGCCCCCGCACCTTTCGGTTTATTTTTCTCCGCCTTACCCTTTTTAGCGACTTTTATAACTCTGACATTACTTAAAAACAGTTCTAGGATTCCTTATAATTTTCGAGAATTGTTTGCCTCGGAATACCCGCTGCTGAATACATTCGGTTTCACCGTTTTACTGTATTGGTGTTTCTCGTTTCCGATGTGGTATTTACTGAAACTTGGCGGCAAATCGAAAAACCTTGGTTTTTTCGTCATCAAAACCGTGTCGATTCATGCCCTAATCGCCTGGCTATTGGTGAGAATCACATTACCTATGGAAAGTATATACGACGTGATCGGCAATCCGGTTTTATCGCTGCCGTCGGAATTGGAAATGGGGCTGCGCTTCGTGTTTCTATTTGGAATATTTTCCACCATGATAACAGCCGGAACATTCTTCTCCATCTACTCGGCCGTCAATCCTCGCCATTCCTTATTACCCGTTATTTTAGGAGCGATTGAAAGCGGAATATGTATAGGGCTGGCATTTTGGGTAGTGATCGTAGAAGCAGGCACAGACAACCTGATAGAGTTATTGCCAAACGCCGGTTATTCTTTTAAAACAATCAACCTGTTAATCTATTTATTTTTATTTGCTTGGCTCGGCAGTTCCCTGGCGGCTGCATTATCCTATCGCCAGTATATCAGAACCGGTATGCTAGGCATTATATTTGCTGTTTCATTACCCATGAGCTATCAATTGTTTAACTGGGGAACCGAACAATTTATATTTAAATACGGCCGATTATTCTCGGCAGCACAATTTCTACTGAGTTCCAACCGGGAGCAACTGACGTCCGGAGAAGAATTAAGCACGCGTTTTTATATACTGCATACTGCGCTAGTATTCTGCACGACGCTCGCGCAGTGGTCTATCCTAACCTTCCATAAGTCCGTATCCATCCGCACACCCGCCATACGCTCCTAACGCTATATAATATCGATCCCTTATCGTTTTTGACGCAGTAACACAATGAACGACTTTATTCCCGGCCAGCGCTGGATTAGCAACACCGAGTCCGAACTGGGCTTGGGCATGATCTTGGAGGCGGATTACAACCGCGTCACCGTAATGTTTTTAGCTACCGGCGATAAGCGGGTGTATGCGCGCGACAATGCGCCGCTGACCCGCGTCAAATTCGCCGTCGGCGACATCATCGAGTCCAGCGAATTCATCAAGATCACCATACAGCAGGTCGCTCAACAAAACGGTTTGTTAAGTTACCTCGGCTTGGACCAAGATGGCCAATTGCAGCAAATCGACGAAATGGAACTGAATCACACCATTCAGTTCAACAAACCGCAAGATCGTTTGTTTACCGGCCAATTCGATCCCAGCGCTTGGTTTAGCTTGCGTTTCGACACCTGGCAACGCCAACAGCGTCACCAGCAATCGGCCGTTAAAGGCTTGCAAGGCGCGCGTGCCGCGCTGATCCCGCACCAAATTTATATCGCGCACCAAGCCGCGAATCGGGTAGCGCCGCGCGTGATGTTGGCCGACGAAGTCGGCTTGGGAAAAACCATAGAAGCCGGTTTGATCTTGCATCACCGCTTGGTGAACGGCTTGAGCAAAAGAATATTGATCTTGGTGCCCGAAGCTCTGATTTATCAATGGCTGGTGGAAATGCTGCGCCGTTTCAACCTGCGTTTTAGCTTATTGGACGAAACTCGCTGTCTGGCCTGCCAAGAAGACAATCCGTTCGCATCGGAACAATTGGTGCTTTGCAGCCAGCAATTCTTCGCCGATTTCCCGGAACGACAATCACAAGCCCTGGATGCCGGCTGGGATATGGTTGTAGTGGACGAGGCCCACCATCTGGCCTGGAGCGAACACGCACCCAGCGCCGAATATTCGTTCGTGGAACGGCTGGCCCATAACGTAGACGGTCTGATTCTTTTGACCGCCACGCCCGAACAGCTCGGCAAAGAGAGCCATTTCGCCCGCTTGCGTTTACTCGACCCGGACCGGTTTTACAGCTTCGAACACTATTTAAACGACGAACGTCAGTTCGCCCCGGTTGCGGAGTTAGCCAACCGCTTGTTGTCCGGTCACCCACTGGACCGCGCCGCACGTGAGCAACTGAAAAAAATTCTGCAACAAGACAATGCCGATGCCTTGCTGGAGCGTCTGCAGGCCGCCCCCGAACAAGATGCCGTGCGGGAAGAATTGATCGGTTTATTATTGGATCACCACGGCACCGGCCGAATCCTGTTCCGGAATTCCCGGCATACGGTGCAAGGCTTTCCCGAGCGACAACGCTTCGACTATCCGTTGCAGGGTGAAGACAACCTGCCCCTGGCAGACAGCCCCTACTTTGTATGGTTGTTGGACTTTTTAAAACGGCTGGGCGAAGAAAAGACCTTGTTAATCTGCCGACGGGCCGAAACCGTCGTGCAACTGGAACAATTGCTTAGGCTGCACGTCGGTCATACCGGCGCGGTATTCCACGAAGGCATGAGCATAGTCGAACGGGACAGAGCCGCCGCCTTTTTCGCGGACGACGAAAGCCGCGCCCAAATACTGTTATGTTCGGAAATCGGCAGCGAAGGCCGCAATTTCCAGTTCGTCCGCCATCTGGTGCTATTCGATTTGCCCGATAACCCTGACCTTCTACAGCAACGTATAGGCCGACTCGACCGGATAGGCCAAAAACACGTCATTCAGCTGCATATTCCCTACATAGTCGGCAGCGCTCAACACGTGCTGTTTCGTTGGTACGACGAAGGCTTGGACGCGTTCAGGCGAAATTGCTCGGCGGCAGGACACGTGGCCAAACTGTTGGACCAAGAGCTACAACGCCAGCTTAGCGCCCACCACTCAGGCGAATTGACGGACTTTATCGAGCAGACGCGCCGGCTAACCTCAAAAATCGAGGACGAACTGCATAACGGCCGCGATCAATTGCTGGAGTTGAATTCCTGCCGAAGGGAACAAGCCGACGCGCTGATCGCCCAACTAACGGAAGAGGAAAACGACGGCAGCCTGTGGCCCTACATGGAAGCCATGTTCGATTGCTACGGGGTAGACGTCGAATACCATTCCGCCGACTGCCATATCCTGTGGCCTAGCGAAAACCTGCGTATTGCACACTTTCCGATGCTGCAAGACGACGGCTTGACGGTAACCACCAACCGGCAAATCGCACTGGCGCGCGAAGACATGCAATTTTTGACTCAAGAACACCCCATGGTGCTATCGGCCATGGACTTGGTACTTTCCAGCGAAACCGGCAACGCTGCGGTCAGCATCGTGAAGCAGCCGCAACTACGGCCCGGCCAGTTTTTGCTGGAATTGTTGTTTTTAGCCGAATGCAGCGCCCCGGCTCACTTGTTGCTGGGCCGCTTTATGCCGCCCACGCCCATTCGAATTTTGATCGATCAGCATAAAATAGATTTGTCGGCAGCGGTCAGCCATGAATCAATGACCGATACCAACGACAACGGGCTGGATAAAGAACAAATCGTACAGTTCTTGCACAATCAAAGAAGCTTGATTCAGGACATGATCAAAGTGGGCGAACAGAAAGCCCAAGCCAGAATGCAAAACTTAATCAACGAAAACAGCAACAAAATGATTACCGCGCTAACAGGAGAAATCAAGCGCTTGGTCAGACTGAAAAAAATCAATCCCGGCATCAAAGACAGCGAAATTCAGCAACTGAAAGAAATGACCATGCTGTCGCACGAATGCATCCAGGAAACCCAATTGCGTTTGGACGCAGTGCGCTTCGTCATTACCGCATAACACAAGCAAGGCGGTACGGGACACACGCCCTGTGCCGCCTTGCGTACCTTTAATGGGTTTTGATAAAAACGGTGGTCTCGTCCAGTTCCACGCATTCGAACATTAAATCGTCGATCGAACCATGGACGTGATCGATGTAATGAATCCCGCACTCGTCGTCTGCGCTTTGGTGCTTTAACACCCCGTGCACGCAAAAAGGGGCGTTGGACTCCGGTAAAATCAAATTGATTTTAATGTTACCGGTTAAATGGGAAGCGATGGGTTTTTTCAATTTAACCCGAATTCCGCTGTAACTGATATCCAAAATATCCGCGTCCAGGGAAATTTCTCTATCCGCAGCGCTAACGGTTAAACCGGCTTGCAAACCTCTCGGTTTAATCCTTCTATGAACGCGCTTTTCTGACTTCATGCACCCTCCCTCATCTAGCACCCATACTTAACCGACCAAGTAGGTATTTTTGTTTCGATGTAGTGTAGAGACTTTTTTTAAAAAAACCATATTTTCATGGGGAATTAATGCTCCGCGCCGGCCCGAAGGCACATCCAGAAACCTAAAGTCCGCTTGGTCAAACCTGCGAGACCCGCAGATAGGCCACAAGCTGCAGCCGAAAATCAAAACTCAGCCTAGCCGTAAATGCAGCTTCCTGCGCATCGCACTGACCGGACACGCCTGAGCCACGCCGACCACCACTTTGTTCCAGGAGCAGCAAGCCTATCGAACGCTAGCCGCCTCGCTTAAGGTATCTCTGAATTCGGCCTGGACGCTGCCCGGCGCCGATACCAAATCGACAAACAGACGCCAGTTGCCGGCGATGCCGGCTTGACCTGTCGCCAACACGTCGCCGCCGGCTTTCAACTGCACCACTTCGACCAACGCATTGGCTTTGACGCCGCGCGACACGCCGCGCTTCCAGACGATTTTACCCCTAACCTCCAACTGCTGGCTTTGCGCATGCCAACGTGCAGCGCTTATCCGCACTCTCTCCACCGCCGCAGCCAATTCAGCATCAGGCAAATTCGCTTGTTGCGGCAACAGCACCTCGACTGTCAATTTCCGGTTCATAGATGATTTTCTCCCGTACAAACCGCTGGCCGATGCGCTGAAACGCACGCGTTTGCGGCGTTGAGCGTCGCTAGCTTGCGGCGTCCAACGCAGCACACCGGTTTGTTTTCCGCTCGCCTGATCGAAACTTTGCTCGAAGGTGGCACCGGCCGGCAGCCGGCCGGTATTCAAGGTAAGGATACGGTTCCAGCAATCGGACGCCGATACCTGCACTTGCAAGGTCTGGTTTGCCGGAATCGTCAATCGTTCAGGCAAATCATCCAACACCGGTCTACTGAATTTGCCGCAATCCGCGTCGTGGTTTTCCGGCGGTAGCACTCGAATTTTGACAGCGCTACCGATCACCTGTTTGCGTCCGTAAATTCCACTTACCGTCGCGCCGAACCGGATGGTTTTGACGGTGTCCACCTCGCCCTCGTTAGGTTGCCAAGTGAATTCGCCGATTTGCTTGACGGCGCCGGCATCGTAACGTTGCGAAAACTCCGCGCCCGCCGGCAATTTGTAGGTCTGCAACGCGATTTCACGCTGCCAGCAATCGGTCGCCGCCGTCGTTATATGCAGGGTATCGCCTACCCGGACGCTCCACACCGTCTGCATCGGCGCCATTTGCGGCTTGCTGGCGGGATTGCAAACCGCTTGTCCGGCTAACACGGTATAGCTTAATGATTTGGAATTGGAGGCCAGATTGCTACCGTCACCGGAATACAAGGCTCTAATTTTATGCATCCCTTGTTTCAGCGTGGCCTTGGTGCAACTCGCGCTACGGTGTTCCAATACCACCCCGCTGCACAGCGTTTGCGTTCCATCCATAAACGTGACGAGGCCGGCGGGGCCTAAACCGCCGCGGACGCTGGCAGTAAAAGTAACCGACGAACCGGCGGCGCTGCTATCCTGCGACGCGCTTAACACTGTCGTGGTCGAGTTGTCGCTGACCGTGCTCGGCTCGTCGACGTCTTGGCGTAGGATGTTCGCGGCAGTAGCCGGGTTAGACCCGTCGCCTGCATAGCGCGCGTTTATCCAATAGGTGCCGGTCAATATTTTATTGATCCGACACACGGCTTGGCCGCCGCTCAGCGGCACCGCCTCGCAACCGGCTATAGGCGTGTTGCCGTCGCTGAAGCTCACCGTGCCGGTCGGCGCATTCCCTCCCAACAGCAAGGCAGTAATATCGATGTTCTGCCTGTCATCAGCCGGATTGCCGGACGATATCAAACTCAATACAGCCGGAGCCTGGTCCGGAATATCGACCTCCAAAATCAAGTTCGGCTTCAGCCAATTGTTAACTCGGCCCTCGCTGCTGATAAAGCGCTTGACGGTGCGGGTTTGCTTCTCGTTGCCGGTCATGATCCAGCCGAAATTGCTTGACGGATCGGTCAGCCAGGCGTTCAACGCGTCGGTCATCGCCGCGCTGTTCCATACGTAAACGGAACGCCTATCGCCGCCGACGCTCAACGGCCCGACTTGCCGGCTGACCAACACGGCGGAATCGAAGGAAGCGCCCGGCGTATTCCAGGTCAAACCGTTGGGATTGTCCGTGCTCGGCCAGCTGCGGTAATACCAGGTACTGTCGCCCGGCTCGGCGGACGCTCCCTGCCCTGGCGTGCCCAAGGCATCGGAATTGGAAGCCCCGGTGCTCCAGGCTTCGGTAACGGTGTGCAGCGACAGCGTCTGATAATCGCTGCTCGGCTCCCGGTCGCAAAATAAGGTCAAGCGCGCATCCGTTACCACGCTGCCCGCCGGCAATACGTTCAGGTCGAATTGCAGCAGACTGCGGCGCGCACTGCCGGTACCGTTGGTACCTACAAACAGCGTTTCACCGGCCCCGTTGGAATGTGTGGCAAAAGTAAACGTCGTCACGCCGTCGTCGGCGTATATCGGCGTGTCCTGAGAGGGTAACAGAGTCACCGTCGTCGGCCGGACCGGCGCAGACCACGCCATCGCCAAAATCACTCCGCAACACGCTAACGGATTCGACCGGCGTTGAGCTTCGTAAGCGTATCCATGTAAAAACGCGCTCATGGGCGTACCTTTAACGCTTTAGCCTCACTCGTTCTCCCGCGAAATACCGCTGAAACGCTGGTAGGTGTAGAGCTCATACTCGAGGGCAAAGCGAAACTGGCTTTCCACTGACCGGATAGCGGCGCTTGAACCTCCAGCAATAGGTTTTGTCCGTCGCCATCCAGCACTTGCACGGCTCTGGCAATTGCCAGCGCACGTTGTGCGCGGGTGCTGCCTTTTTGCCAAACGATACGCCCCCGCACGTCCATTTGATTATTACCGGTACGGTATAGGGCACGACTGACAGTAATATTCGCCACTACCGCTTCGGCGGCGGCATCGGTATCAGTACCGGGCAGCGGCGGCAATACGCTGATTTTGCTTTGCCGGACCAGCGATGATTTGCTACCGGTTTGGGTTTTAAGCACGGTTTTAAAGCGCACACTTTTGCTTTTACCCACGTCGGCTAAAGACGGCGTCCAGTTGAACAACGCTTTCTGTTTGCCCAGTTCGTCATCGAAGTCCTGAGTAAAGCTGGCGGTTTTAGGCAATCCCGCCGCGCGAATTTCCACCGAGCGGTTTTGGCAATCGTACCCCGTTACGTAAAAGCCTACAGCCTGCCCGGCGCGTACTTGCCATTGATTTTGAATGGCATCTTCCAACGGTCGTTTATCGCTACAAGACCAAACCGGCGTCGGGGTCTCGCCGTTCGAGTCGTCGTCACCGCCGGCCGGTTTAAGATCCGCAGTCACCCAAATGCCGGGGTGCGCGTCCGGCTTAGTCAGTTGATTGATGAGATACACCACTTGATTGTCAGCCGGTGTTCCCAACAGCGACAGATAGCCGCCCGCTTTGATGTCGTTGAGCAGATTTACGGTTTTGATCAAAGAATACGTCGCCGAAAAACAGGGCGGCTGAGTCGGAGCAAAACTGCCGCCCCCGCAGGCCGTAGTGCCGTTGTAATCGCCGCCGGCCCAGTAAAATCCGGAATCAGGTGCAACGGTTTCTATGGTCGCACCGTTGAAGTAACTTTCGCGGTTGTTCCAGGTAAAGTCCGGCCGACTGCGGCCGGTAGCGCCGGCGGCGGAAGGGTCGAACCAAGCGTCGTTACTAAGCCAGGACAAATTGAAATATCCCGGATTCGGCACGTTGAATTGGGCATTGTTCGCCGGTACGCCGGTGATGGAAAAGTTGGAATAGAACCTTACCGTCACGTCGGTCACATCCCATTGCCCGGCCCCGAACTGCGCATCGAAACCGGCCTTGATGCCGGCCATGTCGTAAGCCACGACGGCATACATCGTCCTGGGATAGCTCACTCCTTGCACCGGGTTGGCGACGTCGGCGGAGATCATCATCGCCCCGTAACCGGAATTGTCGCTGCTTGCGCCCGCCCCGCCGCTGCCGGTTCCCGGATCGGAACTCAAAAAAGTATCGGCAATGGCCTCGACGCCAAGCGTGGTCTCGGCCGCAACGGAACGCATAGGCAACATCGCTCCGAATAGCGCGGCCACCGCACACATGCGGCCCGAGCTTGTCATATACCCGCAACTTATAAATCTGCGTTTCCGCACCGATATTGTCTGTATCACCGCAACCTCCGCTCCGATCTTGCATTCGGCAAAGTCTGACTAAAAGCATTTTATGTATTTTTATACATAAATTACCCTATGAACAACTTTTCACCCCGAAATCCCTTCCAATCCGAGCCGGACTACCCCCTAAGCGCCGGACGATGGCAGCACAATGGCAAAAATTTTTAACAAACTGTTTTAAATTGATTTTTTATAAATTTCCTTCTCAATTACCGGTTCACATTTGCAGTATGACGACGCCCTCTCATTAGCGAGAATTTCCTCCTATTGCAACACGAATAGAAAATGATCATTTCCTTACCATGCATAATGACATTGTGAAAAACTGAATTTATTTTACATAAATTATTGTATTTATTAAATTAAATACACAATAACACCTGGAACATTAGCAGAGGTGCTTTGCTGCTAGTCGGCACATCAACAGCACTCGCGCCGGACGGCCCAATTTTTAGCCGATTGACCGCCAGTCTAGTTATGTATTAATGTTCATTTCGAAGACTGAATGTGAGACAGATCACACTGGCAGCAGCCGATGTCGGCTCGGTTTATTCAGTCTGACGGCGATACGGAGCCACTTAATTCGAATCAATATCGCCAAGTTGTTGCGACATCTCGCTTAGGACCGGCACTGCGGCCGGACCTTAAGCTCCATTTTCCATAGGAGACATTCAAATGAACCAAACCAGACACATCCCTTCCGCCGTCGCCGCAGCCGTAGCGGCTACTCTGGCAGGATACGCCGACGCTTCTTTCGCCTCGCTGACGTTGAGCACCGAAGCCACCGCCGACACCTTTCTTACCAGCTATTCGGTGCAAGCCAATTCCAATATGTCCAGTTACGGAGCGATGATGATTTCCTCGCCGCAGGCCGATCTCGTGCAAGGCATCAGCGAGGTGCGCAGCATGGAAAATCTGGTGTCTTACGATACGGCGGCCATCAAGTCCGGCTTCGACAGCGCCTACGGCAGCGGCAACTGGCACGTTACCGACGTACAACTGAAGTGGTATACCAATTTCGACATCGAAGGCGTACCGGCTAACAACAACCAATTCAACGTACCCCACGCCGGCTACTTCGGCATTTCCTATTTCAACGACGACGATTGGTTCGACCCGGCAACCGCCGGATTAACCGGTTTAACCAACAGCGATCTGACCTGGAATTCGGTTTACGGTAGCGGCGGCACCTACAGCGATTTATTTTCGGGCGAGGAAGCCTTAGGCACGTTTTATTATCCGACCGGCACCACCAACGGCACGACCGACTGCGTCAGCACGCCTTGTGCACCGCGCTTCTGGGATTTGGATTTAGCGACCGCCCTAGTGAACGACATCATGTCCGGCGACTTTTTGTCTTTCCACGGTTACGCCGCCGACGATCAAGTCGTATATCTGGTCAACCAACTGACCAAGCCCGGCGCACACCCGCAAATTTACATCACCGCCGACGTCAATCCGGCGCAAGTCCCGTTGCCGGCCTCGGCTTGGCTGTTTTTAAGCGCGATAACCGGCTTGTTGAGCTACAACAAACACCGCCGTTCCCCGTACACGGCGGTTTCGGCTTAAGCCGGTTGCAGTTATGTTGCCGCCGGTTGCTTCCTGCCCCCAACCGCGCAATGCGGTGCAATCGGCGGCAACGCCCAAGCGGCGTTTCTCTGGAATAGCGCTGTTCAGCATAGCCTTACGAGTACAAGCCGAAACCATGATGCCCGAATTCGTGGTTACCGCGAACCGGCTCAGCGAGATGGAGCAGCGTTACCCCGACTTACAGGAAGACAGCGGACTCAATCCTTACCGGGTTGCACCCAGCAGCCGCTTATCGGTACAAAAATTCAGCGCCGAACAGATCGAAGCCTTGAAACCTACCGACATCTTCGATTTGCTGAACCACGCGGTCGGAGTACTGACGCTGTATCAGGGCCGCAAAATTCCATACTCGGTGCGTATTCGCGGCGATTTGTATTTCGGCTACATCATCGACGGCGTCTACGTGCCGTCGGAAGCCGGCGCCCGCATCTTGCAAAACCTGCCGGTCGCCGCAATCGAACAAGTCGAAGTTGTGCGCGACTCGACCGCGCTGACCTTAGGGCCCATGGTCGATTTCGGCCGTCCATCCGGCGCACCGAACGACGGTTTCATCATCGTCCGCACCCGGCGGCCCTTGAAAACCGAAGCCGGCGCATTGGCCCGCACCGAAAGTTTCCAGACCGATTCGGAATCGGTCCACGCCGGCAGCGCAGGCGACTTGGGTTATGCCTCCGCCCGTCTGAATCACTACCAAACCGACGGCAAAACCGACTATTACATGGCCAAAGAGTCCAATTCCGGCATGTTGCGCGCCGGCTTGGATTTATTCGGCCTGCGCGGCGAATTCGCCGCCTACCATGACGAAACCCGCCAGCAAATCCAAGCCGGCGACCCGAAAGAAACGCTATTAGGCTTGCAGCGCTGGCAACTGGCGCCGCTGCGCACCACCTTCTGGGGCGGCACCTTGAGCAGCCAATTCAACGGCATCTGGGGCGAAGAGCATTCCACGGTATTTACGGCATCCGGTTTTCACGTGGACGCCAATCAGATTAACGGCACCCTCTTGCCAGGCATTGCGCCCAGCATGATTCCCAATCTGGAAGATTTGGCCGGCTACGATCTGAAGCACACCGTCCGTTTCGGCGACACGTTGCTGCGCATCGGCGGCCAACACATGCATTGGGATACGCCGACCGGTGCCTCCTATTACGAAAATTTTCCGCGTGAGGAAATCATCCGCGGTGCATTCGCTACCTTGGAACAGGGTTTGTTCGACCGCTTGCTGACTATCGACTTAGCCGGCCGTTTGGACGATCAATTCATCATCAAAGGGGTAGACCATTATTACGCCGATCCGATGCGCTATTCTCTGCCGGACATTGTCAACCGCAACTTGCCGGCCAGCCGTTTCGCAACGTTAGGCTTCTCTTTGCAACCCGGCGATTATCTGAAATTCAACGGCCGCGCCTATTACGCCCAACAAGGTGCGGTACAAACCGTGATTCCGCTTCCCGGCATACAACTGCATCCGGAAGGGCAAAAGAAGGCCGAACTCGGTTTGACCTACGAACGCTGGGCCGCATTTCATCCGGCCTTAACCGGATTTTTCGTCCGTATCCAAAACGTCAAATACCCGGCCCGCTCGGTACGCGACCGCGAAGGCATCGTCACCACCGAGTGGAACGAGACCAACACCAACCGCTACGGTTTCGAGTTCATGCTGAACGGCCAATTCCGTTCGGCCTTAGGCAACAGCCGTTACCGATTCGGCTGGACGTACATCAGCGGCGATACCACCACCCAAGACTACGGCCGCACCGCACCGCCCAACACCTATACCTTCAGCCTGCAACACGACGCCGATCCCTGGCAAATCAATCTGTCCTTATTGCGAGTGGAGAAGTTTTTTTCCAATTGGAAAGCGGTAGACGGCCGCTTGCATCCCATCGGCGACTTTTTGCGCATGGACGCCAATCTGTCCCGCAGTTTTCAAGCCGGCCCGGCTGTTACCCGGCTGTCATTGTACGGGCGCAATTTGCTCGGCCAAAACTACGAAACCCAGCTCGGTTTCCGCGATCCCGGTGCGATGCTTGGCATCGAATTACGACTAGACCTGTAGGACTTACCATGAAAATCAAGTCACTGCTCCACCTGCTACCCTTGCTGCTACCGATTTTTTCGGCTTGCCCTCTCCCCGCCGGCGCCGACCCGAACCCACTACGCGTTGCGGTGGTCGGCGGTCTGGCGTTATGCGGTGTTTGGGACAAACTCACGCCGCGGATCGAAGCGGCCACCGCTATCAAACTAGTCACCGTCTCCGCGGATAACAAAGAAGGCATTCTGCCGGACTTCAGCAACGGCAAAGCCGATTTGTTACTGGTGCACGGCGGTGACGAAACCTTTCAACTGCAAGCCTTAGGCATAGGCGGCCGCCAGCAAGTTTGGGGTTTTAACGAACACGTGGTGGTCGGGCCGGAAAACGACCCGGCCGGTATTGGCGCCGCACCCAATGCCGCAGCCGCGTTTAAACGAATCGCCGCAGCCCACGCGCCGTTCCTTGCGTTCCGCGACCCCGGCAGCCACGCGATGGTACAGAAAATCTGGCGCCGTGCCGGCATTCGGCCGACGCCGGATTGGGTGCTACCGGACGAAACCGCCGACCCGCACGACATCCTGACTTTCGCCTCCGCCCGCCGTGCCTACGTGGTGGTCGGCCACATCCCGGTCGCTTTCGGTAAATTGCGCGGCGACGGCCTGAAAGTCTTGCTGAAGGGCGACGCCAACCTGCGTAAAGCCTACGTTGTCATGGAACCCGGAAAAATCCATTCCGCTTCGCCGCAAACCAGACAGCAAGCCGCCAAAGTCGCCGACTTTCTGGTATCGCCGGCCGGCCAGGCCGCGCTGGTCAGTGCCGATGCCGAAGCAGGCGGTCCTTGGCTGTTCTCGCTGGCCGGCGCCAAGGACACCGGCGGACCGGGCAGCGACCAAGGCCGCAGGCAAACAAGCAGCGGGGAAGAATGAGACTGGCGGCAGGATTCGCTGATTTTCCGGTCTTCCCGTTCGAGCCCGGCCGGGGGGATAGCGCTTAGCCATCACAAATTACTTCCCCAAGTTGAAAGGCTGCCGCTTTTTGAGCTGCTGTCGCGTCGGCTTCATTTAACGTCGGCTCGCACCGACGCCGCCGCAGCGCGAGAGCCTGGAATGCCCGAGTCAACCGACACCCGGCCGCTACTTGATCCTGAACCTAAAGGATTTGAACGAAGTTTTCCGGGGGAGCTAATACTCGGGTGCATTCATATGCCGATCCGAACTATCGTCCGTTTTACCCATTTCGAACGGGTTACCTACGCTAGTCCGTACCTCGCTTTCGTTTCGCGCGGCCAACATCACTGCGTTGCTTTTGAACATGGCACCGACAATGACGCCGGGTTTTAACCCCATTCGCCCTGCGCTGGTTTGGGTAATCGTCGCAACCACACTGTCGGCGTAATCCAAACGAATCAATACTTCGGCGTCAACCCCATCGTCGCGAATTCGCACGACCTGTCCGACTAAACAATTGCGCGCCGAAACGTGTTGTAGACTCCAATCCGCAATGACGCCTATTTCCGCGGCATTAACCGATACCACGACGTCTTGATTCAAGCCGATTTGCAACGGCGCGAGTTCCGCTAAAGCTAAGGTCACCACGATGCGGGCGCCGCTTTTTAAGATCACATCGATTTCTGCGTCTATCTCCCCGGCCCGCATGCTTTTGACCGTACCAAACCATTGGTTAGCCGCAGTCGTCTTAATCGCTAAAGGTTTTAACAGTCGCAACAACTGCGGGTCTTCGGCTAAGCGTCTATTCAAATGGTCGATAAATTCGGCATGTTCTTGTTCCAGCTGCTTGAAAACGCTAACCAAATACTTGCCGGCCGCAGTCAATTTCGAATTACCGCCCCGGAAGCCGCCGCTGGCCGCCGACACCAACACCGTGGGCGCTAAGTTATTGGCCCGTTCCAACATCAGCCAAGCGCCCTTGTAGCTCAAGCCTACCCGCTTAGCCGCCATGTTCAACGAGCCGACTTCTTCGATAGCCGCCAACAAGCCGATGATGCGCCTATCCAGCGCCCCCACTAAGCGCAAATCGGCGCTTAACCATGTCGGCAGTCTGTCACTGGATTGCGACTGTTCTCCCATATTGAATTCCTATCTCGTCAAATTGACCGCACAGATCAAACTCCCCCTTTAATCGTCCCCCCCCAACGATGGCCGATTGAGACGAATGCCTAGCCCACCTTATTGAAGCGCCATGGTCTTCAACCTCTCGGCCGACCGCCATATTATCGCTCCGCCGCATAAACAAGTCGCCCCGAACAGCTTCTCATCGGCCATAAAAAAATAACATTATGATTTTTAAAGAAAAACATCAATTTTAGCGACAAACATGCGCGAACCTCATAGCGAAAGGTCGTCAACGCGCACTGAAACCTTTGAAGGATAAACGGACATAGATCCTAGGCCGAAACAACCGAAGACAGCGGGCTGCATGCGCGGTTGCTGTGCCGGCAAATCGGCCGCCCTGCCGATTTGCCCGTTCAAATCCTTCGCTACTCGGCGCGGCAAACGCGGAATCCAAGCCGCGTATCGGTAAGTTTGAAAAATTGGCGAATCAATAGCGGAGCGCGGGACGGCCGCGCAATCGTTCAAAACCCGGCCGACCTGTTTACCAAGGCCATTGCCATTGATCTTCTTCCGGCAAATCGGTGCCCATTTCATACGCGTAATTGCGGCATTCGATTTGCCGGTCGCGCAATTTTTCCTTGACGTGGGCGCCGGACACTTGCAAGGCCGGAATGCGATTGATCGCATCGATCGCCAGACTGAAACGGTCGATCTCGTTTTGTATCGCCAGTTCCAAAGGCGTATTGATACTGCCCTTCTCCTTGTAGCCGCGCACGTGCAGGTTTTTGTGGTTGTTGCGTCTATACGCCAACCGATGGATCAACCACGGGTAGCCGTGAAAGTTGAATATCACCGGCTTGTTCAAGGTAAACAGGCTGTCGAAATCGCGGTCGGACAAGCCGTGTGGATGTTCGCCGGCCGGCACCAGTTTGTATAAGTCGACCACGTTGACGAAACGGATTTTCAGATCCGGAAAGTTTTGCCGCAACAACACCGTCGCCGCCAACGCTTCCTTAGTCGGAATGTCGCCGGCGCTGGCCATGACCAAATCCGGTTCGCTGCCGCCGTCGTTGCTGGCCCAGGCCCAGATGCCTATGCCTTTGGTGCAATGTTTGATCGCCGCGTCCATGTCCAGATACTGCAAATGTTTTTGTTTGTCGCAGACGATCACGTTGATGTAATCGACGCTGTTCAAACAATGGTTGGCCACCGACAACAAGCAATTGACGTCCGGCGGCAGATAGATGCGGCTGACCTCCGGGCTTTTGTTGACCACCACATCCAGAAAGCCCGGGTCCTGATGGGTGAAACCGTTATGATCCTGGCGCCAAACGGTGGAAGTAATCAATAAATTCAACGAAGCCACCGGCGCCCGCCAGGACGCCGCCCTGGACATTGCCAGCCATTTGGCGTGCTGGTTGAACATGGAATCGATTACGTGCACAAAGGCTTCGTAAGTGGAAAAAAAGCCGTGTCGGCCGGTCAGCAAATAGCCTTCCAACCAACCTTCCAGCGTATGCTCGGACAGCATTTCCATCACCCGGCCGTCCGCCGCCAGCTCGCCGCCGTCCGCATCTTCCGGCAGGTAATCAGCCAACCAGACCTTTTTACTGACCTGATACACGTCGTCGAGTTTGTTGGAGGTATTTTCGTCCGGGCCGAACACCCGGAAATTGTGCATGTTCTCCTGCATGATGTCGCGCAAGAACTGGCCCAAGGGCCGGGTGTTTTCCGCCGATACCTTGCCCGGCGCCGGCACGATTTGCGCATACTCTCTGAAATCCGGCATCCTCAAGGCCTTGCGCAACAAACCGCCGTTGGCGTGCGGATTGGCGCTCATTCTGCGATTGCCTCGCGGCGCCAACTCTTTCAGTTCGGCATGCAAGCTGCCGCCGACATCGAACAACTCTTCCGGTCTGTAGCTGCGCAGCCACTGCTCCAACTGCTGCAGATGGGCGGGATTGTCGCGCACCCCGGCCAAAGGCACCTGATGGGCCCGCCAAAATCCTTCCACCTTATGCCCGTCCACTTCGCCGGGGCCGGTCCAGCCTTTAGGGCTGCGCAGCACAATCATGGGCCAGCGCGGCCGGCTTGCTATCCCGCTCATCCTGGCCTGTTGCTGAATGCGGCGGATTTCCAATACGCAGGCCTCCAAAACGACGGCCATACGCTGGTGCATCGCGGCCGGCTCGCTGCCTTCCACAAAATACGGCTGGTAGCCGTAACCTAAAAACAACTGCTCCAATTCCTGGTGGGAAATGCGCGACAGCAGCGTCGGATTGTTAATTTTGTAACCGTTCAAATGCAGGATGGGCAGCACCGCGCCGTCGCGTAGCGGATTCAAAAACTTGTTACTGTGCCAGGATGTCGCCAGCGGCCCGGTTTCCGATTCGCCGTCGCCGACCGCCACGGCAACCAGCAAGTCGGGGTTGTCGAAGGCCGCGCCGTAAGCGTGCGAAATGCTGTACCCCAATTCACCGCCTTCGTGTATCGAACCCGGCAGTTCCGGCGTGCAATGGCTGCCTACGCCACCCGGAAAGGAAAATTCCTTGAAAAATTCCAGCATGCCTTGTTCGTCTTCCCCCTTGTTCGGATAGACTTCGGCATAAGTCCCTTCCAAATACACCGGCGCCAAAACGCCGGGCGCACCGTGACCGGGGCCGGCCAAGAAGATGGCGTTTAAATCGTATTTTTTGATCAGGCGGTTCAAATGCACATACATAAAACTCAAGCCCGGACTGGATCCCCAGTGCCCCAGCAATCGCTGTTTGATGTGTTCCGGCTGAAGCGGCTCTTTCAACAACGGGTTGTCGCGCAAATAAATCATTCCGGCCGCCAAATAATTACAGGCGCGCCAAAATGCATCTATGCGCTGCAATTCGCCCACGTCGGGCACGGTTACGGAGTCGGGGGAAATAGGCGTCGCATGTTCTAACATTCGGGGTCTCCTTTCTGCAATACGTCCTCATCCCGCCAGGCGCGGTAGTCGCAAAAGATAGGTCGGGCTGAACGCAACAACGCCCAACCTGCATCATTGCTTTTACGACATTCCCCTAGGCCGGAAGAGTCGCCGGTCGAATAGTAACGATAACCCGATAATAGTAGCCGTTAACCGCTAACAATGTATGACAGTGGCATGTCGGCGCTCAAACGGGCGCGCGTCGACCCGGCTCGGCTAAACCACCATTTCCGCCTGCAGTAATTTAATTTGATCGCGAATGCGCGCCGCGTCCTCGAATTCCAGATTTTTGGCGTGCTGATACATCTGTTCTTCCAATTGTTTCAGCAATTTCGCTGCCTGCTTGGGCTTCATCGCCTTGTATTGGGCCGCGGGTTCGGCCACTTTAGCCCGCGTACCGGCAATAGAGCTCCCACCGGCACCGGGGATAGACAATTCCAAGATGTCCTTGACCGATTTGAATATCGTTTTCGGTTGAATGTTGTGCTCCAAATTAAAGCGAATTTGCTTGTCGCGCCGCCGTTCGGTTTCCTCTATGGCTTGCTGCATGGAATGAGTGATCTTATCGCCGTACAAAATCACCGTGCCGTTGACGTTGCGAGCGGCCCGGCCTATGGTTTGAATCAACGAGGTCAAAGAACGCAGAAAGCCTTCCTTGTCCGCATCCAATATCGCTACCAGCGATACTTCCGGTATGTCCAACCCTTCGCGCAACAGATTGATCCCGACTAACACGTCGAATACGCCCAGGCGCAAATCGCGGATGATCTCCACCCGTTCCACGGTCTCGATATCCGAATGCAGATAGCGCACTTTAACGCCGTGTTCCATCAAGTAATCGGTCAAATCCTCGGACATGCGTTTGGTCAAGGTGGTCACCAACACCCGCTCTTGAACGGCGACCCGCTTGGTGATTTCCGACAATAAATCTTCCACCTGCGTGCTTGCCGGACGCACTTGCACCTGCGGGTCCACCAAGCCGGTCGGCCGCACCACCTGCTCGATCACTGCGCCGGCATGCTGCTTTTCGTAAGCCCCCGGCGTCGCCGACACGTAAATGCGCTGACCGCAAATCAGTTCGAACTCCTCGAAGCGCAACGGCCGGTTATCCAAGGCCGACGGCAGGCGAAAGCCGTATTCCACCAAGGTTTCCTTGCGCGAGCGGTCGCCCTTGTACATCGCGCCGATTTGCGGCACGGTCACGTGGCTTTCGTCGATGATCACCAACGCATCCTTGGGCAAATAATCGAACATGGTCGGCGGCGATTCGCCCGGACCGCGGCTGGACAAATGCCGCGAGTAATTTTCGATGCCGGAGCAATAGCCGACCTCCAAAATCATTTCGATGTCGAACAGCGTGCGCTGCTCCAGCCGCTGGGCTTCGACCAATTTATTGTTATCGCGCAAATACTCCAAGCGTTCGGCCAGTTCCAGCTTGATTTTTTCCACCGCTTCCAGCAATTGATCGCGCGGCGTCACATAATGGCTTTTCGGATAAATCGTATAGCGGGCCATGCGCTGCGTGACTTCGCCGGTCAAAGGGTCGAACATGGACAGCCGCTCCACTTCGTCGTCGAACAACTCTATCCGCACCGCCTGTTCTTCCGATTCTGCAGGAAACACGTCGATCACCTCGCCGCGCACCCGGTAGGTGCCGCGCCGCAATTCGGTGTCGTTGCGGGTATATTGCATCTCGGTCAAACGGCGCAGGATGTCGCGCTGCTTGATCAAATCGCCGCGCACCAAATGCAGCACCATCCGAAAATAAGACTCCGGCTCGCCCAAGCCGTAAATCGCCGACACGGTCGCTACTACCACTGTATCGCGCCGCTCCAGCAAGGCTTTGGTAGCCGACAAACGCATTTGCTCGATGTGTTCGTTTAGCGAAGCGTCTTTGTCGATAAAGGTATCGGAGGACGGAATGTAAGCCTCCGGCTGGTAATAGTCGTAATACGAGACGAAATACTCGACGCTGTTCTCCGGAAAAAACTCCTTCATCTCTCCGTACAGCTGCGCCGCCAGCGTTTTGTTGGGCGCCAGTATCATGGCCGGCCGCTGGGTGCGTTCAATCACGTTGGCGATAGTGAAGGTTTTGCCCGAACCGGTGACTCCGAGCAAGGTTTGATGCACCTCGCCGTCGTGGATACCTTCCACCAGCCGGGCGATAGCGGTCGGCTGATCGCCGGCCGGTTGATAGCGCGATTCGATTTTGAACTCTTTATGCGCGGGTTGGCGCGGGGCCGGTTGCGGCTTTTTCTCCGGAATAACCCCGGTAATCGCCGTCTGACTGATTTCCATGCGTCGCCTGACTGCCATCGTCGTTCTCGATAAGGTTGCAAGAATTGAAAACTTACTGAGTGTTAGGGTTTTCTGCAAGCCGCAATCGCCACCAGCTTCAGTACAAACGCAATTCCACGCCGGACTGATGCCAAGTATTGATGTATCCGCCTAACCGGTTTTCAAGATAATATTTCGGCTGATTCAAGATAATATGTCAGCGACGTAACCGTAACTTTTTGATATTGTTTGTCAATACAAACGATATTAAAGATATAAGAAACGTCACTTCAAGAAAACCGATACCATGCCCGCATTTAACCACTACGATTTGGCTCTGCTCAATCCGGCGTTCGATTCGCCGTTGGTGGACGTGTTGACGGAGCTCGAATACCTGCGGCGTTTGCAATTGAGCGGCACCACGCCACCACAGGTGTTTTTTCAACTGAAACGAATTTTCCACATGCTGGAAAGTTTGGGCTCGGCACGGATCGAGGGCAATCACACAACCCTGGCCGATTACGTGGAGAGCAAGCTGGGCGGCGGCCCGCAACCGCCGAGCGACCAGTTGCGCGAAATGGTCAACCTCGAAACCGCGATGGACTTCATCGAAGAACACTTTGATCCCGGCAAGGAACTGACCGAATACTTGATCCGCGAACTGCACGCGATGACGGTCGATAGCCTGGAACGCGAAGGCGACGCCACGCCCGGCGCATATCGGCAACGGCCGGTACAAATCGCACAGGCGGAACATTTACCGCCCGAAGCACTGTTGGTGCCCGGTTACATGGCGGAGCTAGTGACTTTTATCAACGCGGGCGATCCCAAAAAATACGACTTGATTAAAGTCGCCTTAGCTCATCATCGCTTTGGCTGGATACACCCGTTCGGTAACGGCAACGGCCGCGTCGTCCGATTGTTAACCTATGCGCTGCTGATCAAATACGGATTTAACGTCAATACCGGCGGCCGGGTACTAAACCCGACCGCCGTATTTTGCAACGACCGCGACCGCTATTACGCCATGCTCGCACAAGCCGATAAAGGCACAGTCGAGGGTTTGGAAAGCTGGTGCGTCTACGTACTGCAAGGCATTTTGGACGAATTGCGCAAACTGGACCAATTGGCCGACTTCGGCTATTTGGGCGCCAAAATCCTGGCCCCGGCATTAGCCTACGCCCGCGAGCGGGAATTGATCACGGCGCAGGAAGAAAAGATTCTGCATATCGCGGCAAAAGCCGGAACAGCCAAAGCCGCGGATTTCGAAAGTGCCATGCCCAACATGACCGGCATGCAACGCACCTATCAAATCAAAAAGCTGGTCGAACGCCAAATGCTGCAACCCCTCAAACCCGGCGCAAGACAATACACGATAGGCTTCAGCAGCAGTTTTTTGATACGCGGCGTGATATTGGCGTTGTCGAACGAAGGGTTTGTTCCGGCTTCTTTGCACAGTGCGCCGGGTTAGTTAGAGAAACCGGATGTATTACCCTGGGGCGGTTACCGCGAAGGCCGCTACGCCTCCACCAAGGTCAGAAGCTTCATCGATTTGATTGCCGAGCGCTTGAAACGGGAAGCGAGGTGGTTGTGAGGCGGATAAGCGCGGCTTTAGGTGCCACTGTCTGTAACAGCGCTCGTCATGGCATCCCTGGCAAAGGTTTGGCGTGATATGTTCAACGGCGGTTTTCAAGACAACCGTCCGGCTGATTCAAGATGATTTTTTAGCGATGCTTTCGTAACTTGCACGGACAAGAATACGATGTCATTTTCAGTCAAATCAGTTTGTTCGAGATTGCGATTAAACAAAAAATCGGCAAACTGCCCGACTTTACCGCTGAGTTAGAGGCGATTTATCGTCAATCGCTACGTGCCGGTTTTCGGTTCTTGCCCATCCAAAACGCCCGTCTGTTTGGCTATCACAAAATTCCGCTATTCGAACAACATCGTGATCCGTTTGATCGGTTGCTGTTGGCAAGTGCTTACCAGAAAAATTTGATTCTGTTGTCCGCGGACAATCATTTCGCCCTTTACAAACAGTGGGTTCAGGTGTTTTGGCCGCAGTGATAGACTATCTGCGTTCTTGGGTTATTCTGTATTTGCCTGCGCACTCAATAGGATGCCGCCGTTAGGCGCATCGTTCGCGACCGTCACGCCTCGCCGCCGGCTCGCACAACCTATGTGGGGTGCTGGCTTTATTGGGTTGAATAAGTTGCTCGAATGCTCAACCTGACTCCGGTCTTCCCTGTCGTCGCCGTTGTAGACGGTCTGGGTGACGCGGTTGCCGGCGTCGCAGGCTTGCCTGGTGAATTTGCCCCGGACATTGGCAATGACAGTTTGCTGCACGTAATTGTTGGCGTTGTTGGTGTGCCTTCAATTCCTTATAATGAATGCACAACATGCATTATAGCGAGGTGATTTCATGGCAATGCTGACAGTACGTAATCTGCCCGACGACGTGCACCGAGCATTACGGGTACGCGCCGCTCAACATGGGCGCAGCACGGAAGCCGAGGTTCGCGAGATATTGACGATGAGCGTCAAGCCTGAAGAACGTATTCGTATGGGAGAAGCGCTGATGGCATTGGGTCGTCAGATCGGTTTAACCGACGAGGATGTCGAGGTATTCGAACAGATAGAAGACAAGGCACCAGCCGACCCTGTTGAGGTTTGATTGATCGTCCTCGATACCAACGTCATTTCGGAAGCGATGAGGCCCGAACCACACCCGGCGGTGCTGGCTTGGCTGAATGAACAAGTTGCGGAAACACTGTACCTACCCGCCATCACACTGGCCGAACTACTGTTTGGCATCGCCGCGCTGCCTACGGGTAAACGCAAAGACATGCTGACAAAAATCTTGGAGGGTTTATTGCAACTATTCGGGGATCGGGTGCTGCCTTTCGATACCGACGCCGCAAGGCAATATGCCGAGCTTGCCATCACAGCCAGGACCGGCGGACAAGGATTTCCAACGCCTGACGGCTATATCGCTGCAATTGCAGCTTCACGCGGTTTCGTGGTGGCATCACGCGACACCGCGCCCTATAAAGCAGCTGGCGTGTCGGTTATCAACCCATGGGAAACATAGAGCTAACATGCGATACCGGCCGAGGCTTATTAGTGGATCAGGATTTGCCTCCGGCTCTGGTGCTGGTCAGGCGGTGTTCTAATCACATGCGTCCGAATACGCTCGCTATTTGGATCTACGCGGGCTTAATGGGGTTGATAAGTTGCTCGAATGCTAGACCTGACCCCGGTCTTTGCGTGGGCTCGCTAGATAACGCCAAGAATCATCCTGTAGAGATAATCGATGGACATAGACTCGTTCTTTAAAGATTTACATAAGAAGTCATCTGAAGAAGAAATACTAGACTTTTGTAGAAAGTTCATTCTGCATGGAACCCCTTATGTGTTCGGATCAAAAGATGAAGACTTTTATGAATTTCGTAAAAGAATTGGCGAAAAATTTAACGTTCCTTTCTACGAAATATACATCACTGGGTCAGCAAAACTTGGTTTCAGTCCTTTTAAGGATAAGATATTTGATTACGATTCAGATATTGATGTTGCACTAGTTTCTCCTCAGTTATTTGAAAGAATAATGTTTGACATTGGTTATTATCAAATGCAATTCCGAAAAAATAGAGCAGTAGTCCGTGAGAGAGAATTGAGAATGTATCATGAGTTTCTAGAGTACGTAGCTTTAGGTTGGATAAGACCAGATAAACTTCCTGTCTCATTTCAGATGAGAACGTTCAAGGATGACTGGTTTGATTTTTTCAGAAGTATATCTAATGGAAAATCAGAGGTTGGCAATTACCAAGTAAACGCCGGAGTATTTAAAAGTTATCACCACTTAGAAACATACACATTTTTAGGTATCAAAGATTTAAAAGGGCAACGGTCCATCGAGAGAGCCAATGGCACATCAAATTAAACCATCTGTAACTAATCCTACAATTGCTGATATTTACGAAAAAATTGATAACAACCGATTGATTATTTCCCCGGAATTTCAAAGAAAGTTTGTATGGACCCAAGAGCACCAAGAAGAGTTCCTAGACACCATTTTGAATGGTTATCCATTTCCTGAGATCTATGTTTGCCAAGGAGAAACCGACACTAAAAAACTTAGAACATCACAAAAAGTTATCGATGGACAGCAGCGCCTTACCACGATAAAAAACTATATAGAAAATAATTTCAAAAAAGAGCTAAAAATTGTCCGTCCGTTTGATTCGTTAGATGAGAACGAACGAGATCATTTTCTGTCCTATCAGGTTGTTGTGCGCGACATTGGAAGGGTTAATGATGACTTGGTAAGAGAAATATTTAGACGAATAAATCTTACTAAATTCAAGCTTGAAGATATTGAAATACACAATGCAATTTACGACGGTCATTTTATCCAAGTGGCAAAAGAGCTTGCGAATGAGGTATCGCTTGAAGACTTTGAGATTTTCTACGAATCAGAACTCACAAGAATGGCCGATGTGCATTTCTTTTTATTAGTAATGTCAACTATTGAACGTCAAGGCTATTTCCCTAGAGATAATGAAGTTGAAAATTGTATCGCAGAATTTAACGAAGAATACCCTAATGCTCATAAAGTGAAATCTAAGATACTAAAATCAATATCTTTTATACAGAGTTTCAATCTTCCTCTTGACTCTATATGGTTCAGAAAGTCTTGTTTTTTCACAATGGTAGTAGAGTTGTCTGAAGTGGATAGCCTACCGGACAATATTGTTGAACGATTAAACGAGTTTGACGCAACGGTACTCGCTAGAAAAAACGAAAAAAACACCGACCATGGAGTTTTTTACCACGCAATGTATTCAGGCACTAATGATAGAAAAAACAGAATTATCCGTTCCGAGAATTTTCAAAGGTACATTCTTGGGAAAGGTATTTAAATCATAGAGCGAGGTAGGGGGCACGGATTTGTGCCCACGCGGATTGAAACGGTAGGCAAATTTGCCCACCCTACGGTTGCAATTGAAGTCCATAGGATGTGCTGAACAACGTGAAGCGCATCGTTCGCGACCGATGCGCCTCCTAACGTCGGCACATCCTATTTGTGCGGCGCTTATCGAGTTATTCGACACCTTCAAGCTCAAACCGCTCGTTGCTCCCCCAATTCTTCGAATAAACGCCTTGTTCGACATATCGGTGAAAACTCCAATACGGCCAATCCACAACCCTTGTTACTAAGCCATGATTTACCGGATTCCAATGAATATAATCGAAATGCCGATTAAAGTCGTCTTGGTCTGTCATTAAATGCGCCCAAAATCGGCGTTGCCATATGCCGCGTTCCCGGCGTTTTTGCCGGCTTTTCGAAACTCTTTCGCCAGGATCGATTGTTCTGGAAAACCAGCCTTTCAACAAATTCCATCGGGTTGAATAATCGCCATCGCCCTGCGGTAATGTCCAAATGCAATGCAAATGATCGGGCAAGACGACTATCGCCTCTATTCGAAAGGGCTTTTGCCGCTTTACATATCGAAAGGCATCGCGTAATTCGCACGTCTTTTCGACTAACAACTGATTGTTTTTCCGCTCGGCAAGATTGACGGTAAAAAACCAGGTGCCTTGCGGAATATAAAATCGGCGGTAGTCGGTCATGACGGGATTTTATATCCAAACGATGGGCATTCTGACGCCGGCACATCCTATTTGGCTATGTCCGCCAAAAGAAAATTATTTATCCTGGCCAATAAAGCGTCCTGATCCTTTACCTCGCATTCCCAAACCACCAGCACCTCCCAGCCCATTTCAGTCAATCCGGCCTTCACTTTTTTATCCCGCTCGATATTGCGGTTTAATTTAGGCAGCCAGTATTCCTGGTTGGACTTGGGCAGATGACCGCCTTTACAGCCGGCGTGCTGATGCCAGAAGCAGCCATAGGATGTGCTGAACAACGTGAAGCGCATCGTTCGCGACCGATGCGCCTCCTGACGTCGGCACATCCTATATGGCGCATCTTATCGCGTTGACTGGGAGCCAAATGTAGTTACAAAAACAAATTGCTCCGCTGTGTTTCTGTAACTACAATAATATCCATGAAGATTACTTGCGACCCTGTTAAGCGAGCCAAAACTCTTGAAGATAGAGGGCTGGATTTCATGGATGCCGCGTATGTGTTTGCCGATCGGCACTTTACCATGACGGATGATCGCAAGGATTACGGGGAAATCCGTCAAATCACCGTCGGCTTTTTGCAAGGGCGAACGATAGTGGTTGGCTGGGTTCAACGCGGCGAATGCCGCCATGTTTTTACGATGAGGAAAGCCAATGAACGCGAAATCAACAAATATCGGCAGCGACTTGAGCAAGGTTGATGCGCATGACATTACCGCCGAGGAGTATGAAGAAATACCGGAACTGACCGATGAGTTTTTCGAGCATGCTGATCTGTATGAAGGCGAAAAGCTCATTCGTGCAGGCAGGCCAAAGGCAGAACGCCCAAAAGTGTTACTGACTGTGCGATACAGCCCGGAAGTCGTCGAAGCCTTCAAGGCTACTGGAAAGGGTTGGCAAACGCGCATGGATGACGCGCTGAAAGAGTGGCTACGCGAACATCCGGCGTCGGTGTAGTCCATAGGATGTGCTGAACAACGTGAAGCGCATCGTTCGCGACAGATGTGATCTGTACCCTAGCGAATCACGAACTAGCGACGAGCGAGCAGGTAGCAATGGCTTGTTTGCGCTATCATATTTTGATAGCATCATCAAATGAATTCAAAACATAGCAAAACCTTGCAGGCTATTTTCGCCAAACCGACGTCATCCACACTGGAATGGGCTAAAGTCGAAGCGCTTTTTATTGCAATCGGCTGCCAAGTGATTGAAGGGCGCGGATCGCGGGTGAGGTTTGCATACAATGGCGTGGTGGCGACCTTCCATCGTCCTCACCCGTCTAAAGAAGCGAAGCCGTACCAGGTTGAGCAAGCCCGCGACTTTTTAACCGTGATTGGAGTTAAACCATGAATACCATGACCTATCAAGGCTATACCGCCCGTATCGATTTCGACGATCGAGACAATCTGTTTGTCGGCCGTTTACTGGGCATTCGCGACGTGATTGCTTTTCACGCCGATAGCGTGGCCGAATTACGTGCGGCGTTTGAAGAGGCCGTGACCGATTATCTTGAAACCTGCGCGGCGATTGGCAAAAAGCCCGAAAAGCCCGCCAGCGGCAAACTGTTGCTCAGAGTGTCGCCGGAATTGCACGCTGCCGCTTTGGTCAAGGCTCAATCGGTCGGCAAGAGTTTGAACCAGTGGGCCACCGAGGCACTGAGCCGCGAAGTCAGCCTTTAGCCCGTAGAATGCGCTGAACCAAAGCTCGTAGGCTGGGTTGAGCAAAAGCGATACCCAGCATTGAAGCCAAGTCGCTGGGTTTCATTGCATTTAACCCAGCCCGCGTAGGTACGATTAGCTCTGCGTAATCGTACGAATGTTTCGACTCCATACCTCCGATAACGCTTTCGCTGATCGGAGCTCAGAGCTCTTGCAATCAAACGCGATAACGTGCGCTAAATAGGATGTGCTGAACAACGTGAAGCGCATCGTTCGCGACCGATGCGCCTCCTAACGTCGGCACATCCTATATGGCGCATCTTATCGCGTTGGCGATACAGTACCGCCTAGGCGGTGGTGCGCCTGAAATCCGCCAAAAGGCGGAATTTAACGCCCTTCGGGGCGAATATAACCGGCTAAAACCGGTTTTTGAGGTGTGATCGGGCTTCCAGAAGCCCAACAAAACCAAAAAATGGTTTTGAAGCCGAAGGCATATAGGCAAATTTCAACACCCTGTTACAGGGGAGATAAAATCAACAGCCTGCTAAGTGACTTGTGTATAACGAGATGGCTTTAATGGTAGCGCATGCGAATCTTGTAAAGAATCCGAAAAATGAAATATATCGATCGTTTGGCATTGATGCTAATTCCGTTATTAATGTTTTTATGGCTATTCGGTACTGGAATTTGGATTTTAACTGGACCTAATATAAAGACGTGCAATGGCACTTTATTTGATGAAACTGGAATAATTTTGGTTACCTCCATTGTAGGTTATAGAATAATGTTCAAACGAGGTGATCGTTTTTATTTCTATGTCGCTTACTTGGTGCCTAGTGTAATTGGGATCATTTTGGTTGGTGGATGCTATTTGAGCGCATTAATTCTTTAAGGCTGTAAGGCGAAACGCATCGCGGTTCCGCCGTATGGTGGCATTTGGATTGCCGATCGCCTACGACCGACGGCGGATTATTGAGATAACGGGGGTCAGAGTAAAGTAAATTTAAGGTTGCTCTGACCCCAGTTATTTATGACAAGTACGGCAAAAGAAACAACTACTTCTACTATTGATATATGGGGGATACGATTGATACCATAAATTCGCAAAACCCCACAAGTACATATAGTGAAAAAGGAGGTAATTAATGACTATTGAAGTATTGTTTTCTTTACTGGCGTTTATCTTCTTTTCTTGGCTTTTATGGGGAGTAATATTTGCCTTTAAACAGCTATTTGATGTAAATAGCAAATACTATCACAAATTTAATAATATATCACCGAAGCTAATTTTTACTTTAAAATTTGTTTTTCCAGTCATGGCTATATTGTTCGTATTTGAAATTATTCTTACTGTCATTTTTTTGCTGAAATATCTACCTGAATCCGTGACTTAACAAGGCGCACAAGAATATATCATATTGATTTATAAGATATATTCTTGGATAATACGCGCATTCCATTTTCATCCAACGCGATAACGTGCGCTAAATAGGATGCGCTGAACAACGTGAAGCGCATCGTCCGCGACCGATGCGCCTCCTAACGTCGGCACATCCTATTTGTGCGGCGCTTATCGAGTTATTCGACACCTTCAAGCTCAAACCGCTCGTTGCTCCCCCAATTCCGCGAATAAACGCCTTGTTCGACATATCGGTGAAAACTCGAATACGGCCAATCCACAACCCTTGTTACTAAGCCATGCTTTACCGGATTCCAATGAATATAATCGAAATGCCGATTAAAGTCGTCTTGGTCTGTCATTAAATGCGCCCAAAATCGGCGTTGCCATATGCCGCGTTCCCGGCGTTTTTGCCGGCTTTTCGAAACTCTTTCGCCAGGATCGATTGTTCTGGAAAACCAGCCTTTCAACAAATTCCATCGGGCCGACAAAGAAAGGATGATATACGGAAAAAATAAATCGTTGTGACTACAAGCTTATTGGAGCAACTCATCTTTTATGGTAGATAGATGAAATTCTCTAATCACTCATTAGGCCTAGAAAATATGAAGGATATCGACAAAGTAAAAACTGTCGCCAGACTCTTCTGGATTTATTTGTCATTAGTCGTCGTGGTAGGTGTAGCTGGCCACGAAATGGAGCATCTTCGCGACGCCCTCAACATCTCGGCCACGCTAATTGGCTCTTTTTTAATTTTTTTGTGGGTGCACTATGACAGTAAATCTGTCGGCAAGTTACTTAGTCCTCCGTTCAAAGTTGGGGTCGTGGGGCTGCCCATCGTATTCGTCCCAATCTACATTTTTATAACCAGAGGGGTTGCTAAAGGTTTTGTTGTTATATTGGTGTTTGCCTTAAAGGTTATTGGCTTCTATGCGCTGATAGGACTTCTTTTAACGGGCCTACAAATGGCGGACTTGTATCGGCTTCCGGCCTAACATGGCGCTCATAAGGCCGTAGGCTGTTTTCGCAATAGCAAAACACCTGTGTTGGCGGATTGCTATTGCGAATCCGTCTTGCGGTCTCGTGGAACCACCCCGCATGCTCGTTGGCGGTCCCCGGTTTGGCGAAGAAACCGCGTCGAATGGACAGGGTGGGCAGCGGGCAGTGATCTGCGAGCAGGCCATTGCGGTGCAAAGCGCGTTCCGTCAATAATACGGCGCTGACGTGCGACAGGGACGAGCGGGTTTCTGATGCACCTCGCGCCTATCTGGCTTCCAACTTATTAATTATTGAGCGGAGAGAAATGATGGCTACCGATTACCAGAAGCGTACGGAGTTAGGCAGAACGGAGAGTGTCGACAACCCAGTTACTTGCAAGAATGCTGACGTTTCCTGCTCGGAATCGGCGACCTTGTATGTGAGTGAACTACAATGCGAGGAGAACGCAGTTATCTCTGTCGACCACACTGCAAATGTCACTATCGGAAGGCTCATCTGTAAGAATGGGAAGCTGAATGTTTCATACACAAGCACCCTGAACATCCAGTATATCGAGTGCAGTGGAACGTTAGATATTCACGACACCTATTCAAGCACCATTAACATCGCTGTTCCCAATATCATAGGTGTGCTCTTGAGCCCTGTTATCCATCCTACCAGCAATGGCAGCCGCATCGGCAAGACAACCGGACTCGTGGATTATAGCAGCACCGGACAATGCGGTGCGTGGATCGAGCGAGACGAAGTCAATACTGATCATTTGTCAACTTGGCGGGCCATACCGGCGGCCGGTAGTGGACATCAGGGATGGTCGGGATAGATCATGATTTGGAAAGCCGAGGCCGCGACCGCCGACGAGCTGATCGAATAACGGCTCGGTCGGATTTCGGGTCTTGGCTGTGGTATGGCTCTCCGAACTCTCACAAAATTTGCGAGGATGTAAGGGTCGGGGCCGGGGCGCATGAACGCCAGACTGCTTCGAGCGCTGGTATCGCCCTGATTTGCCGCCTTCCGATACCAATTTACGGCGACTGCCTAGGGCCATAGGATGCGCTGAACAACGTGAGGCGCAACAGTCGCAAATGATGCGCCTACTTGCGTCGGCACCATCTTATCTTCGCATTCGAATAGCAAAACCTATTCGACTTATACAACTTACCGGCCCAATTTTTTCGACTTACTCAAGCGTGCAACGCCGCGTATTCCTTGGCCGAAAGAATATGTTGCGGCAAAGTTGACGCCGGTGGGGCGCACGGCTTCCCAGCCCAGGCAGGCCAGCCAGATCGCGCAGGGAATCGGTTTTTCGCCGTCGCGGAAATAAATCAGCATCCGGCGCGAAATCCCCAAAGCCTCGGCGGCTTGCTGCAGCGTGAGTCCGGTGTCGTGCAACCAATGCCGCCGGACTGCTCGACCGCCAGATTACGCAGGTTATCAGCGACCGGATCGAGTTGGTGTTCGATCCAATCCACCGCTCTTCCCGCAAATCCGATTTTAGCTTACACAAACAAGGCCCGATTCTTTAATGGAGGCAGCACTGCGGTTGACGAATGCGCCCAAGCCAGTTCCGCTCAAAACCTTGGCCGGCCACGGCAACGCCGGTTCCGTCATTGGAGTGCCGTTACCAACTCCACTGTTACTCTGAAAGTCATGGTGGGAGCGACGCCCTCCTCGCGACGGGGGCGTCGCTCCCACAGAAAAACTTTTATTTGCTGGGGTGATGCCGCTTTTTCATGAACGTTAGCTTCGAACCGGGGAAGCGGAACAGTGATAAAAACACTCCCCGGCGAACAACATTGAACCTTTGGCAGCATTCGGCACATTCACCCACTGGGTTAGCGCCAGTAACCGGGCGCTATTTATCGTTACTCAGCAAACAAGGAATGAATCATGAAATTAATCGCCGCTATTGCCTTAACCTTTTCCGGCTCGGTTCTTGCCGCCGAAATCATCACCGCTCCCGAGGCACCGGCCTACAGCATAGTCACCATCACTTCCGCAAAACTGAAAACCTCGTTGGCCCAGGCCTTGGTCGCCTGGCCGGGCAAGGAGTGCACCTCGTTTGCGGATCTGAACGGCCCCATCAACTGCCCCGGCATCGCCATCGCCGGCATCAATACCCTGGACTTTGCGCCAGTCGGCTTTCCGGAGGTGACGACAACGACGGTCGATAGCAAAGGCCGGGTGAAGACCACAACCCCCAGAGTCGACGGCCTCAAACAGAAGTATTTTCTGAATGCATTGGTAAACCGTAACGCGCCGTTGTCCTTGTTCTGTCCGCCGGATCTGGGTCTACCGTTCCCGCAACCGCAAGGGCGGCCGATCGAAGTGCTGGCCAACGCGCCGCTGACGGAATTCAGCATGGAAATCTATAACAACGGCGCGCTGACCGAAATTGAAATTGAAATCGACGGCGCGCCTATCGGCAACTACATTCCGGTGGAGGGCGTTCAAAGCGTCGGCGTCAGCGAACCTGCCGGCATGCGCCACATCAAATTCATTCCCCGCGACATTCAGCGCGGCCAGCCCTACAATTGCACCAGCAACTACGAGTACGGCTGGATAACCGGCAATCGATTTTTTTATCAATGAGGTATTCGCTATGCCGAGTTACGCTCGGCATACCGCTAAAAATCGGAACGCTGCATCGACCGACATGTGGCTCGGCTGATATCCGGTGGATTAGGTCAAAGCGCCGACCTCGTATGGCTGTCGCTGGATGGGCTTGAATGTTAAGGCTCGCCACCGAGCAACACGGTTATTTGCTTGCCGGGCACGGTCAGCAATGAACCGCTCAAAAACAACCATCTCGCGCCGGGAACGGCTACCGCAGCAAGATTGCTCAAGACATGCCGGACGGTTGCCGAGCCGGCCTGAAGCGGAGGCTTTGCCGGTTGGATGGCGGCGAGTAGACTGAGACGTTTCGTCTTCTTATTTAAAGTCAAAACCGCTGGACGGAGGTCAGTATGGACTTGAACAGTTTCAACAAACCGAGAACGGTTCGGCCGGGTCGCGAATGAACTTGGAACGACATCGGAACAACCACGTGGCGCAAGCCGTGCTGCAAGACCTAATCCGCATCGATCGCGGCATTCTGAATTGCGCGCTAATCATCGTGGCGGCACTGATGACTTGTCCCGCGCTGGCGGCAAAAAATCAAAAACCCATAGCGAATGCCGGTATCGGCCAAACCGTAACCTTATCTACTCTCGTAAGCTTGGACGGCAGTCTTAGTTACGACCCCGAGGGTTCCTCGCTCACGTATCGCTGGACGCAAACCAAAGGACCGAGAGTCAGGCTAAAAAGCGCGTCAACCCCAACCCCGACATTCTTGAGTCCTGTCACGTTAAAGAAACGTAAGCCCGTCGTGCTGAGATTCAAATTAACGGTGACCGATAAGCGTAGCGCATCGGCCAGTGCCGTTGTATCGGTGACCTTGGCCAATTGCCTACCGCCAAAAACCTTGCAAAACGGCAATTGTGTCGCGCGTTATGCCGCTCAAAGCGTGCATGCAGGGCAACACAATTGCGCGCTGCTCAGCGACGGCTCGGTCAAGTGTTGGGGCTTCAACGAACGAGGCCAGCTCGGATTGGGCGACACCAAAAATCGTGGCAGCAAACCCGAAGACATGGGCGATAACTTGCCGCGCGTCGACATGGGCGACAATCTTCCGGATTTTGTGCCGATTGGGATGCGCACGGCCAAGGCATTGGCGGTCAACGTTTACCATACCTGCGCCATTCTGGACGACAACACAACCAAATGCTGGGGGCGCAACGACGCCGGCTTGCTGGGCATAGGCGATCAACAGGATCGCGGCGACAATCCCAATGAAATGGGCGGACTCTTGCCGCACGTGGATTTTGGCGAAGGTCATTTCGCGACGTCGTTGGCGCTTGGACTATTTCATTCCTGTGCGGTATTGGAAAATCGAAAAGTCAAATGCTGGGGTTTGAATTATGACGGCCGCCTGGGCATTGAAGAAATCGTGGCGCGAGGCGACGAAGCGAACGAAATGGGCGACCATCTTCCTTACGTCGATTTGGGGAATGGCAGAACAGTCCAAGCACTTGCTGCCGGAAACTCCCACACCTGCGCGCTGCTTGACGATAACACCATCAAATGCTGGGGTGCCAACGTGGCGGGTTGTTTGGGAACCGGCGATACGGCCAACCGCGGTTCGCATGCCGAGGAAATGGGCGATAACTTGCCACCGGTCAATTTGGGCAGCGGACGCACCGCAAAAGCCATCGCTGCCGGCGGTTATAGCGCCTGTGCGATCTTGGACAACGGACGAGTCAAGTGCTGGGGATATAACGACATAGGCCAATTGGGACTCGGCGACACCCGCAACCGCGGCACGAATGCGGGCGAGATGGGCGACAAACTGCCTTACGTCAATTTGGGCAAGGGACGGACCGCAAAGCAAATCAGTGTAGGAGGCTACGAAACTTGCGTCATTCTGGATAACGATCAACTGAAATGCTGGGGATCAGGTAGTCTTACAGGTCTGGGTGATTCGATGAATCGCGGCGGCTCTCCGGACACCATGGGAAATCAACTGCCCGTTGTTAATTTGGGCACGGGGCGCACGGCCAAGGCCATCTCAACAGGCATAGGTCATAGCTGTGCCCTCCTCGACGACGCCACCATCAAGTGTTTCGGCTCCTGGGCTGCCTACGGAGCACTCGGCCTTGGCGACACCGAGACTCGGGGGGATCAGCCTAACGAAATGGGAGACTATTTGCCCATCGTCGACCTAGGCCACTGACAGGCCCGCCATCGCGACCGGGCTACGAGGCGTTGCGGTATAGGTTGCACCAAACCAGGCGTTGAGATTGTTAGCTTGCGTTTAAACCGGGCGATTTTTCCGCACAGAATGCGCTAAATTCGTCAATGCGCCGTTTAGCAACCTGCGCGGCGACTGGTCATAGCGTGGTCCAAGGATGCACGGCTATCGCCGAATATCCGGATTGCCGCAAGCCGCCTTGTTTTGGACGTACCATCGATTTCATGCCGACGATTGGATTTAGTCGCACCGATCCGCGCTACTCGGACTACAGTTATAGCGGCGTAGACGCCATGGCTTTGTGTCCGCCTCCTACGTCTGATCCCATAAGCCGCGATACGCGAGGGGTGTTTCGCCGCTTGTGGTCCTTTCGATGTATGCAAAGGAGCTCTTATGTCAAAGCGTACACCTTGGCATGGTTTTGTCGCGGTTTTATTGGTGATGACCTTTACCTGTTTTTCTTCGGTCGCGGACGATGATGATTACGAGGTGGGAACTTCGGCGGTTCCGCTACCCGCCGGACGCCCGCAGAATAATCCGCCCCCGCCTCCTCCACCGCCCAAGCCCAAACCCAAGCCGCCGACACCCAAGCCGCAGGTCTCGGATCGGCTGATTCTGATTCCGCATGCCGTTCAAGCGGAAAAAACGGCGGGCGATTTGTTGTATTACCAGTACCTGGGGATCGGCGACGGTTCTGCGTCCTGGGGCAAGACCGGCATCAAAGTCGGCAACGGCTGGAACTTCAAGCAGGTGTTTTCCGGCGGTAACGGGGTGCTTTTTGCGGTTAACGATGCCGGGGAATTGTTTTACTACCAGTATCTCGGCATGCGGGACGGATCGTCGTCCTGGGGCGCTGCCAGCGCTAACAAAATCGGCGACGGCTGGAACTTTAAACAGGTGTTTTCCGGCGGTGACGGGGTTCTGTTTGCGATCAACCATGCCGGGGAACTGTTTTACTACCAGTATCTCGGCATGCGGGACGGGTCGTCGTCCTGGGGCGTCGCCAGCGGTAACAAAATCGGCGACGGCTGGAATTTCAAGCAGGTGTTTGCCGCTGATGCCGGGGTGATTTTCGCGATCAACCAGTCCGGGGAGTTATTTTATTACCAGTATCTCGGCATGGCCGATGGGTCGTCGTCCTGGGGAGTCGCCGGCAATAAGATTGGCGAGGGCTGGAATTTCCGCGAGGTGTTTTACGGCGGCAACGGGGCGATTTTTGCGGTCACCGACGCCGGGGATTTGCTTTACTATAAATATCTCGGCTTGCGCGACGGGTCGTCGTCCTGGGATGCGACAGGCAACCCGATCGGCAACGGCTGGAACTTTAAGCAGGTGTTTTCCGGCGGGCACGGGGTGATTTTTGCCCGGCCGTAACAAGCGGGTTGTCCACATCGTTGTGCCTGGACACTATCTTCGGCACTTTCAATCGGAGGAGAAACGCGGTTCAGTGAGCGTTTGCCTTGAATCCTGGTGCGATTAGCTTAAGTAATCGCACATTTGGAGATTCGCATGCCTTCGATTACGCTCCTTGCCGGTTCTCATCCCCTTCTGCGGCTTTTAATTCGCTGATGAATTGGATCAAACGGTTGTTGGACAGCAACGTTTCCATCGTGCGCGCCTGGGCAGGACCTAGCGTGCTGTCAATGTCAATGCCGGCAGCCAACACCACCAACACGTAGCCTAACATTTGTTGAGTGTTGACTTCGTTCAGCATGGCTAAAGCTGCCGAGAACGCCGTCATCAGCCGAGTCGCGGATTCGGCCGAATCGCCTGCGGCAAGCGAATTGTCCAGCGCCCCCAGACCCGCATTTGCGATGGTCTGCAACTGCGCCGCCAATTCGTCGGTGCTGGTGGCTGCCGCGGTGTCGCACACCTCGGCTGGCGACGATGTTACCGGGCGACTCAGTCGCATTTGTATCGCTTGGGTAAACGCCGCCTGCCCTACCAGATAAAGTTGGCTTTGGGCGGTAACGGCATTCTCGATCGCCAAGCCAAGGCCCTGCAGCACTTTGCCTTCTAACGCGTGTTGAAAATCGCCGGCGACGCCGGCATCGCGGTCTTGATGGAAAGTCGTTATGGTCATAAAAGCGGTCTCCGTAAGATGATGGTTGTCGACGATAGAGCATAGGTTATCTTTTGAGATTGCCCTAAACGACTCGCACATTCGTTACAAAGCCAGCGGCGCGGATTTTGCCGGAAACATTTCAAACCACGTTTGCTCGGGTAATTTTCTAAGCCGCCTGTGCGGCGGCGGACGGAGGAGGCCGGTATCGTCAGCGGCTACGTGATTTTCTAAGCCGCCTATGCGGCGGCGGACCCAGATAAGCCGTAAACATTTTTTCAACCATATTTCTAAGCCGCTTGTGCGGCGGCGGACCACGCGAATCAAGCAACACGTATCCGAGTTTATTTCTAAGCCGCCTGTGCGGCGGCGGACCCGTATGATGTGCTGAAGCAAGAGCGTGAAAATTTCTAAGCCGCCTGTGCGGCGGCGGACTTCACCGATACCTCGGTCATTCTGTCGTTTTTTTTCTAAGCCGCCTGTGCGGCGGCGGACTTCGCGACAAGCGGAACAATTTGGCTTGCCATTTTCTAAGCCGCCTGTGCGGCGGCGGACCGCGCATCCGCCAATTCCTGCAACTTGCCTTGTTTCTAAGCCGCCTGTGCGGCGGCGGACGTTGTCGTTGACCAGGCCAGCGGTTTTAGAGATTTCTAAGCCGCCTGTGCGGCGGCGGACGTTGTCGTTGACCAGGCCAGCGGTTTTAGAGATTTCTAAGCCGCCTGTGCGGCGGCGGACGCGGCGACGGCAGCGCTCGGGTAATCGTAACCTTTCTAAGCCGCCTGTGCGGCGGCGGACTTTTGGCGCCGGTGACGGCACAATCGAATGTTTTTCTAAGCCGCCTGTGCGGCGGCGGACCTTTCAGCGCCTTGTCCGCCAGCGCCGCCAAATTTCTAAGCCGCCTGTGCGGCGGCGGACGGTGATGTCGAACTCGGCAGAAAACGAATAGCTTTCTAAGCCGCCTGTGCGGCGGCGGACTTCGTCGCCGATTTTGATCGGTTGTTTTAGTTTTTCTAAGCCGCCTGTGCGGCGGCGGACCCGAACAAGCGGAAACCGCGGCCGCAGCCCAATTTCTAAGCCGCCTGTGCGGCGGCGGACGTGACCGCGATGTAGTTGACCAGCCACAGCACTTTCTAAGCCGCCTGTGCGGCGGCGGACTTCGCCGACATCCACAGCATAAAATTCGTTCATTTCTAAGCCGCCTGTGCGGCGGCGGACTGATTATAAATAAACGGGAAGCCGGTTGCGACAAAGGCTGCAGGTTGTTTTGGGTATTTTTACCATCCGTAAACCACTTACCCATAACTAGTGGATTTTATTCGCACCGTTAAAGCGAAAATTTTTTTGGGTGCAAAATTCAGGCTCGGCGGCGAGGCTACGCCACCCGCTAGGTACGGTTGCGCTAAAAACGATAACCCTAACAGGCTGTTGATTTTATCTCCCCTGTAACCCGCATTGGCTGGTTGAGTCAGATGTGTTGGCAAATCATAAAGTATTGTTCTAAATGATAAAATAGTTCTATCTCCAATATATTGCACTGTCCCCATGCGCGGCGCCGACATTACTCAAGAAGACCTGTTCAGTTACCGAACCCTGGAAAGCCGGATTCCCAAAAAGCATCCGCTACGCAAGCTGCGTCAAGTGGTCGACTTGTTGCTCGCCACGCTAAACGACGAGTTCGACGCGCTCTACGCTCGTCGCGGTCGAGATTCCATTCCGCCGGAACGCTTGTTGCGCGCCAGTTTGTTGCAAGTGCTATTTTCCATCCGTTCGGAACGGCAACTGGTGGAGCATATCGACTTCAACCTCTTGTACCGCTGGTTTGTCGGCTTGACGATAGATGACGAGGTGTGGGATCACTCGACCTTCAGCGCCAACCGCGACCGTTTGCTCAACGAACGGATCAGTCGTTTGTTTTTCGAACGGGTACTGGCCTTGGCGGAGTGGAAACAGCTGATCTCTGACGAGCATTTCTCGGTGGACGGCACGCTGATTCAAGCTTGGGCCTCGCACAAGAGTTTCGTCAAGAAAGACGGCTCGACCCCGCCGCCGGAAGACGGCGGCCGCAATCCCACGGTCAACTTCAAAGGCGAGAAACGCAGTAACGAAACCCACGCATCACGCACCGATCCCGATGCCCGGTTGTACAAAAAGAGCGAGGGCGACAAGTCTCAGCTGGCTTTCCTCGGTCATGCCTTGATGGAGAACCGTAATGGCTTGGTCGTCGACGTCGAAGTCACCCAGGCCACCGGCACCGCAGAACGCGAGGCGGCCCATGCCATGGTCAAACGCACGATCCACAAACCGGGCGCGACCTTGGCCGCCGACAAAAATTACGATACGCAGGATTTTGTCGCCAAGTTACGCCAGCGCAAAGTCACGCCGCATGTCGCCAGCAAAGACAAAGGCTCCGCCATTGACGGTCGCACAACCCGGCACGACGGTTACCGTAAAAGTCTCAAAATCCGTAAGCGGATCGAAGAAGTCTTCGGTTGGGCCAAGACGGTCGGCCCGCTACGCCAAACCAAGTTCCGGGGGTTAAAGAAGGTCGCCGCGCAAACGATTTTTACCTTTGCCGCCTATAACCTGACGCGCATGGGTACCATTTTCGGCTGGCGATACAGTACCGCCTAGGCGGTGGTGCGCCTGAAATCCGCCAAAAGGCGGAATTTAACGCCCTTCGGGGCGAATATAACCGGCTAAAACCGGTTTTTGAGGCCTGATCGGGCTTCCAGAAGCCCAACAAAACCAAAAAATGGTTTTGAAGCCGAAGGCATATAGGCAAATTTCAACACCCTGCTAACGACAGCCTCTTGTGCAGATATAGTATCCATCAATCTTACCGCGCATGCTGTCACTCACAATCCTCATTGAAACCGATAGGTGATTGAAAAACCGGAATACTCACATCTATGGAATCGGCGCAGCCCGCATTACACTCCGCACGCCCAAAGCGAGAAAATGTAACCTGACACTATAACTTTGCCGGTAGAATATTCGCCATCGGCAATTGCCGCAAACTTGTCCGCCAAACGCAACAAATCATACACATCCCACCGTAACTCAACAAAATAGCGCATCACAATGAAACCATGGATTTTGGCTTTGGGCCTACTTGCAATTTTTATCGGCAACCAACCTAGCGCGGAGACTATAGAAACGTCGATTGCCCAAACGATGGATCCCCATGCCGATCCTTGTCAGGATTTTTATCGCTACGCCTGCGGCGGCTGGCTGGACAATCATCAACTGGCGGACGACGAATTGCAATTGATCAAAGGCTTCGACCTGGCTAACCAGGCTGTCGAAGACAAGCTGTATGCGCTGTTTCAAACCGCTGCCAAGCTGTATCCCAGCGGCGATAGCCTCAACGACCAAGTCGGCCCGTTTTTTCAATCCTGCCTGGACGACGATCTGCAAAGCAGCGCAATAACCGGCTTGCAGCCTTATTTGGACGCGATAGACCACATCAAAAACCAAACCGAGTTCATGCAAGTCGCCGGGCAATTGCGGGAGATCGGCGTCCTGGGTTTGTTGAACGCAACCGTCATTCCCGATCTTTTCGACGCCAGCCGCTACAGCGTGTTGGTTACGGCCGGCGATCCCGGATTTTACGACGGCGATATCTATACCCGTAAATCTCCAACCAACAACAAGCTAAAAACAGCCAATGCCAACGACATTCAAAACATTTTGCTGCTGCTGGGCGAAACGGCGGAACAGGCGGCGCGCCACACCCGGCAAATCATGGCGATAGAAACCGTGCTCAGCAAACACCACGGGTTGTTCGGCACAGTTAAAGATTTAGATTATTACGGCGCGCCGCAGGTATTGGATCAATCCGCTCCTTATTTTCCGTGGTCGGCTTATTTCGAAGCTACGCAAATGCAAGGCATCACCCATTTGTATTCGTCGCCCAGCTTATTGAGAGCCTTGGCCAAAGTGCTGCGCAAAACCCCGCTGGACGGCCTTAAGGCTTATTTGCGCTGGACGCTGATCTCAAGTTACCGTCCCTATCTGCCGGAAAGCTATTCGATTAGTCCGTACTTTCAGTACCTGATCAGCGTTCCGCGCTGGAAAACCTGTTTGCGCATCACCTCCACGATACTGAGCGACAAAACCGGGCAACTGCTTAAGGCAACCGAGGATTATCAGACCACAGCCAATTTGACCCAGTCGATTTTCAACAACATCAAAAGCCAATTCCGCAGCCGACTGCCTACGGTTGTTTGGTTGAACGAAGATGCGTTGACCGCCACACAGCTCAAGCTGGATGCATTGACGGCCCAATTCGCCTATCCGACCGAATGGCCGGAATATGCGCTATTGGGCTTTGACAGCAACGATTTTCTCGGCAACGTCATCAGCGCGCGTGCCGATCTCGCTCAACGCGAATTCGCCTTATACGGCCAAACGGTAGATAGAAACAGTTGGGAATACAATGGTCCGGGCCCACAGCAGGTCAACGCGTTTTATCAACCGTTGAAAAACCAAATCCATTTGTTGGCCGGGTTGCTGCGCAAACCCTTCGTCGATGCCGAGTATCCGGATGCCGTCAACTATGCCGCAGTGGGATTCGTCGCCGCCCATGAAGTCATGCACGGCTACGACGACGAAGGCCGCTATTTTCTGGAGGACGGACGCGCCGGCTATTTATGGCCGAAAAAAGTCAACAAAAGCTTTAACAAGCGCAGCCAATGTCTGGTTGGTCAATACAACGCTTACCGGGTCCCCGACCTAACGCTGAAGGTTAAAGGTAAACCGACCCTGGAAGAAAATCTGTCCGACGTCAACGGCCTAAAACTGGCCTATCAAGCGTTCATCACTTCCGGCGACTCCACCAGCCAATACACCATCGGCAATCTGACCCTGTCGGCGCAACAATTGTTTTTCGTCAGCTTCGCGCAAAGTTTTTGCAACATTAGCCGTCCGGAAATGGACGAATACACGTATTCCCGGTCTTGGCAGCGCTATGCTCCGCCCCGTCAGCGGGTGATAGGCCCGATAAGCAACCGGCCGGAATTCGCCGCGGCGTTCAATTGCCCGAAAAATTCGGCTATGAACCCCAACCGCAAATGCCAAGTTTGGTAAACGCTTTCAATCGAGATTGCCCGGCATAATCAATGCCGGGCGGACGCCGGTTTAAGCGACAGCCCGCTCAGCCCGGATAACGTTGTTTCATGAATGCCAGGGCCTTACCGGCCAGATCGTCCGAGTCGTGCCACAAGTTGCGCCATACGCACAAGGTATTGGATAACTTGGGATCCACGACTTCGGACGAGAACGATTCGAACGTGATGGGTCCTCGAAAATCGATCCGCTTGAGCGCATTGAAAAAGCTATCGAAATCGACGTTGCCGGTACCCAAATAACCGCGGTGGCTTTCGCCGATGTGCACGTAACCCAGCCGGTCCTTGGCGGCCAGCACCGACTGTTCCATGCCGTTTTCCTCTATGTTCATATGATAGGTGTCCAAATGCAGATAAGCATTGGGCCGATCGACTTCGTCCAAGAACGCCAAGCCTTCCAGTCCGGTATTCATGATGTTGGTTTCGTAGCGATTGACCACTTCCAGATTGATGTTGATGCCTTTCTCGCCGGCATAATCGGCCAGACGTTGCATGGCGGCAATCGAGTTGGCCCGGTTTTGCCCGGACGCCGGGCCGGGATATTTGCCCAGCGCGCAATAAATGACTCCGCACAACTCGGTACCGCCGATCGCATGCAACACGTCGGTGGCCTTGCGCAATAGTTCGTCGCCTTTGGCAACCACGCCCGGATCGGCGCTGCTCACGTCGGTCGCGGCGGACAAGCCCAGGGACGCATGCGCCCGCAGATGGTGCTCCTGCAGCAAATCCCTGGTTAGCACGGGGTCGACTTTCCACGGATCCAGCAAGGCAATTTCGATGTAGTCGTAGCCCGAGCGCGCCGCGCCGCCAATCGCCTTGCGCGCGCCTGCCGGCGTCCAGTCTCCGGACCACACCAAGGCGTGGCCGCCGAACTCCAATGCTTTACCGTTTGCCATAGCCTGATTCCTCCACAAATGAGCGAAGCATAAAGCCCTTGCCTTTAATTGGCGAGCGAGATGTGCAACTCCATATCGCGCACTTGCGTATAGTCCCCGGAAGGCATGGCGTCAAAGCATTGATACGCGCCGGAAGTGCCGAAGCTTTCCCGATTGTCGACCAGCCAAGCAATGACTCTGGGTCTTAAGCGAATCAAGCACTCCAAATAAGTACTGCGAATAGTAAAAACCACAAAGCGGGAAGGTTGCATTTCGAATTCCGACCAACAATCGGGCAATTTCATACCGGGAACCGGGTCGATGGCGCAGCCGTAACGGATATTTTCCGGCGCAGTTATATCGGGGTCGTCGAATACCAACCCATAACACTGACCGGAACCATCGATTCCCAAGCGCTCGAGTTCCGCACGAAATTTCGGCCAATGATTGAGCGACGCCTCGTAAGGTCCGAAATAGCGCTTGTACCACAATATTCGGTTTTTTTTCACAGGCACGATGCGAACCGGTATAGAGCCGATCTCCGTTTCATTGAGTAATTGCAGATACTTATGCGTTGCCGCCAAGCGCATTTGTTGCGGTGTTTGCCCCCAACGGCGGCGGAATGCGCGAGTAAACGCTTGCTGCCCGGAATACCCCATGTTAATGGCGATGTCCAGCAACGACATCCGGGTATGGCAAACAAATACCGCGGCTAACTCCAGCTTCATTTGCAAAATAAATTGGACGAGGACCAAACCGGTTTGCTGTTTGAATAATCGCTGCAATTTAAAACGGCTAAACCCGTATTCTTCCGCCAGTTGTTGGATATACGCTCTATGATCCGATTGACCATGGGCTTGAATGTAAATGTCTTGCTCAACTCGGGAGATAATCTGGTTGATGAATTTTTCCATGTTCGGCAATCCCTTAAATTGACAAGCAAGCACGAAAGGTTTTGTTGAGGATGGTCAATACTTTAAATTCTAACATCTTAAAGCAGGTGCACAAAATGCTAAACGGCTTGAGTCGATTTCACTATAGCATGTCGCTGCGATACAGCACCTCGGCCAATATGCTCGCTAAAATAGCGATATAACAACAAATTTGCAATTAGCGAACGAGAAGCCGATGTTGCGCTGAAACCTTGCGTCCGGTAATAGCGCACCATGCTGGCCGTAAGATTGAACGGATAGTAAACGCCGCTGAAACCGTAAGCCGGATTCCGCAACACTATTGTGCCTGGGAACGCTGTTATTCAATATACTTTAATTAAAAGTCGGCACTATTCGAATTCCTCCGTTGAGCAAAGGTGGCACGCTTTTTATGTCACCCGCTCGATGCGTGAATATTGACATACTTACCGGCTAATTCTCGTTAGCTGAATAGTTATAAAAATTGTTCCGGATGAAATGTGGAAACGCTAAAACTAAACAGAATCCGGCGCGGACTATATTAAACATCGACCCAATATTGACAGTCACATCCTGATCTTGATAACCCTAACGAATAGATTTCACAATGGCAATTTTATTGAATAAAGAAACTGGTGAAAATGTCGAGTTATTACAAACGCATTTGTTTGGCTGCAATGCGAATCTTTCGAATGCCTTTCTTTACGAAGACACAACCTGTCCTTCGCACGCATTACTCCACTGGAATGGGAAAAACTGGTCGGTAATTGATTTAAGTGAATGCGGAACTTACCTGGACGGCAAACGAATCCCGAAGGGTAATTGCATCGCCTTGCGAAGCGGACAACAGTTGCAATTTGGTTCTACGGACAATCACGTGTGGCACGTGACAGACCTCTCCGGCCCTAAAGCTAAAAATCTCACGCCCGTGAGCTTGATTGATAGCGACGTAAAAGAACAGATTATAGAAACGCGCAACGATACGCTTACATCTCAAAATGCGGCGTTACAAACAGAATTAAAATTGATATTGAAGACAATTACAGAAACCGGAAGCGTCAAAAACAACATTGTATTAAATATTGAAGGTGAAAAATTTAATATTCAGATTGATAAAATCGCCGAAAAAAATAACGGCACCATAAAAAGCCCAGTCCCAGAAAAATTACACATGTCGTTTTTTATTAGTACGGACGAAGAGCATACTAAAGTCAAGCTTTATTATGCCGGCAAGCTATATCAGTTAGGAGAATACGTACACCATTATTTACTCGTAACCTTAGCCCGCAAACGTCTTACCGATGTTTCGGCAAAAATAGACTCGACCGCACAAGGTTGGCTGGAGGTAGAACAACTAGCAAAAATGTTAGGCGTTAATATCCAGCATGTAAACATTTACATATTCAGGGCCAGACAACAAATTTCTCGCTTATTATATAAAAATAAATCCGTCGAAATTATTGAACGCCGGCGCGGCAGCATTCGCCTAGCTCCGTTTTCTTTCGATATTTATCGAGGAGAACGTATGGAAGGAAAATACTCACCATTATTCCCTCCAGAATAGAATACCTTAACCTATTTTTATTAAATATTTCGCTCTAAATGTCTAAAAACCGGAAATAGGCCTTTATAAAAAAGGCCTATTGAACTAAAAGCGCTTATCCCACCGATGTTTGCCGAGAATATACGGCCATACTCAAAACGCCTATCACCAACAAAGCCAAGGAAGTCGGTTCAGGAAGCGGCGGATTGGGTTGACTGGCGATAATAGTCCAATCAAGGTTATCGAAAATCGGAAACTCGCTATCGCCGGAAGGTCTGGATAGACCACCGTTGCCGCCGGTCACAAATTTGCCAATATCAAGCCCCGGGAATGTGGCGTTTAATACGGTGACTTGAAAACCGAGATTGGTGTTAGTAATTGCGGTTGCATAGGCGACAGACAAAAATTCATCCACATTCAGCGGCGCAATTGAACTGAAATAATCGTTAGGCCCGGATAAGCCAAGCGTAAGCCTAAGCTCCCCGTTGGTGGCGCTATTGATGCCATCTTGCACGAAACCGTCCCGGCCATAGTCGTTCGCGCTGTCTTCGTATAAGGCCCCGACAAAAATTCCGTCGTTTTGCGCGCCTAACTTTGCAGCATCGAACGTATACATACCGCCTAATATGTTGCCCGTAGACCAATCAAAATAAGCCCTATCGTTAGCCTCCAAAGCACCGAGCCGGTATTGCCAAAGGTCGACATTTTGCGGGCCATCCTGATCGTCAGGGCCTAACGGTCCTAAATCAACATCTCGCCCATCCATCACTTTTACCGCGGCAAATGCTGTGAGTTCGTTAATACTGGTGCCGGAACCGATATTCGTTCCACCTATGCTATTGAAACCTACAATTGCGAACAAAATATCGCCTTTTGTTAAGGTAGCGCCGCCCGCCGCATTAACACTGTCATCGACGTTAATTAAATATTCGGCACTGTTATCGGAAAGCAATGCGGGTGACTGCTTTAAAAGTAAGTCATTAATATTGGTTGCATTCGCTTGTAAAGAAGCACTAGCTGCAAGTAATGCCATTGCAAGTTTATCTATTTTCATTATTTACTCCAAATAGGTATATTGTTTACATCAAGGCTATAAATTTACCTAGACAATAAAGACTCCGTATAACTAGAGTCTATTGTTATCTGCCTTGAACAACATATCCATTACGGATGATTACATTGAATTACAGCGGACGACCGAATGAGCGGTATTTTTCGGATTATATCGTGCGTGTTGGTGAAACCATACTCGCCGCACCTCAAATTTCGGCAATCTGATTTGGAGCCGATCAATCAATATGAGCGCAAGGCGCAGAGATGTTGATCAAAACAGAAAATTGAAGTGCGAACTATGAAGCTATTTCATCGTCGAGTGTGCGTAATTGCGGACGCCACAAAAAGTGCAAACACATGGCTAGACAGAGGAGTATAAAATATCGAAAAACTATGTTATTTACCAAAAACGCTTAAGTCATCTAACACACAATTGATCTAAAGTATTTCTCACGTCGATATTATCAAAAGCATTATTGGCACACTGTGCCTGGGCAAAAGCGATTTCGAAGCCATCGAAAACCATCGCGACGACGAGTATTTCAAAGCCGCGCCGGCCATTGATCAAGTGCCGTCCAGTGCCCGCGGAATCCTGGTCGACGCCACGGAAAATCAATTCTCCGCTTGCGTGGAATTGACCGACGACAAGGCATCGAATCGGTTCGACGCCTTAGTCGCAACTCTTAAAAGCGAGAGCAAAAGCCGGTAGCTCACCGCAGTAGCAGTTAGCGAAAGATTGACGCCGTGCGCTTCGACCGAACCTCTGCATGCTCCCTAAGCTCTAGCCGCAGCCGCATCGATAGCAAAACAACTATTCAGCGCCTACAAAGAAAGAGGCGGCATTCCCCTCCGACGGGAATTTGTGCCAAGGCTAAATAGTTGCCGGTAAACAAAGGGCAAACTTGCTTATCAAACCGATGGTTAGCGCCACTGCACCGCCACCTCGAATTTTTGCATCCTTCCGAGTAATTGGCGCGCCAGTAAATGCGAGGAATCTTGGTTAAAGGTCTTCAATTGCAGTACCCGCAGGGACGAGTTCTTCCATATTTGCGGGTTTTGCAATTGTCCTTCCACCGACATATGCAAGATGTCCGGGGTCTGCTGAATAGTCAAAGCCGTAAATTCGTCTTCGAACAAGTACAGAGCGACGGCCGGCGACAGCTGCGCGTAGTGGTAAGGTGGCAAGCGGGTTTGATCGGCAGCCGTCACAAAGACTTGCAGCCCCGGCCAGCCGGCCACGATGTTGGAACGCAATAAAAAGCCGGTCAGTTTCTTATTGGCGAACTGCTCCGACAGCGCGGCTTCGCCGTCTTCGCAACAGGCTTGATGGGTGGACGGCACCCGCGCCGCGCCGAAAACGCCGTCGATCAGGGCTTGCATCCACAGCGAATCAACCGTGAAAAACCGAATGGACTCCGGCGGCAGCATGCGCTCGTCCGCCAACAAATAGTTCAGAGGTACGCCTTTGAATTTCTGTAAATCCTGTAACCATTGCGTCAATTCCTCAGGCGGCTGCGGACATTCGCAAACGCAAGCGCATTGCACGCTCGGCAAGTGGCTGCCGGGTCTGCCAGGGGCCGCCGCCGCTTGTGCATGGGCGTGGTGAATTTGCTGCCGGCGCCACTTTTGCAACGCGCCCAGAATGCGCCGGTTTTGCAACACCAGCAAGCGGCCCAGTTCCCATGCCGCGGCGTATCCGACCGTCAGCATGCCGATTTCCGCTTCGTAAGCCAGCAGACTATCGGCGCAGGCCGCCGGCAATTTCACCGCTAGCGGCGCGGCAAGCAAAGAGCGCGGCGGAATCAGCGGACCGGCGTACCAGGAGACACCGCGCTCGCCGCTGCGAAATGTGTGCTGCAGCGGCACCAAGCCTCGATTCAGATAGCGTTCGGCATCCGGATTCAAGGCCGGCGGCAATTGCAACCAGCCCGAACCCAGCCGTGAAAACAAACCGGCCAAGGTTTCGCTCTCCGGGTGGTCGGCGCATTCGCAGCTAAAACTCCAGCTATGCAGCACCACCAAGGTGCTGCCGGCTTGGCCGCCGCTGTCGAAATCGTGGCTGCGATAGCGATTTTCCACCGAAACCAGATGCACGGTGTTGCGGCCCTTGGCCGGCAAGCGTTTTCCAAGTACAACCGCCACGCTTTCCATCGCCTGGCCGTCGACCTGCCGGGCGCGCACGTGGCACAGCAGCTTCAGCTCGTCGAGGTCCGGCATGCAGTCGTGCAGAATCTGCGCCGGCACATCAATGGCCTGAACCGGATCGGAATCGTGCTGGCCGGAGAGATGCTCGCCTGTCTCTGACTCTCTGGCCTGCGGCGGCAGCTTCCCCAAGGTGGTGGTGTAGACCTTGCTCTGTTGGGCTTCCGCTTCGTGCAATAACAACAAGACCAGCCAAGGCGCTTTGCCGTCGTCGTCGGCCTGCTTGCCCGTCGCTGGCAAATTGTTTGCGTGACTGCCGCGCTCGGCGCTGCGCTCCCACGGCAGCGTGTCCCGGCTTAACATCACGTGCGGCAAGCTGTTTTCGTAACTGCCGCGCCCGCCCTGCGGCGGGTACACCGAATGAATGTCGGCAGGATTCAAACTGAAACGCTCGCCGGCCACCCAAAATTCGACTTTGCTGTCGTGTTGAACTTCGGTTTTTTGGTCGACGGCCACCCGCCAATTTGCGACCAGTGTGTAAGCACCTGCCGGCAGTGTGGGCCGGTGCTCTTTGCGTAAAAAGTATTGGGTTTGGGCATCTTGGGTGAACGTCGTTTCCGCCATACTTTGATCCTCCTGTTCTAAGCCAATCTGCCTATGCCGCTGGACGCGAAACCGCGCCAGCCTTCTGCCATTCCATCAACACCGGCTCGCTCAGCCAAGACGCTACCGTCACGCTGCTGCAATCGCCGTCGTTGCCGGCATACAGGCCCTGCAGCACGTTTTGCCGCGCTTGCCTCACCGTCGGAGCTTGCAAAGTAGTCTTCACCTTATCCAGCCGGCCTTTTTGATCCTCAGCCGGAATAAAGCTTTGGGATACGTTCGAACTTGCCGGAACCAAGCGTTGCCGGTGCGGGTCCGCGGTGCCGCCGGCGACTTCGACCTCTTCGGCGTGTGCCTTGATCGGATTGATCACCCGAATTTCGTAAGCGCAAATCGCGTTTTGCAACAGGTCTTGATGCCGCTCGGCGGGGTCCATTTTCTCGCCCCATAGCGAGGCGGGCACCGCTTGCCGAATCGGCACGGCCTGAAAATATTTCCGGCTGACATCGTCGCTACCGAACTTGATAATGATCTCTTGGTGCATATCCCACGCCACCCGCGCTTTATTCATAGGCGCTATGCCCAACACCGGCTCAACCACGCCGGGGGCCTCAACCGGCGCGCCGAGCAAAGCCCCTTCCGGCTGGGTAATCGGTATCGCCGAATTAACCGTGATGACCAATTGGCGCGGATTGATCGCCCCTAAATCGGTCGCCGAATTGCTGTTAGTTTGCTGGTCGGCTTGAGCCGGACGTGCCACTTTGCCCGCCGTCACCGTCACGGCACAAATGTCGGCAGTGGCGGGTAAAAACGATTGTTGGAACTCCGACCATGTCAAAGCTTGCGGCACCGGACGCTGCTGGTTGCCAAAGGTTACGTCAAACGAAATGACGAACCAATGCACCTTGGCGACCCCGGAGAACGGCGGTCCCCACACAATAAGTAGCGCGCCCAGTTCCACGCTGACGGTGTGCCAGCCGAAGAATTTAAAGGTGTAGGAAGCGCCTATCGAGACGCCGATTTCGCCTTTATAAAAGTAAGGCTGCCAGCCGATCAGGAAATCCACCCCGGCAATAAACCAGGCTTTCAGGTGATCGCGTTGCCAAACAGCCTGCAAATGCCCGCCGGCCATCAAAGCTGACGGGGTCAGCGCGAAATAGGCGTCGGCTTTGACCGACAAATTGGCGTCGACTTGCCAGTTCATGCCAATGCGCGGCACCAGCGGATAATGGGGGGGTACCTTAAAATCCTTGTGATAACCGCCCAGCGTCAATACGAAATCGCCTTTATTTTTATGATTAGCAAACCAGCAATAAAAGGCAAAGCCGCCGGTGATGTGGCAATCGGGGGAAAACACATGGCTATCCGGCAGCAATTTGGCCATCACCATCAGCACGCCGTCGTCCGGCACAAAACGGGCGATCAAGGCCAAGCTGGCCGAAATCAGCGGCGGCTTGCCGGTGTTGGTCTGACGCGGCGGCGCAATCAAGGTAGCCTTGCCCAACACGTCGATTTCGAAATGCTGGCCGAACAACACGCTGAGCAGCACGAAACCTTCGATATTCTTGAACGAATTGAAGCGCACGCCGACGGCCAGAAAATACTCGCCGATGGCCGGGGTAATCGCGGCGCTGAGCTGCTCGACCACCTGCATCGGCGTACTCGGCGGGCTGGGCGGCGAAATGGCTTGCTTGACCAGCGGAAATTCAGCCACTTGATCGATCTGCGGTATGTTCAGGGTACGGTTGTAGCCAAAACCGGCAGCCAATCCTTCCACATAGAAAAACACCGTGCCGCCCAAGGGATAATCGATCAAGGCGTAAACGAACAACGACGGATGTTCTTGCTGAGTCGCCGGGTCTTTCAACGTACGATAAGCGCCCAAAGCTTCGATAGCCAGTTTGTTGTAGCCTATGCTCAGTGCGCCGTCGTATTCGCCCTCTGCCATACGCAGCAACGCACCGCCTATTTTCAAGGCGCCGGCGCTGAAATCCACGCCGAGCCCGTTCAAATGGAAGGTCGGTTTGAACTCGCCGCTGCTCAGCGCACTCAGCGCGCACTCGGCGGCCAAGCCCTGCAAGCTAATGCTCAAGCCGCCGGCCATCAGCGCGGCATCCAGCAGAAAATCCAGGTTTTGCCCGGACAAGCCTATGCCTAAGCGCTGAAAATGCACCGGCCCGAAATTCTTTTGCAGATTGAACCATTTAACCACCAACTGCGCTTGCGCGCCGCTAGCCGCGATAGCTGGCGCGGTCGAGCCGGCCGGTTGTCCGTTGGCGGCGGCTTGCTCGATGTTGGTGGCTAGCGGCAAATCCAATTGCTCGGAAATCTCGCCCATCCGCAAGGCGGCATTGACTTTGACCTTGCCGCTGGCGGTATCGAACTTGGTTTCCGCCAGCTTGGTGGCGGTATCGGCACTCAGCGCGTTGATGCGCTGGATTTCGGCGACCTCGAAATCGGCGCTGCCAGCCAACAGCTGGAACACCACATTCAAGGTTTGGCTACGGCCTAACGCGGCGCCGACCAGCGGCAACTGTGACAGCTCCAAGCCGGCTTGCAATTCCATGCCGAACAAGAACTTGCTGACCTCGCCGGTTTTGCCGAAAGCCAGTTGCACGTGATCCAGACCGATATGAATGTCGGCCGGAATCAGCTTGGAGACGGATTCGGAAATTTCGGCGACGAAGGCGCGCAAATACACTTTATCGGCACCGGCGCTACTGTAAGACGCCACCAGCAGGCTGGTACCATCGGCGTAGCTACCGAAGCCGACTTCGAAATCGCGCTGCAACACGTGCAGCGATCCGCCGAAGGTCAAGTTGTGCGCGGTTTGTTCCGGCACTTTGGTCAGATCGGCGCGCACGGTCAATGTGGCCAAACTAGTGCTACCCACCTGACCGTCTATCGGGAATTGTGCGGTGGCGTGAAATGAAAAATCTTGGGTTGCGGTGTTGAATTTGACGCCCAAGTTGTACAGCTGCAATTCTCGCACCGGCCCCGGCAACTGCGCAGCATCGGGTAGCTTCAACAGCTCGCCTATTCCCACCAACCATTGGCCGGCCGGAATCTTGCTCTGCTGGTAAGTACCGCCGGCAAAGCTCCAGCCGCTGCCGTTGCTGACGTAATCCGCCTCCACGAACAAGCGGGCGTCGGCCAAATCGAAGGAGCCGACGGCCTGAAATTCGGTGTGGGTTTCCCCGGCGTGGTTGAGCTTGAAAAACACCCCGCGCAAGGCGAAGGATGGCAGCTCGGGAATAGTCCAGACCCCTTCCAGTTGGATTTCGCCTTGATAGAGCTTGGCTTTGGGCCGTACCGAAAAGGCGAAATCCCGCACCGCCAATTTTTCCAATTGCGGATGTTGGTTTTGGCCGACGAAATGATCCAGAATTTCGATGATGTCGATTTCGCTGTTGTCGATCAACTGGCCGCTGAAACCGTAATCGGTCTCCCCACCGGCATAATCGAAATCGGCGGTCAGGCGCAACACCCCGGTTTTGCCTATGCCGAACAAGCCGGACAAGGCCAGATTAATCCCCGGCCGGGTGGCCGGGTTTCTGATCACCACATCGATGTCGATGGCGTTCAACGCCAGCACGTTGTCCACCAATACCCAGCGGTTAGTGTCCTGGTTGGTTTCGATATTCAGGCTGACCCAATCCAGTTCGAAGCTTCCGTCGCTTTTGTGTTCCGCCAACAGTTCCAATTTGGTCAGAGTGACCAAGCCTTTTGGCTGAAAATCGCTGGTCGGCAACGACAGGCGGCAACCGGGCACGAAACCGGCCACCACGTCCCAGGCCAAGTCCATGCCTTCACTGAGATCGGACCAGAAACGCAGCGCGCCTTCTGCCTGATAAACCTCCGCACCGAGCGGAATTTGATAACGGTGGGATTCGCCGCCATTGCCGGCCGGCACCTCAACCACTAAATCGGCGGTCCAGGTCAAATTGCAGGACGGCTCCCGCTGGCCGGTCGCAGTGCTGAAGCGCGGCGCGGCTTTCAGCACGTATTGCACGTTCTCGACCGCAAACAAACCGCCCAGCGGCGCATCCGGCGCTTGCGGCAAGCCGCCGTACAACGACACGTACGGCGCGACAACCGTAACGTCCTCGTCCTCCGCGAACGCGGCGATACTGCCGAACAGAGGCAAGTACTTGCCCTCGGCTGCCGAACTGAAAAACAAGCGGGGATTGCTGCCCTTGACCGAGTCCGCCGCCAACAAGCCGTTGAACAGCATGCCGGCCGGGCGTTTCGCCTCGTCGTTATCGTGCGAATTCAACACCAGAAACGGAAATTGTTGGTTAGGCGCGGAAAATTCCAGATCGGCCAACAGCGAGTTCAGATAGAACGGGAAACCGCCGGCCAAGGTCCAATTGTCTTCCGGTTTTAAACCGGCGGTCAGCGACAAATGCAATTCGTAACCGCCGCCGACCGGCTCGCACCAAAGTTCAAAACTAACTGCCATACCGTTTACAGGCGGCTCGCTGCCCCAGCCTTGCAGGCTGATGCGCCCGCCGGTCGACGGCGGATTGACGACGGCAAGCCGGCTCAGACGCAACGTACCGCGCGGGAAATAGCCGGCGACGCTATCGCGAACTTTATCGGTATTTAGTTGCGCGCTGGATAAGCCGGCAAGATAGGCTTTGTCCAAAGTTAAGCTGGCCTCTCCCCCCGGCAATTTACCGTCGGCGAGCAAACGCCGGTAAAGTTCCTCGGTATTCATAAGCGCTCCCGGCGGCAGCCGCGAATCGATGAAATAGAGTCGGGATGAGTCGATACACCCCGGCTACAAACGCGCATTCGACCGGTCAACCTCATATGTTGACGACATCCTTGCTAAACGCCCCGGTTTTGGAAATTTTATAGATAGTCCGAGTCTTTTTTTCGGTCACTTCCCTGATCAAATCGCCGGCGGAATTGATGGTGAAATACAAATGGCCGTTGCTGTCGGTTGAATAAACCCCGAAGGCTTTATAGGTTTTGCGCCATTCGCTACCCGCCATGTCAAGCCAGCCGTCATCTCCTCCACATTTGATATCGTGTTCATCCATGCTGTTGCACAAACGATACGCTGTGGTTCTGCCGCTCAATTTCGTCGCGTTTACATACTTTTCTACGGTCTTCCAACGCGGGTTGGTATCGCCTTCGTGCGGCCCGGAACTAATAGCGGCCAAATAAGGATTCACTAATTTCACAAAGTTATCCCCTGCGTGCTCGGTGCCGGAACCGTGATGTTCCAATTCCATAAGGTCGACATTCTTAAGCAAGTTGGTATGGTTTGCAGTCAGAAAATCTTCAGTGGAGTAAGTCGCATCCGCACATAACAAAATTTTTCGGCCATAGACTTGTACCAAGGTAACGATGCTGGCGGCATTGGCTTCGGTGTCGGCATAAGCCTTGACCACCTCGCCGCTTAACAAATCGATGCTGCAACTGCTTTCATTGACGACTCGGATCGATTTTCCGGTTACCGGATACAATTTTTTCCAGTCGTCTCCGGCACTCGATTCCAAACTGACCTGAGCAGTATTAATAGACACTCGATTGACGATACCGGCCTTGTCCATATAGTCGAAGGTTTTATTTTCAGCATAATCGCTCTTCTTTATGGTGAAAAATAAATTATTTACCTTGCTGACCACCGGTTCTATTATCCTCGTTACTTCGTTGTAATGATCCAAGTCGGGATGACTTAAGATCAGAGTATGCAATTCTTTCTTCCGACCATTCAAAAAATTCGGGCCAACCAACACATCGCTAATCGTGGTCTGATAATTCGGATCTGACGGCGATTTGCGTTGGCCGCAATCGATGACTACCGTATCTCCAGCCGGGGTGCGCATGAAAATACAATCGCCCGAACCAATGCTCATGAAGGCGATGATAAAACTGTCTTTGTCGTTAGCTTTCGGCGACGAACTGCGGGCTAAAGCGGCCTTTATTACATCCTCGTTGGCTTTTTTGATGACATCGCGCGCATCCTTTTCCTGTTGTGCTCTCACATAAGTGGCTTTCAAATTATTGAACGTGTCGGCATCTACCGTATCCGTTACCACATTGTTAAGCGCCGTTCTGCCATCACCGTCGAACCAAGTCCATAGCGGGTGATCTTTGTTTACCAATTTAAGCTTGTCATAAACATCGCGGTCCGCTGTTCCTAAGTCGGCAGGATTGATACCTGTCGGTTTTGCAGATCGGTCAGTTTTACTATAGCTGCGAGGTTTAAATTTCTTGTAAGGATTGTCTTGCGAGTTATCATCATCACCGTCGTCATAACTTCTTTTCATTATCCGCTTACTCACTACTTGGTATCAGTCGTCTAAATAGGCCTTTGCGCAATCGGGGTTCAACCCGCAACCGGGTAAGTAATGCCGTCTAAAAACACATGCACTTGATACATGGCATTGAGCATTGCCTGTGAAAATACGGAGTTAATGCTGACGCCCAAGCTTGCCGACCGCAACGGATCGCCGTTCAAATACAAAAGACTCCATATTTGCGTCGGTGTCGGGCTACCGGCGATCACGCATTGCACCCGGTTTGGAAAGCGCAATTGCCGGTTGGGCCCCGGCGCGCACAACCCCGGCAGCGTCAGACAATTCTGCCACTTCCTCAACCACTCCTCTTTTTCCGGCCAATTCGTCGGCAACTGATAAAAAGCCTGCCCGAACAGATGCACCATGCCTAATGCGTCCACCATATACTGCGGTTTTTGCTCGTCCGCAATTTGCCAGCCCGCTTCCAGTTGCATCGGCGACAACGGTGGCCGGCGGGAAATGAACAAATTGTCCGCCTTGATCGTGCCTTTAACGTCCAGTTCCGCGCTGGGCGGGGTCACGCCTATGCCGACTCTGTTATCCACCCAAGCGAACGGCGCCTTATCGATGACGCAGGTGAAGCGGCCGTCCCAATAGCCGGGTATGTTGCGGTAATCCAAATACAGGTTGGAATGGCCGTAAGCACCGGTCGCCGAGACATTGTCCAAGCGGATTTCCAAATATTCGCCCGGCTCCAGTTGAAAATCGGCCAAATCCAACAGCCATTGCCACGGCTTTTGCTGCGAGCCGGCGATGCGTTGCGCCATAGGCGACTGCTCGCCGACCTTGCCCTTGTCGTAGCGCACCTCGATGGCGCCTAGTTTGTCCGGCGTAGTCAGCGCCCAATCGGTGCCTTCGGCTTCGTCGAAGGAGAGTATGAATTGCGAATTTGCGTCGAAGCGCATCACGCCGCTGCCCGGACGCGGGCGAGCGTCGTCGAACAAGGCTTGATCCGGCACCACGTTGGTCACCCGCAAGCGCAACGGCGTTTGGCTTCTGCCGCTATTGTTCAGCAATACGTTGCTGCCGGCGAAACCGACGTGCAGTGGGATGTTACGCCGCCCCAAATGGTTGACCAAATTCAGGTTTTGCTGCGTTCCGCCGGCGACGGTTTCCCCGCCGCCGCTTTGCAAATTACGGTAGCCGAAGTCGACCAGCGTGCTGCGGGTGCCGTAACGAAAATCCGCCTGTACGTGCTCCAAACCCAGTATCAAACCGGCTTTCGGAATCGGCCCCGGTTTTGTGCACAAAAAATACAGCGAATCGCCGTCGGTTGGACTGGTCCAGGTTTTGTAGCCGACTTTCCAGTCCGGCGGATTGCCCTCCAACGTAATCTTGGCCAATTCGCCGGGGGCGATAGCGCCGGGGCGAAAAGTCAATTCGAAGTGGCAGTTGTCTGCGCTAGGCACATCCGACAGCAGCGGAACCAAATGCAATTCGGCGCTGGAGACGTTTTGCACCCGCAAATACATTTTTTGGCCGTCGGGATGATCGTCCATGAACAGGGTCGGGTCGGCATCGCGATTTTCCAGCACGAAATCTAACGGGTGAGTGATGCGGTAACGGTATGCCACCGGCCTGTCGGCTTCCATGTCCCAGTTAATTTCCTCAGCCGACAAGGCCCGTTTGTATACCCGGAACTGCGCCATGCGGCCGACGAAGGCATCGCCAATCTGTTCGCTGATCGGCGTAGATCGCGCCAGCATGCCGGGCTGCTTGCTAGCAACACTGCCGTCTGGCGCAGCGCTTTGCCATTCGAAATTCGAGCGTTGGCTTTGCAAATCGCTCGCGGAGATTCCGTTCAAATACGCTCTGACGTCGCCGTTGCGCGCTCTGACCCAGGCTACGTGCATCCATTCGAAGTCGCGGGTCTTGATGCGTACGTCGTAGATGCTGTCGCTGATGCCGCTACCCTTAGCGGTAACCCCGTCGAATGCCAAAAGCATCAATTCACCGTCCGCCAATCGCTTAAGGCTAAATGCCCAGATGCGGTCCGGCCCGGCAAATGGATCGGGCATCTGCAGCAGACACAAATTTTTTTCTACAGCCAACGGCTTGATCCACATCATCAAGGTTAACGCTTCACTGGCGGCTGCAACGTCGCCCAGAACCGGCAATTCCACGTAACAGTCGCGATTGCCGGTCAACTCCAGGCACAGTCCGAATTCCGGATCAGTCAGCGTGGCTGCGGCATGCACCACGCCGTTGCGACGGGCATCGGTGGTATCGTAAAGCGCCGTTCCGTGAATTTCGTCCAACGGTAAATGCAACAACAAATCCAGGTCGGTCATGGTTGCTCAGCTCCTTGGGTTTTTTCGTCGTCAGTGGGATGGGGAGTTAATTTCAGCCAGCCCTCGCGCAGTTCCGGGGTGGCGGTAAACGGCGTGTACAAACCACCGGCGCTGATCGGTACGCTAGTCCAATCCTGGCCTTGTTTGTCTATCCACGACCAAGTGATGCCGGGCGCGTCCGACACCGGCAAGCCTATTGGCCGACTGGCGTCCGCCCGTTGATCGACCAGCACCGGCGCGCTCAACAGCATGGTTTCGATGTGCTGCAGCGCGGCGGCATACTGGTGCGGCGGAATCTGGATGGCTTTGACCGGCAAAATACCGCTGCTGGCATGCACCAGACCGCGCGGATCGATCAGCATGCCGACGGTTAGCGGCACGTCGTTTACCGATTGATACAAAAAATCGCACTTAAGTGCGGAACCGGGCGCGGTCGCCGGATCGTAAACCGGAATCACGTAGGCGTTGTCTTGATAACCGCCCTGCTCGTCCTCCAGCCAGTACACGGTCAGGCCGTCGTTCAATTGATCTTGCTCGCCCAAGCGGATCGGGAATTTAACGGCGGTAAACTGGTCGTCGATCGGCCTGTGCTGAGTTAGGCTGGTGCGAAACTCGTTCCAGCCTTGATGGGTGGCCGACGGCCCTTGCAATTCCAGGCTCAAGCTGGCACGTACCAACGCTAAGGGCCGGCCCAGCAGCAAGGCGTCGGCGGTCTGTTCGGGTTCGATCAGCATTTGCGCGTTGACCAGATCGGTCAGCAACTGATCGAAAAAAGCCGGCGAAGCCGCCAGCAAAAAACCGATCAAGCGCCGCAAATGGGGGTTGCCGATTTGCTCTAGTTGCACGACGGCCGGCTGCAGGCCCGGCGCCGAACGCCAGCGCACGAAACGGCTGGCGTCGCGCTGCAGATAGCCTAGCGCCTTGCCCTCGGCGTCGTAGAAAAACAAGCTGCTATCCAAGGTATTCGCCAAGGCCCAGCCGCAAATCGGCGAGCTGTCCGGATGCGCATTCGTTTCCATTTGCCCGTCTTGCGCCGCCAGCCAGCGAAACTGCAGGCGGGCCGGCTGCACCAGTCGCGGCGGCAAAACGATGCTGGCGTAACGGTCGCGGGTTTTGGCCGGCATAGCATTGGCGCTGCCGCATTCCGTGCAATCAAAATCCTTGATCCGCCCGAAGGTACCGATCAAACGCAAGCGTTTAATTTTTAATTCGCCACTGCGGATGGGGCTGAAATCGTCGTAAGGCTGAGGCGCGCTGAAAATCTGATCGCCGACCGCCGCTCTAACCCGCGCCGCAAACCGGCGCTGATCTGCGAAACCGATGGGATCGTCTATCGGCAACTGCAGCGTTTGTTTGTGCATCAGCAACGCGTCGTTAAACCCGCTGAGCGATTGCGCCAGACATAAAAATCGTTGCGCCTTCAGCTGGTCCATGGCATTGTGCAAGCGGTCGCGGGTGGCCTTAGTCAGCGCGGTGCGGCCGAGTTCGCCGCGGCGCTCGCGTTGGTCCAACTTGTCCAGATAATCTTTAAGCCGCTCCACATACAAATCGATAGCCTGGGGCGTTAACAGCGATGCGCCGCTATACAGATAAGCGCCTTGCGCCAGCGCCGGCTCGTCGATTTTAGGGGTCAGATCGGGTGCGTTGCGTTTCAGCGTGTAATTGCGCCTGATGAATTCAGGGGCATAATTTCTGCCGGAGGTTGTCAAATTACCCAGATGTTTGGACGGCGTCAGCTCCACTTCCCAATGCAGCATAAAGGGATGCCAGGGCTGCTCGCTCCAAATGACCGGTTTCAACTTGCCGCTGGCGTCTAGGTCTTGCGCCAGGCGTTCGACCACTTCGCCCAAAGTTTCCCGGCCGATGTCCAGGGTGTGGCAGATCAGTTTGTTATCTTTATCCAACTCGGCGCTACGGGCATGCCAGTCTTCGGTATCCACCATTTCCCCGGTCAGCAGTACTACCGGCTCGGTCGGCCGCCAATAACGCGGGTCGGCAATCGGTTGCAACACGTAGTGCGATTGCGGATTGGTGTCGTGGTGTTCGGCCAGTTGCTGTATCAAACCCAGAACGGCCCGTTGTATACGAATCGCGATGGTGTGCGGTGCACCACTCGCTCTAACCGGCATCGCAGACTGGCTGTCGAACTCGAGCTGTCCGGTTTGCGCCAGTTTTTTTTCCAGCGCCGGCAAGGACTGGTGCTCGATGTAATAGCGGATTTGCGCGATGGGCGGATAATCGGCTTCGTCGTTCTCCGGCGGGTACACGCTCAGCATGTATTTGTACCAATCGGCATACAACTGCCGGCGCATCGCATCTATTTCGTCACATGCGGCGTTGTAAGCGCGCTGCAGAGTGTTTAACTCGGCCAAGCTACTGGCAACGTCCGGCCAGAGCGCTACCGGTTGCACCTCGTCGTTACCGGTAGCGGCGGACGCTGCCGATTGCGGCCTGACCGACCAATGGAAACCGGCATGCACACCTACAAAGCCGCCGGCATGGCGGGCTTCGGCAAACTTCGCAGCCAAATCCAGTTTGCGGTAATCCAACTGCGGCGCCAGCATCGCCGCTTCCAGCTGGTCTTCGATTTCGGCTTTAATCGCGTCGAACGGCCGTTGGTCCTGACTTTCTTCTCGCCCGAGTTCGGAGGCGATGAAGCAGGATAAGGCTTCGCTCAGCGTCGCGCCGAAATTGACTTTAGGGTCCGCCAGCTGCGGGGTCCACACCGGCTCCTGCTCCTTGTCCGGTCTGAAATCCAGCTGACCGCAACAGGCCAGCAAGGCGTCGGCCGGCGGGTCGTTGCCGACCGTCCAATCCAGCTTGTCGCGCAGCACCTTGCTCATCAAATCCTTGCCGGTTTCGTCCTGCGAGCGCCCGGCTCTGGCCTGCTGCAGCAAGATTTGCAAGTAGTCGTGCCGGCCATCGTCGTACCAACCAATGACTTGATAATACAAGCCGTCAGGCATGCCGGCGGCGAAGCGCGGATCGTAAAACCCGAACACGCTGTGGCAGTTGGGGTAAAACGCAGCGAAACTCGGCTCGCCGTAACCGACGGCGCTAGGGGGAGGATTCAGATAGTCGTTGCGGCTTCTGTCTTGCTGCAGCCATTGCTTGAGCGGTATCGCTCTGCCCATGCGGCGAAACGGTCGCTGCTGAGTTGCTTGCGCGTCTTGCTCACTCCAAAACGGGTAAGCGATGCTGCGATGCTTAGGGTCTTGCGATGAATCGTCCTCGGGGAACAGATAGTTGCTCTCCACGATCCACTGGCTTTCGATTTGCCTACGTCCACCGCGTTCGCGGCCTTGGGTAATCAGCCAGCGATCCGGCAACGCCGGAAATCCGCCGCCGTCGGCGCCTCGGGTCAATGCCGCCGGAAACGCCCAATGCAGGTGTATGCCTTTTTCCAGAAAAAAATGCCGGTCCTGGAAAGGTTGAGTCACGACGGCTTCGCTAAGCCAGGCAATCGAACTGTTGACGTCGCGCGTGCCGTCGAAATACGGCAAGCGGGAAAAATCGGCGCCCGGCTCGGCGACTCGGCGCCCTTGCTTGACGTAAAGCGCATCCAGGTGGATGGGGACTAGAACGACTGTTCTCATTCGGAAAAGACCGCCTTGCAACACATTGCGCAGAAAACCCAAACCAAGGCCGGCTACCCGCTGTAGCCATCCGCCTCGCATGCAACGACACTATGGACCAGCGCAACTAGCCTCCACGAACGGCGCTTGTTCCTCACTTTCCGGTGCAAACCTAAACGACTATCCGGTTCGCTTCCGCAACGGCATTCGCAGCCTCAAGCAAGTAGCAGGCCCGCAACCAGGAAAGTTTTGTCTAGCGCTTCACAGTCGGGATAAGCAGCACATATTTGGCCCCAGAAGGGTGCGCTTAGTCAATAGACAAAAACTTTACCGGGCTGTCTTTCCCTTGGTTCGGCACAAAGCGGCAAGGTTATAGTTTCCGGGCGATGCGCCCACTTTGTACCGGCCTGGCATTACAAACCGCGCAGCAAATCGGCTTTGATGTCGTCCAAATGTTCCAGTCCAACCGAAATTCTGACCAAACTATCTTTGATGCCGGCTTGCGCCCGAGCTTGTGCACTCAGGCGGCCGTGGGTGGTAGTCGCCGGATGGGTGATGGTGGTTTTGACGTCGCCTAAATTGGCGGTGATCGACAGCAGCTTGGTGGAATCGATCAGGCGCCAGGCGTGGCCTTGTCCGCCGGTTAGCTCGAAGCTGACCACGGCGCCGAAATGGCCTTGCTGCCGCTTCGCCAATGCGTGCTGAGGATGCGAGGCCAGCCCCGGATAGTGAACCTTGGCCACCGAGGGTTGCTGCTCCAACCATTTGGCGAGCTGAAAGGCGTTGTCGCAGTGGGCCTGCATCCTGAGCGCCAAGGTTTCCAGACCGGACAAGAATACCCAGGCGTGAAACGGGCTCATGGTCGCGCCGCCGGTACGCAGATAGGGGTAGATTTCTTTGTCGATCAGCTCGGCGCTGCCGATGACCGCACCGCCCACGCAGCGGCCGTGTCCGTCGATATATTTGGTCGTCGATTGCACGACCAAATCGGCCCCCAAGGTCAAAGGCTTCTGCAAGGCGGGGGTGCAAAATACGTTGTCCACGATCAACAAACAACCGTGGCAGTGCGCAATGTCGGCCAATGCTTGAATATCGGCGATTTCTATCAGCGGATTGGACGGCGTTTCCAAAAATAAAAACCGGGTATTCGGTTTGATCGCCGCTTCCCAGGCAGACGGATCTGTCAAATCGACGAAATCGCTTTCGACGCCGAATTTGCCGAAATAATTTTGAAACAACAAAACCGTATTGCCGAATACCGACCGGGAGCACACCACATGATCGCCGGCTTTCAGCAAGGCCATGCCTACCGCCATGATGGCCGCCATGCCCGAAGCGAACGCCACGCAGCGTTCGCCTTGCTCCAACGCCGCCAAACGCTCTTGAAAGGCCGATACCGTCGGATTGGTGAAGCGCGAATAGATATTGCCCGGCTGCTTGCCGGTGAAGCGCAGGGACGCTTGTTCGGCCGAGTCGAATACGTAACTGGAAGTAGCGAAGATGGGAATGCTGTGTTCGTCTTCCGTCGTGCGACGCTGACCGGCCCGAATTGCCTGTGTTTCCAGAGCGTAATCTTGCCATTCGAATTCTGTCATCGTTTACCGCCGTTATTTTTGAGCAATCGTGTTGGAGCCGTTGCGCAGTTCCTGCGCGCCGTCGTTGCGTAACGCTTCAATGCGGGCCAAATAGTCGTCGTCGATGTCGCCGGTTACATATTCGCGGCTGAAACAAGAGGTATCGAATTGGCGTATGCCGGGATTGCCCTTGCCGACCGCATCGATCAAGTCCTCCAAATCCTGATAAATCAGTTTATCGGCGCCTATGGCTTTGCAAACCTCTAGTTCGCTACGGCCATGGGCAATCAATTCGCGCGCGGCCGGCATGTCGATGCCGTACACGTTAGGGTAGCGCACCGGCGGCGCCGCAGAGGCAAAATAGACTTTGCGCGCCCCGGCGTCGCGGGCCATTTGAATGATTTGTTCGGAGGTAGTGCCGCGGACCACCGAGTCGTCCACCAGCAATACGTTTTTGCCGGCAAACTCCAAGGAAATCGCATTGAGCTTTTGTTTGACCGACTTTTTACGCATTTTTTGTCCGGGCATAATGAAAGTACGGCCGATATAACGGTTTTTCATAAAACCTTCGCGAAATTTAACGCCTAGTTCGTGGGCGATTTGCAGCGCGGCGGTACGGCTGGTATCCGGTATCGGGATGACCACGTCGATGTCGTGATTGGGCCAATCCTTAAGAATTTTTTTTGCCAGTTTTTTACCCATCCGCATCCTGGCCTTGTATACGGAAATATTGTCGATGATGGAATCCGGGCGGGCAAAATAGACGTATTCGAAAATGCAAGGGCTGTGGTTGGTTTTTTCCGCGCATTGTTTGACGTGCAGCTTGCCGTTAGCCTCGATGAATACCGCTTCGCCGGGCGAAATATCGCGCAGCAAGCGAAAATCCAGCACGTCCAGCGCCACGCTTTCGGACGCTATCATGTAGTCCGAACCGCCCTCCTCGTTTTTGCGCTCGCCGAATATGATGGGCCGAATGCCGTGCGGGTCGCGAAAACCCAGTACGCCGAAGCCGGCGATCATCACCACCACTGCATAGGCACCGCGGCAACGTTTATGCACCATGGTCACCGCTTTGAATACGTCTTCCACGGTCAAGGTCAGACGGCCGGTTTGCTGTAATTCGTGGGCAAACACGTTCAACAGCACTTCCGAATCCGAATCGGTGTTGATGTGCCGCTGGTCGTCGACGAACACCTGAATCTTTAACTCTTCGGTATTGGTCAGATTTCCGTTATGCGCCAGCGTCAAGCCGAACGGAGAATTGACGTAAAAAGGCTGCGCTTCTTCGGAACTGGTGCAACCGGCGGTCGGATAACGCACATGAGCGATGCCCATATTACCCTTGAGCTTGAGCATCTCCTTGGCGGAAAACACGTCGCGCGCCAAGCCGTTCTCCTTGCGCAAATGCAGGCGCGAGCCGTCGCAAGTCGCGATGCCGGCGGCGTCCTGCCCCCTATGTTGCAAGACGGTGAGCGCGTCGTACAGCTCTTGGTTTACGTTTTGGTTGGATACTATTGCGGCGATACCACACATACTATTTGGAGCTGTCAGCAAGTTAGTGAAAATGTATATATCCCGCCAAATCCGGCGGAATATGGCCTTTTAGCCATAGGGCAAGCGCTTGGAACGGCGGTATCAACAGCGAACGCTGCCACCAAGGATCTTCGGGCAACGGCGTAGTTCCGGCCAGCATCACCGTCAGCGCGACCAATACCGAGCCTCTCAGTATCCCGAACATCATGCCTATCAAACGATCGGTGCCGCTCAATCCGGTTTTCTCGATCAACTGTCCCAAGATGTAGCTGATCACCCCACCCAGCAGCAAGGTCATGAAAAACAACAAGGCAAATGCCCCGGCTATACGCGCCGACGGATAGCTGATGGTATTTTCCAACAGCACGGCGAACGTTCTGCTGTAATGCACCCCAACGCCGACCGCCGCCATCCAGGTAAACAGCGCAAACGCCTCTTTGATAAAACCGCGGATCAAGCCGATCACGGCCGAAACCGATATCAAACCGGCGATCAGATAATCCACCCAAATCATCTGTTCGAACATAGCCAGCTGCGGCATGACTCCCCCCGTAAGCGACACCGCAGGAACTACCATGCACGCCTATTCTTCGCCGGAAACGAAGCTGTTGACGTTGATGCGACTTAGCTTGGCTTTCACTTCCTGCGCCTTGGCCTTATCCAGCATCGGACCTATCCGCACTTTATAAACAGTGCCCTTCTCGCCGGCAACTTCTTTGAGCGTAGCGGCAAAACCTTGCTGTTTTAATTTATCTTGTAAGGCCAGCGCGTTGGTTTTCTGGCCAAACGTTCCGGCATTCAAATACCAGCGCACCGCAGCATTTTCGACTTGAACCGGCGCCGGTTTGGCAATCGGCTCCGCAATCGCCGGTTTAGCCGGCTTGGCATTTTCTGTTGCCGGCGGCAATTTAGCCGGTTTGACCGCTTCCGGTTGCGGGCGAGGGGCCACATCGTCGTCCTCGGACGGTTCCACCCAGCGCGGCGCGGGTTCGCCGCTCGGCTTTTGCGGCGGTGCCGGTTTGGTATCGTTCGCGGTAATCTGCGGCCTTGGCGCGAATCCTTCTTCAGCGTCCTCTTCGGACTCGTTATCAGATACCGGTGGCTTGGGCTCGGTTACGGACGCTTCAGGAGCCGGCGGGGTTTGCACCACGTCCTCCACCTTTTCGGGCAACGGCATGATTTCCACATCCTGCGCTTTGCCCGGCAATTCCGGCATTTTCAATTCGTTGACGATTTTGCCCGATTCGTCGACCGGATCGTCGAACAACATCGGCACGAATATGGCCGCCAACGCGGTAATGACCGCCGCGCCTATCAATCTTTGCTTTAGCTCTTGATCCATGGTCCTCACCTCTGATCAAACTGAGACAAATATTCCGATACGAGAAAAAAAGATCCGAAAATCAGAACCAGCTCGCCGGGTTTCGCGGCTTGCCGGGCCGCAACAAAGGCCGCGCTCGCATCCGCGAAGCCACGATTTATCGCGCCGATTCCTGCTTCGTTCAATAAACTGGCAATCGACTCTACGCTTGCCGCGCGCGGATTGCGCAAAGGCGCCAGATACCATTCGACTATCCGGTCGCGCATCATCGCAACGACGCCGGCAATATCCTTGTCTTTCATCATTGCGAACACGGCGCGCACCGCTACGCCGGCGAAATGAGCCGACAAATGTTCGAGCAGCGTGCTCACCGCTTGCGGATTGTGCCCCACGTCCAAAAGGACCGGCACCTCGCCCTGAATCAGCTGAAAACGCCCTTCCAGCCGAGCCGTTTGCAATCCTGACACCATCGCGGCCGCATCTACCGGCAAACGCGCTTGCAAACTATGTACGGCTTGCAGCACCGCCGCCGCATTTCTAAATTGATGTTCGCCTTGCAAAGCCGGCAAAGGCAAGCCGGCGAGCGTCTGATTGTCCGTCCACCAGTCCCATCCAGCCGCTGTTTTGAGGTAACCGAACGCGCGACCGATTTGCGCAATCCTTGCCTGTTTTTCTTGGGCTACCTTCAGTAAGGAATCGGGAACGTTGGCGTCGCCGATAATGGCAGGGGTATCGGCACGAAAGATGCCGGCTTTTTCACGGCCTATGGCTTCCAAGGTGTCCCCCAGCCAATCGACGTGGTCGATGGCTATCGTCGTAACCAAAGCCGCATCCGGATCTACGATATTGACCGCGTCCAGACGCCCGCCTAAACCCACTTCCAAAATCCGGACGTCGACCCGTTCACGGTCGAAAATTTCCAATGCCGCCAGCGTGCCGAATTCGAAATAGCTGAGGCTGGTATCGCCGCGCGCTGCGTCTATCCGCTCGAACGCCTCGCATATCTCGGCGTCACCCGCTTCCCGACCATCGATGCGGATGCGCTCGTTGTAGCGCAATATATGCGGCGACGTATATGCGCCGACTTTATAGCCTTGCGCCAAGTAAATGGCTTGCAAGAACGCTACACAGGAGCCTTTGCCGTTGGTTCCGGCTACCGTTATCGTGGGGATGTCGGGTTGCGCCGGCCTTAGGCTGGCATAAACCCCGGCAACCCGTTCCAACCCCAGATCGATTTGCCGAGGATGCGATTGTTCCTGCCAAAGCAGCCAATCCTGCAGAGCGGCGAAACGCGCCATTGCGGCTTAGATCGTAGCGCTCTCGCTGTCTACCATGATTTGCGCATCGACGAACCGGTCACCGCCGGTCTCGGTAACAGGATACAAAATCGCTAAAATGCCGGCTATTTTATCGCGCATTTCCCGGCGGTCGATAATCATGTCGATTGCGCCGTGCTCCTGCAAAAATTCGCTGCGCTGGAAGCCTTCCGGAAGCTTCTCCCTGACGGTTTGCTCGATCACCCTGGGACCGGCAAAACCGATCAGCGCGTCGGGCTCGGCAGCGTTGATGTCGCCCAACATCGCCAAACTGGCGGATACGCCGCCCATGGTCGGGTCGGTCATGAACGATATATAAGGTATCCCGGCCGTGGCCAATTTAGCCAATGCGGCACTGGTTTTACTCATTTGAAACAAGGAGTATAAAGATTCCTGCATCCGCGCGCCGCCGCTGGCGGTAAAAACGATAAACGGCAAGCGCAAGCGCAAACTTTCGTTGATACCGCGCACGAAACGTTCGCCGACCACCGACCCCATGGACCCGCCCATAAAACTGAAATCGAAAGCCGCCGCGACAATGCCACGTCCGTGCAGCGAGCCTCGCATGGTCACCAGTGCGTCGTTTTCGTTGCTTTGCTTTTGCGCCTGACTGATACGGTCTTTGTATCGTTTGCTGTCTTTGAATTTCAAAGGATCGCTGGGCTTTAAACCGGCGCCGATTTCGACGCGCTCGCCTTCGTCCAGAAACAGTTCCAGCCGGGTGCGGGCGGAAATCCGCAAATGGTGATCGCATTTGGGGCAAACATGCAGATTTTTGACTAGCTCCGCGTTAAACAAAATGGCATCGCAACGCGGACATTTGCTCCATAGTCCCTCTGGTACGGAATTACGCTTTTCGGTCGCCTCGGTACGTATGATGGAGGGAACTAATTTCTCAAACCAACTCATTTTATTCTCTACTCCGCGTCGAGCTCTAGCTATCCATCGCTTGGCGCATGGACGTTAATAATTCGATGATGCCGCGCTTGGCTTGATCGGGATCGTCCAAACTGGCTTCGATTTTACTGATCAGGGCACTGCCGACCACCACTCCGTCGGCGATATTGGCTATGGTTTTAGCTGTTTCGGCATCCTTGACGCCGAAACCGACTCCGACCGGCAAATCGGTATTGGCCTTGACCAGCTTTAATTTTTCCTCGACGTCGCCGGTATCCAAATGGCCGGCCCCGGTAACCCCTTTCAGAGAGACGTAGTACAGATAACCGCTGCCGACCGCATCCATTTTTCGAATGCGTTCCGCCGTGGTATTGGGTGCCAACAAAAAGATTTGGTCGATTTCGCGCGCTCTTAACAAGGCTACGCAATGTTCCGATTCTTCCGGCGGCAAATCCACCGTCAACACGCCGTCGATGTCGGCGCGTTGCACGGCGTTGGCGAAATCTTCATAACCCATGATTTCGATGGGATTCAAATACCCCATCAACACCAGCGGCGTGGTTTGGTCGGTTTTGCGAAACTCCATGGCCATGCTCAACACTTTACGCAAACCGACATGATGGACCAAAGCCCGCTCGCTGGCGCGCTGAATCACCGGACCGTCGGCCATCGGGTCGGAAAACGGTACACCCAATTCTAAAATATCAGCGCCGGCCTTGACCATTTCGTGCAACATCGGCACGGTAAATTCCGGGTAGGGATCGCCGGCGGTAATGAAAGGAATCAGGGCTTTTCGGCCGGACGCGCGTAATTCGGCGAATTTGGCGGCTAAACGGCTCATAACGAAATCCCCTCGCGTTGCATGATGGTGTGCATGTCCTTGTCGCCGCGGCCGGACAGATTGGCGACGATGATTTGCTCTTGCCGCATCCGCGGAGCCAGCTTCATCGTATAAGCCAGGGCATGGCTGGATTCCAGGGCCGGAATAATGCCTTCCATCCGGGTCAAGGCGTGAAAGCCTTGCAAGGCTTCGTCGTCGGTGATGCTGACGTATTCGGCGCGGCCTATGTCTTTCAACCAAGCATGTTCGGGGCCGACGCCGGGATAATCCAGCCCGGCCGAAATTGAATGGGTTTCGATAATTTCGCCGTCGTCGTCGGCCATCAGATAAGTGCGGTTGCCGTGCAACACGCCGGGCCTACCTGCGGACAACGGCGCGGAATGCCGCCCGGTCTCTATGCCGTCGCCGGCCGCTTCGACGCCTATCATTTTCACCGAGGCGTCGTCTATGAAAGGGTAAAAAAGCCCGATTGCATTGGAGCCGCCGCCTACGCAAGCGACCAAAGCGTCCGGCAATTTACCGGCTTGATCCAGGCATTGCTGCCGAGCTTCCCGGCCTATCACCGCCTGAAAATCGCGCACCATGGCCGGGTAAGGATGCGGGCCGGCTACCGTCCCTATGATGTAAAAAGTGTTGTCGATATTGGTCACCCAATCGCGCAAGGCTTCGTTTAGCGCGTCTTTTAGGGTTTTCGAGCCTGATTCGACCGGCACCACGGTGGCACCCAACAGCTTCATACGGTACACGTTCAACGCCTGGCGAGCCACGTCGACCGCGCCCATGTAGACCACGCACTCCAGTCCGAGCCGTGCCGCGACCGTGGCAGTGGCCACCCCGTGCTGGCCGGCGCCGGTTTCGGCGATGATGCGGGTTTTTCCCATGCGCTTGGCCAATAACGCCTGGCCGACCGTGTTGTTGACCTTATGCGCGCCGGTATGATTGAGATCTTCGCGTTTCAAATAAATTTGCGCGCCGCCCAGATGCTCGCTCCAGCGTTGCGCGTGGTACAGCGGCGACGGCCTGCCGACGTAATCGCGCAAATCGGCATCCAATTCGGCAATGAAATCGGGATCTTGCAAATAGCGCTGATAAGCTTCGTTGAGCTCGGTAATGGCGGGCATCAAGGTTTCCGCCACGAAAATACCGCCGTAAGGCCCGAAATGGCCCCGGACATCCGGCATTGCGTATTTCTCAGTCATGATTACTCTGTTACTTGATTAGTTATTCTTATGAAGGCCGCCATTTTCCCGGTATCCTTTATGCCCTTGCCGGCTTCCACGCCGCTACTGACGTCCAACGCATAGGGCCTAACTTGCCGTACCGCTTGCGCGGCATTTTCCGCCGACAATCCGCCGGCTAAAATGATAGGCATCGAATGCGCGCGCGGGATCAAGTCCCAATCGAATCCGCTGCCGCTACCGCCCTGCACTCCCGGATGATAGGCATCCAACAACAAACCTGCCGCATCGGCGTAGTCTTGCTCGTAGTCCGACAACTCGATGTCAGGCGTCATCCTAATCGCTTTGATATAGGGTTTGCGATAAATCCGGCAGGCATCCGGGGTCTCCGCGCCGTGAAACTGCAAGCAATCTATCGCCACTTCGCCTAACACTTGCCTGACCCAATCCGGATCGGCGTCTACAAACAAACCGACCACAGTCACGAAGGCCGGCAAAGCCCTGACTATGCAAGCGGCCTGCTCTATCGTCACGTTACGCGGGCTGGGCGGATAAAACACCAAACCTACCGCGTCCACCCCCAACCTTGCCGCGGCAACGGCATCTTGTACCCGAGTAAAGCCGCAAATTTTAACGCGAGTTCGCATCGGCTGCCTCCCCAAAAAGGCCGGCTAGCATACCATAACGCTGGAAAATTTCGCGACGCAAATTGCCGCAAGACTCCGGGCTATAGGTCCGGGCATCAATGGTTGTGACCGTGGTGGTCGTGATGATGAGCGTCCGGCGCTACCGGTGGGGGCGGGGGCGCCTGTAAAACGGGTTCGACCGCAATCGGCGGGGTTTCGCCGGTAGCCGGCATGGCACTATCGCCGTGTTGATGCCGAAGCGCCGCCGCTTGATTCAGGGCTTCGACAGGCTTGACCGCCACACCGTATCGGTAAACCATCAAGCCACCCAAATCGGCGGTGAATGTCAACAGCACGAATAGCACGCTAGCCAACAACTGATACAAGGTGTTGGCGGCACCGCTGAGTTCCTGCTTGGCCAGCCAGCGCCACACCGCCAACGCCGATGCCAGCGACAAGACCGAAATCCCCAAGTGCTCGTGATTTTCCATGATTTCGTGCACCTCGCCGCCGTGAGGGATAGTGGCGGCGGCAAGCAAGCCGGCCGCGACCGTGAACCCGGCAAACACGGTGCCGGAGTATAAAAACCAACCGGCGATATGGCGCCATGAAGACTTGGACCACAAACTTCCGCCCAAATCGAACAAGTAAAACAAGGTCAACAACGCGATCGGAAAATGCACGAACAACGGGTGCAAATTATCCAGACTCGCCAAGCCCGGCATCAACGCCTGACCTACTTGAGCAGGCGACAGCTGCAGCAAGGACTCGATGAAGCTCAAAATGCTCTCCACCGCTCCCGCCGGACCGCCCCCCGAATCGCCGCCGCCGTGTACGGCAAAACTCGTAAAACCAACCATATCCAACATTATATCCCCCGGGTGTTTTAAGGCCGCCGGCAGTTAGGCGGCGGCGACGGCTGACGTTTACTCTATCGACAAACCGCTAGCCGCCAAAGCCTGCGATTTAGTTTCCACGAACCGGTCGCCTTGCTGCTGCACGAATAACACTTTGATCCGTTCCGCATCGGCCCATTGCATAGCTTGCTGTTGGCCTACACACAACAACGCCGTCGACAGGGCGTCCGCCAACGTCGGATCCTCGTGCAATACCGTCACCGAGACCAAATCGTGACTGACGGGTTTACCGGTTCCGGCATCCAACACGTGACTGTAGCGTTTACCGTTGACATCGAAATAGTGCCGATAAGTTCCCGATGTCATCACCGCCAAAGCATGTTCGGTAGGCATGCTCAGTACTTTGGACATACGCTGCTGATCCGGCAGCGGTTTTTCCACCGCAATACGCCAAGCCCCGCCGTCCGGCTTGCGACCTTGGGTTTTCAACTCGCCACCGATTTCAACCAGATAATTCCTTACCCCGTTTTGCTCCATGACCCGGCTGATGCGTTCGACGCTGTAGCCTTGCGCAATCGAGGACACGTCTACCCGCACCTGTGCCGGCTTGCGTAAATGGGTATCGTCGACGACTTCCACTTTGTCCATGCCGACGTTGGCCAGCGTACCGGATAACATCGCTTGATCCGGAATATTCAACACGTCGTCCTTAAAGCCCCACAAGTCGAACAAGGGTTTAATCGTCAAGTCGTAACAACCTTGGCTGGCGCGAGTTACGCTTGCAGCGATTTTAACCAAAGACACGATTTCCGGGCCGACTTCTTGGCTGGCGTTGGATTCGCTGTTGTTGAACGACTCGATCAGCGAATCGGCCCGGTAATTCGACAACACGTTGTCGATTCGCTCCAGTTCACCGGCAACGGCCTGCTGCAAGTTCCGGGCGTCCACCGCTGGCTCGGACCAGTAACTGATATGGTAGGTGGTACCTTGGGTAAAGCCTTCGAACTTTTGCAATTCGACCCGCTCGGAACAGGCGGTGGCGAAAAAAACGATCAAAAACCATGCAAGGAATTTGGATAAGCCGGTATTCGCTACGCTATCGCATCGAACGCGCGGCAACGTAGTCCTCCGATAAGTGCTTGACGGCATTTTCTATGGTCTTGTAACAGTTGATGAAATAATCCGGATCCAGATTCATGGGATCGTGTATGTGCGGCTGCATGGGCCTCGCCCACAAACCCAACAACGCAATGTCGGCCTGAATCGCGGGCAAAGCGTTGCGCAAACGTTCAATTTGCCTCGCTTCCATCACCAAGTACAAATCGCCGTCGCGCGGGACGAAATCGCCGATGTCGGTCGCTCGGTGCGCAGCAAGGTCGCGGCCGCGCCGTTTTGCGGTGTCTATGGCCGGTCCGTAAGCGGGCTGCCCGCTAGCGGACGCCAAACCCAACGATACGGCAGGCAGGCCGGATTCGCGCGCGATCAATTCGGCATAGGGACTGCGACACACGTTCCCCAGGCACACGAAAACCAAGCGCTCTACCTTGGATAAATCCGGCGTTAGCTGCCGATCGTATCGGCCCGACAGATAGTCGAGCCAAGCCAAACCCAAGCGTATTAAGCCTCGATAAGTCCCGAAATGGGTGTCGATACGTTTGAAAAATGCTGTCGGATAGTGCCGCATGGCTGAATTTTCCCACTGCCTGCTGTTAAATTTGTTTTTTAAAGTCTCGGGTGCCGGCGTTGACACCGCCAATCAATCTGCCTAAAGCCTAAACAATTTACGCAGCATATTCACGAGGTCAAATAAAAACGGTTTAGGGTCGTCCCAACTGAATACGTAGTAGTAACTGTCGGCCCGGAAAAACCGGCGCAAAAACGCCGATATTTCCGCGCATTTGGAAAATCGCAAGGTCTTGTTTTGAATCCTGTCCGGGAATAACAAAATGGTCATCAGGCGTTTGCATTCCGGCACCAGATAGCGGCATTGGATATTGGCTTGGTATTGCGGCTGTTCGGGTTGCTGCCCACCGGTCGCCGCCAAAAACCAGCCGCTAACGAACGGCACCCCTGCGTAGTAGGCTAACGGTAAACTCCCCCAAAACCGGCCGTTGATTTCCATCAACACCGCACGCTGCCGGATCGGATCGTAGCGATACTCGACCATGGCCGGCCCGGTCCAATCGAGGGTTTGCAGCAATTGCGCCGATTTGGCCATCAACTCTTGATGCAGATCCAAGCCGAGCGAACGGCAAACCACGGACACCCCGCCTTCCGGCGGCCATTCGGCTATGCGCTGGTGCTGAAACCTCAAAATCACCCGGCCGGCAGACGCCAAGAACATTTGCCCCAAGCCGTATCCGGGGCAGTACTCCTGAATCAACGGAAACTCGCCGATCACGTCGTACTCGGTTAAATATTGTTTTAATTCCGCTGGGTCGTAAACGTAGCGAAACTTGTCGACCTGCCGGTTTAACGCGTGAATCTTAGCCTTGACCGCATGCGGATTGTCCCATTTAAGAATCAAAGGATAAGACAATTCGCTCGCGAGACCCTCCAGGTCCGCCAATGCCTTGATCCGCCAAGTTTTCGGGGTATCGATCCCGATTTGCCGGGCGGCCTCCAAGGTAACATTTTTATTGACCACCGCCGCGAACGCCGCTTCACTCGGCACGATGGGTTGCGCCTGCAAGGCGTCGCGGTTGCGTTGCAAAAACATAATGTCGTCTTCGCTGACCGCCATGATCCAGGGACAAGCGAAAGCCTCGGCGATAGCGTTCAATTGCTCGACCAATTGGCCGGATTGCCGATAGTGCGCGCTTTCCAGATATTTCGAATATAAACCGACGCTGCCCTTGCCCCAGCCTATTCCGTGTACTTTGATACCGGCTCGGCCCAGCTCGCGAATCATAGTCAATCCGATAGGCGAATCGGCTCCTAACAAAATCGTCTGCATAGATTGGGATGATTGCATGGCGAGAACGGGTTTTATTGATAACGGCCGGCGGCCTGTGCCAAATAACGACCAGCAGTCAGCCAGGCCGGAGTTTCGGGTAATTCGGGTTGAAGAGCCGAGACTTGCGGGACCAAGCCGCCGATGCCCACGGTAGCGAACCGGTCGGCATGGTCGGCCAAATAACGGCATAACGCGACAAAGCGGCGAAAAACCATGCGGTCAGGCCGCAATTTGTCCTCGGTCAGCAACTCGAAGTTGTGCAGCACTATCACCACACTATCCCACCCCGTCCGCTGTGCATATTCCAACATCCAACGCATTTCGGCGAACGAACAGGCCGTTAATTGCAGGTGCCGGGATAGGCGCGCGCCTCCCGGCCGGTACACCGATACCGGCAGTTCCGTCACGCCGGCATCTATGGCCGGTTGCAGCAGCCGCCGACCCGGAAACATGTCGCAAACGCCAACCGGCGCAGCCCAGTTGTAACTACTGTCGATAAAAATCCCGTTATCGGCCAAGGCCAGCAAGGTATTGCGGTCGGCGGCGTAACTGCCGGCCCGAAACCCCTCTACCGATTGCGCCCCGGCTGCGACCAGCAATTCTTTGGCCTTGGCGATGATTCGGCGTTGTTGCTCCGGAGAAAACCCGCTTAATCTGGGCTGTTTGGTGTGCATGTCGAATAACGGCGCTTCCCGGGATTCATCCAACCATTCCGGGTGCGCGTGCAGTTGTACGTCCTGGCCGGCATCTTGCACCAAGCCGACGATTTCCCGCAAGGGCTCCAAACCGAAACGCAAGGCGAACAAAGGCTCGACGAAAAATGTCGCCCGCAAGCCGAAATCGGCCAACACTTTGAACAAAATCGGCAAAGCATAATGTCCGGCCCGAGTCGGGCCGTACACGTATTTTCTGAAATAATCCGGAAACTTGGCGTCCAAATCATGCCAACCCTCGCACCAGACTTCGGTATCAACAGTCAATAAAACATTGGTCATCATGTAATCCGGAAGAATTTTAGGGCCGGCATCGACTCGAATTAAGCGTGCTTCATCACTCTGGCCTTTTCCCGCTGCCAATCCTTTTCCTTGGCGGTTTGACGCTTATCGTGCAATTTCTTGCCTTTGGCCAAACCGATTTTCAGTTTGGCGCGGCCGCGCACCCAATACATCGATAGCGGAATCAAGGTGTAGCCCTTGCGCTCCACCGAACCGATCAATTTCGACAATTCGCGCTTATGCAACAATAGTTTTTTACGGCGCACCGCGTCGGGATTCACATGGGTAGAAGCCGACAACAGCGGCGACACGTGAGCCCCGCACAACCACGCTTCGCCGCGTTTGATGTCCACGTAACTTTCTTTCAGCTGTATCCTGCCGTCTCTCAAACTCTTGACTTCCCAGCCTTCCAGCACCAAACCGGCCTCGAATTGCTCCTCGATGTAATACTCGTGGGTAGCCTGGCGATTGACGGCTATGGTGTTGTCGGTTTGCTTGCTGTCCTTTTTGGATTTCTTGGCTGCCATGGCGTGCTGCGGATTTTTCCCTGACTGGAATAGATAATTTTGTTATTTTAACCGACCAGCAAGCAAAATAACGACATAATCAACCCGGCTTTGTCCCATGACGCAGACTACCCATTCTATCCACGGCCAATGGTCGTCGCGATTCGCCTTCATTTTAGCGGCCACCGGCTCTGCGGTTGGCTTAGGCAACATTTGGAAGTTTCCTTATATTACCGGCGAAAACGGCGGAGGCGCCTTCGTTTTAGTGTATTTGATCTGCGTGGCCGCGCTGGGAATACCGGTCATGATCGCCGAAATCATGCTAGGTCGCCGCGGCCGGCAAAGTCCCATCAACACCATGGAAACCCTGGCCGAAGAAGCCGGAGTCGATAAACGCTGGCACTACGTAGGCTGGTCCGGCATGATAGCCGGTTTTCTGATACTGGCGTATTACAGCGTGATTGCCGGTTGGTCCATGGCTTATATCACCAAGGCCTTCTTCGGCCAATTCATCAACAGCAGTCCTGAAGAAATTCAGCGACTGTTCGAAAACTTGATGGCAAGCCCCGTGGAGCAGATTTTTTGGCATAGCCTGTTCATGTTTGCCACCATGCACTACGTGATGAAAGGCGTGCAAGGCGGGCTGGAAAAAGCCGTGCGCTTTTTGATGCCGGGATTGTTTTTCATCTTGGTGTTTCTAGTCGGTTACGCGATGGTCGCCGGCGATTACCAGCGCGGCATGGCTTTCCTGTTCACCCCGGATTTCAGCAAAATCGGCGCCGAGGCGATACTCACCGCGATGGGCCAAGCCTTCTTTACCCTGAGCTTGGGCATGGGCGCCATTATGGTATACGGCTCCTACCTACCCAACCACGTTTCCATCGCCAAAACCACCTTCTTCATCGCCGGCGCCGACACCGCCGTCGCCTTGTTGTCCGGCATTGCCATCTTCCCGCTGGTGTTCGCCAACAACCTGGAAGCCGCTGCCGGCCCCGGTTTGATTTTCCAAACCCTGCCGCTGGCCTTCGGGCAAATGACCGGCGGTTGGTTATTCGGTATCTTGTTTTTCGTGTTGCTGTTTTTTGCCGCCCTGTCGTCGTCGATTTCTTTAATCGAACCGGCGGTTGCCTGGTTGGTGGAGAACGAAAACATCGAACGGCATAAGGCCTCGGTCTGGTCGGGTACGGCGTGCTGGGCGGTAGGCGTCGGCGTGGTGTTTTCGTTCAACGTGTGGTCGAACGTCACCTTATTCGGTAAAAACATTTTCGAATTCCTGGACTTTGTCACCGCGAATCTGATGCTACCGTTGGGCGGCATGGCCATTGCGATTTTCTCCGGTTGGTTGATGAAGCGCGAACACGCCGAACACGAATTGGAAGTCGGCCACGAAGCGTTCGAAGCCTGGTATTTCCTGATCAAATATGTCGCACCCGCTGCGGTGTTTCTGGTGTTTTTGCACGTACTCGGAGTCATTTAATGATTTCGGTCGTACAAAAAAGCGCGTTGGTCAAGTTTTCGGCCAAACAAATGTTCGACCTGGTCGACGACATCGAGGCCTATCCGCAGTTTCTGCCCTGGTGCAGCGGCAGCAAGGTACTGCGCCGGGACGGGAATATCGTCGAGGGGCGCATCGACATTGCCAAAGCCGGCTTTCATAAATCCTTTACCACCCGCAACGTAACCGATCCCGGTGGGCGTATCACGATCAGCTTGTTGGACGGCCCGTTCAAGTCGCTGGAAGGCGTATGGAACTTCATGCCCTTACGCGCGGACGCCAGCAAGATTTCTTTGGATTTGGAATTCGAAATCGCCAGCACTTTCGCCGGCTTGGCCTTCGGACCGGTGTTCAACCAAATTTGCAACACCATGGTCGGGGCCTTCACCCAACGGGCCAAAGTCATCTATGGCTGTTGATGAAACTCTGCACATCGAGGTCGCTTACGCAACGTTGGAAAAACAATGCGTCCTCGAACTGAGCCTGCCCGTCGGCTGCAGTGCCGAACAAGCCATCCGGGCGTCCGGCATACTGCACATTTTTCCGGCAATTGACCTAACGACTCAAACGATCGGGATTTTCGGCCACATCTGCCAACTAGAGCAAACCTTGCAAGACGGCGACCGGGTGGAAATCTACCGGCCGCTGACGCAGGACCCCATGGCTGCGCGCCGGAATCGGGCGCAGCGCTAAGCGCAATCACCCGGATTAAGCCCCCTCCAGCCGCCACTCCCTTCAGGTCGGGACATTCGCCCCATCACGCCAAGCCGGCCGGCAGCTATTGCAGCAACCCTAAATCGGACAGCGCGTCGACCACCATGCCGGTACCGACCGCGATCATCAAGATATCCGACGCTACCCTGACGTAACGGTAACCTGCCGGCGGGTAGCCGATTTGGCTGACAATCGCCGGCGGCAAATCGTAATAGACTACCTCGCGCGGTAAGGGACGCCCCACCACCCAACGTTTGTGCTGACCTGGCGGCACGCAACCGTTATGTTTTTTCTTCAAACCCGGCGGGCAACGGCCGCCGTTGAATTCGTCTCGGTAGTAATTGTGGATAATCAGTCGGTGTTGATCCGAAAAGTACTTTTCCTCGCGACGGTCTTCTTCCCGCCGTTTTTCGTGATGCGACTTTTGTTTGTGCTTGCCCTCGTTGCCGTGCCCCGAATGCTTGTCCGCCAGTACGGGCAGACTGCAACTAAGCGCTAGCAAGGCAGTGCAAACAGGCGTTAAAAATCGTTTTGATGTCGCGTTCATAGATAACCCCATGGTGAAAAATTGTTTTAAATGCGAATCCGCAAGAACCTAGGACAGGTCAATTCGGCGTTGCGGCTGTACACGTTAGTAGATCGTCCCATTAATTATGGTTACAGGTTTATCCTGAATTGTCAGGATCCTCCTATTATTCTAATTGGCGGGTGATTATGGGACGTAAAAGTGAGCGAGCGGCTCTGAGGAGGCTAAGGCCTGGGTGGTCAGTATCGCTTGCATCCAGCTGAAGGAACTGGGGCTGGCCGCGGAATTGTGGAGGCTCTCGGCCTTGGCGCGCTATGTGTGCGAACACGCGGAGTCGGTAGGGTTCCCGCGTCTTGCCAGGGCCGGTAAAAGTACGGTTTGGCGGATTCTCGACGAGAACGAACTGAAGCCGCACAAGATCCGTTACTACTTGGAAAAGCCCGCCCCCGATTTCGACCGGAAGATGCGCGAGGTGCTGATCGCCTATCGCGACGTTTCGCTCTATGCCGAAGCTAGCCTTCAGGATGGGGCTAACCCCGGTTTACACGGTCAGCGTCGATGAGAAGTCTGGGGTTCAAGCCATCGGCTTAACGGCTCCCGATTTGCCGCCGGTTCCCGGTAAGGCGCCAACGGTTAGCCGGGATTACGAATATATTCGGCACGGCACCGTAGCTGCGAATTCATTGCGTTGCTCCGGTCGATCGATGCCTACTACCCGCCGCAGGCCGTCATCCGTGTCGTTCTGGATAACCATTCGCCGCACATCTCCAAGGAAACCATGGCTTATTTGGCCACGCGGCCGGGGCGGTTTGAGTACGTTCACACCCCCAAACACGGTTCCTGGCTCAACCTGATCGTGCGCCTTCTCGAAAATGGCCCGAACCTTCCTCCGTCATATCCGCGTCTCCCCGTTGCTGAACTCATGGCGCGCATCCTGAAAGGGATTGCTGAAATGAATGCCGCGCCGGTCGTTTTCCGCTGGAAAAAGTTCGACTTGGAGCTTGCTTAATTAGTCAATATATTCATGGAACGAACTACTAATTTCCAGGGAATTAGTTCGAATACCCTATTTCGCTTTAATAACCAGATTAACGCCTTTTTTGATTCGTACGTTTTACACAGTGCAGTTTGACGGCAAATTGCCGGAGTTTACGGAGGAACCTTCGGGGAGTGTTGAACAATTACGATTTTTTCTTGACTTCTCCTATCTTCGGGGAATAGATAGTGCTTTCTGTTGTTGAATACAGGAGAAGCACTATGCAAATCAAAGATTCCTACTTAAACGCTGCCACCCCCACTTCGATCGCTGCTATCGTTTCCGCCATCGATAAAGATGTCGAGCATGGCGAAGACATTTTAATGCTTGGCTACAGCCTGGTTCTTATGGCGCCGATTTTCGCCCCCATTGCCCCGCCGCAAGTGCTGTTACCGTTAATGGCGTTAGTGTTTGCCGTATCGGTATGGCGGGCAAGGGCGAACTTTCTGGCTATTCGCGACAAACTGCTGCAAGCCATAAACGCTGACCAATGCCGCGACTGGTCGCGGTTAAACCCTATCGTCCAGGTATTTTCCGAACATCCCAAGCAACCTTTAAGCCAAGGATTTAATCCGCTCAAAAACGGCATGCGTACCGCTCGTAGCGTATTAGGCGCCTTAATGATCAACCCGCTGTGGATGCCGATTTTTTATACGCTGGGATTGCAGTTCTCGGAGGAACAACAGCTATCGCTATTAAACAAGGCAGTGTTAGCGGTTGAACAACGCTGGGGCAATCATTAAAACTATCAAGCGCAATTATTGAACCCGAATCAAATAGCCGTCGGTATGTATACAGTTAGGCTTGGTGTGCGCCGTAACGCTTAGCCTAACAAAGCCGTGTTGGAACGGCCTATCCAATTTACCGCTTACCTCAAAACGGCCACTCCGCTGCGGTGTAATGACCAATTGCTTGGCATTGAAATGGTATTTATTCGTCCCGGCGCTAACGTTAACTTCTATCGATGCAGGCGTCGTATTTGCAGACGCAACAAAGGAAAACTCCCGGAACTGTTGCACGTACTTGTTTGCCGCCGGATCGAAATTCGAAAATTCCGGTTTATCGCAACGGACCGAACCGGACCCGCTACCGTAAGCCAATACTTGCCCCGGCAACGCGCCGATTAACAAGCCCATCAGCAACCCACTAAATTTTTTCATATGCCCCCTCTTTGCTAGTTGTAGTTTTGCACTAAGAGTACCAAAAAATACTGAACAGCTCCCGAGAGAGGCGATTCAGGCCATCAGATTTAGCACATGTTATCGTATTGAACCGGAACAATGGCATGCAATGCAGAGTATCTACGGGGCTGTCCCGGTCAAACGGACTTAACTGCAAATCTCCGGGCAAAAAAAAGCCCGAGTAAAGCGAAAACCGCTTTACTCGGGCTAACTGCTTGACAACAGTTTATGCGGCTACGACTTTTTTGCGTCTATCCGCGTAGAGTAATCCCAATAACGCGCTGGTCATCAGCCATACGGACGCCGGCAAAGGCACTACCGGACCGCCGCCTTGATCCACCGAAGGCATGATGTCGAAACCGTACAGAAAATGCAGGTTGTTACCCAAAGGATAACTGGTAGCGAATACCAATAAATAGGTATTAGCCGCAGGTAACAGCGTTGCGCCGGCTTCGCTAATCCAGCCGTCGCTAGTCCACAAGCCGATTTGGAACGGATCGGTTTCGGTTATGGAACCCAAACCGGTAAAGGTCGACAGCGGAGCATCGCTACTCAGATCGGCGTCAATGGAGAAGATGCCGAACAAGTCCGAGGACGGAAACGGGAAGGAAGCCGAGCTGAACGAGATGAAGTTACTCGTTCCGTCAGTAGACTCCCAATTGATACCCGCGGAACTTGCTGTAGACACGGCGAATAAACATATCGCCAACCACGTTTTGATAGATACAATCACATTCATGGATTTTCACCTCTTAAGAGTTAACGTTAACGATAAGCCGTCCGAGGCTAGATTTCTCTAATGCTCGTTATCAATCCAAGAAAACAAGCGTTAGAAAAAACCAGACGCTAAAAATTCGCCTTGCTGGTCGTTGAATTTGCAAACAGAATTCATGCCAGATGAAAAATAAACTTAAATTCAATGGCATAAACCGGATCGCATTTACAATGTAGCACATTGGTTTACATTACCGTCATGTTAAAGCCCTTAATTGGCACAAATCGCACCACTTTAATACAACTTTCATCAACCTTCCCATCCGCATCCAAGATTGACGCCTCGTTCGAACACTTTCCTACCCGGCACTCAACTTAACAAACGGCGCAAACACATGCATGCGCATGGCTATCAGTCCGCCACGGGCGGCACGATCTTTTTTACGACGCCGGTTTCCAGATAATGCCCTTCGGAGTCACGCGGCGCGGGCACTCCGCTGGTGTTACCCAACACATACAGCTCGCCGTTGGCGTCCTGTGCAAAACCGTATATCGACATACCCACCGCCGCATCGTTTGCCAAACGGAATTCGACGACGGTCTTTTGCGTACCGGATGATTTGCTCGGATTTTTCTCAAGCAGGTAAAACAAACGCCCGGCGTTTTCCGGCTCGGAACTGGCAAATGCCTTGGCATAATCGCCGAATACGTAACGTGCCCGTAACGATCGGATGGCTTTCCCGCGATAGACAAACCCAGCGACTATCCCCAGCCCTTCGTCATGGTCGTATTGTGCCAGCGGATCGGTTAATCCGTTAGGCTCATCGCTGCGGCACAGCCTGCTATCGCTGACGTAACCCGCTCCACTACCGTCGCTGCCATTAGGTAGAAAAAAGAAACTACCTTCTTTGTAGGCCCAGCCGTAATTGCGGCCTTTTTTGACCAAATCGATTTCTTCGATCTTGTTTTGACCGACATCCCCGGCAAACAAATTGCCGTTAGCCTTGTCGAACGAAAAGCGGTAAGGATTGCGAAAGCCGTAAGCCCAAATTTCGTCGCAAGTTTTAGCGCCTCCGCTGCAAGCCGCGTCGCCACCCTTGCTTTTTTTGGTTGTGAACGGATTGGAAGCCGGAATGCCGTATTGGCCGTTTTGCGCCGATCTTTTCAGCGGATTAATCCGCAAGATTTTGCCCAATACGCTGGCTAAATCCTGGCCATTACCGATGCTTGGATTGTGCCCGCCGATAGCGTCTTGATCATTGGCCATGCCGCCGTCGCCCATGGCGATATACAGCATGCGGTCGCGGCCGAAGTGCAAGGCGCCGCCGTTATGATTGAATTGCGGATGCTCGGCGCGCAACAACACTCGACGAGGGCCGGACACTTTGGGATGCAAGGCCTTGGGATCCTCGACCTTCCATTCCGATACCACGTTGATGTGATCCGGCGTGTTGCCGCCGCTCAGATTGTGCAAAACGAAATCCGCGCTACCGGCTACGTAAGGCTCAGAGGTAAAGGTATAGAGCAAGCCGTTTTTCTTATAGCCGGGATGAAACGCCAACCCCAACAAACCGCGTTCGTCGTAACCAGGCAATTCCGGGATAGGGTTGCCGAAGTTAGTAACCAGCAGGGCCGACAGATCCAGAAGCAAGTCTTTGCTTTGATCAGTTAAATTGATCGCCCAAATTTTGCCTATCGTGTCGGTGACGAACAAATGCCGCTTGTCTCCGGGAGCGGCAGTCCCGCCATTCGGCGCTACCAAACCGCCACCGCTAGCCACGGTTTGCAGCGCAATGCTGGCGGTGGTTTCTTTATCTACGGTTTTGGGAATCGGATCTAAATTGACCGCATCGGTTTCCGAGCAGGTAGCAGGCACAACATCCGCGTCAACGATGATGCTCCCGGTCATGCCTATCGACGCATGCACTTTACAATAATAGGGATAAGTGCCCGCCGTGGTAAACGCCGTCGGTTTGGTAAAGGTAAATCCGGAATTACTGCTCAGCCCGGAATCCCAGTTGTCGTCCGGATTGGCACTACAGCTTGCGCCGGTACAACTGCCGGAGGTTGTGGTATGCGGATTGGCAGTATCCTGCCAAACCCATTGCACCGAATCGCCGATTTTGACGTGCAGGGTAGCGCTTTGAAAACGATTGTCTTTAACGCCGACTGTCAGCGTATCCGCATCCGCCGCAAGCGTGGAATACAACAATACGAGCAGCAACCCCAGTTGCGCCCGGAACATCGTCATGAATCTTAGGTATCGCATGATGACTCTCCTCGAACACCTGGGCGTTCAGTAATCGGTCGAGCCTTCACTGGCCGGAATGATCCTTTTAGTTGCAGGAAGCCAAAGCCGAGAGCTTAGCGGTCACGTGCCCGCTCGCCCCGGATGTGTCACGCCTCATATCCGGTTCTTGCTATTCGCATCTTCCTGATGCTCACCCTGCGGGCCGCACCTTTGGGTTCGGCTTGACCGCCATGGATGGCGGACATGCAGATCTTGCAGGAGCAAAAATCTGCCTTCCAGACCCTGTCTCGCAACAACGCCCTTGCCGTTTCCCTAGCCTTCGGCTCTACGAAAACCTGACTGCCGGACTTTCACCGACATAGTAACGGACCATAACCGGCATGCAAATGCGCAGCGTAGCTTTTGCCGGTCAAGTTTACCCGCTGGCTAGCAGTTGCCGTGGCCATAATGTTCTTTCAGATGTTGAAGCCACAATTTCAGAGTTTCCTTTGCTGGGGTTATTTTTGACTCAAACTCTGCTTTTTCAAAGTAGCCCTCGGTTTCAATATCGCGCTCATGATTTCGAAGCTCTAGGCGCACGCTGTAAGGCACACCTTCCAACGCTTCAATAGTGTTGGATAGGAACTTCACAAATTCCGCTCGCGTCACTTCGTTTCGCTCGTATGCGGCGAGATATCCTTCCAGGCGTTCAAGTACCGAGAGGTTCGACATAGAAACTGCTAACGCAAAGCTCAGCCGCGTAGCGTTAGCGGAGTCGGCTGGAGCGTTGGGTTAGACGGGAATGCATTAATTAATGCCTTTTATAATCTTACTTGACCAAAGGCAACCAATTGGGTGATAGTTGCCCCTGCTGATTTTCCAGGTTTTACAGCCAATTCCATTTTTTGGCCTTCCCTAACCAGTCTTATCAAAAATGGGTGATCTGGGCTACGCCCTAAAGCCATTGATATGTCAGTAGGTTCAATCAATGGTTTATCATCAATACCTATCAATATATCATCAAGATGAAAACCGCTTTTTGAAAACAACCCCTTTTTATCAATATCCATAATCATGAAACCAAGGCTTTCCCCAAATTCATCAGGATTTTTTAATCGATGAATTGATGCGCTCAAATACTTTTGCATATTGTCGGGCAATCCTTTAAGTTTGGCTGCACGCTCAAAATAAATAATTGCATTCTCACCATCGGCTTCTGCATATGATGTGTATGCTAGACTTAATAACTTCGATATATCTTTTTCTTCGGGGTCAAGTTTTTTATTTTTGCGCCCATAAATCTCAGCTTCTGTTAATGACTCGCTTAACCCTATAGTTCTACGCATCATTTTTATGTAGGGGTCATTAATTGTGGCTGAAATATATTTGTCGGTAGCCGCATTTAGCTTTGAGCTAGCTTCTGTTAAGACTTTAACTTTGTCTTTATGATAATCGAGGGATTTTTGCGTAAGTAGCTTAGCTCCCTCAACTCCCCTGATAATAGGTACGTCCTTAATGCCAGCCGTTCCAAGTCCGAGTTGAAACGGCAACAATTCTTCGTCATTACGCGCCAAAAGCACAACAGTAGAAACTACTGTACATAATTCAATTTTAACGCTGGCTAGTTTCTCAGCACGTTGAGAGGTTATGTTTGCATAGGATTCTGTGTCGCTGTAATTTAGCGACACAGTATGCTGTACGCTTTCAACATATCTTTGTAAATAATCCAATGCTAAAGCGATGTGCTCATACGCACTTCTGAATTTCGAAATATCATTTTCGCCTAATGTTAGTAAATCGTTCTGATGAGCTTTCCATGTGCTATCTGAAATTGGGAATTTTTCTATGAGGGATTTAATGTACGAATGGTAATCACGATAATGATTTTTTACCCTTTCTCTAAAAGACAATTCTGTTTCATTAACCCTTCTTTTCTCATATTTCTCAAAAGGCTGTAACAAAGTGTCGTCTTCTATGGCGGTTAGCAGTGTCCCGATTGTTTGGACATCTGAACCAAGTTCATTAAATACAGCCGAAAAAGCGGCATTGGCACGTTCATTTAGTGTTTTTTGTATAGCAGTTCCTTGGTTTTCTCTATGAGCATAAAGGTTTTGCAATCCTTGCAACAGGAATCCAAGTAGAACAATTGTTAGGGTGATAATGAATCCATGACTGAGGATGACGTGAACAATACCAGCCCCTGCTTCTTTGGACACTTCAGGGATAATTTTTGCTTTTATGAGAACTTTAAATAGGCTAAACAAAAGGAATAGAGCAAAACCAGCCAACACCAGTGGATGGGTTAAAAATGGAGCTATTTTTGCGAATTCAATATTTGTATTCATAAAAGCAGTTTGTATTTGTGTAAAGTAGTATCAACGCTAACAGAGCCTAACGCCCAGCGAAGCGTCCCTTTGAGCGCCGCGTCATGCGAATTTACCTTTTTTCCTTCGCCCATTCTCTTAGCTGCTGTATTTTGGTCGATGCATCATTGGTGTTGTATAAAGAAAACGAACCAGAGCAATTACCTACTAACCCGTTTGATTCTTTGCTAATAAAAATCACATATTCCCAGCCGGGCCGAAGGTCCAGCATGCAGTTCCCATTGGTGAAGGGTAATTCTTTTAGGAAATTTGGAGAAAACTTTTTTCCTTTAAATATTTCCTTTTCTTCGAAAGAGACGCGGACATATTCCCCATCAGCCATATCAATGATGTCAGAATTAGCATTTTCTAATTCACTAGCATCCCTAATTTCTGAGACAGTGATTTTTACATGCGCCACATAGTCGGCTTTGTTAAATCGGCTTTGCTCTGTTTCGCCACTTGCACATTTACAGGCCAAGACAGCTTGCACTGGAAGTAAAGCCAGAATAAAAGCTATAAAAATCGCTGGAAAAATTTTAAACATCGTCCTGGAGGTGCCGCGCATAACTTATAAGCATTTATACGTCATGTAGAGCATGACGTATAAATGTTGTTGAACTAAACCGCCCTTGTTAAGGCTAGCTTCCAGGTTATTCTTCATAGTAAGGGGATTGTATTGCGGGGCCTTGTGGTTGTCGATCAAAATAAGGCTCGACAAGGATAGGATTTGATCTTGGACCGGCTTATTTTCTTCCACAAACTGTGATCTCTGCGCCTTGAGCATTGAGTGAAAGACTTAACAACAACGCCAAATGTGCTGTTACGAGTATGGTGAAACGCTGATTCATCAAGTCCTCCTGATTGCGCCTAACGATAAGGGTAACTTGATGGCAAAAGCGTAGCGACGATAGGAGCGTAGCTTTGGCCGGTCAAGTTGACCCGCTGGTTAGAACTCTTAATAGCTAACAACATCGGTGCAAGTTTCATAAGCGGGCAACCCATCTTTTAACCAAAAATATTCAATACAATTTGGCTTTCCATAGAAGTGGCCCCATTGGTTTGAACAGTAAATCGATGATTTAAAGTGAAATCCCTGCCATGGTTTAGGCGGCCAACTTGAGGGTTGGCACCCCATCGTTATACGCCTGATGAGGCGTTTTTCGTTTCAAACTGGAATGCGGTCGTTCGTGGTTGTACCACTCGAAATAATCCAGGATTGAAGCGCGGGCTTGGCCGACGGAATCGTAGGCATGCAGGTAAACCCGCTCGTATTTGACCGATCGCCATAGGAGCTCAACAAAGACATTATCCCGCCAAGCACCCCGACCGTCCATACTGAGCAGACAGCCCTGACCTTTCACGGCATCGACAAACGCCTTGGCGGTAAACTGGCTGCCTTGGTCAGTGTTGACGATATCCGGCTTGCCGTAGCGCTTGAAAGCCTGTTCCAGCACGTCCACCGCATGACAGGCTTCCAGCGTAATCGCCACCTTGGCGGCCAGGACTTTGCGAGTGGCCCAGTCGACGACCGCCGTTAAATACGCGAATCCTTTGGCCAGCGGGATGTCGGTGGTATCTAGCGCCCAGACCTGATTGGCACGGTTGATGGTCATGCCCCGCAGCAAGTAGGGATAGATTTCATGCCCCGGCGTCTTCTTGCTGGTATTGGGTTTGCAGTACACGGCTTCGATGCCCATTTTCGCCATCAAGGTTTTCACATGCTTGCGGCCAATCGGGATGCCTTGCCGATTCAGCTGATCCCGTAACTGGCGAGCGCCCATGAATGGGTGTTTCAGGTGCAGTGCGTCGAGTCGGCGCATGATGTCAAATTCGCGCTCCGGAACCGGCTTGGGCAGGTAGTACACACTGCCGCGACTGATGCCTAATAGCTTGGCCTGCCGACCAATCGGCAATTTGGATTGACGGTCGATCATCGCTTTGCGCTCAGCAATCCCGCCTGGGTGAGCGCGCCTTCTAAAAAATCGTTCTCCAATGTCAGTTGACCGATTTTCGCGTGTAGGGCTTGCAGATCGACGGGTGGCGATTCCGGCTCCGCGGGCTTCCCAAACACCTCGGCGGCCCGCTCGCTCAGCTGCTTCTTCCAATCGACAATCTGATTTTGATGAACCTCGAATTCCTGGGTCAACTGCCCCAAGGTTTTATCGCCCGCCAAGGCCGCCAGGGCGACTTTGGCTTTGAAGACCGGTGAATGTTTTCTTCGCGGTTTTTTAGACATCTTCTGCTCCATTGCTTTGTCCTTACGGACGTTCAAAAGTAGCAGGTCTTTCACTTAATCGGTTGTTCAATTTTTCGGCACCACCTCTCAAACTGAGTTGACACCTTGAAAGGGCTGCTCATGCGTGGTTCCAAACCTTTACCGCTGAGAGCAACAAAATACCAGCCAGCAGCGGAAGCAAGATATGGGTTGGAATAACGCCCAGCAACTGACTGCCAATGAATGCGCCCAAGAACGACCCCGCCACCATGAACACGACGAAACGGCGCTCAGTGCGAATGACGGAAAAACTTTGGTCTCGGCTGTAACGTGAAAAACCAACAATCATCGTAGGCAGGCTTACGGCAAGCGAAAGACTACCAGCGAGCTTAATGTCGGCACCAAAGAGCAACACGATGGTTGGAATAAGCAACTCGCCGCCAGCGACCCCCATGAGTGAGGCAACAACGCCAATGCCAAAACCGGCGTTAGCGCCAGCAATGACTAGCGGCATCCCGGTAAGCGACACTGCCGAAGAAGCAGACGTGCCGTGACCAAAGACCAAGACAAACGCAATTACCACCAAGAGTACGGCCAGCACACGATAGAGAACGTGCGACTTCAGTTTTGTTGCCCAATCGGCACCGAACCACGCCCCGGCAAGACTGCCAGCCAGAAGAGTAAAGATGATATTGGCGTGTTCAAGCAACTGTTGGAACGGAACTGACGATGCGCGGAAGGGCAAAGCGGACGCAACGACGGCGAGGCTCATGGCCTTGTTGAGGATGACTGCCGGCAAAGCGGAATAACCAAAGACCCCAATGAGAAGAGGAAGACGGAATTCGGCACCTCCGAGGCCAATAAGTCCTCCAAGTGTGCCAACGGCGGCACCAGCACTTGTACTCAAAATGAGGTTTTTGGATTTCATAAGCAGTGAAGAGATAAAGAAACCTAGTACTTAGATAGTTCCGTATATCTACTACGAAACCTGTGTAGCCACAATATTTTTTGATTCGCAAGACTTTTTCCCGACTGTATATCATCCAAACTGCGCCGAATGCCGATGGCACGATTGCCATGCTAGCCGCTCCCGCATCCTCTCCGTCCGGCATTCGGAACGCGACTCGAGCAGTGCGGGTGCCGGGCTGCCGCAATTTTCTAGCGTAACTTAGTCCGAAAATCGCTACGCAATCGCCCGCAGGCTTACAGGGTTTGGCGGTGTATCGGCTCTACCAACGTTACCGATGAGAAATACTTTGCCGCGGATAGCGGCTTGTAAATCGCGGCGGAGTACCGCTGCCGCCGTCAATGAATCCGCTTAATACCGGTAGTCACGCGTTCAACGGTTTAGCCGTCGAATAGGAGTCCGCCCCAAACGCGCTAAGGCTTGGCCGCTATCAACTTCGTATCGCCCGCTACTAGCGCCGGCGGCATATCGTCTTTCAGCGCGACGCCGGAAATACCCTTAAGCAGCGCCGCTTCGGACAAATAACGCAAGGTGGCCGCCGCCGCGGCGTAACTCAATCCGTGCGGCGGGCGGATGTTGGAAATGCAGTTGCGCTCGGCGTCGGTTTTACCGGGCTGCGGCGCGTAAGTCAGATAAATGCCCAAGCTGTCGGCGGCGCTCAGCCCCGGCCGCTCTCCGACCACGATGACCGCCAGCCGGGCGCCGAGCAGCGCACCGATTTCGTCGGCAACTGCCACCCGCGCGTCCGCCAGCAAACACAATGGGGCAATTTGCAAACCGGCTTGCCGGTAAGCCTGTAATACGGCCTGCAACAAACCCGGCGCGTGCGCCTCGACCGCGCTGGTCGACAAGCCGTTGCTGACGATCAATGTCACGTCAACCGGTTGTAACAGCTTGTCCTTTGCAGCCGCTAAGTGCTGATGACTCTCGGCTGCCAATTGCCGGCCCAGGTCCGGCCGCCGCAGATAAACCTGCCGGTCGCCGGCCTGGGTAGCCAAAATCAGGCTAGGCATGTCCATGGCCGCGACCGATTCGGCCAAGGCTTGGGGCGACCACGCTTGCAACACAGCATCTCGAGCAGCCGCGTGCGCCAGTTGAAACTCCAGTTGTGCGGCGGTCGGCAGCGCACAACCGGCCCGGCCTTGACCGATGCGGGCTTGCGTATATCGGCGCAATACCTGCCAAGGATCGTTCACGAAGCGTGCTCCACCAAGTCCGAAAAGCCTTGCAACAACGGTGTCTGCAAGCGCCTGTCCGCTAAACGGTTTTCGCCGTCGAAAATTCCCATTTGTTCCAGCCAAGCCTCGAACTCCGGCGCCGGCCGCAAACCCAGCACCTGGCGCAAGTACAGGGCGTCGTGAAACGAGGTGCTTTGATAAGCCAGCATCACGTCGTCCGCGCCCGGCACGCCCATGATGAAGTTGCAGCCGGCAACGCCGAGCAGGGTCAACAAATTGTCCATGTCGTTTTGGTCGGCCTCGGCATGATTGGTGTAGCAAATGTCGCAACCCATCGGTAAGCCCATCAACTTGCCGCAAAAATGGTCTTCCAGGCCGGCCCGGATGATTTGCTTGCCGTCGTACAAATATTCCGGGCCGATAAAACCGACCACGCTATTGACCAGGAAGGGCTGAAATTCGCGCGCCACCGCGTACGCTCTGGCCTCGCAGGTTTGCGCATCTACGCCGTGATGGGCGTTGGCGGACAAGGCGCTGCCTTGCCCGGTTTCGAAATACATCAACTGCGCGCCGTCCGGACCTCGATTTAGACTTTCGGCCAGCGCTTTAGCTTCGCGCAGCAAGGCTAAATCGATGCCGAAACCGGCGTTGGCGGCCTCGGTACCGGCGATGGATTGAAACACCAAATCGACTGGTGCACCGCGTTGCATCAAGGCCATGCTGGTGGTGACGTGGCTGAGCACGCAGGCTTGGGTGGGAATGTGTTGGCTCTGGATCAATTCGTCGAGCAGCTGCAGCAAACCGCGCACGTTGTGCAGATTGTCGGTAGCCGGATTGATGCCGATCACCGCATCGCCGCTGCCGTACATCAAGCCGTCCAGTATCGCCGCGGCGATGCCTTTGCTGTCGTCGACCGGATGGTTGGGCTGCAGGCGGGTGGAAAGCCTGCCCGGCAAGCCCACCGTGCTGCGAAAGCGGCTGACTACGGGCCTGCGTTTGGCGACTGCGATCAGATCCTGATTGCGCATGAGTTTGCTGACCGCCGCCAACATCTCCGGCGTTAGCGCGGCGGTCAAAACGGTTAAATCGGTGGATTCGGTCAACAAATGCTCGCGTAATTCGCCGACCGTCATCAGCGCCAGCGGCTTAAACGCCGCGGAATCCTGTTGTTCGAAAATCAGGCGGCTTACCTCGTCCCGTTCCGGCTCAATCAAAGGCTCTTCGATGAAACGGCAAAGCGGCACCTCAGCCAGCAAGCGTTGCGCTAAAGCGCGCTCCACTTCGGATTCGGCCGCCAAGCCGGCCAATTCGTCGGCGGCTCGGCGCGGCGAAGCTTTTGCCAGCAATGTCCGCAAATTTGCGAAATGGTAGTTTTTTCCGTTTAACTGAGTCGAAAAAGCCATAATTATGTTCGCTAGAAAGCCGAGCGCCGAGCTTAGCGACGGCAGATGACAGCCGGATGACACACCCAAGGGACGACACGCTGCAGAAGACTGCGTTTCACATCGTTGCCATATACTGCTTATAAACTTTCATACTTCTATTCACAAGCGTTGCCATAGGTTATGAATTTGCGGTTGAAACCTCTGCTCGTCGTTACCCTGACGGTTCGCTTGTGGTATTGCGCGCCGGCTGTAGCGAGCGAAGCCGAAGCCGACGTGCTGATCGTCGGCGCCGGTTTGTCCGGTTTGACCGCCGCTTACCGGCTCAAACAAGCCGGCCGCTCGGTATTATTGCTGGAAGCGACGCCCCACGTCGGCGGACGCATCCGTACCGCACAGTATGAAAACGGCCGGTACGCGGAACTCGGCTTGGAAGAATTCTGGGATAACAATCCGGCGATCCCTATTTTCAGAGAACTCGGCGTCCCTTTGGAAACCTCGTACAGCGGCTTTTCCAGCTTTATCCACCAAGGCCGCTTGGTTCCGTTCGTTCAGGATAGCAATTCGGAATTCGTCGGCGCATTCGCCGGGGCGCAACAGGTGCCGGCATTTCGCGCCTGGGACGCACGCATGGCACAGCTTTACCGGCAATTGCAAACTCGCCCGCTAACCCGGGAATTATTGGATCTTCAACAAATTTCGTTTGCCGATTGGGTGCGCGGCAGCGGGTTGCCGAGTGCGCTGCAAGACATGATACGCATCGAAACGGAGCCGGAATACGGAGTGTCTTGGGAAAAAATCAGCGCGTTGGACGGCATCGCCGAATGGCATTTGTTTTCCGGAGACGGAGTAACCCCCTACCATGTCGTCGGCGGCAATCAACGCGCTGCGTTGGCATTGGCAGACGCGATAGGCCGCGGCTCGATTCGCCTGAACCAACTGGTGACCCACGTCAGCGCCGATGAGAAGGGCGTTGAAGCGATCTCGGTCGATCAAAGCGATTTTAGCCAGCACACATTTCACGGCGGTCGGATTATCCTGGCCATCCCGTTATTTCGGCTGGCCGACCTGCAGTTTTCCCCACCGTTGACCGCCGAACGCCGGCAAGCGATCGCCAGCCAAGCAAGCGGCGCTTACTTCACCGCCCACGTGCAGGTCGATAAAGCCGCTTCCCGCTTCTGGCATGTAAACGACATCGACGTTTTGCCGATCTTGAGCGACGGCCCGCTGGGGGTCATTTACGGCGGTCACGGCGGCGACAGCAACACCGCGATGCTGAATCTTTTGATAACCGGCAACTACGCCGAACGCTTCAATTCGCGCGGGCTAACGGCGGACGAAACCAAACAAGCATTGACCGATGCCTTCGAATCCTTGTGGCCGGGCTTCGCGGCTTCCATAAAACAAATGGTTTTCCACCGCTACCATCCGCGCGCCATAGCGGCATGGCCGATAGGCCGCTCGCGCTTCGACGCATTATCGGACAGCCTGCGGCAACCGCAAGGCCGCGTGTGTTTCGCCGGCGACTTTACCGAGGACAGCCATTCAAACGGCGCTGCCGAAGCGGCGTTGCGTTGCGTGCGCGATAGCTTGGCTATCCACGATTAAGCCAACAGCCTTGGAATTGCGACTTTACTTCGGTGCCAGCAAATCGGCCTGCATGACGCTCACCTCGTGTCCGCGGTACAACTCTTGCTGCAAAACCCGCCACTCCAGGCGCCGGTAAAAGGCTGCCCGGTCTGGGGTAAACAAATACAACCGTTCGAAGCCGGCGCCTTTGGCTTGCTGCATGACGTGCCTGACTAATTGCGAACCTATGCCCTGATTACGAAACGGCGGCGCTACGAACACGCTGGCTAGCCAGGGCGTCAACTCCGGGCGGGTATCCATATCGCAGGCAATCAATGCCGCCGAGCCAGCCAATTCGCCATCATGCAAATAGAGGTAGGTGGCGGGAACCGCGTCGCCGTGCAAATAGGCTTGCATTTTTCCTATACGTTGCTGCAAGCTTTGGCCCGGGTTCAGTTCGGCCCATTCCGCCTGGTGCCAGGCCGCTAAGGTGGGAAGATGTTCCGGTAAGCTTGTCAGATTTACTATGGTCATATTGGTTCTGTACCCGACGATACGGATCAAACGCGAATGCGCTGAGGGATGTAAAATTACCTATGTGTATTCAGGGTTGGAAATTAGCCCTAACCCGATTTTTAAATCACTCCGTATTGAGCAAAAGTTGGTTGGTTTATTATGTTTCCAGCCAGTGAGCTGTTATGTGCAAAAGTTGATTGGGAGCAATTCTCGGTATCGGCCATTATGTGAAGCTTTGCATAACGGCCAGTAGCAGGCGTAAATGCAAGCAGTGAGTGGGCCAATTTCATTAAGCATCCATGTAGTTTCGACGTGCCCCGGAATCTCCATTTTATTCTTTGGGATCATTGTTAGGGTACGGCTTTCCGGATCCGTGTATTCACAAAGAATTTCGTCCTCACTTAGGTCGAAATGCTTATGCACCAGGTACAAAGCGAAACGATCCAACTTCCCGTGCTTTTTCAATACTTCCCTGATTTCCGCCAAGCATTCAGAGTCTTGGTCATTCAATGGCTCTACATCTTGTAAATAGTTGATTGGTGCCCATTGCATAGGGGCGACTGCAATTTGCTCGCGCATGCTTCCTCCAAGTTTTACCTTTCCGCCGTTCAGACATCAGACCCGCATGTGGCGGTTTTCATGAGAGTCTGACGCCTGCGCCCAGCCGCGTGCGTCTTCGCACGTCGGCTGCAGCTCGTTGTTGGGCCGCGATGTGTCACAGAATTCGCCATCGCAGCATGTAGTCAGGGCCGCTAGGTTCATAACGGCTTTCGCGATCAATTTGATCAACTTCAACTTGGGCGCGCTGGGCATTCCCAGGCACTCGATCCCTGCTTTCCTTTAGCCTCTCGTTTATCTCGTCCCATCTTCGGTTGACGCCACCATGACCCGGATGTGATTCAAGTTTCGCCTGACCAGACTCGTACAGAGCATTCCACTCGACAAAGATGCGCCACTGTTCAATCTCTAGCTGCAGAGACTCCGCGTCAATTGGCCAGACCACGAAGGTTCCAAGATATTCGTCTTCTGCTTCGTCGAATAGGGACCTGAATCGCTGAGGTAACCCGTTGATGTCCGCGACACCCGCGCGTGGTCCGTCATACCACTCGTTCTCGACGTACACCCTCTCAGGTGGACCAAATCCTTTCGTGTCGCGAGTCATATCTTCGAGGCCCAACGCCCGCCATAACCGGACGTAAAAAGCAGAGCGCAGCGGCACTTTTTGCGGTCCGAGTTTATGGCATTGTTATGCATTGTTACCAATTCTCATTGTGTTAAAGCCTTCTTCAGCTGCTGGCTCAACAAAATACTTCGTCACCTGAGCGAACATCTCCGCTGTATCAGTGGCTGCCCTCTCAGGTTGCTCTATACGTCTTTTCTCGATCTGTTCGAGGCATATTTCATTAGAAACATCGATATATATCAACTGATGACAAGCTTCCACCTCTGAGAAAATTTCCCTGAACCATTCTCTTTGTGAAACAGTATTTGCCGGGAAATCCATAACAACATCTGTGGCAGTATTTAATATTGATTGCACTAGCCTTTTAATAGGAGGCTTGATCTGGCTAGAATATTTAACATAGTCCTCTAGTGAAGCAATCATATTGGGGTATATAGACGTCAGCCATTCATCTTCGGATAGCAATACAGCATTCCTTTCCAAAGCGATTTCCTTGGACTTAGTTGATTTTCCAGCCCCCATCTTCCCGCAGAAAAATATCAGAGTACCTTTTGGCATTTCAGATCTCGTTTAAATGCATAACGTGAAGCTAACCGGGCGCGGCGCGTCTGGTCAAAACAGTAAAGCCGCATTGTGACCGCGCCCCGGGCCTACAAGACGGCCCAGAACAAGGAATTGTCGACGAGGATGAAAAGTCAAACCGCGAAATCGGCGGTTTGACTCAGCGGAATGTTCCGCTCAGTACAAAGATGGAACGGGAAGGTCTTTGCCCCGCCTCAAATTCCCGCGCCGTGAATAAAGACGAAATTCAAAACCGACAAATCGTAGGTTTTGGTCACTGGCTTTAGCGTGGTCGCCGATTCTGGGCATTTGCCACCTTCTCGCAATACCGTGGTTTTTCGATAGTTATTTGGGGTATTTATTTCCAAGTGGATCACCAGTGGATCATTGACAAAACAAAGACCAGCCAAAACAACACTAAGCAATTGATTTAATTGGCGTCCCGGAGACGATTCGAACGTCCGACCTGTCCCTTAGGAGGGGACTGCTCTATCCTACTGAGCTACCGGGACTTTTTGAAAGGAATTAGGCGCTTACCGCTTGCTGAAAAGCGACTTTACCCCATGCCTGATGCGGCAGAGATGGACATTTTACCATGCCCGGTTCAGTTTTGGCCGTTTTGACTGGCCGATACGGCCCGCTCCAAAAAAATTTGCTGCAACCGGTTTTTATAATTTGTGCCGACTTTTGCAAGCGAAAATTCCGGCCATTGCATTCGGGCACCGCCGGATTCGGCTACGGCAAACCGACGCATCATCTCAGCCGCGTGGGCGATATCCGGTTCCGCCCAAACCTGACCGTGGGCGTGTGGGTATTGGTCGCAGCCGACCTCAACCAGCGAAAAGTTGACCAAATCGGCCGCCGGGGGCTTGCAGAAATCCACGTTTCCGGAGTAGCCGGTACAAATGACGTGCAAGCCCAGTTGCAAGGCCTCCGCCAAGCCGCGGCCGAACCCTTCCGCACGGTGCAGAGACAAAAAGCAATCGCAGGCCTGGTATAAAGCCAGCAAATCCGGCCGGGGCAAGGTGGTTTCGACGATGTGTATCCTATCGTCATGTTTTGCAAGTTTTTTCAAACGCTCCCAAGCCGGATTTTGTTGTTTGGGTTGATGGGCTTTAATCACCAAGCCGACCGTGTCGGCACCGAAATCGCCGCTGTCGAAAGCGCTTAGAAAGGCGTCGACGCACGCCTGCGGATTTTTACGCGCCACATACGAATTCAAATCGAATGAAAAGCAGAACAGGATTGCGGTTTCCGGCAAATTGAAATGCCTTCTCGCTGCGGCCCGGTCGGTAAAGGCTGTTACGCTGCCAATGTCCACCGCCATCGGCATCCAATGTAAGGGCTTGTTGCAAACCGGCTCTAAGGCCTGATAGGTGTGCCGGCTGGAGACCCAAACCTCGTCTACCAAGGCTAGCATTTGTTCCCAGGCGGCGGGCCAGCGCCCCAATTCCCAAGGCCAATAGCCGATGTTGTAGCGGCCGTCGAGTTGTTGGCTGCCGTTTTCCAGAAAATAACGGCCCTGCTCTTCCGCGGTCATGCAAAACAGGTTGAAGGCAAATTCGCCCTGCCCGGTCACGTACTCGGCCATACTGGTATCGTTTTGGGCGATGTCCGCGCCCGGGGCAAAATTCAGCATAGCCATCGGTACGTCTGCCGCCAATAACGCACGCGCCGCCATCCGGGCGTCTTCGCCTATGCCTAATTGGCCGAATGCATAACCGATGACGTTAACGCCGAATTCCCGGTCGGAAAAGGATGCCGATTCGACCGGTGGAATTTGTTGCCGCGCTATCGCATACAGCACCTGGCTGCGACCCGGTTCCGGCAACCGGTCGATCAAGCGTTGTTCGTTGCCGGCCAACACGTCCCAATAGCCGTATTCGCTGACCCCGAAGCTATAAAACCAATCCAGGTAGGCTTTGCGTTGCCGCGGCAGCGGGAATTGGGCCTGCAAATCGCCGCGCCATTGCCACAACAGATATTGCAGTGGCGTCAACGAATAAGGATTCGCTTCGGTTTCGTTAAGCCAAGCACCGATCAGCGTGGGATTTTCCCGCAGGGCTTTGTACTCGGAAAGCCCGGAAGTAATCAGCCAGCCCATGAAGGCGTCGCGATTTTCCGGCAAACCGAACTGCATGGTTTCGCGTAAATCGATGCGCAAATCCAAAATCAATTGTTTTACCTCAAGCATTCAACCACCGTGCTTCCCGCCCTTCTTGGCGGCCGTGTTGTTCGAAATGCGCTTGGCCGCAGCTTATATGACCGTTTCGTACCGCAAACGCCACGTCGGGATAACGTTGCAAGTATCCGGCTTCGTCGAATTCGCGCGTTGGCGGTACGACTTGCGGCGCTTGCATCATAGGCGCAACTGAGGCGGCGACAATGGGCTGCAAAGCCTTTAATTCTTCCGCCGTAGCGACGGCGGCTAACTGCTCCAGCAGCTGTGCATGCCGGTGCGCCAAGGCTTCGCCCTCCAGGCCCTGATCGGCCAAACCGTTCAAATAGGCGGCCGCCCAGTGCGGCGCTACTACGCCCAGATGACGCTTGATACACAGCATGCCTTCCGCCGTTGCCCGGCTGCGCAGTCGAAGCGTAATGCACTCCGCATGCAGGCGCGAGCGGGCTTGCAGCGCATCGATAAAGCCGATGCGTTCCGGCACGCGGGTAAACGCTCTAAGCCAGTAGTCGAAATCGAATGCGGTTTTCAAGCCTTCGTCCAAGCGGCCCAGCAACACATACAAGCTTCTTTGGAAAAACACGCTGGGCTGACAAATAAAGCAGCCGAATTCGAACTCGGCCGCCGGGGTATCGGCGGGCTTGCTGGGGTAAAGCTCGATCACCTTGCCGCCGGCATCGATGTGCTGGCCGTGGCCGTACACCATTAACCAGTCCGGGTGGCGGCCGAACGCCTGCACGGCTCTATCGACCGCGCCGGGCAAATACACGTCGTCGGAATTCAACCAACCGATGACGGTCCCCCTGGCCCGCTGCAGCGCCTGATTCAAGGCATGGGCCGGGCCGGTATCCGGACCGGAATACACGCGCAATCGGCCGTCTTTAGCTTGCCGCTCGCGTAACCATTGCAAACTGCCGTCGGTAGAACCGCCGTCGGCGACTATCAACTCCAAATTCCGCCAGCTTTGCTCAAGCACGCTGGCCACCGCCTGCGGGATGAATTCCGCCTGATTCAGGCTGGGCATGACGATGGACACCAGTGGATTTGTTAGCATACGTTCCGAAAATCCGTCTTTACACTGTAGCGCTGATAAACAGCTGCTTAAATAACTTTGGAAAACTGCTGCTGTTTTTGAGCCAGATATTTATCGAACACCATGCAGATATTGCGGATCAACAGTCTTCCGGCCGGCAATACCTGAATGCCGGCATTATCCAGCGCCAGCAAGCCGTCTTGCTGCATAACCTCCAACTTGGCCAATTCGCCCTCGAAATAAGCATCGAAATCGATGCCGAAATCTTGCGCTATCTTGCCGAAGTCGAGATCGAAATGGCAAATCAATTGGGTGATCACCGCGCGGCGCAATTTGTCGTCCGCGTCCAGTTCCACGCCGCGAAACACCGGCAGCTTGCCCTGGCTAATCGCCAGGTCGTAGTGTTCCAATTCCTTGTAATTTTGCATGTAAGCGTCGCCGACCCTGCCTATCGAGGTCACGCCCAAGCCGACCAAATCGCAATCGGAATGGGTGGAATAGCCTTGAAAATTGCGGTACAGCTTGCCTTCCCGTTGCGCCACGGCGAGTTCGTCGTCCGGTTTGGCGAAATGATCCATGCCGATATAGACATAGCCGGCCTCGGTCAACTTTTTGCCGACCATCTGCAAAATATCCAATTTAGCCGCGGGCGACGGCAAATCGGCGTCGTTGATCTGCCGCTGAGTTTTGAAGCGGCTGGGCATGTGCGCATAGTTAAAGACGGAAAAACGATCCGGCGCGTGGGCCAGCACTTGATCCAAGGTACGGGCGAACGTGTCCTCGGTTTGCAACGGCAAACCGTAAATCAAATCGACATTGGTGGAGCTAAAGCCTTCGTTACGGGCAGCCTCCAACACTGCGAAAGTTTGCTGCTTGCTTTGCAAGCGGTTGACCGCTTGTTGCACCGCCGGATCGAAATCCTGCACCCCGAGACTGATGCGGTTGAAACCCAATTCGCGCAACAAGGCGATGGTACGGTCGTTGGTTTCGCGCGGATCGACTTCGATGGAATACTCGCCGCTGTCGTCGTCGTACAAGTTGAAATAGCGGCGGGTGGTATCCATCAGGCGTTTCATTTGTTCGTCGTTCAAAAAGGTCGGGGTACCGCCACCCCAGTGCAACTGAGCGACCTTGCGGCTAGGCTCGAACAACGCGCCCTGCATGGCGATTTCCCGGCACACATTATCCAGATAAGGTGCCGCGTGCGCCCGATTCTTAGTGACGATCTTGTTGCACGCGCAGTAAAAACAAACGGTATCGCAAAACGGCACGTGAAAGTACAAAGACAGCGGTCCGCCGGCGGCGTTGGACTGGTCGATATAAGCGCGATACTCGGCGTCGCCGAAACCTTCGTGCAACTCCAACGCGGTCGGATACGAGGTGTAGCGCGGTCCGGATTTATCGTAGCGGTGAATCAGATCCAGGTCGAACTCGATTGATTGGTCCATATCGGGGTGTTTTAGGCAAGCGAGCGCAGCGACGGGCTTGCCGTCGGTTGCTCTCGGAAAATTCGTAAATTGCGAAGGGTTATCTTACCAACAAACCCGGCCGGTGAATAATCAATGGTAAATTTGCCGGCATGGAAAAACTTCCCGATATGCGATAATTCCGCTCCTTTTCTGTTTGGCAATACCGGAGAGCTTGCATGACCGCATTGATAGGCATCATCATGGGGTCCACATCCGATTGGGACACCATGCAACATGCCGCGCAAACCTTAGAACACTTGAAGATTCCGCACGAAGTGGAAGTCGTGTCCGCGCATCGCACCCCGGACAAGCTGTTTGACTACGCGGAAAAGGCCGAGAGCAGAGGTTTGGAAGTCATCATCGCCGGCGCCGGCGGAGCGGCTCATCTGCCGGGCATGACGGCGGCCAAAACCGCGCTGCCGGTGCTGGGCGTACCGGTGCAATCCAAGGCGTTAAATGGCATGGATTCCTTGCTGTCCATCGTACAAATGCCGGCCGGCATTCCGGTCGGGACTTTGGCGATAGGCAAAGCCGGGGCGATCAATGCCGCGCTGCTGGCCGCCGCGATTATCGGCAACAAGCATCCGCACTACCGTCCGGCCCTCGAGGTTTACCGGCAACAACAAACCGAACAAGTCCTCGCCAACCCGGATCCAAGGCAGGTATCGGCATGAAAGTCGGCATCTTAGGCGGCGGCCAGTTGGCCCGCATGCTGGCCCTGGCCGGCTACCCGCTGGGTTTGAAGTTTGTGGTGCTCGATCCCGATCCTAACGCCGGCGCCGGCCCGATCAGCGAGCATCTGCTCGGCGCCTACGACGACCCGCAGTTGTTGGCGCAACTGGCCGAAAAAGCCGACGTGGTAACTTACGAATTCGAGAACGTCCCGGCACAGGTGGCGCAATTCCTGGCCAGCCACACCACCGTGTACCCGCCGGCCAATGCGTTGGCGGTCGCTCAAGACCGCTTGCTGGAAAAAAACTTTTTCCGGGAACTGGGCATAGGCACCGCACCTTTTGCGCCTATAGCCAGCCTGGCGGACTTGCAAAACGCGATAGCCGAAATCGGTTACCCCGCAATCTTGAAGAGCCGGCGCATGGGTTACGACGGTAAGGGCCAAGTGGTGCTGAAATCGGCCGACGACTTGGCAGCCGCCTGGCGAGCGATGCAAGACGCACCGGCCATCGTCGAAGGCTTCGTCGACTTCAACCGCGAAGTATCCATCATCGCCGCCCGCCGTCCGTCCGGCGACATCGCCTTTTATCCGCTATCGGAAAACCGCCACCGCGGCGGCATATTGCGCGTGGCCAGCGCTTGCAGCGCCGACCCCTTGCAAGCCCAGGCAGAAAACCAGGTTCGCCGTTTGTTGGAAGCATTGAATTACGTCGGGGTAATTGCGCTGGAACTATTCGACGTCGACGGCGAACTACTGGCCAACGAATTCGCACCCAGGGTACACAACTCCGGGCACTGGAGTATAGAAGGCTCGGAAACCAGCCAATTCGAAAACCATCTACGGGCTATTTTGGATGTGCCCCTGGGCAGCACTCGCAACCGCGGCCAAGCCGCAATGGTCAACTTCATCGGCGGCCTGCCCGAGACGAGCCAATTGCTGAACCTGCCCAACGTTCACCTGCATTTGTACGACAAGGCGCCGCGCAAAGGCCGCAAAGTCGCGCATGCCACGGTACGTTGCGATCAAGCCGAAAGTTTTCGCGACACGCTGGAAACTTTGGAAAACTTGGCGAAGCGGACGGACGACTCCTAAAACCTGCCGCATTTGGCATGTAAATCCAGGCAAAGGCCGCCGTTTTGGCGGCTTTTTTGTTTTTATCGATACGAGCAAAACTTCCGGCCTAATGTCCGATTGCAGGAGCAGCCTTAACATCTGTAACAATATTTCTCCTACACTAGAGGCGCAAGGCTTGCCTGGATAAGGCGCCAAATGGAGGTTTGGATGATAGAACACCTGATTAAACACCACCGGATTTTATCCATCGTCGGCAACATCATTACCGTCGACATCGACGCCGCAGGTCAGGGCGGCACCGGCACCCGCTTTGGCGATTTGGCCAGTGTCGAAGATCCTAACGGCGGCGATTCGTTGGCACAGGTCATTAAAATCGACAGCGGCAAGGTGTCGCTGCAAGTGTTTTCCGGCACCCGCGGCGTCTCCACTGCCGCCGGGGTACGCTTTTTAGGCCACGCCCAGCAAGTCACGTATTCCAACAACATACTGGGCCGCATTTTCAACGGGACAGGCCGGCCGATGGATGGCGGCTCCGAGCTGCTGCCCGATCCCAAGGTCACCATTACCGGCGCGTCGGTCAATCCGATGAAACGGGTGCTGGCTTCCAAAATGATTCGCACCGACGTGCCGATGATAGACGTGTTCAATTGCTTGGTGGAAAGCCAAAAAATTCCGATATTTTCGGTGGCCGGCGAACCTTACAACGCCTTTTTGGCCAGAATCGGCATTCAAGCCGACGCCGACATCGTGGTGTTCGCCGGCCTGGGCCTGATCTTCGACGATTATCATTATTTTCGCAGCCAATTCGAAAACGCCGGGGTATTCGCCCGCACCGTGATGTATTGCAATCTCGCCTCCGATCCCATCGTCGAGCGTCTTTTAGTGCCGGACATGGCGCTGGCGGTAGCGGAACGTTTCGCAGTGGAGGAAGCCAAGCGGGTATTGGTGTTGATGACCGACATGACGGCGTATGCGGACGCGATGAAGGAAATCGGCATTTCCATGCAACACGTGCCGTCCAATCGCGGCTACATGGGGGATTTGTACTCGCAACTGGCCCGCCGCTACGAAAAAGCCTGCGATTACAAGGGCGCAGGCTCCGTCACCGTGCTGACGGTCACCACGATGCCAGGCAACGACGTCACCCACCCGGTGCCGGACAATACCGGTTATATCACCGAAGGCCAGTTTTATCTGCACGACGGCGTGTTGGACCCTTTCGGTTCCTTATCTCGCTTGAAGCAACACGTCATCGGCAAAGTCACCCGCGACGACCACGCCCAAATCATGAATACCATGATCCGCTTTTACGCCGCCGCCAACGACGCCGAGCAAAAACAAGCCATGGCCTTCGATTTGTCGGATTACGATCGCAAGCTGTTGAAATTCGGCAAACTGTTTCGCCGGCGCTTCATGGACATCCAGGTTTCCATAGGCTTGGAAGACGCCCTGGATTTGAGTTGGCAAACCCTGGCCGAATGCTTTTCCGAAAACGAATTGCTGATGAAGCAACAGCTCATCGACAAATACTTCCCTAAATCCGCCCATGCCGCAGCTGTCGCTCAATAAAGCCACCTTGCACAAGGAGAGCGACAAATTGCGCCGCTACCGGCAATATTTGCCGTCTTTGGAACTGAAACGGCAAAAACTGGTGGCCGAACGCGTCAAGGGTCACCAACAGCTGGAACAGACTCGGCTGGAAATCGAGCGCTGCCGCCAGTGGATTGCCCAAACCCTGCCTATGCTAGCCAACCGCGACATCGAGTTACAGGAAATGGTCGGCGTCAGCGAGGTGCAAACCGCGCAGGAAAACCTGGTAGGACTGAATTTACCGGTGTTGAAACGGGTGGTATTGACGCATCGGCATTATTCGCCGTATTTAAAACCGCATTGGGTAGACCCCTTAGTGGCGCAGCTCGGCGCCATGCTGGAATTGCAATGCCGCTACCGCATCGACTTACAACGCTTGCAACTATTGGAACTGGCGGTGAAGAAAGTGACGCAAAAAGTCAATCTGTTCGACAAAGTACTGATCCCTAAAACCCAAACCAACATCCGCAAGATCCGCATTTTTTTGTCGGACGCCGAGCGGGCCGACGTGGTGCGGGCCAAAATCACCAAACAATTGCGCGAAGAAGCACTAGGCTAATGGCTATCGTCGCGTTGAAAAAACTGAGCTTTTGCGGCTTGCAAGCGGACAAGGTCCGGGTGCTGCAGCAATTGCAAGCCTTGGGCGAATTGCATTTGATTCCGTTCGAAGCGCAAACCGAAGGCAACGCGCCCGGCCAATCGGTCGCCGACATGATGGAAGCGCTCCGCTTCTTGAACGCCACCGGCCGCAAACGCCATCAAGCCAAAAGCGCCAATGATTTCGACCTGCAACGCATCGTCGGCGAAGTGCTGCAATTAAAGGCCGAGTTGCGCAACTTGCACGACCGTTACGACAGCTTGCAAAAACGCATTCAAGAATTAACCCCGTGGGGGGATTTTCAGTTACCCGAAACCGGGTTACCGGGCGGGCAACGCTTGTGGTTTTACATTGTCCCCAAGCGTTTGATGCGCCGCATGCCGCTATGCCCCTACCCGTGGCAAGCCGTGTTTCAAGACAATCTGCGTTGCTACGTGGTGGTCATCTCCGCCGGCGAGCCGGCCGAGAATGAATTGCCGGTGGCGCGCACCCATACCGGCTCGCAATCGTTGTCGGTATTGCGTCAGCAAAGCAACGACATGGCCATCGCGCTGGAAGACATGCAAGCCAAGCGCGAATCCTATACCCGCTGGATTGCGTTGATGACGCTACATTGCCACGAAATCCTGAATCAGGCCGAACTGCAACGCGCGCAAGCCGCCACTCGCGATACGGCCGGCGTATTCGTGTTGCAAGCCTGGTTGCCGGCCGACCGGGTGGAGGATTACCGCGCGCTTGCCGCGCGCCACGACCTAGCCTTGCTGGTTGAAGAGCCGAGCGAACAAGACAATCCGCCCACCTTGTTGCGCAATCCGGCAACACTGGCAGGCGGCGAGGATTTGGTCGGTTTTTACCAAATGCCCGCTTACCAAGGCTGGGACCCTTCGGCGGCGGTATTTTTTTCCTTCTCGCTATTTTTTGCGATGATTTTGTCCGACGCCGGTTACGCCTTGGTCTTTGCCGGTCTGTTGCTGTTCAAGTGGCGCCGCTTAAGCAAAACCGGCAAAGGTCGCCGCCTGCGCCTATTGGCTGCGGTCGCGGTCACGTTGTCGCTGCTATGGGGTATTTTATGCGGCAGCTATTTCGGCGCCGAGCCCCGGCCGGACAGCATTTGGGCGCAGTTAAGACTGTTCGACTTGAACGATTTCGACGGCATGATGCGTTTGACCATCGCGGTCGGCGTGCTGCATTTGCTGTCGGCCAACCTGATCGGCGCTTGGCAAAACCGCCATTCGCCGACCGCGCTGGCCTCTGTCGGCTGGATAGCCCTGACCGGCGGCGGATTCTCGTACTGGCTGGATAGCCTACAACCCCTGCCCTTGCTGCACACCACCGGCATTAGCCTGATGGTTGCGGGATTGTCGCTGCTGGTTTTATTCAGCAGCCCGCGCGCGCTGAAAACCTGGCGCGACGGCCTTTGGCGCGTGTTGGACGGGCTGAAAAGCTTGATCCGCATCAGCCAGCTGTTCGGCGACGTGCTCAGCTATATGCGTTTATTCGCATTGGGCTTGGCCAGTGCCTCGCTGGCCTTGACCTTTAACCGGCTGGCCGGGCAAATCATGCAGCAATTGCCCGGCACCGGCCTGTTGTTCGGCATATTAATCCTGTTGTTCGGTCACGGCTTGAATCTGGCCTTGTGCTTGCTGAGCGGGATGGTGCACGGCTTGCGCCTGAATTTCATCGAGTTTTACAACTGGAGCGTATCCGACGAAGGATACCCGTTCAAAGCTTTTTCCAAAAAGGAGTCCGCTGATGGCTGAATTGTTACTGGTATTGGGATGGATAGGCTTGTACGCGCCTATGGCGCTTAGCTCGGTCGGCAGCGTGGTGGGCTGCTCGATAGCCGGCCAAGCGGCGATAGGCGCGTTGCTGGATACCGAATCCGGGCACGGCCGCTATATCGGCGTATCCGCCATGCCGTCGTCGCAAGCCATTTTCGGCATCGTGGTGATGTTCACGCTGAATCGCCCGGTCACGGCCGAAAACGCCGCCGGCTTGTTCTCCGTGGGTACCCTGGCCGGCCTGGCCCTGATGCTGTGCGCGATGTACCAAGGCCAATGTTGCGCAGCGGCCATTCACGCCTCCAAAGCCAAGCCGGAAATATTCGGCCTGTCCATCGTGCCGGCCGCGATTGTAGAAGGCTTTGCGGTATTCGCCTTCATCTTCGCGCTGGTGATCAGCGGCGGCATTCCCCACGGCTGAGGCGATGCTGATGAAAGACGACAAAACCGAATACGCCTCGTCCGGCGTCGAGCAGTTAATCGAGCGCTTGCGGGAAGAAGCGGTCGAAGCCGGGCAAAACAAAGCCAAAGACATCGTCGCCGACGCCCAGCGCCGCGCCGCCTGGCTGATAGCCGAAGCCGAGCAAGAAGCCAAAACCATAGTCCAACGCGCCCGCGCGGAGGCTGACGCCCTGTCCGGCGCCGGCGTCGATGCGCTGAATTTGGCCGCCCGCGACACCTTGCTGAAGTTGCGCGACACCCTGCTCAGCAGCTTCTCGCAAGACGTGCGCCGAGTAGTCGGCGAACAACTGCTCGACCAAGCCTTTCTGCGCGAACTGATCCTGGCTTTGGCCGGCCAGGTGCGCGACCATGCCTGTTTGGACCGTCAACAGCGCTTGACCCTGCTGCTACCGGCCACGGCGGACGGAGTCGAAGAACTGCGCCAGCACCCGGAAGCGTTACGCCACAGCGAACTGTCGCAATTATCCGCGGCCATAGCCGGCGACATGCTACGCAAAGGCGTGAGTTTTCAAATCGGCGACGATGTGCAAAACGGCTTGAGCATCCGGCTGGAAGACAGCGCGATGCGCATAGACTTTACCGACGACGCGCTAGCCAATTTATTGCTGGCCCACCTGCAACCGCGTTTTCGGGCCCTGCTGCAAGGAATCGTCAAATAATGTTGCCCGATTGCCGCTATGCCATGCTGATCGGCAGCCTGCCGCCGCAGCCCATGGACTTGTTCGGCTGCCGTTTGCCGGTGATTTCCCGCATCCAACTGGACAGGCGCTTGGCGTTATTGGCACAAAAAGACGCCGCGGACTTGCAACGCATCGAAGGGCTTTTGCATTGGTCGAAAATGCAAGGCGGCGACGATGCCGATATTTTTGAACACGGCCGCCGCGAGCTGGATTCGATACGTAGCGACTTTCTGCGCGACATTGTGGCTTGGCGTTTGGAATTGCGCACCCTGCTCAGCGCGCTGCGGCGCCGGCAAGCCGGCCTGCAGCCGGCACCCGGCCAGCCGTTTTGCGGATTCGGCGCGCGCCTGCCGCTGATCCGGCACAACTGGCACAAGCCGGATTTCGGTTTAGGCCACGCCCTACCCTGGATAAGCCAAGCCCAACAACTGATGGCACAACATCAACCTTTGGCCCTGGACAAATTGTTGTTGCAATTGAATTGGCACTATTACGCGCGCTTAAACTTAGGCCACTATTTCGACTTTCCGGCCGTGGTGCTTTACGTGCTGCGTTGGGATTTAATCCACCGCTGGGCCACTTACGACGGCGAATTGGCCGTCGCGCGCTTCGACGAATTAGTCGAAGCCGGCTTGGCCGCCGTTCAGGCCGAATTGGAAGGAACAGCATGAACGATACAACAAACCCTGCCAGCGCACGCATCGTCGCGGTTCAAGACGATTTGGTCGCGATAGAAGCGGTCGGCGACCGGCCGTTGACCAAGAACGAAGTGGTTTACATCTTGCCCGGCCGCAGCCAAGCCAAGCACCAAGAGCGCTTGAAAGCGGAAGTGCTGCGCATTTACGGCAATCGCGCCGACGCCCAAGTTTACGAAAGTACCTTGGGCGTCGGCGTCGGTGATCCGGTGGAACAAAGCGGCGAATTATTGTCCGTGGAACTGGGGCCCGGCTTGCTCGGCCAAGTTTATGACGGCCTGCAAAATCCGCTGGATTTATTGGCAGTCGAATTCGGTTTTTTTCTGCCGCGCGGCGTCGATTTACCGGCCCTGAACCGTAACAGCAAATGGGCATTCAACCCTTGCGTGCAACTCGGCAGCAAATTATACGCCGGCGCGACTCTAGGCACGGTGCAGGAGCGCCGCTTCATTCACAAAATCATGGTGCCGTTCGACGTCAAGGGCGAAGTCGAGGTCACCTGGATTCAAGCCGGCAACGTCACGGTCGACGAAGCGGTCGCCAAAATCCGGCTGACTAACGGCAAGGAACAAGCGGTCGGCTTGATGCAGCGTTGGCCGGTACGCAATCCTTTGACACAACCATTGTTGCGCAACGATCTGATTCAACGCCTATACCCGTTCGAACCCTTGATCACCCACCTAAGACTCATCGACACCTTTTTCCCGATCGCCCGCGGCGGGACGGCTTGCATTCCCGGCCCGTTCGGCGCCGGCAAGACCGTGTTGCAAAGCCTGATCGCCCGCAATTCGGAAGTGGACATCGTGATCGTGGTAGCCTGCGGCGAACGGGCCGGGGAAGTGGTGGAAACCATCAGCGAGTTTCCGCAAATGATAGACCCGAAAACCGGCGGCTCGTTGATGGACCGCACCATCATCATCTGTAACACCTCGTCCATGCCGGTAGCCGCCCGGGAGGCATCGATTTATACCGGCATCACGCTCGGCGAATACTACCGGCAAATGGGTTTGCAGGTTTTGCTGCTGGCCGATTCCACCTCGCGCTGGGCGCAAGCGATGCGGGAAACCTCCGCCCGTCTGGAGGAAATACCCGGCGAAGAGGCTTTTCCGGCTTACCTGGATTCGTCGATCAAAAACATTTACGAGCGGGCTGGGGTGATTCAAGACAAACAGGGCAATAGCGGCAGCCTGACCATGATAGGCACGGTGTCGCCGGCCGGCGGCAATTTCGAGGAACCTGTCACCCAATCCACCCTGGGCACGGTCAAAACCTTTCTCGGCCTCAGCGCCGACCGGGCGTATAAACGCTTTTACCCGGCGGTCGATCCGCTGCTGTCCTGGTCTCGCTATCCGGAACAACTCAAGCCGTGGTACCAACGCGAATTAGCGCCGGAATGGACTGCGAATGTACAGAAACTGCTTGACTTACTGGCCCGGGGCAATAGCGTTTACGAAATGATCCAAGTCGCCGGCGAAGAAGGCGTTACTCCGGAGGATTATCTGACCTACCATAAGGCCCAATTCGTCGACATGGTCTATCTGCAACAAGACGCCTTCGACCCCGTCGACGTATCCGTGCCGCTGGAGAGGCAAAAAGCCGCCTTTTTGCTGATCCTGGACCTATTGGAAACCGAACGCGCATTCGGCGGCCAAGAGCAAATCCGCGACTACTTTACCCGTCTGACCGGCTTGTTCAAAAACCTGAACTACGCAGTTTGGCAATCCGCGGAATACAAACAACTACTCGACAAAATCAAAAACCTCAAACCCATCGAATAAAACCGCTGTCGCCCATGGGCTATCACTCCGGCGCCCCGCTCAAACCTTGGCGGGAAAAACTCAACGACTGACGATGATTTTTTTCAGGCTTATTGCGGTTGGGCTTGGCTCCTCCCAGCCCTCCAGGATGGTTCCGTTCAAAACAAGTTTGAATCTTCGGTAGAAGAGGCGCACTTCTTTGATAAATTAAAGCAGGAGGGCTACGCAGACATTCACTCAGAGGGGCATTACAACATCGGCACCAGCGAACTTACCGGATTTCGGACAACACGTGACGGCATTGACTTTCGGGGGGCAGGCGATACGAATAGCGCTTTAGTGTTCCCTGCGTCTGACCCTCGTTTTAATTTGCCAAGCATCTACTTGCTTCTTGGGCAACAGGTAGTTCAGAGTGTGGACTAATGCGCTTTACCAACACCTTAACCCGTCTTCGCTACGCGAGTTGTGCTTAGCGTTAAGCCCCGCTTCGTCAGCGCAGCTCGGCGCAGTGGTTCAATATGCGTTTTGTCGAATGTCGGAGGTATGAAAAACGGAGAAACATGCTATGTCTGAGGCATTGATAGGCCGGGTTGCGCCGCCGCTGGAAATCGCCGAGTGGTTGCAAGACGGGCCGCTGGCGCTGAGCGAACTAACCGGTAACGTGGTTTTGCTCGCGGTGTTTCAAGTCAATTGCCCCGGCTGCTTTCTGCACTGCCTGCCTAAAGTGGAAAGTTTGCACCAGTCTTACCACAAGCGGGGCTTGAGGGTGTTGGGTCTGGCGACCGCGTTCGAGGACTTCGATAAAAACACGACCGACAATCTGCGCAAGCTGTTGCAAGAAGGCCGGGTCATCGGCGAAACCGAGAAAATTCTGAGTCGCTACGGTTTACTGCAAAACGGTATTTGGCCTCACTCACTGACGTTTCCGGTAGCGATGGATAAATTGACCCCGCGCGCGGGCGGCAACCTGGAGGCGGAAATAAACCGCTTGCACGGTTTCGCCGCCCCATCCGAACTCGAGCGGGAAATCCTGCGCAACCGTTTGCGCGCTTATTGGGCGCATCGGCCCTATCGCCCGGAAACCTTCGACCGTTATGGCTTACAAGGCACGCCGTCGTACGTGCTGATAGCGCGCGGCGGCATGGTGCACGCCAGCCGCTTCGGCGCATACGAAGAGCTGGAGTCTGACCTGACCGGGTTGCTGTAGTGCTTGCCATCCCGCTATCTTTTAACTCAAGCGCTCCGCCAAAACCCGCTTTCGCGGCTGGGCCGAACAACTAGGCAATCGCCGGTTGACAGCCAACACATGGATTTAAATCGGCTCCATGCAAGCCGCACCGACACCGGCAAGCGCGGTTTCCCTGGGTCGCACAGGGCATAGCGCCGAGGTAGCGTCAGGCTGTCGCGACAACTGCTGTTAAAATCGCAACTCAGCATCCCCCATCACGATTTCCTGTTTCCAAGCCTGCACATGCACAGCCTAGCCGACAACCTGATACTCAACACCGACAGCTACAAATCCAGCCACTATCTGCAATACCCGCCCGGTACCCGCTATGTGTCGTCGTATGTGGAATCGCGCGGCGGCGACTATCCGCAAATCGTGTTTTTCGGTTTGCAAATGTTCATCAAGGACTATTTGTTGAATCCCGTTACGCCTGCCATGGTCGACCAAGCCGAAACGGTTTTAACCGAGCACGGCCTGCCGTTCAACCGGACCGGCTGGCGGCATATCGTCGAGCGGCACCAAGGCTATTTGCCGCTGGAAATTCAGGCAATACCCGAAGGCATGCTCACCGAACCCGGCCAAGTGATGATGCAAATCGTCAATACCGACCCGGCTTGCTTCTGGCTGACCAGTTATTTAGAAACCATGTTGCTGCGTGCCGCCTGGTACGGCACGACGGTAGCCAGCCGTTCCTATGCCTGCAAACAATTGATCGCCCGGTACCTGCGGGAAACCGGCGCCGATTTGTCGGGACTGGATTACAAATTGCACGATTTCGGCGCGCGCGGCGTGTCGTCGTTCGAATCGGCCGCCATCGCCGGCTTGGCGCACTTGGTCAACTTCAAAGGTACCGACACCCTTGCCGCCGTGCTGGCGGCCAAGCGTTACTACGGCGTCGACGAGATGCCGGCCTTTTCGATTCCGGCGGCAGAACATTCCACCATTACCGCCTGGGGACGGGAGCGGGAAGCCGACGCTTATCAAAACATGTTGGACCGGTTTCTAGCCCCGGACAAAACCGTCGCGGTGGTCAGCGATTCGTACGATTTGTGGCACGCCTTGGAATGTTGGGGTACCCGGTTTAAACGGCAGATCGTCGAATCCGGCGGCCGGCTGGTGGTGCGCCCGGATTCCGGCGACCCGGTCGAGGTGGTATTGCAAACCGTGCAACGCTTGGATCACCATTTCGGCGCTGAAACGGTCAACGGATACCGCTTGCTGCACCCGGCGGTGCGCGTGATCCAAGGCGACGGCGTCGATATTCGCAGCATAGAAAGAATTTTGCACGCCCTGAAACAAGCCGGTTACAGCGCCGACAACGTGGCCTTCGGCATGGGCGCCGGCTTGTTGCAAAAGCTGGATAGAGACACGTTGAAATTTGCCATGAAAGCATCGGCCATCTGCATAGACGATACCTGGCATGACGTATACAAAGATCCGGTTACCGACCCCGGCAAACAGTCCAAACGCGGCCGTCTGGCGCTGATCCGCGCCGAATCCGGCCGCTTGCACACCGTGACGGAATCGGCGCTAGGCGATAGAACCAATCTGCTGCGCACGGTATATAAAAACGGCACATTATTGATCGAACAAAATCTTAGCGAGATCCGGCAACGGGCCGGCTTGGTTTGAGCTAACTTCGCAGCGCAACCGCATTGATTGACCCTGGGCATTTCGGCGTTTGTCCAATCGTTCACCTAATGCTCATGAAAAAGCGGCATCACCCCAGCAAATAAAAGTTTTTCTGTGGGAGCGACATCCGCGCCGAAAGGGAATGACGGTTGCCGGACCCGGCCCTTAAATTACCGGTCGCCCTGAGCCTGTCGAAGGGCACAGCAGCCTGGGCTTCGACCAGCTCAGCGCGAACGGAATACCAGTGATAAACAGGGCCGGATTAATAAGCGAATCAAATTCACTCACGCTTCGTCAGACTCGCCACGTACAGCCGATTGATTTTTTCAGAATACGCACCAAAACAGTCTATTTGCACCAAAGTACGCACCAATATAAACCATAATTCATTACAACCCTGCCTGCTTACCTGCGGCCGTTTCCCTGAAAGCTCGCTTCCCTCCGGCTTTGACGTCATATTGAAAAAGCTGGCTTGATTCATGCTTATAATTGCGGTTGCAACGGTGCACTTTAATTTCCCTTCTTCGACAATGGCGTCGTAAATCGTTGGGTTCGCCTACGGTTAATTGTTCGATCGTCCATTGTTCTTCTATTGCTTGGCCAAAAACCATTCCGACAGACGAGTCGACAACCGCGCCGGTTCCGGCGCCGGATTTTCCGTAGGCTTTCGCTGCGAACGGCTTCTTAGCGGACGCCTTCGCGAATAGTTAGTTTATTCATCATATTCGGCGTAAAGCCCGGAGTATTTATGATCGTAATCTTATCGCTCATCGCATTATTCTTCTTGATTTACGGCTTGTTGTTGACCATGTGCGCCTGCCGCATCGAGGGCCACCCGTTGGCGGACAGCGTTTGCCATAGTCTGCAAGACCGTTCGCATGCCGCTAATGTCACTGCGATTCCGGAAGATGCGGTGCTGAGACGCCACGTGCTGTCCTTGCTGCGCCACGAAGTCGAAGCCGCCTTGCCGCCGCGTCCGACCGATTCCATCTTGAGGCGCCATCACGAAGCCTTGGTGTCGGCGGAATTGTCCAGAAAAGTAGCCGCCGTCACCGCGTCTTAACGCTGACTATAAGACCTTGGCGTCCGACGGTCAGTCAGGCGCCAATACCCCCCTAAAATCAGCGTATCAGCTGATTCATTTCGAAGATCGGCAACAAAATGGCCAACACGATGGTCAGCACGACCAGACCCATGGTCAAAATCAAGGCCGGTTCGAACAAGCCTAGAGTCAATTCGGTCAAGGCTTCAATATCCCGCTCCTGATCGTCCGCCGCACTTTCCAGCATGCGCGGCAGTTGACCGCTGGCCTCCCCGCTGGCCACCAGATGAATAGTGACCGGCGGAAACATACGGCTGATCTCCAGCGCCTTGTTCAGCGTCTGCCCTTCCCTAACTCTTAGCGCCGCGTTTTCGACGGCTTGCCGCATCGCATCGTTGGCCAATACTTGCCCGGCAATTTTCAAGGCCACCAACAATTCCACCCCGCTATTGGTCAAAATCGCCAAGGTTCGGGTAAAGCGGGCATTGTTGATGCCGCGGGAAAATTTGCCGATCAACGGCAGGCGCAACAGCCAACGGTGAAAACGCAAACGCGGCCCGTCACGGCGCAAGATCCATTGCCCCAATCCCACGCCAACCAACGTAGCCAGCACTAAAAACAAACCGTAAGCTTTGAAAAAGTCGCTGCAGGCGATCAAGCCTTGGGTAATGCCCGGCAATTGTTGCCCCATTTTGTCGAACACCCCGGTTATTTCCGGCACCACGTAAGCCAACAAGCCTATCACCACCAATAAAGACACCAAGCTCAACAGCACGGGATAAATCAAGGCCATCTGCAACTTGCGGTGCAACTGACCTTTGTCGCTTAGATAATCGGCCAATTTCTCCAGCACCTGCGCCAATTTACCGGAAGACTCACCGGCTTCTATGGTGGCGCGGTACAAGGGGGGAAAGGAACTGGGAAAGCCGGCGCAGGCTTGCGCCAGACTTTGCCCTTCCAACACCCGACTACGCACCGCCAATACGATGCGCCGGGTAGCGGCCGCTTCCAACTGCCGCGCCACGATGGTCAAGGCTTCGTCGATGGCCAAGCCGGATTTCAGCAATGCCGCCAGTTGCCGAGTGATGTGTCCCAATGCGCGCATGCCGATGCGCTGTTGCCACAAAGCAATTTTGCCGACGGCTTCGGCTTTCTGTAACGGCTTGATGTCCAGCAGGACCAAGCCTTGGGCCTTTAGCTGCTGGCGCGCGGTTTTAGCACTATCGCTTTCCAAGGTGCCTTTGGTTTGCCGCCCGCCTCCGTCTATGGCTTTGTATTCGAAAGCCGGCACGGTTTATTCTTTCAAGGTCATGCGCAGTGCCTCGTCCATGCTGGTCGCGCCGCTCAACACTTTGTGCAAGGCGCTCTGCTGTATGCTGGGCGCCAGCGTGCGGGCGTGGCGCTCCAAGGCCGAATCGGCGGCGCCGTCGTGAATCAACTTGACCATCGCGGCATCGACAGGAACAATTTCGAAAATGCCGGCCCGGCCTTTATAACCGTGATCGAAACAGCGTTGGCAACCCTTGGGCTCGAACACCTGCACGGTCCGGTGCGCCGCGCCGTCATAACCCAGCTTGCGCAAATCCTCGCCCAAGACGCCAACCGGTTGCTTGCAATGCGGGCACAGCAAACGCACCAAGCGTTGGGCTATCACGCCGACCAGACTGGATGCCAATAAAAACGGCTCCACGCCCATGTCGCGCAACCGGGTAATCGCGCCGACCGCAGTGTTGGTGTGCAGGGTGGACAATACCAAGTGCCCGGTCAAACTGGCTTGCACCGCAATCTCGGCAGTCTCGCGGTCGCGGATTTCGCCGACCATCACCACGTCCGGATCTTGGCGCAAGATGGCCCGCAAGCCCTTGGCGAAGGTCATATCCACTTTGGCGTTGACTTGGGTTTGGCCGATACCGTCCAGATAATATTCGATAGGGTCTTCCACCGTCAGGATGTTGCGGCTGCGCTGGTTGAGCCGGTTGACGATGGCGTACAGGCTGGTGGTCTTGCCCGAACCGGTCGGTCCGGTCACCAACACGATGCCGTGCGGCCGGGCTATCATGGCCCGGATGCCGGCCAATTCCGACTCCGCCATGCCGATTTGCGCCAAATCCAGTTGATTGGCCTGTTTGTCCAACAAGCGCAACACCACCCGCTCGCCGTGTCCGGACGGCAAGGTCGACACCCGCACGTCCACATTGCGCCCGCCGATCTGCAGGGAGATGCGCCCGTCCTGCGGCAAGCGTTTTTCGGCGATGTCCAGCTTGGCCATGACTTTCAGGCGCGAAATCACCATCGGTGCGAATTCGCGTTGCGGCTGGATGATTTCGCGCAATACGCCGTCCACCCTAAACCTGACCACCATGCGCGACTCGTAAGTCTCGATGTGGATGTCCGAGGCATTTTCCCGGATCGCCTCGGCCAGCAAGGCATTGATCAAACGGATGATGGGAGCTTCGTCGTCGCTTTCCAGCAAATCCTCCGGCCTGGGCAAATGCTGGGCTACGTCGGACAAATCGATTTGCTCGTGCAAATCGTCGACCATACGCCGGGTTTGACCGGATTTATGCTCGTAGGTTTGCTGCAACAATCGTTCGAACTCGGCCGCAGCAATCACGGCGAAACGGGCCGGCGAGGGTATCCAGCGCCGTACTTCCAACAGCGCGCTGACCGGCGTGTCCGCCCGGTGAAACACTTGCCAAATCGCATCGGCTGCGTATAAAGCAACCACTCCGTAGCGTTTGGCAAAACCGTAGGCCAACAAACGCGGCATGCCGAGGCTATTTTCTGCCAACTCGACGGATTGCATATCAAGGCTCCTGCAACTGACTTGCCGGCGGCGATTCCGGCATGGGTGGCAACAACGGTTGCGGCTCGTCGGGCAACAGCAGTAAACCGTCTCGATTGAACTCCTGCTGCTTCTCGCGCAACTCGCGATATTTGTCTTGGGTAACGCCCAACGCTTCGTGGCTGGCGCGAATGATCTGCGGGCGTAAAAACACCATCAAATTGGTCTTTTTGACCTTGGTGGTCGTGGATTGAAACAAATAACCCAACACCGGTATGTCGCCCAGCAACGGCACTTTGTCGACCACTTCATTGACGTCGTCCTTGATCAAGCCCCCCAGCACCAGCACTTTACCGTCGTCCACCAGCACCGAGGTTTCGATCTGGCGTTTGTCGAAGCGCTGGGCATCGTCGCCGACTATGCTGGAAACCTCCTGGGTAACTTTCAGTTTGACCGCGTCGCCTTCATTGATCTGCGGCAGCACGCGCAACTTGATGCCGATGTCTTGCCGCTGTACGGTGGTAAACGGATTGCTGGCGCCGGAAGTATTGGTCGTATAACTGCCGGTATTCAGCGGGATGTTTTGGCCGACGATGATGCTGGCTTCTTCGTTGTCCATGGTCACCAAGGACGGAGTCGACAATACGTTGACGTCGTTGTCGGTGGAAAAGGCGTTGATCAAGGCCTTAATTTCGCTGCCGGCCAAATAGCCCACGCTCAAGCCCTTGCCGAAAGTGCTGACGAATTGCGATAAATCCAGGGAATTGTCGCTACCTTTGCGAAACGCCGCCACCGCGTCGCCGTCGGCCTTGGTTTGCCACTCCACCCCCAATTGCTGGTTCTTGTCGTAGCTGACTTCGGCGATGATGGCCTCGATGTGCACCTGGGCTCTACGCACGTCCAGCTGCCGCACCACGCTTTTCAGCGTGCGCATCTTGTCGCGCGGCGCGGTGATAATCAAGGCATTGGCAGCCTCGTCGGCGCGAATGTCCAAATTCTTGGGCGTATTCGCGCTGGCTTGCACGGCAGCGTTTTTGTCGGTTTTCTCGCCGCCGACACTGGTCAACGTCTCGACCAAATCCTTGGCGACGGCGTAGCGCATATAAATCACTTCGGTATTGCCGTCTTTTTCCACCGGCACGTCCAAACTGGCGACCAAAGCCCGCAATTGCAGTCGGGTGTCCGCATCCCCGCCGATGATCAAACTGTTGGTGCGCTCGTCGGCCGCCAATGGCGGCGCACCGGCCGTGGTTTTACCCGCATTGGCGGCCGCCAACAAATTGTTGATGGGTTGCACCAAATCCGCCGCACCGGCATGGCGCAACGCAATCACTTCCATGCCGTGCGTATCGCGCCGGTCGATTTGCCGAATCATGGCTTCCAAGCGCGTCACATTGGCGGCGGTATCGGAAATCACCAAGGTATTGCTTTCCGGAACCGCCGCCATAAAGGCATATTGCGGCAACAAAGGCAGCAGGGTCTGCACCAACAGATTGGCGTCCAAGTGCTGAACCTGAACGATGCGGGTTTGCTGCTCGTCGCCTCGCTTAGGGCCAGATTGCAATTCCCCCGGCTCACCGTCCTGTTTTGCCGAACCGCTCGGCACGATTTTGATCACATTGCCGTTGGGGACCGCCGCATAACCGTGCACTTTCAGGATCGACAAAAACACGTCGTAAACCTGAGCGGCGCGCATCGGCGTCGAAGTCATCACGGTAATGTTGCCGGTTACGCGGGGATCGACCACGAAATTCTTGCCGGTCGCGTCGGCCACGGTTTCGATTAAGGCCTTGATATCGACGTCTTTGAAATTCAGGGAAAATTCGCCCGGCTCCGCGACGGCCCATTGCCATGCGACCAGCGCGAGCACTCCCAGCCAAACGCGAGCTTTGTTCATGATAGGGGGAAAGGCGAAAAGTTAAGGCGCGGCGGCCGGAGCCGGCGCGGGAAAGGCTAACGACTCCAAACGTTGCCGGTTGCGCACCACAATGCGTTTTGCGTCCACCCGCTCCAATACAACATCTTCAGGCAGCCTGTCGCCGACCCGGTAACGCCGTTGCGCACCGTCGTTGTGTTGAACAATGGCATACCGCCTGTCGCTTAGCGCGGACACCATAAAGGTGCCGAGCAACTTGAGCTGCAAATCGGATTCCACCGGTTGTTCCGCCGCGCCCGGCGTCTCGTCATTTTGTCCGCCGAATAAATTCCACGCCGCAATCCGTCGGTAATCCGGAGCGGCGGGCCGCTCGTCCGTGGACGGTGTTACAGCCGCAACCGGTTCTTGCGCCTTCAAGCTTGGCCAATGCCATAGCGAATAAAGCAAAATCCCCAGCGCGCACAAACCGGACAGCGGCGCGCTCCCACATTGAAGATTGCGAAAACGGGGAGAAAGCCGAGCTTTCTCGGAGACAGAAATCAACCGCAGGCTAAACATGCGGCGATTATGCTAATTCAATATGACCGGATTATGACGTTAGCGCGAGTAACCCCGGCGTGATCCAGCCGCAGCCACCCGATAGCAAGCGTTCGCGGCCAATCCAGGACTACGGCGTTTTGTCGTATTTTCTTCAGCCCGAACACGACCATCAGCCGGCTTTTGTTGACCGACGCCGACAGAATTGTTGACATGCGTTCCGTACGGTTCCTTACCTCGCCGCACGCTACGAGCTGACAGGACAGATCATCGTCCCCACGCTCCGCGTGGGGACGCAGCTCCGGACGCTCGGCGTCCTTATGAATAAAGCAACTCATGGGAAAAAGCCGCTACCTCATCGCCGAAGCCGACAAACCCCATTTCATGACCTGCACCGTCGTCGAATGGCTGGCCGTGTTTACCCGCCCGGAAACCGTGCAAATCGTCCTCGACAGTTGGCAATACCAACGCCAACATACAGGTTTAAAACTCTACGGCTACGTAATTCTGGAAAACCATCTGCACTTTATCGCTCAGGCCCCGGAACTGGACCAATGCCTTGCCGGCTTCAAAGCTTATACCGCCCGCCGGATTATCGACCACCTCCAGCAGCAAAAAGCCGAGCGCTTGCTGCAACGCCTGCACTTCGCCAAAGCCGCGCATATACGGGACTGGCAGGAAGGCATACATGCGGAAATGATTTTGAACGAAGCGATGATGCGGCAGAAGCCGGACTACATCCACGCCAACCCGGTCAAACGCGGTTATGTGAATTTACCGCAGCATTGGCGTTATTCCAGTGCCGCCAACTATGAAGGCTTGAAAGGGTTGATGGAGATAGACGTTTGGTGATGGACGCTGGAGCGTCCGGGGGCTGCATTCCCACGCGGAGCGTGGGAACGCTTTATCTGGCGCAACTCGATTATTCGCCCACCTGGATCATGCGCGACATAGAAGAACTCACCACTGCCTTACAACAACTATAAACCGGAGGTAAGCATGAAAAAATTCCTCGACAGCCCGGCGACCCTGCTGGACACCAGCTTACGCGGCTTCGCCAAAGCCCATGCCGACATCGTCGATTTACATACCGAACCGAACTATGTGTGCCGCAAACAAAACAAACCCGGCAAGGTTGCCTTGATTTCCGGCGGCGGCTCCGGCCACGAACCCCTGCACAGCGGTTTTGTCGGCTACGGCATGCTGGACGCCGCCTGCCCCGGCCAAATATTCACCTCGCCCACCCCGGATCAAATGCTGGCTGCCGCTCAAATGGTCAATACCGGCGCAGGCGTACTGTTCATCGTCAAGAACTACGCCGGCGACGTGATGAATTTCGAAATGGCGGCCGAAATGCTGGATTGTCCCAACGCCACGGTAGTGGTCAACGACGACATTTCCCTACCGAAAAACCACAGCATCGGCAGGCGTGGCGTAGCCGGCACCACCATCGTCGAAAAAATCGTCGGTGCCGGCGCCGAAGCCGGCCTGGATTTGGCCGCCTGCCAAGCGCTGGGCGAACGCGTGGTCGGAAACACCGCATCGATGGGCGTCGCACTCACCAGCTGCACCGTGCCGGCGCTAGGCCATCCGACGTTCGCCATCGCGGACGACGAAATGGAAATCGGCGTCGGCATTCACGGCGAGCGCGGCCGGGAAACCGGTAAAATCGCGCCGGCAACCGAAATCGTCGCCCAAGTCGCCGGCCACATTATCGACGAACTCGCCCCCAGCGCCGGACAATCCATCCTGCTGCACGTCAACGGTTTCGGCGGAACGCCGTTGGTCGAACTGCATTTGCTATACGAACTGGCCTGGCAATTTTTGAGCGGACGCGGCTTGCACGTGCAGCGTTCACTAGTCGGGAATTTCACTACCTCGCTGGACATGGCCGGATGTTCGCTCACCGTCACGCTATTGGACGACGAATTGCGGCAACTTTGGGACGCGCCGGTCAACACCGCCGCCTTGCGCTGGGGATGTTAAACGGGGGAATGCCCGGCAATGCAAATTAGCTAGCGCCGGCAATACCGTTACAAACGACGTCACGAAATTGAAAGAATGCCATTTATAAAACGCTGTCGGCATTTAAGTCGCTATCGCGACAGTTGAATTTAACGGCTGTCCCTGTCCCGTAACGACAGGTTGTAGGGATAACGCCGCCATACGTCGCATCCAGCCTATGAGTCTTGGACGGCAAAGCGCGGTTCATTGGCGGCCAGCGTTGAAGTTAAGAGCGTTTCGCTTATAAAGCGCCCCCGGATAATCCGGGGGCATTGACTCCGACAACAGTGGCGCCTTCACCGCGAAAACGGAAACAATTGGCTAAAACCCAGCGTTCCGCTACGGTTCATCAGCAGTTATTTACACCACGACAATATCGGCCGCCGTAATAGACGGCGCCCCGACCAGCGTGACGATTTCTTGAGCCTCCTCAGCGCCATTACCGTCCGCGTCGTAATACAAAGTACCCGTGGCGGTATCGTATAAAACGAAGTCGTTTTCGTCCGATGCAGTGACACCGTCTCCCTTGATAAACAGCTCATCCGACAACACACCTGTCGTACTCAGTTGACTCAAAAGCGTATGGTCTAACTCTATAATGTCGTTCGATGGTAAAAAGTCGGCAATGATATCGGCATTGATGGACCCAAAACTCGAAAACTGAAAAATGTCGGAACCGCCGCCGCCAAAAAGCCTATCGTTACCAAGTTCACCCGATATAGTGTCATCGCCTAGGCCGCCGAAGATTCGATCATTTCCGCTTCCACCCATTAGCTGATCATTTCCGAGACCGCCATCAATCAAATCGTTTCCGTCCATTCCGGAAACGAAATCATCGCCAGCCAGCCCACTGATTGACTCGCTAGCGGAAGTCCCGAGCACATGCTCGCCGACATCCGTACCGCTCAATTGGCTTAAAATGCCGGAAAGGATGGTAGCTTGACTCCATTTGCTGCCGTCGGCAAATTGGATTTCTTCGATGTAACGGTCGCTGCTGACGAACCAATCCTTCACGGTGACCTGGTCGGCGTCGTTGAGTTTGAACACCAGGTCGTTGCCGACCCGTATCCGCGCCACGTCCGCCGGATGGATGCCGGCGCCGAATTGCAGAACGTCTTTGTTGCCGTAATTAGCTACGAAGTATGCGTCGTTGCTGCCGTATTCGATGAGGGTGTCTTTGCCGTCGCCCACATTAAATTGATAGGTTTGGCCTGACCACGTGGCATAACTACCGCCGCTGCCGGTCAGCACGTCGTCCCCGGTGCCGCCGACCAGGACGCCCTGGCCGGTGATGCTGTCGTTGCCGGCGCCGCCGTAGAAGGTATTCCAACCGGAAGTGTCGTTCAGCGTGTCGTCGCCGTCGTTACCGTTCAGGGTGTCGTTGCCATCACCTCCTTTGAGGCTATCGTTACCCAAGCCGCCGCTGATGGTGTCTACGCCGGCCCAACCGGTCAAATTGTCGTTGCCGTCGCCGCCGTTCAGGATGGTCGGCAGGCTTTGCAAGGTCGCGACCGTCCATTTGCTGCCGTCGGCAAATTGGATTTCTTCGATGTAACGGTCGCTGCTGACGAACCAATCCTTCACGGTGACCTGGTCGGCGTCGTTGAGTTTGAACACCAGGTCGTTGCCGACCCGTATCCGCGCCACGTCCGCCGGATGGATGCCGGCGCCGAATTGCAGAACGTCTTTGTTGCCGTAATTGGCTACGAAGTATGCGTCGTTGCTGCCGTATTCGATGAGGGTGTCTTTGCCGTCGCCCACATTAAATTGATAGGTTTGGCCCGACCACGTGGCATAACTACCGCCGCTGCCGGTCAGCACGTCGTCCCCGGTGCCGCCGACCAGTACACCCTGGCCGGTGATGCTGTCGTTGCCGGCGCCGCCGTAGAAGGTATTCCAACCGGAAGTGTCGTTCAGCGTGTCGTCGCCGTCGTTACCGTTCAGGGTGTCGTTGCCATCACCTCCTTTGAGGCTATCGTTACCCAAGCCGCCGCTGATGGTGTCTACGCCGGCCCAACCGGTCAAATTGTCGTTGCCGTCGCCGCCGTTCAGGATGGTCGGCAGGCTTTGCAAGGTCGCAACCGTCCATTTGCTGCCGTCGGCAAATTGGATTTCTTCGATGTAACGGTCGCTGCTGACGAACCAATCCTTCACGGTGACCTGGTCGGCGTCGTTGAGTTTGAACACCAGGTCGTTGCCGACCCGTATCCGCGCCACGTCCGCCGGATGGATGCCGGCGCCGAATTGCAGAACGTCTTTGTTGCCGTAATTGGCTACGAAGTATGCGTCGTTGCTGCCGTATTCGATGAGGGTGTCTTTGCCGTCGCCCACATTAAATTGATAGGTTTGGCCCGACCACGTGGCATAACTACCGCCGCTGCCGGTCAGCACGTCGTCCCCGGTGCCGCCGACCAGTACACCCTGGCCGGTGATGCTGTCGTTGCCGGCGCCGCCGTAGAAGGTATTCCAACCGGAAGTGTCGTTCAGCGTGTCGTCGCCGTCGTTACCGTTCAGGGTGTCGTTGCCATCACCTCCTTTGAGGCTATCGTTACCCAAGCCGCCGCTGATGGTGTCTACGCCGGCCCAACCGGTCAAATTGTCGTTGCCGTCGCCGCCGTTCAGGATGGTCGGCAGGCTTTGCAAGGTCGCGACCGTCCATTTGCTGCCGTCGGCAAATTGGATTTCTTCGATGTAACGGTCGCTGCTGACGAACCAATCCTTCACGGTGACCTGGTCGGCGTCGTTGAGTTTGAACACCAGGTCGTTACCCACCCGAATCCGCGCCACGTCCGCCGGATGGATGCCGGCGCCGAATTGCAGAACGTCTTTGTTGCCGTAATTGGCTACGAAGTATGCGTCGTTGCTGCCGTATTCGATGAGGGTGTCTTTGCCGTCGCCCACATTAAATTGATAGGTTTGGCCCGACCACGTGGCATAACTACCGCCGCTGCCGGTCAGCACGTCGTCCCCGGTGCCGCCGACCAGTACACCCTGGCCGGTGATGCTGTCGTTGCCGGCGCCGCCGTAGAAGGTATTCCAACCGGAAGTGTCGTTCAGCGTGTCGTCGCCGTCGTTACCGTTCAGGGTGTCGTTGCCATCACCTCCTTTGAGGCTATCGTTACCCAAGCCGCCGCTGATGGTGTCTACGCCGGCCCAACCGGTCAAACTGTCGTTGCCGTCGCCGCCGTTCAGGATCGTCGACAGGCTTTGCAAGGTCGCAACCGTCCATTTGCTGCCGTCGGCAAATTGGATTTCTTCGATGTAACGGTCGCTGCTGACGAACCAATCCTTCACGGTGACCTGGTCGGCGTCGTTGAGTTTGAACACCAGGTCGTTACCCACCCGAATCCGCGCCACGTCCGCCGGATGGATGCCGGCGCCGAATTGCAGAACGTCTTTGTTGCCGTAATTGGCTACGAAGTATGCGTCGTTGCTGCCGTATTCGATGAGGGTGTCTTTGCCGTCGCCCACATTAAATTGATAGGTTTGGCCTGACCACGTGGCATAACTACCGCCGCTGCCGGTCAGCACGTCGTCCCCGGTGCCGCCGACCAGGACGCCCTGGCCGGTGATGCTGTCGTTGCCGGCGCCGCCGTAGAAGGTATTCCAACCGGAAGTGTCGTTCAGCGTGTCGTCGCCGTCGTTGCCGTTCAGGGTGTCGTTGCCATCACCTCCTTTGAGGCTATCGTTACCCAAGCCGCCGCTGATGGTGTCTACGCCGACCCAGCCGGTCAAACTGTCGTTGCCGTCGCCGCCGTTCAGGATGGTCGACAGGCTTTGCAAGGTCGCAACCGTCCATTTGCTGCCGTCGGCAAATTGGATTTCTTCGATGTAACGGTCGCTGCTGACGAACCAATCCTTCACCGTGACTTGGTCGGCGTCGTTGAGTTTGAACACCAGGTCGTTGCCGACCCGTATCCGCGCCACGTCCGCCGGATGGATGCCGGCGCCGAATTGCAGAACGTCTTTGTTGCCGTAATTGGCTACGAAGTATGCGTCGTTGCTGCCGTATTCGATGAGGGTGTCTTTGCCGTCGCCCACATTAAATTGATAGGTTTGGCCCGACCACGTGGCATAACTACCGCCGCTGCCGGTCAGCACGTCGTCCCCGGTGCCGCCGACCAGGACGCCCTGGCCGGTGATGCTGTCGTTGCCGGCGCCGCCGTAGAAGGTATTCCAACCGGAAGTGTCGTTCAGCGTGTCGTCGCCGTCGTTACCGTTCAGGGTGTCGTTGCCATCACCTCCTTTGAGGCTATCGTTACCCAAGCCGCCGCTGATGGTGTCTACGCCGGCCCAACCGGTCAAATTGTCGTTGCCGTCGCCGCCGTTCAGGATGGTCGGCAGGCTTTGCAAGGTCGCGACCGTCCATTTGCTGCCGTCGGCAAATTGGATTTCTTCGATGTAACGGTCGCTGCTGACGAACCAATCCTTCACCGTGACTTGGTCGGCGTCGTTGAGTTTGAACACCAGGTCGTTGCCGACCCGTATCCGCGCCACGTCCGCCGGATGGATGCCGGCGCCGAATTGCAGAACGTCTTTGTTGCCGTAATTGGCTACGAAGTATGCGTCGTTGCTGCCGTATTCGATGAGGGTGTCTTTGCCGTCGCCCACATTAAATTGATAGGTTTGGCCTGACCACGTGGCATAACTACCGCCGCTGCCGGTCAGCACGTCGTCCCCGGTGCCGCCGACCAGTACACCCTGGCCGGTGATGCTGTCGTTGCCGGCGCCACCATAGAGCGTATTCCAACCGGCGGTATCGATTAGGGTATCGTCGCCGTCGTCCCCCCGTAATTCATCGTCGCCATCGTCTCCGTATAAGATGTCATCGCCAGCAGCTCCGCGAAGCTTGTCATTACCGTTACCTCCATGCAATTCATCCTGAGCACTTAACCCAATTAACAAATCGTTTTCGATAGTGCCAATCCGAAATCCCAGGTCCGTCATTAAGCCGATCAAATCAAAATCGCTAGGAAAATCACTTTCCAAGTCTATTAGCAATTGAGCGCCATCCCATCCAACAGGATTGAAGTCTTTGCCAAAATATTTTTGTAGCTCCAATAAATCACCAGCGACTTTACTTGGCTCGGATGCAATATATGATTTGAATAAGGCATTCATAGCCGAAAAATTCAGACCTATACCGTTTTCATCAATGTGTAACGTTATCTTTTCTAAATATGGCTTCAGTCGGGTTTGCGCAATAAGCGCAATGTATACAGAATCGCTCAGTTCTGAATAAGCTTGATTGAGCAAATCCAGAGCACCGGGCGCGAGCACAACATGCACCGTCGTACCGTCGTCAGCGACGGGGCGAAATGTACGGCCGTTAAAAGTTTCTAGAATATCGAGTTTATTAACCCAACCTTTAAAATCACTAGAACCGACGACACCGGCTCCCTGGACTGTAATTTGCGTACTAGCTGAATACATTCCCGTGTACGTCGTAGGCGGTGGGGCCGAGCCACCTCCGGATCCTGAATACATTGGTCCAGTTGCATAAGGCGAATAACCGTTAAATGTCGTTAGCAATGTGCCGGTATCGGCCCAGGCTTTGATGATCTTAGGCAATAACTCCAATTGTCCAGAGCGATCCGCCGTCGTGAAATCCGTCAACAACTGTTTTAGTTGCGGCGACAGGGTTGCTGCTTCACGCAGATCCCGCACCGCGCCGCTACCTTGCATATCCGGCAGATAAGACACCGAACTAGTATCTAACTTATCGGTGAATTCGCGGTGGAAAGTATCCTGTATGAGGTTGACATCTCCCAAGTTGCCACTGACCTCGCCCAGAGTTCCGCTGCTGCCATCGGTTTTAACGAAGGTGCCAAGATCGGCTACTTGGTTTCCATTGGCTAAGGTTTGATTGTGCTCAGTGCTTTGAACATTAACAGCCGCTATGCCCAAGCCGCTTAGCGAAAACAACTCGTTGCCTTGACTGACACCGTCTTGATTCAAATCCCGCCAAACGCGCAAGTCGGCAAAGCGGGCATCATTAGCGTCGACCACACCGTCGGCGTTGCTATCCAGATCGCTTAGCGCATCAAATCCGTCGGAGGCCAGTTGCCCATTACTTTTTAAATAGGCGTCGCCGAATAATTCGCGGCCGTTATCTATGGTACCGTTGCCATTTTTGTCTAATACCAGAAATCCATCATTCGCACCCACCCAGCCGGTGGAGGTTTTTATTCCGTCGGCGTCGTGGTCGAAGTAAACGGGGTTGGCGGTGTCGATGCCGGTGGTTTCCAGGCCATCGCCGTCCAAATCTAACGTTAAAGGATCGCGGCGAGGTTGGACGGTGGTGGCGGCGGTGAACTCATCGGCAGCGGCATCATTTATAATAAACTTGCCTAAATTACTGAGTCCATCCATTGGATTTATAAGGTTTCTTGATACGAAATCGATGAGTTTTGCTCCCCATTCGAATTGTTCTGACAAAGAACTACCAACATAAGATCCAAAGCCTGTCGCAAGAGCAACCACACCAGCGATGACGCCAGCAGGCGCGGCAGCAGGAATTATTGCAATAGCAACCGCTCCCAAAATCATCCCTCCAAGCATTCCGGCAGCATCATCGATCACACCGGTATTATCGCCTTGCGCTAGTTTGACGATAATTTGCGTAGCATCTAAAAATGCCCCGCCTGCTTCTCCAATAATTTTTAAAGTCTTACCATCTATTAGGCTTGTTTCAAGCGTCGAAGCTGTTTGAATCGCGTCTTGACTGAGTCCTTTTAGCCAATTGACGACTTGTGTTTGCTGCAATGCAGTCTCAGTCAGCATTTTAGCGGCTTTGCTGTCTTGTCCTATTTCAGTCACGGCCTTCTGTAAATACGCCTGTGCCAAAGCCTGATTACGTTCGATTTGATCGGTCAATCGGACTATTGTCGCTTCTATTTTTTCATATTCGGTTAAGTTTCGCGTAACTAGCTGCGATCCAAACTCTTCAAGGTCTTTAGCAATAAAGCCTGCAGCGTTTAGTGCATATTCCGTAAATAAACTTTGATCATTTTCCATGGAAACCTCTTATTTATTGGAGAAAAAATTAATGTGTTGATAAATTAAAATCCATAAGCTTAATGGAGGCATAGCAAAGGCAGAAAAACTAAAGAAATATCCACCATATATTGTATGCATAAAAATTCTTGCCGTTTTGGTTTTTGAATTAGCGGATACAGGCCCACCCCATACAAATATGAAGACATAAGCTATCAATAATATTGACGCACAAAACAACCAACTCATAACTAATTTCTTAAAAGAAGTTTTAGGATCTTGGTCGTAAGGTATAAATGGTGACGTTACGATTAATGCCAGCGCAACAGGCGGTGTGGTGATGGTCATATACAACCAGATAATTCTCATTACATTCGGAAAATCGGATTTTTTAGCCGCAACGTCTATGGTAGGAAAGATTTCAACTATTCGATTGCATAAATCACATTGGGATGAATCCATCCCGTATTCGTAGGTTATATAGCTTATAAGAAGACCTAAACAAAACCATGCACCAAGCAACCATGATATGAATAAGTTATAGAAACTGGTATTGCTAGTTGAATAATTTTGTATCTGTCGATCAGCAATTTTTTTCCTCAGCCAGCGGGCAAAAATTCTTTCAATCATAAATTGATCCCATAAATAAATGAGCTGCACCAGATCTTGTATTAATACATTTTGTTGGATTTTTCATGCCGCCATACCCCATGTTCTATCATTTGCCGCCGCTCCAGCCGGCACGGCATTGAAAGTGCGGTCGTTGAAGTGTTCCAGGATGGTCAGTTTGTCGGCCAGGGTGCTGGTGTCGCTCCAGGCTTTGATGATCGGCTCCAGCAAGACGCATTGGCCTGTGCGGTCGGCGGCGGCAAAGTCGGTCAACAGTTGCGCCAAAGCCGGCGACAGGGTGGCGGCTTCGCGCAGTCTGCGCACTTGGCCGGCGTATTGCACGTCGGGCAGAGTTTCGAAGCCGGTGGTGTCCAGCGTATCGGCAAATAGGCTGTGGAAGGTATCCTGCACCAGGTTGACATCTCCCAAGTTGCCACTGACCTCGCCCAGAGTTCCGCTGCTGCCATCGGTTTTAACGAAGGTGCCAAGATCGGCTACTTGGTTTCCATTGGCTAAGGTTTGATTGTGCTCAGTGCTTTGAACATTAACAGCCGCTATGCCCAAGCCGCTTAGCGAAAACAACTCGTTGCCTTGGCTGACACCGTCTTGATTCAAATCCCGCCAAACGCGCAAGTCGGCAAAGCGGGCATCATTAGCGTCGACCACACCGTCGGCGTTGCTATCCAGATCGCTTAGCGCATCAAATCCGTCGGAGGCCAGTTGCCCATTACTTTTTAAATAGGCGTCGCCGAATAATTCGCGGCCGTTATCTATGGTACCGTTGCCATTTTTGTCTAATACCAGAAATCCATCATTCGCACCCACCCAGCCGGTGGAGGTTTTTATTCCGTCGGCGTCGTGGTCGAAGTAAACGGGGTTGGCGGTGTCGATGCCGGTGGTTTCCAGGCCATCGCCGTCCAAATCTAACGTTAAAGGATCGCGGCGAGGTTGGATAACGGTGGCTGTGATGAATAAGGATGAAACCAATAAACTAACGGGTAACTTTAAGATTTCTGGATGATCAAATAAAAACAAAAACTCTTTATTTTGTATATCTCTAAAGTAATCGCCAACACCTTCGCCGAATCGACCGATCATGGCGGTAACGAATTCACCGGAAGCCATAAATCCTTGTTTCGAGACGTCATAGAGCGCCTCTGTCATGGCGTTTCCGATCAGCGCCGCCGCCTCACCTTGGGTCAGGTTATTATGGGATTCGCTAGTGGTTAACCGGTCCAATTCCATACCCAAAAACGGGATACCCCAAGTGCCGTCGAAGACATCGCCGGGTACGGCTTTAGCCCAGGCTCCGTCGAACGCGATACTGGCGCTCAATTGATTATCTCGTAACGCTTGTTCATAGCTGTTGAGAATAAACTGGGTATCGGGAAGGTAACCTCTCTCAACTTGTGTCAGATAATTGTCCAAATGATCATGCGCGACAGCGTCGAATTTAGTCTCGTAGGCACCCGGTTCGTTATAATCCCACCAGTGCTGCACCAGTTTTTGAAAAAAATAATCGGCGGCATCTCCGCCCCGGCCAAGCACGCCGGCTGCGTTGTCCGCGTAACGGTCGCCGCCGCGCGCCAAGGCATCCCAGGCCGAGGCATATTGGCCTTGATCGAAATAGGCTCTGGCTTCGGCCACAGCTGCTTGCGGAAGGGTACTTGGGATTAATACGGAAGATTCGATGGTCATGAAAAAACTCCTTTTGTCTTAAATTTGTGGTTGGTTTTTGGATTCAGCAGAAATGAAACTGTCGAGCAAGGCTTTGATTTTTTGGTCTATTTCGCGCCATTGCGATAAATAAGCTAGCGAGAAAGCGTAATCGAGCTGAAATTGTCCTCGGTAAATCGTAGTGACTTTACAAGAGGGCGATGGCGCGGGTTCTGGGTCCAGTTCGGGATTTTCGCATCTCATTTCTGTTAAATCTCGAACCGGCTTGTCGTGGCTTAGATAGATATCCTTCATATCGCTCTTAGGATCGCGATAATGAAACATGCCCGGCACCAGCGGATGTTCCGGCAATTTGATCAAACGTTTATAAGCGCCATCAAAGTAATACGGCCAGTTAACTCGGTAATGCGTCATCATGATCATGACTTTTCTGCTCCAGCCGGGTGTTTTAAATTCGTTCGCCGTTTTTTCGTTATACATCTCCATATCTGGCAACAATGCCTTGATGCGGATCGCATCGATGGTTTCCCGTTCGGTTTGCGGCGGCTCCCAGCCTTTGTCGAAGCGGCCTTCCAAGGGGTGGTAAAGCAGCGGCACGTCGAAATCGACATTTTCCACCCGGACAGCGTAGTGCCGGTTCCTAGCCTGCTCCATATTTAGTAATTCTTCGCCACATCCCGCTAATAATAAGCACAAACATGCGACGCAGATCATTGTTCTTCGAAACCCGATTACATACACGGACAGGATGCTATTGATACCAGTATAAATATAACTAGTGTTACTCGATAATTTTAATATAAAGTCGCCCATAATTTTCTAAATTTTAATCGTAAATATCTTATTTTACGTATGAATAAAAAATCTTACTTGGCCAATCCATAGCACTGCTTACCGATATATTTAGTTAATTATCCGTTTAATATATTTAGTCAAGTCGATTAATCGCTAAGCGCTTTGCAAAAAGTTCGCATGTATTGTTTTCAGTCAAGGTTTGTGTCTATCAGCGATAGAGAGCAAAAATACCTATTGATTTGTTGATAGACGTTTATTCGGTCACGGCTTTTAGCTCATCTCGTTATACACAAGTCACCAAGACCAAAGGAATCAAGGCTTCATCAATCGGTAAAATCCGATTGAGTCCGCCGCAAGCCAACACAAGATCAATGGCTTGGGATTGGTTTAGTTCTTGTAGTGCCGACTTGTGTATAAGGCTATGCTTTTAGCTACTCGAACAATGCGTCTCCTAACGTCGGCAGCAGCCTATAAGCGCACCTTATCGGGTTGACATCAATACGTTTTAAATCGGCTTCCGGGATCTTTTCGTTTACAAAACTCATCTTGTTATCCTGTTGCGTGTTGTGAAATCGATTGTGACCATTGGGATCGGTTTTCGGTCTTTTGTATGTTCGGGCCATGCCGGTTGAATTCTACGGCTTTTAATTTTTAATTCTGCCAGTTAGAGCATGATTTAGGCCACTAGGCTAAGCGCCTATCAATCATTGGCTTGTCGTGAGCAGTTTTATCCGTTCAGTGTGGCAAGTGACAAATTCGTCAGTCTGTCACGCCAAAATTGGCAGGTAAAATGGCAGCGACAAGCCGGCAAGACAAAACCTGTCTAGGTTTTATCTTGGTTACTTTTCAGCTAAATGCTGCCGAGTTGGCGCTATCGTTTTATCAAGCAGCGGATTCCATCCGTATCGATATTGGCTTATGCAGTGATCCGGCAGTAAATGCCCGTTGGCGTTTCATGACGGGCATTTTCAAGCGGCAAACTTCGGTTGTCTAACTTAGTAAAGTCGCAGGATTGCCCGCTATGAAGTCTTCGTGAAAGCGGGGCCGGCGCGACTAGCCGCGCACGGCTTGCCATTGCCCGAGAGGCGTTACCGGCTTCATGATCCCGGCTGATACCCATTCAACGCCGATTCGCCCGGCAGTTGCGCCGATGCCGGCTGCCAGCCGCCGCCCAGGGCTTTGAAAAGCTGCACGCTGGCGTTCAATACGTCTAAACGGGCTTGCACCTGATGGGTTTGGGCAGTGAATACGTCGCGTTGCGCGGTCAATAGGGCTTGAAACTCAATCGCTCCGGCCCGGTAGCGGGCATCGGCGATGCGATACGCCAATTCGGCTTGGCCGACCGCTTGCTGCAAGGCGGTTTGCCGCAGGCCGGAATATTGGCGCACGGCCGCGGCGTCTTCCACCTCTTTGAAGGCGGTCAGCAAGGTCTGCTGCCAAATTTCCACCAGCTCGGCGTGGCGGGCACGCGCGTTCGCTAACGCGCCTTCCAAGCGTCCGCCCTGATAAATCGGCTGCAGTAGCGCGGCCGCCATCGAAACCAGCACGCCGGCCGGCTGCGGATTGGCCAACACCCCGTCCAGGCTCAGCTGCAATTTGGGATAAAAGGCCGCTCGGGCGATTGCGACGTCGGCGTGGGCCGCCTGCAATTGCCCTTCGATTTGTTTGACGTCCGGCCTACGCTGCAGCAACTCAGACGGTTGCAAGGCCGTAATCGCCGGAATTTGCAGGCCGGTGAATGTTGCCGCACCGCCTTGTGCTTGCGGTTTGTCGCCCAACAAAATACTGAGCGCGTTATCCGCCAAGGCTTTTTGTTGTTTAAGCCGTTCTAAATCCGCCTGAGCGTTGGCGCGCAAGCTTTGTTGTTGCGCCACGTCCAAATTCGATACTGCGCCGGCTTTAAAGCGGGCCGTTACTATGCTCAGGGTCTGCTCGGTATTGACCAAAAAACGCTCGGCAATGCGGATTTGCTCGGCTGAAGCCAACACGTTGAAATAAACTTGCGCCACGTCGGCGCTGACTACCAAGCGTAAAGCATCGCGCGCAAAGATTGTGCTGAGCCATCTTGCCCGGCCCGCATCCCGCTTGGCGCGATTAGCGCCCCACAAATCCACTTCGTAGGCAATGGAAATTTGCGCGAATTTACGCTGAGTATCGCCGGCATCGTTATGTCTGTCCGTCAGCGAGGCGGTAGTGCCGATGCCTGGCAGTAAATCGGCGCCTGCCAGTTTGGCTTGCGCCCTCGCCTGCTCTACGCGCCGGGTTGCGGCGGCCAAATCGTTGTTATATGCCAGCGCGTGGCTTATCAGGGCTTCCAGTTCCGGGTCGGCGAAAGCTCGCCACCAGCCGGGATCGAGCAGTGCGGCCGCGTCATTTTGCGCGTAGTGCCAAGCTTCCGGCACATCGGCTTGCGGCGCTTCAAAAGGCGGCGTCAGGCGGCAAGCGGCCGACAGCCCACTCAGCGCAACCAGATAAAGAAAGTTGCGCAAACTCATTCGGCGGCCAGCGCCATGACGGGATCTAAATTGGCCGCTTTGCGCGCCGGCAGGAAGCCGAATAACAATCCGGTGCAGAACGCGCTGGAAAAAGCCAATACGGCCGGAAACGGCGAAAACACGACGGCCATTTCGAAGCGATGCAACACGCTGGTGCACGCAATCCCGACAACCACGCCGGCCACCCCGCCCAAGGTGCAAACCACGGTGGCTTCGGTGACGAATTGCAGCAAAATATCGCGGCGGCGCGCACCTGCTGCCATACGAATGCCGATTTCGCGGGTGCGTTCGGTCACGCTGACCAGCATGATGTTCATCACCCCTATGCCGCCGACCAGTAAGGAGGCGGCCGCGACGATGCCCAGCATGACGGTGATAGTGCTTTGCGTTTCTTCGGCGGAATCCAAGATGGATGACATATTGCGGATGCGAAAGTCTTCGGTCTGATGCCTGGCCAGCAATAAGGCTTTGATCGCCTGCTCGGTGTCGTCTATGTGGGTCACATCCGTCACCCGCACGGATATGCCGTTCAGATAATTGCGGCCGAATAAACGGATCAAACCGGTCGTCAAGGGTACGAACACCGCATCGTCGCGGTCCGTGCCTACCGGCGACGCGCCCTTCGGACCCAGAACACCGATGATTTCGAACGGAATGTTTTGAATCAGCAGGTAACGCCCTATCGGATCGCTGCCGTCCGGAAATAGCAGTTCCAGCACGGTTTGTCCCAACACCACGACCGGGGAATAGCGTTGCATGTCTTCGTCGCTGAAAAAGTTGCCGCGTGCCAAGGGCCAATCGCGCACTTGCGGCATGCTGGGCGCCACGCCTTGTACGCTGCTGGCATAATCGACGTTACCGACCCGCAAGGTCATGCGGGCGCTACGTTCCGGCAAGGCCCACGCGACGTTGTCCAGTTCTTCTATGGCTTCGGCGTCCTCCGGCGTTAAGGTGGCGATGTCGGAACTAGTGCGCAAAGCCGGCGCTCCAGGCCGTATGGTTAAAATGTTGGTTCCCATCGCCGTCATTTGCGCCATCACCTGCTGACGGCTGCCCTCGCCAACCGCCATCATGGTCACGACCGCGGCCACTCCGATCACTATCCCCAGTAAAGTCAAAGCGGTACGAAACAAATTGGCTCTTAGCGCGCGCAACGCGCTGGTACCGGCTTCCTGCAATTCTTCCAAAATATCGAACGCATCAGGCGTCACTTCTCGCCCGGCCGCGGTTGCCGGTTTAGCTTGACGGCGGCCGGAATCGGCGACGATGAGGCCGTCACGAATGTGAATCATGCGCTGGGCGTACTGCGCTAACTGTTCGTCGTGGGTGATTAGTAAAATGGTGCGGCCTTGCGCGTGCAGGCGACGCAACAAATCCATCACCTCCAGGCCGCTACGGCTATCCAGCGCTCCGGTAGGCTCGTCGGCCAGAATCACCGGCGGATCGTTCATCAATGCGCGAGCGATAGCGACTCTTTGTTGCTGGCCGCCCGATAATTGCATGGGTTTGTGGCCGGAACGCTCGGCCAGTCCCAGTTGTTGCAGCAATTGCATGGCGCGGGCTTGCCGTAGCAGTTTGCTTTGGCCTGCGTACAAGGCCGGAATTTGTACGTTTTCCGCCGCAGTGGCGGTCGTCAACAGATTGTAGCGCTGAAACACGAAACCGAAAGTTTCTCGCCGCAACGCCGCCAGCTGATCGGCATTCAAAGCCTCGACCGGGCGCCCGGCAATCCGGTAACTGCCTTGATCGGCGCGGTCCAAACAGCCGATCAGATTCATCAAGGTCGACTTTCCGGAACCGGATTGGCCGACGATGGCGACGAATTCGCCCGGCCAGATGCTCAAAGATACCCCGCCCAACGCCGTTACCAGGGTATCGCCGGACAGGTATTGGCGCCTGACTTCTCGCAATTGCAATAAAGGAATCTCTATCGTTTCAGAGCTCATAAGCGTGCTGCGCCGGGCAGTGCGAATGCGTCGGATGTTTTCTTGCCGTTGCGCTTCTGTCCGGGCAAGGACCATACCGATAATTGATCGCCGGCCTGCACGCCCTCCAGCACTTGCGCGTAACGCCGATTGCGCAAACCGATATGCACGATTTTTTCCTCCGCGCCTTGCGCGGTCAGCCGTTTGATCCGGTAAGCCTTTCCGCCTTGCCGGTCGGCTTCGGGCACACGCTGTCCGAGAGCGGACAAGGGAATTAAGGTCGCTTGCCGGACGCTTGCCAGCAGAAAAAACATTTGGGTGCTCATACCGGACATCAATTGCCGGTCTTTGTTGTCCACATCCACCAGCACGTTGTACAACACCACATTATTGACGATTTCGGGAGACGGCAGTATTTGCCTTATCTTGCCGTACCAACGCCTCTCACCGGCGCCTAAGGTGGTGAAATACACGGCCATGTCCGGCCGTAGCCGCATGACATCGGCCTCCGCCACTTGCGCGCGCACGGTCATTGCATCCAATTTTGCCAACTGCATGATCAGCGGCGTGGTTTGATTGGCGTTCAGGGTTTGTCCCAAACGCGCCGTGCGACTGACGACGGTACCGTCCATCGGCGCAAAGATTTTGGTAAAGCCGAGGTTGGTGAGGTCGCCGTTTAAGGTCGATTGCACTTGTTCGATTTGCGCTTCAATGGCTTGTGCGGTGGCGAGGGCGTTTTTTAGGTTAAATTCGCTATTTTGGTAATCTTGCAGACTGACTCCGTCGCCGGCGATCAGCTCCCGGTTCCGTTCAAACTGCTGTCTAGCGAATATCACCTGGGCTTGCTGACCGGCTAACTGGGCTTTCAAGTTTTTAATGTTGGCTTCGTCGGCCTGTACCCTGGCCGCATAAACGCGGGGATCGATTTCCGCCAACAATTGACCGGCCCTGACATTGTCGCCAATGTCTACGTATAACCGGTGCAACTGGCCGGTGACTTGCGCACCGACGTCGACGTATTCTTTCGGCTCCAGCTTGCCTTGCGCAGTGACGTTTTCTTCGATATCGCCGACGATCACTTCTACGCTATCTTGAGTTTGCTTTGCGTTATCGCCGCTGCCGGAAAAAACAGCGACGACCGCCGCGAGCGCAAGTATCGGCAACACTAGCCAAGCGGCTGCGCGTGAAGCTAATTTCAACAATGGACGGCCTGGCATATTTTGGTGAAAGTCCTGGTGGGGGCGACGTCGCGAACAGCCTGTCGAAGCGCGACGATGGCATCTCTCCCCCCGTCAATGCTTTTGATCGGACAGGGGAATTGCCATACCTTCATCCGCATTGGGAAAAACTGAAAAAGGCATCGAATCGATGCCTTAGTGGAATAAGGGCGGCGTTAAATTCCGTCCGGATAATCGTAGCTATAGTGTTTGCGTAACGGTTTGACGACTTCCCATTGGCTTTCCAAACCGGCCGGAAAGACCACCAAATCGCCCGGCAAAATGCGTACCGGCTCTCCGCCGGCCGGAGTCACCAAAATTTCTCCTTCCAATACGTAAGCGCATTCGGTTTCGTCGAAATCGATAGGAAATTGGGATACTTCTTTTTCCCAAATTTCCCAATTGGATACGCCAAGTTCTTCTAATCTTTCCTGGCTGGGGTTGTGCTCGATTTTAATTTGACTCATGTTATTGAACGCAAAAATTAACGGAAGCGACATGGTAGCACTCAAGCCGCTTGCGCTCCAAGGCTTACGCCGGAGATCGGCCGTTAAAATAAGTCCACTTCGCCGTCGTTTCTACTCACGCCGGATTCGAACTGCTTTTTTTCCTCCACGATTCTATCCAGCAGCGTGGCCACTTCCAAACTACTCAGCTCGATAGCCCGGAAGTTTTCGACGATTTCAGCCTGCAGTTGTAGCGAAGTTTGCCAATTTTTGGACAATTTTTCGACCGCGGAAAACATGTTTTCGTGGGTCTTTTTATGTGGGGCATCGATTTTGACATAGGACGGCAAATGTCCGTATTGGCTGGCCCCGACGCCGGTGTGATACCAAATGCCCAACTTGCAATGAAAGTGATCGACCATCACCGTTTCGGCCGCGCTGGAATGCGCCCCCATTTCCATGGCCCGGTAGCCTTGCTGTACGTAAATCATCTGATTGACCTTGGCTAAAGCCACTTCGCCCACCATTTGCGTGTAGGCGACTTTCCCGTAGGTATCCAATACGATCCCGCTGACTTGGTGAATGTTTTTTTCGAATTCGCTCACCGCAACTTTGGACTCTTCGGTCATATCGGCCATACCGACGGTACCCTCTACAATTTCGGTACTGACGACGCTAAAACGTGCCATCGCGTTGTGAATTTGCCCGGTGGCCTGCTTGGTGTTTTCGGCAAGACGGCGTACCTCATCGGCCACTACAGCGAACCCACGACCGTGTTCGCCGGCGCGTGCCGCTTCGATAGCCGCGTTAAGCGCTAATAAATTGGTTTGTTCGGCGATTTTGGCAATCAAGGTGGTAACTTCGCTAATGTCTTTGCTACTTTGCCTTAACGCCAGCGAAGAGGATTTTAACGATTCCATGGTGTCGATGATCTTAGTCAACTTTTGGATCACGCTACCCAACGCCACACCGCTTTTAGACACGATGTCGGCGGCGGTTTGATTGGTGGTTTCCACCTGCCGCATTTGAGTGGTGATGATCGATAAATCTCGTTCCGTACGCTGCAAGCTGGATAATAGATTCTCGGTTTTCATTTGCCCTAACTGCGCAAACAAACTTTCCTGCATTTTTCCACGGGCATCCGATTCTATCGTTCTTAACGACGCATCGATGTAACGCAGATTCTCGGCGAATGCGCCTTTCATCCCGAGATATTGAGGCTTGCGGTAATACTGCTGCCGTTCGGTGGCCGCAAAACAACTGGCGGTCTCGCGCATATAGGTTTCCACTTGGTCTAAGGCGGTATTGAAATTCCAAGCCAGCCGGGCCAAATCGGCATCCGGCGGCACGTGACTTATCCGGTATTCCAGCTTACCCTTGGCAATGCCGTTGGCTAAGGTGAATAAGGATTTGATCAAGTTCAATTCCAAGCGGGTTTGGCGTTGGAAACCGGCATAAGCCAGCAACGCCAAACAGAGCGGGATAAATTGCCAAGCATTGATTTCGTATCGGTAAGCAGCCGCGCCGGTTTGCACGACTAGCAAACCCAAGCAAATTCTTATGGTATTTTGGCTGTTAAAGCGTAAGTATGTATTCACGATAATCCTTGCCTTCAGCTTCCAAAGCTGCTTGCAACACAGCATTTCCGGCGGCGATTGCATCCAGTCGACCTGCATGTTGTTCTGCGGCCAGCATTGCGAGGTACAAGGGTTCGATATTGGCAATCTTGGCGTTAAGCGGTTTGCGCCGTACTGAAAAATAACCGATGATTTCCTGACTATTTGGCTTAAATGTGGGAGTTACCGTAGCTAACACCCAGTAGTAAGAACCGTCTTTGGACATGTTTTTAACATAGCCGATGAATTCTTCGCCGTTGCGTATGGTTTGCCAGAGCAACGCGAAAATAGTGCGCGGCATGTCCGGATGCCTGATGACGTTATGCTGTTGCCCCAACAACTCCGCTTCGGTGTAACCGGAAAACTCGATAAATACCGGATTGCAATAGGTTAACCGACCGACTGCATCGGTTTTGCTGACGATAAAATCCTCTTCGCGTAGCACCAGCTCGTGCGAATTGGGCAAGGCCTTGTTGCTCATAAACCTCCCAAGACAGTCAACCCGTCGAATTGACCCGGTAAAAGCTAAGTACCTCGCATACCCTATCTTTTTGCCCGCAACGCTAGGTACATATCGGTAGAAATAGTAGCCTAATTTCCACAGGCCGCCGGGCTGATACGTGCGTTAGAGTTGAGGCGCGGGACGGCTTGGGAGCGCTTTAGCCGCCGGCAAGCAGCTGCCGGGCCAACGCTATTACTTGATCGGGCTCTATTAAGCCGATGGAAAAATCGTTTTTATCCAGTTTGAAAGGATTTACTTTAGAGGGGGATTTCAACACCCGGTTGATGCGAGTTTGGTAAACGCGGCTCACCGGGGTAGGCCCGAACAGAGTCAGCGACGGCCGATTCAAGCCCCAAGCCATGTGGGTAGGTCCGGTATCGTTGCCTATCACTAAATCGGCTCGCGCGATTGCCGCTTTTAAGTCGTTCAAATTCAGGCTTGGCAACACGCGCGCGCCGCTACGCTCGGCCAGCCAACCGGCCGTCTTTTCTTCCTCCGGGTTGCCTCTGACGATCAATATGTTGGCATCGCTCAAGCCGGCGATCACGCTTAAAAACCGTTCGGGCGGATAATTGCGGCTAGGCCAGGTCGAACCAACGACCAGCAACACATTGACTCTAAATTTATCGAAATAGCCGGTTAAATCGACGCTAGCGGGCTCGAAAAACAAAAACGGCTGTTTGTCGATGATTTGCTGCGGCGAGATATCCAGACCGAACAAGGCGCCTATCACTTTGACATTACGGTCTATGGTGTTGGCGTCGTAAGGGCAAGCGACATGTTGCCGATACAAGCTAGCCGCCCATGCTTCCCTGATCGAGCGGCTATCGAATCCGATACAGTTAGCCGACAGCCAGCGGGCAACGATGGCGGATTTAATCAGACCTTGGGCGTCTATGACCCAATCGTAGCGATGCTCGCGGTAGGCATTGAGGGTGCGCAATTCGGCAAAGAAACCCGATTTATCGCGCTTTAACGCTTTTAAATTGACCGGCAAGATGCGGTTGATCTGCGGGTTGTTGGCCGGCAAGCAGGCAAAACGATGTTCAACCAGCCAGTCGATTTCGGTGTCCGGGTAGGTCGCTTTGACAAATTGCAAGGCCACCATCGCGTGTACGATGTCGCCTAACGCCGACAGTTTAACGATCGCCACTTTCATGCATTAGGCGTCCATGGCTTGAAGGACCTGATCGGGCGAAATTTCGGTCAAACAATGGGTATGACCTAGCGGACATTCCCGCCTGAAACAGGGCGAGCATTCCAAGCCTAAGCGGACGATCCGTGCGGCAGGATGCAACGGCGGGGTAAAACCGGGATCGGATGAACCGTACAGCGCTACCAGTTTTTTATCTAAAGCCGCGGCAACGTGCATCAAGCCGGAATCATTGCTAACCACAACGTCGGCTAACGACATCAAATCGACGGCGTCCGCTAAACTGGTTTTTCCCGCGAAATTGCTGAACGACTGCCCGGACAATGCATTGATTTTTCCGGCAATCGCCGCATCCTTTTCCGAACCGAACAGCCAGACTTGCCAGCCGCGCGCCGCCAAGCACCGGCCTAATTGGGCAAAATGCTCGACCGGCCAACGCTTGGCCGGCCCGTATTCGGCGCCCGGACAAAGCGCCACGACAGGATTGCCGATATCGACGGCATATTTTGTTGCGGCGGCTTGTTTTTGCTCGGCGCTGACAACTAGTTTAGGTTGCGGGCAGGCAGGAGGACCGGCTTGAGGCTTTTCCAGCCCCAAGGTTACAAATCGTTGTACCGTTTGCGGCAAATGCTGTCTGTCTAAACGTCTAACATCGTTTAACAAGCCATAGCGCCATTCGCCAAAGAAACCGGTCCGGCGGTCTATCTCGGCAAAAAAAGGCAGCAGTGCGGATTTCCACGAATTAGGCAGCACCAGCGCACGCCCGTATTGTCCGCGTAGCGCCCGGCCCAATCGCCATCGTTCCGCCAGACCGAATCGGCCGTGGCCGACCGGCATCGCGATGCCCCGTCGCACTTCCGGCATACGTTGCAGCAAAGGCAAAGACCAGCCCGGTGCCAGCACGTCTATCGTACAAGCGGGATAGTGTTGTTTGAGGGTAATGAATAGGCTTTGCGCCATCACCATGTCGCCGACCCAAGACGGGCCGACGATCAAGAAGTTTTCAGCGGACAGCACAACTTAGGAGACTAAGGTGAGCCATTCCCTGTGGTCGGCGCGGCGACCGTGTACATAATCGAAATACAAGCTTTGCAGTTTTTCGGTAATCGGCCCGCGGCTGCCCGAACCTATGTCCCGATTGTCGTATTGGCGAATCGGAGTAACCTCGGCGGCTGAACCGGTAAAAAAGGCTTCGTCGGCTACGTATACCTCGTCCCTGGTAATCCGTTTTTCTATCACCTCGTAGCCTTGTTCGCGGGCGATGGTGATCAAGGTGTCGCGGGTGATTCCTTCCAGCGCCGAAGTCGTTTCCGGCGTATACAGTTTGCCGTTTCGGACAATGAACAGGTTCTCGCCACTACCCTCGGCGCAAAAGCCCTCGTGATCCAACAGCAGCGCTTCGTCGTAACCGGTAGACAGGGCTTCCTGCAGAGCCAGGATCGAATTAATGTAATTGCCGTTGGCCTTGGCTTTGCACATCGTGCTGTTGACATGGTTGCGGGTGTAGGACGAAGTGCGGATACGGATACCCTTCTCCATGTTTTCCGCACCCAGGTAAGCGCCCCAAGTCCAGGCCGCAACCATCACGTGCACTTTCAGATTGTCGGCGCGCAATCCCATGCCTTCGGAGCCGAAGAACACCATGCTGCGGATATAAGCGCTGTCTAAAGCATTTTTGGCAACCGCATCCCGATGGGCTTGATTGATTTCCTGCTTGGAAAACGGCATTTTCATATTCATGATATGCGCGGATCGATACAAACGGTCGGTATGTTCCGCCAGTTTGAAAATCGCCGTACCCGCGTCGGTTTTGTATGCGCGCAATCCTTCGAACACACCGCAACCGTAATGCAGGGTGTGGGTCAGAACGTGAACTTTAGCATCGCGCCAAGCCACCCATTCCCCATCCAGCCAAATCCAACCGTCTCTATCATCCATCGTTATCATCTTTTTAAACCTGCACAATTCTTTTAGTGTGTTGTCGGAAAATCGGCCCGTGCCGTTACGGCGAATTGTACACCAGAGCCCGGTCCGCCTGTAGGCGCAATCAGTCGTAGCGTCGTTAAACCGTTTCGCTCTCTCCGGCCCTGACGTCGAATTCAATTTTCCAACGTTTACCGTCGCGATGCGACACGGCTTTCAATTCCAGAGTACCCACTTCTGTAACCGCCGAGGATAAATAGACAGGCACGATCTCGCCGGGTGCACGGCCTTCCTCGGGCAAGGTAATCTCGATTTCGTCCAATTCTTCCAATGCATCGTCGGCCCACGTCTCCAGCCGGATACCGGCGACGTCCTCCCGTCGGGTTTTAGAACCGAAAAATCGAAATCGCACCGGTTCGCCGATAATCAAACCGAACTCCTCGCCCGGCAGAGCTTGTTCGCTACCTTCTTCCATACCGAACGGCGCGATACATAGCGCTTCGAGCTCCGGCGCTAGGCCCGGTACGGCCGGCATCGCGCTTTCCACCCCTACGTAATAAGCGGCGGCGGTACCGCCTTTAATTCTGACGCCTTTGCCTTTACGCACGAAACCGTAATAAGCCGCACCGCGCGCGACCGCTAGATCCAGATCGGCCCCCGGTAGCAAGCGCGCTTCGCCTGCCTGCTCGCTTAACAACCAGCCATTCAAAATTTCCAGCAATCGTTCGGCCAACACACCGGCTTTCAACACCCCACCGTTGAACAAGATTGCTGTCGGATGCAGAAAACTCGCTCGTTCGTGGTTAGACATACCGGAAAAACTGCCGGTTGCCTCCTTCTGTTTCGTCAAAAACGCCGCCAGATGACGCGTGATTCCGGCATCTTGCGCATAAGGCAAACCGACCGAGCGCAAGCCGCTACGCGGCCTGACGACAGGCTTTTCGCCGACTGACGTTTTCGGCAGAAACCCCTCAACTAACACGCGATTTAACTCGTCGCGGGTCAACTCGGTACGCAAAGTGCCGCCGATCAGTGAGGATCCGCGACCGGCTACCACCAACGGCATACCGGTTAAATCCGGCTGGTTAAATAACTTTTCTTTGGCTTCGCGGCAACCGTGGGTTAACGCCTGAATTTGCCAATTTTCCAGACGCTTGCCGCTGTCTTGTTCCAATTTGGCTTTAACGGTATAGGCCAAAGCCAAGTCCATGTTATCGCCACCCAATAGAATGTGATCGCCGACCGCAATCCTGTTAAGTTGCAAATTTCCGTCTTGCTCGGTCACTGCAATCAGCGACAAGTCGGTAGTCCCACCGCCAATATCGACGACTAAAATCACGTCGCCGACTTTGACGTGATTGCGCCAATCGCCTTCGCTCTTCTCTATCCAGCTATACAGCGCCGCTTGAGGTTCTTCCAACAATACGGCTTGCCCTAACCCGACTGCTCTAGCGGCTTCCACCGTCAACTCGCGCGCCGCCGGATCGAAGGACGCCGGTACGGTAATGGTCAAATCTTGCTGCTCTAGGCGAAAGTCCGGAAACTTGTCGTTCCACGCATCCCGCATGTGCTGCAAATACGCTTTGCTGGCGTCGAATGGCGAAATCCGTTGCACGTCTTCCGGCGCATCGGCCGGCAAAATCGCTTGCTTGCAATCCACTCCCGCGTGGCATAGCCAACTCTTGGCACTCGCTACCAAACGAATTGGGGTCCTGCTACCCATATTGCGGGCGATTTCGCCGACCAACAATTCAGGAGAAGCCGACCACGGCAAGGCCGTCGCGCCTTCGGTGATTTCGGCGCTATGCGGCAAATAGGTAAACGAAGGAAGTTGAAACTTATCCTCGATAACGCCGGGATTCGTCAACTGGGGTATGGCCAGCACTTCCAGCACGATTTGATCGTCGGGACAATGCAAATCGACATACGATAGAACGCAATGAGTGGTACCTAAGTCGATTCCGACCGCATAACGGTTCAATTCGCTCATAGCTCGACCTCCGCCGGCGCAATAATTTTGGCGTTATGACCTGCCGTCAGTTTCGGCAAACGCAAATCGCTGACTTGCCAACCTTTATGCACCAGCATACCGCTGAACGGCGCCTCGCCCACTATATTCCCGGTCAATCGGTAACTCGCGGCGTCAAAACCTTTAGGCAAGGTCACTCTACTGCCTTCCGCATCGCTACTCACCGGTATAATGCTGAAATGCTCTTTTATCGTTTTGTGACAGCCTTGATGCACTACGCGCGCAGCAGCGCCAATATCGGCATCGGAATAGGCGCTGACGTCTTCGTGAATAAAGTCGATGAAACGGGCTTCTTGCTGCAATAAACCCAAAAGCTGCAAGGCGGCATCCGGGGTCGCCTCTTTTAATACGACGGGTTCCGGTGCCGGCGCCTGCACGATTTTTTCAACCTCCACTATTTTTTCGACGATTTTTATTTCGGGTTCCGGCGCTACTGCGGGCACGTTTTGAAGCACCCGGGGTTCGGCTTTGCGACAGCGGCGCATTCCCAGTATTACCGAAGTCAACACGATAATTAGCAGCAAGGCCAACGCCAAAACCGTTCCAGCCAAGCAAACATGCCATAGGTCAAAAGTGGTGGGGCGTAACGATAAGTCAATGGTATAAATATTCATTAGAAATTGATTACTTGAAATCCGGGACGAAAGCAAACGGCTTGACTCGCTTCATTTTGGTTCGCGTAGCAAACCCAGCTAGCAAAAGTAAATACTTTCCAGTAAACGCTTGGTTATTAGTTATTAGATGGAGATTTGCGCTGAACAGGACCAACCCTGCCCCAATCGATGTCCGCGCACCTAGCCTATGGCTTACGAGGCACCCGCTTTTCTGGCCGCTTCTAAATACATTAACTCTTGCAACAAATTACGAGTGACTTCAATTCGCAACTTTTTTAAATGCCTGTCAGCAATAACAGGCGGAACCTCGGCATCCGTGTAAATTTTACGCATTTCTCCCAGTGTAGGTTCGCATTGACGGATAATAACATCGGTTGCGTTCCTACTCTCCAGGCCCATGTTCTGCGGCTGCCGCATTGCTTCAACTACGCATTTTTTATAACCGTATTGAGCTTGTTGAATTTTTTCGATGACTGCATCGCTTAGACTCGTAGCGTTCCACTCCTGCTGGCTTTCTTCAGCTGCAGCGGCAACCTGAGCCAGGGAGACTAACAAGAAAAAACATATAGTTTTCATAAAACTATCCTCTATTGAAAAGAACCGATAACAAATTTTACGCGAAACGTTATTGACTGGACAGTGCGAAAAATTGGGCTAGCGTCGAACAGTCAATTGTTTCCGGTCGTCTGAATGTTAAACACCGGCATTGCCTCGTCTCGCCACGAAAGGTGAACGTAAGGCTTTATCGATGCAAGCGAAAACTGAAGCGATTTGATCTTCAGAAAGCAAGCCCAACCGATTTCGACCGCCCCCATCCTTTTATGGGACGAAAGTGAGACAGGATTAAATGCGGAAATACGGCTAATCGAACACTTGTATCCCTCAGAGCAAAGTCTAAAACTAGCCTCATCCCACAGTTTCAAAAAAGCCGGGGAGAATCGGTATTTAGGATCTACATAGACATCGAAATCCCATACCGCCGTATTTGGCAATCGATAGCGGCAGCGAAATTCGTCTTCCTTATATTCGGTGGAAACAAACCATAGACATCCGCAGAACTCTTGCAGCTTAAACACAGCCAAACACTTCGCTCCTTGTTGATACCTATCTTTGATAACCTCCACAGGCCTAGGACACGGATGGCTAGGCACCGAATCGCTGGTTATTTCTACGATATCAAAAGACTTCCCCTTCCCTTCCGGTAGTAATGGAGCATTATTAAGCCGTTGCGAAACGAAATAATACTTGTCGAAATCAACAACATTTGACAGGCTACAAACGATACGCTTGAATGCGTAAAGCAAAGTATCGACGAGACCGATTTGTGAAACCCAATGACACAGCTTCGCTTGCCAGATGCGGATAGGATGTGAGCTCATAGACTAGAAAATTAGTTGAATACACTCAGTGAACAATCATGAAAACATCGTTAACACTACTTACGCCAATAATTCTGACATTATCTACCAACGCCTACGCATTAAAGCCGGCCCCATGGGTAGGCAACAACTTGAAAGGTGAAATGTGTACTGGTGAAAAAGGTTATGGGCCTTACGATTACATTAAAGACAGAGAAAAAGTACATTTAGTCGAAGAATACCACTTTACCCCACAAGTGGAAGCTTTAGTCAAAGGTCAAAGCGGGAGCATAGAAGGTGATTTAAACTACACCTTACGCGCTTTTCCGAATCACCATAAAGCATTACTTAGTATTATACGATTTAAACTCAATATACTAAAAGGCTTAAGAAAAGAGAAATTAAAAACGGAACCGGAGTGTTATCTTAATCGCGCAATTGAATACAGTCCGGACGATCCGGCGCCTTTCTCGCTGTATGCTTATTATCTTTCAAAGGTTGGGGAAAAGGAAAGAGCTAGAAACTTGTATGATCGCGCCACTCAAATCGATGCCGAAAACATGAAAATAAAATATTCCTATGCACTATTTTTATTCGATAACAACGAAAAAGAAAAGGCATATGAACTTGCGCAAGAAATATATGAAAAAGAAAAGGATGCACCTTCAGGATTACGCGACCAACTCAAGAAAGCCGGAATTTGGGATAAATGACATAAACTTCAAGCGAAAAACTTAGCAAAAACACGCTTAGTCTGTTTAAACAACACATTCGGAAAACAACGCATAACCCCTCTTAATTGCAACGTAAAATACGTGTCGTTAACAACCCGGGTAAACGCCGACATTAGCCTTATATTCCCTGTGGAATTAACACAACGGCAGACTGAATTCCACCAGTCAAGTACGGCGAACTCTGTCAACTCTTCCAATTGAGAATGGGCAAATTGATGGCACGTTAAAAAAGTATTAAAAGCTTTAAAATATAACTCTCCAACCGCAATTACATCGTCCAACTCATAGTTTGCAGCACCGATAACAAAGACGGACCAATATTTATTGATTAACTTTGAGTCAACATCCAAGTTTAATGCTTTCAAAAATTGCGACTGTAGAAATAACTGGCCGTTTTGCTCCATTTCCGAATTAAACTTCACGCTGGCGTTTGTTTCATGCTCACGATAAATTACTAGATCATCAGGTAAAATAGCAATTCGCCCTCGTTCCGCTAGCTTATGAAACAACACAAAATCTTCAGCATAATGATAAGCCGGATCGTAGCAAATCGAATATCGCTTTAAAATATCGTTACGGATACAGATCGACGAATGGACAATACCGCAGCGACTAAAAAGACGCCAATGCAATATTTCCGGGCGGGACTCCGGTTTATATACCGAACTGATTTCACCATTCCTCCATTCCTTAGCAGAGCTACCGATCATCACCATATCCGGATGTTCTTGCATAAACCGAATTTGCACTTCAAGTCGACACGGTAAACTGACATCATCCTGATCGGTAGCAAAAATATAATTGCCCCGTGCTAATTCCAAACCACGGTTTCTTGTCCTACTAATCCCTAAGTTTTTTTGATTTTGAAAAAACTTTATTCTATTATCTTTATAACTATTGACGATTTCAACGGTGTTATCGGATGAACAATCATCGATGATAATGAATTCAAAGTCTTTAAAAGATTGATTCAAAATAGATTCAATAGTTTCCCTAACATAGCGACTACCATTATAGGTTGTCATCACAACCGAAGCAGCAGGAGGTAACACATCCATACGTAATTTTAATAATTCCGCAGCCAACGTTCCAGATACCAAAGCGGTTTAATTAACAACCAGCTTAAAGAACGATATATTTGAAAAAACTTAATCCGATAATCCGCTCTTTCGGCATTCAGATAACGAACCTGCTCCAACAATTCAGTACTCCACGTTTTCTGATAATTATCGAACTCCGAAGATATCGTATCGATAAGTGAGGTATCGACATCTTTGCCAGATGAAAGCTCTTTGTACAAACGCTCAGCAAGCAAACCCAAACAACCTGAGAGCATACTATTATTTGCAGAATTGTGATGCCTTAAAGAAGGCGAAACAAAGTCATTTAATTTTTCTTTAACGTCGGATAAACTAAGAGGAAAACCACCTTCAATTAACTTATCGATTTTATATAAAGCTGTTTCCGGAGATTCGGCTACAGTGTCAAAATCCAAAAAAACCCTATTTTTATTTCGACTGAATTGCTCGGCATTTAGCGTATGATTTAGCCAAAGAACTAACGCTTTTTCCTCAGAAAAACCGTCTCTCTTTTTTAATGAGGCCACTACTTCCGATGGATTTCTATTGAGACATACAAATACCGGAGAAACATTCAGATCTGAGAAAATTTCTAACCATAATGGAAGTAATCGGCACATTCTTGGATCTTTAATTGCCCACACTTTCGAGGTTACGAAATCCCTGTTTACATACCCAATCAACTTTGATTTAAATTTAGCAACATTAGCATGTTTCCACCAAAATTCGGGTAGCGGCAAAATATCATCCCATTGTGAGTACAAATGCAATAATAGTTCATCATGTAAATCGACAATATCTTCATGCTCCCAAAACCCCTTTTCATTCACTCCTATTTGAGGAGCATATAATCGTTTACCTACACTAACACCAGCTTCGCTAAGCAAGCCGGTCAATAACGAAGTCCCACTTCTATGCATTCCAAGTACAACTAGCACCTGATTTTTCATACAATGCTATTTTTAGTTATCGAAAAATAAATCGGGAACAATAAGTTACAGGCTTTTAACCGGCAAACCAGCATTTATTCTAAATATTTTTTTAAAAACAACCCCTTCTATACTATCCGGATTCCGGCGAATCAACCAAGCCAACCCGATTAAAGTTGCATATATTAAAAATCCGGCAACAACATTAGCAACCAAATTCAAAATTGATATCTGAGTTAGAAATTTTTCATTCAACAATGACAGACAATATGACATAGCGATAGAGGCCACAGCTGGCTTAAACAACGCTAAAACTATTCGCATAAATCCTATTTTCGCGTATCCTATTAATACAATGTAATTCAACACTGTCATGATGGCGCTTAACATGAACAACGAATGCGTAATCAACAAAATATCTTTAGTATACGCAATTGACAAAAGCATAGTTACAAAGCAAATCAAATTTAACCAAGCAACAAAAGAAATAACATATAGCTTGCCGATTGCAGTTAATACAGGACCGGTGACGGATTGCAGCGCCGTCAACCCACCCATAAAACAAAATAATTCAAAATAAGGAATAATCGGTTCCCATTTGCTACCAAACACTACGGGAACAAATTGGCAGGCAATTGCAGATAAACCTAGAGAACATGGAAATGCAATAAGTGATATTGCATTTACTACTTTAATTACAGAAGATTTAAAACGTTCCGGATCATGAACAATCCTAGTATAACCTGATAATAGCGCACTACCGGCCGGCTGGATTAGTTCCGCAGTTAGCATATTAGCCACAGACTTCGCCATATAGTAGCCACCCAGACCGTTAGCACCACTTATTGTACCTATAAAGAACTCATCCGACTTCTGTTTCAAAAAAATTGCTATATTTTTTGCAATGTTATTATAAGAGTCTGTTGCGAGCTCTCTTGCAGCAGTCAATTGAAATCTAGGACGGTAAGGATGCATAACAAAACTCATAACGGTAGTTATGACATTTTGCGCAATTATACCAATTGCTAAAGCCCAATAATTTCGCAACCAAATTGCTATGCCAACTCCAACACAAACGGACAACCCTTTAGAAATTAGCGTCCGAAAAAATGACTTTTTAAATTCCAAGTTTTTTTCATATAATACAAAACCTATATTATTTAACGATTCAATAAATGGCTGAAATGCGATTAGTTGCATCACCGGTAAAATTCTGGAATCATTAAAGTAAGCAGCAGAAACCGGAGCTAATAAAAAGATAATTACACTCAACGAAATTCCCGCTATTACCCTTAGTGTCCAAGCTGTATTTAATAAAGCGTTATTTACCTCTTTTCTTCTCAATACGGCCTGCCCCATGTCGGTATTGAAAAGCAAAACCACTAATCCGACGGTTAACATAGAAAGTGCGATTAGCCCAAAATCATCCGGAGTAAGCAACCTTGCTAGAATAATAGTATTAATAAAACCTATACTTCGCAAGGCAAAGCGGTTTAATATAGACCAAATACTTCCTGCTATTATTTTTTTACCTAAATGTTCCGACATCTCTCTGTTTAGATTGTTTTTCGTTGTACGATGAGATGCTCTTTCAACGGATTATTTGGATCCAATGCGTCATCCCCTTGGTAATAACGCATTTGTTCTACAGAGGGCAACAAAAACTCGTCGGCTGCAGCCGTTGCACGCCAACCATGCATTGAGGAGGCTTCTTTGGAATCGAACGACTTCAATACGTATTTTTGAATTGCATGCTCTAAACTCAACACCAGATAGTGGCGCATTTTAAAGTCAATTGGATACGGACGAATCCCATTAAATTCTATTACGTGGCCACCGTTTTTACACAAATTGACAGACGCTGCTCGGCAACGCCTATTATTTATAAGTTCTTTAACAGTCTTTTTAAATCCCGGCCACTGAGATAACGGCTGTTTTTTCCAAGCATTTAAGCGGTGAGGATGTTGAGGGGCGAAAGGATAATACCACCGCATGGTATTTTGAAAATCATCTGATTCGTGGTGAGGAAATTCTCTAACCGGCAAAAAAGTATACTCCATAAAATTAATGGCATTATACCCTTTCTTATCTACCCTCTCTATCGCTTGAGCCAATGTTTCGCTAGAATCAGGTGGAAGTCGAAATTCATCAACATCGGCGTGAATAAACCAATCCGCTTCTAATTTATCTATAAGTTTTTCCTTTGCGAGCAATTGCTTTTTTAATTCAAACTTACCACGACGCGGAATAATGTCTAATCCGATTAAATTTTTATCGAAGTAGGTTTTTGCAATATTTACAGTATTATCAGTAGATTGATTATCCAATAAGTACACGTATATGCCATGATAAAAATAATGTTCCAAGCAGGCTTTAATAAATCGCTCTTCATTATAACTGGCAATAATTGCAATTATTTTCACAAAACAGATCCAATCTATTATTTTATAAAAAATCTTGAAAAAATATTATTTGACACTGACGACTTTACAATGTTACCGTCCGAATCCAACCCACTAATAAATTTATAATTTTTATCAATTCGATGCCATATTGGCTTGCATATTTCCCAAGTTGTGACAGCTTCACTTGGCGTGAGAATATTATTCCATCGCCCGAACGATGACGTATGAACTGTTTTTGTAGTATTAATTTTCGGATCTTCTATACCTTTATTTGATGGCTTATCTAACTTCAATTGCGACTCTTCAAAAGACTCACCTAAATAGCTCATCAACCGTGAAACAACCTGTTCCGGAAAAGAAACCAGTTCTTCGTAAATAACCCTAATATATCTATCGCTTGCAATCTCCTCATAAGCCAACCCAGCTTTCATATAATTAATGTAAAAATCAATTTTTTGATTAAAATTAGCCGGCACAGACTTATCGAACTCCATTTCCTTCAATGATGCTAATGTATCTAACGGATTTCTTACAACATGAACAAAGTAAAACGACTCTTTTAAAATACTTTCCCAATAGTTTAAATATATGACATTTGAAGGGCATTTATCAGCCCAACGCACCTTATTAGCTTTATTTGCAGCGACCTCATGAAGTTTTACAAAGCCATTTCCGAAAATATTTATCACATCTTCTTCCTGAGCCAAATTTCGCGCCGTATTAAAAAATCTTATATTTTTTAATTGATCATCTAATCGGTAGTCGTTAAATAAATCCTCAAAAAACTTCACCTCTGATCCGCAATGTATGCGAGAGTGATTGTTTAGTATCCGTCGCATTAGAGTAGTACCGCTACGGGGACATCCTCCTACTATGATTGGCCTTGAATTTTTCATAAATAAAGTCCAATGAAACAAGCTAACAGACAAACTAAGCAAAATTGCCGCATAATCATTCGATAGCTGTCAAACTTGTACCGGAACGGTAGTGTTAGATTTAATGGATTCATTGGTATTTCGTATTTTTGAAATAATTTGAATAAACGCAACAATATGCCAAGGCAAATCAAAGTAAGATAAACTTAAAAATGCTCCTCCAACAAAATAACCTATTAAAGTAACTTGAAGCATTCTAGCCAAAAAATTCACTGCTTCGTATTCAGATAATCCATCGGTATTCCTAATTAATTCTTTTAGCTTCTTCCAGCTAAAATAAAAAATGGATAAATACATTAGTAAACCTATCCAACCATGATCCGCCAACACACTAAAATAGATACTATGGGCCGCATGAACATCATTCGGATTTGGCGCATACATGGCAAAAGTAATCGGGCTCCAGGATTCAAACCCCAAACCTAGCAAATGGTTATTAGCAACATTAAATGCATATTCCCACGCATTGATTCTACCCATCGCTGAAGCATCGCTTTCATAGGTGTTAATAGTATTCATTCGTTCTTGCCAAGACTCCGGCATAAACATAAACAATAAAGCGACAGCTACTGAAAACAAGAGTCCGTAAATTATTTTCTTATCGCTTTTAAGCCAGAAGAATACCAATACAGCGCCAAAAGCAACTAGTGCTCCACGGGATTGGGTACCAATTGCGCCAATAAAACTTGAAACAATTGAAAAAATTAGAATATACTTTATAAATTTGTTATTATATATTTTATGCAAATAAACCATTATTGGTATTATCATCAGCGCAGCTACTGCTAATTCGTTATTTCCCTCAATAAAACTACCCGCAGGCCCCCATACTCGATAGCCACCACCGGTAAGAACGGTGAATACTCCGCCTTTTACTGAATAATATCCTATTGATAGCACAATAACACTCAACAACTGATTTAATTTATCCAAATCCGTTATCAGCATCAACGTCAAGAAAACAACCAACTGTATTTTAATTACTTTTATATATTGAGCCCAAGCATCCTCAAAAAAGAATGCAAATAACGTTGAAACCCCCATAAACAATACAAACGAAAACCATATAAAGATTATCGTATTTAATGGGGGTTTACGAACCTCCTTTGATACCAGCATTGACAGCATCAAAGTCAATGCGGTAATCTGCGCAAATGGCATACTAAATGCGAAACCGTATGTCAACCGATGGGGATTCATATAACTAAGCCAAGACCATAGCAATATACCGATATATGGCCGCCTTAACGTATACAAACAACCTATCAATACAATCGACGTAACTATAATATCACGCATAAATGGCAATATTAGCCTTATATAATTTACAAACCACCTTTCTGATAAAAACAAATCATCCTTGCCATAAATGGGATAGGAGATTTATCCCATGGCATCAATCTTGGTAATTGCCAAATATCGCTTTTTCTATCCGCAGTGGCAGATGCCGTAGACACCGCTGCTTTATAATTTGCATTTTTAACTATGTCCACATCGGCATTAGTGTAATCTAATTCAGGTTTTCCGTTTGGATAGGCGAAAAGAGAAATTTCTCTATTCAATAACCACTCTAAATAACGTTTATTATCGTTAATTTCCATTTTCGCTTGATCCGAATCTAATTTAGCTAGAATTGGATGATTAACTGTATGCCCACCAATATCCATGCCATTTTTGGAAAGCTCGACTACTTGGTCGTTAGTCATCATTAAATCATTTGGTAACTCACCACACTTTTCACCTATTAAGTCGCAATATTGTTTTCGCTTAACAAAGTCTAAATGTTTTATTTTTCTAATTATAGTTTGCGCTGCGTCATATCTTTCTTTTTCGCTATTTAATTGATAAACGCCCAAGTCTAAACTCTGTAAGTCTAAAACATTATTTGGAAAACATCTTATCGCTTCAATTATGGTATCGTTCCACATCCGTCCGCCATTTAAAAAACCACTAGCGACAAAAAATGTAGCAGATAATCCAAAGCTTTTCAAAATTGGAAATGCATTATTGTAATTATCAGCATATCCATCGTCGAAAGTAACGCAGACAGCACGGGAAGGTAATGAGCCTTGTTGTAAACGTTCTATAGCATCCGGTAAAGATAGAACAGTAAAATGCTTGGCTAACAATTCCATTTGCCAAGAAAATGCGGCCTTATCTATTTCGTCAGACCGCATGTAATCCGGTTTATCCAACACTCGATGGTAAATCAGAATGATTAATTTTTTTTGTTTTCCTGCTCCGCTAGCTAATGCAGCAAACGGCCTCATCAATTTTAATATAAGGTCATTTATCATTAATTTATTAACTAGATTGATAAGTTATCGTAACCATTCGACTATATGATTTTGCAAATCATCAACTTGATCTTCTTTCAGTGCAAAACCGCTAATCGTTGCTCCGACATCAATTACACTCTGCTTTGTACCCGACAATAACGGATGCCAATTTGGCAACGACTTCCCATCGGACAAGAGACGGTAGGCGCATGTGGATGGTAACCAATTATATGTAGAAAAATCATGTTGTTTGAGATCTATACATTCCGGCACACGCTCCGTGCGCTCATCGTAACAAGTGCACTTACAGGTCTTTAGATCGATAAAATTACAAACAACATTTGTAAACGCTATTTCCCCTGTTTCCTCATCTTCCAACTTTACTAAACAACATTTTCCGCAGCCGTCGCATAAAGACTCCCATTCGTCCATTGTCAACAGACTTAATGGCTTAGTCATCCAAAATTGATTCATGCTACTCAGGATTTATTTGTTTCAATTGATAATTTAATACTACCCAGGCTCCGAATATTGCTAATACCGAAGATAACATTAGCAATAAAACAAATTCTGAAAAGCCTAAGTATAAAAGTTGGAATGAACTATTGTATAAAGAGGATAGTTGCTCCACCGGTGATTCTAAAATTAGCAAGATAATCGTTACTATAAGCCATGCCGAAAAGCCTGCAATAAATCCTAGCCAAAATCCGGTATACAAAAACGGCCTTTGGATAAACGCGTGAGTTGCCCCTACTAATTTAGCAATGTAAATTTCTTCTCGACGATTATGTAATTCCAATCGGATTGTGTTTCCGGTAATAAATGTAACGGCAAATCCTAATAGAATTGCTACCAAGGATACACCCCGGCCGGCAATTTTGATAATTGCCTGCAAACGCTCAACCCATTGCATATCTATTTGTGCAAATTCTACTTCCGGCAGTTTTTGCATATCAACCAATAATTCGTTAATTTCTTTTATACCTTCTATTGAAACATTAGGGTTAATTTGAACTAAATGCGGTAATGGATTACTACTTATAATAGTCAGAGCTTCTCCAAACTCGCTATTGGCTTTGAATTCTTCCATCGCACGCTCTTTACTAATAAAATTCGCCACTCCAATACGAGTATCTTTTATTAATTGGTCGGCTAGTTTTTTACCCGCGACGTCTGATACGTCCTGTCTTAAAAACAAAGACATTTGATGGCTGGTTTGCAGAGCACCAGTAATTTGTTGCAAGTTTGCTACACCGATATAAAAGCATCCTGCTAATGCTATCGTTACAGCCAACACTAAAACAGTCATTGCCGAGGTTATCGGTTTACGACTGAGACGACCTAAACTGGAAAACAGGCCATGCGCATGATTTAAAACATATGCTTGGAATTTTTCAACCAAGCGATCTCCGGCGCGTTTGCGACGTATTTGCTTCATGATTAATTCGCGATTAAACGGCCTTTATCTAAATTCAACACTCGATAGTCCATTCGTTTTAATAATTCAAGATCGTGGGTTGCAATTAATACACTCACACCCACTTGCATAAACTGCTCAAACATTTGCATCATTTCTGCCGATAAATCCGGATCTAAGTTTCCGGTTGGCTCATCAGCTAAGATTAATTTCGGTTTATTAACAACTGCCCGGGCTATACCCACTCGTTGCTGCTCACCACCGGATAGCGACAAGGGATATTTACGCTCTTTGCCAAGTAAGCCAACTTTATCCAACGCCGCGCGCACCCGGCGGGAAATTTCTCGATGCGCATATCCGGAAACTATAAGCGGTAATGCGACGTTATCGAATACAGTTCTATCGTTAAGCAATTTGTAATCTTGAAAGATCAGCCCTAACTTTCGCCTTAAATAAGGAATCTTTCGTTCATTAGCCCTACTTATATCGGTTCCGTCAAAAATCAGATTACCACGCGTGACTTGTTCCATCATGGCGACCAACTTTAACAAGGTACTTTTTCCGGCTCCTGATCGCCCAGTCAAAAAAGCGAACTCTCCCGCTTCCAGCGTAAAGCTAACGTCGATTAGCGCATCGCCGGCATCAGAATAACGTTTGTAAACGTGGTCAAATCGCAGCATTTCGTTATTCTGAAACAAACAAAGCCTCTACAAAGGCTTGGGCGTCGAAATCTTGCAAATCGTCGATTCCTTCGCCTACCCCGATGAAACGTATTGGAATCTTCAATTGGTTAGCCAACGCAAAAATTACCCCACCTTTGGCCGTACCATCCAATTTGGTTAATGCCAAACCGGTTATACCTACCGCATCATTAAACAAGCGTGCTTGCGATAAGGCGTTTTGACCCGTTCCGGCATCCAGCACCAATAAAATTTCATGCGGAGCACTCGCATCAAGTTTAGCCATAATTCGTTTTATTTTCGCCAATTCATCCATTAAATTGGATTTGGTGTGTAATCGGCCGGCTGTATCCGCTATCAAAACATCGATTTGTTTGGCCTGAGCGGATTGCAAGGCGTCAAAAATGACCGATGCGGAATCGGCACCGGTATGTTGCGCCACGACTGTTACATGGTTTCGTTCGCCCCATGTTTGCAATTGTTCAACGGCAGCTGCCCTAAAGGTGTCTCCCGCCGCCAACATCACGCTTTTTCCCTGCGCTTGTATGCGGTGAGCCAGTTTACCGATAGAAGTAGTTTTACCCGCCCCATTTACCCCGACAACCAAGATAACAAAAGGCCCCGGCTTATCGATAAGCTGTAATGGCGCACTGCACGGTTGCAACATATCGAACAATTTTTGTTTCAACGCAATGCTTAGTTGCCCCGGATTTTTTATTTGTTCATCCGATAAGTTATCGCGCAAATATCGTACAATCTGGGCAGTAGTTTCCAGGCCTAAATCCGCCATCAGCAAACTGGCTTCGACATCGTCCAAGATTTCCTGAGTCAGTTTGTTTTGCGCCAAACCCAAGTGACTAAACACATCGCCGATACTACTTCGCGTCTTTTTTAATTGGGTGCGCAGTCTGAAATAGAGTGGCTCTGCGGATTCGGGCTGCTTTTCAGCCTCATAATCGATAGCCCCTACGTCGGTTTCAAGCGCTTGCTCTAATACCGCCTCGCTATCCGTGTGCGACGATAAGCTATAACGACTGAAGAACAGGATGCCGAACAAAGGTAACGCTATCAACGCCGCGCCTATATCGTGAGTCAAACTCAGCAGCAACGGGACACCGTGCTTGACGCTAAAGATACCGGTAACCACTTCTACCAATAACAGTGCACTGAGCAAAACCCCGCTCCGCCGGACTCCGGTTGGGTTGGTTTCCGAGGTTGCCGACAACATCGCAACCGATAACATCAAAAATGTAAGCAGCCCCCCCATTCTATGCAACGCATGAATGGCTTGTTTACCGGCGGCCGACATATCGCCGGCTGAGCCTATGGCAAGATTGAACCCGTCTGCAATTGTGCCGTTCGGAAGCCATTCACCCTGACAGCGCGGAAATTCCTGACAAGCTAATGCTGCATCGTTGGCATTAACCCAAGTACCCAGCCAAATTTGAGCAAACACTATCAACAGCGCAACCAGACTGATTCCGACAGGGCCGTTAGTCATCTCCCTTCGTCTGGCAGTCGAATGCGTTCGCAGCAACAACCAAACTGCGTTCCAAGCAATAACATAAGTTGTCATTATTAACGCAGTTGTGATAATCGGCATTGCGCCGGTTTTTACTACCATCATCTCTAGTGCCGACGCCACTAGCGCAAGAGTTACAATAGCCGCTGAAAATCCTAATGCCGGCTTACGCTCCTTCGCTCCGAGCAAGGCCGATAACGACAGCAGTATTGCCGTCAAAAGCAAGCCGCCCAATAGGTATCGAAACGCCATCGCTTTCCATGCCTTTGTCGAGTCCGAAGGTGTGCCAGGATGCGATTCGCTGCCGGCTGTCGGAATATCGCCAAACAAAAAACTCCCGTAACAGGTAGGCCAATCAGGACAACTCAAGTCCGCATTGGAATATCGGACGTATGCGCCCGTTAAAATGGCAAGAAAGGCCAGCATCGTGCAAGCCCACGATAATTTTCTAAACATGATTAACCAATTTGTGAAATTCTAAGGAGTTTGCTCAAGTCGTCGCGAACCTGATAAGGATCGTAACCCGCCGAATAATGCATCATTAAATTTCCTAAAGGATCCATAACCAGCAATACTCCCGGTTCACCTTGCGGCAAACGCTTTAATAAGAGTTGTAGTGATTCGTTCGGGATTGCTTTTAATAAGCGCAAATCGCTAGCCCAAGGATCGCTCATCGGCTGTTCGAAAGGTCGGTAGATCAACGCGAGGCGTCTGATTCGGGCAATGTCTTTTCCCATCATCAAGGTTATTTGCTGGGTTTTATATAAACCTTGCTGACAGCCCTCATTGCAACCTTCGTTAGGCAACAAATTTATTAACACCCAATGGCCTTGCAGTTCTTTCAAGTGTTCCGCCGAAAATTCGTCGAAGCCGGAAAATTGATCCGGCGCGGTCACAAGCGGCGGGTTAATAAGAGTGCCGTGATTGGTACCTAACTGTACGGCATTCGGATGTTTCGCCAGGTAAAAGGCAATGCCGAAAGGAATCACCGACATCGCAAATATGACGAGTATCGTTAGCCGATTTTTTTGTAGCCGTTTATCCACTGCGTTGTCTGAAAATTGTCCAAAGATAAAGCGCAGTTAAGGTCAGCGCTAAAATAAACCATTGTACTGCATAGCCGATGTGTTTTTCAGGCGGCATGTCGTTAACGGTTTTCCATACTCTCAAGTAGCCATCCGAGTCGTCGGCAGACAGCTCTAATTGAAACGGCAATAGGCGGTAACCCAGCGTATTCGTCAGCACTTCGGCGTCTACGAGTTGTAAAACCGACGGCCAGGTAGCTGAGGGTGTTTCAGCACCGGCCAATTTATAGCCTACGCCCGGAAAGCGATTCACTCGAGCTCTAACGGTTCTATCGTTTTGGCTTACGCTAATTTGCGGGAGGCTATTTCTATTTCCGTCCGGCAAAGCCAGCCAACCTCGATTGACTAAAACCGCGCAATCGCAATCGGCAATAATTAACGGGGTTAAAACAAAATACCCCGGTTTGCCGTTATGAATCTGATTGTCCAATAGAAATTGATGCGCGAAATCGTAACGGCCGCGGACAACAGCTTGTCTATATCGTATGCGCTCCGGCTCGCTATGCGTTAACTCGGAGAAACTTAATGGCGATAGTTCTTGAGCAGCCATTAAATGTTGTTGCAACTGTCGCTTTTGCTCCGCTCTATCCAGTTGCCAAAAACCCAACCGGCATAACACCACGCTTAAAGCCAGGTACAATAAAAGACCGGGCCACTTTATCGAAAAACTATGTCCGAACAAATTAAGCTGCATGCTTTCTTTTTATTAAGATTTAAGGGAAATTACCCAAAAAGCGGCCCCTTTTAGCCAACTCGGTAAAAAATGATTGAATATGAGTATTAAATTGATCGCTCTGGTAATTTTCGGCGGCATAGTCATCAGCCTTGGTATTGCACTGTTTCACTTGGTGAAAGGCAAAGACGCCGAAGAATCGCGTAAGACAGCGCAAGCACTGACATTTCGCATTGGCCTCTCTTTAGCTTTATTTGTATTGCTGTTCCTAGCTTACGCCAGTGGACTGTTTCGCCCGAGTGGCATCGGCACTCGAATGCAACTTTCGCACGACAACGCTATTAGCGAAACTAAAAAATAAAAGCTCGGGCAAAAAAAAAGCGCGAGCCTTACGACTCGCGCTTTTTCTATCGCGCCGAATTACAGCAGATAAACGAATACAAACAATCCCAGCCATACTACGTCAACGAAGTGCCAATACCAAGCGGCCGCTTCGAATGCGAAGTGATTTTCCGGTTTGAAATGACCTTTCCAGCTTCGAAACAGCACCACCGACAAAATGATGGCTCCAACACAAACGTGGAAACCGTGGAAGCCGGTTAGCATAAAGAAGGTTGAACCGTAGATCCCGGAGCCCAAAGTCAAGCCCATCTCATGATAAGCCTCATAATACTCACTGGCTTGCAAAGCCACGAACAAAAAGCCTAAGCCTACTGTCGCCAGAAGGCCTTTAAGCAACTGCTGGCGATTTTGCGCCAACAATCCGTGATGCGCCCAAGTACAGGTCACACCACTAGTCAAAAGAATCAACGTGTTTATAAAAGGTAAACCAAAAGCACCCATAGGCTCGAAATCACCGCCGACTTTACCCGGACCATTGGTAGGCCAACCGCCTTCGAACGCAGACCACAACACGTCGTGAGTCGCACGGCCGGGGCCGCTATCGAAACCCGTTTCACCCAACCAAGGCACGGACAGGTTCCGGGTATACCAAAGCGCACCGAAAAACACCGCGAAAAACATCACCTCGGAAAAGATGAACCACATCATCCCCATACGGTAGGAAATACCCACACCATGGTTATACATGCCGGATTCGCTTTCAGTTGCCTGCAAGGCGAACCAAAAAGCCAACATTGCAATAAATGTCGCAAAACCGACCATCATCATGCCGGAGCCTATAGACGCTCCGTTGAGATAGTTAGCGAAACCCGCCAACATCAGCATTAAGCCCCCCGTAGCCAAAACAGGCCACACGGCTTTATGCGGGATGTAATAAGCGTCATTCGTAGACATAGCCTTCCCCTCTATTTAGTTTTGATATCGTAAGTTCTGTCAAAAAACGTGTAAGACAACGTGATTGTTTTATAGCGCTCCGGCAACTTTGGGTCCACCACGAAACGGACCGGCATCACTTTTTTTTCCTGTGCTTGGAAAGTTTGCAATTCGAAGCAAAAACACTGCACCTTTTTAAAAAACTCTTCCGCCAAACCGGGACTGATGCTGGGTATGGCTTGCGCCTTTATGGCACCGGGCAATACGTTCTTCGCAAAAAAATTGACCGTGTAATATTGCCCGGGACGCACTTTGAGGCTGCGGGTTTCAACGCTGAAATCCAGCGGTGTCGATTCGTTTACCGAAGTGATGAACTCGACCGTAATCTCCCGCTTGTCGTCGACCTCAAACGCAGTATCCGCCTCTTTTGCTTCCTGCAATTTGACGTTTTGCCCGGTAATCTCACATAGCACATTATAAATCGGTACTAGGGCATAACCGAATCCGAACATCAACACGGCAACCATGACTAACTTCTTCGCTAGCTTATAGTTGCGATGTTGCAGTTCATCGCTCATTGCGAGGTGGCCTTAATTACCGCCATGATGTAAATGGCCAAAGCGATTGCGGCCAATAACACCGCGGTCAATATGTTTTTTTGTTTGGTATCCATAATTGCCGGTCCCCGAAGCGGGCGATTATCATCGACACGCACGGGGATGTTTATCCAGTGAAAAAGCCCGCTTAAAAATGTTCGGTTGGAATCACTTCAGGGGGGGTAGTGAAGGTATGGTAAGGAGCCGGTGACGGCACAGTCCATTCCAAGCTATGTTTGCTGGCATCTTCCCATACTTCGTCGGTGACTTTTTCACCGGTACCGCCGCGGATGGTATCAATCACGACATACAAAAACAGCAACTGGCTGAAACCGTATATGAACGCGCCGATACTGGATACCATATTCCAATCCGCAAACTGGATTGCGTAGTCCGGAATCCGGCGAGGCATACCCGCCAAGCCTAGAAAATGCTGCGGAAAGAACAGAATGTTCACCGAAATGGCAGACAACCAGAAGTGCAATTTGCCTATTTTTTCGTTGTACATATTGCCGGTCCATTTAGGCAACCAGTAATAAGCGGCCGCCTGCAAGATAAAAATGGAAGCCGGTACTAAGGTGTAATGGAAATGGGCAACAATGAAATAGGTATCGTGGTATTGAAAGTCGACAGGAGCGACCGACATCATCAAGCCGGTAAAGCCGCCCATGGTGAACAGCACGACGAATGAAATCGCGAACAGCATCGGCGTTTCGAAAGTCATGGAGCCTTTCCACATCGTAGCGGTCCAGTTGAACACTTTCACCCCGGTCGGAATCGCAATCAGCATCGTCGCATACATAAAATACAACTCGCCGGCAATAGGCAGACCGACGGTGAACATATGGTGTGCCCAAACGATGAACGACAGGAAGGCAATCGCGCCGGTGGCGTAAACCATGGATGAATAACCGAACAACGGCTTACGGGCAAATACCGGAATGATGGTGGAAGCTACCCCGAAAGTCGGCAGAATCATCACATACACTTCCGGGTGACCGAAAAACCAAAAAATGTGTTGATATAAGACCGGGTCGCCGCCGCCGGCCGCATCGAAAAAGCTGGTCGCAAAGAATTTATCGGTTAACAACATGGTTACCGCACCGGCAAAAACCGGCATGATCGCGATCAACAAGAACGCGGTGATCAACCAAGTCCATACGAACAACGGCATTTTCATCAACGTCATGCCTGGCGCGCGCATATTGAAGATGGTTGCGATGACGTTGATGGCACCCATGATGGAGGAAATACCCAACAAGTGCACGGAGAAAATCGCGAACGGAAAGGCTTTACCGGTTTGCAGCACCAACGGCGGATACAGCGTCCAGCCGGAAGCCGGGGCGCCGCCCTCCATGAATAAAGTACTCGCCAACAACAACACCCCGGCTACCAACATCCAGAAGCTCATGTTGTTCATCCGCGGCAGCGCCATATCGGGCGCACCTATCATCATCGGAATCATCCAGTTGGCCAAACCGACGAACGCCGGCATGACAGCGCCGAATACCATCACCAAGGCGTGCATGGTGGTCATGGAATTAAAGAACTGCGGGTCGACGAACTGCAATCCGGGCTCGAATAACTCCGAACGGATGATCAAGGCCATCGTACCGCCAACAAAGAACATCACCAACGCGAAAACTAAATACAGCGTACCGATATCTTTATGGTTGGTGGTAATTACCCACCTTAAAGGCCCTTTCATCGGACCGTGATCGTGGTGATCGTGGTGATCATCATGTTCAGCTACAACAGCAGACATAGTTTCTTACCTCAACAAATATTGAAAAATGGTTTAAACGACGGGTATGAAAACTTATTCATCGTCATCCCATTTAGGAGTGATTTGGTTGGGTTGAATTTCATCACCCACACTATTGCCGATATCAGGCGAGTTGCGGATATAAGTAATCAATTCCGCCAATTCGTTGTCGGGCAGTTTGCGGAACGCGGGCATTTTGCTGGTACCGGCTTGAATAAATCCAATCAACTGATCCATGTTTCCGGTAACTTTTGCACTGGCGCGTAGCGCGGGATACCAGCCGCTGATGCCCTTGCCGTCGATTTGATGGCAAGCAACGCAATTTTTCAAGTAAACGGATTCGCCTTTGGTCATCAACACGGAACGGCTTTCTTCGCTCAAGTCGACCGGTTTGTTTTGCTTGTCTAAGGTCTCTTTAACCCAAGCGTCGTAGCGGTCTTGTTCCATTGCAATCACGACTACCGGCATAAAGCCGTGGTCGCGTCCGCATAACTCGGTGCACTGACCGCGGTAAACGCCGGGATTTTCGACATAGGTCCAGGCCTCGTTGATGAACCCGGGGTTAGCATCTTTTTTCCAGCCTAAATCAGGCACCCACCAGGAGTGAATCACATCGGCAGCGGTAAATAGGAAACGGATTTTCTTTTTCGTCGGAATAACCAAAGGTTTATCGACATTCAGCAAATAGTTGGCAACCGTACGCGGGTCCATATCGCTGACGCGGTGAACCTTTTCGCTCGCTTCGTCCAGATGGCTTTCGAAATGAATACCGTTATCCAAATATTCGTAGTCCCAGTACCATTGTTTACCGGTGACTTTAATCGACATATCGGACTCTTGGACCTTATCCAGATCGATCACCGCTTTGGTCGCCGGTATCGCCATGCTGACCAGGATTAAAGTCGGGATGATGGTCCAAATGATTTCTACGGTGGTGTTTTCGTGAAAAGTGGCTGCTTGATGTCCTTTCGACTTGCGGTGATGAAATATCGAGTAAAACATGGTGCCGAACACACCGATGCCGATAAATACGCAAATCCAAAGGATCAGCATGTGTAAGTCGTACAACTCATGACTGAGTTGAGTCACCCCTTGCACTAGATTAAGTGTGTAGTCCGCGTGCGCAGCTTCAAGGCTTAAGGCCGTTAAAACCAAACAGGCGAGCAGTTGCTTTGTTTTCTTCACGGAGCAGCCTCCTCGATTGTAGTTATAAACTTGTATGCGTAAATTCTTATTCTTGATTTTCAGCCTGCAATCGGGCAGACAACGCTTCCTGGTAGTAAAAATATCACAAGATAACCTGCAAATTTTAACCCATCGGTGTTTCTTAAACCAGAGGAGCTTTTCCCTTAGGTCCAATTTCCACAAAAAAAACCCGCGAATTACAAGTAATCGCGGGTTTTTGTTTCTCAATATAAAATAATATTTTTACTTTAAGACGGCAGAATAGCCTTTGTCGAAGGTTGGTATGTGTTTATCCAACCAGGATTTAACCATTTGCCCGACGTCATCGGTCACATCCGCCTCGCCTGCATGAAATTTCTTCTGGAGATCCGCACAGATACCCACCAAAGCATCGTGTTCGGCTTTGTGGGCATCGAAACCGGCGTAACCGGCCGCCTGCATTTCTTTTTCTTCATGCGCGAAATGATCGACCACATAGGCAATCAACGCATCCAGCGAACTGCCGATAGTCGACCGAGCTGCCCCACCGATCGCATCATCGTACAATTTATTCAATAATCCGAACAAAGTTTGGTGCTCCTGATCGGCAAACCCTACGTTGGTTCCATATTGCTCAGCAGTCCAAGTGATCAATGCCATTGCGTACCTCCGCAAAAATTGTTGTTATGGAAGTTGCATTTTCGACATTATTCGGGAGGTAACTTTTGATCTAAATCAATAAATTATGTCGGTCAAACTTAAGTGCTCGGCAAGTTCCCCGAAATTGGCCGTCCGTTGATGGGGCAACACCCCCAGCAAAGGCGCGTCGAGACGGCTGTGTAAATATTCCAAATTCGCGTTGAACGCCGGCATGTCGACATCCAAAGTAACCGCTATCCATCCGGCCAAGCGCAGGTTGGCCAATTTTACCGCCTGCGCGCTTAAGCAAGCGTGGTTGATACAACCCAGCCGCATACCGACCACCAAAATTACCGGCAATTGCAAAGCAAGCGCCAATTCGGCGTTATCCAGCGCCGCGCCTAGCGGCGAAAGCCAACCGCCCGCGCCTTCTACAACCACCCAATCGACACGCCCGGCTAATTCGGCATAGCAGCTTTGCAACACTTGCAGATTTACCGGGGTAGTGCCGCACGCGATGTGCGGCGAAACCGCTAACTCGAAGGCATAGGGATTGACTTTTTGATAATCCAGCGCGGCGGTACCGAAACGCTGCAGCAACAACGCGTCCCGATTCTTCCAACCGCCTCCATCCCACTGGCAACCGGCCGCTACCGGTTTAAATCCGGCCGTCGTATATCCTTTTGCCCGCAATGCCAGCAGCAAGGCAATGCTGGACCACGTCTTGCCGACGTTGGTATCCGTACCGGTTATAAACACCCCCGCGGCCATGGTTAGCGCTCGGCCGCCGCGAACAAAATTTCGTAACTGGCCACGATTCCGGGCTCCGTCATCAGAGCCTGATAGTGCTCTATCATGGCATTCAATCGGGCTTTAGTGGTGATTGTCCGTATTGGCGCTTGCTTGATTTGATTCGCGCCCAAACCTTTTAACTCATGCATCAAAACATCGACGCCGGGATAGCGGGACCGGTAAAGGACGGATTGTACGCTCACCCGCTCAAATCCTGCACCAGCCAGTAACGCTTCGGTCTGCACCGCGCTCGGAAAGCTATTGACGTGACGACCGGCATCCACCCGCGCCCAGGCCGCCTTGAGCTCCCGCAAGGTGTCTTGACCGAAAGTGGCGAATACCAACCGTCCGGACGGCGTTATCACCCGGCGCAGCTCGGAGAATGTCGCCGCCAGATCGCCGACCCATTGCAACGCCAAATTGGAATAAATTTGTTGAAAACTGTTGTCGGCAAAAGGCAAACGTTGCGCGTCGGCGCAGACATAACCGGCGTTCCCGAGCGGATATTTGCCGCGCGCCGTTTGCAACATAGGCATCGCAATGTCCAACGCCAACAACTGCTCCGCCCCACCGCCCGTCAACATACGACCGGTCAAAAATCCCGTCCCGCAGCCCAAATCCAAGCAATTACCCAGACCGGCCTGCAGCGGGTAACGCCGCATCAATTCCAAACCGACCTCGCGCTGCAGGGTCGCTAAGCGGTCGTAACGGCTTGCGGCCACGGCAAAAGAGCGCGCGATTCTGACATTGTCGGATACAACGCCTTTCATAAATGACTCACGATTAGTTCGACCAGCTCATCCGCATGGGTCAAGAAAGGTAAATGCCCCGCCGACGCTAAAACGCTCACCTGCAATCTTGGATTCAGTCGTTTTAGTACTGTCGCGCAGGCAACCGGAATCAAAGTATCTTTATCGCCGAATATCAAGGCGGTCGGCACCTGATTTTGCAAGAGAAAACCGCGCAAATCGGCAGATTTCAGTATTTGCAATCCTATTGCTAATGCGGCATCCGCCGCAGCCGGGCATTCCTGCAACGCTTGTTTCAGAACATTCAAGAGCACTTTACCGTGGGGTAAACCATTAACCTGCAAGGCTAAAAATCGCGTCAAGGTTTGCTGCACGTCGCGCCTAAGCAAATCGGCAAAAGCCTCCAGGGTATCCGGCCTGATGCCCGGCCAATCGTCGGCTTGTACAAATTTCGGATTGCCGGCCAGCACCACCACTTTATCGACGCGTTCCGGGAAACGCTCGGCCATCGCCATGACAAGTGTCCCACCCAAGGACCAGCCAAGTAAATGGCACGACCGCTCCGGAATGGCCCGCATCAGCACCTCGCAAATCTCGTCCAAATCCGTTGCGCCGCACATCGCGCTGCGGCCGTGCCCCGGCAGGTCCAGACAAATGACTCGGTAACGTTGGGCCAAGCGTAAGGCGAAATCCCGCCACACGCCGCTGTGCATCGCCCAGCCGTGCAGCATAACCAACGGTGGGCCGTTACCGTAAATTTCGGAATAAACTTGCGTCATGTCAGCGACCGGCTTAAAGCCTCGAGCAAGGCGTCGATGTGCTGGTCCCGGTGTGGCGCGGATAAGGTAATCCGCAGGCGGGCAGTACCGTCCGGGACGGTAGGCGGCCTGATCGCCGAAACCCAAAAACCCTGTTGCAGCAATTTGCCGCTGACGGCGCTAGCGAGCCGGCTGTCGCCCAATACAACCGGCTGTATCGCCGTTTCGGACGGCAACACGTTCAGATTCAACTGCGCCGCACCGGTGCGAAAACGGCGGATCGATGCGTGTAAACGTTCGCGCCGCCATGCTTCGGTTTGCAACAATCGCAAACTGGTTCGGGTCGCTTCGGCCACTGCGGCCGGCAGCGCCGTGGTAAACACATAGCTGCGCGCTTTTTGCAGCAACAATTCGATCAGATCGGCAGAACCCGCGACAAATGCGCCGAAAGTACCGAACGCCTTGCCCAAGGTTCCCATCAATATCGGCAATTGTTGCTGGCCGAGATCGAAATATTCGGCCACGCCGCCGCCCTTGACCCCCAACACGCCGAAGCCGTGGGCGTCGTCTATCAGCAATCCGGCCTGATATTTGTCGGCCAGATCGGCTAAGCCGCGGACGTTGGCGATGTCGCCGTCCATGCTGAACACCCCGTCGCTAACCACCAGCGTTCGGCCGCCGGCAGCTTGCAGCCTGCGACTCAAATCTTGTAAATCCGCATGCCGGTAGCGCTGAAAGCGCGCTCCGGACAACAGCCCGCCGTCCAGTAGCGAGGCATGATTCAGCCTGTCCTCTAAAACACTGTCGCCTCGCTGCAGCAAACCGGCGATCACACCGATGTTGGCCATATAACCGGTCGAGAACAACAACGCCCGTTCGCGGCCGGTGAATTCGGCCAATTCTTCCTCCAAAGCGTGATGCGCCGCGGTATGTCCGCAGATCAAATGCGCGGAACCGCTACCTACGCCGTAGCGTTCAGCCGCCTGCTGAAACGCGGCAATCACTTCCGGATGATTCGCTAACCCTAGGTAATCGTTGCTGCAAAAATTGACGACCGACTTACCGTCAACGATGACATCGACGCCTTGCGGACCATCCGAAATTCGGCGCGCCCGCAACAAGCCGGCGTCGCGCAATTGGTGCAACTGCGGGGCGAAATGGTAAAACGGGTTGCTCATTCAGGCGTAGCTGGAACCGCCCATCCGCAATCCCAAGCGATCGAACAACTGCCGGTCGCTATTCGTCATCGGATTATCGGTGGTCAACAGCTTATCGCCGTAGAAAATCGAATTGGCGCCGGCCAGAAAACACAAGGCTTGCATTTCGTCGCTCATGTCTTTACGCCCGGCCGATAAGCGCACCCGCGCTTCCGGCATCATGATGCGGGCAACCGCAACGGTTCTGACGAACAGCAAAGGATCCAGCGTATCGGTGCCGTACAAAGGCGTACCTTGCACTTGCACCAGCATGTTGATCGGCACGCTTTCCGGATGTTTGGGCATATTGGCTAATTGCAACAACAACTTAGCCCTATCGGTTTCGGACTCGCCCATGCCGACGATGCCCCCGCAACAAACATTGATGCCGGCGGCGCGCACCCTATCCAAAGTATCCAAACGGTCTTGGTAACTGCGGGTGCTGATGATTTCGGAGTAATAATCCTCCGAGGTATCCAGATTATGGTTGTAATAATCCAAGCCGCCGTCTTTTAACGCTTGGGTTTGCTTATCGCTCAACATACCCAAGGTCACGCAGGTTTCCATGCCCAAAGCCTTGACGCCTTTGACCATTTCCACCACTCTTTCGATGTCGCGGTCTTTGGGGCTACGCCACGCCGCACCCATGCAGAAACGCGAAGCACCTTGCGCTTTGGCCCGCTCGGCGGCTTGCAATACGTCGGCAACCGGCATCAGCGCCTCCGGATGCAAGTCGGCATCGTAACGGGCGCTTTGCGGGCAGTAACCGCAATCTTCCGAGCACGAACCGGTTTTAATGCTTAACAAGCTACTGACCTGTACTTCGTTAGGGTCGAAAAACCGCCGGTGCACGCTTTGCGCTTCGAACAGTAAATCGTTAAACGGCAAAGTGAATAAAGCTTCGACTTGTTCCAAACGCCAATCGTGGCGGACGAATGCGTCGACTTGAATACGTTCCTGGCGGGCGGTCATCTGCTAATCTCCGAATTGATGCAAAGCGCGCAAGCGCACTTAACAACTTTTTATACCAATAAAAGTGAACAACTGGCTAAATATTATACAGAAGAAATTGCTGCCGCCGCGCTGTATCTTTTGCGAAGCCGAAGGATACGCGGATTTCGACCTGTGTGCGGTCTGTGCCGGTCAGTTGCAAAACAATTCGCCGTGCTGCCCCCGTTGCGCACAACCTTTCGAGGCCGGGCAGCCGGATGAAATAGTGTGCGGCCGCTGTATCGCCAGCCCGCCATGGTTCGACGCCGCCTATGCACCTTATCTGTACGACGAATACCTGCAACACTTGATCACCGGACTCAAATACCGACAGCGCATTGTGCATGCTCGCCTGCTGGGCCGGCTATTGGCCGCACACGTCGGCACCCAGGCAAACAGGCCGGATTGCTTGATACCGGTTCCCTTATACCCGCAGCGCTACCGCGAGCGCGGTTTTAATCAAGCACTGGAAATTGCTCGGGTGATAGCGCGTGAGCTGGATATCGCCTTGGATATTTCCGGCTGCATCCGCGTGCGCGATACGGGTCATCAAACCGGCTCGACGGCAAGACAGCGGCGCAAAAATTTGCGCGGCGCGTTCGAACTGCGCACACCGCTGCCTTACCACCACGTGGCTATTGTCGACGACGTGATGACTACCGGCGCGACGGTCAACGCGTTAGCCGCCAGCTTGAAACGGGGCGGCGTGAGCAAAATAGACGTTTGGGTTTGCGCCCGCGCTTGAGACAGGCGAGCACTGGACAGCGCAATTTCGCTTGGTATGCTGCCGGCAATAATTCCGCGGGAGGTGAAAATGGGTCCTTACTATAGAAACACTTCGCAAAGCACCGGCGCCTTTTTCGACGCCTTTTATCAACACCCCATGCTCATGCTGCTGTTGGTGGCCGCCACCAGTCTGATTGGCGTTTATTTGTGGCGAAAAAGCCGGCCGTAATTACGACTCCAGGGTTAAGTGCGGGTAACACATGCTCAAGCCTACCCTTTGCGGCTTGCAACCTTCTTCTCACTACGGACGTTTATGACGCAGCGCTGAAACGAGAGTTGCTACTTTTAAGGAACATGGCCATTCCTAAAAGCAGGCGGCGTGCTCGCATTTGGAAAAGGAGAATGGGTCGCAGAGGAGTAGCATTAAATGAAGACGACAGGAACCGGGCGTATCGTGCTTTGGCGCGGCGGGAGTCTGTGGATCGGTCGAGCTGGAGAGCCGACGGATTTCCATTCCCATCATGCAATCCAGATTACGTTGCCGCTCTCCGACGGCGGAGTGCGGTTTCGACGCCCCAACGCAAACTGGAGCGTCTATCGAGCGGCGATCATCGCTGCGCACCGGCCCCACGCATTCGAAGCACGCGGCGAATTTGTGGCAATGATCTTTGTTGAACCGGAGTCCCGTGAGGGACGGGCACTACACCAGCTATGTCAAGGCGAACCGATTTCATCGTTGGCCTATGAAATGCTGGAGCTTGAACTGAACGCTCTGGCCGCCTCCTATAACGGGGTCGCCCGCGATTCGGAACTCATCACCCGTGCTCATTCGGTGACTGCCAAGCTTGCCGCCATGAGTACGGCTCCGGTGTTACCACTGGATAAGCGGATTGAACAAGCGTTGGAACTTCTGCGCGAGCGTATAGCTGATGCGGTTCCGCTCGCCGAAATTGCCGATGCCACCTGCCTCTCTCCCGATCGCTTTCGCCATCTCTTCATCGAGCAAACCGGCATGCGGTTTCGGCCTTACGTGCTGTGGCTGCGCATCGAAATCGCGCTCACGGCATTTGCGTCTGGCAGAAATTTGACCGAGGCCTCGCATGCCGGCGGATTTGCAGACTCCGCGCATTTTTCGCGGACTTTCAAGCGCATGTTCGGGATTGCGCCTTCCAGCTTCGAGCGCGAATAGCCGTTTCGTTCAAGCCGGAGCTGATGTGAGCCCGTAGACTAGGCTCCACATCAACTCAATTTGACAGGAAACCACTCATGAACGCTCTTGAACTCAGAATTCCTCCCGTCGCTTTTTCACTTTTCATGGTAGGCGCAATGTGGCTTGCATCAGCGCAGTTTCCGTTTATGTCCTTCACCATACCCGGGCGTCTTGTCATATCGGTTGCATTGTGCGGTCTGGGCATCGCCTTCGCTGTTGCCGGCGTCGTTGCATTTCGTGCGGCCAAAACAACGGTTAATCCGGCGCGACCGGGTGCCGCGTCTACCTTGGTTAGCTCGGGCCCCTATCGTTTCAGCCGGAACCCCATGTATGTCGGCTTCTTATTCGCACTAGGTAGCTGGGCATTCTTTCTCGCGCATGTCCTGGGATTCATCCTGTTGCCGGCGTTTGTTATCTATATGAATCGCTTTCAAATTTTACCCGAGGAACGAGCGCTGTCTTCAAAGTTCGGCAAACATTTCCACACCTACACGCAATCCGTTCCGAGGTGGCTATGAGACATGACTCGACGGCCACTAAATCTACACATTCGATAGCAGGCGTCAAAATGGCGTATCTCGCAGGCATCATCATCGCCACATTGGTTTCGTCGTTCGCGACACTCGTCGGCTTGGACAAAGAACGTAGTTTCTACCCAACCGTGCTGGTCGTGATTGCATCCTACTACGGATTGTTTGCGGTGATGACTGGCTCGACCCTGGCCGTCCTTAGCGAGGCAGCCGTGATGGTCGGATTTTTCGGTGTCACCGTTCTTGGTTTCAAACGCAATTTGTGGTTTGTCGTGGCGGCGTTAGTCACCCATGGCCTATTTGATTTCTTGCACGACCATCTCATTGCCAATCCAGGCGTACCCCATTGGTGGCCAATGTTTTGCCTTGCCTACGATGTGGTGGCAGCCTGCTATCTCGCCTATCTGTTGCGGCGTTCAAGACTCATTGCAAATGCGCGTTGAAGGCGCTCAAGAGAACCCGACTTGGGTAGGAGTGCTATCCATGCATATTCGAGCGCAGCATAAGACATCGGTGGAGCGCGAATAACCGCGCAAATTCAGGTCCTGGCGTAGCCAGTGAAGCCCTCGCATATTAACGCTCGACTTTTTCGCTGTCCGTCGATCGACGGTCATGGAGAACAAATGAAGTGTCCCGCCTTGATGAGAATCACCGGTTTCGCGATAGTTCTGCTTGCCGCGTTAACGTCCTACAGGCAATTTTACCTCGGCGCAGCAACCACTCGCGCCAACATCGTTGAACTGAAGAAGAATGCGCTCATCCTACCGGCTCCGAAAGAGCGGCGTTTACGCCCTTTGATCGTCATACTTGCCGACAATGGCGGTACAGAAACCACCGATTTTGTCATCCCTTACGGGGTGTTAATGGAATCCGGCGCAGCCGATGTGGTGACGGTTTCGACAGAGCCCGGCACAGTTGAGCTGACGCCCGCTTTGCGGATACGTGCGGATATGACGATAAGGCAATTCGACGAATCAACCGCGGTCGGAGCGGACATTCTGATTGTGCCCGCCATGGTGAGAGCGGAAAATCCGGTACTGCTGGACTGGGTGCGGTTCCAGTCCGAAAAGGGTGCGACAGTAGTGTCGATTTGTGAAGGCGCACGCATTATCGCGCATGCAGGTCTACTTGAAGGCAAAGCGGCGACCACACACTGGTCGGGTTTGCAGGAAATGGCAGCAGCATTTTCCGGTACGACATGGGTGTATAACCAACGCGTCGTTATTGACGGACAGGTGATGACCACCACGGGTATCAGCGCTTCGCTGCCGGCATCGTTGGTGCTGGTCGAGGCGATTGCCGGTCGGCATACCGCCGATCTTACCGCGCGACGGCTGGGCCTGAGCACTTGGCACATCGATCACGATACGTCTGCGTTCTCTTTAACCGCAGAGCGCATCTTTCTAGCATTCGGCAATTGGCTCGCCGTGTGGCGACACGAAGCTGTCGAAATGCCAGTTGACCGCGGTTTCGATGAGATTTCCGCGGCAATCATGGCGGATGCCTGGTCCCGAACCTTTCGTTCCGAAGCATTGGCGACGAATGTAAACGGCGTAGTGCGTTCTCGCCACGGCTTGCTCATGGAAACCGAGACAGACTCCGCACCGGGTCGATTTGTCCTGCCCGTTTATACGGGCACTCCCGCTCACGCACTGGATGCAGTAATTGAAGCTATTGCCGGACGTTACGGTGCGCCGACTGCCGATTTTGTGGCCCTGCAATTCGAATATCCGCGGCGTTAGTCCAGACTGCTCTGCACAAGGGAGTAGTGAAAATGTCATTTAGCTCGCCGAAAGCTGATAATTGCTTGGGCCGAAGGTTACTGAAACTGGCGATTTTGGATAATTACCCGGACCAGCGGTTTTGCTGCAGACGCTGAAAAATCCGCAAGTGGTACAAATCCCTGTTTTCAAATAGCTATATGACGTTTTTATACAGCCTCGACCGAATGCCCCTACCCGTTCGTTAACAACAAGCTCCCTCGGCTTTGCCGGCCGCATTGGCAATAGAAGGCGCGCAATCGAACAAACCGAAATGCTGGGTTTTATCGCCAATAATTTGAAAATGCTCGGCATAGCGGCTGCCGGCCAGCATGTCCGCGGTGTTGCCGCACACCCTGAGCGGCCGGCCGGTTTCGAAATGGTGGTGATCGTCCAATTCGAACCCATGCGGATGCTCGGCAATGCTGCCTAGATAAACCGCGATTTGGCCGAAATCTTCGCAGCGGTCTTCCAGCGGCAGTTTGAACGCGCGCACGGTCACCGAATGGAATTTCACCATGCCGATTTTGGCGTAAACCTCGGGATCGTCCAGGCTGACGGGATTTTGCTTGACCGTACGGACGTCCGGACAACCCAGATCCTGCAGGATGCGGCGAAAATCCTCCCAATACAACGCCCCCCCCAAACATTCGCCCAGCAACAACGGATCTTGCCGCAACTGCGTCGGAATCCGCCGATCCGCGAACACGTCGGAAAAATACAATTCCCCGCCCGGTTTCAACACCCGAAAGATTTCCGCCAGCACCTTGGGCTTTTCCGGGGATAAATTGATCACGCAGTTAGACACCACCAGGTCTATGCTGTTATCGGCTATAGCCACGGTGCGCAAGTTTTCGATATGGCCGTGCAGAAACTCGACATTAGCATATCCGTATCGGGCGGCGTGCCAATCGCGGTGGCGGACCGCCACCTCCAATTGTTCCGGCGTCATGTCCACGCCTATCACCCGGCCTTGCGGCCCGACCAATTTGGACAACAAATAGCAATCCCGGCCACTGCCGCAACCTAAATCCAGTACCGTGACGCCCTGCAAAGCCGGCGGCAACGGCGAGCCGCAGCCGTAAAATCGCTCCAAAACTTCAGGGTGCACATCGGCCAGCAAGGCTTTCAGATACGGCGACAGTGCCTCTATGCTGCAACAAGCACTGGTTTTAAGATCGCTGCCGGATTGCAAGACCTGCCCGTAATAGTAACGAACCGATTCGCTGATATCTATGTTACTGGTCATTGCACTTACCTCAATCTCGTTGATTTGACCCGGCCGACCAATACTGAAAAACCAAGCCTATAGCCGCGCTATGGTAACGTCAGCCGCCGCCCGGCGGCAATGGCGGAAAGCTTTTGCACGGTTTTAGCTTTGCCGCAGTTGCGTGGGGTATTGCAATGCCTGACTATGGACTTTGATTAACACCCGGTCAACTGCAATTGCGTGACCATGGCTAAGCCTAAGCAACCGCTCTCAGCCTTGCAAGTCGGCCGATCCAATCACGGGACATGGCTTGGGATTTACCCGAATAGCTTAGCCGCGCATTTCCCGCCGCCTTGAACGTTGGCCTGGACTAATGAACCGAAGTTTCCGAGAATTTTATAAGGCCCGTGACTCAACTACTGAACCCCGCCCATCAATCAGGCTTGTGCTTGTAAGCCCGACATGCCACGTAAGCGTGAATTCTAAGCCTAGCGTTCGAGGTAACCGGCGGCCGGAGCGCAAAGCGCGGAGGAAACCGGCAAGTGTAGCTTGCCGGCTGACCGAAAGGTTATGCATGGCTACCCAAACGTGCTTTGTAGTTCTTTAAAGACCTCTTCTGCTTTTGTCGCCTGCCACACGGTGAAAACTACGCCACCAAGTGCGAAAAGAAACCCAAGATGCATTGGGAGCCAAGTCTGGGCATCACAAGCGACACCTAAGAGAACCATAAGAAAGCCGAGGACAACGCCGCCAATACAACCCAGCAGCCTACCCCAATTATTCCGGAAAGACGGTATGGCATACATTTTGGCTGTGATGTCATAGACCAACCCTGCTCCGATGAGCATAAACGAGAAGTGAGCAAAGCTCTCAAACGAGCCCGCCGGAAATTTGGCAAAGTTGAGTAGCCACAAATAGGCGCAACCGAGGATGACCCAAATGGCGATTACAAACAATTTCTTCGTAAGCAACTAAACCTCCTTTTTGATTATCAATTGGGGAAACCGTAATTGCCTGGCTTGGCAAAATGGCAGTAGCGGGAGGCAGACCATGCATAACGGCAGCCACACTGTCCGCGTTGATGGCGTTGTTAGACCACACTTGTCGAGACCAGCATAAATTCGTCTTTCGACACTGTTTTCACAGCCCGCAGGCCGAGGTCCAAATTGAGGCGACCCAGGCAACGAGCGCCGCACCATATATGAGAACAGTTGCATTATCGTGTTTGATCAGACCCTTCGCGACCTTTCGTCCACGGAACACGCCTGTGTCCACCCCTAACTCATCCTCGATCTTCCGCCCCCGACTTATGAGGTCGTCATGTAGCTGCGAGTTGCGAAGCTCATAGACAAGCAAGCCGACCGTAGCTGCGAGCCCAAGGATTGCAAAAAGTAACCGAAGCCCAGGAGAAAAATATTTCGTAGAGTCACCTCCACTAAATACTGTGGCCAACGAGACGAGAGATATTGTTGGCACCAACGCGAATAGTTTAAAGCGCACGTCTACCAGCATTCGCCAGGTCGTGCAGGTTTGTTCATAAAGCTTTAGCAGGAGATCACGATCTTCGGGTGTTCCTTTGTATGCGAGCAATGTCGACAGATCCGTGGTCTTATATGCTCGGTCTTCGCGATCGGCCATAGCTTTCTCCGATAAAGGAAAGTGTGGTCTAACTAAAATTAGCCATCCTAAATGACGCAAAACAATCGGTCATCCGGTTGGCTAAAAAAATTAAAAATCGATAAAATAACTTTAATTTCATATAGTTATTAAAATTTAGCCTATCCTATAGAAAATGCAAAATCCATCAATCCATCCGCCTAAGTTGCTGGACCAAGTGCGCGATAAAATCCGCTTGAAACATTACAATATCCGTACCAAACCGGCATATACGTTTGGATTAAACGTTATATTTTGTATTTTGACAAGCGGTATCCGCGTGACTTGGGCGCTAGTGAAGTGGAGCGGTTTTTTACTCATGTGGCGGTCGAAGGTATGGTGTCGGCGTCCACGCAAAATCAGGCCGAGGCCACTTTGCTGTTTCTGTAAGGAAGTATTGGCAATCGAATTGCCATGGTTGGACAGTGTTGAGCAAGCCAAGGCGCCCAAACGCTTGCCGGTGGTGTTAAATCGCGACGAAATCCAGGCAATTTTGCTGCGTTTGAACGGCACGCCGCATCTGATTGCCAGTTTGTTGTACGGCACCGGCATGCGGATCATGGGTGCTTGCGGTTGCGGGTGCAGGATGTCGATTTCAAGCGCCGCGAAATTTTGATACGCGACGGCAAGGGCGCCAAGGACAGAGTGACGATGCTACCGGCGTCGCTGTCGCCTACCCTGCAGGCGCATTTGAGTAAGGTCAAGGAATGGCATGCTTCCGATCTGACTCAAGGAGGCAGTGCCGTTTAGTTGTCCCATGCCTTGAAACGCAAATACCCCAATGCGGCCGGAGAATGGATTTGGCAATAGGTGTTTCCCGCAATCACTCTCCGCCGTGAAAACCCATCGACCGCCCCTTGCTGTGCCGACCTGGGCCGCTAGCGGCAAGACCCGGGTGATTACCGAGAAAACCGCCTGTCCGGTGCAGTAAAGTACACCGGCGTCCGCCTAAAAAGGAAAGCTGCGCGGTTCATAAACAAAAAAACATGTCATGTTTTTCGTAGACTACTCATTTTTAAATCAAAGTAAACGCAGGATGCCGTCAATTGAATTAGTCAGCCTAGCTGGCGCCATTTTGTTACTGGTCAGCGTATTTTCCAGTAAATTAGCCAGCCGCGTAGGCATACCTTCGCTGTTGTTTTTTCTGTTGACCGGGTGGTTAATCGGCCGGTTCGGCGGTTTTTGGCTCAACAATCCCGAGGTGGCCAAATTTATCGGCGACTTTGCACTGATCTTCATTTTGTTTGCCGGCGGCCAGGATTCTCGTTGGGCCAATATTCGCCCCGTGCTTTGGCAAGGCTTGTGTCTTTCCACCGTCGGCGTTTTCATCACCATGTTGCTGTTAGGCAGCTTTGCCTGGTTTATTCTCGGTTCGTTCAGTACGTTTTCGCTTGGCGTCCACGGCATCAGCCTCCCCGAGGGCCTGTTGTTATCCGCTATCGTATCGTCCACTGATGCAGCGGCCGTCTTTTCGGTATTGCGCTCCAGCCGTATCGCATTGAAAGGCAAACTGCAGCCGTTGTTGGAGCTGGAGTCGAGCAGTAACGATCCTATGGCCGTTTTATTGACCGTGACGCTGCTCGGCTTTTTATCCGGCGGTCATACCTCCTGGTTGCATGGCGGTCTGTTTTTGATACTACAACTCGGCGTCGGCATAGGTCTTGGGTATCTGGCCGGCCGTTTCATGGTGTGGTTGTTGAACCGCATGGGACTCAGCCATGCCGGCCTATATGCGATAGCCTCAATCGCCCTGGTTTTGTTGACCTACAGCGGCGCTACTTTATTGAAAGGCAATGGTTTCCTGGCGGTTTACGTCGCCGGCATCGTGGCGGGCAATCGGGAGATCGTGCATCAGCACTATATATGCGCTTTTCACGACAGTTTTGCCTGGCTGATGCAGATCATCATGTTTTTGACTTTGGGCATGTTGTCGGTCCCTTATCAAGCCGAACTTTCCGCACTCGCAGCGGTTGCCGTGGTCATCAGCCTGTTTTTGATGTTCGTGGCCCGCCCGCTTAGCGTGTTTATCAGCCTGTTCTGGACAAAAATGCCTTTCAAAGAAAAACTGTTAGTGTCCTGGGTCGGCTTGCGAGGTTCGGTGCCTATCGTGCTGGCCACCTTTCCGCTGGCCGTGGGTTTGCAAGAAGGCGGGGAAATCTTTGTCGTCGTCAGCTTCATCGTGGTGATGTCGGTTTTGGTTCAAGGATTTTCGCTAGCCGCGTTCGCGCGTTGGCTCGGCTTGGCTGACAAAAAATAGCGATCCGGCTTGATTCCGGAGCTACCTGCCGTAACCAGTTACTTATTAACCTTAGGCATAGTGGAGGCACTCCGGAGAGGCGCGAAAGCAGCCATGCAAACGAAATAAACCCGTCTAACGGCCGGCCGTATTGCCCATGATGATTTTTCGATCGCGGATGCAACTTTGCCCCGGATCGGCCAACGCACTGTTCACCCCAACCGAATTGAAAAAGGAGCATGATCATGTCTGCAATTACTCTGAACGGCAGCTGCTTGTGCGGTGCCGTCCGATACCAAGTCAGCGGGGAGCCGCAGCGTTTTTATCATTGCCATTGCCAACGTTGCCGCAAGGCAAGCGGTGCCGGCCACGCCAGCAATTTGTTTTTCGGTCACGCAAAACTGCACTTCGTCAGCGGCGAAAAGTTATTAAAACGCTACAAAGTTCCGGACGCGATTCGCTTCGCCAGGCAGTTTTGCAGCGAATGCGGCTGCGCTGTCGCCAGAGTCGTACCGGAACTGGACGCCGTGCTGATCCCGGCCGGTTCTCTGGATGACGCCAGCCCCATCCTGCCGCAAGCGCGCATCTTTTGGAACTCGCGCGCCGCATGGTCCTGCGACGGCGATACATTGCCGCGTTATGCCGAATATCCCGCGTAACCATCACACGCCGCCCGATTCGCCTATCAGCCTTTGACCGTTTGCCCGCCAACCATAGCCATGCACGCACTGACGGAAAAATACAGTCACTATTGGCAGCAGATCGGCCTGTCTGAAGCCGAGATAGAACGCAGACGTCTGCCGCTATTCGCAGAAGCGATGGAATTGAAAACGGCCGAACGCTCGCCCGACGGCAGGGAGTTTCTACTCACTCCGGCCGCCGCCGCGGCGTGGAAGCGCATGAAAGCTGCCGCATCGGCGGACGGCGCCGAAATCCACATCGTGTCGGCCTATCGCAGCGTCGAACGGCAAGTGCAATTGATCGCCGCCAAATTGGCCGGCAAACAAACGCTGGACGCCGTCTTGCGAATACTCGCCCCGCCGGGCTGCAGCGAGCATCACACCGGCCGGGCGATAGACGTCGCTACCGGAACCGTGCGGCCGTTGGACGCCGAATTCGACACTACCCATGCGTTCGAATGGCTGGTCAAGCACGCCGCCAATTTCGGTTTTACCCTATCGTTTCCCGAAAACAATCCGTTCGGATATGTCTACGAACCTTGGCATTGGTGTTACGGCGAGTCCGGCTTTGGCAAAGCTGGTAGCTGAACACAGTGAGCCGCATCAATCTCTCAACACGAGCGATGCGGTACGCACCTCGGCACCTACCTGCCGAATTATGACGAACTGCGTCAGCCGAGTGCGCACTTCGCATGAGGCTTCTGCCGACCACCTGAACAACCGTTAGTCCGATTTACCGGCATCCCCCGATACCACGTCGACCGAACCGGCATTTTTCACCGGTTGTTCGCCGCCGGTTTGCACAGGATCGGTCTTGTAGCCGCCGACGATCAAATCCGCTACACCGTCGTTGTTTTGGTCACCGCCGCCGGCCAACGCGAAACCGAAGTTATCCCCCTTGTTGCGTCCGCTCAGGCTGAAAAATGACTTGCCGTCCGCGCCGCTATGCAAGGCGATTTTACCGGCATTGCTTAACTTCACCTCATTTTTGCTCGCGTCGTAGCCGAAAGCGCCGACCGCGAAATCACTGAGACCGTCGCCGTCTATGTCGCCCATGGCGGTTAGCGCACTCCCGAACATGGCCTCGGCTTGCGGATCGCTATCGTTGATTTTTGCGATGGCATCGCCGCTCGCACCGGAATAGAGCGTGGCGCTGCCGGCGTGCTTGACGACTCGCGTACTGCCTTCGATGCTTGCATTTTCCCCCGGCGCGCCGACCAGAAACTCGGCGTTCCCGTCGCCGTTGACATCGGCAAAACCGGCGAGCGCATAAGCGAAGCGGTCGCCCGCGTGGCTGCCTTCGATTTTAAACGCCTGCTGCCAAGCAGCGGCCGTGAACAGATATGCCGCGCCGGCGTTAGCCAGTTTCTTGCGTTTGCCCGCTACCGGCTTGTCGTAGCGATAGGCGCCGACGATGGCATCGCCGGCACCGTCGTTGTCGATATCGGCGCCGGCCACCGCCGCACCGAAGCCATCGCCCTTGGATTCGCCGCTGAATTTATGTAGCAATGCTTGGTTGCGGCCGGAATACACGTAGGCCGCACCGGCATCGAGCAATTTTTTACCGCTTGCGGCATCGGCGGGATCGGCTCTCCAAGCGCCTATCAACAAATCCGGGTAGCTATCGCCGTCGGCATCGGCCAACAAGGTTAAGGCGGCACCGAAGCGGTCTCCTTTACCCTCGCCGTCAATCCGGAACAATAGTCGACCGTCCGCGCCGGAATAGACCAGTACCGCACCGGCGTCTTTCAAGCGCTTGCCGGTCGCGGAATCGGTAGTATCCGCTTTGTGCGCACCCACAACGACATCGGAAATGCCGTCTTTGTCGAAATCGGCGCCGCCGGCCACGGCAATCCCGAATTCGTCGCCGGCCGCGGCACCTACCCAAGCGAGTTCCGACAATGCCTGCGCCGTTTTACCGGAATACACCGATACGCAACCGACGTTGCCGGCGGCGCGCGGTTTGCCGGCTAATTTTCGATCGCAACGCGGCACGCCGATAATCACGTCGTCATAGCCGTCTTGGTCGAGATCGCCGGCATTGGCTACCGCATAACCGAGTAGGTCGCCGCTTTTACTCCCGTCCGCGCGCACCAACAAATAGGGGTCGGTCGGATAAGGATCGTCGACATCGGGAATGCCGTCGTTGTCGTCGTCGGTATCGGCGTTATCGCCGATGCCGTCGCCGTCGTTATCTTTGGATTCGCTGGGATCGAGCGGAAATTTGTCGTCCGCGTCGTTAACGCCGTCGTTATCGTCGTCTTCGTCGCACGCATCGCCGTCGGCGTCGCTATCGTGATTTTCCTGCTCGGGGTTGCCGGTCAGCGGGCAATTGTCCGCATCGTCCAGGATGCCGTCGCCGTCGTCGTCGTCGAACAGATAACGGGCCATCGCCACCTTTTTAGTCCCGCTTTCCGCAAAGCCGGCCAACACCAGCGAGCCGTTGCTTTGGGCAATGGCCGCCAAGGCTTTATCCTGGCCGGCACCGAAGCTGGTAGTCAGTTTGCCGCCGCTGCCGAAACTGCTGTCCAGACTGCCGTTGGCGTTGTAGCGCACCAGCAAAAAATCCACGTTGCCGTTGCCTTTCTCGGTATAACCCGCCACCAACAACTTACCGTCGAATTGCTGTATCACTGCGTAAGCCGCTTCGTTGCCGCTGCCGACCGCCGTCACCACTTTGCCGCCGTTGCCGAAGCTAGTGTCCGGCTGACCATTGCCGCCGTAACGCGCCAGCGCGACGTCGTCGTCATTACCGTTGCCGGAGGAGCCGACCGCAACCCATTTACCGTCGGTTTGGCGAATCAGCGCATAGGCCCGGTCGCCGTTGCCGCGAAAAGTGGTGACGACTTTACCCGCCGTACCGAATGTAGCATCCAAGCTGCCGTTGCTGTTGTAGCGCGCCAGGGCGAAGCTATCGCGGCTGCCATTATTGCTGTAACCAGCCGCCACTAGTTTACCGTCCGCTTGGCCGACCAAGGCGTAGGCTACGTCGTCTTTACCGGCAAAGTCGCTGCTGACTATGCCGTCGCTATCGAAACTTTTGTCCAATTCGCCGGCCGCCGTGTAACGCACCAACGCGAAATCGTAACCTGCACTGGCGGTCTCGGTATAACCGCCGGCGACCAATAAACCGTTCTTTTGTTGCAGCAAGGCATAGGCGCCGTCGTTGGCACTGCCGATAGGGGTTATCACTACCCCGTCGCCGGAAAAGCTATTGTCCGCCGCTCCGGCCGGCGTCAGCCGCACCAGCACGAAATCGTCGTTGCTACCCTGAAAACTGCTGCCGGCGACCACCACGCGCTTGTCGTTTTGCACCCATAAGGCATTGCCAATATCGTCGCCGGGCCCAATATCCAGCGCCAGTTTGCCGGTTTTATTGAAGGTGGTATCCAGGCTGCCGTCGTTGTTGACCCTAACCAGCATTAAGTCGTCGCCGGACTCGTCGCGGCTAACGCCGGCTACCAGCAATTTATCGTTCTCTTGCTGCAAGACGGCATTGGCAATCGCATAATCCTTGCCGACGGCCGTCGTCAATTTACCTTTGTCGCCGAAACTGCTATCCAAGGTCCCGGGGGCCGACGCCCAGGCCGAATGCAGCGCCGAAACGCAAAACAAGAGTAACCCGCGTGTAAAGTAACCTGCCGTCATGTATTTGATTCTCGTTGAATAGTCACCGACAGCGCATTATTACCTGCGCCGGCATGAACCGGGCCGCGTCCGCAGTTGACCGGCGGAATCCGAGCCGCAACCCTGAAGACGGTATTATGATGGGTTGACTCGCAAATGCACAGACTTGGCAGGTTAGTTTCCTAGGCCCTAGGTCTAATCCTCGACTATACGCCGTCACAACCTTGCTCTGAAAATCATCAAGCAGCAGCGTCTTCGTCGCGAATGGCCTTTTGAATCGCGACTCGCGTCGCTCCTACTATCGATGGTTTTCATCGGCAAGGGCAATGCAGCGGCTTCATAATCGTTAGCCGGCATACCCGGCTTATCGGCTGACTCTCACCGCATTGGCGTCGCCTTTGGCCGAACCGTTGCCGGCAGCATTTTCGGGGTACACTCCGGGCGCAATCACCAACGCATGACGGATGCGATATTGCAGCGTCACCACCTCCTGTTCGGTATCCGCAGATTCGAAGGTGTTATTCTCGACCGTCAAATAGTCCAGGTAGCCGTGGCCTTCCTCGGCATCGACCGTATCGCAGTCTATGCGCTTATTGCTACGAAATCCTTGTTCGGCGTAACCGCCCAAAAGCAAATCGCCGAATCGGCTGCCGCTTGCAACATTGTGTTGTAACGTCACGTGGCGGGCAACGACGCAATTCTCCGCGCCGACCTCGTAAGCCCACGGCGCGTTCTCGACATCGTTCCCGCTAACTTGGATATGGCGGGCGCCGTCCACATAAATGCCGGCCGCCCAAGTTTCCTGATGGTCGTAAGCCGGATTATTCAAGGTAGAGACGTTTTGCACCCGATTGTTTTCGATGAAGCCGTAACGGGCGGCGTCCAAAGGATGAGGCAATCGCACCGCGCTGGGCAATGTTCGTTCGCCGCCGATTGCCGCTATCGCGATATTGTTGACTAGTTCGATACGATTGTCGGCAACCGACCAGCGCTGTACATTGCCGTTCACCGCAATGCTCTCGCTGGAACCGGTTTGCATGTGGTACACGCGGTTGCCTTCGATGATCACGTCGCGTATCCCTTTGCTTCCGCTGCCGTATACCGCGATGCCGTGGGCGTCCTGATGGCTGGCGAAATCATGTATGGTATTGCCGGTGACGGCAATCCTGTTCAGATTATTGCCCTCGATAATCACTGCGTAGATATCCTCGCTTCCGGCCTGATGGCCTTGAAATTCCAAATCTTGCACGACGATTTCTTTGCGCTGATTGCCGATGTACAAAAAAGCGCCGTTTTGCGCGCTCGTCAACGGCGTCATGCCGATAGCACCGCGCAATTTGGTGCGAGAGCGGGTAATTTCCGCCGGAATGTCACTTACCGCTCCTGCGATTTCGACCACGCAATAGCCTTTTCTGCCGACTTTTTGGTCGCATTGTTCCAGTGCGCCGGCGATGGAACCGGTCGCCGTCACGTCCGCCGTGGCCGCGAAATTCGCCAACCAAGCGCGCTGCGGCCGGTAACGCTCGGCCATCGGCCTCGCCCCCCAGCGAGCCTCGACCGGTCTGCTGGAGTCCATCAGAGTCAACACGGTCAAAAGCACGCGGAATGAGGTTTTGCATGACGGCATATCCGCCTCGCTTTGACATAAGGTGTAGCCATTGAAACTACGGACGGATGCGGATGCCGAGCTGATACACAAATCATCGCTGCAACGACGCGCGTTAGCAACCGAACAAACTTCCAGTTGATATTCTCGGGCTCAGTTTAACCGCAAACGCAGTCAGACTTAAATCGGCTGACGTGCCGCCAAATCCATTTAACCATCTCATCGATTGAGTCGGCCGTTCCGACGATAGCAACGGTAACAGTCAATCCAAAATCAACCAATACCCTGCTCATTAATTTGAAATACTTCCTACAAATTCGTAGAATTACTTACATGAACTATTGGTGTATATTGATAACAAGCCTGCCGACCGAGAACGCAACCGCTCGGATGCGGATTTGGCGCGCCTTGAAAGCCTCGGGCGCGGCGGTGTTGCGTGACGGCGTTTATTTGCTGCCGAATCGGGATGGCTGCCCGGAGACCTTGGAAAATTTGGCTATTGAGGTCAGAGCATCCGGCGGCACTGCCTTCCTATTACGGACGGGCGAAGCGGATGGCGGCAATTTTGCCGGCCTATTTGACCGTAGCGAAGATTACGCAGTTTTATGCGCCGACATTGCCAAGCTGTTTAGCGAAATTAGCGTTGATCACGCCCATGATCAACTCAAACAAGCACGCAAACTGCGTAAAGCCATGACCAGTCTGACCGCCATAGATTTCTTTCCCGGCGAAGCCGGCCGGCAAGCCGAAACCGCTTTGCATGAACTGGAATTAGCAATAGCGCGTAGTTTGTCAGCCGACGAACCTCATCCGCTTGAAGGCTCGATTGCCGCGTTATCAATCGGCGATTTCCAAGGCAAAACCTGGGCGACGCGGCAAAGGCCTTGGGTGGATAGGCTGGCTTGCGCCTGGCTGATTCGCCGCTATATCGACCCGCAAGCCCGTTTGCTTTGGTTGACTTCGCCCGCCGATTGTCCCCGGGATGCTATCGGTTTCGATTTCGACGGCGCCCGCTTTAGCCACGTCGGCGCCCGTGTCAGTTTCGAAGTGTTGCTGGCCGGCTTCGGCTTGGAAACGCCGGCCCTGAAACGCTTGGGCGGATTGATTCATTTTTTGGACGTAGGCGGCGTGCAGCCGCCCGAAGCGATTGGCATCGAATGCGTGTTGGCCGGCTTGCGCGACACCCTCCAAGACGACGATCGGCTGCTGGAGGCTGCCGGTGCGGTTTTCGACAGTTTACTGACGACTTTTACCAAGGGAGCAAATAGCCCATGACACCCTCCGCCCACACCACTACAAACGGCGCGCAACCACGGCCCGCCCCCGTGGGTTTTTGGCAAGCCTTTCGCTTTTGGCTGAAACTCGGCTTTATCAGCTTCGGCGGCCCGGCCGGGCAAATCGCCATCATGCACCAGGAACTGGTGGAAAGACGGCGCTGGTTGTCGGAACAACGTTTTCTGCATGCCTTGAACTACTGCATGGTGTTGCCGGGGCCGGAAGCTCAACAATTGGCTGCCTATATCGGCTGGCTGATGCACCGCAACCTCGGCGGCATCGTCGCCGGCGGCTTGTTTGTGCTGCCGTCTTTGTTGATTTTGATCGGTTTGAGCTGGTTGTATCTGGCCTACGGCCACGTCGCGGCGGTAGCCGGCGTGTTGTACGGAATTAAACCGGCGGTGACGGCCATTGTGTTGTTTGCCGCCTACCGCATCGGTTCGCGGGCCTTGAAAAATAGCGTATTGTGGACGATGGCGGCCCTGGCGTTTTCAGCCATTTTTTTACTGCATGCGCCGTTCCCATTGATTGTATTGCTGGCCGGTATTTTGGGTGGCTTGGGCGGCAAATGGCTACCGGACAAATTTGCCTTGGGCGGCGGACACGGCGCGTCCGAACGGAGTTACGGCCCGGCGTTGATGGACGACGATACGCCGACACCGTCCCATGCCTTATTTTCCTGGTCGGGTTTAATCAAAGTCATTGTCGTTGGGTTGGCTTTATGGGCCGCCGTCATCGGCTGGCTATGCGCCGAATACGGCTGGAACGGTGCGCTGACGCAAATGGGCTGGTTTTTCACCAAGGCGGCCTTGTTGACCTTCGGCGGCGCTTACGCGGTTTTGCCCTACGTCTATCAAGGCGCGGTCGAGCATTTTCACTGGCTGACGCCGCAGCAAATGATAGACGGCTTGGCCCTGGGCGAAACCACGCCCGGTCCGTTGATCATGGTAGTCACCTTCGTCGGCTTTGTGGCCGGTTGGAGCCAGCAATTGTTCGGCTCGGAGCAATTGCTGTTGGCCGGTGCGGTGGCTGCCACGCTGGTCACCTATTTCACCTTCCTGCCCAGCTTTCTGTTCATTCTGGCCGGCGGCCCTATCGTGGAATCGACCCACGGCAATTTGAAATTTACCGCGCCCTTGACCGGCATCACCGCCGCCGTGGTGGGCGTGATTCTGAATCTGGCGGTGTTTTTCGCTTGGCACGTGTTCTGGCCGCAAGGCTTCGAGGGCCGTTTCGACGGCGTTTCCGCGCTGATCAGTCTGTGTGCTTTTTGGGCGCTGTTCCGTTACAAAGTGAACGTGATTCCGGTGATTCTGGCCTGCGGCGGCGCGGGGCTAGTCTGGCATTTCGGCAAAATCTGGCTGGCCCTGAATGGGGTTATGTTTTGAGCTCGCGTCTTTTTGGATACAAGCTATCGGCATTAACCGGTTAAAACCGCATCATGATGCTGCAACCCAGGCTTTCGCCGACTACGCCCATCCCGTTGCAGACTCCGGCAAACGCGCCGAACTCAACCGACTCAAAGCCCTAGCTGCCGCGGCACGGTGGTTCGCAAGCTCCAGGCCATCCGGTCTTGGTTGAAAGCCTGGTGAAAATATCGTTCTATTTGTCCCAACCACGCAAGGAGACCGCTATGTCCGATTCATCCCGCAGAGACTTTCTCGCCACGGCTGCCACTGGCGTCGCCCTGGCGACGATAACCCCCGGTCAACTACTTGCCAATACAAACGAGGAAACCTTGACGACCATTGCCTTTCTCTCGGCATTCGCAGCCGGCCACGACCCCAAGCCATTGCCGTTCGATGCCGCCAAGCTGGATGGTCTGTCCGAAAAACTGATCCGTTCTCACTGGGAAAACAACTATGGGGGCTCCGTGAAAGCCTTGAACGCGGTGAAATTGAAACTCGCCGAGTGGCAAGCCGATACCAACCTGCCGCCGTACATCTACAACGACCTCAAGCGCGAGCAGCTGATGCGTACCGGCTCCGTGGTCTTGCACGAGCACTATTTCGGCAACCTGGGCGGCAGTGGTAAACCCGACGAACCGCTACGCAAATTGCTGGCCACTGCGTTCGGTTCGTTCGAAGCGTGGGAAAAGGAATTCAAGCGAATGGGCGCGGGACTCGGCGGCGGCTCCGGCTGGGTAACCCTGGGTTTGAATTTGCACACCGGTCTGCTGGAAAATTACTGGCAGTGGGACCACCTGCATGCGCCCATCGCCACGTTGCCCATCCTGGTTATGGACATGTACGAGCACTCTTATCAGATGGACTACGGCGCGGCGGCAAGCACCTACGTTGACGCCTTCGTGCGCAACATCCATTGGGAAACAGTCGCGGCGCGGCTGGAAAAAGCATTGCAGCTTCGGCCGCTCTGGTTGACGGGCGGTTTACGATGAAATGGATCACCCGCGAACGGCCCAAAATCGACCGGATTGCCTGCCCGTGGCTGATTGCCCGATTCATCGATGCCGACCCCGAATTTCTTTACGTACCCGGCGACCAGGTGTTGCAACTTGCCGAGCAAACCGGCGCCATAGCTTACGACGTCCCGGGCGCGGCACTCAGTCATGTTGGCGAGCTATGCAGTTTCGACGCCTTTTTAAGCCACTATCAACTCGACGATCCGGCCTTAAACCAATTAGCCGCCATTGTGCGCGGGGCGGACACCTCCAGACTGGATTTGACACCGCAATCGTCCGGTTTGTATGCCATTTCGCTGGGGCTATCGCAGGTTTTCGAAGAGGATTCGGAAATGCTCAAGCACGGCATGGTCATCTACGATGCGCTGTACGCTTGGTGCCGGCATTGCCGGGCCGAAACGCACAACTGGCCGCCAGACCCGGTTTAATCGATACGGGGTTGGTGAATGATCGATCGAATGTTAGCGCCAAGCTTGCTGGTATCGGCACCTATTGCACGCCTGAGATCATTGGATGCAAACCGACCGGCAAGGACTGAAGGTTATGGTTGCCGGCATCAACCCCGGCAACCTACTACTCTGAAAGTCACGCGGCAGGCGCTCGAAAGACTAACGACAGAACCTTGTCGACTTTCATTTGCCGAGACAATTGCCAAGCCTTCATGATCGTTATGGCGCAAAAAAATTACCGGTTAGCGTTGCCCACCTGTCACAGCCTTTTACGCATCCCGGACAACAGCGACACCAAGCCGAACAGAAACAACCAGGCCGCCGTCGGCAGCGGTAAGTTGGAAACGGTTACTTGCTGCCGCACCTCTATGGCTACCGGCGCGTTAGCCATAAAATACACGCCTTCGAAACCGGTGCTTAGATTCGAGAGGATTTCCACCGTCACCGCCCCGGCCTGCAAGGCTTGAAAATGCAAACTCGCCAGCGTGAAATCGCCTGGGAAATCGTCCGAAATCGCGATGCCGGGAAATGCCGAACCCGCCGCATCCAAGTCGAGTAAGCCGGTATCGTCGAAAAACAGCGGATTCACGCTGCTGCCTAACAAAATCAAGCCGGCACCGTCCAAAATTTGCGCGTTCAAACCGAACGCCAATAATTCGTCGTCCGCCGCTAGCGAGAAGGCGTCGTGCAAAACCAGATCCAGATCGAACGCGTCGCCCACTCGAATATCGGTGACCGACGGCTGCAACGAAAAACCGAAATTCGCCGCTGCCGGGATGGGGTTTACGCTCAGAAACATTCCGGCAAACAACAATAAACACACACGTAACGCATTCATATCAACATCCTATTCGAGAGAAAGTAAATTGTTGCAGTCAATCGGTCCGGCCGGCATTCGCCTGATAACGTGCGTAATGGCCGTACCAAACCCGGTAATCGGCGTAACTCACGCAACCGCTTGCATCGTAGTCGGCTTCCGGGTTGTAGCCCAGGCCGGGCCTGCCGACGCATTGACCGATTTGCTTGCGCATGGCCAGCGCATCGTCGAAATCCGCATCGCCGTCGTTATCCAAATCGCCCGGTACGAACATGGCGACGAATAAAGGATCGTGATCGGACGACCGATAAGGATCGGCGGCATAGAAAGCGTCGATTTGCCCGGCGGATTTAAACTCGCTGTTGTAGTCCAAAGCCCGCGGCTCGTCGGCATTGATATGCCATTCGCCAAGGTCTTGAATTTGCCCCCGGAGCTGCGGATTGGCCAAGACATGATCCAGATAACCGGATGCGGCGTCGAATACATAGCTATAAGCCGGCCGGTTGCCCGGATTTTCTTCCAATAGGTTGTGATAACCGGCCCGCTTCAGCTCGGTGATGGGGTCTTCCTGGGCGTAGGCATTCAAATCGCCGACAATCAACACGTTAGCCGCCGACATTCCGGTCGGATCGTTGGCTAACCATCGGGCCAACGCCCCGGCCGCCGCTAGCCGGGTCAGATTGCAATTGCCTTGACCGTCGCCGGTATCCGGGTCGTTGACATCGTCGCACGCCGAACCTTTGGATTTGAAATGGTTTACGGAGACGGTGACGGATTTGTTGGAAGCGCGGTCCAAAAAGGTCTGCGCCAAGGCCGGGCGGTTCTTGGCATCCAAGAAATCGGGATCGACCCGGCTGTCCAGCACCACCGCCGGTCCCGACACGGACACTTTGTCGGCCCGATAAATCAGGCCGACCGTAATTTCGTCGCTGCCAATCCGGCTAAGGCCCGGATCGATAAATCGGTATTTATCGCGCCCCGCCGCCTGATTCAAGCCGGCCACTAACTCGGCTATCGCGCTGCTTGCCGAATAGCCGTCGTTTTCCAACTCCATCAAACCGACGACATCGGCGTCTAATGCGTTCAACGCCGCCACGATTTTTGCTTTTTGTCTGGCGAGTTCTGCGGCGCTATCGGCCCCGCGCGCAGTCGGAAAACCGCCGCCCTGACCGTCGCCGTTGAAAAAATTCAATACGTTGAAGCTAGCGACGGTTAAGCTGCCCCGCCCGTTGCGTTCGGGCTTAGCCGTGCGGGCGTTTTGCGCTAACGAGACAAGCGCCTCGGTCGGCTGTAGCCGAAACTCGCCGAAATCGTAAGCCAAAATACCGGTAGCGCCGCTGACGGTATCGCCGCTACGCAAGCTGTTGGCGGCACTCAAGCCGTCCGGCTGGGGATAAACCACAGGCTCGGGATTCTGATCATTCGAGCCGTCGTCGACCGTCAAACGGTTCAAAGCGTTTTGCGCAGCCAAATCGGCTGCCGCTTCGCCGGGAGCGGCAATCTGCGTCGGCGTGATTAAACGCCCGCCAGCGGACAAGACGAACTCGCCGTAGCGGGCCAAATCGTAATTTTCAGTGACGGTAAGCGTTTGCGGCAACGTGATCAACATGCCTTCCCGCCGCTCGGGATCGTTGTCGGCACCATCGAACGGCAAACTAAGCGGCACCGGCTCCGGCAAGGCGTTAGCATGGCTACACACCTCGGCCGCACTAAGGTTTTGCAAGCGGGTCATGCCGAAAGTCTCGGCTACCGTACCGACCAGATGGACGAGATCGCCCGCCTCGACCGGAAAACCGGATTGCACGAACAAGCCTTGGGATTGGGCGGAATTAACCGGGTTGCCGGCTTGTTGCACAAAAAAACCGCCTAACTGAGCCGTTCCCTGAAAACCGGCGGTCACCAAGGCTTCCACATGTTGCACGCTGCCTGCCAACGGGCTATAGCCGCCGCTGCCTTGAATGTCGCCGATCGAAACGGCCGCCTGCCCGCACAACGAGCCGGAACCGCCGCCGCCAATATCGCCGAATTGCTGGCCCGAATTGATAGCGCCAAAGCTGGCCGCTTGTTCGCTTTGCCAAACAAAATCTTCGTAATGGCTACCGCTGCCGGACAGTTGTAACGACAGGCCGCTCGCCGTGCCGGAAGATTCCGCCACCCCGATGTCGCTGGCGCTGATGCCGGCGGCCGGTCCGTCGCTAGCGATAAAACTGCCTTCGTAACTTAAAAACTGTACGACGCGATTGTCCGCATCGATCAAAGCCACGCCGTCCGGCGCACCGTTTTGAATGCCGTTGCTCGGATACGAAACACTTAACGTCCCGTAACCGTTGCCGGATTGGTCGGCAATGCCGCCCGTTAACAAGCGAGTATCGTAAGCCGCACCGCCGTTGCCGTTGTACAACACCAACCGCCAACCATGCAAATCGGTACCTGCGGGACCTACGATTTCTATCGCTTCGCCAATGTCGGTGCCGCTGTTGTCGTAGTGAATCTCGTTGATAAATACCGGCGTCGCCGCCTGGGCGGCCTCCATGCCGATGAGACCGCTAGCCGCTACGATCAGGACCGGGCTCAACCTAATGTTCGAGAACATAACCGTTCTTCTCCATACCGAATTGTCGAGTGGTGGCGTTAGCGATGCAGCTGAAAGCTAGCGCAAACCTAACGTTGATGCGCCCAAGATTCTGCCCGTCGATTGAGTCAGAGCGGTGACAAAACCGTAACGGTTAGGAGAAAACCGTCAAGGCATTAGGTGCGCAATGCGCCGGCATAAGGGAAGCGGCTGTGTGACGGATGAACGTTACGCGCCGGCGTCGACGAGAACGCCGATAGTGTACGGTAAGCCATTACCTACAAAACCGTCGGCAAGGTATAGTGTGGTCACTAACAAACAGCTTGGACAAAATAGAGCCATGCCTTTTTTCGATCGAATTTTGGCCGTCGGTAGCGTCGGCGTCGTCGCACTTGCGACTGTATTGACTTTTATCGTCAACGACGATGTGCTACCGGTGCTGGATAACTGGCATTGGACCCTGAGCATAGGCGCCGCTTGGCTGCTGGCCTGGCGCGGAGAGCGGCAGGCCGAAGCCGATTTGCCCGCCTATCGGCGCTGGTTCAGCCGCGGTTTGGCCTGCTATGCAGTCGGACAACTAATTTGGGACATGCAAGCCCTGTTCGGCTGGCGCGGCATGCCGACCCCTGCCGATTTTTTCTACTGGCTGCTGGGACCGTGCTACGCGATCGGCTTGTTACAAGCGCTGAAAATTCACTTGTCCGCCCCCCGCTTGGTGGCCGTCAAGCTCGATGCGGCGGCAATGACTTTGGCTCTGTTGGGCTTGATCTTGGTGTTATACCTGAGCAACGCTCCGTTGACCGCGTTAAGCGAGCTGGTCGTGCTGATTATTTATCCCTTGGGCTTGCTTAGCGCCGCCAACTTGGCCTTGCTGCTGATACCGTTTTTGTGTCTGCGCATCAATACATCCTTAATCTTATTGGTGAGCGGCCTCTCTTTACTGGGTTATAGCTGGATGGAATGGAATTTGCGCGCTCTGCAAGGCGAACCGGAAGCCGGCTCCCTACTCAACGTGCTGTTTTCCTGGGCCGGCTTGCTGCTGGGATTTTCCGCTTACGATTGGCATTTGGAATGCACGGCGGCTAACGAACGCCTCAGGTTTTACCGTCTCTGTCAGCGCTTCATTCCCGGCAGTTCGCTATTGATAGCCGGCGTCACGCTGATCGTCATCATCGTGCAAAACATTGACTTGCCGATTGCCAATATCACCGCGCTGGTTACGACGGCGGCGATTTTGCTGATGTCCACCCTGCGGCAAAGCTTGTTGTTGTCCGAGAGCGAAAAACTGTTGGAAACCGAACGCCTAATCGAGGAAAGCCAAAAGCGCTACGAACATTTGGCCTATCACGATCCTTTAACCGGCTTGCCTAACCGTTTGCTGTTCGAAGACCGGTTAAAACACGCATTGGCGCACGCCAAGCGAAACGGCGGCGCGCTGGCGCTGCTATTCGTCGATTTGGACCGGTTTAAAGACGTCAACGACAGCCTGGGCCATTACTACGGCGACGAATTGTTGATAAAAATCGCCCGCCGTTTGCAAAAACGGGTACGCGCCGACGACACGCTGGCCCGCCTCGGCGGCGACGAATTCGTGCTGTTAATGGAGAGCTTGAGCGAAAATACCGAGGCCGCCGGCATCGCGCAAACCATCATCGAGCTGATTTCCCAGCCGGTGCAGCTGCGGGAAGGGCACGTGGTTGCGGTCGGCGCCAGTATCGGCATCAGCATTTTCCCCAAAGACGCCGACGATGCAATGACGTTGATCCGTAATGCCGACTCGGCCATGTACCGCGCTAAAGAAATCGGCAGCGGCAGCCATCAATTTTATACCCAAGACCTCACCCGTCAGGCCCGCCAACGTTTACGCCTGGACGCCGACCTCAAAGGTGCCTTAGCCCGGCAGGAATTCGTCTTGCATTACCAACCTATCTTTGCCGGTTCCGCGGACGCAGACCTGCGCATCATCGGCGTGGAAGCCTTGATACGCTGGCGCACAGCCGACGGCCGACTGGTTCCGCCGGACGATTTCATTCCGCGCGCGGAGAACAACGGCTTGATCGTCCCTATCGGCGAATGGGTAACCGTAGCCGCTTGCCGCCAATTGGCGGCTTGGGACCAAGAAACGGACTGTCGGTTAAGGCTATCGATCAACTTGTCGCCCAAGCAATTTCACGATGCGCGTTTGTTAGCCGGTATCGAAAGCGCCTTGCAGCAAAGCGGTATCGCCCCGCAACGCTTGGTATTCGAAGTCACCGAGAGCGCGTTAGGCCAATATCAGCAACACGCCGGCGAGGTGTTGACTACCCTGCGCGACATGGGTGTCGGCGTGGCGTTGGACGATTTCGGCACCGGTCAATCCTCATTATCGCGCCTACGTCAACTGCCGTTCGACGAGCTGAAAATCGACAAGGCCTTTATCCGCGACATTCCCACCCACCCGATAGACGGGCAAATTGCCGCCAACATCATGCAATTAGCGCGCATATTGCAGCTGACGGTGGTTTGCGAAGGCATAGAAACCGAAGCACAATTACGCTTTTTGCAAGCCGAAGGGTGCAAACGGTTTCAAGGCTATTATTTGGCGCGCCCGCAACCGGCGGAACAGATACCGGCATTGTGCCGCCCGCCCGTGCCTACCCTGCCGGAACCGCAAGCAAACCGGCAACGCCCCCGTCATTCTTGAGCTTGGCTTTTTACGGTTCGAGACCGCCAAAACGCGTTGGCAAGACTACAAGCTCAAAGCTCTGAACTCGCTACAGACGCGGGATCTTTCCCACACCTTGTCGAATTCTTCCAGCAATTGGCGGGCACGCGCGGCTTGCTTGGGACTCCAGTGGCCTTCGTAGCGATTGCCGATAGGCCTGAACCAATAGCCGTCGCTGTCGTTGGCGATGTAAGCGGGTAGAAACTGTAAATCTTCGCTCTCGACCGGGGTGCGCAGACAAAACCGCGACGACAAACGCTGCGCCAAATCGATCAAGGGGTGTTGCAGATGGCGCAAACTTGACGGGTCGCGGATGATCAACCTGATATCGCTATGCCGGTGCCGAATCGCGAACTGCTTAAATGCTTCGACCAGCGGCTTGTGCCCGTACAAGGCGATTTCCAAGTCCTGGCTGTAGACGCAAATGCGCCGACGCGTATCGTTCAGCAAAGCCAGACTGGCCGTCAAGGTTGCGTCTATACCGTCCATCCGCTCCGGCTCGACGCTCGCCGGGCGCGCTTCGGCGGTTTGACGCTGAATCATGGGTGGCGGCGTCAAATCGAGGTACATCGGTTGATGCAAAATTCCGGCTTTTTCGAACGGGTTGCCTGTCGTCGCAAACCCCATGCGCCGATACAGCGGATGCGCGGCTGCCTGGGCCGTCAGTTTGACCTGTCCGATGCACCTGTGCCGGGCAATGTCGATTAACGCCCGCACGATCGCGCTCCCCACTCCCTGCCGGCGCCACTCGGATAACACCGCCACTCTGCCGATACTGCCGTCAGCCGCCAGGCGTCCCGTCCCTATCGGCAACCCGCCATCGCTGCGAGCCAATACGTGCAGGCAATCCGGGTCCATGCCGTCGAATTCCAAATCCTCGGGAATGCCCTGTTCGACGACGAACACGAGTTGCCTGATGCGAAAAATGTCGTCGCGGTCGACGCGAAAATGGGCAGGTTCTACGTAATAGCTGGTGATTGTCATGACTTTTACTCCGCAACCGGCACAAGCATAGCGTAAGATCGGCCCGTTCCCCAACGCGCCGATAGTCGCGAGCATCGGCACAGGAACTCTCCGCGCGTCAACACAACCGCGACGCGTCGAGCGCTGTCGAAATTTGCGGCATGAAAAATAACGCCGAAAAATTTGCGCATTGCATGCCGGGCAAAGGTCTAGCGAAAACCCCATCTCCGTCTGTTCGAACGAGCGGCTATAAAATCAATCGACTAGGCTATTTTTTGCTGACGAATTATGAAAACTTTCTACAGTTTATTGAAAAAAAACAACAAGGTTACATCGCTTAGCCGCTACGTTTTTTTACCATGTCAACCCGGGCGGTTTAGTTTGGGCACGTGTTACAATCGCCGCATTTTTTCAATTCCGAGCGCTTGAGTGAAGATTAAACCGCTACTGCCACTGCTAATGTTGAGTTTAACGGCCGGCAAATTGACATACGCCGGCGGCTTCGTGGTCGATGACATTCAAGTTAAGGGCTTACAAAGAATTTCCGCAGGTACCGTTTTCAACTATCTGCCGGTCAGCGTGGGCGAACTACTCACGGAGGCGAAGCAAAGCGCCGCAATTAGAGCCTTGTTCAACACCGGATTTTTCAAAGACATCACCTTGGAGCGCGACGGCAACACCCTGGTCGTCAACGTGGCCGAGCGCCCGTCGGTTGCCAAAGTGGTCATCGAGGGCAATAAAGACATCAAGAAGGAAGATCTGGAAGAAGCCTTGAAAAAAATCGGTCTGGCCGAGGGCAAGGTATACAACAAGCAGGTACTGGATAAAGTCGAACAGGAACTGCGCCGCCAGTATTTCAGCCACGGCAAATACGGCCTGAAAATCAAAACAGAGGTAACCGAGCTCACCCGCAACCGGGTAGGCATACACATCGACATTTCCGAAGGCCGGGTTGCGAAAATCAAGCAGATCAATATCGTCGGCAGCCGCGCCTTCGCCAACGAAGAACTGCGCAAGGATTTCGAGCTCAGCACCACCAATTTCCTGTCGTTTTATTCCAAAGACGACCAATATTCCAAGCAAAAGCTTTCGGCGGACTTGGAAAAACTGCGCTCTTATTATCTCGACCGGGGTTATATCAATTTTTCCATCGAGTCCACCCAAGTGGACATTACCGCCGATAAAAAGGAAATCTACATCACCATCAACGTCAAGGAAGGCGAGGTCTACAGCCTGGAAAAAGTCAAACTGTCCGGCGAACTGGTGGTCGAGCCGGAAGAATTGATCAAGTTGGTTAAAGTCGGCCCCGGAGAAATCTTCTCGCGCAAAAACGCCACCGAAACCTCCAAGGCGATTTCCGACCGACTGGGCGACGAAGGCTATACCTTTGCCAACGTCAACATGGTGCCGGAAATCAACGAAGCCAATAAAACCGTGGTGATGACCTTTTTCGTGGACCCCGGCAAACGGGTTTACGTGCACCGCATCAATTTCAAAGGCAATACCAAAACCCGCGACGAAGTTATTCGCCGGGAAATGCGGCAAATGGAAGCCAGCTGGGCTTCCAGCAGCAAAATCGAGCGCTCCAAAACTCGTCTGGACCGTCTGGGCTACTTCGAGGAAGTCGGGGTGGAAACGCCGCCGGTGGTGGGTGCCGCCGATCAAATCGACGTCAATTACTCGGTCAAGGAAAAAGCCTCCGGTAACCTGCAGGCCGGCGTCGGTTATTCGCAAGTACAAGGGGTTATTTTCAATGCCAACGTCTCCCAGGACAACATCTTCGGTACCGGCAAAAAAGTCGATTTCGCCTTCAACAACAGCCGGATATTGACGCGCTACAACCTGGGTTATCGGGACCCTTACTATACATTGGACGGCGTCAGCTTGGGCTACGACCTGGGCTATACCTCGCGTAACGGCTATCAAGCCAACATTTCCCGTTACAACACCGACATCGCCAATGCCGGTATGAACTTCGGCATACCGCTGAACGAATTCGACAGTTTAGGGTTCGATATCGATTTAAAACACACCAATCTGTCCGAATCCCTTTATTCCCCGCAGGAAGTCACGGATTTCATTGCCGATAAGGGCGACAGCTTCTTGACGTTGTCCGGCGGCATCGGTTGGTCGCACGATACCCTGGACAAAGCCGTATTCGCCACCCGCGGCGGCCAGCAGCGGATTTCGGCCCTAGCTACCGTACCCGGCAGCGATTTGGAATATTTCAAACTCGGTTACAAGCAACAGTATTATTTCCCGCTGTCCAGCGACTTCACTTTTCGTTTGCTAGGCGAAGTCGCCTACGGCGACGGCTACGGCAGCACCGACGAACTGCCGTTCTTCGAAAACTATTTTGGCGGCGGCCCCGGCTCGGTTCGCGGTTTCAGGCAAAACACCTTGGGCCCCAAAGACACCCCGCGCGTAGATAAAAACGGCAATGCCATCAATGGCCAAATTCCCCGACCTTTAGGGGGCTCAAGCAAGCTTTTGGGATCGGCGGAACTGTTTTTCCCGGTACCCTTTCTCAGCGACGTCAAATCGGTGCGGCTGGGCACTTTTTTCGACGCCGGCACGGTCAGCAAAGGCTGGCAGGTCGACAACTTGCGTTTATCAGCCGGATTATCCGGCCAGTGGCTATCGCCCTTCGGCGCAATTTCGGTCAGCGTGGCCCAGCCTTTCAACTCCAGCAGCACGGACAATGTACAAAACTTCCAGTTTACCTTCGGTTCAGGATTTTAGTTTAGGTCGCCCGGTTTTTACCTTATAATTCGCTACCGCTTTTTGATCTAACCCCAACAAACCCGGAGATGGTTGTACTCATGAAAAATAGAATTTGGTTGTTTCTAATGCTGATGTTAACGGCGGGTATTGCGCAGGCCGAGCTGAAAATCGGCTTTGTCAACGTTGCCAAAGTATTGGAAAAAGCCCCGCAAGCGGCGAAAGCTAAATCCCGTCTGGAAACCGAATTTTCGCCCAGGGATAAAGCACTGGTATCTCAGCAAAAGGAAATTAAAAGCATGGAAGAAAAATTGACCCGCGATGCGGAAGTCATCGGTGACGAGGAGCGCCGCCGCCTGGAAAAAGACATCATCGACAAAAAACGCGACGCCGCTAGAGCGCAACAAGAGTTCAGCGAAGACTTCAACATGCGCCGCAACGAAGAATTGGGCAATCTGCAAAAACGCATCGTCGAAGCGGTTAGAGCCTTGGCCAAGGAAGAATCTTTCGATTTACTGTTGACCGACGGCGTGATTTATGCCGACGATGCAATTGACGTCACCAGCCGCGTTCAACAAAAGTTGGAAACCTTGTCGCAATAACCCTTAGCAGCTTTTCCAACCCATTGCTACACTCGGGAGCAACGCCTAGAACCGTTGCTCCGCCCATTATCCTCGCTATTTAGCTGCACATGACCGCTTCCCTCGACATTCAAAAAATTCAGGAATACCTGCCGCACCGCTATCCGTTTCTGTTGGTCGACAAAGTAAGCGAATACCAAGCCGGCGCGCGCTTGGTCGGCATTAAAAACGTCACATTTAACGAACCTTTTTTTCAAGGGCACTTCCCGGGCTTACCCATTTTTCCGGGCGTTTTGATCATGGAAGCGTTGGCGCAAGCGACGGCGTTGTTAACGGCGGTCAGCGACGATAAATTAGGCCCCGGCACCGTTTATTACTTGGCCGGCATTGATAACGCCCGCTTCAAGCGCAAGGTCGTGCCCGGCGATCAGCTAACCCTGATAATCGACTACCTGAAACACAAGCGCAACATTTGGACCTTCGAATGCCGGGCCGAGGTGGCCGGGGAATTGGCCGCCAGCGCCCAAATTACCTGCGCGGCGGCGGCAGGCTGATGATCGATCCGCGCGCCATCGTTCATCCCAAAGCCGAATTGGCGGAAGGCGTCAAAATCGGCCCGTACTCCATTATCGGCGCCGATGTACAAATAGACGCTGGTACCGAGGTTGGCCCGCACGTCGTGATCAACGGTCCCACCTCGATCGGCAAAGACAACAGGGTTTATCAATTCGCCTCCATCGGCGAAGACCCGCAAGACAAAAAATACGCCCACGAAATCACCCGCTTGCAAATAGGCGACCGCAACGTCATCCGCGAATTTTGCACCATGCACCGCGGTACCCAACAAGACCACGCTGTCACCCAAATCGGCGACGATAATTTATTCATGGCCTACACCCACGTTGCGCACGATTGCATGATAGGCGATCAAGTCATCATGGCTAACGGTGCCTCCATCGCCGGCCACGTGCACGTCGGCGATCACGCCATACTGGGCGGCTTTACCCTGGTACATCAATTCACTCAGATCGGCGAATACAGTTTTTCCGCCATGGGCAGCGCCATCACTCAAGACGTACCGCCCTACGTCATGGTCGGCGGCCGCCCCACCCGCCCGCACGGCATTAATTCGGTCGGCATGGAGCGCAACGGTAAATCGCCGGAAGTGATCAGGCAAATTCGCCAAGCATATAAAATTCTTTACAAAAACAACTTGCGCCTGGAAGACGCCATCGAAGAAATGGAAGACATGGCTGGCGAAAGCAATGAACTTTCCAATATGGTCAGTTTTTTGCGCAATGTCACGCGCGGCATCCTTAGATAACGAAGCGCCGCTCGTCGCCGGCTTGGACGAAGTCGGCCGGGGTTGCATCGTCGGTCCGGTGATAGCCGCGGCCGTCATCCTGGACCCTGGCAAACCGATTGCCGGCTTGACCGATTCTAAAAAACTCAGCGAGCGCAAGCGCCTGATATTAGCCGAGCAAATCAAGCAATCTGCGCTGAGTTGGGCGATAGGCCGTGCCGAAGCCAGCGAAATCGACACCATCAACATCCTGCAAGCCAGTCTGCTCGCCATGTGCCGGGCTTATAAGCAACTAGGCGTCAAACCCGATCTCGCCCAAGTGGACGGCAATAAATTACCGGCTATCGATTGCCCGGCACAAGCCATCGTCGGCGGCGATGCCTTGATTCCGGCCATCTCTGCCGCATCGATATTGGCAAAAGTAGCGCGCGACCAAGAAATGACCACCTTGGATCGCATGTTTCCCGGCTATGCGTTCAGCGTGCACAAAGGCTATCCGACGCCATCTCATCTCGGCAAACTCGCGGACCTGGGTTTAACCCCGCAACACCGGCGCAGCTATGCGCCGGTCAAAAAATTTTCGGATTAACACATGGATCCCCGTTTCGTTCATTTGCGCATCCACAGCGAATTCTCGTTGGTAGACGGAATCGTCCGCATCAAGCCGCTGATCAAAAAACTCACCGGCTTTCAAATGCCGGCAGCGGCCGTCACCGAACAATGCAACCTGTTCTCGCTGGTTAAATTTTATAAGGCCGCGCAAGCTGCCGGCATCAAAGCTATCGCCGGCGCGGACGTTTTGCTCTACAACCCGGAAGAACCGGCCAAACCCTATCGTTTGACGCTGTTGGCCCGCAACCAGCCCGGCTACGTCACGCTGACCGAATTGGTGTCCCAAGGCTATCAACAAGGCCAGCACCAAGGCATACCGATGCTGCAAAAGGCATGGTTGGCGGCCAATCATCAAGGCTTGATCGCCCTTTCCGGAGCAATGCAAGGCGACGTAGGCAGCGCGTTGTTGGCGGAAAACCGCACGCTGGCCAAAACCTGCGCCCAGTACTGGGCCAACTTGTTTCCCGATTGTTTTTATCTGGAAGTGCAACGGGTCGGCAAAGCCGACGAAGAACGCTATATCAAACTAGCGGTCGAACTGGCGATGGAACTGGATCTACCGGTCGTTGCCACCAACGATGTGCGCTTTTTGGACAAACACGATTTCGATGCCCACGAAGTGCGGGTTTGCATACACCAGGGCCGGGTTCTGGACGACGCCCGCCGCCCGCGCGATTACACCGAGCAGCAATATTTGCGCAGCCAGGAGGAAATGGTAGAACTGTTCTCGGATCTGCCGGAAGCCCTGCAAAACAGCGTGGAGATCGCTAAACGCTGCACGGTGGAATTGCGCCTGGGGGAAAATTTCTTGCCGGACTTCGAGGTACCGGAAGGGCTGACGCTGGCCGACTATTTTAAGCAAGCCTCGCGCGCCGGCCTGGAAGAACGGCTACAGCAACACCCTCCCGTCGGTAAAGGCAGTTTCGAAGAAAATCGCCGAACTTACGACGAGCGCCTGGAAATCGAGCTGAACGTGATCGTGCAAATGGGCTTTCCCGGCTACTTCATGATCGTGGCCGACTTCATCCAGTGGGCGAAAAACAACAACATTCCGGTCGGACCGGGCCGCGGTTCCGGCGCCGGCTCATTAGTGGCCTACGCGCTCAAGATCACCGACCTGGACCCTATCGAATTCGACTTGTTGTTCGAGCGCTTCTTGAATCCGGAGCGGGTTTCCATGCCCGACTTCGACATCGACTTTTGCATGGAACGGCGCGACGAAGTCATAGACTATGTCGCTCGCCATTACGGCCGCGACCACGTCTCGCAAATCATCACTTACGGCTCCATGGCCGCCAAAGCGGTAATACGCGACGTAGGCCGGGTGATGGGCTTTGCCTACGGCTTCGTGGATCGCTTGGCCAAGCTGATTCCGTTCGAAATCGGCATGACGCTGGAAAAAGCCTTGCAGGAAAGCGCCGAGCTTAAAGCCCAGTACGACACCGAGGAAGAAGTCAAACAACTGATAGATATGGCCCGCGCCTTGGAGGGCATTTCCCGCAACGCCGGCAAACATGCCGGCGGCGTGGTTATTTCCCCGAGCAAGCTGACCGATTTTTCGCCCTTGTACTGCGAACAAGGCGGCGGCAACCTAGTCACTCAATTCGACAAAGACGACGTCGAAGCGGTCGGCTTGGTCAAATTCGACTTTCTGGGTTTAAGAACGTTAACCATCATCGACTGGGCGTTGCAAACCATCAACCGCCAGCGCGCCGCCAAGGGTGAAGCGCCGCTGGACATCGCGCAAATCCCCCGCGACGACGCAGCCAGTTACGAACTCTTGAAAAAGGCTCAGACCACCGCGGTATTCCAGCTCGAATCGAGCGGCATGAAAGCCTTGATCAAGAAGCTCAAGCCCGACTGTTTCGACGACATCATCGCCTTGGTGGCGCTATTTCGCCCAGGCCCTTTGGAATCCGGCATGGTGGACGACTACATCAACGTCAAACACGGAGCCAAAGCCGAATACGCCCATCCTTTGCTGGAACCCATTTTAAAACCGACTAACGGCGTCATTTTGTATCAGGAACAAGTGATGCAAATTGCCCGCGACATGGCCGGCTATACGCTGGGCGGTGCCGACATGTTGCGCCGGGCCATGGGTAAGAAAAAGCCGGAAGAAATGGCCAAACAGCGGACGATTTTCACCGAAGGCGCGGTCAAAAACCAAATCGACGAAAGCATCGCCAGCTATATCTTCGATTTGATGGAGAAATTTGCCGGCTACGGTTTCAACAAATCGCACTCGGCAGCCTATGCCTTGGTCGCCTATCAGACCGCCTGGTTGAAAGCGCATTACCCGGCCGCCTTCATGGCTGCGGTGATGTCCTCGGACATGGACAATACCGACAAAGTGGTGGTTTTGATCGAAGAATGCCGGGAAATGAAATTAAAGATTTGTCCGCCCGATTTAAATGTTTCCGACTACCGTTTCACGGTCAACGACCAAGGCCACATCGTTTACGGCATAGGCGCCATCAAAGGTGTAGGCGAAAATGCCATCGAAGAATTACTGAAGGAACGCAACGCGAATGGGCCGTTTTCCGGCCTATACGATTTATGCAAGCGGGTGGATTTACGCAAGGTCAATCGCCGGGTATTGGAAGCTTTAATCCGCGCCGGTGCGCTGGACACGCTGGATGCCAACCGCGCCGCCCACATGGCGGAACTGACCACTGCGTTGCGAGTAGCCGAACAACACGGCAAGATGGCGCTGGCCGGGCAAAACGATTTATTCGGCTTAGCGGCGGATATAGACGACAGCGACAATGAAATCGACGCCTATTCCACAGTAGTCGAAGCTTGGAGCGAAAAAGAAAAGCTGGAAGCGGAAAAACAAACGCTTGGCTTGTTTTTATCCGGCCATCCGATCAACGAATATTTGCCGGAATTGAAAAATTTCACCTACGGCACCTTAGGCAGCTTGGAAGTCGATGCCGGCAAAGTGCGCGGCAAAATGGAAGCCCGCGTGGCCGGCCTGGTCGTTGAAATTCGCACCCGCCAAACCAAGCAAGGCCGTATGATGGGGTTCGCCACCCTGGACGACCGTACCGGTCGCCTGGAAGTGGCCGCCTTCAGCAACGTATTCGAGCAATATCGCCATTTGCTGACTAAAGATAGCATTTTGATCGCGGAAGGTTCGCTGGCGGTAGACGATTTCAGCAACACCTTGAGAATGACTGCGGAAAAGTTGTACAGCATAGGCGAAGCCAGAGAAGCTTTCGCCCGCGCACTGGTCGTTCAATGGGACAGCCGTACCAGTGCACCCGGTTTCCTGGAACAATTCAAGCAAACCTTACAAGCCTACCGCGGCGGGCAATGCCCGGTCGTTTTGGACTATCGGACCCATGGTGCCAAAGCCAACCTGCAATTAGGCGAGGATTGGCGGGTTAGACCCAGCGACGACTTACTGGAAAAACTGCGCCGACTCTTGCCTCATTCGGCGGTGTGGCTCAAATATCGAAATTAAATCCCCTTCGCCACCAAGAGCTTAGTAACAGCCATAGAAGGGCGGCTTTGCAGAAATCGCCTAAAAGCTCAGCTAAACCTGATCCGCCGAGTATATCGACTTAGTATTAAGCCGATGAATGCTGCGCAGCCAACACCTTGGCAACGGCTTGGATGATGAGTTGTGCGGTTTTCGCGCCGGCGTCGATGTGCCCCACGCTACGTTCGCCTAAAAACGACGCCCTACCTTTGGTTGCAGGCATATCGCGGGTAGCTTCGACGCCGTCTGCCGCCACTTGGCAAAGGTGATCCAGAATAGCGTCGACGGATTTACCGGCAGAGACGTCTTGCCGCAACGCCGCCGCAACCGGCACCCATACGTCTAGCATGGTTTTCTCGCCGACATCGGCTTTTCCGCGTTGCTTGACCGCTTCTATTGCCTGTACAAAAGCGTCGGCAAAGTGGTTTAAATCGCAGTTTGAAGCCTGGCTGTGCTTGTGCAAATGGATGAACAAGGTGGCGTACAAAGAACCGGACGCTCCGCCGATAGCGGCCATGACTATCGTGCCGATTTTCTGCCATGCCGAGGGCCAATCCAATTCGGCGATTTCCTTGCGGTGTTCTTGCAAGGCCTGGATGCCGCGTTGCAGATTGAACACGTGATCGCCGTCGCCGATCGCTTGGTCCAAGGCCGTCACTTCCTCGGCGTTTTGTTGGATAACAAGCGCGACCGTATCGATCAAATCGGGAAACAATGCAGGGCTGATAGACATAAAAACTCCGGTGATTGGTAAAACAGCAGGCATGATACCGAGTTAGGACTAAATCTGGTGTACCACCTAACGATCATGAAGACCTGGCAATCGCCCCGGCAAATGAAAAGGAGTTTGGAGCGGCGCATAGTCGCGATGACGGCCTTACGAATCGCAGCTATGTGCGCCCCCCCCCCCACCATGACTTGCATAGTAACTTGAAGAAAGGCAGAGCCACTACTCTGAAATGAGATTAAGTAAACCGAATGACAGTAACATGAGAGACACCATCAATAAAGATAAAACACTTTTTGAGACTTAAGTTGGGGGGTACATATGCCATTGTTGGAATTGAAAGAACTAAATTCAAGATATAACTATTTTGATCCTATGCAGGCTATTGCTGCCGGAGCAAATTTTAAATCCATTTTTTTAGGTGCGGAACCTTTTCCCCATATCGTCATAGATAACTTTTTAGACATTGAGATACTTCGCCAAGTGGTCCGAGAATTTCCAATACGGCGCCCAGCTGAATTACTCGAAAGCAAATATCAGCATTTGAAAGATACATTTCAACCATCGGACATAGAATCTGCGCTGATTCGTAATCTGCTTACAGAACTAACTCAAGGCGCCATATTATCTTTTCTTACTGCTGCTACCGGAATTGAGCATCTGATTCCGGACCCTTACTTTGTTGGGGCAGGACTGCACGAAACGCGAGCAGGTGGTTGCCTCGCAATCCACGCAGACTTTAACCTCTCTAAGCCTATGCGTATTCAGCGACGATTGAACTTAATCGTATATCTGAATGAAAATTGGCGTGAGGATTGGGGCGGTCATTTGGAATTATGGGACCGCAAGGCAAAATGCTGCGTCAAACGTATCGCACCAATAATGAATCGAGCCGTAATATTCCAGACTGATTTAGATAACTTTCATGGTCATCCCCAGCCGTTGGCCTGTCCAGAGAACCGTTCTCGGCGATCAATTGCGATGTACTACTTTATTGCTCCCGAAAAAGGGATTGTCTCGCTTCCTAGGCGCGCGGCGGATTTTCGCCGCACATATAACGAGAATACTTGGCCGCTATGTTCGCGCGATTGGAAACGCTGGATGACAAGCTTCGCTGTAGACATAACGCCACCCATTGTCTATAGAGCATTGCGTCATTTGGCTAAACAATTGGATGAATCCAAGGAAGGGTAGTGTGGGCGAGGCTTGTGACAATGCTCCGGTTGAAACCACCAGTGGTTTATATAAGCCGAATGATTCATAGGTAGCCCTGGAAAAATCAGGAGGCCATCAAGGTTTGCTAAGGCTGCAGAAATCAAAACAAATGCCACCCTGATACTTCAACCAACTTCAACCCATTTTTATAACTAGAACCTATAGGTGCTGATACGTATTGTCTATTCAACTTGTTAGTTGATAAAAAGAAATTCTTGCTGATGGCTGAGCGGCCCCCTTCAACCCACTCGACGATCCGAATTTCCGCTCTGCAATAGAGAAAAAGTCGCGAGAAATTTAACATTGGCGCTGGTTTCAATACGCTTGAAAGTCTCTCCGATACGCCAACGGCTACAGTAAAGCGCAGCGAAGTCGGCGGGGAATAACAATAACAAAGACACCATAACAGGAGTTTTTTTGCCGGATTCCGCAAATTTGACCGAGCGCACCAAGGAGATTTAGGGAAACACAAGGTCATTTTCAGACCTTACAGATACAAGGCAAACGCGACTAAGTAGCGTTCGGCAAATCAAATTGTTTTATTGAAATATCCTTTTCCATAAATAATGGCTAAGGATATTTCAATAAGTAGTTAACAAGCCAGTGAAATTATTGGGGTTAGAAAAATTAATTATTGGCAAACGATAAATGAATTCTAAAAATGCGATAAGAAGTCCCTTCTACAAAGTGTTGCATATCGGCCCATTCCCGCCACCCGTTGGCGGAATGGCGACTGTGATCGAAAGCTTGACCCAGGTTTTGCAGAGTTTCATTGACATTCGTATTTTAAACAACGTCAAGACAACTCCAATTAATCGTAGTCTTATGCAAGGTATAGCAGCGCAATTAAGCTTGCTAGCGCGCCTAGTCACTCTTGGCTGGACTTGGAAGCCGCAAATCGTACATATACATACTTGTTCGTGGTTTACTTTTTGGCGCTCTTCACTAGATGTGTTAATTGCACGTTTGCTAAGAAAACGAGTATTACTTCATATTCATGGCGGTGAATTTAAACTTTTTCTCGAGTCCCTATCTCCTTTAAAAGCGTCTATAGCGCGGCTTATTTTTTTTCTATGCTCTAGGGTAATAGTGCTCGGTCATTCTTGGAAATTATTATTGTCTGACTGGTGCGACCCAACTAAATTAGAAATCGTACAAAATGGAACATCAATTGAAGCAAAGCAAAAATTACCGAACGACGATGTCTTTATGATTGTATGTTTTGCAAATTATGACAAAAGAAAGGGACAAGCGGATTTATTAAAAGCGGTATCGACACTCAAGGCTCAAGATAATCGCCGGATTTTAGTTGCGTTATTAGGAACGGAAACAGAAGTTGGGCAACGTCAGACCTTATTGACCTTAGCACAAGTACTCGGTTTGGCCGATAACGTGTTCATCCCCGGACCGGTTACAGGGAAAGATAAAGATGCATGGTGGATGAAGGCAAATTGTTTTTGTATACCCTCGTACAACGAATGCATGCCTATGTCCATACTCGAAGCTATGGCAAAAGGCATACCCGTAGTCGCAACTCGTGTCGGAAGCATACCCGAGATGGTTGAGGACCAAGTGGAAGCGTTTCTTTATGAGGCGGGCGATGTTTCTTCGTTGTCTTCCTGTCTGCAACGGTTGTTAGATTACCCTGAAGTTGCCGAACGACTTGGTTGCGCAGGTAGAGACCGGCAAATCAGAGACTTTAATATTGAACAAACTGCAAATCGGTTGCTATCCATATATACATCCATTGAAATGTCAGATATATGACATAAACATCTGAAAATTTTAATAATTTAATAAGTATAAAATATTACTGATAGATTGTTTCACAAATCCCATACCCTAATTCAGGGGGCATATACTTATTTTATAAAATATCAATCGGTTAATTAACACCTGAATCCGTGACTTTAAAACCCAAAACCACTACAACTCATTGAAATAAAATACGAAAACTGGTTTTTAAGATTTCACCTAAGCCGGTTTGAAAATAACCTACATTCAATGATTTATAGATGAAATCACGGATTCGGGCACAACCATTAATAATTTTAAAGACCGATCTATCGGCGATATTTTTGCCTGATGGCTTGATTGGAATCACCTCTTAACAGTATTACCTGCTTACTAAGCTTACAGGATGGTCTATAGGTGGACGCACCTAAATCTTATATTATTAGTTAGTGATAATGTAGCCTTCAAATTTTTCGAATGAAAATGAGGCAACATATGATGAATATCCGTGCGAACGATCTTGTTTTTGGGGATGATAATCGCGTAATCATAATTAACGGAGCGAAAGATTTTGTGCGACTGACCGAACCGGACAATCCAGTGCAAATATACTTTCTTGGAACGCTGTTAGGAGACGATCCCAAGAAGCTTCAAGCACAAAGTAACTACGGCGCTCTGTTTGGCCGTTTTGTCACGCTTATCCATGATACGCATAACCAAAGCTTGAACGTCATCCCAGACCGCTTCGGCTCAATACCTTTCTATTATCACGTTTCAGCCAAAAACATCGTGTTCTCTCGCCGACTCTCCAGTTTTACGGAGCGTGATTTGACGAATAAAGTGAATGAATCGGCTCTAAGCGATATTCTTGCTTACAACGTACCTCTTGGAGACAAAACCTTACACGCGGGAGTCCGCACTCTGTTGGGCGGTTCTTGCCTGCAGATAGTCCTCGATTCATTGTCATTGCGAAAGCAAACGATCTGGGAACCTGCGATGCAATTACATGATGCAAACATTCCGTTGCTTGAGGTTCAAGATCAGTTGACGAATTTGCTGCTGGAAGGTTACGAAATAGCAACCGCAGGTTATGCCAAGGTAGGCGTCACACTCTCCGGCGGCGTGGATTCTCGGCTATTACTAGCGGCAGGATTACATCTTGGCAAGGACATGGAGACTTATACCACCGGTATCATAGGAAGTCGCAGCCTGACCTATGCGAAGCAAATGGCTGAATTATGCGGCGTGGCTAATTTCGCTTATCCGCTTGGTGCCGAATTCCTCGCATCCTATGGCAATATCGTTCAGGAGAATATCGATCTCACCCAAGGAATGTCCTTCAGCTCTGAGGCGGAAGCCAGCTGGCTGTGCAACCACGTACCTTCCGATAGAGTGATGGTACACGGTGCCTTTGCCGAGCTCTACAAAATTGGTTACATGCACAACTATTATTTCCAAGCCAAACTGAGCAGTCTCGATCAGCATGGGTTGGCACAAGCCCTATGGCAACGCTTCGACAGCCGCTACAACAATCGTAAACGAATCTTTGCTGAGCAGCTGAGGGACAGGCTGGGTGAACAAGCGCGTATAAACCTTGCAAGCACATTGAATGCATACCCGGCGGATATTAAAGTATCCGGCTGGCTACAGCAGCTTTATATTAACGAATTCTTGAGCAAAGTATCCAGTTGCTCCGCCAATATCTGGAATGAGCACGTACCGACATTCTTCCCGTTCAGTTATCCTCCTTTTGTCGATTTACTTCTATCAGTTCGACCTAAGGATAAGGTCGGCTTGCGCTTCCCCGGCTATTTTTTGCAGCGGATTAACGGCAAGCTCGCTAACTTTCCGGATGCCAATACGGGAGCGCAAATAGGTGCTTCAAAAGTGTTGGTAGAACTAATCCACATCCGCGACGGGGTGTCCCGCCGCCTATTCGGAAATACAGCGCGCTACGACCATATGGATCTCGTCACTTGGTTGCAACGCATGACGCCACCGGTAACGAACAGGATTGCCGATCTGCTGGATGACGATATTTATGATCAACAAGAAGTCCGCACTTTGGGCAGCACGATATCCAACCAAGGAGAAGCTGATTCATTGTTGCTTCTTATGATGTTCGGCATGTGGTTAAAGGGGCAGCGCTCCGGCGCGGCTTCAATGGTAGCTGCCAGATCCGAAGGAAATTTGGGCCTGGAGGAGGTGGTAGAACCCATAACCACATTAGCCCAGCTTACCGGCGTACAGGCTTGAGCAAATCTGTTGCTTGGGATTTGCAAGCAACACATCGCTGATTTAATCGCTCAACTAACCGCTAGTTCATTATTCTTTAACAGCTTAGGGACTTAGGGGGAGTTGTCTTAAAAAAGAAGCAGGGTTATATCAGAACCACCGACGAGTTTTCGCACATCGCTACGAAAACTCGTCGGGGAGCGATCGCTATCTAAAACCCGTAACGGGACGCCGACGCCGTACAGAGGCAGCTAGCGTGCCTAAGATCAACAATGCCAACACGCCCGGTTCGGGAACAGGAAAGATAACGCTGTTGTTAGCGCCTTTGACATCGTTACCTACTCCCCAGAGGAAATTTAGCGAAGTATTCGCGTCCTGCAACGCAGTAAAATGCAGCGTCGCCAATGTCATTGAACCTGCGGCTGGCGCTTGTAGAGCGAACAAATCGCTATCGGATAATAGCGAGACCGCAGCGATGTCCGCAAGTCCACCGCTATTGTCGAGAAACGCGGATTCCAAAACCTCGAAAGATAACGCGTCTCCCAGCCATGTGCCGAAGTCAACGCCGATAGCCTGCAAAACGCTGGCATCGAACACAATATCCAAATCATAAGCCGATACAATTTCGCCCGACAGGCCGGAAATCATGACATCTATGTCAAGTGCGTCGCCAGTGCTTACGGAATAGGGTGACGAGGGATTCAAGTCGAGCGCAACCTCAGCCTCGGCAGTCAGCCATGTAAGGCTTAGGCATAACGACAGGATGACAGCAGAATAAATGTTTTTCATAACACACCTAAATAAATACGGTTAAAGGAAAGCTCAGATCTATAACGGAGCGCATTTGCTCAATGTGCATTGCAATACACACTGCCGGCTGTCGTTCACGGTAATCAGACCGTCGCCATCAGCATCGCGCGGATCGTCGGTTCCGCTGGGTATTCTGGTTCCGCGCGCTGCAAAGATGGCGGAAATATCGTTGCGATCTACATCGCCGTCACCGTCGACATCGCACACCGTTGTCCCGCCTACCGTCGTTATTTCGGTGCGCGTAGTAGGCGGCGTTTGATCGCTGTCAATCGTCGCACTGTTAAGTAGTGTCGAACCGGCCCCGGCGGTTACTTCCACCACCAGATTGCGGCAAACTTGTGCGGCTCCGCCTGCGACAGTGCCTTCCAGCCACGTCACTTTGTCTACGCCGTTAAAACTGCCCGTCCCGGATGCCGATACAAAGCTGGTTCCTGCAGGCAGGGTATCGACAATGTTGACATTGTTGACTGGATTTGGATTGCTGGCATTGTTGTAGCACAGGGTATAAGCCAGATCGTTTCCGGTCGCAACGGGATCCGGACTATCGGTTTTGGAGAAATTTAACGGGTTGAAGGAAATGTCTTCGCGCGGTATGGCGATACCGGTGGGATCGCCCAAATCGCCAATATCGTTCTTCAATACGGTTAGGGCGGAGCTAAATACAATTACAGTGTCGGTACCGCCAAAACCTTGATTTCCCGTAGTTGTGTAGACATTCCCGGTATTTTCGTCCACCGCAACACCAATGACATTATCCCCGGAAGCCGCGCCCGGAAGTGTATAGGCACTGAGGGTGTTGGTACTGAGGTCATATTTCACGAGTTTGCCGCGGCTACCGTACGGCCCATAGGCATTTCCCGTGTACAAAATATTGCGTACAGAATCGATGGCGACACCCATTGCCGTCTGACCTTCCGCAGCCAAATCGACAGTTCCGGCTACCGCAATCGGCGTCGTTGCAAAGCTGTTGGTATCGTAATAGCGCACGGTGGTACTATCCCGATCACCGATGTATAAACGGCCGCGGCTTTCGTCCAACGCAATGCCGTTGGCCCTCGATACGCCCGTCAATGTTTTAAAAGCACCGCCGTCTAATGTGAGTGTGTTGGTAGCCGAGTTCCAGGAATACACATATAAATGATTGGTTTCCCGGTCGACGGTATAGACCTTGTTTTTACCCTGATCGACTACGATGCCGGCTAAATTTGAGGCACCTGGCGCAGAAGTAAAACCTAAATCGGCAAAGTTGGTCGCGTCTATAAGTTGAATGACGTTGCTGACTTCGTAGGTAACGAATAGCTTCGCATGGGTGGTATCGATGCCCAAACCGACAGCACCGCCGGCGCGGCCTGGAATCGTGGTTTGGGATTGAAACACCAGATAATTGGTGGCTCCTTGGATATCGTAAGTTCTGATAGGAGTTGGATTTGCATTGATATTTGCAATGACATACAACGACTTGGCACTTGCGGCCCCTGTCAAAAGCAAACCTGCTGCCAGCGCAGCGATAGAGGTTGTCTTTTTCATAGTTTTCTCCCGCATCTCGAATGGATTGAATTCCCTAACGTAAAGGCAAGACCATTTAAACGGTCAAGCCAAACGCTTTCAATTCGAGGAAATACCTAAGTAAAAACACGTAAATGTAAGTATTGACGGGACGAGCTTCGGTTAATTTGACTTGCACAGGGCATTTGTAAAAAGGCGCTGAGATTCAAGGCGTATCAATGCAAGCCATTGGACAGATGCGATTCGATCAAGTGCAACAACTTTTCAGGATTCAATGGTTTATAGAAAACTTTACAGTTCGTAAGCGATTTGCAGAACCCTTGTCCTTTCGTTAATGCAGTATTGCCGGTAATGACTAACGCGTACACGTTTGCGCCGACTGCCGCGCGGATGCGGTTGACGGTCTCAATGCCATCCAAACCGGGCAATTGATAGTCACTAACAATAATGTTGGGCCTTAGTCCGTCTGCTATAGCAACTAGGGCAGACTCGCCGCTCTGACAGAAATAGCCGCCGATTCCGTGGGCATCGAACAGCATTTTTACCGCTTTGCAGATGGCCGGATCGTCATCGATAAACAGTACTTTCGCAGAGTAATTTTTTTTAATTGCCGGCTCTATCGGTTTATTTGTAGCCAACTGCCGTGGGGCCATGCCCAACGGCACCGTGACCGAAAACACCGAGCCTTTGCCGGGCATCGATTCTACGGCCAACGGTAGACCGAGGATGTCTGCGATATATTTGACGATCGCTAAACCCAAGCCTAAACCTTTATCACCATTTGGCTCGTTGGTGTTGATTTGGTAGTAAGGTTCGAAAATATGTAGCAATTCACCGTGGAGCATCCCTATTCCGGTATCTTCCACAGCAACGCGTGCAACGTTTTCGTCGCAGGAGCAGGAAACGGTTATCTGTCCTCGCTCGGTATACTTGATAGCGTTAGCTACAAAATTGCCGATGATGCGTTCGAGCAATGCCGGATCGGTATGTACGACACAATTGTTTTGTTGATATTCAAGATCCAAACCTTTGGCGAGCGCCAGCGGAATGGTGCTGGCAGCCATATGATCGAATAGATCGCCCAGCAAGACATCCCGCTTGCTGGGCACGATAGTGCCGTTTTCCAATCGCGAGATGTCGAGCAACGCATCCAGAATGTTTCCCATCATAGTCAGCGATTCGCGCAGGTCGTCGCAAATATGCTTACAATCCGTTGACTCCAGAAGCTTGGCCAATATAGAGAGGTACAAACCGGCCGATTGTAGCGGTTGACGCAAATCGTGGCTGGCGGCATTCAAAAACCGGCTCTTGAAGGCATTGGTTTTTTCAGCGGCAATCCGTGCCTCGTCAAGTTCCTGTGTCCGGGTTTTCACAGCGGACTCGAGATGTTTTTGACTGTCACGCAATTCGGCTTGACTGAGTTTCAGTTGGGTAATATCCGAGACAACCGTCAGTACAGTCTCTTGCTCGCCGTTTTGTTTGTGCAGTATCGATACGTATTGGTTAACCCAATGCTCGGCGCCGGATTTACATACATAGCGGGCTTCGATTTGGAAAAACGGCACTTTGCTCGCTCTCAATTGCTGTAGGTTATGCCGGTATGCCTCGATGTCGGCGGGATAGACGACTTTATCCAGCGGCATCCATTTGAGTTCTTCGCGACTGTATCCCACTAAATTGCAGTAAGCGGCGTTGCAATCCAGCAGATTTCCGCTCCGGTCTCTCACGGAGATTCCTACCAGGGCATTGTCGAAAACGCTACGAAAATGCTCTTCGCTCCGGCGCAGTCGGGTTTCGACCTGACAGCGCTTGATAAAATTGGCCGCCTGTTGTGCATAGATGTCCAGCATGTTGGTTTCGAACGCGTCCAAAACCCGCGGCGTTCTGAAATGGGTGGAGATCTCGCCGATTGGCTGACCGTCGGGGGACAGTATCGGGGTGCTTTGCACTGCCCGAAAGCCGGCTTGCCGAGCGACGTCCCGAAACGGCGCAAAAAGCGGATCCTGTTCAACGTCTACGATCATCTGCCGGTGACCGGTACGTAATGCCAGCCCGCAAACCGTCGGCTCCACCGCCGAAACCCTGTGAAAACAGTCCAGGAAATCCTGACCAAAGCCCTGCTGGGCAACGATCCTTAAATTGCCCTCGCCGCTCACCAATTGGATATTGCCCAGGTCGGTCTGCAACATGCTCATAGTCGCCGTCAGCATTTCCTGGAGTCCATCTTCCAGATTATGGGTTTGCCAAAGTCGAAAACAAGCGGCATTGAGGAGTTCCAATGCTTCTTCGTCCCGTTTCAGATCGTGAATATCGGTACAAATACCCAGCCATTCACCGGCATCGTCCGGGTCTCGATTGAGCATGACGCCGCGAATTTGCCACCAGCGGTAGTTATTTTCGCTGTTGAGCAGTCGGCATTCGACGCTAAAAGAACCTTGCTGGCGAATGGCATGCTGCCAGGTCTGCATCACACGTTGGTGTTCGCTGGGGTGAATAGGCGCAAACCATTCTCTGTTCGACTCCGGAGCAGCCGAACTGCCCAGATAAGCCTGCCATTGCGCATTGGCATATCGGATTACGCCATCGCTATCCGAAATCCACGCCATCTGCGGCATGGATTCGATCAGGCTGCGGAACAGGCTTTCACTGATCGCCAATTTCCGGTAGCTCTGTTGCAAGTCCAACTCGATACGTTTGAGCTGAGTGATGTCGATGACGATTACCATTAGGTACATCGTATCCCCAGGTAAGGTGGAGCCGAATTTTCGCACCCAGACCGTGTGCCCGGCCTTGTTGATATAACGGTTTTCGACGACGAACGAAGCGATTTCGCCTTCTATCAGTTGCCGGACCTTGGCCAGATTGGCTTCGAAGTCGTCGGGATGAATCAAACTCTGGAACTCAAGGCGTTGCAGTTCCTGTAACGAATAGCCGGTTATCGCACAGTACGCCCTATTGCAGTACTGAAAATTCCCGGCCAAATTAGTGATGGCGATACCGATGACGGAGTTATCGAAAAATTTACGAAGATGGTCCTCGCTATTGCGCAGTTTATTTTCGACTTCCATGCGCGCCGAAATGACTTCGGAGAATAAAATCGCTCCGCCGATACTGCCATCGTTGGCATACCACGGGCACATTTCCCATTTTATCCAATCCGTCCTTCCGTCGGCGCGAACAATACTGTCTTCGTCCGCGCGCAGGATTTCGCCGGTCAGACAGCGGCGGTGGATGTCGCGCCAGCGTTCGGAGATTTCCGGAAACACCTCGTAACAACTTAAGCCAATGATGTCGCGGTCTTCCAGCCCGTAATCCATCAAAAAACGCCGGCTGACCGTCATATAGCGCATGTCGCGGTCGAACATGGCGATAGCCGATGGCGCATGTTGCATAAATAGCTTGAAGCGCTCGTCGTTGATCAACGCTTGTTCGGCCTTCTTCAAATGACTGATATCCCGGATCGAGCAGAGAATCATCGTTTTCTGATCGACTTGCACCGGACTCAGGCCGATTTCAACCGGAAATTCGCGACCGTCTTTATGCAGTGCCCACAGCGTTAGGCCGCTGCCCATCCGCCTGACCGTCGGTTCGGCCAAGTAATTTTGCCGCTTGAGCCGGTGCACGTCGCGAAAGCGTTCCGGTAACAACCTGTCGATATCCAGCGTTTGCAGTTCGGCCGGGCTGTAACCGAAAACGGTTTCAACTTCGATATTTGCGAATAGAACTTTATGATGTTCGTCGATCAATAGCGTCGCATCCGGCAACGCATCGAGAAAATTTTGGAATGGGGTTAGCTGTGAAATAGGCTGTGTCATGCGTAACACCGGCCTCCTGACGTTACCCCTTGGGGGACGAAGAAAAGCACATGCGGTTACGACTCCAGCCCGTCGCCGAAAATCAGACCGCATTCCGAAGCGAGTGTGATCAAATCCAGCAATTTTGTCGAGCCGGTCTTGTGCATCAGGCTGCTTTTGTGTTTTTCCACGGTACGGTGGCTGATATTCAAGTGCCGGGCAATTTCTTTATCGCTGGAGCCTCGTGTCGCCAGCAGCATGACTTCCCGCTCGCGCTTGGTCAAATACCGTAACCGCTGTTCAGCCTGCTGTCGACGTTCGGTAGTGGTATGCATCTGCTCGCATTTTGCCAACGCCGACTGTACGGCGGTGACGAGCTTTTCCCGGGTTACCGGCTTGACTAGATAATCTTCGGCACCCAATTTTATTGCCTTGACGCTGGCCGGGATCTCTCCGTATCCGGTAAGAATGATGACCGGTAAGGCGATGTGCATTTTAACCAGCACTTCCTGTAGTTCCAAACCGCTCATTCCGGGTAAATGCATGTCCACAATCGCGCAACTATGGCATTTCGGCATGCTTGACGCCAAAAAGTCTTCCGCACTGTTGAAGGCGAGAACCGACATGCCTTCCTGTTCAAGAACTAGTGCCAAAGCTTTACGTAGTGAAGGGTCGTCATCAACAATAAATATCTTAGACAAGGTTTTAATCGTAAGCTCAGCCATCCTTAACAAAGTACCAATCGTAAAAATTGCTGTAAATAGGTGTTAACACCTATGAATATAAAACGGCATTTATAACTTACCAATTTTTCAGTCATCGGAGAATACCGGAAGTCAAGGGGGATAACTCTATTTTATAGGTGCTCGCACTTATTTATTCTCAGGATTTTATCGACTTTAATGAATACACCTGATGCTGAACCCGATTTCTAGGGTTGTACAACATTGTTTATTCGGAACAACTTAAAAAATCGATTCGCTTCCAACTCGATGGAAATCTTGCGCACCGCAGCACTGAGGAAATCCTTCTGTGCCCTTCCCTCACCTCCTGGATTGCTAGCCTAATCGCAATCGGCTCTAAAAGGTGTACAGAGTATAGGCCACTGTTACCTCTTATTTTTCCATATCGCGCCGGGATCAATTAGGTATTGTTTTACCCGCGACATATAACTCGAGAAACAAAGATGACGGAACCGTAAAAACACATCGATACATTAAAGGCATTAGCAATACTTCATTATATAGGTGAAAAGCGCTTTATGTAACTAATTTATAAGATGCAATTATTAAATATAACTCAATCAAGTTAATTCAGAAAATATAGCGCATTTCTAATTAATTTTGTGATATTTAAAACCCATTAAACAGCCACGTATAAACCTTTAGGTTTTAATATATTTTTTTTGGAGGCCGGAATGAAAAAAATTCTACTCAATTCATTGTATGTAATTGCAGTATTGTTTTCCGAGCCGGCGTTAACTGCACCTATAATTTCGCTGGATCCACATCCTCAAAAAGTCCACCTGGGAGAAAATATTTTTATCACTATTAATGTATCTGGTTTGCAGTCGGGGGGAACAAATACTTTACTTGCTGCATTTAGCATGGATGTGCACTTTGATAGCGATATTTTTCAGTTCTTGCCGGGGCTTTCGTCATTCGGCAGCGGATTAGGTGATGTAGGCTTGGGCGAAGCATTGATTGGAGCTTCATCTCCCGGCTCCGGAATATTAAGCTTATATGAACTGTCTTTACTGGAAGATAGTACCAGTAACTGTATTCTATGCACAGGCCCTTATTTGGAAGATTTACAAGGCAATAGTTTTACGTTGGCAAACTTGGCCTTCTATATGCCGTTTGACGCTAAATTTTCCGGCACAACAAGCATATTTTCGACTGCCAATGTAATATTAAGCGATCCTTTCGGAAAGGAAATTACAAACTTCAGTAATCCAAGCACCGCCGTGTCGGTAGACGAACCGACAACTACACTATTGATAATTATTGGCCTTATTTTAATTATTGGAAAAAATTATAAGCATGTTTTTTTTACAAAAGATAGCCGGCGCATCAGAAATTCGATTTTAATTGATATATGGTATATTAAGTATACAATTGGATTCTGTCTATTAGCAACAATACCACCAGCACCTGCCGATAATTGCCCGGTTAGTACGGTAAATGCTGTTAACGATTTAATTCAGGCAATTAATAGCGCCAATACAAGTAATGCTTGCCTAATAACTATTCAGAAAGGTAACTACCTAATTTCAGATTCCATAGAAACGGACTCAGGTGAAGAGATAGGCTTACCTGAAATCACTAGCAATATAACAATTCAAGGCGCAGGAACGGACGTCACAACAATTACAACAAATCTTCAAAATCTTAGAGCGATTAATATCGCAGAATCAGGAAATTTGACAATCAGAGATGTTAAATTAACCGGATTTATGGGGCATTCAGGAGCAGCAATTAATAACAAAGGCCAATTGACACTTTCAAATATTTTAATCTCCGACAATAGCAATGATGATAACGGTGGCGGCATTTACAACGAAAATAAATTAACTATCAATGACAGCATTTTCTCAAATAATACTGCAAATTGCGGGGGAGGAATTTACTCAGCGAGTGGCAAAATGATAATTAGCAACACCAAGTTTGAAAGCAACACACTGGACGATGGAGATTGCGCCGGCGGCGCGATATTCAATAAAAATACTGATGCGACTTTAATAAAAGTCTTGATATTGGACAATTATAATCCATCAATACGATTTAATCCAGGATATGGAGGAGGAATATACAACGACGGTTCCATGACAATTATAGATGCAACGATTTCAAGAAATGATCAGGATAAAGGTGGAGGCATCTATAACGACGGAAAGCTTATACTAAATAACTCCACAGTTACAGATAATTTTGCCTCACACGGTGGCGGTATCTTTAACGATGGAAATTTAACTATGCTAAATACTACTGTCAGCAAGAATATCGCTTCGGGCGGCAGTGGTGGCGGGATTGCAAACCTAAATACGGTGTTAATTAATAATGGCACTATTGCTCAAAATCAATGTATAGATTGCAATAATGATGATTCATCGCCGTTCCCCCTACCTGGAGGCGGGATTGCGAACAGAGATGAGGGCGTTCAAGTTAAAAACACGATTATTTCAAGCAACACAAGCGATACCGGTTCAACCGGCAACTGTAGCGCACCGATCATATCCAATGGCTATAATTTGGATAGTGATGGAACTTGTGACCTAAATCAGCCGGGCGATATTGCAAACCAGGATGCCAAATTGGGGCTGCTACAAGATAACATGGGGCCTACGTTTACTCACGCGTTATTGGATGGCAGTCCCGCAATCGATGCAGGCGACAACAACGGCTGTCCTTCCAGAGATCAGAGAGGGGCAATTCGCCCGCAAGATGGTGACGGGGACCACGAAGTCAAATGCGATATTGGCGCTTACGAAGCCGGAGTCTTGACCGATCTTGACAAGGTTCAAGTCAATGGCGACGCAAACAAGGATTTACCCTTTATCCGCTTGACCAGCGATGAGCCGTCCAAAGCAGGTAGCGCGTTCTTGCCTACGGTCTTTGCCCTGACTCCGACTTCAGTCATACACACCCGGTTTTCATTTCAAATCGGCGGCATATATTCCGACGGTCCTCTGGGATCGGATGGCTTAGCCTTTGTCATGCACAATGACCCGCGCGGACCTACCGCCGTGGGAAATAGCGGGGAAGGCTTAGGTTTCGGAATTAACGAAACCGGAGATAATCCCGTCAATCCGATAGCGCCAAGCATCGCCATAGAGTTTGATACGCACCGGAATGCCTTTCCACTTCATTTTTCGCCCGATCCGGACGACAACCACATTGCTCTGATCAACAACGGCGAGATATTCAATCATCTTGCTTATGACACGCCCGCTTTATCGCTTAACGACGGCTCCATCCGTTATGTGTGGCTCGATTACGTTGGAGTAAGCAAGCACCTTGAAGTGTTTATGGCCGCAAGCGAAGTTAAACCTGCCGCTCCAATCATTTCAACTACTGTCGATTTGTCGTCCAGCCTGGGAAATAAAGTCTATTTCGGCTTTACTGCAGGAACCGGAGGTGGATTTAATCGCCATGACATTCTTTCCTGGAAGTTAAACTTCGTTTTTTCGCCCGCTATAGGCGATTTCAATGGCGATAGCTGCGTCGATCAAGCCGACTTAATAACTTTATTGGCAGTTATCAACGGTACCGGAAACAAACCATTAACTTACGATTTAAACGGCGATGGCAAAGTGAATATTGCCGATTCGCGTAAGCTGGTGACCTTGTTCACTAGACCGCGTGGTAACGCTTGTTTTTAAGATTAAAGTGAAACAATCCCCTTCCCCAAAGAAGGGGACGAATCCCCCCCGGTTTCCCTATGGCGCAAGGCAGAGAAAACCGTAAGACAGTATTCCCCGGAAATTGGGAAATACGCGGTCCGCAGGATGCGAGAACATCAAAAGGAATAGACAGCGATTCAATCTATCCCGGTTAAGTCCGATTCCTTGACTCTCAGACCCCGTCAGCCGGGCAAGCAAGCTCCGGCCAATTCCGAATCGGCACGAATCAGAACGTAGGAGTGCGGGCATCGCAAATTACGCCAAGCAAACAAGATTTACGCCGGGGCTGCAAGGCCCCGTGCTTGGAGCGCTTACGAAATTCCAGACACTTCAGCATCATAGAACGGATGAAACGCGACTGAGCCGTCGGATTCAAATCTACCTTAAACCGGGTTTGACTATCCCACCGGAATACCCGTTGCTTTGTTAAGCCGCCTCTGCGACAACTTGACGCAGAGGCGCGAAGTTCGCGCGGGATAATGTAAACTTTTCCTCATCATTATTACGTTACAATCCCGAACTACAGATAACGTATGGATGCGAGCACTCAAAGTTTTACAGACATTCGCACCTCGGCATTTCAGCTTTTTTCCTTGTCACCTAACCGCTCTATCGAACGATGCTTTTGACTCGCGACCTGCGTTTCTTCTATAAAGTGCGTTCGATCAAATAAAGCGGCAACCGTTAATGGGACAATCGTTGAAGCCACGCGGGCGATTCGTTGCTTACAAGCCGATTTAACCGACAAGAGTATTTAAGCGAGTAGTTTGAATTCGATTCATGCTTTAAATCAGGAATATTTCAGGACGTTTCTCACCTAACCCCCAGCAAATGGAATCACGATGTACATGAATGATAAAAAATCCGTTTTCAGAAATTTAGGAATCGCCGTATTAAGCGTGGGTATAGTAGCCTGTAACGGCGCCGAAGAGCGCAAAGCGAAGTACATGGAGGAAGGCAGACAGCTATTCCAAGCCGGCGATTACGAGAAAGCCCAATTGGCTTTCAAGAACGTGCTGCAAATCGATCCGAAAAATTGGGAAGGCCATTTCCAAATGGCGGAAACCTTGAGCAAACAAGGCAAAATCGAAAACGCCTTCCGCGAGTACAACACCATTGTGCAAAACGACGAAAATCACGTGATGGCGCGGATTCGGGTTGGACAATTACTGTTGCTGAACCGGGCATTGCCGGACGCCGAGAAAATGACCGACGAAGCCTTGAGCAAAGCGCCTGACAACGTGGAAGCTTTGGTGTTAAAGGCCGGCATTCAATTGGCAAAAAACGAAACGGGCAATTCTGCCGCAACAATCGACAAAGCCTTGCAACTCAGCCCGGACGACGTCTCGGCATTGTTGATGAAAACCTCGGTGTTGTTGAAATCCGGCTCGGACCAGCAGGCTATAGACCTAATGCAGCAAGCCGTGGAAAAACACGCCGACAACATTCCGCTCCGTTCGATGCTGGTCAATATTTATGCAAAAAATCAGCGTAATCCGGAAGCTGAGGAACAATTAAAACAGATTTTGCTGCTTCAACCCAACGAGGTGCAACATTACAAAAATTTGGCGCTGTTTCAAGTCCGCACCAATCAATTGGATGCCGCCGAAGCCAGCTTAAGAGAAGCAGTGCAAAAATTACCGGAAAACGAAAACGCCCGGAACAATTTATTAGACTTTTTGGTGGAAAAGCGTGGGGCGGAAGTTGCAATTTCCGAACTGCTACCGATGATTGCCGCCAAACCCGACGCCTATAGCTTGAAATTCAAGCTGGCTTCGCTGTATTTGACCGGTAAAGACGCAGAAAAAGCCGAACAAACGCTGAAAGAAATCGTCGAGCAAGACAAGCTGGGGCCGAACGGCATCAGCGCTCGCAATAAAATCGCGTCCTTATATATGTTGACCAAACGCGGCGACGAGGCCAAAGCCCTGGTTAAAGAGGTTTTAGACGCCAATCCAAGAGATGCGGAAGGTTTAACCTTACGCGGGCAATTCGCGTTAGCCGAAAACAAAACCCCGGAAGCCATCGCCGATTTCCGTTCGGTGTTGGTTGACCAGCCCAACAATCTCAACGTGTTAAAGCTATTGGCAGCCGCGCACTTGCGTAACGAAGAACCGGAGCTGGCCAAAGAGCAAATGGAAAAAGTGGTTTCCCTGGCCCCGGGAGACGAAATAGCCAGGCTGGATTTAGTCAATTTGCACATGAAAGCCGGCAAGGAAGAGCAAGCCAGACAACAACTGGAAGCGTTGTTGAAAGTCAAACCGGACAGCAAGAAAGGCCTGGAAACGCTGTTCAAACTGGAAGTAGCCAAAAAACAATGGAGTAACGCTCAATCGGCGGCCGCGCGGATCGTGGAAGCCTTCCCGAACGAAGCTACCGGCAACTACATGTCGGCCCTCGCCTATCAAGCCGAAGGCAAATTGGACAATGCCATTGACAAATTCAAACAGGCGTTGAGTCAAAAACCGGATGCCATAGAACCCCTAACGGAGTTGACCAAAACGTATTTGGCGCAAAAACAGGCAGCGAAAGCCGTAGCGGAATTGCAGCAGGTCATTAAAGCCTATCCGAATCACTTCATTGCCTATAACCTGTTGGGCGGCGTCTATTTAGCGGATCAAAAGCTTGCCGATGCCAAAGCCGCATTTGTAAAAGCCCGCGACCTAAAGTCCGACTGGTTCAGCCCTTATCGGAATTTAGCGTTGGTTGCGTTAATGCAAAAGAATAAAACCGACGCCATCAAAGCCTACGAGCAAGGCATAGAAAAAACCAACGGTGCCTTGGAATTGGTGGAAGACCTGGCCAGACTGTATCACGGGGCCGGGGAACACGACAAAGTATTGGCCTTGTACGAAGCCTCCTATCAAAAACATCCCAATTCGGCAGTCGCGGTAAACAATCTGGCCAGTTACCTTTCCGACTACGCCAATACGCCGGAAAATCTGCAACGCGCTGCAGGGTTAGCCGAACCATTGGCCAAATCCAACAACGCCAGCTTTTTGGATACCGTGGGCTGGATAGCTTATCAACAAGGCAAACTCGAAGAAGCGAAAGCGCATTTGCGTAAATCGCTGGAATTGGAACCTAACCTACCGATTACCAACTATCACATGGGCATGGTTTACGTTAAGGAAAATGCCGTTACCGAGGCCAAAACGTATTTCGAGAAAGCCACGGAAGCTAAAGGCAACTTCGAAGGCAAAGAGCAAGCCAAGCAAATGCTGGATAAATTGGCTCAAGGTCAGTAAGGATAACCGGAATGCCCCCATCCGGCGGATACGCCATAAGCCGCCGGAGCGGGTTCGCACCGGCGGCTTGGTCAAAGTTGATTAAGCCGGGTCAGGCAAAACCCGATTTTATTCGAACGGAATTTTCTTATCGGTCGCTTTGTTGAATACGGTGCCGAGAATATTGCAATCTTTCAGCAAACCGGCGGCGTGTTTTAGCTCCTCGGTTTTAGTTTTACCCTCTTCGACCACCAACAGTACGCAATCGACGTAAGGGGCGAATCCCAAGGTATCGTCGTGAGACAACAGCGGCGGCATGTCGAAAATGATGGTGCGCGACGGATAACGGCTTTTCAGCTCCTCCACCAAGCGCACCATTTTCGGCGAATGCAGCATTTCTGTGGAATTAAACAAAGGCTTACCGGCCGGTAGCACTACCAAACGCTCGATGCCCGGATTGATCAAGATTTCGCTCAATTCCTTATCGTGCAGCAAATAATCGCCCAAGCCGGTTTGAGCGGATAAGCCGAATAACTTGCCGACACCCGGATCGACGAAATTCGCGTCGACCAACAACGCCGTTCTATCCAGCTCCATCGCAATACTGATGGCCAAATTGACCGCAGTCAGGGTGTTGCCGCTGGTGCTATGGGTACTGGTAATAGCCAGTGTTTTCCATTCCATAGCATCCATGCTTTGCAAGCAACGGGTACGCAACATTCGAAACGATTCCAGCCATTTGCCCGGCGGGAAAGCGGAAATGATCCGATTCTCTTTTAACAATGCGTGCTCAGACGTCTGCACGCGAGTTTGTTTATAGGCCACGCTCAATCCGTCTTGCGTCGACGGACTTGTCGGCATGATTGGTGCAGTGGATTTTTCCGCAAATTTTTCTAAGGAACTCATAATTAATCTCGTCGCTTTATAAGCCGGCTACCCGTAGCAGTTTGTACCAAAACACGTCCAACGGCATGAACAGAAAATGAAATAGCAAAGCGGCAATCAATGCCGAAACACCGGCTCCTATCAATATTAGTTGCTGACGTTTGCGATATTGCTCGCGCTCCGCACTACTTTCCAAGTACGGAATAGTCGCTAAAGGCGCAGTCCCCATAATCATCAGAATGTTTTTCTCGCTGTGGATACTGGAATCCACGACCTCCACCAACATCACCGAACCTATCCCGCAAGCCACGGAAAGTATCACGCCCAGCAACAAAATCGCCAGGCGATTCGGACTAACCGGCTGCAAAGGCTCTTGCGGCGGATCGATCAGGGTGAAACGCTCGCCTTTCTTTTCCAGCTCCAACTGCTGGGAAATTTGGGCTTCCATCTCCCTGGCACTGACTTCTTGATACCTTTGATTGGTGTTGTTCAACTCCTGCACCATGTCCATATAGTCTTTTTCGACCAATGGGCCTTGCATCAGATTATTGCGTAATTCGTTGATCTTCTTTTTCACCTCTTCGCGGGTAAAGCCCAAGGATTTAATATCCGTGTTGACGCCTTCCAATTGCGCTTTAAGGGTAATGTAGGCAGGGTTATCCGGTTCCAAATCAACCGCAGCATACTCGCTGGGTTTACTATCAACTAAAGTCTGTTGCAAAGCATTGATCTCTTTTTGCAATTTTTGTATATCCGGATGTTTTTCGGAGTATTGCTTCAACATCTGCGCCAATTGCGCCTTTTTATCGATGACTTCGGCATTGATTTTATTCGCGTCCAGGTTGGAACCGATTTCTTTTTGTAAGGATTCGATTTCCCGTTTAGTCTTCACCACGTCCGGGTGGCTGTCCGAATATCGGGCCACCATCGAAGGGTATTGAGACTGCAACTCCTTCAATCGATCCCGCATCCCGAAAACCCGGCTGCCGGCGGCATTGACCGACATCGCGTTCGGGTCGATCTGCGCTAATTGGCCTTCCAGGTAGAAGCGCCGCTCCTGCGCCGAACGCTCCTGACTATCCAAACTCAACAGTTGATTGTTTAAGGCAGTCAGCTCCTGCATGTTGAGTTGATTGACCTCGGGCAATTGGCGCAAATGCTTTTCCTTGAATCCGGCCAGATCGGCTTGCAGCTGTTGAATTTTGGCTTTCAACCGCCGCGCTTCTTCGCTCAAAAACAACGCGGCATTTTCGGCCGACTCGGTTCTGGACTTGATGTTTTCTTTCAAGAACAGCGAAGTCAATTCATTCGCCACTTTTTGCGCTAAATTGGGCGATTTATCGTCGAACGACAAAATAAAAGCGATGGTCGCTTTAGTCGGAACGCCTCTGCGCGGGTCTATCACGTCCGCGCTGATATTTTCCACACTAATGCTTTCCCGCATTTTTTCGAGTATCACTTCTTCGGTCTTGGTCTGCCTGTCGTCGGCGTAGAGATCGTATTTTTTGATGATGTCGGTCAAATTGGCCCTGGACATAATGCGCTGGCTAATCACCTGTATCCTTTGATCGGCAAAGGTAGTGACGGTGGATTTGACCAAATCGGAGGGAATTTCCTGTTCCTCGATCAAAATAGTCGCGGTAGAGCGGTAAACCGACGGCAAGGCCACCGCCAAAATGATGCTCAGCAGCACGAGAACAACGGTAGGAATGATTAGGTATTTTCGGCGTTTTTTGACGATTTTCAGATAGTCCTTAACATCGAGTACTTGAGTTTCCACGCTATTTCACCTGCCGATTAATTTGAGGTTGATACGAAAATTGTAAAAAGACGTCATTTCCCACTGCAGCTTGACCGACCGACGAATATTCCTGTTGCCGGTAAGAATAGGACAAGCGTAAATCGATGTCTTCAGTCCAACGCCAACGAATATTCGGCGTAAAAGTCATATAAGTACGGTTGTTGCTGAAAAAATTTCCTGCTTGCGCGAGCGTCCGGTCCGATTGCAGATAACTGGCTTCCAGCCCGGAACTCCAACGCTCATCAAATTGATAACGCGCGTTTAAAGAAACGGAAGTCGTGTCCCTTTGACCGCCGGTACTGGCCGGAGTCAACTGTTGGCCGGCATTAATGTCGATACTACCCCAATCGTACTTGCGATTGATACCTGCGGAAAACACGTTACCGCTGGCACTGGAAGTTTGCTCGGCTACCGTGCTGGATACGGGAAAATCCAGAAATTGGACCGTCTGACTAGTGACGCTGGTACTATCGGTGTTACGGATACCTCCGGACAACGTAAACAGCGTCCGTTCGTCATACGCGTATTTCAACCCCGCTTGGTAGGTGAAGGTATCCGATTCCTGACTATAAGCCGTAACGATACTCGTGCCGTTGCTGACCACCGGCGGATACTCACCGCTCGTGGAAAACCGGGCAAAACTACCGGTAAAATTCACCGAAAATCGCGAAGAAACCCCATGCGTCAGCATGGCCGATACTTGGCCGTTGGTATAATCGGAATAGAATTGACTGGCATTTTTTTGCGGATCGCGTTGATAGGCAACGTCCAGATACGAATAAGCCAGTTGCACCGAATCGCGTTCGGTTAAGCTGTAGGTTAAGTTAGGACTAATCGATTGGGTGGTTTTAGGAATTTGCAATTGCAAATTACCGTTACCGTCCAAATCCAATTGAGTATTGATCGAAGACTCTTCGGCATAACGAGCGCTCAAACCGGTCTTGAAACGCTCTGCGGTAAATTGGTGATTAAAATCGGCAATTTTCTCGGAAAAATCCAATTCCGATTCGTCGTGATAAATAATTTCGTTCCAATGAAAGTTGGTTTTCAATTCGTGATTTTCGCCGATATAACCCAGCAATATTCCAGGCGAAATCGTAGTAATAAAATTATCGCGGTTAGGCTTGATCTGCATCCGCAGGTTGTCGGTATACCGTTCCTTGACACCGAACGACGGATCGAATAGCCAATCGATTGCCTGACAATTAGCGCATACCATCAGCATGGCCGGCAGAGTCAATTCCGTTTTGATCTTCATGGAAAACAAGCTCACCTCGTCCTAAGGCACCGTAACCGTATCTCCGGGCTCCAACAGTATGTTTTGCTCCAGATGATCGCCGTCGATCACGTCGTCGTAATCGAACGGAAATACGGTAACCTTATCGCCGGACCGGCGCAGTACGCTGATGTTATCTTCGTCGGCGAATACCGTTAACCCGCCCGCCATGCTTAAAGCCTGCAATACGTCTATCCGTCTTGCCGCGTAGACTTGCCCGGGTTTATTGACTTTACCGATCACAAAAATCGCATTGCCTTGGTTGTTCAGTAATTTAACGCTGACGGACGGATCGGCGATATAATCGGCCAGCTTGAAGCTCAGCAGCTGCTTCAAGTCGCTAATGGTCCTGCCGGCGGCGTTAAGACTGCCGACTAACGGAAAATCTATCGTTCCGTCCGGGCCGATCAAAAATTGCTGTTGCTGCAATCCCTCTTCCTTCCAGACCGTAATTTCCAACGCATCTCCCGGAGAAAGCAAGTAATTGGGCGTACCGGCCGGTTCTTTCAGCACCAGAACGTCGTTAGCGGTAGGAACGGTAGTTGCGGGAGTTTCAGAATCGGCGAAAGCGGAATAGTTAACTAGCAAAAACGCAAAGACAAGATTAAGTAACTGTTTCAAAACGCATTCCTTTCTATAACGTTGAAAAATGCACCGCGACTCGATTCCTGTAAACACGGCTAAATCGACAGTGTATGCTCGAAATGTAACAATAACTTTAACGACTCGATTTCGTTACTATCCAAGGTTTTACACGGCTGGATTCGGGCTATCCTCGAATCGCGCACCGAGTGCAAGTATATGCCAGCGATTGACATAATCCAACAACTAAACTAAGTAACTCTATGATGCTAAATGACTTTGTTCAGCGGGTAAAAACCGGAAACGATGTAGATTTCCAAGACACCATGGCTATCATCGCCGAACACTATCACTATCAACCGGTTGATTTTACTAACGGAATCGACAAGCCCATCCATAACCCGGCCGGCACGAACGAAGGCTCTTGCAAGATTTTTGCATTCGCTTTGTTACACGACTTTAATCAAACCCAAACCTTGACCTTGTTCGGCGCTTATTATCGGCAGGACGTGCTGAATAACCCCGGCGGCAACGACCATCAAAACATTCGAACCTTCATGCGGGACGGCTGGGCCGGCATCCGCTTTGAAGGCCAGGCGCTCGCCGCCAAAGATTTGCGTGCCGGTTGATCTTCTAATCGTCGGACAAGGCTTGGCCGGCAGTCTGTTGGCGTGGTATTCGCTTCGCCGGCATTTTAGCGTACTTGTGATAGACGACGGCGAATTTAACGCCTCGCGGGTAGCTGCCGGCTTAATCAATCCGGTAAGCGGACAACGCTTGAATCTAAATCCGGAAATCGCCGCGCTGTTACCGTTTGCCGAACGTTGTTATCGACAGTTTGCCGTTCATTTCGCCCGGACTTTTTTTATTCCGTTGAATATGTTGCGCATCCTGCAAACCGAGCGGGAACGGCAATATGCCGAGCGCCGCCTGCTCGATCCCCGCTATCGAGAATTTTTGCAAACGGAATGCGATTATCCCGAACCCGTCCAGGCGCCTTTAGGGGTGGTGGTGCAAAAACAAACCGGTTATCTAAATACCGGCTTGTTGCTGGACAGCCTGCGCGATTATTTTATGGAACGAGGAATCTATCGACAAACTCGACTGGACTACGCCGAAATTACCCTGCAAGCCGGTTTGTCCTGGCGTGACGTTCGGCCCCGCCACATCGTATTTTGCGAAGGTTACCGGGGCGGCAAAAATCCTTGGTTCGGCTTATTACCGTTTCAACCCGCCAAAGGCGAAATTATTACTTGCGTTTCCGAACGGCACACGCCCAACCGCATACTCAACTACGGTAACTGGCTGTTACCCATCGGGCCGGAAACGTTCAAAGTCGGCGCCAGCTTCAGTCCCAAGTTCAGCGACACACGCCCCAACCCTGAAACGCGCCGGCAATTGCTTACCCGCCTGCAAGCCGTCTACCCTGACCTGGCGCGGGCTGAAGTCGTTCAACACGCAGCCGGCGTCCGCCCGACCACGCTGGATAAGCAACCCTTGATCGGTACCCATCCGCATCATCCTAATTTACATATTTTTAACGGCTTCGGCGCCAAAGGTAGCCTGAGCATTCCTTGGTACGCCGAGCGCTTTGCCGCGCACTTGCAAGAGGGGGTTGCGTTGCCGAAACAAGCCGATATCCGTCGCTACTATGACCAGAGTTTCATTGACCCGCACAGCGCATGAATTAATCGAAACCATCTTGCGTCCCGGCGATCGTGCGATAGACGCCACGGTGGGCAACGGCCACGATACCCTGTTTTTAGCCCGATGCGTAGGCGATAGCGGCCGAGTTTTCGGTTTCGACATTCAAAGCCGGGCTTTGCGCAAAACCGCGGATAAGTTGGCACAACAGGGCATGACGGCGAGAACGGCCCTATTCAACGTCGATCACAGCCAGATGGGCCGGACTATCCCTGCCGACAGTCATGGCAAGATCAAAGTAACAATGTTCAATTTGGGCTATTTGCCGGGCGGCGACAAAACAATCACGACGCAAACGGCCAATACCGTTAAGGCCATAGCCGTTGCCGCCGAGATGGCCTCGGCTCATGGTTTAATCAGCATCCTGGCTTACCCCGGACACCCGGAAGGAGCCTTGGAAACCGACGCCGTCGAACATTACCTCTACAGCTTACCGGCGCAAGACTACCAGGTCCGAACGCTAGCTTCCCAGCATCCCACCCCGAGCGCCCCCCGCTTGTTCGTTGTCGAAAAAAAGCCGATGGAAAGGTAGAAACCGGCTGAGGATATCAATACCCAGCCATGCCGGCTTAGCCTCCTCGCTTACAACAAATGTTTCACCGCCTGGCGTTCCTCGATGAGTTCGGCTTGATTCGCCCGCAGCTTGTCCAAACTGAATTCGTTCAAATCCAAGCCTTTAACGATGCTGTATTGCCCGTCCCTCACCACAACCGGAAACGAATACACCAAACCGGATTCGATACCGTAACTACCGTCCGACGGTACGGCCATACTCACCCAATCGCCGGCATCGGTACCGTTGATCCAGGTAGCCATGTGCAAAATGGCCGCGTTGGCCGCGGAAGCCGCGCTGGATTGCCCTCTTACCTTGATCACTTCGGTGCCGCGAAACTGTACGGTGGGCATGAATTCGTCCTTAAACCAAGACGCCTCTACCAGCGACAACGCATCCTGCCCTTTAACTTTGGCGTGATGCAAATCGGGATATTGCGTACAGGAATGATTGCCCCAAACTATCACGTTTTTTACCTCCAGCGTGCGTACCCCGCATTTTTGCGCAAGCTGGCTAATTGCCCGGGTGTGATCCAGCATCGTCATCGCGGCGAAACATTCGGGCGCCAAATCGGGAGCGCTTTGATACGCTAAAAATGCATTGGTATTGGCGGGATTGCCGGTGACCAGAACCTTGACGTTGCGGCTCGCCACATCGTTCAAAGCCCGGCCTTGCACCAAAAAGATTTCCGCGTTCTGCGACAACAAATCGCTACGCAACATACCTTGTGTGCGCGGTCTGGCGCCGACAAGAAAGGCATAATCCACGTTTTCGAACGCCACTCTGGGATCGTCGGTCACCACAATCTTATGCAACAGCGGAAACGCACAATCGGTAAGTTCCATCACCACCCCTTTCAGCGCTTGCAGCGCCGGGGTAATTTCCAACAAGCGCAACACGATCGGTTGTTCCGGTCCCAACAAATCACCCGCCGCAAGCCTGAACAACAACGAATAACTGATTTGGCCCGCAGCGCCGGTAACGGCAATATCAACTGGTGTTTTCATTGGATACCTTTGGTGTCGAAATTAATGGACGGGCGCTACGACGATATACCGCTCCGCCTCTGGCGTATCCGGCAACGATACCACATTCCGTTTGGGCTGACCCGCATGGATTGTGGGGAGTGCGGCTAGCCTTATCCTGTATAATAAAGCCCTAAATAGTTGCTTTTTGCTTAGGAAGACTAGATGAAAAAACTGTTGTTCCAATTCGATACCGACCCGTTTTTTTCGAGTTTCGATACCGTCGTGGCCTACGACGGCGGAGCCGACCGCGTGATCGGCCACGGGAACGTCACCCCCGACAACGTGGGGGGATTGGTCGACGGCTGCATTTTTACCCGCGCCCCGAAAGACAAGAAAAAAACCGCCATATTCATAGGCGGCAGCAATATGGAGGCCGGGCAAAACTTACTCGCGGCGGTTCAGCAACATTTTTTCCCGGGCTTTCAAGTGTCGGTCATGCTGGACAGCAACGGCAGCAATACCACAGCGGCGGCAGCCGTCGCCAAAATTGCCTCCAGCACCGGCCTCAAAGGTAAAAAGGCCGTGGTTTTGGCCGGCACCGGCCCGGTTGGTCAACGGGCGGCCGCCATGATGGCTCTGGAAGGCGCCGAGGTCGGCATCACCTCGCGGCATATTTTCAACGCGGAAAAAGCCTGCTTCGCGATGCAAGAGCGTTTCGGGGTAAACCTCACGCCGATCGAAGCCGCGGATTTGGACGCCCGCGCCCATGCGATTCAACACGCCAACATCGTCCTGGCCACCGGCGCCGCCGGCGTCGAACTACTGAGAGAAGAGCACTGGCGCGACAATCCCAACCTGGAAGTATTGGCCGACGCCAACGCGACGCCGCCGGTGGGCATAGGCGGTACCGACGTGATGGATAAGGGCGAACCTCGCCACGGCAAAATCGTCTGGGGCGCTATCGGCTTCGGCACCTTGAAACTAGCCTTGCATCGAGCCTGTATCGCCAAGCTTTTCGAAAACAACAAACAAGTCTTGGACGCGGAAATCATTTTCGCGCTCGCCAAGCAAATGGCTTAAGTCAGTTTCGGGCAAGCAGTGTCTGCAGCGACAACTTCTATGAAGGCGTTAAGCCTTGAGTTTTTCAAGGCCGGCCTAGACGCCGCCGACCCAAGCCTAGCGGTACGGCGCAACCTAAGCTACTCAAACGACCGCCTGAATCTAGCGTTGGCGGACGGCGGGATGCGTAGCGGCCATTGGCGCAAAATTCATCTTATCGCGTTCGGCAAGGCCGCTGTCGCGATGGCCGCCGCCGCGCAAGCCGTCATCCCCGCCGAACAACTGACTCAACCCGGGTTATTGGTAACGACCGTCGAAAACGCCGCACCCTTGCCTAACGTCGAGCTTATGACCGCAGGCCACCCGTTGCCGGACCGGAACGGCTTGGCAGCGGCTGAAAAAATCGCTGCCCGTTTGCAAGCCGCCCAAAGCCGGGAGTTGGTGTTGCTGTTGATCTCGGGCGGCGCATCGGCGTTGTTGCCGTATCCGGTTGCGGGCGTCGGTTTAAGCGATAAAATCGCGACTACGCAATTATTGCTGCACAGCGGCGCCGACATCGGTCAGATCAATTGCGTGCGCAAACACTTGTCGCTGCTGAAAGGCGGCGGCATGACCAAGTTGGCCGCGCCTGCCGATTTGCACGCCTTGATTCTGTCCGATGTAATAGGCGACGACCTCAGCGCGATAGCCAGCGGCCCCAGCGTCGCCGATCCCAGCAGTTATGCCGATGCCATACGCGTTCTCGACCAAACCGGCATCCGCCCGAATACGCCGCCGTCGGTGTGCGAACACCTGCGCAAAGGCGCGGAGGGCTTATGCGAGGAAACGCTGAAACCGGGAGATCCGAGGCTGGCACAGGCTTCCTACACCCTAGTCGGCAGTAACGGCCTAAGCGTAGCCGCCGCGGCCCGCTCCGCCGAACAGGCCGGTTTTGTCACTCGGATTTACCACCAACAGCTCACCGGCGAAGCCCGCAAACTGGCAACGGCCTGGGCAGGGCAGGTCCAGACGGAGTCCGACCCATTCAATCTACCGGAGGCCTGGATAGCCGGCGGGGAATCCACGGTAACCGTAACCGGCCGCGGCCGCGGCGGGCGCAATCAGGAGTTCGCGCTGGCCTTTGCGATTGCCGCCGAAGCGTACGATTGGCCGTACAACTGGGTGTTTTTAAGCGCCGGCACCGACGGCCGGGACGGCCCAACCGACGCGGCCGGCGCCATAGTCGATGCCCAAACCTTGCCCCGCATTCGCGCGGCCGGCATCGATCCTGCCGCCGCGTTACGGGACAACGACGCCTACACGGCGCTCGCCGCCGCCGACGCGCTGTTGAAAACCCGCGCTACCGGCACCAATGTCGCCGATATCCAAATTTTATTGCTATCCCCTTTTTCCGCATATCCCCCCTACTAAGGAGCAAGCGCATGTTCACCCCAGCCATGACTATCGAAGAATTCGACCCGGATTTATACGCGGCGATACAACAGGAACGCAAACGCCAGGAAGACCACATCGAATTGATCGCCTCGGAAAACTATGCCAGCCCGCGCGTTCTGGAAGCGCAAGGCACCTTGCTGACCAACAAATATGCGGAAGGTTATCCGGAAAAACGCTATTACGGCGGCTGCGAATATGTGGACATTGTCGAACAGCTGGCAATAGACCGCGCCAAGGCTTTGTTCGGGGCCGACTACGCCAACGTGCAAGCGCACTCCGGCTCGCAAGCCAACATGGCGGTATTCATGGCGCTGGTGCAACCGGGCGATACCATCCTAGGCTTGAGCCTGGCGGACGGCGGCCATTTGACCCATGGCGCCAAGCCCAATTTTTCCGGCAAACTTTACAACGCAGTGCAGTACGGGCTGAATCCCGCGAGCGGCGAAATCGACTACGAGCAAGTCGAAGCCTTGGCCTTGGAGCACAAGCCGAAAATGATAGTAGCCGGCTTCTCGGCCTATTCGCGCATTTGGGATTGGCAACGCTTTCGCGACATCGCCGACCGGGTCGGCGCTTACTTCGTGGTCGACATGGCTCACGTCGCCGGCTTGGTCGCGGCCGGGTTATATCCCAACCCGGTACCGATCGCCGACGTGGTAACCAGCACCACCCATAAATCCTTGCGCGGCCCGCGCGGCGGGCTGATTTTGTGTAAAAGCAACCCGGAGTTGGAGAAAAAACTCAACTCCAACATTTTCCCCGGCATTCAAGGCGGCCCGCTAATGCACGTGATCGCCGCCAAAGCCGTGGCATTTAAGGAAGCCATGACCCCGGAATTCAAGGCCTATCAACAACAAGTGGTCGCCAACGCCCGGGCAATGGCGGAAGTTTTCATGCAGCGCGGCTACGACGTGGTATCCGGCGGCACCGACAACCATCTGATGCTGGTATCGCTGATCGCCAAAGGCATCACCGGCAAAGCCGCCGACGCCGCGCTGGGCCGCGCCCACATCACCGTCAATAAAAACGCCGTGCCCAACGATCCGCAATCCCCCTTCGTAACCAGCGGCATTCGAGTCGGCACCCCGGCACCCACGACCCGCGGCTTCAAAGAGGCCGAGGTCCGGGAAATCGCCGGCTTGATGTGCGACGTGTTGGACCACCTGGACGACGACAGCGTGATTGCCGCAGTACGCACCAAAGTCGCGGATTTGTGCGCGCGTTTTCCGGTTTATGCCTGACTCCCCGTATGCGGACGGTTCCACAAGGAGCCGTCCGGTCTTGACGCCAATGCCGGCCTCCGCACTCCACAGCACCTGCCCGATTTTCTATAGCTTTCGCCGCTGCCCTTATGCGATGCGGGCCAGATTGGCGCTTGCCAGTGCCGGAATCAGGGTGCAGTTACGCGAAGTGGCGCTACGAAACAAACCGGCCGCCCTGCTTGCCGCATCGGCTAAAGGCACGGTCCCCGTACTGGTCCTCGCCGACGGCCGGGTGATAGACGAAAGCTTGGACATCATGCTGTGGGCGCTGGATCGGCACGACCCGGAACGCTGGCTGACCGCTTGGACCTCAGCCGACAACGCCGACCTCATTAGAGAAAACGACGGCGAATTCAAACGCCATTTGGACCGTTACAAATATGCCGACCGTTATCCGCAGCATCCGCCGCAACATTACCGCGAACTCGGCGAAGTCTTTCTCGCCAAACTGGAAAATCTATTGGCAAACGCCGCATATCTAAGCGGCGAACGATTTGGCATTTCGGACGCCGCCATCGCCCCCTTCATCCGCCAATTCGCCGCCGTCGACCACGACTGGTTCGCCCGCTCGCCCTACGGCCGATTACGGCTGTGGTTACAAAACTTTGTCGATTCGCCACGCTTTCAAGCCAGCATGTCCCTCTATCAGCCCTGGATGCCGGACAGCGAAGCGCTGTACTTTCCCGCGTAATCTCGTTACCACCTATCGTCAACAGTCAATGGACGCAGCAAGCACTTTCGATTCGGCCTGCAAGCAATGCCCGCGTTTGGCCGACTTTCTCGACCAAGTCAAATCCCAATATCCAAGTTACCACGCCCGGCCGGTTGCGCCGTTCGGAGCGTGCGACGCCCGGCTGTTGATCGTGGGGCTGGCGCCCGGCATGCACGGCGCCAACGCCAGCGGCCGGCCGTTTACCGGCGATTACGCCGGGATCCTGTTGTATCAAGCCTTGTACGATTTCGGCTTCAGCAACCAAGCGCAATCCACTGCCTTGAGCGACGGCTTGAACTTGATGGATTGCCGCATCACCAATGCGGTCAAATGTCTGCCGCCGCAAAACAAACCGACCGGCGAAGAGATCAAGCGCTGCAACGGCTTTTTAGCCGCCGAATTGCAAACCCTGCCGGCCGGAGCGGTGATTTTGGCCCTGGGCAATATCGCTCACCAAGCGGTACTCAGGGCTTACGGCTTGAAAGCCGGCGCCGCCGTTTTCGGTCATCATAGGCTGTTCGAATTGCCGGACGGCAAGCGCCTGGTCAGCTCCTACCATTGCAGCCGCTACAACGTGCAAACCAAACGGCTGAGCATGGCTATGCTGGCCGAGGTGTTTGCCACCGTTAAAACCTTGTTGCCGCCCTTGCCGTGATCGATAACAGCCCTCCCACGAATTTCGATCCGAAAGCGTTTCTACAAACCCTGACCCAACGGCCGGGGGTTTATAAAATGCTGGATCAGAAAGGCGAGATCATCTACGTCGGCAAAGCCAAAAATCTGAAAAACCGGGTTTCCAGCTATTTCCGCAACCAAGCCACGACTCCGAAACAGCAAGCCATGGTTGCCCGGATAGCCGGCATAGAAGTGACGGTCACCCATACTGAAGGTGAGGCCCTGCTGCTGGAAAGCCAGCTGATCAAACGTCACAAGCCGCGCTACAACATCAGTTTGCGCGACGATAAATCCTATCCTTATATCTATGTCTCCACTTTTCACGATTTTCCGCAATTGGCCTACCACCGCGGCGCCAAGAAACGCAAAGGCCGGTATTTCGGCCCCTACCCCAGCGCGGCAGCCGTCAGGGAAACCTTAAAACTGTTGCAAAAAATCTTCCCGGTACGCCAATGCGAAGACTCTTACTACAGCGCCCGCTCGCGCCCCTGCCTGGAATATCAAATCGAACGCTGCACTGCGCCTTGCGTCGACTTGATCACAAAGGAAGCCTACCGGCAAGACGTCGAAGACACCATTTTGTTTTTGGAGGGGCAAGGCGGACAGCTCATAGAGCAATTGGTACAAAAAATGGAACGGGCCGCGGCAAAACTGGAATTCGAACAAGCCGCGGCTTATCGGGATCAGATTCAACGCTTGCGTAGCGTATTGGAGAAATACCGGGTCGAAGGCGAAAAAGGCGACGTGGACATCATCGCTTGCGCGACCAAAGCCGATTCGGCCTGCGTACAAGTGTTTTACATACGCAACGGCCAAAATTTGGGCAATCGGCAGTTTTTCCCCAAAATGGGCGACGACAACGAAGCCGCCGCGGTTTTGCAAGCTTTCATCGGTCAATATTACCTGGACAAAGCGCTACCTCAGGAGTTGATCGTCAGCCATCCGCTGCCGGAAACCGCACTGTTGACCCAGGTACTGACCGAACAAGCCAAGCACCCGGTCGCCATTAGCCACAGCGTGCGCGGCGAGCGGCAAAAGTGGTTGCAACTGGCCTTGACCAACGCAGACAACGCCTTGCAAACCCGCTTGGCCGATAAACAAGGTTTATACGCCCGCTTTTTAAGTCTGCAGCAAGAATTCAAGTGCGCCGAAGTACCCAAACGATTGGAGTGTTTCGACATCAGCCACACCCAAGGCGAACAAACCGTCGCCTCCTGCGTCGTGTTCGACCGCGAAGGTCCGGTCAAATCCGATTACCGCCGTTTCAACATCGAAGGCCTTACCGGCGGCGACGATTACGCCGCCATTCACCAAGCCGTGTTTAGACGTTTCAAACGCCAGCAGCAAGGCGAGCACCCGGCCCCGGACATTCTGTTCATCGACGGCGGCAAAGGACAAGTCGCCGCGGCGCAAAAGGCACTGGCGGAATTAGAGATAAACAATGTTATGATAATCGGGGTATCCAAAGGACCGGACCGTAAAGCGGGCATGGAAAAAATCATCGTGCCGGGGCGGGATCATCCGGTCGACGTTACGCCGAACGCCAGCGCGTTGCTGTTAATTCAACACATTCGGGATGAAGCGCACCGGTTCGCGATTACCGGCCACAGACAACGGCGCGGCAAAGCCAAACAGCAATCCCTATTACAAGAGATTGCCGGTCTGGGACCGAAAAGAAGGCAAAGTTTGTTGAAGCAATTCGGCGGTTTGCAAGGCGTCAGCAATGCCAGCGTCGAAGCTTTGGCCGGCATCGACGGCATCAGTAAACAACTGGCGCAACGAATATACGATACGTTTCACCATCAAGATGGTAGTTAAATTTAATTTACCGACATATTTGACCTTATTACGGATTGCGCTGATCCCGCTATTGGCCATCGTATTTTATTTACCGTGGGAATTCAGTCGTATCGCCTGTACCGTCATTTTTCTGGTAGCCGGCTTGACCGATTGGCTGGACGGTTATCTGGCCCGCAAACTGAATTTGGAAACTGCATTCGGCGCGTTTTTAGACCCCGTCGCCGACAAGTTGATGGTGGCGTTCGTGTTGGTACTGGTCGTACAAGCGGAAGCGACTCCCTATCTGGCTATTCCTGCGGCGGTTATCATCGGTAGGGAAATTACTATCGCCTCGCTCAGGGAATGGATGGCTGAGATCGGCCAGCGCGCCAAAGTCCAGGTTTCGCAGCTGGGCAAATGGAAAACCACGGCGCAAATCACGGCAATCAGTTTATTGCTTTACCGGGACGATTTGCTGGGTTTACCGATCAATCAAATGGGCTATTGGCTGTTATACTTATCCGCCGTCTTAACCCTATGGTCGATGGTTAATTACCTGGTTGCCGCTTTATCGACAATAAATAATAACAATTTAAACAACTTGTAAGGCGCACGCACCTTACTCACCGGTAAGAACAGCAGGTAAAGCTGTACATAACAACCATGGAACAAGAATTAGAAAACACTATTAACAACGTTCCGAGCCAAGACGAAGTCCTGCAAGCGGCACTCAAACTGTTCGCTCAAAAGGGTTATTTCAATACGTCGCTCGCGGACCTTAAAAATGCCGCCGGACTGGGATCCACCAATGCGGTCTATCATTATTTCAAAACCAAGCAGGCAATCGCGCAAACCTTGCGGGAAAACATTCTCGACAGCTTGAGTATTTCCATAGACGACATCCGGCGCAGAAACCGCAAAGCCTCCGAGCAATTGCGCGAGATCGTGGATTTGTTGTGCCGGCTGACCGACGACGCCCCCGAAATCGTGCAATTTCTGTTGTTCGTCAACGCCGAGGATTTCATGCCCGACGCGATGCCTCTGCTGGATACTCCGGCTTTTACTAAAATAAAACGTATTATTCAGAACGGCATCAGGGACGGCGAAATCCGAGCGATCGATCCTTTGCTAGCCTATTGTTATTTTTTTGGCATCATCAACCAAACGCTGTCCATGGTGTTGACCGGCGCTCTGCCGAAATCGGCCGACAGCTATCAATCGCAGGTCTGGATATCGGCTTGGGGATGCATCGCCAAAAAATGAATTGTGACCTCGTATCAATACAGGAGTGACGCATATGCTTAAAGACATCAAGATCGGCATGATAGGTTTAGGTTATGTCGGCTTGCCGCTAGCGGTGGAATTCGGACGCCGATACCCTACCGTCGGCTTCGATATCAATAAGCATAGGGTGGCGGAACTGCAATCCGGCAACGATCACACCTTGGAAGTCAGCCCCGAAGAACTGGCGCAAGCCACTCAACTCAGCTACAGCGCCGAGGTTGCTTCGCTAACCGACTGCAATATTTACATCGTTACCGTCCCCACGCCGATCAACGAACACAAACAACCGGACTTGACGCCTTTGCAAAAAGCCAGCGACTTACTGGGCAAAGTCATCAAAAAAGGCGATATCGTGGTCTACGAATCGACCGTGTATCCCGGCGCCACCGAAGAAATCTGCGTGCCTATTCTGGAAGCGGTATCCGGCTTAAGCTTCAACCGAGACTTTTTCGTCGGATACAGTCCGGAACGCATCAATCCCGGCGACAAGCAGCATAGAGTCACCAATATTCTGAAAGTCACTTCCGGCTCCACGCCGGAAATCGCCGACAAAGTCGACGCCTTGTATAAAAGCATCATCAGCGCCGGCACCCACAAAGCCAGCAGTATCAAAGTCGCGGAAGCGGCCAAAGTCATCGAAAACACCCAACGCGACGTCAACATCGCCTTGATAAACGAACTGGCGTTGATATTCAACAAGCTCGGCATAGACACCGAGGAAGTGTTGATCGCCGCCGGCACCAAGTGGAACTTTTTACCGTTCCGGCCCGGCTTGGTCGGCGGCCATTGCATCGGCGTCGATCCTTACTATCTGACCCACAAAGCCCAGGCCATCGGCTACAACCCCGAGGTCATCCTATCCGGCCGGCGCATCAACGACAGCATGGGGGTATACGTAGTCTCCCAGTTAATCAAATTGATGCTGAAAAAGCGCATTCAAATTCAAGACGCCAGGGTGTTGATCATGGGCTTGACCTTCAAGGAAAATTGCCCGGACATACGCAACACCCGCATTGTCGACATCGTCGCCGAACTAAAAACTTACGGCGTCAACATCGACGTTTACGACCCCTGGGTCAACCGCGACGAAACCTTCGAAGAATACGGCATCCGCCCGGTCAGCCAGCCGAGCAAAGGCAAATACGATGCTATCGTGCTGGCCGTCGCCCATCAGGAATTTAAGGAAACCCCTATCGACGAAATTCGTGCCTTGGGCAAACCGCACGCCATCATCTACGATTTGAAATACCTGTTTCCGGCCCACCAAACGGACGCGAGGTTATAAGGCATGCGCATACTGGTTACCGGCACGGCCGGTTTTATCGGCAATCATCTGGCTTTGCGCCTGCTGGAACGCGGCGACGAAATCATCGGCGTCGACAATTTGAACGATTATTACGACGTCAATTTAAAAAAAGACCGGCTGGCCAGACTCGCCGATTTTAACGCATTCACCGACGTGCGCTTGGATATTGCCGACCGCGACGGCATGGCGAATTTGTTCAAACAATACCGGCCGCAAAAAGTCGTGAATTTAGCCGCCCAAGCCGGCGTGCGCTATTCGCTGGAAAATCCGCACGCCTACATCGACAGCAACATCGTCGGTTTCATGAATATCCTGGAAGGCTGCCGGCACTACGGAACCGAGCACTTGGTTTATGCGTCCAGCAGTTCGGTGTACGGCGCCAACGAATCCATGCCGTTTTCGGTACACGACGTGGTCGACCATCCGATGAGCCTGTATGCCGCCTCGAAAAAGGCCAACGAACTGATGGCCCACACCTACAGCAATCTATATCAGTTACCGACTACCGGCTTGCGGTTTTTTACCGTCTACGGCCCGTGGGGACGTCCGGATATGGCCTTGTTCCTGTTTACCAAAGCCATATTGGCCGGCGAGAAAATCGACGTGTTCAACTACGGCAAACACCGCCGCGACTTTACTTATATCGACGATATCGTGGAAGGCGTGATCCGCACCTTGGACCACAACGCCCAAGCCAATCCGGACTGGAGCGGCCTTACTCCCGACCCCGGCACCAGTAAAGCGCCGTGGCGAGTCTACAACATCGGCAATCAGAGTCCGGTGGAATTGATGACTTACATCGAGACGCTGGAAGGCTTGTTAGGTAAAACCGCCGAGAAAAACTTGCTGCCGCTGCAACCGGGCGACGTTCCGGATACTTACGCCGACGTCGAAGCACTGGTTACCGACGTGGGGTATAAACCGAATACCAGCATACAAGTCGGTATCGAACGCTTCGTATCCTGGTACCGCGAATACTACCGTTGCTAAACGGTGTTTAGCCTATCTCAGCCAACAGTTGTTCCATCATACGGTGGGCTTGGCCGGCATATCCTCCGCCGAACAAATTGAAATGATTCAAAATGTGGTACAGGTTGTACAGGGTTTTTCTAACCTTGTAACCGGCATCCAACGGAAACCCGCCTTGATAGGCGGCATAGAAATCGGCGCCGAAACCGCCGAACAATTCCGTCATCGCTATATCCGCTTCGCGGTCGCCGTAATAGCAGGCCGGATCGAAGATAACCGGATTGCCCTGCTGATCCCTTGCGGCATTGCCGCCCCATAAATCGCCGTGCAACAAGGATGGCTGCGGCCGGTAGCCGCTGAACAATGCGGCACAATTTTGCATCAACTTTTCGCCGCTATCCAACAACTGCTTGGGACACCCATTGCTCGCCGCGAATTGCAGTTGCCGGCCTAAGCGCTGTTTGCGCCAAAAGCCCACCCAATCGTCGTCGCGCGCATTGAACTGCGGGGTTGAACCTATGGTGTTGTGCATGTGCCAGCCAAAAAACATTTGCGGCAGGCCATGCAAGCGCGCCAATTGTTCGCCGAGTTTGCCGGCGCCGGACCTTAACGCATCCAGCTCGATAAATTCCAGGATCAAATAAGCTTGAGTGCCGAATTCGCCATGCGCGACCACGGACGGCACTTGCACGGCGCCGGATTCCGCCAATTCGGCCAAACCCGCAGCTTCAGCCACAAACATGGACAATAGATCGACGCGATTGAACTTGATGAACCAGTCGGTGTTTTCAGCCTGCAAACGGTAAGCGGCATTGATGTCGCCGCCGCCGACACTGGTAATTTTGTGTTTGGCCAGATTGCGACCGGTTTCTTCGCTGATGTGTTTGACCAATGCCGGCGATAAAGGCATGCTGCCTCCTCTATTTACCCCAACTATCGCGTAAGGTAACGGTACGATTAAATACCAATTTGCCTGCCTCGCTTTCCAAACTGTCCAAACAAAAATAGCCGGTACGTTCGAACTGATAGCGGCAATCGGTTTGCGCCGCCGCCAAACCGGCCTCCACCCGACACTCCGTCAAAATTTCCAAGGAGTTGGGATTCAACGCATCCAGGAAATTATCCAAGGTATCCGGATTGGGGTGGCTGAACAAGCGGTCGTAAAGACGAATTTCCGCCGGCAACGCATGTTGTGCGGATACCCAGTGAATGACGCCCTTCACTTTACGGCCTTCCGGATTCTTTCCCAGGGTCGCCGGGTCGTAGCTGCAACGTAATTCCACGACCTTGCCGTCCGCGTCTTTGATCACCTCGTCGCATTTAATCACGTAGGAACCGCGTAGACGCACTTCGCCGCCGGGCTGCAACCGTTTGAAATCCTTGGGCGGATTTTCCATGAAATCGTCCTGTTCGATCAAAATCACTTTCCCGAACGGCACTTCCCGACTACCCATTTCCGGCTTTTGCGGATGATTGGCCATTTGGTAGGTTTCGGACTTTGCCTCATCCCAATTCGTGATGATTACCCGCAGCGGCCGCAAAACCGCCATAGCCCGTAGCGCACGTTCGTTCAAGTCTTCACGGATGCAGTTTTCCAACACCGTCATCTCTATCCAAGAGTTTTTCTTGGTCACCCCGATACGCTCGCAGAAATCGCGGATGGCTTCCGGCGGTACTCCGGCCCGTCGCAACCCGGATATCGTCGGCATGCGTGGGTCGTCCCAGCCGGATACGTGCTTTTCGTTAACCAGTTGCAGCAGTTTGCGCTTGCTGACGATGGTGTACTCCAATTGCAAGCGGGCAAATTCGATTTGTTGCGGATGGCAGGGGGTTTCCAATGTATCCAATACCCAATCGTACAGCGGCCTGTGGTCTTCGAATTCCAAGGTGCAAATCGAATGGGTAATACTCTCCAGCATATCCGACAAACAATGCGTGTAGTCGTACATCGGATAGATACACCAGGCGTCGCCGGTTCGATGATGATGCGCGCGGCGGATCCGGTAAATCACCGGATCGCGTAGGTTGATGTTCGGCGCCGCCATGTCGATTTTGGCGCGCAGCACGTAATGGCCGTCGTCGAACTCGCCGGCACGCATGCGCTGAAACAAATCCAAATTGTCCTCGATACTGCGATTTCTGTCCGGACTTTCTTTGCCGGGTTCAGTCAAAGTACCCCGGTCGGCGCGCATTTGTTCCGCGCTGGAACCATCCACATACGCCCTGCCCATCTTGATCAACTGCACGGCGTAGTCGTACAGGGTTTCGAAATAATCCGAGGCATGGAACTTCCCAGCCCATTCGAATCCCAACCAGGCAACATCTGTTTCGATGGATTCCATGTACTCGACGCTTTCTTTCTCGGGATTGGTGTCGTCGAAACGCAGATTACAGGTGCCGTTGTTTTCCGCCGCCAAGGTAAAATTCAAGCAAATCGATTTGGCGTGGCCGATATGCAAATAGCCGTTAGGTTCCGGCGGAAAGCGCGTGGCGACTTTGCCGGCGTTTTTGCCTGCCGCTAAATCTTCGGCAATGATATGACGGATGAAATTGGCTGGAGCAAGGCTTTCGCTGGTTGACATGTGAGAGGTGCAAAAGTGAATGAACGCTTGCATTTTAACGAGTTTGCTTGGAAGGCGTAAAGGCGGCTGGCGGACTGATGGGCCTAACGGCGCCGCTTGCCTCGATTCTAACCGTCGTTCAGGCAAGCATGCCTGCGTTCGCCGCAAAGCCGCTAACACGGTTTCGAACTACGCCGCCGACACAAACAACCCGTGCGGGACAAACGCCGCCGGAGCGGAGCGAATCGCGGATCATCCTATCCCACAAGCGCGCCGACCGACCGGTATAGAAACCGGCCGTTCGCCCGCGTCAACCGTCGCTTCAACCGGTCTACTCGGCTAAATACTGGTTTTTTAATTCGATGTAATGCTGGTAGGAATATTCTAAAAACGCCTTTTCTTTCTCGCCCAATTCCCGAACCGGCCGCGCCGGCGCGCCGACGTACAAGTATCCGCTTTCTAAGGTTTTACCCGGCGATACCAAAGCGCCGGCCCCCAACATCACGTAATCTTCGATTACCGCACCGTCCATGACGATCGCGCCGATACCGATCAAACAACAATTGCCGACCGTACAGCCGTGCACGGTCGCCCTATGCCCTATCGTCACCCCGCGACCTATCGTGAGCGGGAAACCGCTGGCCGAATAGTCGCCGGCGTGGGAAACATGCAACACGGAGCCGTCTTGCACATTGCTGCCGGCACCGATGCTGATCGACTCCACATCGCCGCGAATCACCACGGTCGGCCAAACCGAAACATCGTCGCCGATTTCCACAGCGCCGATCACCTCGGCGGACGGATCGATAAACACTCTCTCCCCGATTTTAGGGAGTTGCTGGTTAAAGCTACGAATTGCCACATAGACTCCTGTTGTTTGCCATACTTGTAAAAACAATGTTACGCAATTACGCAAGGCTACACCACACCCAAGGAGTCGCTATGCCTATCCTAGACGGCCTGAAACGGCAACTGCGCTCGGTTATCGAGTGGCAAGAATCTGATCCCGATATACTTTTTGCCCAATGGAGCGAAAACGGCGACGAAATCAAAAATGCCTCCAAATTGATCGTCGGTCCGGGCCAAGGCTGCATTTTCGTGTACCAAGGCCAAGTAAAAGCGGTGATCGAACAACAATGCCTGATCAATTTGCAAACCGATAACGTACCGTTTTGGACCACCATCAAAAAATTCATGCAATTTTTCGAAAGCGAGCACAAAGTCGGCCTCTATTTTTTCCGGACCAGCAAAATCCTGGACCAGAAATGGGGCACCAGCTCGCCCATAAAATATCAAGACCCGGCCTATCATATTCCAGTCGGTCTGAAAGCTTACGGTAATTTTAGCTATCAAATCACCGACCCTAATGCGTTTTTCGTCAACGTGGTCGGCAGCCACGGCCAAATCCGCGTCAGCGAATTTCGCCCGGTCATTTCCGCCCGCATCGTGCAGCCGATTAGCGATTACCTGGCCGAATGCGGTTACAGTTTTGCGCAAATCGACGCCAACCGGGAAGAAATCGCCCGCGGCATCGGTATAAAACTGGCGATGGCCTCGCGTAAACTCGGGTTCGCTATCGGCGATTTCAGGATAGAGGGTACCGATTTCGACGACGACACCTTGCGCCGCATCAACCGAATTGCCGATGTCACCGCCGAAAACCAAGCGGCCCGAGCGGCAGGCGTAGACTATGCCGAATTACAACGCTTGGAGGCGGTCAGAGACGCGGCGCGCAACGAAAGCGGCGCAGCCGGAGCCGGCGTGAGTCTCGGTGCCGGGGTAGCATTGGGACAAAGCATGTTGCAAGGCACGCAATCCTCCGCCACACCCCCTGGCGCAGACCAAGACGACATCAGCGTCAAGCTGGCAAAATTGAAACAGCTTTACCAAGCGCAATTGATTTCCGACGCCGAATACGCCGCGAAAAAACAGGAATTGCTGGAAAAATTGTAACAATGGCCAAATGTCAAACCTGCTCGGCGCCGCTGGCGGCTAACACGCAAATCTGCCTGTACTGCGGCGTGCGAAACGATGTCGATCTGCACGGTAAACTGGCTTATCAACCGGCCGGCATACAACATCATCGAATTTGCCCGCAATGCGACCTGGAATTACAGACCATCGCACTCAGCCTAGCGGCCGCGCCCTTGGAACTAGACCGCTGCCCAAGCTGTTTCGGCTTGTTCTTCGATCCGGGCGAAGTGGAAATATTGCTGGACCATGCCGACTCTCCGGCCATACAAACCAATTCCGCCTGGCTGGACAACATCAACCTTGAGCGTTTTCCGAAAGACAAAACGGTGAGATACCTCAAATGCCCGGTCTGCCGGGAATTTATGAAACGCACGCTGTACGGTCACCGCAGCGGCGTCGTCATAGACCGCTGCATGCCGCACGGTATTTGGCTGGATCCCGGGGAAATCAGCCATTTACTGGAATGGCAAACCGCCGGCGGACGGCTGTTAGACGAAAAGAAAAAACAACAGCGTCCGCAAAAGCCGCCGGCTCGCCAGACCCGCTACCGAACCGGCGATGACAACTCAACCGGCTATAGCGGCAATTGGGGCGACGAAAACAATCTGATCCAAACGGTAGCGGATTTAATTTTCACCCTGTTCCGATAACTGGTGCAGCATTTCCGGCAGGAAGAACTCGGCCACCAACAACGGTTGCCGGTGTATGCCGTAAAGGGTGCGCCGCCCAAAAACCGCCTGTTCGCCCAAAAAACGCAACCGCACCGCAGTCGACCATTGCGCCGCCGTCGCCAGACTGAAATCGCGCTGCGTCAATGCCAAATCCGGATACGAAAAAATCACTTCTCCCAAAGGGCGCGTACCCAAATGCGATAAATTTCTCTGCGCGATTTTAATGGTCGCGGCCGGTAGCACCGTCCGCGCCAAAACCAACGGCACCCCGTCGGCGTGCAGCAACACCTCGCGGATCAATTGGTATCGGCTATGAGGCACAGCCAATTGCCGACATTCTTCCACGAAAGCCGGCTGCCATTGATGAAACAACAAACTGACCGCTACATTGGCACCGAAATACCGGCGCAAGCGCTTAGTCAGCGAACCTTGTTCCTGCAGCCAGGGTTGCAGAATCGCAGGCGCTCGAGAACCCGCATTGCCGATTCCCGCAGACCATCGCGGCGAACGCAAAAATAAATAACTATTGTGCAAGGTAAAATTTTACGTAACGGAAAAACCGGTTATTCTACCGAAACCTAAGTCGATTTTCGCACTGCCGCTCGATCTATCGGAATGGCCGCCAATAAGCTAGCGAAGCGCATGCCGCATACCGGCAGGCTTAGATAGCATCCTGAAAGCGGGCCATTACCCGAATAAAAACACATTAAGGGCGGGAACGGACACCCGGTTGCGCGACCGAAGATTATCATCGCGAAACCGTATCGCTCCCGTCACCACCTTCATCGTTAATCAGGAGGAAGACTCACCATGTTTATGCCGCCGGAATTTCTGCAAGCCGTGATCGTGGGCTTAACGATCTTGATTCCCACCTTGTTGATTTACCGCAAAGCCGGCTTGAATCCCGCCTGGGCTGCCTTGGTATTTTTACCGGGATTCGGCTTGTTACTGATTTTTATACAACTCGCCTTCATGCCTTGGCCTAATGCCGGCAAGGAGTAGTCATCATGTTCTATGCAATAGCGCCGATTTTTGCGATGTTCGTGTTGTGGCTGGGTTACAAAATCTTGCTGAAAGCCGGCCTGGACGGCCGTTGGACCTTGATTTTGCTGGTACCTATCGTCAACATCATCATGATCTGGATATTCGCATTTTGCCGCTGGCCGAATCTGCGCTCCGATGTGAAACAGGATTTATGACAGAGGATCGCGGCAAACCCTCAGGTATTGATAACCGAAGGCAAGTAACAAACAATGCATATGTATCATTCCAGCCTACCGCTTTTCGCTACACTTCCGGCGTCGGCGGAATTCCACATTAGGCAACATAGTCATGGCAACAGCTGAACAGCTCTACCCGCGAATCCTTCGGCGCAACCTAGGAGCCAGCATAGACGGCATTGTGTTGCCTGTCTTAGCTGTTACTTCAATCTATTTGCTCGCTGTCGCAGGTATTGAGAGTGGCCGCCTTAAGGCGGCCGCTGCAGTGCTTGTCATTCTTGCCTTAGAACCCTTTGCAGTAGCATTTACCGGCGGTTCGGTTGCTCATCATCTGGTTGGGATCCGCGTGCGTCGCGTTTCTTCTAACTCTAATATTGGGATTGGGGCCGCCTCGATTCGGTTTTTGGTTAAGAGCATTACCGGTCTACCCGCATTTCTTTTTGTTCTAACGACAAAGCGGCGTCAAGCATTGCACGATGTAGTAGCCGGATCGGTTATCGTCTACAGAGATGATCGGCTAGTTTTAGACCATGAGATTCTCCCTGAACTAACACGCCAAGAAGAGCACAACGTTTATCTTAGCGTTGGCGCCGACTCCTGGTTATTTTGGTATATTGGTTCGGCTGCTATTTCATTTGGGGCATAACGGTAGTCGCCCTTTGCAGCAAGGATGCGTGCTCCGAGACTGCGACCATCGTCATGATGGTCGTTACTGTTATGACTCTGGTTGGCCTTGTCGCGCTGACCATCCTTGGCTGGAAAGGATACCTATATGGGGCACGCCGTCAGCCTAGTGGCGCCTAAGGCCGTAAAGTGGAACCGGTTTACCGGGGTCCGCCGCAATAATGATGGCGTTACCCATTTGATTTGGCGGATCGCCTAGCCGCATACGCCCTACAGGCTCAATTTGCTCCGGCAAAAACTCGCTAGGCACAAACCCATGCCGAATTTGAGGTTCTGAGAGCTTTTTCGCTTAATGCCGGAAGACTGCGTCCAACGGGACCCTCGAGTACATACCCGCCGCGATCGTCCACGAACAGCCTCTTGACTGGAACAATCTACCTGATAAACTCAGCGGCCAAAGACATCCGAGCCTTATTGAAAAAATCGACCGCCAATATCCGATTTGTCGCTTCAACTATGCCTGATTTTCCGAAGAGCCGGTAATCTGCTTGAAAAGGCGGTCCAATATCAAGCCGACCTAGCGGATTTATTTGATATTCATAAATTTAGACAACGGAAAGACATGCCTTTTACACCATTTCAGATAGGGCCGGGAGCAGCAATTAAAGCATTAACCGGCCGCTATTTTAGTTTGACAGTCTTCGGAATTTATCAAGTGATTATCGACTTAGAGCCGCTAATTCGTATTTTAAGCCATGATGACATCTTGCACCGCTTTACCCATACCTATATAGGTGCGTTCGCTATAGGTTTGTTTACTCTCTTCATAGGCACAATAGTATGCCAATGGTTACTCAGCACCTGGAATGCCTGCTCGAATTTTAAATACTTGAAATGGCTACAAGTAAAATCAAGCCTTACTTGGTTTTCGGCGTCAACAGGCGCGTTTATCGGTACATTTTCACACGTAGCCCTGGATAGTATTATACAGGGCTGATATGCAACCGTTTTGGCCTATTAGGCCGGATAACGGATTATTAAATTTCATACCTGCGGCTTGGGTATACTTACTGTGCCGTTTGGGAGTAATTGGACTAATTAGCCCGTTAGTCAAAAGCTTATGGGATAAATGGGTAATCAAAATTGAATGATTAGTACCGGTAAACTAAGAAATTCCCTGTTATTTATTTCACCCACGTTCGTTTAGGCGGAATGGCCGCTTAACTATCCGTTGGGCCACCACAAAACACTCCAAACGCAGCCATTTTATTTTAGGGTACTTCAATGCAAGCCGCTGTAGCTGTATTCGGAATTCTCAGATTTCCACCCGAGCAGATGCCAAAGGTTCGCCCGCATCTACGAACCTTGGTCGAAACGACCTACCGAAGCGATGGCTGTATTGCCTATGACGTAGCGGAAGATCCGTTTGATCCCGGGCTTATTCGTTTTTCCGAACTATGGCCGGATCACGAAAGCCTTGCTCGGCATCTTCAGGCGCCGCACATCGAACCTTGGCGAACGGTTGCTAACAGTTGCGGCTTGATTGAACGAAGATTCACCGCATATGACATCACCGGTTCACGCAGTGTTTGAAGGAACTTACAGCCAATCAATCATGGCCGGGCCTGCGCTACGTTATATGTAATGAATAAGCAATTCATCCTTGCAACGCTGGTGACCGGACTTTTGCTATTCGGATGCCGGAAACACAACGGAGAACATGAGTACCTGCCAAGAAAGTGGAGCGGCGAAAAAATTATTGAGGATCCTGACTCACTCACTAAAGAACAGCTGGATCGGGTAGAGCATATACTCCGCTACTACGGAATCAAATAGCGGCGGATTTCCGATCTGAGATTACTGCTGAAGACTCGATAGACGCCGATACGTCATGGAATTTCACCTCAAAGGCCAATCATACAAAATAGCTTATGGAACATCATATTTATATTAAATAAAAAATACTTTATTATCGCGACAAAGAAAATTCAAGATACGCAAATACTCCCGTTCAACTTACTCATAATTTACAACCTCTTTGGAGCATTAAGGAATGATAATCGCCTCAAAAAAAAGAAAAATTCTTGCTATTTATATAGACTTACTGTTATTTCTTACCTTCAAGGAGTTATTCGAATATTTTTTCGAATCTGTTTTACCGTTTTTAGCTTGGATTATAGCCTTTGGATTAATTCTTTATATGTCGAACAAATTTTTACCTTCCCCGGGAAAACATTTCTTAAGCATAGAGAAAGATAATACTGTAGAGCCAATTATTTATGAAAATGAAAGCTGGCTTACCCTCTTACTCGGTGTACTATTAATTCTTGAAGGTACAAAAAATCTGGTCAGATGGACCGAATTTATGGTGCCCATGCCTTTTTTCGGGATTTTTATTGATTCCGCAGCGCAAATTATTTTTAGTGTCATTGCAGGAATTCTGTTCGTGCTTTCAGGCTATCTGATTTTAAAGCTGAAAATGCCTGGATTATTGCTGGGAATTGGCATTACCATCGTTACCATCGTATCCAGCCTATTAAGCTGGGATTTATGGGATCCATTTATTACTCAAATGGTGGAAGCCAGAAGGAACTTTCAGGATATTCCTGTAAGAGAAAGTGAAGTTGAATTTATGAATATGATTTATCCGAAAATGATCATTGTAATTGAATTCATTTATTTGATTGCTATGATATTGTCGATGCAACGCTTTAAATTGGCTTCGCGGCCCGCAACCGAAGATGACCGCTAAGTCAACTTGATTCGGTCCAGCAACGTCAGGTTCTTATGCCGGCGATTGAATACCGTCAAAATTCTCCCCTGGCATCCGCGGATATAGCGGCAGTTTTCGATGCTTCCGGCATTCGGCGTCCCAGCGCCGATTTGGCGCGGATCGAGCGTATGTTTGCTAATGCGAACCTGATTTTCTCCGCTTGGCATGAGGACAAACTCGTTGGGGTATGCCGCGCCCTGACCGATTTTAGTTATTGTTGCTATCTTTCCGACCTCGCCGTGGACAAGGCTTTTCAAAAACAAGGGATCGGCCGCGAGCTGATTGGCCGCGTTCGCCAAGCCATTGGGGAGGAAGTGGCGCTTATCCTGATATCGGCCCCCGAAGCCACGGAGTATTACCCCAAGATCGGCTTCGAGGAAGTGCAAAATGGCTTCATGATTAAACGCAGCCGGTAATTCCAAGGATCAGACGAGACGGTCGCTATCACCGTTTCTTGGCGCTACGCTATCCGTCATCAACCTGTTTTTGAACAGTTTTTCAAACTCCGGGGCCGGCAGCGGCTTTGCGAACAGAAAGCCCTGGCCGTAATCGCAGCCGATTTCTACGAGCAAGGCCAGTTGATCCCGAGTTTCCACGCCTTCGGCAATCACCTTGAGACCCAAGGCATGCGCCATGCTGACTATGGCTTTGGATAGCGCGAAATCCGTTGCGTCAAAAGTTAAGTCTCGGATGAACGAGTTATCGATTTTTAGGTAATCGATAGGAAATTTATTCAGATAAGACAAAGCGGAGTAACCGGTGCCGAAGTCGTCTATGGCTATTTGCGCACCCGCTGCGCGGAGCCGCAACAAGCGGTTGCGAATAGTCGGATGGTTTTCCAGCAGCAGACTTTCGGTAATTTCGACGACTACATTTTTACAGTCCGTATCCATCGCCATCAGCCCTTCCTGCCACTCGGCATGATTGCGGTTGCTGTCTTTAAATTGCGCAGGCGATTGGTTGACGCTGATTTGGAAGTCTGCTCCGGTTAAATGACGCCATTCCTTTAATCGGCTCATGGCTTGCTTAAATACCCAGTCGTCTATGTCCTGAATCAGCAAGCATTCTTCCGCTACCGGAAGAAACTGCGCCGGATCGATATAGCCACACGTGGGATGATTCCAACGTAACAAGGCTTCGGCTTTTACGATACAACCGCTTTGTAATTCCACTATCGGCTGATAATGAACTTCGAATTGTCGGGTATCGATAGCCGCATGGAGGTCGCGCGTCAGCTGCAGCCGTTGATCGGCCTCGTGTTGTAAGCTGGCGGTAAAAAAACAAAACCGATTACGACCTTGTTTTTTAGCCGCATACATCGCCTGATCGGCCTGTTTGAAGAGTAGCTCGGAAGTCTGTCCGTCGTCGGGAAAAACGGTTATGCCTATGCTGACCGAGATGTAAGCGGGCTGCTCGCCCAAGTAAAACGGCTTGGCTACGCACTCGATCATGTCGCGCACAACCCGCAATATGTCCGAGCCGTCGTTTAAATGGGTTAACACCGCAGTGAATTCGTCGCCGCCCAATCTGGCCACGGTATCGGCTTCGCGTACGCAACGCTGCAAGCGTTTGGCGGCCATTTTCAACAATTCGTCGCCGACCTGGTGCCCCAGGGTGTCGTTGACGTCCTTAAAATGATCCAGATCCATGAACAACAAGGCGATTTTGCTTTCTTCCCGTTCCGCCCGTTTGAGTTCCCGCTCCAATAAGTCCAAAAACATGGAACGGTTCGGCAGTCCGGTCAGCGGATCGAAATTGGCTTGCCGCCAAATTGTCGCTTCGGAGCGTTTTTTTTCGGTAATGTCGGTGAACAGTGCCACGCGCTGGCTAACCTGACCGTCGTCGGTAAAGATGGTGTCGATTTTCAACCACTCCGGGTAAATTTCCCCGTTCTTGCGACGGTTCCAGATTTCCCCTTCCCACTGGCCGGTGGTATACAAGGAGTGCCACATCTCTTGATAAAACTCAAGATCATGTTTGCCCGAACTCATGAAATTCGGATTTTGCCCCAGGGCTTCTTCCGCCGCATAGCCGGTCAGGCGCGAAAAAGCCGGATTGACCGAGACGATTCGGTTGGCGGCATTGGTGACCAGCATGCCTTCGCGGCTATTGGAATAAACCAACGCGGCTAGCCGCTGCGATTCCGCCGCCGACTTCAGCGCGGTAACGTCTCTGACGACGCCGTGCCATATGCTGCCGCCATCCGCTCGCAAGATAGGATCGGACGACAAACTGATCCAACGTATGCGGCCATGCACGATAAAACGGCCTTCCCAGCGAAAAGGCGTGATATGGGTACGGACATATTCGTTTCGTTGTTCCAAGCCGGCCAGATCGTCGGGATGAACGGCGTCGAAAGCTAAGCGATAGTTTTTCAACACCTCGGCAGCGTCCAGGCCTAAGATATGGCAAAAACGCGGACTCACATAAATGAAGCCCATGTTGCCGTCGGCACCGAATTGCCAACTATAAATGCCGTCCGGAATGTTTCTGATCAACTGAGCGTAACGCTGTTCGCTTTCTTGTAAAACCCGTTGGGTGTTTTCCAAACGCTGCAGCGCTACCGCCATGTCGGCGCGGGTCGCCTGATCCGAGAGCAGCAAATTTTCGATTTCGGCTTCCAGATTTCGTGCGGACGGAGACACGACGAATTCGTCGTAAGCGTGGCCTTTGGCGACGAAATGCGTTTGCGTGGCCCAGCAGTTACATCCGAACAATTTGCCGCAAATGCCGGCCAATTTGCCGGCCAGCATGCCGCTGCCCCAACACACGCCCAAGGCTTTTTGGTAAGCGCCTTCCCAGTTGTTGAAGGCTCTAAACACGCATTGTTTTTTTTCCGGGGAATAGCTCACCAGTTGCCAATCGCCCCAGCCGGCGACTTTGGCATTCAAATTCAACTGGGCGAAGCCTTCGGAGAAATCCGCATATTCTTGAATCAACAACCAATCGGATTCCACGCTCTTGCGGCCTTCGGCCTGCAACGCCAAACTGAACCGCTCCGGACCCACCATGGACGCCACACCCGACATCAAACCGGCCAAGGTAGAGTCTATCCACATCATCGCGACCGGAATATCTCTAAACGTACAGCCGCCGGTTCGCGTGTTCCAGGAAATTTCTATGCCGTCGACATTGATGGCGCTTTGAGATTCGCCGGATTGTAATGGGGCTGGCGTCGAAATAGGCATAGCGGAGTCGGAAGCCGGTAATTGTTAATAAATTTGTTCACCAAGGTAATGCCTGCATGATGTGAATTAGTGTAGTGGCTTTTGTTAGCGCCGCTGGGCTTAATTCAGCACCCGGCCGGCCTTCCCTGCTATGCTGCACACATCCCATGCTTAAACCATTTGAACATCAGTGAACGTGTATGAAAACCGTGGTGGAACATTCTGATTCGCTTGTAAACTTTGCCGACAGTTTTCTGATTCCAGTTGCTGCAAGGAGGGATAGAGAACTATGAATTTTGCTTCGGACAATTGGGCCGGGGCCCATCCTGTCATCGCCCAACGCCTACTGGACGCCGCTAGCGGTTTTGCGGCCCCTTATGGCGTCAGCGAGCAGGACAAACACATAGAACAGCGTTTTAACGAACTGTTCGAGCGCGAAGTGGCGGTGTTTTTCGTAGGCACCGGTACCGCTGCCAACTCCTTGGCCTTGGCGACGGTCAACCGTCCGGGCGGCGTGAGCTTTTGCCACCGAGAAGCGCATATGCTGGAAGACGAATGCGGCGCGCCGGAGTTTTTTACCCACGGTGCCCGCTTAGCGCCGGTAGACGGTGATTTCGGCAAGATAAACCCGCAGCAATTAAAAGCGGAAATTGCCCGCTTCCCGCCCGGCTTTATCCATGCCGGTCAACCGATGGCGATATCCATCACGCAAGCCACCGAAATCGGCACGCTATACCAGCCGGAGCATATCGCTGCGATAGCCGACATCGCCAAACAGCACGATTTGCCGCTGCATATGGACGGGGCGCGTTTCGCCAATGCCTTGGCGGCATTGGCGTTAACCCCGGCGCAAATGACGTGGAAATTGGGAGTGGATATTGTGTCGTTCGGTGCGACCAAAAACGGTTGTTGGTGCGCCGAGGCTTTGGTATTTATGCATCCGGATCAGGCCAAAGACTTGCCTTTCATTCGCAAGCGGGCGGCGCAGTTGTTTTCCAAAAGCCGTTTCATCGCCTGCCAATTCGATGCCTATCTCGAAGGCGATTTATGGCTGCAGATGGCAAACCATGCCAATGCGATGGCCGCCCGCCTGCAGCAAGGCATTGCCGCTTCGTCGTCAGCACGGCTGGCTTGGCCGGCCGAAGCCAACGAGGTATTTGCCGTATTCAGCGAACCTGTCGCCGCGCGCTTACGCCAAAACGGTGCCGTATTCTATCCGTGGAACCCGCCGCGCGCCCGGCCCGGTTTGTTGAAAGACGGGGAAATCCTGGTTCGCTTGGTAGCCAGTTTTGCCACACGGCAACACGAGGTCGATCGTTTCGTCGACTTGCTGCGCTAACCCGCAAACCGTTTGCGCACACTACGGGAGTGCTGCCGAGACCTTAACGGCGGCCTCTGCGAAAGAAGCGTGGATTCCTCATTTTTACTTAACCTTGCACAAACTAACCGGGCAATTTCATCGGCACAAAGGCAACGCCGTTTTCCTCAACTCGGATCCCCTGGATTTCGAAGCCGAACCGTTCGTAAACAGGCAGCGCATGCGGTGCGGCGTTAACGGTAAAACCCTGAGCGTTTCCGCTTTCGACAGCCTTAGCTTTGGCCCTTGCCCACAGGCTCGAAGCGATACCGCGGCGCTGAAACTTGGCTGCCACGAATAAATGATAAAGGTGGCTACCATCCCGAACGGCTACTACCCCGGCCAGCTCTGAATCAACGTAGCCCAGGAGATAAATAAAGTTCGGGCTTGTAACGTAGCCGGCGATGGCTTCCGGTGTAACAGAGGAAAAGAATGGCTGTGCGCCCTCCCCGTTTGGATGGATCGTGCAGTAATGGGCTTCACCTTGAATGAGGGCACTGATGTTTTCCGCGTCGGCGGGCAATGCGCTACGAATCGTGACGTGTAGACTCATAATGACGACGCTAATCTGCGGCAACGTTTAAGGATGAAGGGGTATTTACCTAGTATTTGATTTTACTCTGCAGATCATCCCAGGCCTGAAACGGTAATCCCGCATTGTTCAGCTTGAGATAAATCATAGGGATGCACCGGTTATCGGAGGATTTTCCGATTTCATCGTAAATAAAACGGTCGTCAAAGCCGGCTTGTGCCGCATCCTGCCGGTTACAAGCATAATAAACAGCTTGTAACCGAGCCCAATAAATCGCCCCCAAACACATGGGACAAGGTTCGCAGCTGGTGTAAAGCGTGCATCCGGTCAATTGGAAGCTACCCAGCTCCCGGCAGGCCAACCGGATGGCCAAGACTTCGGCATGCGCGGTGGGATCCAGATTGGCCGTCACCCGGTTACCGCTGGCGGCAATGACTTTATCGTCCTTGACCACCAAAGCGCCGAACGGTCCGCCGCCTTGTCCCACGTTATCGACGGCTAGTTCGACCGCGCGGCGTAGGAAGCTGGAATGCATGATTTACAAACCCAAGGGATTGTCCGGGTCCACCCCGGTCATGAACGGTAAACGGCGATCTTCATTGGTGATTTGGTAGACTTTACCTAACCAGTTGTTAAACACCGCTTTAGCCGAATCGCGCCAAGTTATATCCAATTCATCGATGATTTGCGCTTCCGGCATGGGCGCTATCGCCTGCCCCGCGGCTTTGGCGTTTTTGACTTGTTGCGCGTAATCGCTCAATAAGGCTTGCATTTCGGGCTTGAAATAATTATCCGGAAACGGCGGATAATCGTCGCGTTCGCCGTGATAAAACCGCAGCACCTCGCGCTTATATTCTTTCAGCAAACTGATGTCGTCGTATTCCGGATGTCCCTGAAAAAACACGGTGCGAAAACCGTCCGGACTCACTGCCAAATGCACCCCGGCCTCCCGACCGGCCACCAATATTTTCAAGCCGTGCTTTTCCATATCGGCGCGGAACACCTCGTTGAAACGCGAATGCGGCACGTCGAAACGGGTGTTGATTTCCGCCACCAGCGGATGTTTTTTATCGACCACAGTATGCGGAAAAACCCCCCAACGCTTGGCCGGTAAGCGGGTGCGCTCCACGCCGTAGCTGTGTTGGATCAAGGCGTGAGTGGCCAAGCACGAACATAAAACGGAAGTCACGTGTTGATGCGCCCATTCGAACACTTCCGTTAAAGGTCGCCAAAACGGTTCGTCCTGCAAATGATCGTGAGTCACGTTGGCACCGCTGATAATCAACGCATCCAAACCGTCCTGTTTGATGCGCTCGAAACTTTCGTAATAGGTACGAATGTGCGCCAATGCAGCGGGCCCTCGTTCCAGCCCGTCGATAGTAAACGGATGAACGTGAAATTGAGCGATCTGATTGCAGGCCCCGACCAGGCGGAAAAACTGGCGTTCGGTGGCTTCCAAGGCCGCATCCGGCATGATATTCAACAAGCCGATATGCAATTCGCGTATGCACTGGTGTTCGGCGCGATCCGGGGTCAGAATTTCTTCGCCTTCTTCCTGCAAACGGCGAAAAGTGGGCAACGCGGTATGAGCAACTAACGGCATAGCGAAAGTCCGTTAGTGACTTTGCCGCGCAATCGCTTGCGCGATCAATTGGATAAAGTCGTCTTCGCTTTGTATGCCCGCAACCTCGTCGGCATCGAGGGTATAACCGTATTGCGCGGCAATGGCTTCGTAGCGCGGCACACGCGCCCGAAACAACTCGGGAAATACCCAACTGACAAAGTCGTCGGGAGCGATTTGGTCGGTCGATTGATAACCACGTTCCGCCATAAACTGCGCCAGTTTTTCGTCGACGAATTCAGGTCGATAATACAAAGGCTTAGGATCCTTTTTAGCCCGTTCGATAATGGTTTGTTCCAATGTCGGTGGAATTTTAATGTAGACGATCAGCGTATGCTCGGCCAAGGCTTCTATCACTTCCGGGCAATCCAGCTCGCAGACGCTACCGCCGGCGTCGTTAATGAAATGTCGGTAGCCGTAAATATCTTCCGCTTTATGAATGAAATCCGGCACATCCTTCATGGCTGCGACTTCCGCCTGATGATGCAGGGCTTGGCGGCGCTTGAATTCGTCCAAAGACAAACCGCCTTTGCCGGGGTCACCGATTTTACCCAGAAAGGTAGACACGGGCGATAAGTTCTCTACCGTGATATTGCTGCAGATATAAATGGAATCGGATTTAAGCAAATCGCGCAGGAAAGGCACCCCCATCGCCTGCTGTTTAATATTGTCCAATATCGGCTCTTCCAGATATTTGGTGCCGATACGGTAGTCACCGGAATAATGGAACCATTTGTCCTTAGGTAATTTGTTCGACAAAGTGGTCTTACCGGCGCCGGACATTGCCAGCAAAGTGATGCATTTGGATTCCCAGTCCAAAAATTGTTGCGGGGTCATTTTCATAAAGTAATTTCAATCCAGATAGTTACTAAGATCTAAATCTTCCTGATCGGGTCTGGCGTGACGATCCGGGTCACTGTAACCCAACTCGTCGTCTTCCAAAGCACCGAACGGCGCGCTCCAATCGTCCGGGTCTTCGATGTAATCGAAAGTCGACGCGTACCAAGCTTCGTTGTCGTATTCGCCCAAATCGCCGTTGGCGTACTGCACCTCGATGGTATCGTCCTTCCCGTCGATCGCCACTACTTTAAAAGTCAGGTCGTTTTCGAAGTCTTTATACCAGCGGCCAATGACCGGATCGGTTATTGTAGTCATCTTCGCATCCTCGCTGTGGTTGATGGTTAATCTATCATAGCCGAGATTGCTAATCGGGTGAATTTCGAACCGGCATTACAAGCAGGGATTCGATTACAATGAAACGCGATTAACCCTGCATTTTATAGCCGTATGAATGAGAATCGCGTTATCGAGTTGGAAATCAAGCTAGCCTATCAGGAAGACTTGCTTCAAACCCTGAACCAGGCGGTTGCCGAACAGCAAAAACAAATCGGCAAGCTGGAAGAAACCTGCAAACTGTTACACGAAAAAATCAAAAGCCTGGCGCAGGCCGACCGCCTGCCTAATCAGGCGGACGAGCGCCCGCCGCATTATTAGTCTTAAGATTAACCCATGAGGCCTACTCGGCACGGCCACTGCCGACATTGGAACCATGAAAGGTCCCCCCCCTAACCCGGTCAAATCCAGTCGCTCTGCGATTCATCAGCGTCGAAGTCGCTATCGCTAGCGTCGTCGATTAAGAATTGGCTATCTTCTTCTTGGGCAAATTGATCGGAATCCCCGTAATAATTGTTGACCACGGTTTGCTCCGGCGTACCCCCGCCACCCCAGTGATTTTCTTGCCCCCAAGCCGCGCCGGTATTGTGGTGACCCAGCAAGTTTTCTATGCCTTGGAACAAGAACGATCCGGCCACGACGCCCGCGGCGGTAGTAGCGACACTGCCGAGAAAACTGGAGCCTAAGCCTCCGGCTTGCGGAGCGGCATAACGACCTAGGTTATTCGAGCCACCGGACTGCTGAGGCATTTGATAAGCGGCCGCCCCTGGAACTCCGCCGCCCGCAGGCGCTGCCCAAGGATCGTTATTCAAAAAGCCTGAGCCTCCGGGTTGGTGGCGTTGTTGGATCTGTTGCTGCAATTCGGCGATTTGCGCTTGTGCGGCGTGCAATGCGTGATCTTGCAACAAGCAGCGTTGGACTAACAAATAGGCGGAGTCCGGCTGCTTGGCCAACGCTTCATTAATTAAACGCTCCGCTTCGTCATCCTTACCGGCTGTCTTGACGGCGGTCAATTGCTGCAAAAAAGCATTGAGTTGTTCACGTTCGCTGACATTCATAAAATAATCCTCAAATTCGTGCTAAATCAATCGGTTTGGCGTTTGTCCAGCAAAATGCCTTTATCGTTCAGAGCCACGCGCCAATTGACTCCATTAGCGCGCAAATACACTTCGTACTCTTGTCCGGCCCCGTTAGGATTTCCGATGAGCTCAGCGTGTTGTAGTTCAAATTCCGGAAACGCTTGCTTCAACGCAGCCATGGCCTCCGGCGAGACCTCTCCTAAGTTTGCCACTTTGTATTCGTTGGTTACTAAATGTCCTTTGGCATTGAAAAGTTCTAAAATTTCAACGCCTTCTTGGTCTTTAAAGCTCACTTCCAACAATGGTTGACCGAAATGCGTTTCGTTAATCCCGCGCAAATTACCGGCTCCGGGATGACGTTTCATGATGTTTGCAACGACATTGTCCGGTACGGTTATGCTTGGCGGTTCGGCATAAACGGTTACTGCGGCCGCACTGAACGCGGCAGCCAACGATAAATAAATCAGGTGGCGCATGGTGTCCTCGTTATTGTTATAAGTTGTCAAGAATCAAACTCCCCCGCTCTGACCGGACCGATAGAAGTTTTGTTCAACGCCTCTCGGTATCGGACCTTTAGATGCCGGCGATCAATTCGATAGCAGTGTCGTTGATGCGGGCGTTCGAAAAAAGCGGCGGGCGGATGAGTCCATCGGCCACGCCGATTTCAATTCAATGTGCGAACGCAAACATTCAGTACGGTAGGCGCATTGTAGCGACGATGATCACTCAAACCGTTCGCTCTTAAATTCATTAACAACGCCCGCCAAGAACAAGGGCGAAACAACAGCCCGGCCCTATCCTTAAACACTAAAGCTTTCGCCGCAACCGCAAGTAGCTTTAACATTGGGATTGTTAAATTTAAAGACTTCGTTAAACCCTTCCCTGGCATAATCCAGTTCAATTCCGTCCAATTTATCCAAATCGTCCGACTTTACTAACACCTTCACGTCGAATTGTTCGAAAACCACCTCGTCGCCGGCTTGCTCGTCCGCATAGTCCAGCACGTAAGCATACCCGGAACAACCGGCGGTTTTCACCCCCAGGCGCAGACCTAAGCCTGAACCACGCTTTTGCAATTGTTTTTGAATTTGGCGTGCAGCGCGTTCGGTTACGTTGATTGTCATACTATTCTCCTATTTTTCCAGCAAGGCTTTAAGCGCATTAACAAAATTATCTACATCGTTTTCCGAATTATCCTTCCCCAGACTCACCCGAATAGCCGATTTCGCTAAATCGGCGGACAGACCCATCGCCGCCAGCACAGGACTCACCGCATCGGAACCGGCCGCGCAAGCCGAGCCGCTGGAAACGGCTATGCCTTGTTTATCCAAACGCATCAGCAACATTTCACCGTTGACGCCTTGCACACCGAACTGCACGGTATTCGGCAAACGCTCTACCGCTTCGGCAAAGATGGTTAACCCGGGAATACGGCTGAGTTGTCGCTCCAACCTTAGGCGTAAGTGCTTGGCTAAGTCCATTCTGTGTTGCAATTCCAGCTTGGTCAATTCCGCGGCTTTGCCGAAACCGACGATAGCGGCGACATTTTCGGTCCCCGCCCTTAATCCGGCTTCCTGATCACCACCGAACAGCAGCGGCTGCAATTCGGTATCCATGGCCCTTACCAGCGCGCCGCAACCCTTGGGACCATAGATTTTATGACTGGACAAAGACATCAAACTCACCCCCAGCTGCCGAAAACTCACCGGTATTTTCCCCAAAGCCTGCACCGCATCCGTATGCACAATGACCGCTTTTTCCACCGCCGCTGCCGCCAAAAACCGGACCGGCTGAATGGCACCGGTCTCATTATTGGCCAGCATCAAAGACACAAAGTCCCCGGGCTTTAACGGCAGATCGGCAATCGTCGCTTCGGCTACCAAGCCCGAACGGCCGACAGGAATTTGGCCTATCTGCGGATAGTGCGCGCGATTGCCGCTAGCATTGTCCGATACGGAAGGGTGTTCGATGGCCGACAGCCAAACCGCTCGCCCTCTGGCAAACGCCAACGCTTGCGTATTCGCTTCGGTACCGCCGCTGGTAAAAGTGATTTGGTTCGGGCTTGCATCGATTAATGCAGCCACTTGTTCTCGAGCGGTGTCGACCGCGCTACGTGCTATCCGCCCGAACCTATACAGACTGGAAGGGTTGCCGTAAAAACGCTGCAAATACGGCAACATTGCTTCGACTACCCGCTCATCGACCGGAGTAGTAGCATTATGATCCAGATAAATCATTACGCCATTCTGCGTTCCTTAATCGTTTGGATATCCACCACTTGCTCGACTTGCTTGCTTTGCCGCTTAGCCACTTCGCTAACGGCTTCCCGTTCAAGCAACTGACCTAAGGAAATCTGTTTCAGATACGCGCGGATCTGATCGCTCAATCCCATCCATAAATCATGGGTAATACAAGGTTGATCGTTATGACAATTGGCTTTTCCGCCGCATTTGGTCGAATCAACCGGCTCGTCCACGGCTTCGATGATATCCGCCACGTTGATTTCGTAGGCGCCTCGGCTCAGCGTATAACCGCCTCCCGGACCTCTAACGCCTTTAACCATACCGGCTTTGCGCAAGCGGGCGAATAATTGTTCCAGATAAGACAGCGAGATGGTTTGCCGAGTCGCGATATCGGTCAAGGTCACCGGATTTTTCTGGCTATGGTACGCAAGATCAAGCATCGCCGTAACCGCATAGCGTCCTTTAGTCGTGAGTCGCATAGAGCCCCCCTTAGATTAAGCCCATTGAATGTGAGGGCAATATAAATAAACCCAGTAAATCAGTCAAGTATTCACCGCAGGATAAGTTAATCTTTGTCTTTGATCTGACAATCATTTAGTGCCGGTATTTTCTGTTCCCCGCACGAAATGCCCGCTTCGCTCAAAGCAGCACACATCATCTCGATTTGTTTGTCCATTTGATGGATGTGATCCAACATCAAGTTGATCGCATTGGCTACCGGATCAGGCATATCCTTGGCGGTCCCATAGGCGTCGAAACCGATTTTCTGCGCTATGGCATCACGTCTGGCTTGGTCTTGCTTGGCTTTAGGGTCGATGATATGCGCGGGAATTCCGACCACGGTCACCCCATCCGGCACCGACTTGACCACAACCGAATTGGATCCGACTCTAGCGCCTTCGCCTATATCGATAGGCCCTAACACCTTAGCACCGGCTCCGATCACTACGCCGTTTTTTAGGGTTGGATGGCGCTTACCCTTGTTCCAACTAGTCCCGCCAAGGGTAACGCCGTGATACAGAGTACAGTCGTCGCCGATCACCGCCGTTTCTCCTATCACCACTCCCATACCGTGATCGATAAAAAAACGCCTACCGATCAGCGCGCCGGGGTGAATTTCTATGCCGGTCAACCAACGCGACAAAAAAGACAGATAACGGGCCGGCCAGCGCAATCCGCGCTGCCACAACCAATGGCTGCCGCGGTGCAATAACAACGCATGGAACCCGGGATAAGTAGTAATGACTTCGAAAACCGATTGCGCAGCCGGATCACGCGCAAACACGCACTGAACATCCTCTTTAAGACGACTCAACATAAACGGTTATTTCAAATTGTGATTTTGAGAAAAGCGCAAAATTCCGCGCAAAATATCCAATTCCTTGGCATCGAGCTGCGCCCGGTTGAACACTCGCCGCAAGCGGCGCATCATGCTTGTCGAGCGATCGGCCTGCAAAAAGCCTATATCGATCATGGTTTGCTGCAAATGCCGATAAAACCCTTCCATCTGCTCGGCGGACGCCAAGGGCTGCTCTCCTCTGTCCCCGATTGAACTAACGGTTTCTCTACCTGACGCCACAAACAATTCATAACAAACCACCTGCACCGCGGCGGCTAAGTTCAACGAACTGAAATTCGGATTGCAAGGGATACGCAGTAAAAATTGGCATAAATCCAATTCGTGATTTTTCAATCCGTTATTTTCCCTGCCGAACACCAAGGCAATATTGCATTCATTCGTTCCTACCCAACGTTCCGCGCATTCACGGGCTGTCACACTCGGCCAGCTAATGGTTCTATCACGCGCACTGGCGCCTAAGACGATTTCGCAGTCGGCGACAGCGTCGGCTAGACAAGAATAAATTCGGGCGTTTCTCAATACGTCGTCGGCACCGGCAGCACGTGCCGTCGCATCGGCGTGCGGAAACGTTTTGGGATTCACCAAGCGCAGTTGCCCCACGCCCATATTCTTCATGGCGCGGGCGACCGCACCGATATTGCCGGGATGCGAGGTTTCCACCAAAACGACTTTGAATCCACTTAACAAAGGACCCACCGATTCATAAAAAGCCGTCGATTTTAGCAAAAGATTTGCTATTCTATTTAGGATTTACCAGCCACTCCTGCCGTTATGCATCCAATGCTCAACATTGCCGTCCGCGCAGCTCGTAGCGCCGGCGACATCATTCAACGATCTTCCTATCACATCGAAAAACTGACGATAGACCAAAAAAGCCGCAACGATTACGCATCGGAAGTCGACCGCTCCGCCGAACAGGAAATCATCAAGGTATTGCGCGCGGCTTTTCCCGATCACGCCATACTGGCGGAAGAAAGTGGCGCGCACTCCGGCAACGATTATACTTGGGTGATAGACCCGCTGGACGGCACCACCAACTTCCTGCACGGCTTTCCGCAATATGCGGTGTCGATTGCTTTGAAACATAAAAACAAGTTGGAAATCGGCGTCATCTACGACCCGATCCGCGACGAGTTGTTCACTGCCGAACGCGGCGGCGGCGCCATGCTGAACAACCGACGTATCCGGGTAACCAAACAAAACAGCATGCGCGGGGCATTAATCGGCACCGGCTTTCCATTCAAAACCATGGAGCACATAGACGCCTATCTCGGCATGTTCACCGCCATAGCCGCCGACACGGCCGGGATTCGCCGCGCCGGCGCCGCCGCGCTGGACATGGCCTACGTCGCTTGCGGACGCTTAGACGCTTATTGGGAAATCGGCGTGAAGGAATGGGACATCGCCGCAGGCGTGTTGTTGATTCATGAAGCCGGCGGTGTCGCAACCGACTTTTCCTTTAACGACAAATACTTGCAATCCGGCAACATCATAGTCGGCAATCCGCGCATGCATCAATTGATGTATCACGCAATCGAGCCGCACGTCACCGACAAACTAAAATAGTCGGCGCAAGCCTAAACCGGCCAATTCGACGAAAATTGTGACAGGCCAACCTTTTCTCTTATACTTGTTGGTCAAAATTAAAATATTCAGAGGCAATCATGGAAAAACCCTTCATCCTACACATGCTGACTACAGCCAAAAACCTTAGCCCGTTCGACGTCAACATGGCGATGGATGCCGGCTGGATCTCTGCGATTCCTTATATCAACGTCGAACCCAGCGAAGTCAGAGGTTTGGTACAAGACGCCATTTTTTCCCGCAGTCCCAAAGGTTTGAGGCGCACCGCGATTTTCATCGGCGGCCGCGAAACCAAACAAGCGATGGACATGCTAAAGATGGCCAAAAACTCAATGGTCCCACCATTCGAAGTATCGGTATTCGCCGATCCTAGCGGTGCGTTCACAACGGCCGCCGGCATGGTCGCAGCCGTAGAAAAAGAATTAGCGGAAAAATTCAGCACCGATTTAGCCGGCAAAAACGTACTGGCACTGGGCGGCACCGGGCCGGTGGGACAAGCGGCGGCGGTTCTGGCTGCTCAAGCGGGCGCCAATGTACGTATCATTGGGAGACAGCTGGACAAAGCACAACGCATCGCGGAACTGTGCAGCGAAGAATTCGGTGACAGTAAAATCAACATCCTTGCCGGTGTCGACTCCGATAAGCCGGAATATTTAAAAACTACCGACGTAGTATTCGCTACCGGTGCAGCCGGCATCGAATTATTGAGCGCAGAGCAAATTGCCGCAGCGCCGCAACTTAAAGTCGCTGCCGACGTCAATGCCGTTCCACCGGCCGGTATCGCCGGCTTGGATGCTTTCGACAGCGGAAAACCGCTTACCGGTTCCAAAAGCGGAGCGGTCGGCATCGGCGCATTAGCGATAGGCAACATAAAATACCAAGCACAAAGCCGTTTGCTTAAAACCATGCTGGAAAGCGATCAAGCGCTATTTTTGCATTTCGAACATGCATTCAAAGTAGCCAGGGAGTTTATCGAATCCGCCAGCTAACGCGCAAACCAGTGCTATTATTCGTTTAACTAACCAGGAAAATAGTAGATGTCTAAACGCAGCATACTTCACATGTTTGATCCCATGCCGAACAACAGCCCGTTCGACATCAATATGGCGTTAGACGCCGGATTCGATGTGTTGATGCCCTATTCGAACGTTAAACTGGAAAACATCCAGACTCTAACCCAAGACGCGATATTTTCCCGCAGCCCGTCCGGAACCAAAAAAACCGGCATTTTCATCGGCGGCCGCGACATCGGCATGGCAATCGACATGTTGCAAGCGACCAAGCCGGCCATGATGCCGCCGTTCCAGGTTTCGGTGTTTGCTGACCCGAGCGGCGCATTTACAACCGCGGCAGCTTTAGTGGCCTGCGTTGAAAAAGTATTGATTCAATATCACGGTAAAACCCTGAAAGACTGCAAAGCAATGGTATTCGGCGGTACCGGTCCGGTCGGCATAGCGACAGGGGTTCTCTGTTCGTTGGAAGGCGCTGAAACGACTTTGATCGATCACCTATCGGTTGACACTGCAACGGATGCCGCCAAACAATACAACCGCCGCTTTGGTGCCAACATGACCGGTGCAGCAGCCCGTAACGACGCGGAAAAAATCCAATTGCTGGAAGGAGCCGATATCGTATTTTGTACCGCCAAAGCGGGCATACGCGTCTTGAGCGCAGCCGTGCTGGGACAAACCCAACATTTGAAAGTTGCGGGAGACGTCAACGCGGTTCCGCCGGCAGGCATCGAAGGCATCAACAGCAACGACATGGCCGTACCGTTGGTACATGCCGTACAGGCGCCAAATGCTTTAGGGGTAGGTGCACTAGCAATTGGCAATCTGAAATACCGCTTGCAACACGAGTTACTAAAATCAATGCTGGAAGTCGAAATGCCGGTTACGATTGATTTTAGAGAAGCGTTCAGAAAAGCCCGCACCTTAGTCTGACGACTACTATTAGAAACCCGCTGCCGGTCTGGGCAGCGGGTTTTCAAAACGATTCGAAATAATTGAATTTCAAAGCCAAACGAGTTAACTCCACATCGTTTTTGACTTTCAATTTGGAATACAAGCGGTATCGGTAAGTATTGACCGTCTTATCGCTTAATGCCAAAGCCCCGGCGATTTCCTGAATACTTTTGCCCCTAAGTATCATTTGCGTCACTTCGGCTTCGCGTTGAGAGAGTTGAAAAAACGGGGAGATCTCTTCGCTTTCGATGGCTTCGAATACCAGATTACTGGCAACCTCTTGGCACAAATAACGTTTACCGTCCATCACCGTCCTGATTGCCGCCACCATTTCGCTGACCGGAGAAGCCTTGGAAACAAACCCACCTACCCCTAATTTCAGCAATTGGTGCGGCACCGGCCCACCGTTGTGTACCGACAAGCCAATGATTTTTACTTTAGGAAAGCGCATTAAAATTCGCCGGCACGCCTCGAAACCACCCATGCCCGGCATATTGACATCCATCAACACCACGTCCGGCAAGGTATCCTCGACCTGTTTCAACGCCTTTTCCCCGCAATCGCATACCGCAACCACAGAAATGTCCTCGACAGCGTTTAACAAAGCTTCGATACCACTTCTTACCAATTCATGATCATCAACAAGCAGTACCCTAATCATACGTCCCAAGGTCCCTAATATTGGCTACAGTTTCCCAAATTTAACGGCATTTAGCAAAACTTCAAAGCCCTATCGCCCTGCCCCGTACCACGGAAATTCTCAGCCGCCCGCTTAAACGGTAAAATATAGCTTTTTCGCTTCGGAACTGTCTACCAACATGCGCACCTCACAATTTCCGCTCAGCACCGTCAAAGAAACACCCGCCGATGCCGAGATCGCCAGCCACAAACTCATGATCAGAGCCGGCTTGATCCGCAAATTGGCCGCCGGCATTTACACTTGGCTGCCGCTCGGCCTGCGCGTGTTGCGCAAGGTCGAACAAATCACCCGGGAAGAAATGACCAAAGCCGGCGCTTTAGAGTTGTTGATGCCCGCCCTGCAGCCCGCCGAACTATGGCAAGAAACCGGCCGCTGGGAAAAATACGGGCCGGAATTGGCCCGCCTGCAAGATAGACATCAACGGGATTTCTGCTTGGGCCCAACCCACGAAGAAATCATTACCGACATAGCCCGTAACGAGCTAAAAAGCTATAAGCAGCTGCCGGTTACTTATTATCAGATTCAAACCAAATTCCGCGACGAAATACGTCCCCGCTTCGGCGTGATGCGTTCGCGCGAATTCGTCATGAAAGACGCTTACTCGTTTCATTTGGACCAAGCGTCGCTGCAGCAAACCTACGACGTGATGTATCGAACCTACAGCAACATCTTTAAGCGCTTCGGCTTGAAATTCCGCGCGGTGATGGCCGACTCCGGCGCCATCGGCGGCGCGGTATCCCATGAATTTCACGTTCTGGCCGATTCCGGCGAAGACGCCATTGCTTTTTCCGATGCCGGCGACTATGCCGCCAACGTCGAAAAAGCCCAAGTACACCGGCCGGTATTTAATCGCGCCCACCCCACCTTGGAAAAAACCGCCGTGGAAACCCCGGGCAAAAAAACCATCGCCGAAGTCAGCGAGTTTTTGCAGGTTCCCGCTAACAAAATCCTGAAAACACTTATGGTAGTCCGGCAAGATCTCGACACGAACACTTATCAGATGCGGGACTATTATTTAATGATTCTTTTGCGAGGCGATCATGCACTCAATGAAATAAAACTTCAAAAAGCGATTGGTGATTTCCGCTTTGCGCATGACGAGGAGATCGAACAACAATTTGGCTGCCGTCCCGGCTACATCGGACCAGTATTTGAAGGACAGGAGTTTTTCCATGGACTAACTATTGCCGATTTCGCCGTTGAGAACATGAGCGACTTCGTCTGCGGCGCCAACCAGGCCGGCTACCACCTGACCGGTGTCAACTGGGATCGTGACCGCCCTTTACCCGACGATTGCTGGCACGACATCCGCCAAGTAGTCGACGGCGACCCCAGCCCGGAGGGTAACGGCAAGCTGACCATCGCCCGTGGCATAGAGGTAGGCCATATTTTCCAGCTCGGCAGTAAATACAGCGAAGCGATGCAGGCGGCCGTGGTCAACGAAGCCGGCAAAAACCAAACCATGATCATGGGCTGCTACGGCATCGGCATCTCGCGCGTGGTGGCTGCGGCGATAGAACAAGGCCACGACGAACGCGGCATCATCTGGCCGAACGAATTGGCGCCGTTTCAAGTCGCGATTTGTCCGATGAATATGTACAAATCCGACCGCTTGATCGACACCGTCGAAAAAATCTACAACGACCTGCTGGCGGCGGGAGTCGAGGTACTGCTGGACGACCGCAAAGTCCGGGCCGGTTTTATGTTCTCGGACATGGAATTGATCGGCATTCCGCACCGTTTGGTGGTTGGCGACCGCGGCTTGGACAACGGTACCGTCGAATACCAAGGCCGCACGGATACCGAAAGCCAGGAAGTGCCGTTCGACCACATCGTCGATTTTATCAAGCAGAAACTGGCCTGACGTCAGCGCCCTTTCGAGCAGGACTACGAAGGGGCCGTATTATTTTCAGAAGGTATATCAATGTCTACAGCTTGGGCCGGCGGTGCGGACGCCATCGCCGAACGCATGGAAAAAATGACCGAGCTTTTCGTGGCCGAAACCCGCAAGAATATGTACAGCGGCGTTTCGGCCACGCACTGCGAAGAATGCGGAGAGCCGATACCGGAAGCGCGCCGTCAAGCAATCGCTTGTAAATATTGCCTGACGTGCCAGACTGCATTGGAAAAAGGCGGTTGACGCTCCGTCCCCGCCACATGCAGTCGCCCCAACCCCTTTAACCTAAGGGGTCAACACGATTTTTCTAACGCCGGGTTCAGCCGCGCGGGCAAAGGCTTGCCGTCCTTGTTGCAACGAATAGCAACCGTCTATCATGCTTTGCACCGGCAGGGTACGCCGTGCCAAGCACTGCACCGCCAAATCCATAGGTCCGCAACGAGAGCCGAGCAGCCTGATCTCGTTGACCACCAAAGGACTCAAGTCGACAGCCTCGCCGCCGGCAAAGGTACTTTTCAACAGCAATATTCCGCGCGGCTGCAAGAGGCGTAGCGCTTGCCGCAACCCTTCCGGGCTGCCGCTCGCGTCTACCACGCATGTTTGGCTGCAATCGTCCGGATCGCTGACCAACACGGTGTCCAATTGCCAGCTTTTCGGCAACGCCAGCGACGCTTCGTTCCTGCCCGCAACTGTCAGGCTATATCCAGCCTCGGCCAACACCCAGGCAATCAACAAACCCAAGCGTCCGGGGCCCAAGACTAGAACACGCTCGACGTCCAACCCGTCAAGCTGCTGCAAGACGCGTAAGGCCGCTGCCAACGGCTCGGCAAATACGGCCTCCAGGTCCGGCACGCTTTCGGGTAACGCATACAGATTGACCACCGGCAAACTGAAATAGTCGGCGAAAACCCCGTCTTTACCGCGTATCCCCAACACCCGCCGCTGCCGGCAATGTTCGGGACACGCGGTTCGGCAAGCTTGGCATTGCCGGCAGCCGATATTGATAGCACCGACCACTCGCTGACCGACCCAATCCCGATGTTCGGGATCTCGCACTTGTTCGACCACGCCGACAAACTCGTGCCCCGGCACGCCCTTAAACCCGGCGTATCCGCGGCAGAGTTCCAAATCGGTCGCACAAATGCCCGTCAACAAAGGCCTGATCAAGGCTTCTCCCGGCTGTAACCAGGGCTGTGCAAGATCGCGACGAAACGACAAGCCTTGTTCCAAATATAATCCGCGCATGGTTAAGCTAACTCCGCGCCGGCGTAAATGGCGCCCTAAAACGGCGTAAACCGGCTACATTAGTATTTTTATCGAAAGCATACGACCTATGAGCCCTAGCAAACCCGACTCAACTTGTGACGCACTGGACCAATTCCTGGCTACGCCTCTGGACGCATGGTTTGCCGGGCGTCCGCCCGAACAAGCCGAACCAATAAACTTGGATCTGTTTCGGCGTTGTGCGACCCAGGTCCCAGCCTATCGGGATTTTCTCACTCGCCACGGCGTTCAGCCAGAGGCAATCCGCACGGCACAAGATTTTCACCGGTTGCCGTTAATGGGCAAACAAGACTACATGCACGCTTATCCCTTGCCGCAACGTTGTTTAGGCGGCAGTTTGGCCGGTTCCGACCGCATCGCCGTCTCTTCGGGTTCCACCGGCTCACCGACGTTTTGGCCACGCTCGGCCGCCTTCGAGGCAGACGTCGCGGTACGATTCGAACAAGTATTCGCCGACAGTTTCCAGGCCGGCCGGCGTAGCACCTTAGCTATAGTCTGCTTCGCGCTGGGCAACTGGGTAGGCGGCTTGTTCACCACTTCGTGCTGCTGGCATTTGGCGCGCAAAGGTTATCCGCTGTTAGTCGCCACGCCGGGCAACAACAAAGCCGAAATCTTTCGGGTCGTGCGCGAACTGGCGCCGCAGTTCGAACAATTGGTGCTGTTGGGATATCCGCCGTTCATCAAAGACGTCGTCGATGCCGGCACCGTGGAAGGCATTCGTTGGAGCGACTACCAACCCAAGCTGGTGTTCGCCGGCGAGGTATTCAGCGAAGAATGGCGCAACCTGGTCTACGCGCGCATCGGAGCCAAGCAACCTTGTTTCGATTCAGCCTCGCTCTACGGCACGGCCGACGGCGGGGTACTGGGCAACGAAACCCCGTTTAGCATCGCGATCAGGCGCTGGCTGGCCAACAATCCGCAGGCTGCGCGGGATCTGTTCGGCGAATCCCGTTTGCCGACGTTGGTACAGTTCGACCCGTGCAGCCGCTATTTTGAAACTGCTGAGGGCACCTTGGTCGTCAGCGGCGAGAACAGCGTGCCTTTGCTGCGCTACCACATCGCCGACAAGGGCGGAGTGATCCAATTTCCCGAGATGTGGACGTTTTTACGCGCTCAGGGAGTAAACACTTGCGCCGATCTGGAGTTGCCGACCGACTACACGCCGCGTTCTTTGCCCTTCGTATTCGTGTTCGGTCGCGCCGACTTTACCGTATCGTTTTACGGCGCCAATATTTATCCGGAAAACGTCACAGTCGGCTTGGAACAAGGGGAAATACCCGGTTGGACCAGCGGCAAATTTGTATTGGAGGTAAAAGAAGACGCGGAAGGCGACAAATTATTACATGTCGCAGTGGAGTTGTTGCCGGCTGTGCAAGCCGATCCGACACTGGCGGCAACGATAGCCGAGTCCGTAAAAATTCAATTGCTGCGCCTGAACAGCGAATTTGCCAACTACACGCCGCCGGAGCGGCAAATGCCTGAGGTAACTTTACACAACTTTTCCGACCCGGAATATTTTCCGGCCGGCGTTAAACATCGTTATACGCGAAAATCCTAAAATCGGGAGGTCGTATGGCGTTTGCCGGCAGTTGCGCGCAACTGCCGGCAAACCTCCCCGAGTTATTTACCCAATATTTCCGGACGCGTGGTTTCTACCAGGGCAGCCGCTTCGGCAATCAATTCTGCGGGAACGTTCAGCTCTTGCAAGGTAGCCCCCAGGTGCTCCATAACGATGTCGAAATGCGAGTCGTTCAGACCCATTTTCACCAGACGCGCGTGCCCATCGCGCAACGAACGGCCGCTGTAGTTATTCGGCCCGCCCATTGCAACCGTCATGAACGCTTTGAGGTGTTCGACTTGTTTCGCCATATCGGTTTTGTCGAAAAAGCGGTTGATGCGGTAGTCGTCCAACACTTTATGGTAGAACACGTCCACCGCCGCGTTAACCGCCGCTACACCACCGATACGCTCGAACAACGAGTCTTGCGCTACTTCACTCATACTTACCCTCTAAAATTATTGTTATCGTTAAAGTGAAACTCGTCCCGCTCAACGTCAAAAAATTCTTAAACGCCACGGACGAATTGGTGCGGCTACGCCGGTAAGCCATTGATAGGCAACCCGGCGTAATCGGGAGGGCATGATACTGCAAAACGATTTCGACCCAAAACCATTTTCACAGTATTGAAAATAAAATCCGGGCGATTAACGAATCGTCGCCAAACCACCCAGGTAAGGGCGTAATGCTTCGGGTACGCTAATCGAACCATCCGCGTTCTGGTAATTTTCCAGCACGGCGATCAAGGTTCGCCCGGCGGCCAACCCAGAGCCATTCAAGGTATGCACCAATTCCGGTTTACCGCTTGCCGGATTGCGCCAGCGCGCTTGCAGGCGGCGGGCTTGGAAATCCTTGAAGTTGCTGCAGGACGATATTTCCCGGTATTTTTGCTGACCGGGCAACCAGACTTCCAAATCGTAGGTTTTAGCGGAAGAAAACCCGGTATCTCCAGCGCACAGCAATACCTTGCGGTAAGGAAGATTCAACTTGCGCAAAATCGCTTCCGCATGTCCTGTCAGTTCTTCGTGAGCGCTTTCAGACTGCTCAGGCGTCGTGATCTGTACCAGTTCCACTTTCTCAAACTGGTGCTGACGTATCATGCCACGCACATCGCTGCCGTAAGCACCGGCTTCACTGCGAAAACACGGAGTGTGGCAGACAAATTTCAAAGGCATCTGTTTGGCGTCGACGATTACATCCCTAACAATATTGGTCACCGGTACTTCGGCGGTCGGGATCAGGTAAAAAGTCGGGTCGTTCTTGACCGTGAACAAATCCGCTTCGAACTTGGGCAACTGTCCTGTACCGCGCAAGCTGTCGGCGTTAGCCATAAACGGCACGTAGGTTTCCTGATAGCCGTGTTCGTTGACATGAGTATCCAGCATCAGCTGAATAATCGCGCGCTGCAAGGTGGCTAATGGTCCGGCCAACACGACAAAGCGGGCGCTGGCAATCTTGGCCCCCAACTCGAAATTCATCCCTAAAGGCTCGCCTAAATCGACGTGATCTTTCGGCTGAAAATCGAACTGCGGCAATTCGCCCCAGCGACTGACTTCTATATTGTCTTGCTCGCTGTTACCGTCCGGCACCGAGACGTCCAATATGTTGGGAATGCCTTCCATCAGCGCATTCAAGCGGTTTTGCAGGTCAGCCAATTCCGATTCGGCGGCTTTTAACTGATCGCCCAAGTCCTGCACCTGATCCAACAAGGGTTGTATATCTTCGCCTTTGGCTTTGGCTTGGCCTATCGCTTTGGAACGGCTGTTGCGTTCGTTCTGTAAGTCCTGGGTTTTAACTTGAATGTCCTTACGGCGCGTTTCTAACGCCAAATACGCGTCGGCTTGGAACGCGAACTTGCGGCGTGCCAATTGTTGTTGAACCTGTTCCAGTTCGCTACGGAATAAACGAGGGTCTAGCATGAGTCTGATTGAGTAATTGAAAAAACTAATCGGCGCGCACTAGCACACCGAGCTTGACGAATCCCGGCTTAAACCGGCGTTCAGTATCGAAAAAAATGTTCGCGGTAATATTTCAACTCGGCGATGGATTCCAAAATATCATCCAAAGCCTTATGCGATGCCTGTTTACGCAAGCCGTCTTTAAGATGCGGCGCCCAGCGCCCGACCAACTCCTTTACCGTCGACACGTCTAAATTGCGATAGTGAAAGAAAGTTTCCAATTTCGGCATATAGCGGTATAAAAACCGCCGGTCCTGACAAATACTATTGCCGCACATCGGCGACGCGCGGGCCGGCAACCATTGCTCCAAAAACGCTAGAGTTTGTGCTTCGGCGCTTGCGTCGTCGAATTGCGATTCCCTAACGCGTTGAATCAAACCGGATTCGCCGTGATGCTTTTGGTTCCAATCGTCCATAGCCGCCAAGGCTTCTTCCGCTCGATGCACGGCCAACACCGGGCCTTCCGCTAAAATATTCAATTGCTTGTCGGTCACTATCGTGGCAATTTCGATGATCAGGTCATTGTCCGGATCCAACCCGGTCATCTCCAGGTCTATCCATATCAGGTTGTCAGCATCCCGAGCCATTTTTTTCCTTTACTTATTTTGATGTTGCGGCAAATTGTAGCATTAGCTAATCTGTGCCGCTAATCGCAACCCTACAATCGTATATAGCTTAATGAATACCTTTACCGTCATTTTCTTGGTCGCACTGGCGATTTCTTACGGTCTGCATTTTTGGCTGTCGGCCCGACAGAAATATTATGTCGCCGCACACCGCGAACAGGTCCCGCCGGCTTTTTGCGAGCGCGTCACGCTGGCAGCCCACCAAAAAGCCGCTGACTATACGATAGAAAAAAGCAAACTGGGCGATCTGGACAGCATCGTCGGCATTCTATTCTTACTGGCATTAACGCTAGGCGGCGGGATTAGTTTGGTGTTCGAATTCTGGTCCACCTTCGATCTTTCGCCCATGGTTGCCGATTTACTGGCCATGGCCGGCATTTTCTTACTGATGACTGTCGTAGAAATTCCGTTCAGCCTCTATCAAACCTTCGTCATCGAGGAAAAATACGGCTTCAATAAGAATACCTTGGCCCAGTTCGTCAAAGACCAGTTTCTATCAATCGCTTTGACGTTGGGCCTGGGCGGTCCGATCCTAGCGTTGATTTTGTGGGTCATGGACAGCATAGGCAGTTTGTGGTGGCTGTACGCCTGGGCCATTCTGCTGAGCTTTTCGCTATTGATGAGCTGGCTGTTCCCTACTTTGATTGCGCCGTTATTCAACAAATTCACGCCGATGCAGGACGGCAGTTTGAAAGACCGCATTCAAAATCTGTTGCAACGCTGCGGTTTCAACAGCAACGGTATTTTCATCATGGACGGTTCCCGCCGCTCCGGCCACGGTAACGCTTATTTCACCGGTTTGGGCAACAACAAGCGCATCGTGTTTTTCGATACCTTGGTGGAGTCTTTGGACGAAGAAGAACTGGAAGCGGTATTAGCGCACGAACTAGGCCATTTCAAATGCAAACACGTGATCAAAATGTTGGCCGCCTCGTCGCTGATGACCTTGATCAGTTTCGCGCTGCTGGGCTGGCTGATTGGTCAAAACTGGTTCTTTGCAGGACTGGGCGTGTCCACTCAATCCAACGCGGCCGCTTTGTTGCTGTTTATGCTGGTTTCTCCGGTGTTCACCACCTTCATGCAACCTATCAGCGCCTATTTTCAACGCAAATTCGAATTCGAAGCCGACGAATTCGCCACCCGCCATGCGCAAGGCCGCAAAATGATCAGCGGCCTAGTCAAGCTTTACGAGGAAAACGCCAGCACGCTGACCCCCGACCCTTTGTATTCGGCATTTCACTATAGCCATCCGCCGGCGGCAATCCGCATCGCCCACATCGAACAAAAAATGCAGTCCGCCTGATGTCGGCCCTGCTCGAAGGGCTGGTGGTCTCCCACTTGGGCAAAGGCATTGCCGTCGAAGTGGGAGAACGTACCTTGTTATGCCAAACCTTGCGCAAGCTGGATACCGTAGTGGTCGGCGACCGAGTGCTGCTATCGCAGCAGACTCCGGAACAAGGCCGCATCGAACGGATAGTGGCCCGCCGTTCGGTACTGCAACGTCCCAGCCGCGGCGATCAAGTCCGTCCGGTGGCCGCCAATCTGGATACGATATTCATCGTATTCGCCGCCGAACCGGAATGCGACTTTTTACTGTTGGACCAATATTTGGCAATCTGCGAAAACTGTAATATCGACGCGGCACTGGTGTTAAATAAAATCGATCTGGGTTTGAGCGAAAATACCGAACGGGAATTAAACACCTATACCGGCCTGAATTACCGCCTATTCCGGGTGAGCGCCCGCCAACAAATAGGCCTGGAGCACATTCGACATGCGCTTCGCGGCCAAACCGGCATGTTCGCCGGTCAATCCGGGGTAGGAAAATCGTCTCTGACCAACGCCTTGCTGCCGGATAAGCGTTTAAAAATCAATAGCGTCTCGGAAACCACCCGCCACGGCCGCCATACCACTACTGCCGCAACCCTGTACCACTTGCCTAGCGGCGGCGATCTCATCGACAGTCCCGGCGTGGCGATCTTCGGTTTGGCCGGTTTGTCGGAAGCGCAACTGGCCTGGGGTTACCGCGAGTTCCAACCCTTTATCGGCCGATGCCGCTTCAACGACTGCCGCCACGTCAACGACAAAGACTGCGCGGTCCGCTCCGCAGTCGATACCGGACACATTTCGGCCAGCCGTTATCAGCGTTTTCTGAAATTACGCGACAAAATGCCGCCGGCTAACCGCAACGGCTAAATCACCTTCGCCGCTTGCAAATCGGCATGGTAAGACGACCTGACCAACGGAGCGCTAGCAACCTGCGCAAAGCCCAACCGGTAGGCAATCTCCGCGTAGCGACGAAATTGTTCGGGATGCACGTATTCTTTAACCGCTAAATGCGCTTTGCTCGGTTGCAAATACTGGCCGATAGTCAACATGCTGCAACCGTGAGCCAACAAGTCTTGTAACACCTCGACCACTTCGGCTTCGCTCTCGCCTATACCCAGCATCAAACCGGATTTGGTCGGCACTTGCGGCAGCAAGCGCTTGTGCTCCTGCAACAATTGTAGAGAGCAATGATAGTCGGCTCCCGGCCGCGCTTCAGGATACAAGCGCGGTACGGTTTCCAGATTATGGTTGAATACATCGCACGGCTGAGCCTGCAGTATCGGCAAAGCGACCGCTAAGCGGCCACGAAAATCCGGGGTGAGAATTTCCACCGTGGTGTGCGGACTGTCCCGGCGTATTGCGGCAATGCAGGCGGCAAAATGACCTGCCCCGCCGTCGCGCAAATCGTCGCGGTTAACCGAAGTGACTACCACGTATTTCAAAGCCAGGGCTGCAACGGTTTTTGCCAAATTGGCCGGCTCGTCCTGATCCGGGGGCAACGGTCTACCGTGTGCCACGTCGCAGAACGGGCAGCGGCGGGTGCACAAATCACCCATAATCATGAAAGTAGCCGTGCCGTGCCCGAAACACTCGCTCAAGTTAGGGCAGGCGGCTTCCTCGCAAACGGTATGCAAGCGATTTTCCCGCAACGTTTGCTTGATCTGATTGACTTTGTCGCCGCTCGGCAATTTCACCCGAATCCAATCCGGCTTACGCAGCACGCTATCGGGTTTTTCCACCCTGATAGGAATTCGCGACAATTTGTCGGCATTGCGTTGGTGAGTGTCGGGCGTAGAACGGGAAGGAGCGGTCAATTTCATGATTCGATAGCCTCGATCAGATGATGCACGACCGGCACAGCCAGTTCGTGAGTTTTGATGCACACGCCTAAATCGGCCAATTGGGTGACTTGCATGCCGACATAACCACAGGGATTGATCCGGCTAAACGGGGTCAAGTCCATAGCGTTGTTCAAACTCAATCCGTGGTAGCAACAGCCACGCCGTATTCTAAGTCCTAAGGCGCCGATTTTGTGTCCCTGCACATACACGCCCGGCGCATCGGCGCGCGCTTCGCCGCTGATTCCGTATTGGGCCAGCGTCGCAATCATCGCCTGTTCCAGTACGCTGACCGCCCGCCGGGGCCCCCACGACAAGCGCCGCAAATCGGCCAACAGGTAAACCACCAATTGGCCCGGACCGTGATAAGTCACTTGCCCGCCGCGATCGCTTTGCACCAATGCCACATCCCCGGCAGCCAACACGTGTTCCGGCTTGCCGTTGAGCCCTAAGGTGTAGACCGGCAAATGCTCGGTAACCCAAATTTCATCGTTGCTATCGGGACCGCGCCGGTCGGTGAACTGCTGCATGTCTTGCCAGACCGTTCGATAATCCGTCAAGCCCAATTGCCTGACCAGAGTGGATGCGTTCACCCGGCTTAAAGCGCCATCAACACGTCGGGATGGTCCACCAAGCCTTGATAAATGGCATCCAATTGCGCACGGCTGGTCGCTTCTATCATGACGGTGACCGAAACATACGTGCCGCCTTTACTCGGACGACTGCTGACCGCGCCTTCGTGGATGTCGGCCACGTGGCGGCGCACGATTTCGACCACTACGGCATCGAAGCCCGGGCTGCTCTTACCGACCGCCTTTATCGCGAACCGGCAGGGAAATTCCAGCAAACTTTCTGTTTCGCTCATACTAAGGACTGCTTGAACTGCTGCAACAATTGATCCATGCGGAAAAACAGCGGGCCGGGTTTGCCGTCGCCTACCGGCATGCCGTCGATTTCAACCACCGGCACGACTTCCCGGGTGGAGCTTGCCACCCATACTTCGCTGGCATCTTGCAGGGCTTCGACGGCGATAACGTCCTCCCGGTAAGCGATACTGTTAGCCGCGGCCAATTCCAAAATCACGTCGCGGGTAATGCCTGACAAAATTTCGTGGTTCTTGGGCGGCGTGATCAATTCCCCATCGATCACCGCAAACAAATTGCTGGCAGCGCCTTCGGTGACATAACCGTTACGTACCAAAATCGCTTCTTCGCAGTCCTGATCCAAAGCTTCTTGCCGCATCAAGATGTTGGCCAACAAGGTAATCGCTTTGACATGGCATAACTGCCAGCGAATATCGTCCACGGTAATCGCTTTAATTCCCGCTACCCGCCCCGGAAAGGCTTTGATCTCGTTACACATCGCGAATATGGTCGGTACCATAGGATGCGGAAATCCGTGATCTCGCTTGGGTGCGTATCCGCGGGTAATTTGCAAGTAGACGGACTGGTCTTTGTCCTGTTCCAACAGCGGCTGAAAAATCGCCTGCCATTCCGTCGCGGTTTTGGTAAGCTCCAACCGTATCGCCCGCAAGCTGTTATTCAAACGAGTGACGTGTTCCTCCAAGCGAAACAGGCGGCCGCGATATACCGGAATCACTTCGTAAATGCCGTCTCCGAACAAAAAGCCGCGATCGAGTACCGACACTTTGGCCTGGGCCAACGGCAAATATTCGCCGTTCAAATAGACGGTATCGCTCATCAACGCTCCAAAAATACCAAAGCGGCGTCGTACAATCGGCGGAAAAAGCTGCCTTCAGCGACATCTTCCATGGCTACCAACGGTTTGGTCAACACGGTTTCGCCGTTTAAAGTGACTATCAAGCTGCCGACCGTGTCGCCTTTTTTCAACGGTGCTATCACCACTTTATCCAATTGGCTTTCCGGTTTTAATTCGTTGAAATGCTTGCGCGGAGCAGTGACGTAGACGTCCTCACCCACCCCAACCGGCAACAGGGATTTTTCGCCTTTGCGCACCCGGGTTTCGGTTAACGGGGTACCGGCTTGATACAACCTATGCGTTTCGAAAAACCGAAAACCGTAGTTCAACAGCGATTGGCTTTCGTTAGCCCGCGCATTGGGACTGGCAGTACCCATGACCACCGAAATCAAGCGCATGTCCTCCCGCTTGGCGGACGCCACCATGCAATAGCCGGCATCGTCGGTGAAACCGGTTTTCAAGCCGTCCACCGACGCGTCGCGCCACAACAGCAAATTCCGGTTGGTTTGAGTGATACCGTTATAAGTGAATTCTTTTTGCGAATCCCAGCGGTAAAATTCCGGAAAGTCGCGAATCACAGCCTGCGCCAGCAAGGCCAGATCGTGGGCACTACTGTAATGGTTGGGACTCGGCAAACCGGTCGCATTCTCGAAGTGGCTGTTGACCATGCCCAAGCGCGCCGCTTGTTCGTTCATCATGTCGGCAAAGGTTTGCTCGCTGCCGGCCACGTGCTCGGCCAGTGCGACGCTGGCATCGTTGCCCGATTGAATGATCACGCCTTGCAGTAAATCTTCCACCGAGACTTGTTTGTTGACCTCGATAAACATTTTGGAACCGCCGGTCTGCCAGGCGTTTTGACTGACGGTCACTTTTTCGTCCAGGGTCAGATGGCCGGATTTCAGTTCGCGAAACACCACGTAAACCGTCATGATCTTGGTCAAACTTGCCGGGGATACCCGTTTATCCGGATCTTTTTCGGCTAACACACGGCTGCTGTTGAAATCCATCAAAAAGTAACTGCTGCCGGCAATGCTAGGCGGAGCGGGAGTAAAAGCCGGACCGGCGGCCCGAGCCGGCGCGGATAACAAAAATAACAGGCCCAGAAAAAATGCAGCCGCTGAAGACAAAGACAACTTCATGATTACCATTGGTTAGTCGTTCCGAGAATTTGCATTGTAACACCGTAGCGGCCCACCCCCATAACAGCGGACGTGCCGCGCCAGCTTTAAAACCCTTAATTTAAGCCGTACAGGCGATTAAAAACCGCCCGAAAGCCTCGGCCATTTGCGGCAATACAGCGAGCAAGCGATGATCGGCATCCAACATATGCAACACCGCGCGGTGGGTCCGACAGAATCGCCAGGCGTGCTCCGGCGGTACCACCTCGTCTTGCCAGCCGTGAAAAACTTCTATTCGCGACGTATAGGGTTCGAAGGTTTGGCAGGTATAGCCCGGCAGATAGAAGGCCGGCGCGATTAGAAATAATCCTGCGGGCTTGATGTGCGTCGCCGCCACTGTGGCGACGTAAGCGCCCATGCTGGATCCCGCCAGCACGATACGCTCGTAACCGGACAAATCCATATTCAGCAACTGCCGCACCCGCCAGTCGGGATCATTGCTGACTTGATAATCCGGGCTGATAAACGCATATCCGTGCGTCTTGGCGATGCTCGCCAGGGCCAAGGCTTTTTCGCCCCACGGAATGCTGTCCTTGCCGTGATTGTAAATCACCAAATTTTGCATAGCGACCGCCTAATGATGATTAATGAACCTCTCGCCCTACCCTGCTCCGCTCGGATTGCCTCAATTGCCACGCAAGCGGGCGATTAACAAATCGGCGACCCGGCGAGTGGCGCCTTGGTTGCGCAGCACAAAAGCCTTGGCGGTCGCGGCCAGTTTATCGCGGTAATCGGCGTCCCGGTAAATCCGCAAAACGGCGGCGGCCAGTTGCTGAGCATCCGCACATTGCACGACCGCCTGCTCGGCCAACAATCGTTCGGCGATATCCTGGAAGTTAAACATCTGCATGCCGAACAACACCGGAACGCCCACCAACGCCGGTTCCAATACGTTATGCCCGCCTACCGGCACCAGACTACCGCCGACGAAGGCAACATCCGCCGCGGCGTACAACATTTTCAGTTCGCCCATGCTATCGGCCAAGTACACGTCAGTTTCGGCCGCTACGGTTCGCGCCGAACTGCGCGTCACCACCGCCAGCCCCTGTTCCTGCGCCACCCGCTCGACGGCGTGGAAACGCTCGGGATGCCGCGGAGCGATCATTAACAGCAATTCGGGAATTTCCCGCTTCAGTCTGGGATAGAGGTGCATCAACTGCGCTTCCTCGTCTTGATGCGTGCTGGCCAATATCCAAACGAAGCGACCTTTGAATTCGCTACGTTTTAGCTGGCGACCTTTTTCTATCACCTCGGCGTCTATCGACACATCGAACTTCAAATTACCCAAAACCGCAGTGTTATCGGCCAAAGCGCCGATTTGCAGGAAATTTTGCCTATCGGCCTGGGTCTGGCAAGCGATTCCCGCCACCGTGGCCAGTGCAGATTGGCTTAAACTCGGCATTTTGCGATAGGCTGCCGCGGAGCGAGCCGACAAGCGGGCATTGACGATGAACAGGGGCACGGCGCGCCGACGGCAAGCGGCACAGATATTCGGCCAAAGTTCTTTTTCCATGAACACCGCGAGGCGCGGGCGAAAATGCCGTAAAAACCCGGTGATTATCCAAGGCAGATCGTAAGGCAGATACACGTGCTCGACGCTATCGCCCAATACGGCTTTGATTCGAGCGGATCCGGTCGGCGTCGTCGTCGTCACGACTAGGGGCAAGGCAGGCAATTCGGCCTGCAGCAGGCGTATTAAAGGAAACGCGGCTTCCGCCTCTCCCACCGATACGCAATGAAACCAAAGCGTAGGTCCGCGTGCGGGACCGCGGTAAATGCCCAGACGCTCCGCCCAACGCTCCCGATAGGCAGGCGCCTTGAATCCGCGCCAATACAAGCGAGCTAAGATTAGCGGCAAGGCTAGGGTAAATAAGCAGGTATAAAGCCTAAGCATAAAAGCTCGTGGAGTGTCTTCAGGAAATGCAAACCGGAAAACGATTGTAACAAACCCGCATCCGGTTCGCTCAGCGCAAGGACTTAATGGGTTTGCCGACAGGACTTTATATCGATTCGAGAAAAAAAGCCCGACTTGAACACGAGAGACCATTCAAGCCGAGGCTAAAGCGGGCAGATAACCAATTTAACAAAGCCATCCCTGGCGGTCGTCCTGACCATTCCGTCGAGCCTTCCTGAAGGCCGGTTGAGCCGGCCCGTCAACGATCGTAGTTAAGCGGACAAGCGCGCTTTTTTACGTCCGCTAAAACCTAACAAACCCGCAAAAGCGCTACCGAACAGCCACGCGGCTGCGGGTAGCGGCACCGGCGCGGTCAGCGCGGTCGTAATATCCATGCGGTAGTTATCTACCCCGGCGTTCCATCTGGAGAAATCCACCCCGCCGAGATAAATGGTGTAAATCTGCCCGGCTTGCGCCAGGAAGGTGAATCCGGCAACCGCGTCGACGTTGTCGCTATAGCCGATATTGGTTAAGCCGGTAGTTCCGAACGGATTGTCCAAGGTGTAAGGCTTGGAGGCGTTATTCCAAGAACCGTGATGCACGTAATCGCCGGTATTGGTGTCCATGCCTTCGAAAACCGTGACGCCGAACTGGCTGTAGGTTGGCGATTGCAGCTGGCTCAATGCCGTCAGGTTGATCGTAACCCATTGCGTCACGTCCGACGAAATCAGACCGATGTCTGTTTGATGTTTCCAACCGGTGGGTCCGGTCGCGGTCGGATTGCCGTTGCCGTCTAATCCGGTATCGCGCCACGCGCCGCCGCCGGTATCGATTTCCGCGTCGAATCCGTATCTTGCCATGGAATCGGCGCCGGAGATTTGCGCCGTATCGCCTTCACCGCTGAGCTGTACCGCCCAATTCAAATGCGAAGAACCGGTATAGTCGAACGGCAGTTTATTACCGGTAGTACCCGCCCAAGGCAGGATCAAGCCGGAGTTACCTTTGCTTTCCGGTCCGGTACCGTAACCGTCACCGTTGCTATCGGCGATTCGCGTCCAACCGTCGGTTGCGCTCTTGGCGGTGGTGGTAAAGGTGTTATACATGGTGGTCGAAGCTGCAGCGGAGCCGCTGGTGCAGACCAGCGCGGTGCCGGCGATCAGAGTGGAGATAGCTTTCGCTAAAGTAGTATTGGTCATATGGATTCCTACAAATGTGTTACGCGTACAGGGCCAATTCGTTCGATACTGCGGCCATTGCTTAGCGCTACGGATAACGCAACCCTTATGCCAAGTGATTTATACCTATGCGGCGCGGCTTCCAAGCCATGCCAGAACCTTACCCCCCAAGCCGAATAGGTGATTTCCCGCACTAAAATCCGGGCAAATAACACAGCTTACTTTACAAACAGCGCTAGCCGCCGGCAGCGAGTTTTAGCCGCCAGCGGTCATATTGCTGTCACATTGCTGCAATACGCTGTAGCGCAGATCGATGTAAGGACTTAAGCATGCGCGTTACCCATTCACCCCCAAACCGGAAAATCCGCCGCGTTATCGAATTCAGCGGCAACCAGCAAGCGGAGCCCGTGCATCCCTTGCTTGGCGCCATACCCGCCGCAGATTCGCAACGGTGACAAATGCTGATTTTGCCGCGCTTTAAAGCCCTGCTATTCCTGAATCACTTCTAGCGCTTACGGCTTTACTCCGCTCAATCCGTATGCCTGATTTTTAGTTTTTATTTGGACCCACCATTCATGATCGATGCCGAACGCATTTTGCAAGAAACCTATCCGGACGCTAATTGGGGAAAACACAACAAGTTAGTGATCAAAACGTTGCGAAAACTGTTGCACGAAGACGATTTCAACAACGTCATCCGCAAAAACCAGCATTTACGCGGTTATGCGTTCTTGGACAAATTATTGAATTATTTCGATTTCAGCTACCAAGTCAGCAGCAGCTCCTATAACAACATCCCGGCCGAAGGCCGCTTGTTGATTGTCGCCAACCATCCCATAGGCACCTTGGACGGCTTGGCTTTAGTCAAGTTGATCCGTTCCGTTAGACCGGACGTGCGCATCGTCGCCAATCGGGTATTGACTTACATGGAACCGTTGCAATCGGTATTTTTGCCGGTGGACGTATTGAGCGAAAAGAAAGCCTTCAAAGAAAGTTATAAAGCCATGCTGGACGCCTTGGAAAGCGAACAAGCCTTAATTATGTTCCCGGCCGGCGAAGTATCGCGCATCACCCCCAAAGGCATACGCGACGGCAAATGGCAAAGCGGATTCATCAAACTGGCGAAGAAAACCCGCTGCCCCATTTTGCCGGTACACCTGCAGGCCAAGAATTCGGCGTTGTTCTACAGCATGTCCACCTTGTACAAACCGTTAGGCACCATGCTATTGGTCAAAGAAATGTTTAACAAAAACGGCCAGGAGATCAAAATCAAAGTCGGCGCGCCGATTCCCTACCAAGCCATAGTCAACAGCGATCAGAGCGACAAGCAGCTTTGCCAAACATTTCGCAAGCACGTGTTGAATTTGGGCAAGAAAAACAAACTTGCCTTATTCGAAACCTTTGAAGCCGTTCAGCACCCGGCCGACGCCAAAGCGATCAAAAAAGCCTTGTACCAATCGCGCCTGTTAGGCGAAACCCGCGATAGAAAAAAAATCTTCTTATACCAATTTCAAGATGATTGCCCGGTAATGCAGGAAATCGGCCGCTTGCGGGAATTAACCTTTCGTACCGTCGAGGAAGGCACCGGCACGCCTACCGATATCGACAAATTCGACGTCTATTACAGCCACTTGGTACTGTGGGACGAAAACGACTTGGAAATCGTCGGCGCGTATCGGATAGGCGAAGGCCCGAAAATCATGGCAAGCCACGGCATAGACGGTTTCTATACCAGTACCTTATTCGATTTGACCAGCGAATTCGCCCGCTTCTTGCCCAACAGTCTGGAGTTGGGCCGCAGCTTCGTGCAACCGCGCTATTGGGGACAGCATAGCTTGGACTATTTGTGGTACGGCATCGGCGCTTATCTACGCGAGCAACCGGACATCAAATATTTATTCGGCCCGGTTAGCATCAGCAATGCCTACCCGCAATTGGCCAAGGAACTGATCATTGGATTCTACCGACAACAATTCGGTAGCGAGCTACCCAGTGCCAAAGCCAAGCAACCCTTTTTGCTGTCCGAACAATGCCGGCAATTCGCCGCCCAGGAATTTGCGGCCGACTATTCGACCAGCTTTAAGGTTTTAAACAGTGAGTTAAAAAAACTGGGAGTCAAAGTGCCTACCTTGTACAAGCAATATGTCGAATTGTGCGTGGACAAAGGCTGCCACTTCATCGATTTCAACATAGACCCCGACTTTAACAACTGCATCGATAGTTTGATCATGGTGGAAATAGACAAAATCGCACCGAAAAAGCGGCAGCGTTACATCGAAACCTCTTTACACTAATAGCCCTAATAGCCCGGTGTTCCAGGAATTAGCCCAACTCGAATCGCTATTGGAGCGCTTGGATGGCCATGCCCGCATCGAAACCCTGACCCGCATCCGTTGGCAGGGTCACGATTTCCCGGTTTACGCGATTGTGTTAGGGACGTTGCAGCCGCAAGCGCCTACCCTAGGCTTTTTCGGCGGCGTGCACGGGCTGGAAAAGATAGGATCGGAAGTCATATTGTCTTACTTGCAGACCTTGATCGAAATGCTGGAATGGGACCGGGAATTACAACGGCGTCTGGCCGAATCCCGCCTGGTGTTTGTGCCCATCGTCAACCCGGTCGGCGTTTACCGCGGCACCCGCGCCAACGGTAACGGGGTCGATTTGATGCGCAACGCGCCTATCGAAGGTCAAGGCAATACCAAGTTGTATAGCGGCCACCGCTTAACGCCTTGGCTACCGTGGTACCGCGGCGACGCATCCCGCATGGAAACCGAAGCCGAAGCCCTGTGCGAGGTGGTGCGGCGCTATTTGTTCGAGGCCGAACTGTCCATAGTCTTGGATTTGCATTCCGGTTTCGGCATTCGCGACCGTTTGTGGTTTCCTTATGCTTCCTGCCGCGAACCCTTTCCCGACATAGCCGAAGCTTACGCGCTGAAAAATTTATTCGATCATTGTTTTCCTCACCACGTCTATCGCATAGAGCCGATGAGCGAAGAATACGTGATTAACGGCGACCTCTGGGATTATCTATACGACAGTTTCAAATCCTCGCCCCAAGCCGGCCGCTTGTTCTTACCGTTGACCTTGGAAATGGGCTCCTGGTTGTGGTTGCGCAAAAGCCCTTTGCACTTGTTTCAGCGTCACGGCCTGTTTCACCCTTTGCTACCGCATAGGCAACAGCGCATCTTGCGTCGCCATTTCACCTTGTTCGAATTTTTGCACCGCTGTTTATTATCCCCGACTAAATGGGCCGAACAAACTCACGATCAGCGCGTCGACAACCGCCGCGCGGCATGGGAGACTTGGTATGCGTGACGCTTACGGAAAACATTGGCTGTTGCTGCGTGGCTTGTCCAGGGAGTCGGCGCATTGGGGCGATTTCCCCGAGTTGCTGCGGCAAGCGTTTCCGCAATCGAAAATCTCGACCCTGGATTTACCCGGGAGCGGCAACCGCAATTCGGAAAGTTGTCCCATGACCATAGCGGATATTACGGACGCAGTAAGGCGACAAGCGATCCGTCAGAATCTGATGCAGCAACCCTTAACCGTGCTGGCCTTGTCCATGGGCGGCATGATTGCCTGGGAATGGATGCTCAAGCATCCCGAGGATATATGCGCCGGCGCCTTGATCAACGTGAGCCTGGCATCGCTAAGCCCGTTTTATAAGCGAATGCACTGGCGCAACTACCCGGAACTGTTTAAGTTACTAACGCTGCAAGACCCACTGCAGCGTGAGCTGACTATCGTACGCCGAGTGACCAATTTGAACGAGAAACACCATGCGCTCGCCGAGCGCTGGGAGCAAATACACCGCGCCCGCCCCATCAGCCGACTCAACAGTCTGCGACAACTGGCCGCTGCTGCGAGCTACCGGCCCGACGCGCGGAAACCGCAGAGCCCGATACTGTTGTTAAACAGCCGGGGCGACCGTTTGGTCGACCCGGATTGCTCGGCAGCGATTCAACGACGCTGGCAATTACAGTTGGAAACCCACCTTTGGGGCGGCCACGATTTAACTTCGGACGACGGCCCGTGGGTGGTTAACACACTTCAAGCCTGGTTGCGGAAACTGCAAACCGAAGCTGCGGCTAGTTGATTTCGAACTCGGCTTTGTCTCTGCCGGCAGCCAGCAATTCCTGCATCCATTTCGGCGCCAGACCGCGACCCGTCCAAGTTTGAGAAGCATCGGCCGGATTACGGTATTTAGCCGCCACTTTGCTGCCTTTCCTTTCCGACCTTTTATCGCTTTCGCCAATTTCAACAGTCACGCCAATTGACGCCGCAAGTTCCTTAATTTGCGCTAAAACTTCCTTACGCTTGCTGTTCATCCGCTCCTTTAAAGCTCTTTCGGCATTATCGATCAGTGCTTGAATTTCCGCTTCAGAGAGATTGTTAAAATCAGTCATATTTTCCCCATTAAATTAAAAAGCGCCTTAATTATATCACCGCTTTTAATTATTAAATCAAGCATCCTAATGATTAACTAAGAAATTCACTTGGCTAAATAACTTGCCGTCAGCATGGATTAACGCCACTCTCCATTCGCCGACATCTTCGAGTGTAAACTTACGTGAAGATACTAGCTTAAACTTATCCGATTTAATATCGACACGCTTTTTGATCACTAAACCGCCGTTTTTGTACCAAGCTTGATATAGAGTTTGCTTGGCCAATTGCTTTACTTCGCAAAAATAAAACAGCTCCAAGGTTTTACCGGCCTCCGGCACGAACCGGTACGCATCAACCGGCTTTAGCGGTTCGCCTTTTAATAACTCGGTATTCAGCGACGCACGAATTACTCGTCTATCGAAAATGATTGCACCCGGTTTGAAAACTTTTTCGGACAACGTATTGCCGCTAGTCTCAGCCTTAATTCCAACCGGCTTTTCCGGCAAAGCCGGGCTGCCTTCCGTTTTGACGGAATCGCTAATTTGCGAATCCCCGATAGCCGTTTCCGGCGGAAGCGGCTCCGAGGCCGGGCGATCCGAGCCGGCAAATTTAACCCAATAAACCGCGAACGCGATTAATATAAAAAAAGTGAGCACAGCTGCTAGAATTCTACCGGTATGCCATACCGTTACCATTTTCGGATCGATCAATGCTTTCCGATATTTGTCCTTATCGTAATTTATCTTAATAATCACTCTGTTATCCGCCATGCTGCTCTCCGCAATTTTTGCAGCCCGTCTTTGTTCAAGCCAAGCTACGGTGCGCGTTTGCGCTTCGTTTTTCCTTTGGTAATATACCATTAACAGCTACAAACCTTTCTCAAGCGCTAAAACCGGGACGTTATATGAGCAACTTATTGAAACTGTTTAGCGACACCTCGGCGTATTACGGCGGCAACGCCAGCTACATCGAATTGCTTTACGAACAATACCTGAACGATCCTCAATCGGTTTCGGATAAGTGGCGCGAACATTTCGACAATATCCACTGCGGCTCGCACGACGACACACCGCATAGCGTCATCGTCGAACGCTTCGAAAAGCTGGCCATCTCGGAGCCCGGCAAATTAGCCAAAATGCAAGGCTTTACCGAGCAAAGCGTCAAAAAACAATCGGCCGTCGCCAGACTCATCAATCAGTACAGGATGAAAGGCCACCAGATAGCCGCCAATAATCCGCTCGGCAACTCGGAAGCAATACCCAGCGATTTGGAACCGGTGTATTACGGCTTAACGCAAGCGGACATGAAAACCGTGTTCGACACCGGCGGCCTGTGCGGCATAGACCGGCTTCCGCTGCACGCGATCATTCAAACCTTGAATGAAATCTATTGCGGCAGCATAGGCAGCGAATTCATGCATATCGTGGACGCCGAGCCTAAAAATTGGATACGGGCTAAATTGGAAGGCGCGAAGCCTGACTACGCCAGCCATGCGGAAAAACGTATCGGCTTGCTGAAATTGCTGACGGCGGCTGAAGGATTGGAAAAATATTTGCATCGCAAATACGTCGGTCAAAAACGATTCTCGCTGGAAGGCGGCGAATCGCTGATACCGATTCTGGACGAACTGATCCAACGCGCCGGCGAATCGAAAGTCAGAGAGGTGGTGATCGGCATGGCTCACCGCGGCCGCCTGAACGTACTGGTCAACGTACTGGGTAAAAGCCCGGCCGTTCTGTTCGGCGAGTTCGAAGGCACACATACCTCATCTCCCGGCGTATTGACCGGTGACGTCAAATATCACATGGGCTTTTCCTCCAACATCTCCACGCCCGGCGGCCCCATCCACTTGACTCTTGCTTTTAACCCTTCGCATCTGGAAATCATCAATCCGGTCGTGGAAGGCTCCGTTAAAGCCCGACAGGATAGACACGGCGTAGGCGGCGAAGACGCCATTGTGCCGGTACTGATCCACGGCGACGCATCGTTCGCCGGGCAAGGCATCGTCATGGAAACCCTGAACATGTCGGAAACCCGCGCCTTCCATACCGGCGGCACGGTGCACATCGTCATCAACAATCAAATAGGCTTTACCACCAGCAACCCGTTCGACGCCCGTTCCACGCTATATTGCACCGACGTGGCCAATATGATTCAAGCGCCGGTATTTCACGTCAACGGCGACGATCCGGAAGCCGTGGTGTTCATCACCCAGTTAGCGCTCGAATACCGGATGACTTTTCATAAAGACGTCGTGATCGATTTAATTTGCTATCGGCGCTTAGGCCATAACGAAGCGGACGAACCTTCGGCCACTCAACCGATGATGTATCGCAAAATCCGTAATCTCCCGACCAGTCGGCAGCTTTATGCGCAGCAGTTGATCAACGACGGCGCGATCGACGAAGCCACGGTCAATCATCTCGAAGAAGAGTACTATCAGATGCTCAGCGAGGGCAAAGTCGTATCCCGGCCGATTGTGGTAAATCAAAACTACTCCTACTCGGCCCGTTGGGAAAAATATCTGAACCGGGAATGGAACCAGGCCGCCGACACCACTGTGCCGCTGGAACGCCTGCAATTTTGCAATGCGCGCATGCAAATCTTGCCCGAAAATTTCGAATTGCACCCGCGTGTCGCCAAGGTCATGGAAGAACGCAACAAAATGGCCGCAGGGGAAATATCGATGGATTGGGGCTTCGCCGAAAACCTGGCCTACGCGACGTTATTGCTGGACGGTTACGATATACGCCTGACCGGTCAGGACATCGGCCGCGGCACCTTCTCTCACCGCCACGCGATTTTGTTGAATCAACAGAACGGCGACAATTACATTCCGCTGAAACACTTGACCGACCAGCAAGGCCGCGCGCAAATTTTCAATTCGCTGCTGTCCGAAGCCGGCGTGCTGGGCTTCGAATACGGTTACAGCTCCACCGAACCCGACAAATTGGTGATTTGGGAGGCGCAGTTCGGCGACTTCGCCAACGGCGCCCAAGTAGTTATCGATCAGTTCATCACCTCGGGCGAAACCAAATGGGGCAAATTGAGCGGTCTGGTCATGCTGCTGCCGCACGGTTTCGAGGGCCAAGGTCCGGAACACTCCTCCGCTCGGCTGGAAAGATATTTACAATTGTGCGCCGACCAAAACATCCAAGTGTGCTCGCCCACCACACCGTCGCAAATCTTTCACCTGTTACGCCGGCAGTTGATACGCCAATACCGTAAGCCCTTGGTGGTCATGAGCCCCAAGAGCCTATTGCGCCACAAACTGGCGGTATCCAAGCTGGAAGACTTAACCGAGCGTGGCTTCATGCCGACTATCGGCGAAATCGACGACATCGATCCGTTTGCGACCACCCGCTTGGTCCTTTGCAGCGGAAAAGTCTACTATGACTTGCTGGAAGCGCGCCGCGACGCCGACCTGAAACACGTTGCCATCATCCGCATCGAACAGTTATATCCGTTCCCTAACGACGCTTTTCGCGCGGAACTGGAAAAATACCCCAACATCGACCTAGTCGTCTGGTGTCAGGAAGAACCGCGCAACCAAGGCGCTTGGTATCAAATTAAGCATCATTTTTACGAACTGATCGACGATAATATCCCCATCATGTACGCAGGCAGGCCGCCATCAGCCGCCCCGGCCGTGGGCAACTATAAAACCCATCTTACCGAGCAGAAGGCCGTCGTGCATACCGCCCTATTTGGCAGCAAAGAAGGAAATAAACATGAGTTTTGACATATTGGTGCCCCATCTTCCTGAATCGGTTTCAGATGCTACGCTGGTCGCTTGGCACAAACAAGCCGGCGACTGGGTTAACGCCGGCGACAACCTAGCCGACCTGGAAACCGATAAAGTGATCCTGGAAGTGCCCGCACCGTCTGCCGGAGTGCTACTGGAAATCGTCAGACAACCGGGAGAAACCGTGGCCGGCGGCGAGATTCTGGCCCGATTCGACGCCAAACAGAAAACCGCTGTGCCGGAAAAGCCGACTCCCGCAGTGCAATCCGGGAGTGCCGAACCCCAGTCCGGCAAAGCCGAGTCACCGCTAAGCCCATCGGTACGCAAACTGGTCGCCGAAAACGAGTTGAACCCGGCAGCCATCAGCGGCAGCGGCAAGCACGGACGGATTTTAAAAAGCGACGTACTGGAATTTTTAGAAGAACAAAGCGCTCCGCAACCAACCCCGGTGCCAGCACCTCAGCCACCGGCCCAAGAAGCCAGCCACGCACCGTTGTCGGCTACTGCGGTCGCCAGCCTGCGCCCCGAGCAACGCGTGCCGATGACGCGATTGCGGGCGAAAATCGCCGAACGCCTGCTGCAAGCCCAGCAAAACGCCGCGATGCTGACCACCTTTAACGAGGTCAATCTAAAATCGGTCATCGATCTGCGCAATCAATACAAAGACCGGTTCGAGGCCAAGCACAACGTCAAACTCGGCTTCATGTCGTTTTTCGTCAAAGCCTCTATCGAAGCCTTAAAGCGCTTTCCGGCCATCAACTCCTCGATAGACGGCAACGACATCATTTACCACGGTTATTACGACATCGGCATAGCGGTCACCACGCAGCGCGGCTTGATCGTACCCATATTGCGCGACGCCGATCAACTGGATTTCGCCGGCATCGAAAAAGGCATACAGGATTTCAGCAGCAAAGCCCGTAGCGGTTCTATCAGCATGGAAGACCTGAGCGGCGGCACCTTTACCATCACCAACGGCGGCATCTTCGGCTCCATGCTGTCCACGCCGATTTTGAATCCGCCGCAATGCGCGATTTTAGGCATGCACGCCATCAAGGACCGGCCCATCGTCGAAAACGGCGAAATCGTCATCCGCCCCATCATGTATCTGGCCCTGTCTTACGACCATAGGCTGGTAGACGGCAAAGAAGCCGTGCAATTTTTGGGCATCATCAAAGAAAGCCTGGAAGCTCCGGCTCACCTGCTATTGAACATATAACCCCACCGCACCTTGCGCGCCGTCCGCTCGCGGCGCCTCAGACCATCTTACGCCATGCGTTACACCATCTTACCCGTCACCGATTATCAACAAAATTGCACGCTGTTGGTCTGCGAAAAAACCGGACAAGCAGCGCTAGTCGATCCGGGCGGCGATTTGGACGACGTATTGGCGGTCGTCGAAGCGCAGAAGGTCGAATTGGCGGCCATTTTGGTAACTCATGGCCACATGGACCATGTTGGCGGCGTCGCCGAACTCGCCGACAAATTAAAACTACCGATTTACGGCCCGCACCGGGAAGACGACTTCTGGATTCAAAACCTGCCTAAGCAATGCGAGATGTTCGGCTTCCCTATGAGCGAACGTTTTACTCCGACGCGCTGGCTACAGGACGGCGACCGGGTCAGCGTGGGCGAACAAGTTCTGGAGGTCATACACTGCCCCGGACATACACCCGGCCACGTGGTGTTCTATCACGCCGCCAGCAAATTGGCCTTGGTTGGCGACGTACTGTTTAAAGGCTCTATCGGCCGCACCGATTTTCCGCGCGGCGATTACCAGACGTTAATCGATTCGATACAACTCAAATTGTGGCCACTGGGCGCGGACGTGGCCTTCATACCCGGCCACGGCCCCATGTCGACTTTCGGCGCGGAAATGCGCAGCAATCCGTTTGTGCGCATACGCTGAGACGGCTAACTGCAGCCAACGGCGTTGCCTTAGGATGCGAATAGCCGTTAGAATCAAACCTTCTCGTACCCAAAGGAAGGTAGCCATGGCCCACAAACTCGCACTAAGCAACAAGCTGCTGTTACCCTTACTGCTAAGCGGTTATATGAGCGGCTCGACAGCCCTAGCCGACGTCGTATCCGGCCGCTATCAAGGCACTATCAATTTCGATAGCGGCTTAGGCCTACTCGGCCAAATTATGTACGTCGATTTCAGCTACGACGCCGGCGTTCCCTATTTTCAAAACATAACCGAGCCGCCGTTGCACGACGCGGCCGATTATTTCGATTATTTACTCGAGATGAGGATTCGCATCGGCGACAACGTTTGGGATTGGCAGCCAACCTTGGGCACTTCGTTTATCTCGCTTTACAACGACAGCCTGATTAGTACCCTGATTGGTACGGAAGACAGAATCGTCGCATACAACGACGCATTCACCGGCCCCTTACTCGTCCCGGGAGTAGAAGATATTTCCTACGCATTCAGCCTTTATCTGTCGGACAACCTGGGCTTGGACGGCCTGGACACCGCCCAATCGCTACCCAACAGCGCACCTAACCCGGAACTGTTTAACAACTTGGTGTGGAATTCGATGGAATTCGCCTTTTTTACCGGCAACGGCGAGTCCGGAGAGTTTTATTTCATTACCACGTCCGATGTGACTCCGGTGCCTATTCCTGGCGCATACGGGTTATTCGCTTCGGCAATTTTGTTATTACCCAAGCAAAAGCGGAGCGGATGAGTAGGCATAAAAAAGGGGCTGATTCAGCCCCTTTTTAATTGCGCTAAAAGCCCTGATTATTTGTTGGCATCAACCAGTTTATTAAAAGCTTCAACCCGTTGTTTGCCGATGTTCGCCAAATCGATACCGTTTTCGATAATCATCGCAATCAAGCCTGGCGTGTTATAGACGATTTTCCCCAAGTAAGCGACGGCCGGAATCGCCACAATCGCGCCAAACAGCGTTCCGAAACCCAATACGCCCAAAAATTTGGTCAACAGCACCACAACATCCAAAGGCAGTAATATCATGGTGCCGAAATACACCAATACGATGAAAGTAAATAAAACGAAGACCACAAATTGCAGCAGCCGTATCAAAATGACATTCAGGTTTTTCATGATTTGAATTCTCGGGAAATATTTAGCAAACTGAGCAAGACCAAACGTTTAGCTGATAACGCCGGCCCAAAAACATCGCACATTATAAAATAAAACCCTAAAAACCACTCAAGTTTTTACCATAACTTAACCGGCGTCATGTCAAGGGATGTAGCGCACATGCTAGCCGGATGCATCAAAAACCGGTCAAGTTTCCTTAACCTTGTCAGTTTCGAGTTAAACCCAAAGGCGGCAGCCTTTACGAGTAATAATCGTAATCCTCGGATTTTTTCAATTTAAACTTGGGCTCGACATCCACCTCTTGGTGATTCAGTTTTTCCCGGCCCGGCTCGGGTAAGGCCCGAACGGATTCGATAAACTCTTTAAACCAAAGGCTTTCGGCAACCGGCTGCATATCCTCGTCCTGCACAATAGTAGACTCGTTGGGCAAACTACCGAATTCTTTTGCTTGCTCCAGGGCTTTTTGACAGGCCGTTTCGTCGCCGCGAAGAGCATAAATGCAGGCCAGATTATAGGCCGCGCTGGCTTTTTGAATCGCGCAAGCTTGCTCGAAAAACTCCTCCGCCTTTGCGTAACACCCCGTTCGTTCGGCCGCCGGGCGCAAACGAGCCAATTCCATGTACGCCACGCCGCCGTCGATTGCCGCGCCTAAATAATTGGGCGCGGTTAACAAGCAAAAGGTAAATTTCGAGATGGCATCTTCGAGAGTGGCGGCCGCTTCCGAACCTTGTTTGGTTCCAGCCTCGTGCAACAGCCCGAACCCCCAATGGTACAAGGCCTCGGAAAACATTAAATTGTCGACGAGTACGCCGGCAAACCCCTGGTAAGCGCTTTTATACAATTGCTCCGCTTTGCCGCCTTCGCTTTTGCGGGCTTGAGCCACGTGTTTGATTGCAGCATCCAAGGTGGATCGCTTTTTAAAAGAACTCAATAATGACATGACGATTTCCTCATCAGGATAACAACTGCTTGCGATAAAATAACCGCCAAGTCTACAACATCGCCTGTCGTTCCGAAAAACCGTTTTATGCAACACTTACCGTCGGACCTTGAAAAAGCCAAGGTCAACCTGGAAACCTCGCAAATCGCCTGGCGGGAATTGCAGCGTTTTTTCGCTGCCGGTCAAACCATAGCGGTAGCCGCCGATTTGGATTTGATCGAAGTCGCCTATCAATTTTCCGCCGACAACCGAACGCTAGTCGCCGCTTGGTTGCAACAGGGAGTGGTCGGACCGGTCAGTGACCGGCAGGCCAGCGAATGGTACCAAGACGACAGTCCGGTATGGGCCGTGGTAGTCAAACCGTGGATCTTGGTACAAGCCTCTGCCCAACCTGCCGATTAAGACGGGAAATACTTGCGCACCAGCCAATAGTCGGCGCTAACGTAACGGCCGCCGCCGGTAAAAAACAATGCCAGCAGCATGACGAAATAAGTAGCCGCGAACTCTATCCCGTTATTCAATACCACAAAATTGCCGAACTCCGTCAACCACTGGTAATCGCCTTGCGCCTGCAAGAGTTCTTTGGCTTGCGCCAAGCGCTCCACGGCGGCTTTTGTGCGGTCGGTAGCAAAAATCCCGTCGCCGGTGGCAATTGCCAACCAACCGTTGTGCCAATGTACCGTAAAAGCCGCGAACGCCATGATCACCATCAGCGGCAAGCTAATAAACCGGGTTGCAAAACCGAACAACAAAAACAGCGCACCCAAAATTTCGAATAATCCGACTAGGAAGACCAGCAAATATGGAGCAGGCAGCCCTAACCCCCATTCGGCATTACCGAACCACTCGGCGGTATCGGTAAAACCGGAGAATTTCTTGGCCCCCGCCATCCATAACACCGGCGCCAAATATAGACGCATCAACAACGGCGCTAAAAAATCCACGCACTGAGCCTTATCGCAAGCCTTGCGGACCCACGCTACGACAATCGGTGCCGTTTCCAGCATAATTGCCGCGAACTTCGAAAACATCGTATTACTCATTTCCCCCTCCGCCCATTTGATTTTTTGACTTATTTATGACGATACGTGCCGCATCCATCTACCACGGCATTCCGGCGAGTTTGCCGTCCGAATTATGCCAAACGTTGCTGGAGAAACCTATATTGCGCATCGAACGCATCGTATCCCGCGGACACAGCAGCGATTGGTACGACCAGGACAACGACGAATGGGTCATGTTACTGCAAGGCGAAGCCCGATTGACGTTTGCGGACGGCGGCGAATTGCGGCTTACCGCCGGGGATTATCTGTTGATACCCGCGCATTGCAAACACCGGGTGGATTGGACGACACCGGACCGGGACAGCATTTGGCTAGCGATACACATCGGCTCCGAACGATAACGGCAATACCAATCGAAACTAAGCAGCAACCGCCAGTCGATATAAACACTAGCTCGACACCCTGCGCATCCTGGGGAGCAAGCGCGATCCTGCGCGGAAACGCTGCAGGCTAAGCTAAGCCGGTTACTGATAACCCGTCTCAGAACAAGTCGATTTCGCCTGTTGCGGCTTCTTTAATAACGCCATCCCGCAATAGTTGTTCGTAATGGAACACACGATTGCGTCCGGCCGCTTTAGCGGCGTACAAGGCGCTGTCGGCGCGGTTAAGCACCTCTCGCGGAAGCACTTTGGGATCCGCTTCGGAAAACCCGCCGCTGATGGTCACTTTGCCGACGCGCGGAAACTCGAAATCTTCGATTTTTTGCCGAGATCTTTCGAACACGCGTTTAGCAGATTCCTCATCCGGAGTTGCGATAATTATCAAAAATTCTTCGCCGCCATACCGGTATAGCAAATCCGATCTACGCATGGAGTTTTTCAGCAAGCCAGTGATCAGTATGAGGACTTCATCGCCGATGATGTGACCAAATCTATCGTTAATACTCTTGAAATGATCGATATCAATCAGCCACAACCAATAACGTTCTCGAGGCGATTTAACATCGGCTGCCTCGGCCTGCATGACGTTTTGGCTTTCCGCCAGCAAACTCCACAATCCGTTCAAATACGCATCCAACGAGTAGCGATTCAACAACCCGGTTAATTGATCGCGCTGACTGGCGTCCAACAGGTCGAAATAGTTGGTGAATACCTCGATTACCCCCTGAATGATGGAATCTTCTTCCGCCGTGACGTCCCTATCCCGCTGAAACACGAAGTAACCGACAACTTCATTCTTGCCGAACGTGGGGTAGCAAATCAGCCGTTGCTCGCCGTCTATGTGCCTGCTACATGCCTTACCCAGCAATCGGGCGCTTTCGAACAACTTGACAACAAGAGCAGGCGCATCGCGTTCGTTGGTCACTTCTTCCACGTTATCGACCACCCTGTTTACACCGTTTTCAGCCACAACATTACGGCTATGGTGTATCGCTCGAATAATGCCGCCGCTATCGTCGGTACGGTAAAAAGAAGTTTCGAGTATACCCAGTAGCGGTTCCAGCGTGCGCAACAAGCTTTGTTCGACTAATGCGGTATCGCGGAGAGCAGTCATACCGCCCAGTTTTTTGAGTACGCTCGGTAGCTCAGTATTAGCGCGTTTCTCGGACATAACGATTCATTCCAAAAATTGCCTTACCTTTAATTCGCAACCATTTAACGCTTTAAACCAAATCGATTTTCTAAATGCTCATGCTCGGACAAACGAATGACTTCCTTATAAGCTTCAAAACTGAGGGTCGAGTTGACGTTCTGCGTACTACCGTCCGCTTTTAAGGTGGCGAAACAATCCAGCACGGCCTGGGTAGCCGAAAACAAACCGGACAACGCAAATGCAACCAATTTATAGCCCATCGCTTCCAACTCCGTTACCGACAAATTCGGCGTCTTGCCGCCTTCGATGATATTAGCCATCAACGCCACGCCCTGAAAATGCCGGGCCACCTGCGCCAGCTCCTCACGCGACTGCGGTGCCTCGACGAACAACACGTCGGCGCCGGCCGCCAAATATCGCTCGCCGCGCCGTATCGCCCCCTCCAAGCCTTCTATCGCTCTAGCGTCGGTACGAGCCACGATCACCAGACCGGAATCTGCGCGCGCATAAGCCGCCGCACGGATTTTTTCTACCTGTTCTTCGCTACTGACGATACGCTTGCCGTCAAAATGACCGCATTTTTTCGGCCATTCCTGATCTTCCAAAATGATACCGGCCACTCTGGTTTGGCAGATTTCTTCCACGGTGCGCACCACGTTCAACGGATTGCCGTAGCCGGTATCCATATCGGCAATCAATGGAATAGGCACGCTGGCGGCAATGCGTTTGGCGGCATCTATCATTTCGCCGGCGGTCAAATAACCGAAATCCGGCTTGCCGAGCAGGGACGCCGCAATACCGAATCCGCTGGAAAAAATAAAATTGAAACCCGCCTGCTGCGCAGCCATTGCCCCTATGCAATCGTATACGGCCGGCGCAGCCTGTATGCCGGGTTGCTCTAAAATTGCGCGCAATCGATTGCTGCCCATAAACTGTTTCCTCTCATGTGGACGAAAAACGGAACTAGACCTGCCGGCAATACCACGAGGCTGATGGGAATCAACGCCGGTCAAACGACATTTTCGTTTTGAACATAATTTTCCAGACGCCCGGCCATATCGGCTTTACGGGCTATCATCTTCTCGGCCAGTTTTTGACTGCCGCCGCAATCGATGACGATACGGCCAATCCGCTCGTCGGGAATCGCCACCACTCGCATAATGGCCTGTGCCAGTTGCTTAGGACTCATGCCGGCGAACAGTTTGACGGCGTGCGGGTTACCGGCGTCGCAACGCAACACGTCCAGTTCGTCCACCCGGGTACCGAAGGCTTTGCCTTTGGGATCTCCCTGAGCCCGGTAGGCCAAGGCTCCCCCCACGTCCAGGGTAAGCACTATGCCGTCCGCGACCCCTTGGTTGTCGCCGTTAAAGCCGGCAGCGTCCCAATTGGCGGTCCAGGCGTGCACGGCAAACCAGCGCTGCGCCTGTTTGCGTTCGCTTTCGCTGAAATGGGCAACACATTTCTTGTCGAGCTGCAGCCATTCGGTGGCAATTTGGTCCGGCGCGCTTGTGTTTACATAGGTTAACGTCGGCGCACCCGCCAATTGGTAAAGCTTGGCCGCAAGCCACTCGTTGCGCGCATGCGCCGCAGACTCCAAGGTCTTTACGTAATAGCGGCGTCCGTTACCGTCCTGAAAAATACCCGCCGGGTTAGTGCCCAACTGTCCGCCGACTCGCTGCATGACGGCGGTATCGATCATAGACGGGGCCCACTCATGCCGGAACCGCCCATCAAAGCGCAGGTTTAGTCCGGCGCACCAACGCCAATTGCGCCGGGGTTTCGATGGCCCCCTTACGCACCCGGCGCACCGCATGAATCGCCTCTTCGGGATGCATGCCCAGCTCAACCAGCAAACGCGCGGCGATCATGCCGGCTCGTCCCAGGCCGCCCTTGCAATGCACGAGCACGTCGCCGCCATTGCGCAACAACTCGCGAATCTCGCGCCCTTGGGTTGCCCACTCCAGCTCGAACGCCTTGGTCGGCACGGAAAAATCGGCGATAGGCAGGTGACGCCACTCTATGCCGCGCCTGCGAATTTCATGGCCCAGCTGCGGCACTTTCAACGCGGAAAGTTCGGCCAACTCGACCAGGGTCAACACCAATTTCGCCCCCCAAGCGACGATGACGTCCAAATCGATACCGAGGTCGCGCTCCCAGGCACCGGTATGGGCGAACCGGTCGTGTTTGCCCGGACAGAAGGTAATCCCGATTCGGCCGTACCCCGGACTGGCGCGTACTTCCGCGATTTGGAGAGGATGTGTGTGACTATTGCGTGCCCCTGCCATAATATCGACCTTACCAATCATTCAGCTGTCAGCGCCCGAGTCTAGCACGAACGGGCGAATGCTCGGCGACCCGCTCGCGCCGGCGAACGGCGCCTGACCGGCAGGCGGCGCAGCGTAACCCGCGTTCATTGCCGCAATTTCGCCAACGCCCAGGCGCTGTGTTCTCGCACCAACGCGTGCGGATGATGTAACCGTTCTCGCAAGGCCTGCTTAGCCGCTTCCATAGCCGGGCCGTTGCCCAAAGCCACCGCGACGTTGCGCAGCCAGCGCACGTGGCCTATGCGGCGTATCGCCGAGCCCTCGGTTTTTTGTAAAAATTCGGATTCGCTCCAGCCGAATACCTCGAGCAAGCCGGCGCTGTCCAGGCCGCGGCGCGGCATGAAATCCGCCTCGGCACTCAGTTTGGCGAAACGGTTCCACGGGCAAATCAATTGGCAATCGTCGCAGCCGTATATGCGGTTGCCGAGCAACGGTCGCAACGCTTCCGGGATAGCGCCGTGCAACTCGATGGTCAGATAGGAAACGCAACGTCTGGCATCCACTTGGTAAGGCGCGACTATGGCTTGAGTCGGACACACCTCCAGGCAGGCCTGACATTGGCCGCAGTGATTGGCGGCGGGAGTATCGGCGGGCAGCGGCAAATCGGTGTAAATTTCGCCCAGAAAAAACCAGGACCCGGCCCGACGGTTGATCAAATTGCTGTGCTTGCCTATCCAGCCCAGACCGGCCTTTTCGGCGATAGCCTTTTCCAATACCGGGGCGCTGTCGGTAAACACCCGGTATCCGAACGGCCCTGCCACCCCAGCGATTTTATCGGCCAACTTCTGCAAACGGTTGCGCAAAACTTTGTGATAATCCCTACCCAAGGCATAGCGAGACACGAACGCCGCGGCCGGGTCTTGCAAGCGTTGCTTGCTCACCGAGCTCTGTTCGGGCAAATAATCCAGGCGCGCGCTGACGATGCTGAGAGTGCCCGGCTGCAGCAGCGCCGGCCGGCTCCGCTTGACGCCGTGCGCCGTCATGTAGTGCATATCGCCGTGAAAATCCCGCGCCAGCCAATGCATTAAACGCGCTTCGGCCTGGCTCAAGTCCGTGTCGCTGATGCCGATTTGCTGAAAGCCCAAGTCCTCGCCCCAACGTTTGATGCGCTGGGACAACTGCATGTAGTCGAGCGAAGGGGTTGGGGGCATGGCGGGCTTGCACTATAATGGGATGTGCCTCTCATTTTACACGACAATCCGATGCCTCCATCCGATAACGCACTGTACGGGGTCGCTGAAATTCGTGCGGTCGAACGCCATGCAATAGAGCAACTGAACATTCCCGGTTTCGAATTGATGCGCCGCGCAGCCGGCGCGGCCTTCGAGCAGCTTAGACTGCGCTGGCCGGACGAAACCTCGCTGCAAATCTGTTGCGGGGCCGGCAACAATGCCGGAGACGGTTACCTACTGGCCACGCTGGCCATGCAGGCCGGAATGCAAGTCCGAACTTGCAGCGTTATCGATCCGCAACAACTAAAAGGCGACGCTTTAAGCGCCTATCAGCACTATCTGGCGGCCGGCGGCAGTTGTTCGGCGTTCGACGAAACCGCAGCCCCGCAAGGTGTAGTGGTCGACGCCCTGCTCGGCACCGGCTTGAGCCGTCCGGTCGAGCCGCCGTTCTCGACGGCGATCGATTGGATCAACGCCAGCGGCCGCCCGGTTTTGGCGCTGGACATTCCGTCCGGCTTGCACGCCGATACCGGCTGCGCGCTGGGCTGCGCCGTGCGCGCCGATCTGACGGTCAGTTTCATCGCCCTGAAAGGCGGTTTAGTGACCGGTGAAGCGGCGGATTATTGTCGGGAAATCGTCTGCGCGGACCTCGGGCTGCCGCCCGGCGTACTGGAGCCATATAGACCGAAAGCGCGGCTACTACGCCAACCGCCATTTCCGCCGCGTCCCCGAAGCGCCCACAAAGGCCACTTCGGCCACGTTTTGTTGATCGGCGGCAACCTGGGCTTTTCCGGCGCCATCCGCTTGGCCGGCGAAGCCGCGCTACGTTGCGGAGCCGGACTGGTCAGCATCGCCAGCCGGCCGGAACACAGCGGCTTTTTAAACATAGGCCGGCCGGAACTGATGTGCCACGCGGTCGAAAACCAAACGCAACTCCAGCCCTGGCTGGAAAAAGCCGACGTTATCGCCGTCGGCCCCGGCCTGGGCCAGGATGTTTGGGCGCACGGCCTGCTGGCGGCCGCTTTGGCAACCGACCGACGCTGCGTGTTAGACGCCGACGCACTGAATTTGTTGGCGCAATTTCCGGTCGCCCGGGGTAATTGGATATTGACCCCGCATCCGGGCGAAGCCGCCCGATTGCTGGCGTGCAGTAGTCGAGACGTCTCGGCCGACCGCTACGCGGCGGTGCGGGCGCTGCACAAGCGCTACGGCGGCATTTGCGTGCTGAAAGGCGCCGGCAGTTTGGTGGCCGATGCCGACACGATCTACGTCAACACCACCGGCAATCCCGGCATGGCCGGCGGCGGCATGGGCGACGTCTTGACCGGCATCATCGCGGCGCTGCTGGCGCAAGGCTTGCCGGACTCGGATGCCACCCGCTTAGCCGTGCACCTGCACGGCGCCGCCGCCGATAGGGCCGCGCTGCAGCACGGCGAGCGCGGCATGCTGGCCAGCGATTTATTTCCCTTTCTCACAGCACTGTCGAATTCATGCTGATCGATCTCAACAGCAGCGCGGAAACCGAAGCCTTCGGCGCCGCCTTGGCGGCAGCCCTGCCGCGCCAATGCCTGATATTTTTGTACGGCGACCTAGGCGCCGGCAAAACCACCTTGGTACGCGGATTATTGCGAGCCTACGGCCACAGCGGCGCCGTCAAAAGCCCTACCTATACCTTGGTGGAAGAATATTCCCTCCCGGAGCGACAGGTGTTCCACTTCGATTTGTACCGGCTGAAAGATCCGGAAGAATTGGAATGGATAGGCATGGACGATTATTTAGCGCAGCCGGCGCTGTGCTGCATAGAATGGCCGCAAAACGGCACGGGAATACTGCCTGCCCCCGACATTCGAATCGATTTGGCCATTGCCGACTGCGGAAGGCGATTGGAAATCAACACCCTAGGCAAACCATTAACAATTAACTGGAAAAACAATAACCTGCTGCTATAATCTCCAACCGTTATTATAAGTTCCCCGGTTGGCTGGCTTATGCGCTTAACACTACAATTTTTCTGGCTGCTGGCGATATGCAGTTTCGCCGCCGCCACCCACGCCGGCCAAGCCCGGATTCAAAACTTGCATTTTGCAGGTTCCGCCAAAAGTCTGGTGTTCGAGCTAACCGAAACGCCGCATTACCGCCACTTCCTGTTAAAAAACCCGGACCGGCTGGTCATCGATTTTCCGAACACCGAACTGGCTGCCGCCTTGGCTCAACCGCCGGCCGGCCAATCGTTGGCGCTGGCCGTGCGTTCCGGCGTGCGCAACAAAACCGATTTGCGCGTCGTCGTGGAACTGGCCGGTGCTGCCGACATCCGCGCCAGCGTGAACGGCAAAATCCTGCAACTGGATTTGAACGGCAAACCCGGCACTACCCCGGTACGGCAACAAACGGCCGGCAAAACCACCGCACCTATCAAAGAAGCCAAAATCAAGCCGGTCGCCGAACCGGTTAAGTCCGCCCCGGCCAAACCCGCCAAAACCCGGGGCCGCGACATCGTCATCGCGGTCGACGCCGGGCACGGCGGTAAAGACGTCGGCGCCCAAGGCGGCAACGGCACCAAGGAAAAAGACGTGGTATTCGCCATCGCCAAGCGTCTGGCCGGGGAAATCAACCGACAACCCGGCATGAAAGCCGTGATGATTCGCAACGGCGATTATTTCGTCAAACTGCGCGACCGGGTCAAAATCGCCCGCGACGCCAAGGCCGACTTATTGGTTTCCATTCACGCCGACGCATTCGACGACGCCAGCGCCCACGGCGCATCGATCTACACCCTGGCGAACAAAGGCGCATCCAGCCACGTCGCCCAGTTTCTGGCCGATAGCGAAAATGCCGCCGACGGCTCCGGCGAGGCTCAAGACGACGTGTTGGCCTCGGTGTTGATGGATTTGACCACGAATGCCGCCAAAGAAGCCAGCCAACATATCGGCAACCGGGTCTTGAAAAGCGTCAAATCGGTCGGACATTTACACCGCACAAGCGTACAAAAAGCCGGATTCGTGGTGTTGAAATCGCCCATCCCGTCGATTTTGGTCGAAACCGCCTTCATTTCCAATCCGGACGAAGAACGCCGCTTGAACAGCACAGGCTATCAACAACAAATGGCCAAAGCCGTATTTAACGGCATCATGGCGCATTTCAAACAATACGCTCCCGCCGATACCAGCTTCGCCCAACTGCAAAAATCCGGGCATACGCCGGCTAAACTGGCAACCCGGCAAAAATCCGCCGAACCGCCGCTGGCCCGTGCCGCCATACCGGAAGTCGGCGACAAAGTGGTCGGCAGCTCTCCCGCCACCACCCGCCACGTAATCGGCCGCGGCGAAACCTTGCACGACATCGCCCGCCAGTACGGGGTTTCGGTTCGCGAAATCCGTTCGGCCAACGGCGGCAACGCCGAGGTCAGAGTAGGCCGAGTCTTGCAAATTCCACGCAGCAGTTAGTCCCTGCCCGTTTAAACGGCACATTCGCTATATCACCCAAAATTCGCTCTATCCGTTAGAATACGCGCTTTTGCATGGCGCGCACGATGCGGATTCAAGCTTTACCCACCCAACTCATCAACCAAATCGCCGCCGGCGAAGTGGTGGAACGCCCTGCATCCGTCATTAAGGAATTGGTGGAAAATTGTTTCGATGCCGGCGCCACCCAAATCCACATCGACGTCGAACAAGGCGGTGTCAAACTGATCAAAATCCGCGACAACGGCTGCGGCATCGTTAAAGACGACTTGCCCTTGGCCTTGTCGCGTCACGCCACCAGTAAAATCGCCTCGCTGGAGGATCTGGAACGGGTCGCCACCATGGGTTTTAGGGGCGAAGCCCTGCCCAGCATCAGTTCGGTAGCCCGACTGACCTTGATTTCCCGCCCGGCGGATGCCGAATGCGCTTGGCAAGTCAGCGCCGACGGCAGCGAGCAAAACTTCGATCCGCAGCCCGATCCGCATCCGCCCGGCACCACCGTCGAAGTGCGCGACCTGTTCTACAACACTCCCGCCCGGCGCAAATTTTTGAAAACCGAAAAGACCGAATTCGGCCATATCGAAAGTTTGCTGCAGAAATTGGCCTTGGCGCGTTGCGACGTCGGCTTCGTGCTGAACCACAATCAGCGCGAAGTATTTAATTTGAAACCGGTTGCGGGTGCGGCGGACCAGCAAAAGCGCATTGCCGCGGTGTGCGGCTCGGTATTTCTGGACAGCGCGGTCAACATCGACTTTGCCGCATCCGGCTTGCAACTGTCGGGCTGGGTAGGCAAACCGACGTTTTCGCGCAGTCAGCCGGACATGCAGTTCTTTTACGTCAACGGCCGCTTGATTAAAGACCGCTTGATCGCCCATGCCGTCAAACAAGCTTACCAAGACGTGCTATACCACGGCCGGCATCCGGTGTTCGTGCTGTACTTGCAGCTGGACCCGGCGCTGGTCGACGTTAACGCCCACCCGACCAAACTGGAAGTCCGCTTTCGCGAAGGCCGCATGGTGCACGATTTTCTCTATCAAGCCCTGCATCGCAGCCTGGCGGAACAACGCCCCGGTCTAGCACCTACCGAGCTAATCGAAACGCAGATACCAGGCACGGCGGCGAAAACCTCCGCAAATGCCGAAGCTCGTTCCAACCCCGGCGAACAATTATCGCTGCCGTTAAACGACGCCGCGCCGTCACAGACGTCGCAACAAACGTATATACCCCCCGCGGCCACGACTAACCGCGCGTTCAGCTATCCGGCCCGCACCCGCATGCCGGGCAGCGTAGCCGAGCAAATCGAAGGCTACGGCAAGCTGTACCCGCAAAGCCAAAACAAACCGCACGGCGACGGTTTGCCGCCGCTCGGCTACGCGCTGGCGCATATCCACAGCATTTATATCTTGGCCGAAACTGCGGACGGCATCATCTTGGTCGACGCCCACGCCGCCCATGAACGGGTAACCTACGAGCGCTTGAAACAGCTTTACCAAACCCAAGGCATCGTTTCCCAACCCCTGTTGCTGCCGATAAAAATCCAAGTCAGCGCGGCGGAAGCCGATGTAGCCGAACAAGAACACGGCTTTTTTTTCGGCTTGGGTTTCGAATTGACCCGCTCCGGCCCGGAAACCGTGATTCTGCGTGCACTCCCGGCCTTGCTGGCCAAAACCGACAGCGACCGCCTGGTGCGGGATATTTTGGCCGACTTACTCGCTCACGGCACCAGCCGCAAGGCCGAAGAAACGCTGAACGCAATCCTGGCTACGATGGCGTGCCATAACTCGGTGCGCGCCAAACGCCGGCTCAGCATCGACGAAATGAACGCCTTGTTGCGCGACATGGAACAAACCGAACGCAGCGGCCAATGCAACCACGGCCGTCCGACCTGGATAAGCCTGAGTCACCAAGACTTGGACCGCTTCTTCATGCGCGGCCAATAATGCAAACCCTCGAAAAACCGCGCGTATTACTGCTTATGGGGCCGACCGCGTCCGGCAAAAGCGCGCTGGCGGTAACCATGGCTCAAGCGCTGAACGCGGAAATCATCAGCGTCGATTCCGCCCTGGTCTACCGAGGCATGGACATAGGCACCGCCAAACCGACCCTGGCGGAGCGCGGCGGCATCCCCCACCATTTGATCGACATTCTGGAACCGAACGCAAGCTTTTCTACCGGCCAGTTTCGCAGCCGCGCCTTCGAGTTGATGGACGACATCGTCAAACGCGGCAAATTACCGTTGTTGGTGGGTGGCACCATGTTGTATTTCAGCGCATTGACCCAGGGACTGGCGCAACTGCCGGAAGCCGACCCTGAGATCAGGCAACGCTTGGACAAGGAGTTACTCGACGCCGGCAAGGATGCGATGCACGCGCGCTTGGCGCAAGTGGACCCGCAAGCCGCCGCACGCATCCACGTCAACGACCCGCAACGCATCCAAAGAGCGCTGGAGGTCTACGAAATCAGCGGCCGGCCCATCTCCAGCTTTTTTCAGAGCGAAGCCGACGACGAGCCGCCGTACCGCTTTATCAAACTGATCGTCGCCCCCAGCGAACGGGCCGGCTTGCACCGAAAAATCGCCGCACGTTTCGACGCCATGCTGGAGCAAGGCTTTTTAGACGAAGTGCGGGCTTTACGCGCTCGCGGCGATTTGACGGAGGGCCTGCCGTCCGTGCGTTGCGTCGGCTACCGGCAAGCCTGGTCGTTCCTTAACGGCGAATGCGATTTCGCCACTTTTCGCGACAAAGGCATCGCTGCCACCCGGCAACTGGCCAAACGCCAATTGACATGGCTACGCAAAGAAGCCGACGCCCTGCATTTGGTCAGCGAAGCCCCGGATTTAATCGACACCGCCCTAGCCCATTTTGCCCAGCATGGATAAAGCCCGACAACGCGGCCTGGGCTATGCGGCACGCGCAGCCCAAACCGACAAGGACGCCGCCAGCGCCCGCATTTGCCGGCGCTTTCAAGACTTGGTCGAGCAAGCTCACGCGCGCACGGTGATGTGGTATCTAGATTGCCGCTCGGAAGTGCGCACCCAGCCCGCCGTCTGCGAACAGCTGCGGCTGAACAAACATCGCCTCGTCATACCGTTTTGCACGCAGGACGGCGACGGCAACAAGTGCCTCGGTTTATGGCATTTACAATCCCTGGACGAACTACGGCCGGGCATGTGGCGGATTTTAGAACCGCCGCATCAACGTCGGCTGGAAGCCGAAAAACTCATCAACCCGGATGAATTGGACGCAATATTGGTACCCGGCGTGGCTTTCGATCCTAGCGGCGGCAGGCTGGGCAACGGAGCCGGTTACTACGACCGCCTGCTGGCCCGGGTCAGACCGGATACACTGTTGGCCGGCGCCTGTTTCCACCGGCAACTATTGGATCGGGTATCGATGGAGGCACACGACGTCTACATGAACTGGGTCCTGACCGAATGCGCGGCGTACCGGGGGCAGCGTTGCCCATGACGGACGATATGCTGGCGCTGGAAAATTTCAAGCCGCGCAGTCCGGCTTTCGTACTGGATTTGGACCGGGTGCACGCCAACCTTCAAGCCTTGCAAGCAATCCGAACCGCTAGCGCCTGCAAGCTGTTGTATTCGGTCAAAGCCTTGCCGCTGGCCAGTTTGATAGCCGAATTGTCCGACTTAGTCGACGGCTTTTCCGCCAGCTCATTGTTCGAGGCCAAGCTATGCCGGGAAGCGGCGCAAAACCGCGGCAGCCTGCACTTGACCACGCCGGGCATACGGCCGGACGAGTTTAGCGAACTGGCCTCTTTATGTAGCCACGTCAGCTTCAATTCCCTGAACCAATTCGCCGCGCTGTACCAAACCTGCGCTCCCTACTCCGCCGGCTTGCGAGTCAACCCCAAAGTCTCGCAAGCGGCAGACCAACGTTACGACCCTTGCCGGCGCCATTCCAAACTTGGGATAGCTATAGAGGCCTTGGCCGAGGGTTTACCGGCCGCAATCGCAGGCCTACATGTTCATAACGCATTCGGCCAAACAGCCATACAGCCGTTACGCCTGACCTTGCAAGCCTTGCAGCCGGTGCTAGCGCGATGCGGGCGATTGCGCTGGCTGAATTTGGGCGGCGGCTATCTGTATCACAGCATGGTCGATCATCAGCAATTGTCGGAATTGATTGCGCAATTGCGCGCCGACTATGCCGACGAGGTCTATCTGGAACCGGGTAACGCCATCGTCGGCAACGCCGGCTATTTATACGCGACAATCATAGACCGCTTCGTCAGCGACGGCGAAACCGTGCTGATTCTGGACACTTCGGTCAACCACTTACCCGAAGTGTTCGAATACCAACTGCAACCCGAGCTATTGCAAGCTAGTCCGTCCGGCGACGAATCGGCCATTGTTGCCGGCTGCACCTGTTTGGCCGGCGACGTATTCGGGGCTTACCGCTTCCGGCGACTACCCGAGATCGGCGAAACCCTAACCTTCGCTCAGGTAGGTGCATACAGCCTGATTAAAGCTCATCGCTTTAACGGCCATCCCCTACCGGCGATATACCTTAAGCGCGGCACGGCGCTGCATTTGGTCAAAACCGACTGCTACGCCGCATACCGCGCACAATGGCTGAGTCAGGATTACCCCTGAGCACGCTAGACTGCATGCGATACCGATAGGCGAACGCTTAAAAAATCTCTCATTACTCTTGATGGCCAATGCGATACACTTTATTGCGATTTTGTGAAATAGCTAACGTTTACGGCCGGGGCCGGCACGCTCTATTTGGGAGAAACCATTCGATGAAACCATTAACTTTCGCAGCAATGTTGTTATTGGCGGCACTCAGCGCCGCCCCGGCCATTGCCTCAACCTATTCAGGCGTATACGTATTCGGTGACAGCCTGTCCGACGCCGGCGCCGACCCGTCGGCAGTCGTCAGTCTCTACAAGTTACTGGGCGGTAACTGCGATCCCTGGCACCCCTGTCCGCCCTACTACCAAGGCCACTATTCCAACGGCAAAACCGCAGTCGAGTATCTCGCCGACAGCATTCTGCCGGGCGGCGCCAATAGCGGAAATTTTTTCGATTTAGCCATCGCCGGCTCGACCTCCGGCATCGGCAACTACGGAGACTTCGGCACGCAATCGACCGGCGGCTTGTTGAAGCTGCCAGGCATGGCGCAACAAGTCGTCGCCTACCTGTCAACCAACCCGGTCGATAGCAACGCCTTGTACGTGGTTTGGGGCGGAGGCAACGATTTATTGACTTTTTCAGGTACCGCGACCCAAGCCGCACAAAATATTGCTACCTACGTAGCCGTGCTGGCGATTTACGGCGCCCAAAACATCCTGGTGCCCAACTTGCCCGATATGAGTAAAACCCCATATGCGCTCGAAAACGGCGCGGACGTAATCGCTTATGCCGCGGCGTTTACTCAAACGTTTAACAGCACCTTATCGCTGTTTCTGGACGATTTATCCGGTAAACTGCCGAGCGCCCGCATCACCGAATTCGATACCTACAGTTTATTCGACACCATTTTGCAAGCCCCCTCGGCATACGGTTTTACCAACGTGGTAGACGCCTGCGTCAATTTACCTTCAGTCTGTGCCGACCCGGACAGCTACCTGTTCTGGGACAGTGTGCACCCCACTACACGTTTGCACGCATTAGCAGCTGAAGCGATGGCTGAAACCTTGGCTTCTCTCGACGCCTTGTCGGCGGCGAACTCGTTTGCCGATACGGTTGTACCGTTGCCGGGCGCTGCGCTGTTGTTCGCCAGCGGCTTACTCGCCGTATCCGGCCGCAGGATGACGACCCGTTACAAAATGCGTTTATCACGGCCAAGCCGATTCGTTTAATTTTGTGCTACCGCCCCGCAGTAGCTTTAACCGTCGCGACGCGACACATTAACAAGCCCAAAAGGTCTATACACACATGGCATTGTATGTCTTTAAATTCGGAGGGACTTCCGTAGGTACGGTTGAACGGATCAAAGCCGTCGCGGAAAAAGTCAAAAAAGCCCGAGAGGCCGGCGATCAAATCGTCGTCGTCGTATCGGCGATGAGCGGCGAGACCAACCGTCTGGTTTCACTGGCCAAGGAAATGCAAGTACAACCGACCGACCGCGAATTGGACGTGCTGCTGTCGACCGGCGAGCAAGTCACCATCGCCCTGTTGTCAATGGCTTTGCATAACCTGGGTTGCGACGCACGCTCCTATACCGGCGCCCAAGTCCGCATATTGACCGACAGTGCCTACACCAAGGCCCGCATTCGGGAAATCGACGAAGACAATATGCGCGCGGATCTAGCCGCCGGCCGCGTGGTCGTGGTAGCCGGGTTTCAGGGCGTAGACGAACACAATAACATCACTACGCTGGGCCGGGGCGGCTCGGACACCACCGCCGTTGCACTGGCCGCAGCCTTGAAAGCGGACGAATGCCATATTTACACCGATGTCGACGGCGTCTATACCACCGACCCGCGCGTCGTTCCCAAAGCCCGGCGCCTGGAACGCATCACCTTTGAAGAAATGCTGGAAATGGCTAGCTTGGGCTCCAAAGTATTACAAATTCGTTCGGTCGAATTCGCCGGAAAATACAATGTCAAATTACGCGTGCTCTCCTCTTTCATCGACGGCACCGGCACGCTAATCACTTACGAGGAATCAGAAATGGAAAAAGCGTTAATTTCGGGCATCGCATTTAACCGGGACGAAGCCAAGCTAACGTTAACCGGTGTATCCGACCTGCCCGGAATTGCCTCGAAAATTTTAGGGCCGATAGCCGGCGAAAACATCGAGGTGGACATGATAGTGCAAAACGTCTCCGCCCACGGCGCAACCGACTTTACCTTTACCGTACACCGTAACGACTTCGCCAAAGCCCAAAACGTATTGGAATCGCTACGCGCCGATCTCGGCACCGCCAGCCAAATCCTTGGCGACGACAGCATCGTCAAGGTTTCCATCGTCGGCGTCGGCATGCGCTCCCACGCAGGCATCGCCAGCACCATGTTCAAAGTTTTGGCCGACGAAGGCATCAACATTCAAATGATTTCCACCTCGGAAATCAAAATCTCGGTCGTGATCGACGAAAAATACCTGGAGTTGGCGGTGCGCGCTTTACACAAAGCTTTCGGCCTGGACAACGAACCCGCCGTCGCCTAAACGGAGCATAAGCAATAACATTGCTGTAATAAAAAGCTTGCAAAAACTTTTAGACGCTTTATAATGCGCGCTTAAGTTGCCGGGGTGGTGAAACTGGTAGACGCGCCGGATTCAAAATCCGGTTCCCGCGAGGGAGTGTCGGTTCGATTCCGACCCTCGGTACCATTTATATGTACAGAGACGTGCAACTGAATACGAAAACCCGCAAGCCGTAAGGCTTAGCGGGTTTTTTATTGTCCGAAGACACCTCATGAAATGCCGGGACATACACCGGAAAGTGTTACCTTTTTTTGTTACCTCGCCGAACGTCCGGCGCTGAAAGCGGAGCTGGAAATCGCAAGTACGCGCTCGAAGTAGAAGAGGAGCAATTAATTTGCTCAGCTGACACATCGGGCATGGACGGCTTTTACCGCCGGCAGAATTGCAACCCCGAAATCGTACTCATGATGGAGGCCTAAACTAATGCTGACCGGCACCCTGTACGCGATGCCGCGTATTCACCTGGAAACGCTGTTCCGCACCGAAGCCAAACTGGCGACCATGGAAGTACCGGCGCCTTCGCCAGTACCGTTCAAAACTCAAGGCAAAACGGCGGTGATTGCAATCGTCACCGACGCCACGGCAGAATTGGGCAGCATCGGTATCGTCGGTATTGTCCCGACCGGCGACCAGAACGCCATCGAGATTGTTAGCAGCAACGCGCTGAACAAACGACCGACCGGACGCCACAACGCCGGAAGGCAAACGGATACCCTTTTATTGTCTTTTCATAGCTTTTTTATTTCCAGCGTACCGCAGACATAAAAAAAGCACTTGGCTTATGGCCTAAGTGCTTGTTTTATTGGTGGCGACACCGGGAATTGAACCTGGAACCTCGGGGTTATGAATCCCGCGCTCTAACCGGTTGAGCTATGTCGCCGTGATCTGGTAAAGAGCTGCTATTATATGGATTTGACGATATTGTGTCAAACGTTGAAGCGGAAGTGCATGACGTCGCCGTCCTTGACTTTATAGTCCTTGCCTTCCAAACGCCACTTGCCGGCGTCTTTGGCGCCTTGCTCGCCTTTGTAGGCGATGAAGTCGTCGTAGGAAACCACTTCGGCCCGGATAAAGCCTTTTTCGAAATCGCTGTGGATTACCCCGGCTGCTTGCGGTGCCAGTGCGTTGACCGGGATGGTCCAAGCGCGGACTTCTTTGACGCCGGCGGTAAAGTAGGTCGACAAATTCAACAACTGATAGGCAGCCCTCACCACTCGATTCAATCCGGGCTCTTCCAGGCCCAAGTCGGCTAGAAACTCTTGTTTTTCCTCATCGTCCAGTTGCACGATTTCGGCTTCGATTGCGGCGCAAACCGGCACTACCTTGGAGGCTTCGTTGTTGGCGAATTCGACGACTTTATCCAGCATCGGATTGTGTTCGAAACCGTCGTCTTGCACGTTGGCAATGTACAACACCGGCTTGATGGTTATCAGGCACAGTTCTTTGATCAGTTTGGCTTCGTCTTCGGACAGGCCTAGGGTGCGTACTGGAAAGCCGGCGTTCAAGTGTTCCTGTACCCGTTCCAGTACCTCTTTACGAGCCAGTTCGTCCTTATTGCCGGATTTGGAGGCCTTTTGCGCTTTTTGCAGCGCGCGCTCGACGGAACTCATGTCCGCCAAAGCCAATTCGGTATTGATGACCTCGATGTCGTTGATCGGATCGACCTTGCCGGCCACGTGAATCACGTTTTCGTCCACGAAACAACGCACTACGTGCACGATGGCGTCGGTTTCGCGAATATTGCCCAAAAATTGGTTGCCCAAGCCTTCGCCCTTGGAGGCTCCTGCCACCAGTCCGGCGATGTCGACGAATTCTATGGTCGTCGGCAGCACGCGCTCCGGCTTGACGATTTCAGCCAGTTTGTCGATGCGCGGGTCCGGGACCGGCACGACGCCGACGTTGGGATCTATGGTGCAGAATGGGTAGTTTTCCGCTGCGATGGTGGCTTTGGTAAGCGCGTTGAAAAGCGTGGATTTGCCGACGTTAGGTAAGCCGACGATGCCGCAATGTAGAGCCATGATGATTTGGAGTTAGATGCAAACGTCCCGTTGCCGAACGGGGCCAAAGCGGCGAATTATACCGCTGCGTCGCCGATACTTCACCTGTGCGTGTGTCGGATCTCGGACGGGCCGGTTCATATCTTGATGCGTTCCGGCGCCACTCGGTTTACCTCGTCTATGGTAGTCAGGCCGGCGGCCACCTTTTCCGCGCCGCTGAGCCGCAACGGCCGCATGCCTTCTTTGATGGCGAGTCTTTGCAATTGGGCTAAATCGCAACCTTCCGCGATCAACTTTTGCAGCTCCTGGGTGTTTTCCATGATTTCGTAAATGCCTATCCGTCCGGCATAGCCGGTATTGCGGCATTCTTTGCAGCCGACGGCGCGATACATTTTTTTGGGCGCGGGACTCTTGAACGGGAATACCAGGGCCTGCCATTGGTTTTCGTCGACTTCGATTTCCTGTTTGCAGTGGCAGAGCACCCGGATCAGGCGCTGCGCCATGACGCACAGTACGGTTTGTTGAATCAGATAACCCGGCACGCCGATATTCAACAAGCGGGTTACCGCCGCCGGGGCGTTGTTGGTATGCAGGGTGGAAAACACTAAGTGGCCGGTCAGCGAGGCTTGCACGGCCATTTCCGCGGTTTCCATGTCGCGAATCTCGCCGACCATGATGATGTCCGGGTCTTGCCGCATCAAGGTGCGTATGCCGGCGGCAAAATCCAGGCCGATGTTGGGCTGTACCTGCATTTGGTTGAAGCTGGGTTCGATTTGCTCGATAGGGTCTTCCACCGTACACAAGTTGACTTCCGGGGTTGCCAGGCGTTTTAGTGTGGAATACAGCGTGGTGGTTTTACCCGAACCGGTAGGCCCGGTCACTAGAATGATGCCGTGGCTTTGGCTGCTGACGCGACTCCACACTTGCATTTCTTGTTTGTTGAAGCCAAGTTGTTCGTAGTCGCGCAGCACCACTTCCGGGTCGAAAATCCGCATCACCAGCTTCTCGCCGAACGCGGTCGGCATGGTCGACAAGCGCATTTCGATTTCCTTGCCGTTGGGGGCTTGGGTTTTCACCCGTCCGTCTTGCGGTAAACGCTTTTCGGCGATGTTCATCCGGCCCAAAATTTTCAAGCGGCTCAATACCGCATTCAAAATCGGCTTGGGAAATTGGTAAACCTGGTGCAGTACCCCGTCAATGCGAAAGCGCACGTTGCCTTGATTGCGGCGCGGCTCGATATGAATATCGCTGGCACGTTGGTCGAACGCGTATTGCAGCAGCCAATTCACCAAATTGACGATGTGCTGGTTGTTGGCGTCCAAATCGGACGATTTACTCAACTCGACCAACTGCTCTAAGTTTTGGACGTTACTGATTTCGTTTTGTCCGGTTTGCGTGCTGGCGCCTTTTAACGAGCGGGAAAAATTATAAAACTCGTCGACGTAGCGTTTGATTTCGTCCGGGTTGGAAAAGACGCAGCGAATCCGGCCCTGGTGCATTTTGTTCAAATCGCGCTGCCAGGAGCGGATGAAGGGTTGCGCGGTGGCCACCACGACTTCGTCGTCGCTGATTTTGATCGGCAAAATGTTGTAATTGGCCGCGTAAGCCTTGCTGAACAAGGTGGTGACCTTGGCGACGTCGATTTTCAGCGGGTCGAAATAGTAGTAGGGAACATTCAGTTTCGGGGCCAACCACTGGGTCAAGTCTTCCAGACTCATCAGTTTGCCCGACTGACTGCGGTCGCCCAGCTCACAGTCAGCCAGGACTTTTAACGGATGTTTTTGCGCGTTGATCCCGGCTCTGGCGTATTGCTCGGCTTTCTGCAGATCGGCGGGCGACAGTTTTCCATCTTGCTCCAACCAGGCGATGATGGCGAATATGTCCAGCTTATGGTCTTCGGTATGGCTGTCTTCCCGCATGTGTCCGCACGAATCGATAGAAATGGTTTAAGTCTAGCGGAATCATTGCGGGCGGACGTAGCCGGCGTCGAAAACTGCGGTGCGCGGCTGCGTCAAACCGAATCGACCACGCCCCGGCCCGCTCGTGTAAACGAGGACGGAGCGTCGGCGCTGGGCATCTAGGGAAACGCGATAACGATATTCATGGATAGCCGAGGCTATGCCAGCATGAGTTTGTAAATGTAATGCTCGCCGGCATGATTGACCGTGCTGTGTTCCAGCGTTACCGAAAAGCCGAATTCCGGGGCGATGTGTTTCGGATCGTGCTCCGCCCCGACAAATTGCGAGTAAGGAATATAGATGCGGGTATGCTCGCTAATATAATCTTTCACCTGCCGGAAAAACCGTTTCAAGATTTCCCTGCCGCCGTCGGCATTCAGCCCGAAAGTACCGTCCGCCGGATAGTAATTGAAATTGAACACGATCAAGTCGAACAGCTTATGCGGCACATCGGCAAACAAATCGCTGTGCAAAAAATCGATGGGCCCCAGGTGCGAATTCAACCGGCTGTTTTCCAGGGTACATTGCACTGCATCGCGGTTGAAATCCACGCCGGTCACCTGGCCGCAACCGATTTTTTTCAATAAAAATGCGAAATAGCCGCTACCGCAACCCATGTCCAGCGCCGTTTCGGCCGGCGCTTGCTGCAGGATGAAATTGCCGAAAAACGGACTGGTCAGCCCGAAGTCCGACGGAAACACGTTTTTGGCGATGGTTAAGGTGATGCCGTCCAATTCGGTGACGTAGGGTTGTTTATCCAAATAATGGGCTAACTCCTGTTGACGAAAGTCGATGCTCATATCCTGTGCTGTCATGGTCTGCAATGTCGGGTAGTCGTTGGGAAAGGTGTGTTCCGGCGCATGCTACCGTAAAGTCCGCGATTAACTCAAACCGGCTTTGGGTTTTGCCGGCGGCGCGCGGCTGGGCCAGATTGTCAATCGCAGACCCGGCAAACCGCAGGGCTCCCTCATTAAACCATTCGAGCCGGCACATCGTTTAATACCACCCGCTCCCTTTACGCATACGCTTAATGGCTATGCGTTTGGTTTTGGCGCGCCTGGTCATGTTTAAAGCGGCGTAAAGATAAACAAGTTACGACAAGCGCAGCGGCAGCTCCAGGCGTAGTCGTACCAAGCCCCGCCGCGAACCACACGAGGCCCTAGACCCAAGCTGCCCCATCCCGGAGGGCGCCTTGGTAACCGGCGTGCCAAGTATCCTGTGTTCATTCCCAGACATTGCCGTGCATTGCATGCAAACCCCAGCGATTGGCGGGCAGGCTGGCCACCGGCACGGTCTTGCCCCGAAACTCGCTTTTTTCGCCGTCGGCATAATGGTGCCCCCCGTGGTAGCTCACCAAAGCCGGCGTGATGTTGCCGCCGAAGGCAAACGGTGGTTGTTCCCGCCCGGCAGGCGTATTCCCATTGCGCCTCGCTGGGCAAACACAGTTGTAAACCGGGCAGCAATTGGTTTAGCACCTGGATGAAGTACTGAACATCCTGCCAGGATACATTTTCGACCGGCAAGTGCTCATCGCCCTGGAAATGACTGGGATTATTGCCGGTCACCGCTTGCCCAAGGCCTGCGTGCAGGCGGTATCAAACAGCCGGAAACCCGCAGCAAAGCTCACTTCGTGTTGCCCCAATAATTCCGGGCTATCGCGGTAATCGTCCATCAGCGCCCGATACGGCGCATGGCGGGGCAGCAGAGATTGGAGTGACCAACGTACCCGGCGCTTGTCTTCGCGAAACGGCGTCAGCCGCTGACTATCGTCTTCGGGGGTGGTGCATCAACACAAAACTGAAATCGGCCTGGGCCTTCTCCAGTTCCGCGACCGCGGCATCCAGATTACGGCGGCCTATCCATACAGCGTTGTAGTCTTTGCCGTCGGACAAACTGCACAAGGTGGTGTTGATTGCCAGCACGGCAATCAAGCATCTATTTGCGTCGAAGCGTTGTAACGGTTGGCAGGTGTTGTTCTTGGGGAATTTTCTAATGTCTTTGAAATAACGGTCGTACCATTTTTGGAACTCCTTGAATTTGTTGAAATGGTACTTTGGCTTGCCGTTAGCGAAATACTCGACGGATTCGTTCTCGCTTTTTAAGGTGCGCGCCAAGCCCTCAGCAACACTTTTATCCACATCATGATTGCCCGGCGCGATGAACAAGCGGGTTTTATCCAAATCGGAAGCCGCCGACATAAAAATCGGACACATGTATCCAGCGAAAAGCCATCATCGTGTTCCAAGCGATAAACGATTGCGAAAATTAGCACGGCAAACTGGGCGGGAACAAGGCCGGCTTTGCCAATAGCGACGGGGCATCGCTGCCGCCAACCATGCTTTGATTAAACAACCCGAAGTTTCTCAGATCGTTAACAGAGCAAACGGCGCAACAAAGCGGCCACTTTCAGTCCGAAAGATCGAACAACTGGCGCCAAGCCGGGTCCGGCTGTCCTTTAAACGCTACGGCGTTGATTTCTAAATTACCTAAGCCCATGTAAATATGAGAAAAACCGGCTTGTTTCAAGGCATTTAACAAGGATTTTTCGCTAAAACCGGTTTTGTGAGCGTAGAAATCCCGGCCGCTACGCTCGATCTCGACGCGTAGCCGTAAAGCACGTCCAACACCATAATCGGTCCGGCCTTGGCCTGATACAGGGTGTCTTCCAAGTCCAGTTGATTTTCCAGGGTCTTACGCATGACCGCTAGCAAGTCCGGCACCCGAATGTGCGCGAAGCCACCGGGTTTGAGCACGTGTAAAAAACCGGCCAATACCAGCGGCACATCGTGCCTATAGTAGTGCTCCAGATTATGCGAACAATAAACCGCATCGAAGCCGGCGGACTCCAAATCGGTCAACCGGCGCGCGTCGCAGACGATATCCGGCGAACCTTTAGGATCGATGTCCAGCAACAATTGCCGAAAATTTTGATACTGGCCGGGTAGTGCGATGGCTTTGCTATGACCGCCGACGTTTAATAGTGTTTTCCTTGTTTTGCCTTAGCCGGTATATGCCGGCTAATTGTGATTGTCAAAATAGCGTGCGCTTGCTCTATGAAGCTATCTTAACTGACTTGCGTCAAAAACCGACGCTTGCGCATTTTGCTGGCGGCGGCGAATAATTGATCGATGTTTAATTTTTAGGTATAGTGCGCCTCAATTTCCATCCGTCTGCTAAGATGAGCCCCCGGAGGCCCACTATGTTAAAAAAATTTCTGCATTGGTTGCTGACGCTGCTGTACCGAGTCAAGGTCGTCGGCCTGGAAAATTACCACGCAGCGGGAGCACGGGTATTGATCATCGCCAACCACACCTCGTTTCTCGACCCCTTGTTGCTGGGGGTATTCTTACCGGACGACATCACTTTTGCGATCAACACCCATATTTCCCAGCGCTGGTGGCTGAAGCCGTTTTTACGCTTGTCCACGGTGTTTCCGATGGACCCAACCCATCCCTTGTCTTTAAAAGCCCTGATCAATCATCTACAGCACGATACCAGAACCGTGATTTTCCCCGAAGGGCGCATCACGGTGACCGGCTCCATGATGAAGATCTATGACGGCCCCGGCATGGTGGCGGACAAATCCGGCGCGACCATTCTGCCGATTCGCATAGCCGGCGCGCAGTACACGCCGTTTTCCAAGCTGAAAAACATCGTGCGCCTGCGCTGGTTTCCAGCGATTACCCTGCATATTCTGCCGCCGACCCGCATCGATACCCACGGCCAATTTACCGGTAAAGTCAGGCGCAAAAAAAGTGGACACATCCTGGCCGACATCATGACTGAAATGCTGTTTGCCACCAGTCATTATCAGCAAACCCTATTCTCCGCACTATTGGAGGCCCGCCGCGTCCACGGCGGCAAGCATCGGGTGGCGGAAGACATGGAACGCAAACCGCTCGATTACGACGATGTGTTAACCCGTAGCATCATCCTGGGCCGGCTGTTGAAACCTTTGACCGAGGCCGGGGAAAACGTCGGCGTGTTACTGCCCAATTCCGCCAAAACCTTGTGCGCGATACTCGGCATTCAGCTGTATGGCCGGGTGCCGGCCATGCTGAATTATTCGATCGGTTCAACAGGCATGCTATCGGCCTGCAACACCGGCCAAATCAAACACGTGGTGAGCTCGCGCAAATTCGTCGAGCTGGCCCGTTTACAGGACGACATCGAGCAATTGGCAAAAGCCGTTCAGATTACCTATTTGGAAGACTTGGCCGGCAGTTTGTCCGGCATCGACAAATTGACCGGCGCATTGCTGGCCAAGACTGCCGGCCTTTGGTATCGCGGCGGCGATGGCGACGATGCCGCCGTCACTTTGTTTACTTCCGGCTCGGAAGGCGCTCCCAAAGGCGTGGTGTTGTCGCATGCCAACGTGTTGGCTAATCTGCTGCAAGTCAAATCCCGCATCGACTTCAATTCGCGCGACATCGTGTTGAATTTTTTACCGATGTTCCATTCCTTCGGTTTTACCGTCGGCACCATGCTACCGGTGGTCAACGGCATGACGGTGTTTTTCTATCCGTCGCCGCTGCATTATTCCATTATTCCGGAAATGGCTTACGAAGTGGGCGCCACCATCATGTTCGGCACCAATACGTTTTTGGCCAATTACGCCAAAAAGGCCAATCCTTACGATTTTTACAGTTTGCGTTATGTGGTGGCCGGGGCGGAAAAATTACAGGAATCCACGCGGCAAATGTGGTTGGATAAATTCGGCATCCGCATATTGGAAGGTTACGGCGCCACCGAAACCTCTCCGGTCACCGCGGTCAACACGCCGATGGACTACAAAGCCGGCACGGTCGGCCGCTTCATGCCGGATATGCTGCACAAACTGGAAGCGGTTCCCGGTATAGACGAAGGCGGCAAACTGCACGTCGCCGGACCCAACATCATGAAAGGCTATTTGCTGCCGAACAATCCCGGCGTGCTGGTGCCGCCCTGCTCTTTATACGGCGAAGGTTGGTACGATACCGGGGATATTGTCAGCGTCGACGACGAAGGCTTTATCCGCATCCAGGGCCGCAGCAAACGCTTCGCTAAAATCAGCGGCGAAATGGTGTCTCTGGCCTTTGTCGAACAGCTGGCCGCGACCGTCTGGCCCGATGCTCATCACGCGGTCGTCAATCTGCCGGACCCGAAAAAAGGCGAGCAATTGGTGTTGTTAACCAGCCAGCGCGGGGCAAATCCCAAACAATTGGCCGCGGCCTCGCCCGGCGTTGCCTCAATCAACTTACCCAAGAAAATTTTTGTGCTGGACAAATTGCCGGTACTGGCCACCGGTAAGACCGATTATCCCGGCGCCACGGCTTTAGCGCAGTCCTTGTTGGATCACGCCGAGCACGACGAGGCAAGCGAGGTTTAGCGTTTCGACCGAGGGGAGCCATGCCCAGCATTGACTCCCGACTGGAATATCGGCAGCCGGCCGATTTATTGAGCCGTTTCGTCGGCCAAAAATTCTTGTATGGCTTCGCGGATATCCGCGACCACTTTTTTGTTCTTTTGCTGGATTTTCAGCTGTTCGAAGACCATTTTCACCACCGGATCGTCGTCTTCGACCGCACCGGCGTAATATTGCAGCGTATTCAATGCGTTGTCCCTGACTTCTTCGTTGCCGTCCAATAAGGCCTGCGATAAGGCCTCCACGGTTTCCCGGGTCGGCACTTCGATATACGACAAGTAATCGGCCGCCGCCGCCCGCACCGCCTCGGCTTTATCCTGCTGCAGGGCAGCGCGCATCAGTTGTTCGGACTTGGGAGAAGGATAGGCCGACAATTGCTCGATTGCCGCCACCCGTTGTTCGACGCTCGCATCCGCCAGCAATTTGCCGGCTTCTTCGATTTGCTCCATATCCGCTTGCGCCTCTTCAACCGCGTCTTCTTCGCTTGCTTGGTAGTTTTGCGCGGCTTCCAAGCGTTCTTGCATAGCCGCCGGGTCTAATGCCGGATTGGCTTCCGCCGCTTCTTGCGTTTGTGCCTCCTGCAAGCCGAAAAAGCGCTGTATCTCAGACCAATGCTGCGACGCCCAAAAAGCGGAGGGAACCACAATAACCGCGGCAGCCAAAACCAATGTCAATCCGATATAGAGTTGTTTACGTTCCATGAGTGAAGCTTAAAATACCAGTGAAACAAAAAACGCAGGGGCAAGGTAAACCGCCCCTGCTAGTAAAGCTTAAAGAACCGGAATCACCCCGTTATCCAGGCCGGCCGGACTGCTGACGCAGCTCGGGTGATCCGTGGTGTTTGGGGTTACCGTAGTAACCAAGGTCATTTCGTCGCCTTTCGCCCCTTCCGCTGCGCCGGTTTTAAAACCGGCGGGGACGGCATCCAATTCCAGGGCTTTTCTGATTTTCCAAGCAACCGCGTGGTCGGTACACGAGGTATCGCCCGATACGCCGATAGCGCCGATTTTCTTGCCGTTTTGATACAGCGCCAATCCGCCACCGAATACGTTGACTCCGCCGATACGTTTCTTGATCAACGGATCTTTTTTAGTCCCGTAAGTGCTCGGAGATCCGGCATAGGCGCGGCCGGCATCGACCGGGTTGCTGTGTTGCAAGCCGTATAAGCTACCGCCCGGCTGGGTCAACCCGTACAGATTGGCGGTAGAAATCGAAAATCCGTCCAGGCTGAATGCATTGGCGGTATTGGCTTTTTGGGCGGAGATCACTCGGCTGCCCAGCCAAGACACATTGCTGCGACCGTTTTCATCTTTTTCGGTACCGCTGGAATTAACCACCTCGCAAACCTTGCCGGTTTCGTCGACGCTGGTTACCCACATCTGCAATTTAAATCCGCCGCTATCTTGGGCATCGACTACCGTTTTGGCGGTCTCTTGCAAATTACCGGCTGCGGCAATGGCTTTACAATCGGCCGTCACAGTGCTTGAAAATACGGTGGCAATGCAAGCCAAGGGCAATATCACTTTATTTTTTATCATACTCACTCCCCCGTTTAATTATTGTGTATGTGTACCTTTCACAAGGCGGCTCATTTTCACATCAAGCCCAATACTTGTCTACCTCATAAACTCGGTCGCTAGTAGCGAATTTAGCTATCGCAAAGGCAGGCAAATCGCGGCGTCAAAACAAAATTCGCAATACCAGTGCCGCGAATATTCCGGCTGCCACGTCGTCTAGCATGATCCCCAAACCGCCGCTTACCCGCCTGTCCAACCAACCGATAGGCCACGGTTTGATAATGTCGAACAAGCGGAACAACATAAAACCAGCCGCCAAACTTTGCCACGAGAAGGGTACCACGGATAAAGTCAGCAACAGGCCGGCAATTTCGTCCCAAACGATACCGCCGTAGTCGTGGACTTGCAGTTTGCGTGCGGCCTGATCGCATATTGGAATTCCGATCAGAACAACAGCCGCGGTAACCAGCCAGTACAGCCAATCCGGCGTTTGGCTCAGTCCCAGATAGAGCGGTATCGCCGCTAAACTGCCGAAAGTTCCGGGCATGCTCTTGGCCAAACCGGAACCGAAACCGAATGCCAGAAACAGCACAGGGTCGTTAAGGATTTGCTTGGCGCTTAAACCGGCGTTGCCGTAGGACGCTCTAAAAAAAATGCTCATAGCCTTTGGCTGCAATAGTTTCTTCCCGTCCCGCCCGTCGAATGCGCAAGCCGGGCTCGGCTTGAATGACGCCTATGCAGTAGCAACCGGCGGGCACCAGATCGCCCCGCTTCGCCGGCACGGTAAAACATAATTCGTAATCGTCGCCGGCAATCAGCGGCATGCGCCAGTCGCCGGTCAAGCGGATGTACTCCTGCACCGGAGCCGACAAGGGCACGCGTTCCCATTCCAAACACGCGCCGACCTCGCTTCTGTCCAAAATATGTCCGAGATCGGCGGCCAGTCCGTCGGAAATGTCGATACAGGCGTGCGCCACACCGCGCAAAGCCAGTCCTTCGGCGATTCGCGGATGCGGCTTATCCATTGCCTTTAACGGCAGGTCGGGTTCGGAACACGCCCAACCTTGTTTGATTTTTAAACCCAAGCCGGCATTACCGACTTGTCCGCTGACATAAATCAAGTCCCCGACTTTTGCAGCAGAGCGCAATAAAGCCCCGCCTTGCGGCAACGATCCCATCGCGGTTACGCTGAGCGTCAGCGGACCTGCCGTCGTATCGCCGCCGATCAAATCCACCCCTTGTTGCTTGGCCAAACCGATGAAGCCGTCGGCAAACGCTTGCAACCACGCTTCGTCGGTATGCGGCAAGGTCAGCGACAAGGTCACGGCAAACGGGTGGGCGCCCATCGCCGCCAAATCGCTCAAGTTGACCGCCAATAATTTATGGCCCAACGCGGTGGGATCGACGTCGGCGAAAAAATGTACGTTTTCGACCATGGTATCGGTGGTGACCGCCAACTGGTGGCCAACCGGCAAACTCAACAACGCGCAGTCGTCGCCTATGCCCAAGCGGTTTTGCGCTTGTTGCGGGGCATATTTAGCGAAATAACGCTGAATCAGGTCGAATTCGGCCAACGCCATGGCTAAGAATCCGCCTTCTTCATGCCGATTTCGACGGAGCGGTGTTTTTGCGCGACCTTGTCCAAAATGCCGTTCACATATTTATGGCTGCCTTCGGCGCCGAATTCTTTGGCCAAGTTTACGCCTTCGTTAATAATGACTTTGTATGGCGTTTCCAAACGGTTGATGATTTCGTAAACCCCCAAACGTAATACCGCCCGTTCCACCGGATCGATTTTATCCACCGGCCGGTCGACGAATTCCAGCAATGCGGCGTCGATAATGTCCAGTTGCGCCGGCACGCCGTGTATCAATTCGTTGAAATACGATTTTTGCGCCCCCTTAAGGCGTTGTTCTTCCTGAAAATAGTTTTCTATGCCCGTAAGGCTAGCTCCGCTCATTTGCCATTGATACAGTGCCTGCACCGCACATTTACGGGCATTGGTTTTCGCCTGACTCATTAAACGCCCATGGTTTTGAACAAACTGACCATTTCGATTGCCGACAAAGCGGCTTCCGCGCCTTTATTGCCGGCTTTGGTACCGGCCCGCTCGATGGCCTGTTCTATGGTATCGACGGTCAAAACGCCGAAAGCTACCGGAATGGCATACTGCAAACCGACTTGAGCGATGCCTTTGACGCATTCGCCGGCCACGTATTCGAAGTGCGGGGTACCACCGCGAATCACCGCACCCAGGGCGATAATCGCGTCGAACTTTTGACTGGCCGCCACGCGTTGCACGACCACCGGCAGTTCGAAAGCGCCGGGGGCTTTGACCAAGGTAATATCGTTAGCATCGGCGCCGTGGCGAACCAAGGCGTCGATTGCCCCGGCTTCCAATTGCGAAACGATAAAACTGTTAAATCGAGAAGACACCAAACAAAATTTCCCGCCTTGCGCGGTTAAATGGCCTTCCAATGTAGTGACTGCAGTCATTTTGTTACCTATAACAACGATTAAAATGATTGTAACTATTCAGCGGTTATCCGTTTACTCCCACTCCTGATGGAGAGGAGATTTGTGCTTGGCGCTGAATAATTGCAAATGATTTAGCCCGGTTAGTACGCAATCGGCGCAAATTCGCCGGTGGAGCCGGGTCAAGTGGAGCTTGCGGCAAGGCCAACGCGGCTGCCGCGTAAGTCAAACGCCAGCGGTTAAGTGTCGATATGCTGGACCACTTCCAGGTCGAAGCCCGACAAACCTATGTATTTTTTCTGTGCGCCCATCACTTTCAAACGATGCACGCCTAAATCCGACAAGATGCGGGAACCGGTACCCGTGGTACGCCAATCACCGTCCGCGGTTAAGTCGCGCTGCTGTTTGACGCCGTGATCTTGCATTTCGTAGGCGTGAATCAGCTCCACCAACGACTTATTGTCTTCTTTTTGTCGAATGATCACCAACACGCCCCTGCCCTCTTCGGCGATTTTTTTCATCGCTTCGCGCACCGGCAAACTGCAGTCGCTGCGCTTGGAGAACAGTAAATCGTCGACCAGATTGCGGGCATGCACTCTAACCAGCACCGGCTGCTCGCCCGCCACATCGCCCATGACCAAAGCCAGATGCACGTTGTCGTCGTTGCGGTCTTGATAAGCGTACAAGCGAAAATCGCCGAATTCGGTCGGATACGCGCACTCGCTGATCCGTTCCAAGGTGTTTTCGTGCTTGATGCGGTAATGGATTAAATCGGCGATGGTGCCTATCTTCAAGCCATGGATTTCGGCGAAAGCTTCCAAATCCGGGCGGCGCGCCATAGAACCGTCGTCGTTCAAGATCTCGACGATTACCGCCGCCGGCTCCACGCCGGCCAAACGGGCCAAATCGCAACCGGCTTCGGTGTGTCCGGCCCGGTGCAATACCCCGCCTGCTTGCGCCATCAACGGGAATACATGGCCAGGTTGCACTAAATCGCCGGGCTGAGCGTTTTTAGCCACCGCTTTTTGGATAGTCAAAGCCCGATCCGCCGCGGAAATGCCGGTGGTTACCCCTTCCGCGGCTTCTATCGACACCGTGAAATTAGTGGAGTAAGGGGTTTGGTTGTCGTTAACCATCAGCGGCAAGCGCAATTGCTGGCACCGCTCGCGGGTCAGGGTCAAACAAATCAGACCGCGGCCGTATTTCGCCATAAAGTTAATGTCTTCCGGGCGAGCGAAAGCCGCCGCCATCAATAAATCGCCTTCGTTCTCCCGGTCTTCGTCGTCCATGATCACGACCATTTTGCCTTGGCGCAAATCCTCTATGATTTCTTCTATGCTATTCATCTAATTAATAAAACCGCTGTCATGTAATAAGGCTTCGGTAATATTGCCGCGGCATTGCGCGGCCGCCTCGCCCTGCATTAAACGCTCCAGATAACGGGCCAACAAATCCACTTCCAGATTCACCCGGGCGCCGGTTTCGGTCGAACCCAGCGTGGTTTCCTGCAAGGTATGCGGCACGATATTGACCGAAAATAACGCGCCGTCCACGTCGTTGACCGTCAAGCTGATGCCGTTGATGCAAATCGAGCCTTTTTCGGCGATGTATTTGGCCAGACTGTCGGGCGCTTTAAAGGTAAAACGTATCGAGCGGCCGTCGGGCCGTTTTTGCGTGACTTGCCCGATACCGTCGACATGGCCGCTGACGATGTGACCACCGAGGCGACTGGACGGCGTCAGAGCTAATTCCAGATTGACCGGCGCGCCGACCGTTGCCGATTCGAGTGTGGTGCGCGACAAGGTTTCGTTGGAAACGTCCGCGCAAAAATAATCGGCGCCCAATTCCACGGCCGTCAGACACACGCCGTTAACCGCAATGCTGTCGCCCAGCGCGCAGCCGTCCAGCGGCAATTTGCCGGTGTTAATTTTCAAGCGGCAATCGCCGCCGCGTTGCTGCACGGCAGCGATACTGCCTATAGCCAAAATAATGCCGGTAAACATGCTTACCCCAAATGAGTCATCGAGTCAGGGTCAGGCGTAAATCCGGCCCGACTTGCCTGACTTGAGCGAAGTTAAAAGACTGGCGATCGGAAAGGTTTTGCAAGGCCGGAAAAGCAAACACCCCTCTGGCTTGGTCGCCCAATGCGCACGGTGCGACGTAGACTAACCACTCGTCCACCAAATCGGTCGCCAGCAAAGCGCCATTTAATATGGCTCCCGCTTCCACCCAGACGGTATTGATTTGCCGCCCGGCCAACCACGCGAAGGCTTGCTGCAGATCGACCCGTCCCGCCTGTGCCGCGACCTGCTGTACCGTACAGCCCACGGCTTCTAACGCTTGGCGCTTGGGCGCATCGTCGGTGCAGGTTATTACCCAGGTCTCTCCCGGCAGATTCAGCATTCTGGCGGTCAACGGCATCCGCAATTTGGAATCCAACACGACGCGTACCGGTTGTATGCAATCGAAATCGACCCTGGCATTCAAAGACGGATCGTCCGCCAATACCGTGTCTATGCCGGTCAGAATAGCGCTGCTTTCGGCACGGAAGCGTTGCACGTCAGATCGCGACTCGGCCGAGCTTATCCATTGGCTTTGGCCGTTCGCCAACGCGGTGCGGCCGTCCAGACTCATCGCCAACTTGCTGCGTATATAAGGCAAACCCTTGACCATGCGTTTGATAAACCCCCGATTCAAGCGCTCGGCTTCGGCTTGCAATAAACCGCATTCGACCTGCACGCCCGCCGCTTGCAATTTAGCCAAGCCGCGGCCGGCCACCAGCGGATTGGGATCTTGCATCGCGGCGACTACCCGGCTCACGCCGGCCGCAATCAAGGCGTCGCAGCAAGGTCCGGTGCGGCCTTGATGGCTGCAGGGCTCCAAGCTGACGTAGGCCGTAGCGCCGACCGCCTGATCCGGATGCGCCAGCTTCGCCAAGGCATCGACTTCGGCATGCGCCTGTCCGGCTCTGACGTGCCAACCTTCCGCCACAACCTCTCCGTCTTTGACCAAAACGCAGCCGACCCGCGGATTCGGATCGGTGGTATACCAAGCGTTTGCAGCCAACCGAATAGCCCGCGCCATAAAAATCGCGTCCGCCGCCGCACTCATGATTTTTGCAGGCTGGCAATCATGTCGGTAAATTCGCTGACGTCCTGAAAACTACGGTATACCGAGGCGAAACGCACAAAAGCCACATGATCCAAATCGGCCAATTCTTTCATCACCAATTCGCCGAGCTCCATAGCCGGAATCTCCCGCTCTCCGCGGCTCATTAAGGCTTTTTTGATTCTGCTGATCGCCGATTCTATCGCATCGACCTTTACCGGGCGTTTTTCCAACGCTTTCTGCATGCCGGCGCGTAACTTGGCTTCGTCGAAAGCCACCCGAGCGCCATTGCGTTTGATGATGCGCGGCAAGGCCAGTTCGACCACTTCGAAGGTGGTGAAGCGTTCCTTACAGACGACGCACTCGCGGCGGCGTTTGACTTGATCGCCGTCGTCGGCCAAGCGGGTATCGACAACCCGCGTATCCTGAGCTGAACAAAAAGGGCAACGCATCGATCAAGTTCCGCCGTCAAAGCTTACCATTGTATTACACATCGTTTTATTCACGAAGCCGGAGCACCGGCTTTATTGCCCCAATATACCCGGTGCGACCGAGCGAACGTGGATGTCGCGCTGCGGGAACGGAATTTCGATGCTATGCTGCTGCAGAGCCTTGTATATACCCTTATACAACGCATTGGTGGTCGGCAATCGATCGCTCAATTCCCGCACATAGGCGAAGATTCTGAAGTCAACCGAACTTTCGCCGAAGCCGGCAAACACAATCACAGGCTCCGGTTCTTTCAACACTTTTTCTACAGAGCCCACCACTTGACGCAAGAGCGTTTCGACCTGTTCTATGTCGGTTCCATAGGCTACACCGATGTTGATTTCCAAGCGGGTCATGGTGTCGCTTAAAGTCCAATTGACCAAACGGTCGGTAATGATGTTTTTGTTGGGCACTACCAGTTCTTTTAAATCCCAATCGATGATGTGGGTCGCGCGCATTTGAATACGGCTGACGCGGCCGGTAACCTCTCCGACCGTCACTACGTCGCCGACCCGAATCGGTCGTTCGAACAATAAAATGATGCCGGACACCAAATTAGCGAAGATTTCCTGCAAACCGAACCCCAAACCGACGCCCAAGGCCGCTACCAGCCATTGTACTTGCGTCCAACTGCCGCCAAGTTCGTTGGCGACCGCCAAGAACGCAATGCTCACCCACAAATAACGTCCCAATTGAATCAGCGCATAGCGGCTGCCGGCCGTCATATCGAAGCGGCCGACCAGCAACAAATCGACCAAGGCCGGAAAGTTGCCGACCAAAATCACCGTCAAACCCATATACAACAAGGCCGCCAACAGATTTATCAGCGTCACGGCTTGCACGACCTCTTTACCATCCAGAACTTCCAGATGTTCCCAAAGCACCACTTGGTCGAACACCGACAGGGCCGGCAGAATGGAGCTCCAAATCATCCAGCATCCGACCGCCAGCATCACCACAATTAACGTCGACAGCAACTTGTTGCTTTGCTGTTGTATTTTGGATAAGTCAGGGGTCGCTTCGTCCGCCACGAAGGCTGCGCCTTCGTCACCGACAGCCTGACCGGCTTGTTGTTCGGCCTGTTTGCGCTTTTGCCGGGCGCTTTGTAAGGCCAATTCGCGTTTAGTGACCGTCAGCCAACGGGTCACCAAGGCGTGTATCAATGCCACGACGAATACCAAACGCAGCGTGCTTATCAGCTTTTGCTGCAACTCCAAGGCACTTTGGTAATAGCCGGCCGCGCTGAAGCCTATCACCACCCATGGCAACAACACGATCGCCGCATACCAGACATAGCGCAACCGGCTGATCCAGTTGTCAGAGGTTTCGAAATAGTTTTTCGCCACACCGGTGACGGGATGGGTTAAGCAATGCAACACGAACGACAGGGTCAGCATCAACACGATTTGTGCGCTGCGGCCTAACGCGTGGCTGTATTCCGAATAGGCGTTGTTGCCCGACATGCCGATCAGAAAGATGCACGGTATGATCACGAAGCGCGCCCATTTAAACTGTCGGTATAGCAAATTAGTGGTTCGGGCTTTCCAGTGAAACAGCAGTTCGGCCACGCTATCCGGCTTGAACAGCCGATAAAAAAACTGCACCATGCCCAGAGACAGCGCTGCGGCAGTCAAGCCTGAGGCCAATGCGCGGCTTAAATCGTCGCCGCCCTTGGCTAGATTCAAGGTCCAGCCTGCCCACAACATCAACAGCGGCGCGGACAGCGACAATAGCAGCAAGCAGGCTATGCCGTCCAAGGTATGCCCGAACCCCATCAAATAACGGCTGGCGCCGGTTTTGTTCAGCAAGCCGGCTAAGCGGGCTTTTACCGACTTGCGAAACCGCAAATTCAAACCGACAACGGCTAACGCGGGCAAGCAAACCAACGGGTTGCTGCCGAGTCCTTGCAAAAAAATATTGCCGACCGACAACCATGCGCTGGGACTCAACAAACCTATCAGCGCATGAAACATGTTGTTTAGATAATCTTTGCCGATCACCGGCGCGCTGGGCACCCATAACAAGCGTTGATCCAGGTAGCTGCCGAAACTATCGGCGGCATTCAATAGTTGTTGCAAGGTGAAATCCACGTCGCCCAACACCCGGGCATAAGCGGCATACGCAATGGCCAAACGCCCGATCAAATCCTTTCTATCGTTCAGCAACATACGCAATTCGGCTCGAATGCGTAGCACCTCGCCGGGCGAGGTATCCGGCGGCACATTGGCCGCCAAGGCATCCGCCAAGGTTTGGTTCACATCGACCAAGGCCTTCTTTTCGTCTTCCAATTTGAACATTTCCAAACTGGAGCGGGAAATCTCCTGCTGAATCATGTCGTTCAACGCACTGTAGCGCTTGCGTTCCGGCAGACTGCGGCGTTGCTCTCTCAACAAATTGCCCAACGCCGGACTCAAACCGGCCAAGCTGATTTTCTGTTCCGCGCTCTTGTAATCCTGCTGAACTTCGTTGTAACGGCTTTCCAGATCGCTCTTTTTTGCCAAGTATTTTTCGATGTCGTCGTTAACTTCCCTGAGATTTTGGTTGTACGCAATATTGATTTTGGTGGCTGCCTTGATCAAAGGGTGCTTGCCCTCGGCGTCTTTTTCCGCCTGCGCCAGAACCGCTTGTTCCTTACTGATTTCCGCTTGCCGACGCTCCAACAAACTGTTGTCCAAAGCATCGATAGATAGCGCCAGTTGTTCGCGTTTAATGCCCAACAGATGCCGCTGATCTTTTTGCAGTTGCAAACGCATCGGATTGATGATGTTTTCCAATTCCAAGGCCTTTTGCGTGTTGTTTAACAAATTGGCTCGAGTGTCCAACTGAACCTGCCTGGCTTCCATTTCGATCAGGCTCGCGCCCTGGCCGCCGGCCAAGGTCTGCAATTCTTGCTGTATGCCTAATTGTTTGGCTTTAATGTCGGCGATTTTTTCTCGGGTGCGTTGCGGCCCGTTGGTAAGATCGCTGATCGCGGTGTCGTTTTGCGCAATTTCCGCGTCTAAATCGCTCAAACGCGACTTCAAAATAATCAGGTGCTGCTCCAATTCGTCGCTCGGCAAATCGCTAAACCTTTCGCTTTTACCGTTGGTCAGATTGCGCTCCGCTTCGGCAATTTCGGCTTGCAGGCGCTTGGTTTGCAGGGGCAGTTCCTTAATCGCCCGTTTATACGCCTCGGCCTGCTGTTCTTGATTTTTGATTTCCCTAAGATTGTCCGCGCTTTCCTGATAAGCGCTTATCACCCGATTTTTCACGTCCTCGGCTAAATTTTGCTTATCTTTAACCGATTGGATCCGCTGCTCTATTTCCGGCAACACTAAAACGTTCAGCGACTTTTGCGTGCCGGCATAAGCCAACTGCGCATTTGCGGCCAATCCCAACCAACAAACCAGTAAACTTATGACAAAAAGCGAATATTTCATGAAGCGTTAGACACCGTGAACAATAGTGATATGAATTTAGTGCAGCCCGTTGACGAGCCGGAAGGCGTTATCAAGTACCAGCTCACCCATCGCCATGCCAACATACCCTACGATTTCGACGTAGCCGGTTTAAACGGCTGGCGTAGTCTATTGTTTAAGCTGGGTTTGATCGGACAAAGCCCGGACAAGTACCAAGGCCTCGGATACGGCAACATCAGTTTGCGCCTGCAAGCCGAACGGCAGGCGTTTATCGTTACCGGTACGCAAACCGGACACTTGCCGTATCTATATCCCAAGCATTTTGCCATTGTTGAGGCAGCGGAACCACGGAAAAATTCAATCCTCGCGCGCGGCCCCTGCAAGCCGTCTTCGGAAGCATTAACCCATGCTAGCATTTATCTTAATTCTGCTGCCCAAGCAGTCATCCATGGGCATTGCCCGGAAATATGGCGGCATTGCCGGGCTTTAGGTCTAGCCGCCACAGATGAAAACATCCCGTACGGTAGCGTGCAGATGGCGGATGCGGTTGCCGCTTTAATCGACAGGATGAGAGATCAAAACACTACGGTATTTTGCATGCTCGGCCACTTGGACGGTGTGGTAAGCTACGGCGACAGCCTAGCGGAAGCGGCTACGGCCTTGTTAATTCAATTGGCCCGCGCGTTAGCTATTGAGATTCCCGCTTCCTCTGAGTAGAATCGCACTCTTTATTAGCAAAGGATAATTTAGCATGAGGTCAGAGATTGTTATTTACACGGGTCGCCTGTGCCCTTATTGCACCATGGCTAAACGTCTTTTCGAACGCAAGGGCGTAAGCTATACCGAAATCGACGTCGATTCCAAACCGGGATTGCGCGAGGAACTGATGGAAAAAACCCGGCGCAGAACCGTACCGCAAATCTTTATCGGCGAATTCCACGTCGGCGGCTTCGACGACTTGCAGGCCATGGATACGCGTAAAGAATTGGACCCCTTGCTGAACCTTGGCTAATCCGGCGTAAATCAAGGAATTTCGACGATTTGCAAACCGACCAAGGTAAAGTCACCTTGATTATTGACCCAAATCACCTTGCCTAAAGCCGACATACCGAACTCGTTAATCTGCAATTTGACCGGCGCATTCGGTTTAATCCCCGGGTGCTGCACGGTCAATTTGACGCATAAACCTCTGGCCGAGCGATTGATGCCTTCGACGTGCAGCCGGTCTTTACCAATGTAAAGCTCCGCTGTAAACGGCTCGGTTTTGCGATACCCCCGGCGCTTGATCCACAATTTTTCGGCGTTGTGAACGACACTCTCAAATTCCAAACCCATCAAAATTCTGCCGCGGTCTTCGCGCACCCACACTACTTTAACCTCGCCGGCCAACATCAACTCTTCGACAAATATTTCCGCCCTATCGTCTTCCAACAGCAATGCTTCAAAATCCTCCAGATTCTCCAAAAGTTTGCCGCGTTGTAATTCAATCATCGCGCCTTTGACCGAAACGTCGTAACAATTAAACCGCAAGGTTTCGCCGCCGATATTCAATTCGCCCACGGCATTAAAATTTTTTCTGTATTCTTTTCTTTCCTGGAACATAGTGCGGATCTCTTTTACATCGATTTTGTACTGGCAAAGATAGTCTATTTTCCGTCGGTCTGACTCGGCAACTCGGTACAAGCTGTCGTCAACAGCGGCGGCAGGCGATTTGCGGCTGGATGATCCGGTGTGCGGGCGACAAGCGCGGGTTTGGCTAGTTCAACACGCGCTTGCCTGCCACCTAGGCTGCGATAGCCTATTGAAACTCCGCTATTCTCGTAGGAACGAGGCCTTCATTCGCTTAATGCTAGCGCCACTCCGACATAAATTGGAATACGCCGCCGCAGTTCAAAAGCTGCACTCCCACAAGCAATCCTTTCCATTACCGAAGTAGGAGCTGTCTTCATGAGCATTGGGCGGATTAACCCGTGTTGCGCATCCCGGCCGCGATGGCGTTGATGGTGCGTAACAATGGCTTCATCCAGCGACTTTGGTTACCTTCCTCCTCGTCCTCGTTCAAGGCTTTCAATAAGCTTGCTTGCATGTAGTTTAACGGGCCCAGGTAATCGTTGCGGCGGCGCAACGAGGCTGCCAGTTCCGGATTTTCCGCCAACAAGCGGTCGCATTCGGCGATTTGCAAAATGCTGTCGACGCAGCGCCCGTATTCGGCGGCAATCAAGCCGTGAATTTTGGTGCCAACCTGCGAATCATTACATAAGGCGCTGTATTCGGCGGCTATCGTCATATCGGATTTGCTCAAAGCCATTTGCGCATTGCTGAGCAGATTGCGGAAGAAGGGCCAGGTTTTATACAGCTGCCGTAGCGCGGTCAAGCGTTCCTCATTACCTGCGCAATAGGCCTCCAAGCTGGAGCCTATGCCGTACCAGGCAGGAAAGGTCTGCCGCGATTGCGCCCAGGCGAACACCCAGGCGATAGCCCGCACCGAGTATTTGGAACGGTCTTGCTTTTTGCGGTGCGACGGCCGCGAGCCTATGTTCAACTGGCCGATTTCCTGCACCGGGGTAGCTTCGTAGAAATAATCCAAAAAGCCCGGGGTATGTTCGGTCAATTGCCGATAGCTGTGTTCGCCCAGCCGGGCTAATTCGTTCATCACCGCGATGTTGTCTGGGCGGTCCTGCTCGACCGGTTGGATCAGGCTGAGACTGGCTTTCATCAAGCCGGTGATGCCCATGGTCAATTCGTAAACCGCGGTCTCCATGTTGTTGTAGCGGTAAAACAATACTTCGCCTTGCTCGGTGAATTTGATCTGGCCGCGCACGCTGGCCGGCGGTTGGGCCAATATCGCTTCGTGGGTCGGACCGCCGCCCCGGCCTATGGTACCGCCGCGGCCGTGGAACAAGCGGCATGGCACGCCAAGGTCGTCGGCTATTGCCATCACTTGTTGTTGCGCGCGGTACAAGCCCCAAGCCGAAGCCAGAATTCCGCCGTCCTTACAAGAGTCCGAGTAGCCCAACATGACTTCCTGGCGCAAGTGCGAAGCTACCAGCAAGGCACGGTAAACCGGCTGCGCCAACAGGCCGCGCAGCACGCTGTCGATATGGTTTAAATCGTCTATGGTTTCGAACAGCGGGCTGACGCCGATATGGCAATACCACTGTCCGCCGATCCGGCCGGCCAACCCGTTTTGCGCCGCCAGCAGCAACACTTCCATGATGTGACTGGCCGAATGGGTCATCGAAATCACGTAACGGCTAAAGCATTGATGGCCGACTTCGCGGCGCATTTGCGCCATGATTTGGAAGACTTCCAAGGTTTCCAGGGTTGCCGGTGACAATTGACTGGCGTCATAACCCAGACCGCCTGGAATCGCGATGGCTTCGGCCAAGACCTGCAGGCGCCCTTCTTCGTCCAAACCGAGATAATCGACGCCTAAAGCCGCACCCAAAACTTCCGCCACCGCTTGGCTGTGCCGGCCGGACTCCTGACGCACGTCCAACTGCATCAAGTGAAAGCCGAACACGTCTACCAGACGGATCAAATCCTGCAATTCGCGGTCGGCGACGATTTGCTCACCGTGACTGATCAAGGAGTCGCGAATCAGGTGCAAGTCGGTCAGAAAGCTTTGCAAATTGTTATAGGCGATAGCATCGGTTTGCGAACTATCGCCGGAGATACGCTGCTCGATCAATTCCGCCCGGCGCTGCATGCGGAACTTCATGAAGCACAGTTTGTTTCGGTAAGGTTCTTGCTGCGTGGTGCGTTCCAACGCTACCGCGTGCTCGCCGAGCAAATCCCGGTCTGCGTCCAGACTAAGCAAAAATGCTTCGGTCGGCTCGCACATCCCGTGCGAATAGGCCAGCTGTTCGCGCAATTGATCCAAACGGCGCACGTATTCCTGGGTGATGGTGCGCGCCTGCAAACGCAAGGCTAAGGCCGTGGTTTGCGGCTTTACATTGGGGTTGCCGTCACGATCGCCACCTATCCAGGAGCCGTAATTCAAGAAACCCGGTACCCGTACTTGGTCCGCGGCTTCCGCTCCGTAAACGTCGACCAGCGCCCGGCGAAAATTCCGGTAAACCTGGGCGGTGGCTTCGAACAGGGACAACGGGAAATAAAACAAGCCGGATTCGATCTCGTCTATGACACCCATGCTGCGCACCCGCACTTCGTCGGTTTTCCACAGCAATTGAATTTGACTTTGCAATTTGTCCAGGGCTTCCTCCAGGAAATAACCCTTCACGTCGCCGTGTTGGATCTTCTCCTGACTGATGAACACATTGCGCAAGGCGCCGCGCACCGTGCGGCGCTTGGCTTCGGTCGGATGCGCGGTCATCACCGGCAAATACAGCATCTCGTCCAACAGAGGTTGTAACTGTCCGGCAGTGATTCCCGCGTTCTTGAAACTTAGCAAAGTATCGTGGAACGAGCCGCGCCAGTAATGATTATGCCGTTCGATTTGGCTGCGCCGGGTTTGCAGCTGCGTGGTCTCTTCCGCGATATTCAGCAGGCTAAACAGCATGCTGAAGGCCCGAATCACGTCGCTCAGACTGTCTGCCGGCAATTCCTGCAAAGTATCCAACAATTGTTGGCGTTTAACCGCACCGGGGTCTTTTTGCAATTCCGCGAATTGACGTTGCAATTGCTCGACGGTAGCCACCACCTTGGGACTAGCCTGTTGTTTCAACACCTTATCCAGCATTTGCCTGAGCAAACTGATCGCGGCGCGTACTTCTTTGTCGTCGTATTCGGTTTGGGTTGTCATGCAGTATTTCCGAGAGTGAGAGAAAAGATGAGGGTAAATTACGATGGAATTTTTAAATAGTAAACGCGTAAATTAGTAGGGGAATTGAGCAACTAAGGATAAAAGCAAGCCCCCTGCCGCCCGACTGCAACTGAAATCCGCCGGACTGCGGGTAGTCAATTCAGGCGATGCTTTCAAGCAAGCGAACTAGACCAGGATAGGTCTTCATTGCTTACAAAGCATTGAATATAAATAATTTTGCACAAACTCGCGTCGCGTTTTGCGGCAAGAGACCACCGCCACGAAGTTGAAGCGGCACCGAAATCGAAAAAATTGCGTTAAATGGCGAACAAAAACTGGATAGCCGCTGTGTTTTTTATAATAATCCATAGGGTGCGAAGTGCGGCATCAGGAAACAGCCCAGCATCTCGCCGTTCAATAATAACAAGCAGGAGGTAGAGCTATGCTAGCAAAAATAGCTGTCGCAGATTACATGAGCGAACACGTTGTTACTGTTACTCCGGAAACCGAGGTCACCCATGCATTCAAAAAAATGTTGGATCACAAAATTACCAGCATGCCGGTGGTCAACAATCAAGGCAAATTGGTCGGCATATTCTCGGAAAAAGACGGCATGAAAATTGTTGTCGAGTGCGCTTACAACCAGAGCATGGCCGGGAAAGTCGGCGAATTCATGACGGACAATCCGGTCGTGGTTCAGTCGGAAGAGAGTTTGGTCGACGTAGCGGCCAAGTTTTTGAACTCGGCGATAAGAAGCTTTCCGGTGTTTCAAAACGGCGACATGGTAGGCATTATCAGCCGGGTCGACGTCATGCGAGCCTTGACTGCGGTTCATTAAACCCGTTTTCTCCAGCCGTGGTGCCGATACAACACTTAACACTGTGGAAACAGCATTTTCCAGCCTTCATCAATCAGGACGATCACGCCTTAAGGCAATTGATGGAGGCTGCACTACTGATAACAATTCCTGCAGGTAAACAAATTTTTTACCCGGGCAAGGCCTGCGATCACTATTTGCTGATGCTGGTCGGCAGCGTGAAAGCGCAAATTATTTCTACCGACGGACGTGAAGTATTGCTGTACCACGTTTTACCGGGCGACTCTTGCGTTTTGACAACCTCCTGTCTTTTAGGCGATAACCATTACCCCGCCGAAGGTTTTACCGAAACCGATATCAGCGCTTTTGCAATTCCGGCCTATGTCTTCCACCGCTGCCTAAGCCAATCCGAATACTTTCGCGAATTCGTTTTCCGCAATTTTTCCAAACGGTTGAGCGATGTGATAAGACGCATGGAAGCTTTGAGCTTCGACAGCGTAGATCGTAAACTCGCAAAAGCGCTACTGGCCGAAGGGTGCGACATCATTCGCAAGACCCATAACGAATTGGCCGCAGAGGCGGGTTCTGCCCGCGAAGTTGTCTCCCGGCATCTGAAACGCTTCGAAAGTTATGACTGGTTGAGTTTAGGCCGCGGCAATTTACGGATCATCGATACCGCAGCCCTAAAACGCATTGCCGTCCAAGATACGGCGGAATAATCGAACGGATTGACAGAAAATTTAACGATCGCGCTCAGCTTTAGCCTCGTTACCGATAAAATGCAATAACACAAAGCCGATCACGAAGCCCATCACTGCGGCAAACACCAAGGGTAAGGCAAATGGAATATCGTGGGGATCTTTTAAGTTCATTTGTAATACCCCAGACGCGATTGCGAATATAAAATCTAACATATAAACCTACCTTTAATAATTGTTGATTGATCCAAGCCACTCCCGCTTGCAACGGCTGAGAGCTGCCGAAAATATAAGGCTTGGCCTTACAACGCTCAGTAACTTAGTCACCGCAATCGCGCGAAATTTCGAACATAAATATTTTGCAAAACGCATTGGCTAGGCATGCGCATAAGGGTAAAATGTAGGGCTCTATCGTTTAGAGGGGACGAAAATGAAGGAACATCAACAAGACGAAAACATAAAAACAGCCAAAAACATCGCAGCCGCAGTCTATCTGCTCGCCATGATTGTGATTACCGGCGGATCTTATTTACACCAGCAAAACGGTGAAACAGCGCAAGAAGCTAAAATCAGTCAACATCAATAATCCGAAGCACGCTCAGACTAAAGGCCCTAAGTTCAGGAATCACAATTGAATAAACATACATAGCACCGGACCGGGTAAGCGGACACTCGGCCGGTGCCCTATTCCAATACGCTACAGTCGGGGGAAACAGCGGGAATAACCCAATTGATTGAGGGATTTATCAACATGCAGAACCACACCGGATTGAAACTACTCATTTTAAGCCTGTCCCTGACCCTACGCATCGCCCAGGCGGACGCCCTATCCGCTCTGAATATCAGCCTGGATTCCGACAACTCGCCTGCAACCGCAAAAATCGCCAGCAAGGCCAAGCGGTTGTTAGGACAAGGCGTCAAGCAGCGGCTTTTGGATAGATATATCGCGCATAACAACACGGAATCCGGCTTTGCCGCTTGCGTATCGTTAAATGACACAGTTTCACCAAAACGCACTGCCGCTCTGGTTAAAAAACTGCGTCAACTCACGCTAAACGTCGATTATACCGATAACTGCTCCCCATCCGCCTCTACCGACGTTAGCAACACGTCTGGGCCGGAGATAAAGTACGTCACTCTGTACAAAAAAACTTCCTTCGACGGTTACCACCAATTTTTAAACAGCCTAGTCGATAAACAAGCGGATTGGGAACAAGTGTGGCATGACGTAAATACCGACGAATCATTGCCGACTGTAGACTTTAACACCCAGCGCGTCATCGGGATATTTTTGGGAGATAGGCCGGACAGCTGCTATTCGCTGGATATAACATCCGTTCAAATAGTCAATCAAGCAAAGATCCGGGTCAGCTATCAAGAAACCCACTGGATAGACGGAATTTGTCTGCAAGCACTGACTCAACCCAGCGTAATTGCGACAATAGCCGATACCCGGCTTCCGGTTGAGTTCGTCGCACTACCTGTAAAAAATGCATCCATTGATGAAACCGGCCAGAGGGATGACGGCGACGGATATGCACTGGATTTCGCGACATTGCACTACACTGAAAACGGTGCCTGTCCAAATAGGGCGGCAAAGTACGATATAGCGATCGTAAAAGACCGGCAGTCTTGGCAGCAACACTGGCAGGACTGTTCCGAACCGACCTGGGACTCGCAAACCCAGTCCTTTATTAAATCCCCTCCGCCGTTACCCCAAGTCAATTTCGACACCGACATGGTAATCGGCCTGATCAGTGATGGTGGTGGTTGTGATGTAGCGAGTAAAATCGAGTCCATCGAATACCACCCAAACGGAGGGCTAGCGGTGAATTACCGTCCGGAGACTACGTTACCGCCGCCTCCGCATAACACGGCTTATGTCTGCACAGCCGATTATTACCAGATCAATCACTGGGTCTCCGCCCCCAAATCAAATCTGCCGGTTAAATTGAATAAATTACTAACCAAATACGTCGGAAGGACACAGTAGACAATGCAAAGCATAACGGGAATTGATCAGCCATTCTTGTTCCCTCGCGTACTTCGATTGAAACTAGTGCATCGCCGATTGTAGATTAAATTCGAATATCAATCACATACCTGGACTACGCCATGCTACGAATTCTGTTTTTTCTACTCGTTGCCAGCCAGTACAACTTTGCAATAGCCGGCATTACTAGCAACTCACCTCCGAATGCGCTGAACATCGACATTAAAAACCTAAATTCGACAAACGGGAAAAAAGCCGCGGCCAAGACCATCCGCTTATTAGGGGAAGGCGTCAAGCAACAAACTCTACAGCACTTCGCGGTCCGAACCGACAACTCCGACACTTTTTCCGCTTGCGCGAGCTTCAACGCTAATGCGCCGGTCAAAAAAACGCTTGCACTGGAGAAAAAACTGGCTTTTACAGGTAATGGGAAAGACGCAAGCGAGCTTACGGCTACCCGGGTTGAGCAATGCAACAGCACAACTGCGGTCTCAGAGCAACCAATTTCCAGCGCTAACCGGCAACCGCTGATTTTTCGAACCTTGGATAGGCAACGCTATTCCGGGATTAGTAGCGCCCAATCGGTAACGATAAATGATGCCCTGCAATGGCAGGAATTTTGGAGCACGCACTTCGACGACAGCGTTGACCCGTTGTACTCCCTGCCTTTCCCGGCCCCGGAGGTGGACTTTTCCAGTCAAATGGTCATCGGCGTGTTTTTAGGGACTAAGAGTTGTTACGCTGTCGACATCGAAAATGTCGACTTGATTGCCGAAAGAAAAATCGTAGTCAGCTACCGGGAAAATGCTCCGGCACAAGCCTCACTATGCAAAGACTCCCACTATGCGCCGGGCCATTTGATTGTCGTCGAGCGTTCCGATTTACCGGTCGAATTTAACAAGCTCCCCGCGGCCCGCGCCGCCCTGCCTATGAATCCGGTTAACGGCCTAAGCCCGTGGTATCTAGAATTGATTGACGAAAATTTCGATTGCCCGTTCCTGCTGCCGGAAACCGAAGCCTCCGCTTTTTGCAGTTCTCCGGAATCGTTCCACGACAAGGTATTGGTAAAAGACGCCATGAGCTGGCAGACCGTTTGGCAAGGCTATTTCGGCGCTGAAAGGCCGCTTCCGGAAATAGATTTTGCCACCAACATGGTAGCCGGCATTCATATTTCCGGCGGCGGCTGCGCCATAGAAGCGCGTATCGAATCGATAGAACAAGTCGGCGACCAAAAGATTTTAATCAACTATAGCCGAACCGCATTACCGATTTGCGCATACGGCTATTTTGCCAAGCTCAACTGGTATCAAATTCCAAAATCGCATTTACCGGTAGAACTCAATTTGGTGCAACCCCGATAATCCCCCGGACAGGTAAACGGCGTCGACACCATGCCGTTTACCTTGAACTAGCGTGCCTTTAGCGCATTTTCCAAGCAGACGATTATTTGTCGAAAAGTTTCGGCAGCCAAAACGCCACCAAACCTATCACGATTAAACCGGAAAATACCGACAAACCGAGTGCGTCTCGGTCCGCTACCTGATGGCTCCGTTTTGCCGCCAATATCGAAGCCGAAGTCCGGCCGTCGGCGGCGTAGCCCGGCGCGGAATCCTCCGCATCAGCCCTGGCAGTCAGCGAAACCAGCAGCGCGAAAGTGGCAAACATTCCAACAACCGACACTTTCCTAAAAGAAATCAGCCGAATTTGTCGAAACATAGGGAGTACCCTCCTTAAACGGTTTCCGGCAAAAAATAGGCCGGACCGACTGGCCTTTTTGCCTATCTCTACGCTAAAAAAGCTTGCATGACGCCGCTACGCTTCGCTGCACAACAATCCGGCGTCGTTGAACATATTGGTTTTTCGGTAACCGCCTTAAGCCTGGCCTATCGCTTTAAAGCCGATATCGGTTCGATAATATACGTCCTGCCAACGAATGCCGTTACACAATTGGTAGGCCTTGATTTGCGCTTGCTCAATGGTTGTGCCTAGTGCGCAAGCGCACAAAACCCTGCCGCCTGCCGTTACGATGTCGCCGTTTTTGCGCTCGGTCCCGGCGTGAAACACTTTGCAATCGTCGGTAGCTTGATCGGGTAAACCGGTAATGATCGCACCCTTGGCATAACTATCGGGATAACCGCCCGCCGCCATCACCACACCCAATGCCGCCCGCTCATCCCATTCGGTAATCATGCTATCTAAGGTTTTATCCAACGCCGCCAAACAGAGCCCTACCAAATCGGATTTTAAGCGCAGCATGATGGGCTGGGTTTCCGGATCACCGAAACGGCAGTTATATTCCAGCACCTTAATCGCGCCGTCCTTGCCTATCATCAGGCCGGCGTACAAAAAACCGGTATATTCGTTACCATCCTCGCGCATGCCTTGCAGCGTCGGCAGAATTACCTCGTCCATCACCCGTTGATGAATATGCGCCGATACGATAGGAGCAGGCGAATACGCACCCATGCCGCCGGTATTCGGCCCACGGTCTCCGTTATCCCGCGCTTTGTGATCTTGCGAGGTCGCCATCGGCAAGGCATGAACGCCATCGGCAATCACAATAAAACTGGCTTCTTCGCCATCCAGAAATTCTTCTATGACTACGCGATGCCCGGCCTCGCCGAAGCTATTGCCGGACAGCATGTCGGTAACCGCATCTATCGCTTGTTGCTCGGTTTGCGCCACAATAACCCCCTTACCCGCCGCCAAACCGTCGGCCTTAACGACAATGGGTGCGCCTTGGCTGCGGATATACTCGATCGCCGGTTCAGGATCGGTAAAGGTCCGGTATTCGGCGGTCGGGATAGCATGCCGCGCCATGAAATCTTTACAGAAGGCCTTGGAACCTTCCAACTGCGCGGCGTTTGCCGTAGGGCCGAAGCATGCCAAGCCGGCCGCCTTGAACGCATCCACTATCCCTTTAACCAGCGGAACTTCAGGCCCTACAATGGTCAGCGCAATGTCTCGGGCTTGGGCGAATCCAAGCAGGCCGGCAATATCGTCGGCCGCTATGGCGACGTTCTCAATGCCGGGTTCCATCTCGGTTCCGGCGTTTCCGGGGGCGACGAACACTTGACTTACGGTTGCAGATTGTTTGGCTTTCCAAGCCAATGCGTGCTCTCGGCCGCCGCTGCCGACGATCAGGATTTTTCTCATGCAGGTAAAACCTTGGATAGTTGACTAGGTTAAAATCGGGACGAATTTTACCGACATTTGCTCGTGCTGTCGGGAAATTCTATACATCTACCCGTAAGCGGCAGGTGCGCTAGCAACGAAAATAAACCGTGACTTAGCTTAATTTCAGGAGCTGAAAATGACAGATTGTTTGTTTTGCAAAATGGCTTCCGGCGACATCAAACCGGACATCGTGTACGAAAACGACTCCCTATTGGCTTTTCGAGACATCAATCCGCAAGCCCCGACCCATGTTCTGCTGATACCTAAACGGCACATCGCCAACTTGAACGGCATGGAGGACGCTAATTTAGCGGGAGAATTGCTAGTTACCGCGGCGAAAATCGCCAATCAATTGGGTGTCGCCGAAAACGGTTATCGGACGGTCATCAATTGTAACGACGACGGCGGCCAAACCGTCCACCATTTGCACCTGCATTTGCTCGCCGGCCGCCGCATGTCCTGGCCGCCCGGTTAACCAAGGCCGGCCTGCCACGGCTAATCTCCGCGCAAGCGGACGTTAGCCGGCCAAGTGACGACGTGAGTTAAGCCGAGCTTGGACTCCAAATGCAGCAATATTTCCTCGACTCGGCCGGGAGAATCGTAGAATTCCACGATTAACGGCAAATCCAGCGACAAGGTTAACAAGGATGCGGTATGCAACACGCCGTCACTGCCGATACCGGCAATTCCGCGCACTACGCTTACCCCGCGAACAGTTTCCGCCTGCAGATGCTCCAACAGCGGCGACAACAAATGCTCGCCTTCGCGCAAATAAATCCTCGCTACTGTGACAGCCTGCCCAATTGCCATACCCAATTCCCTACCCAATACCCCGACCAAATGGTGGCCACCCCCAGCAAGGTGTTCACCACAAACAAACTCAACAAACCTTGAAATTCCATGCGAACCTCGCCGGCTCGCAGACCGAACCACAGCGTAGAGGCCATCGTCAGCCCGCTAAGTAGCGAAATGAAAAAAATTGCCCGCATCTCCCGAGCCGCATTGAAATAGTGAAACAGCAATTCAACGCATAACGACAAGAAGAAAATCCCCAGGAATCCTAACATCAAACCAAAGTTAGTTTGATATTGCACGACCCAGGGAGACAAGCCCTCGGAAAATAAAATCCTGCCCCAAATCAAACCTACCCAACAAGCGCTCAAACACAATACGACGCTGAGAAAAATATTCAACAAGGCCTTTAAATAACTACCCTCTTCGAAGAGATAGAGAGTTTCCAACGCAAAGGTGGAAAACGTCGTAAAAGCGCCGAGAAATCCCACCAAAACCGCGGCCCGGTATTCGATGGCGAGTGCGAAGCGATGTACCATGAGTTCGGTCAACACCCCGATCAGCAGTGAGCCGACCACATTCACAAACAAGGTACCGTGGGGGAAACTGCGACCTAACGCGGCATAAACGCCGTTAGCTACCAAAAAGCGCGCCACGGCCCCCAACGAGCCGCCGACGGCTATCGCAAATAACTGTTGCATACGTGAAGTGATAGGAACTGTTCTAGTCGTTTTTGTTTCGAGTTTAACAGCAATTAACAAAAAATTTCGAAGATGTTCTTTTCATTGTAACGGCGTAGACGCAATTATCATCTGAGCCGCTGTGTATGCGCCAACCGAAAAAATGTCTTTGCAGTTGGGTAATGGGATTAGACGCATTCGACGAACTATTCGCGCTTCAACAAAAGTGCGAATAGACGATAGAAATAGAGAGTGCATCCATGCACTGTAAAGATGAAATCGAATAGGCGCTATGCTCAATTCACGACTTTGTGGCCACGCTGTCTCATACAGCTGCTAAAAGCCCTTTTGTAATTAGCATCCGCTTCCAAGCCTTGTTTGGCACCGCCACCTATGCCCCCGGCCGCGGCTCCTATGGCTGCCCCTTTCCCGGGATCACCAACCACCGCACCCAAGGCTGCACCACCCGCTGCGCCTATCAGACCACCGACGCCGGCACCCACCGCCGTTTCTTTTGCCGCCCCGCCGGCAGCTTGAGACGCAAGCTGCTCGCATTCCTGCAAGTCTTGATTGATACGGTAAGCGTTCGGATCGCCGTAAGGGTCGACAGTCGGCGTCCAACCGCCCACGGACGCACAACCGGAAAGCAGCAAAGCCGTCATCACTGCTGCAGCTAAAGTGTTACGCGAAATCGTTCTACACATAATGTCCTCACTTGATTTAATAAAAACTCTAAAAATTGGACCGAAGTCTGCGTCTTTTAGTTGCGGGCAGACTACGTAACGAACCTGAAGGTTAAATTAGCTACTCAGTAGAATTGAGTAACGGCTGCTACCTTGGTCAACTACCTCGTATCGAGAATAGCGGCGAGCGGTATTGAAGCGGAAAACTCTACTCATTACCGTGAATCCGTACAAGAGCGAGCACACCCTGTCGAAGTCAATCCGTTTCTTGTTTTACTTTGTCGGGTTCGGCACATTCTACCGATACCGGCTAAAACCTGCCGACAAGCAGACGAAGCCGACTCGGTAAACCCAATTTCACTTGTTGGAAAAACGCCAATTTGTCGGTCCGCAACCCCGGGAGAACTTGTCAAATAAACGACAAAAGCACCGGATTGCACGCGCAAATCCATAGAAACACCAATCAAAACAAATTGTTATATCAAACCCTATAACCACGGACCTATCTCCAATTTTGCCGCTTAAATTGGTCGCATTATTGCTTGGACTGTGCTTGTCACACTTCGGCCAGCCCATTTCCGCACATTGTCGCTTAGTTCCTGTAACGGTTTACGCCTACCGGACTCGACAACTCCGCAACATCGGAGAATGGAAATTCGGCATAGCCGCCCCCTTTTACTGACACACAACTAGAGAGGCACTATGTTTGAACATAAAAATTTAGACGGCAAATGGAACCGAGTCATTCCGGCAACCGATAGTTTTCTTGCCAGCGACGTGCTCGAATGCAGGGACAGCGTCGGCTCCGAACCGGAAAAAATCAGCCGGCAACAATATGCTGTGATCGGCGACCGCTTGGTGAACCGCTGCCTACCGCCGGAATCGATTGGCGAAACGTGGAGCCACGACAACGGCAAATCGCCTTGGTGGGGGTCAGTCATGAATCCGCCGCATATGGGCTTGATTGCCGAATTCAACAGCCAATTCGGCGGCTTGCAACGTAGAAACTTAGATGTTGCGCATAACGTAGTCGGTTATGCGAGCGCGGGAGAAGAAATCACCTTACGCAACACCGTTTACTACGTCACTCGCGCCAGCGACGGCACGGAACTGAGCGCCCCATCCATGCTGGAACTCCGTAAACTGTATTTCGTTTGATTCCCGTTGTAAAAAGCCGCCGCGGCCGCTTCACCGCGACGGCTCTCAACCCTATTGGCAGACACCTTCACAATTGTCCCGGCTTACCCCCTGGAACAATAAGACTTAGGCATTAACTTGCAACGCCCTTTACGCGTTGAGGCAGACAGTCGCTACGCGAATGAAGCGTATAGCCGAGTCGAAAATCGTCCCGCCAAAACGGATTCGTCAATATCTCGTCGACCGATAATGCATACGGTGTCCTCAAGCCGTGAAATTCGCACGGAGCGCCGATTTGCCGCATCTCGAAACCCTCTTTTTTGATGACATGCGCTAAGGACGGGGCCACAAAGATATACCAATCTTTAATGCCGTTATCCTTGGAGTAATCCAACGCGCCTCGGTATAAGCCCCACATCAGTCTGCGGGTCAAGCTACGGTACAAACTTAAATCTCTGATGTTGCTGCCGGAGGAATGATCAACTAAGTACCCTGGCATTAAGCGCCTGGCTTCCTTTACGACACAAAGCCTCGAAATTTCCGCGCTATTTTTAAACTGACTACTTTGAAGCTTATGATACGGCCGAGTTTTGTCCAGGAAAGGAAGGCGCTGCCGATCCGGATTGATCAATCTCAACGCCCCCCAATAGGTTTTGCTCTCGCGATCCCGGACTAAAAAATGCGTCGAGTAATCATCCCATTCGTCGCGTTCCCTGTAATCGGCAAACCGGGTCTTGTCTTCGTAACCCATTTCGTCGCAGTACACCCGGTAGCGCAAACGATAATGGGCGGTTTGGCTTTCAGGCGTATCCGCCAAGATCACCTCAAAGTGATCGTCAAAGCGTTGCGGTCCTAACATCGCTCAAAGTCTCCGTAGAAAATATAAGGGCCAATTTCCTTATAATGGCAAGGAAAATACGTTGGTTTTCTCGATTACCACACGGCCTCCTGCCACACTCCCCCGTGTACGCGGCCTTAGCGATGTGTTAAAAAAATAGTAGCCAAGCAGTATTAAGAAAATGCTACGGTTTCAATTAAAATTACGTGAATTTTCAGCTGTAAGCTTAAGAAAATATTGAAATTCTGTCGTTACATTCTAACGAAATATGGCACAGATAAAACCGTTAGGCGAAAATTCCTCGACGGCTTGAACCCCCAGCTGTACCTTTATCTACGGTTTAACTACAGCCCGATCAACCACCTGCGGAATGGGTAAATTTAACCAACTTCCGGCAACCAGCATTTAGGAACCCGGCCACAATGCGACAACTATTTTCGTTGAAGGCATTCATTTCGTTAGGCTTCGGCTTGGCGATCCTGCCCATACTGTTTACGGTATGGTTAGCGAAAGACCACATGCAGCAAGCTTTAACGGTCAGTAAAGATTTAAACAACAAGGTATTCAAACAAACCCAATCCGTGTTGACGACTCAGCAGCGGGCAGCGGACACCGAACGCAAAGCCCGCTTGTTCATTCTATTATCCGATCCTTCGGTCCGACAACCTTACGAAAGGCAATCGTACGAAGCGGCTCGCTCTGCCTTAAAACAGTCGATAGACGAGTTGTTACAGCTTAGGGTCGACAATAAAATTGCCTTGCTGGCTGAAGAATTAACCAGCAAAGAAGAGCTGATTTACCGGCAAATTATCAATCTCGATACCCCAAATGCGCTGATTCTACCGTTAGACATTCTGTTTCAAGGCTTCCGCGAAACTTCGAGCGCGTTGGCGCGGGAATTCGAAAGCTACGTCGAGCGAGAGTTTTCTCAGCTGGCAGAGCAAGCGGACAGCCTGCAATCCCGATTCGTATCGCAAAGTCTGATTTTGTTAAGCCTCTCGGCGGCATGCATGCTGGCTCTGTTGGCCATGATGCTGACGCCGTTGCGGCAGTTGGATTCCGCAATCAACCGTTTGGCTTCAGGACTTTTGAAAACGCCCATCACTATTGACGGTCCCCCGGATTTAAAGGCTTTAGGTCAGCAGTTGGAATGGCTACGCAATTATTTGTTCGAGTTACAGCGTTCCAAACAATTACTGATGAGTAATTTCGCTTACGAAATCGAGGGATCGTTGGACGACTTGCGTACCGGATTGGACTTGTTGTCGCCCGGATTGGATAAAGCCCAGCAAGAAATCTTGCAGCCTTTGCTGACGCACGTGGAACGCATAGAGCATATCCGCGCCGCATTTTTGCGCTTTGGCGACATCAGCACCGCCTCCCCCTCGCAGGCAAAAGAGCCGGTCGACCTGCCCCATCTATTGGATACCGTGCTTTCCTACTTGCAGCCGGAAATCATCACCAAGGCCCTATCGGTCAAATTGCAATTACAACCCGCGCAAATCCTCGGTTTTTCAGCACAATTGCGCGCCGTGCTCGCGCAACTTTTGAGCAACGCCATCCAACATTCGCCGCAACACAGCGAAATTGCCGTCAGCTTGACGATTTCCGGACAAGACATCGAATTGACCATCGCTGACGAAGGACCGGGAATTCCCGAAGAAGAACGCGCAAGCATTTTCGAACCGTTCAGATCGACAACCAATCACGACAATTCCGGCATAAACCGACTAGGATTAGGGTTGTGCCTGGCCAAACAATTCATTCTCAACCATCAAGGCACAATAGAATTTATAGATCCGAAACCACCTAAACACGGTGCCTGCGTTTACGTCAAGCTACCGTTAACCATTTTTTAACTCAAATACGACAGTCCACCCGCATGATTAGGTTAACTTCTCCGCTTACCTTTGCCATACCGCTAATCCTGCTCGGCGGCTGTGCTCATTTTCAATCGGACCCGGAGCCCCCGCCGCAGCCGTGCGCACCGCAGCCGAAACCGGTCTCGGAACTCGAAAACTTGCTGACTTTTGCTTTCGACATGGCCAACATGTCCGAAACAGCCCGCTCGGAGGCCTGTTCCGCATTGCTCAAACGCCAACAAATCGCCGAAACCACCACAAATCTGTTACAGCTAGCGGTCGGCCGCCAATTGTCCGGCGCTTGCGGAGACATAGAGCAGATTTTGAGCAAACTCAATGAAATACCCCCGGAACAACTCGGAGACGAACCGTTACGCTTATTTGTCGGTTTCCAAAAAGCCACGTTAACCAGTAAAGGCCAGCTGTCCAAAAAAATTGGCAAACTGGAGCGCAAGCAAAAAAAATATCAATCGGCACTGGAAAGCAAGGACGCCAACGCAACCAAAGCCAATGAAGCCCGGTTGTTACGGGAGAAGTTGGAAGCTATCCGCAGTATGGAAAAACAACTGGACGAAAGCGGCGGCGACAAATAACGGCGATGTTTAGATTTCGTTTGTCGGCAGTCATCGCGGTTTCGGTGTGCTTCGTGTTAACGTTGGGAGCCGCCTTGTATTGGGAATCCAACCAAGTGGCGATTTATTTCGAGCGTAGCCAAACCGCCCATCAAACCTTCGCGCTGTATCAACGCCTGTCTCACGAGGCGTTTCGCCACTTCAAACAACAAATCAATCGCTTAAGCAACAATTCGCCGACCTCCGAAACCAAATTGAAAAACTCCGAACAACGCCTGTTAAACGCGTTGCAAGCGGTACAAGACACGGTGATGCAAAACGCTTCGGCTACCGGCATAGTGCAGAGCTGGGACGATAAACTGACGGATCTGGATAGGCTGGCGCGCTTCAAGGTGTTTTTGGAAACCAATCGCTACCAATTCGAAACCATTCTGCACTTGCGCAAAGAAGGCAAACCCGAACAAGCTAGCCAAGCCCTGGCGCATTTTTCGGAAAACGAAATCGACGGCGTCTTTCAACCCTTAATCGATACCGCTATCGAATCCGAACGCCTGAAAGCTCAACAAGCCAGCGACGACATGGAGCGTCTGATCAACAACGCCAGGACCATAGCCGTTTCGGCCGCGGGTCTGGCTGCCCTATTCGGTTTAATAGCCGGATTTATATTGCTACGTAGCGTGCGTAAACCGTTAGAAGCGCTGATGGCAGGTACCGACGAAATCGCTTCAGGCAACCTGAGTTATCGCATCGCCCTGCACAGCCGCAACGAATTCGGCTATTTGGCCAAGCATTTCAATCAAATGGCCGGCGAATTGGAGCAACAGCAAGAACGGGTCCGGCAAGACCGCTCCTTATTGGAAAAACGCATCGCCGAACGCACCGCCGACCTGCGCAAGGTCAACGAAGAGCTGAAACGCTTGGACAAAGCCAGACGGGAATTCTTTGCCGACATCAGCCACGAATTGCGTACCCCGATCACCGTGATCCGCGGGGAAGCCGAAGTTGCGTTACGCGGATCGAACCTCGGCATTCCCGATTACCAAGACGCATTGCAGCGCATCGTCGACTTGTCCGCGCAATTGAGCACTTATGTGGGCGATTTGATGTTTATGATCCGCACCGACAACACCCAACCCCAGTTCGACTGGGAACCGATAGACCTGCGCGAGCTGGTCGGCAGTGCAGCCGAAGACCTAAAAGTCATCGCCTCGGAATACGCGCAGTCCTTGGCTTTGCAACTCCCGGACCAGCCGATCAAAGTACGCGGCGATAAACAACGCTTGCGCCAAGTCTTGTTCATTCTGGGCGATAACGCCTGCCGTTACTCCCCTAAGCAGGGCCACATCTCTTTGAGCGTAACGTCGAATCCATCCCAAGCCTTGATCAGCATCGCCGATCAAGGCATAGGTATAGCCGAGGACGATTTACCGCAAATTTTCGACCGCCATTTTAGGGGCAAGAACGCAAAACGTTCGCGGGAAGACGGCTCCGGCTTAGGCCTGCCCATGGCTAAATCCATTATCAAAGCGCACGGCGGCGATATTGCGGTGCGTAGCGTCGAAGGCCGAGGATCGACCTTTACCATCAACCTGCCGCTTAACGGCGCAACCTAACTCATCAAACAGACCGGACAGCAAAACTATGTCAATCACTGCTTACGATACGCAGCTCATGCGCATTCTCATGGTAGAGGACGATAGCCGAATATCGGATTTCGTCATGCGCGGCCTCAAGGCCGAAGGTTACACGGTAGAGGTTTGCAACCGGGGCTCTTCGGCGCTGCCGCTGGCCCTGTCCGGAGAATTCCGGTTGCTGATCCTGGACTTGGGCCTGCCCGACATCGACGGCCGCACGCTGTGCGGCCAACTGCGCGAACAAGGCTCGCAAATCCCCATTCTGATGTTGACGGCTAGAGACGAAGTCGCGGACAAAGTATCCGGTTTACGTGCCGGAGCCGACGATTATTTGACCAAACCCTTCGCATTCGAAGAATTGTTGGCCAGAGTGCAGGCCTTGATGCGCCGGCGCCGGGACGAATTCAAACTGGCACAAACCGAACTGACGATAGCCGATTTGACCTTGAACCGGGAAACCCACATCGTCAGCCGCGCCGGCATCCCGATAGAATTAACCCCGAAAGAATTCGCGATGCTGGAATGTTTTATGTGCATGCCGGGAAAAGTACTCAGCCGCACCCGCATTTTGGAACAAGTCTGGGGCTACAGCGCAGACCCGTTGACCAACGTGGTCGACGTCTACATCCGCCAATTGCGGCGCAAGATAGACGATAATTTCGAACCCAAACTGCTCAAAACCATACGCGGCTACGGCTACAAAATGGATGCATCCTAAACCATCCGCCGCCAGCGTTCCTCCGTTTCCAGCCGCCGGAGCACAGCGGCTAGCCTAATTTTCCAAGGCTAAAACCTAAAAGCTTGGTAGCATGCCAAGCGTCCTTCTGACACCGATTGGGTCATGGAAACCGACAGCAAACCCAAGACACGCCGCCAACATTTAGGCCGCCGCAACACCGTCAAGCTGTTAGCCTTACTGTGTCTGCCGGCTTGGGCTCAGGCCGACGTCGAAATCGACGGCCTGAGCGGCGAAGTCCGGAACAATGTGGAATTGACCCTGAGTGTGGCCGACGAAAACTGCGAATCGCCCGAATGGAAAATCCGCGATTTGTACGCACAAGCCGACCAAGAGATCGATCAGGCCATGCGGGCGTTCGGTTACTACCACAGCCAACTGGCAAAGCAACTGCGATTCGGCGACGGCTGTTGGCAAGCGCACTTCGTGATCGCTCCCGGCCCGAGAACGTCGATCGCGGAAATCAATGTGGAGATACGCGGCGAAGCCGCTGAAGACCCGGCGTTCGTCAAACTGCGCGAACAACTGCTGCAGCAGCGCAATCAGGCGCTCAACCACGCCGATTACGAGTCGATGAAGCGCAAGATAAACGCACTGGCGGCCGAACAAGGCTATCTGCAAGCCAAATTTCTAACCCATCGCTTGCATATCGACAAGCAACAACACAGTGCCTCGATCGATTTGGTATTCGACAGCGGCCCGCGCAACCGTTTCGGCGTTTTGAGCATAGATCAAGACGTTCTCGATCCTGCGTTGGTCGAGCGTTTCGTCAGCTTCAAAAGCGGTGATTACTACAGCGCCAAACAACTCGCGCAAACCCATGCCGCCCTGACCTCCAGCCCATACTTTCAGCGGGTCGACTTACAACCTGATTTGGATAACATTCAGGATCTGCAAGTACCGGTAACCTTGACACTGCATCCCCGCAAAACCCACCACTATACCGTGGGGATAGGCTACGACACGGACAAAGGTCCGTTACTCGGCGGCGGCTACCAAAACCGGCGCTTGAACCGCGACGGGCATGTGTTGAACGCCGACCTGGACGTCTCGCCGGTGCTGGCCACCGCCACGCTGGAATACACCGTGCCGCTGCAAAAACCGGCCAGCGATTATTTCAGCTTCGGCGGCGGCATCAAACGCGAAGACACCGACAGCTACCAGTCGCTGTCCGGCAAACTGTCGGCCCGCGTTAAAAAGTCCCTGGATAGCGGCTGGAAGCAGACTTTGTTCCTGGATTCGGTCTACGAAAGCTACAAAACCGACGGCGACGACGATAGCACCTTACTACTGCTGCCGGGCGGCAGTTGGTTACGTTCGGTTTCCGACGATCCGGTGCGCCCCCGCCAAGGCTATCGCATAGAGTTCAACGTCATCGGCAGCGCACAAAATCCGTTGTCGGACATCAATTTAGCGCAAGCCCATTTCGCGGCGGTTTGGCAGCATCCCATGCCGTGGCGCAGCCGTTTGCTCGTGCGCGCCGAGCAAGGCGCTACCCTAGTCGACGATTTCAGCAAACTACCGACCACCTACCGCTTTTACGCCGGCGGCATGAACAGCATACGCGGTTATTCCTACAAAGAACTCGGCCCGACCGACGCCGCCGGCAACGTCATCGGCGGTCGCTTTGTGAGCGTACTCAGCCTGGAATACGAACAAGGCCTGTTCGACGATTGGGGCATTGCCGCTTTCATCGACAGCGGCAATGCCTACGAACCGGACGACATCCGGATTAAAACCGGCGCCGGCCTGGGCTTGCGCTGGTATTCGCCATTCGGCCTGGTACGCTTTGACCTAGCGACACCTATCGGTCAACCAGACGGCGGCATACAATTTCATTTCGCCGCCGGCACGCGTTTATGAAAAAATTGCTTTGGTTAACGCTGACTATCCTGATACTGGCGCCGCCCGCCGTCTTATACGGCTTGCTGAGCAGCGAAGCCGGCAGCAACTGGCTACTGCGCCGGGTACTTCAGACCATACCGGCCGACAGCGGCTTCGTTTCCATGCAAGGCAATTTGCTTGACACCATCAGATTGAATGCTTTCGCATACCGAACCGCCGGCGAAACCGTCCGCATCGATCAGCTCACATTTTGCTGGTATCCCAGGCAATTATCGGCCGGCCGCCTGCACATCGCCGAACTTTCCGCACGCGGCGTTTCGATAGAGCGGAAACCTAACCCAACACCGCCGGATTCCTCAACCCGGTTCGATCGGAATCGCTCCTTCGCCCTGCCTATCGCTATAAAAATCGACGCATTATCGATAACCGACTTGCAGTATCGTAGCGGCGATAGCCAATTCGAATTGCCGGAGTTAAAAATTTCCGCACACACCGTGCAAAACCGCCTGCATCTGGAGCATTTGGCCGTTTCCGGCCTGCGTGCCGGGATTACTGCAAGCGGGGAACTGCAACTGGGCCAAGGTTTCCCGTTCCGACTCGGCATCGACTGGCGTTACGACGACCCAAAACAAGGCCGCTTTTCCGGCGCCGGCCGACTCGACGGTTCCATCGAGCTGATCAATGTGCATAGTCGGACGGCCGGCCCGTTCGTTTCCTCGCTGCACGCGCAAGTGTCCGACCTGCTGAACCGCCCCCGGATTCAAGCCGAACTCGATTGGCAACAGCTGCGTTGGCCGTTTACCGAAGCATCCGGCCAATTGCTTAGCGAACAAGGCCGCATCGGCTTCTCCGGTTACCCGGACGATTACCGGCTGGAGTTGAACGCTGAGGTACACCGCACCGGTCTGCCGAAATTTCAAGCCCGTCTGAACGCCAACGGCAGCCAAAGCGGGTTACAGCTGCAAACCTTGAGTATCCGCTCGCCGGCCGGCGGCTTGGAGGCTAGCGGTCGAATCGATTGGCGGCAAGGCCTTGCGTTTTTGCTGGACGGCGAAGGCCGCGATTTCAACCCCGGTCTATTCGACCCACGATTGCCCGGGCAATTGAACTTCAGCGCGCATCTGCAAGGCACTATACGAGACAACAGCCGCCGGCTGACGGCCGAATTAAAATCCTTACAAGGCCGGCTACGCGATTATCCTGTCGCCGCTTCCGGCAAACTGGATTTACAAAACGACGCGCTGGCCGTCGCACAATTCGACCTGAGCAGCGGCAAAAACCGGATCCGCGCCGACGGCAACCTGGACCGGCAACACTCGCAATTGCGACTCGACGTCAACGCCTCTGACCTGGCCGGATTATGGCCGGGTCTGCGCGGCCGGGCTTCCGGGCAAGCCCGGCTGAGCGGCGACTGGCAAAACCCGGCGCTAACCCTGCAAACGCAAGCCGAACACATCGCTTATCAAGCCAATAAGGTGGACAAACTGGATGTAAACATCGATTACGCCCCGGACGGCAAACGCTTATCCCATGCCCGCGCTGCCGCTGCCGGCATCGTTTCCGGCGCACACGCCGTCAAACAGCTAAACCTGGAAGCCGAAGGCTCGCAGAAACAACACCGTATCCACGCCGAGGCCGCCAGCCCGGCGGCCACGTTGGCATTAACTCTAGCCGGCGGCTTAAACCAAGAGCGCTGGCAGGGTCAGATAACCCATCTGCAGATCTCCGCCGTCGATTTCGGTCGCTGGCACCTCAAACAAGCTGTAAAATTAGCCGTCTCGGCCCGGGCCGCTGCCACCGAACCCCTATGCCTACAGCAAGGCAATGCCGCACTGTGCCTGAGCGGCAAATACCGGGAAAACCACGGCAGCGAGTTCACCGGCGACGCCACCGCGTTACCCTTAGCATTATTACAAGCGTTTTTACCCGGGCGGTTGAGCATAGACGGCGAGTTAAACGCCCACGCAACATTGCAACACAAGCGGCAAAAATTCAGCGGACAAATCCGGGCCGGATTAACCGATGGCACAGCGTTACGCGTGAAGGACGCCGAAACCGGAACGGAGTTTACCTTAAAGCGCGCCGAGTTTTGGGGAGACACGGACGGTCAACGCCTTAACGCCAATTTGGCCTTACACCTGAACAATAACGACAGCCTGCTTGCCCACGCCCTGATCGATCCGGACGACTGGCGGGCGGTAAGCGGCAACTTGCAAGCCTCGATTGCCGATATAAGCCCGTTCAACCCCTTTGTACCGCAACTAAGCCGGCTAGCCGGCAGAATCGATGCCGATCTGAGCGCCGATCCTCAATCCGGCACACCGAAGCTACAAGGCCAACTGCAACTGAGCCAAGCCTCGTTCGAACTTCCCGGTCTCGGCATTGCCCCGCACGATATACAGCTAAGCGTGACGCCCAGCGCCGATGATCCCGAGCGCTTTGCGCTTACCGGCAAGCTATCGTCCGGGCCCGGTCGCTTGAAGTTGGACGGCTGGGCCGACCTGACCGGCGAAGCGAACCTGCACATCAAAGGGCAACAATTCGAAGCGGCTAAAATCCCGGAAGCGCAGATCGAACTGTCGCCAAATTTGACACTCGCCCGGGCACCCACCGGCGCTAAACTGGCCGGCACGCTCAGCCTGGACAAAGCCGTGTTAAGCCTGGCGGAAATACCGGAAAACGCCGTCGCCGTCAGCCAGGACGAAGTCATCGCCGGCGCCCCCGCTCCAACCGAGCCTGCGGCGGCTAGCGTCAATCTGGATACCGACCTGGAAGTTTTGTTGGGCAAGCAAAGCAGATTCAGCGGCCAAGGGTTAAGCACGGATTTGCACGGCCGGTTGGTCATCAGCAAAATCGCCGATAAAAACGGCGTGTACGGCACGGTGGAAATGAAAAACGGCCGCTACCGCAAATACGGCCAGGATTTGACGGTACGCACCGGCCGCTTTCTATTCAACGGCCCGGCGGACAATCCCTGGCTGGACCTCGAAGCCACCCGCTTATCCAAAAGCCGGGAGGTGACCGCGGTGCTGAGTTTGACCGGCCCGCTGAATTCGCCCAAAACCAAGGTTTATGCGGAACCTGCCTTGCCGGAAGCCGACGCCCTGGCCTATTTGATCACCGGCTCGGCCTTGGACCAAGTCGGCAAAAGCGACGGCAACCTGATCGCCAACGCCGCGCTGTCTTACGGCGTCGGCCAATTGTCCTGGCTGCCGGAAAAATTAGGTGTCGATACTTTCGACCTGCAACAAGGCAAAACGCTGCAAGACACCTTGGTCTCGGTCGGCCGCTATTTGACTCCGGATTTTTATATAGGCAGCAAAATCAACTTGTTCAGCCAACAAGCCAGCTTGATTTTGAAACATAAAATCGGCAAAAACTTCAGCGTGGAAACCCAAACCGGCAGCTCGCAACGGGTGAAATTCAATTGGGAAGTGGATACGAATTGAGCGATTTAAAACTTATGGCCCTTTACAAATTATCAATCATGGTCTACCCGATCAGCTGAAATATGTCGGTTTTTTTAACACAAGTTAACAGCTTGACCACAAACCGGCAAACAAACTATTGAAATGATTATAACTATTAATATGGCACAATTAATGCTTATATTTTGACATGGAAAACAATTTCGGGGGATATCACATGTTAAAAAAACTTTTTCTGACCGCATTGCTTGCGGTCCCGATAACAAGCCAATCGGCCACTTTCAATACCTGGACCACAAACGAAGGCGGAACCGGTAACTACATCTTAACGGTTACGGAACAAGCGACCGACGGCATATTCGATTTCAACTTGACGGTAAATCCTTGGAACGCCGAAGCGTTGGGATTGTTTATCGATTTCGGCAACAACGACCTGGGCGCGACGACGCTGAGCAACGTTACCCCATCAGGACAAGTCAGCTTGTTCGCGACAGATACCAGCTCTGACAACTGCGGCTCAGGATGCAACCTGAACGGCTTGTTCGCGCCGGTATCGTCTCCGGACGGCGAATGGGAACTGGTTTTTCGCTTAGGCAGTCAAGGTTTCAATAACATCCAGACCTTTTCGTTCACCGTTGGTGGCTTAGCCGGACTGAACGATACCGATATTACCTTGGCAGCTATCCGCTCTCAGCAACTATGTTCCGGCACCGATACATTGCCCACTGGTAGCTGCGGAGGCAGCGACAAATCGTACGGCTATCCAACCTTCCCAGGGCCCACCGTCCCCGAGCCTGGTATTTTGGGCTTGATCGGCATTAGCGCGCTGGCTTTGCGTAAATTCGCAAAAAAACAGTAACTATTCGGTCATTCTCGTGGGAGCGACGCGAGTCGCGAATTGAGACGTCGCTCCTGCGTATCCGTACGCTTCTTGCTATCGTTACTCCGACATCAGCCGGAGTGCTCGCTGAACAATGACAACGTATCGTTGTTTGCATATAACGCCGGTTTATCCGGCGTTATTGCCATCCCTGGCCGTCTTCTCGACGAATCCCAAAGCAAAAACTCAAGCCTGTAACGCTTGTTTACGCTTACCCAAGCCCAGCATGCCCGCAAACGCGGTAGTGAATAACCAAACGGCTGCCGGCACCGGTACCGGCGCAGTCGTTAGCGTGGCGCTGTATTGCTGACCGATAGCGGTACTGCCCGTGCCGTTACCGCCTATCCACAAACTGTAATGACCGGCCGCCAAATTCAAAAAGGTGATTTCCACCGAGTTGCCTACCAGCGAATAGTCGACGCCACCGTCGGAACTGGTAGTCGAGGCGTGCCCCAAGTAAACCAAATTGCTGGCCCCGCGGTTACCCGGATTATAAGGATCGGCGTTCCAGGAACCGTGCTTGCTGCTGGTGGTGGTTTCGTCCCAGTTTTCCCACAAGGTAAATCCCGGTACGAAAACGGAGCCCAAGGCGGCATCGGCTTCTACTTTGATAGTCAAATTGGCTGCCGAACTCAAGCTGATCAAGCCGAAGTCCAAGGCATTGCCCCAACTGGATGCCGGGTTCCATTTATTGTTATAGGTTTCGATGACATAGCCGCTAGGCGCGCCTTCCGCCAAAGCGTCCGCGGTCGAGACTTCCAAGCTGGAACTGTCGCCATGGATGTGTGCCATCCAGGTTACCGGCAAACGGCCGGTATAGTCGGTTGCGGCTCCACCGGTCCAGGTTCCGGCGCCGTTAGTGGCGTTGCCGTTCGCCAAACTGCTTGAGGTGTTGTACGACACGTGGGCTTGCGCGCTCGTGGCTCCCGTCAGCAACAAACCTATCGTTCCGGCCAGCGCTGATTTTTTATACTGATTCATGCCTTTTCCCTGTGATCTATAAAATTCGGGTTGGATATCTAAGATGCGCTCACCTGACAGCCTACCGCCAGCAGGGTCGACCGCAGGGGCGCAACACAAATAGAGCAACCGACATGCCATTCCACAAGGCATTGATTTTAAATAGCTCTACTACACTAATTTCCAAAACATCGGTCAAAGCCCGCAAGAAAATCCGCGAAATAACATAGTTTCCCATTTCACAACGATCGATCAGCGCCGTGACCGTCTATTGCTGGAAATCCGCAGTAGGACTCAGGTAATACACGCCGTCGTCGTGATTGACGACCCGTTGGTAGGGAATGAAATCCAGCTCGTGCAGTAACACGATAGCGTGGGTCTTGATCAAGCAATACACCCAATCGCCTTCGCGCAAGCCCATGCCGCGGTTAGCCGCCGGGGTAATTTCCGCCAATAAGATTATTCCGCAATCGATTTGCACGATGACGCTATCGCCGCGGGCAATGACGGCGCACACGCGTCCCTTGATTTGATTCTGGATAGAGATGCCTTGAATATAGTGATGCGACAACGCAATATCGTTGGCGCGTATGGCAATATCGACCTTGGTTCCCGGCTCCAATTGCGGACGATACGGCAAAGCCAGCGCATAACCGCCAAAGCCGGCAAAACTGCAACCGCCGAGTTCCTCGTGGCATTGCATCTTGACCGTGACGATGTTGTCGGTTTGCCGCACGCCTAAAAAGCGCAAGACCTGCTGTCGTTTGGCCAACTCGCGGATAGGCCCGCTTTGCGCAATACGCCCGTGTTCCATGATTAGCAAGGTGTCGCTCAAGCACAGAAGTTCGGACATCGATTGGCTGGCATAAATCACCGGAATGCCGAATTCGTATTGCAACCGTTTAAGTAAGGGCAACACTTGCTGACGACAGGATTCGGGCAGCGTCGCAAAAATATCGTCCAGCAACAACAATTTAGGGGATTGCAGCAAAGCGTAGGCCAATGCGACCCGCTGCCGCTGTTCGCCCGACAATTGACCTACCCGTTGATCCAGCAAGTGGCTCAACTCCAAAAGACGCAGCAAAAACTCCACGGAAAACCAGCGCCGACGCCACGCCCAATACCGGCCAACCGAATGCAACACTTCCCTGACGGTTTGCCCGCTTCCCCGATAGGCCGCTTGCAACACCGCGCCTATCGGTCTGGCTGCGGCCGGCATTGCAATGCCATGCCGGCTGTCGAACAAAGCAACGCCGTCCAGCAAAATATATCCGCTTTGCGGTTGCAAGGTACCGGCAATGATTTCCAGCAACGTGCTTTTTCCGGCACCGGCCTCGCCGTACAAACCCGCACCGCTTGCTTGCACATTGAGTTCCGCCGCCAGTTCAAAGTAACCGCGGCGTAGTTTGACGTTGACTTCCAATTGCATAAACGCCTACTCCCACTGTTGCGAAAACACGCTGTTTAAGAAATTTTCGGTGCCGCCTTGTCGCGATAGCCTAAGTACAGTCCGTCAATTGGCGATGGCAAGGATGACTGCACCCGCTTTAAACACGACCGTCGCCGGTTGGCCCACCCGCAACCTCAAGTTTTCGATGCTGTCGTTGGTCACGGTGGAGGCGATTTTTTGCCCGCCGGCGAGTTCCAAATCGATTTCCGCATTGACCGCTCCCGGTTTGATCGCGGTCACCACACCCGGCAGTTGATTGCGGGCCGACAACCGATACCCGCCGAAATCGGTAACAAGGATGATTTGCGGGGCTTTGACCATCGCAATGGCCGGCACACCCGCTTTTACCCCTAATGTCTCGACCGAGTCCTTGGTAATGGAGGCAACGATCGTTTCTCCGCCGGGCAAGCCGACATGCACTTCCGCATTGACCGCACCGATTACCACTTCACTGACCACACCGCTAAATTGATTGCGCGCACTGGCTTGCATAAACTTGCTCCTAAAATTTATCTCAATATCGATGAACCCTTGATTTGCACATAAACCGGCATCCCGACATGCAAGTTCAACGCCAGCAGGGATTTTCGAGTAATACGCGCCAATAAGGCCTGTTGTCCTACGTTTAAAGCAACTACGTTTTGACCGTCGACCGCATCGTTCAAACCGGTCACGGTCGCCGGCAATACATTCAAAATACTGGTAGCCGCCGGCCGCTCCAATGCGATACTGATGTCGCTGGCATTCAGTTGCAATCTGAACTCGCTGCCTACCGGCGCATCCACCAGCGGCACACACAATTCCCCGCCATCGAACTTAACGTGGGTCAGGTGGTAGTCCGGCTCGTGGCTCGCTACGGACACCGGCCAAACCACGGCAGCCTGTTTTTCCAGGGCTAAGGGCAAATCCAGGCGGCTCAAGGTTTGCGCCAAAGGCCCGGCCGCTTGCACCCGGCCTTTTGCCAATACCACCATGTAATCGGCAAGCTGAGCCACCTCATGCCGGGAATGGGTGACGTACAACACCGGCATGCGCAACTCCTTATGCATGTCGATCAAATAAGGCAGAATTTCCTGCTTGCGCTGTTCGTCCAACGCCGACAAGGGCTCGTCCATCAGCAATATCTTGGGATTAAGCGCCAAGGCCCTGGCTATCGCCACCCGCTGCCGCTCGCCGCCCGACAGGCCGGCCGGCATCCGTTGCAACAAATGGCCGATTCCCAATAATTCGATGACGTGCGCCATGTCGCCGTTGGCTTTTTGCTGTCTCAAACGTTTGACGCCGAACTGCAAATTGCCCGCTACCGTTAAATGCGGAAATAAATTGGCCTCCTGAAACACATAACCCAACGCGCGTTGGTAAGTCGGCACGAACACCGAACGGGCGCTGTCTTGCCAAACGTCGTCGCCAATCTGCAAATAGCCGTTGCCGGCCTGTTGCAATCCGGCCACGCAGCGCAACAAACTGGTCTTGCCGGAGCCGGACGGCCCGAACAACACAGTGATGCCGGTACCCGGCAAAGTTAAATCGACGTCCAGCGAAAATTGGCCGTAGTTCAAGTTAAAACGGGCTGAAATCGGATTGAGCATTAGGTCAAGGGATGCGCGACTGGCTGGGTTTTTAATGCGGTATAAAGCACCAGCAACACCAAAAAAGAAAACAGCAGCAAACCACCGGCTAAAGCATGGGCTTGCCCCAGCTCCAAGGCTTCCACATGGTTGTAGATTTGCACCGACACGACACGGGTTTTGTCCGGAATGTTGCCGCCCACCATCAACACCACGCCGAACTCGCCGACGGTATGCGCGAAGCCTAAAATCGCTGCGGTCAAAAAACCCGGTCGGGCCAACGGCATAACCACGTGAAAAAAAGTATCCAGCGGTCCTGCCCGCAAAGTCGCCGCCGCCTCCAAGGCCTGGGGCCCGATGCCGGCAAATGAAGCCTGCAAAGGCTGCACCACGAAAGGCAGGGAATACAGTACCGACGCGACCACCAGTCCGGCGAAGGTAAACGGCAAGGTACCCATGCCCAAAGCACTGGTCAGCTTGCCTATCGGCCCATTCGGACCCAGCAAAATCAAGAGATAAAAACCCAGCACGGTAGGCGGCAACACCAAAGGCAAGGCCACCAAGGCGTTGCATAAGCCCTTCCAACGCGACTGAGTTCGGGCCAGCCACCAAGCCAGCGGCGTGCCGAAAATGAGCATTAAACAAGTGGCCACGCCGGAAACCTTGAAGGTCAACCACAACGTGGCGAAATCCGCTGAATTCACACTAACAACTCCTTACTATGTAAGTCATGACCATGAAAGTCATGGTGGGAACGACAGATAGCCGCGATTCGCAAGGCCCTCATCGCGACTATGCGTCGCTCCTACCAAACTACCTTTCATTTGCCGGGGCGGTTGCCAAGCCTTCATGGTAGTTACTATGAAAATCATCGTGAGGGCGGGGCGATGCCCTTGTCGCGCATAGCCTTTCGAATCGCCACCGGGCGTCGCTCCCATTATCAATGCTTTTCATCGGCGGGGGGATTTGCCACGACTTCGCGCCCGTTAGGCAAGCGATAGCCGTAACGTTCGATAATCGCCAAAGCTGGCGGCGACTTCAGAAATGCCATCAACGCCGATGCCGCCGGGTTTTGCGCACCGGCCTTCATTAACACGGCGTCTTGCCGAATCGGCATATGCAATTCTGTCGGCACTACCCAACCCGAACCTTCGCCGATGCCGCCGCCATCGGCGATCACTTGCGACAACGCGATGAAACCCAATTCGGCATTGCCGGTACTGACGAATTCTTGGGCTTGAGAAATATTTTCGCCATACACCAACAAAGGCTGCAGTTTGTCGTATACCTTCAGTTTGTTCATGACCTCCACGGCGGCAACACCGTAGGGCGCCAGTTTCGGATCCGCCAACGCCAAATGTTGAAAACCGCCTTTGTGCAATATTTGCCCATCGGCGTCCACCGCACCCGGTTTGGCCGACCACAGTAGCAAAGTACCTAGCGCATAGGTAAAACGGCTGCCGGCCAGCGCAACCCCTTCTTGTTCCAATCGTAGCGGCTTATCGCCGTCGGCGGATAAAAACACTTCGAACGGTGCCCCGTTCAGCAATTGCGATGCGAATTTACCGGACGAACCGAAGGCTAAATTCGCCCCGTAGCCGGTTTGCTTTTCGAATTCGGCGGCAATCTCGCTCATCGGCTTGGTAAAGTTGGAAGCCACCGCCACCAACACCGTTTCGGCCTGCGCCGTAAACGAATACAGGAATAAACAAGCAGCCAAGCAAACGCTTTGCCTAAGGTAGGTGACCATCGATTTCTCCTGGTTGATTCTTAAAAAGATACATGCACTATGCCTACGGCGGTTTTAAAATCTCAGCTGACTTTGCAGGTAAACATAATCCACGTCGCCCTCGGCCGGTGCCGACGGCGCGTGTTGGGCAAACGCCCCTTTAAACAAATGCGCCCAGGCGGCTTCGAAATTTAAACTGCTGTTGAAATCCCAGCGGGCCGTCAATTCCAGTTGATGTCCAATATCGCCGCCGCTTTTTCCGGTTTTATCGCGCAGGCCGGCTGTCGTCCAACTGTCGGTATCGGACGCCAACCAGAAGTAGCGGTGCCTGACACTCATTTGCACATCGCTACGCGGCGAAATACCGATGCCGTATCCCGGCGTATTGATGTTGCTGCGCGCGAAGGCGCCGTAAATACCGGTCGGGCCGAACTCGAAACGGCGCGCACCATACAGCGTATCGAAGCGCTGGTCGAGGTTGTCGTTAGGGTCTTCGTCGCCGCTGGCGTAATCGTAATCCAGGCCGAATCGAGGCGACCAGGGCACGTCTAAGGTGTAACCAAGACTGACATGCTCATACCAAGCGGCGTGATCCAAGTCTTTGCCGTCGCTGTTGGCGGTGGTTTTTCTAACCGTACCCAATTGCCCTATCGCTTCCAGTTCGAAATCGAGTTTGGCTTTGGCCGGTTTCAGGTAAAAACGCATACCAGGCGTGAAGTAACGGCGGTTACGAGTGGGGTTTCGAATGCTGTCGCCTTCATCCAAATGGTAAAGATAAGCCTCGGCGTTTATACCCCAAAGCAAATCGTACAGCTCCAAAAATCCGCCGGAAAACCAGGTATGCGTGTCTTCCTCATCGAATTCGTGCGTTTCGGCCAGGATTGCCTTTTCCTTGTCCGGAAAACGCAACACCGGCATGGTTACGAAACCGGTAAAGGCCCACTGACTGTAATCGGTAACACGCAATTTCACCCCGGTAAAACTATTGATGGTATTTCTAAGGGCATTACGCGCCACCAAACGCCGGCTGCCGATATTCAAGGTTTGCCTACCGGCCGTCGCGTCGGCCCCTATACCGCTATAAAACAGATTCTGCTCCGCCCAGTTGAGGTAGCCCTGGATGAAATCGGCGTTGTCGGCGTGAGTGGTGTTGAGGTCCGAATCCTTGTCGCTCAACAGCGCGCGAGCATCGACGAATTCCGCTCCCGCCCGCAACTTGCCCAGATTGGCTTCCAGCCAAAACGCGGTTTGCAATGCGATTTGTTGGTCGCCGCCGCTGCCGGAGGCCTTGAACGCGTTGTCGAAAGTCTCATAGCGGGTACGCTGCTCCACAGACATCGATAACCAATCCGGCAATTTCAACATGTCATGCAAATTCCACACCGGCTTTTCATATTTCCCGCCCCCCAACAAAGGATCGTGCATTTGGCTGGAGAACGCCGCAAAAGGCGGCCGGATGTATTTAGGTTTCTCCGCCGCTTCGACAACTTCGCAAGCTAAAAACGTGCATGCGCTTAACAACGAAAGAGGTAAGGCGGTGCTTGCGCGACCGACCGGTTGTATCGCCATAGGGAGCCTGCTGTGTCTGTTAGTTGATAGATTTCTTCCTCGCCTTGAATACCGCGCAAGGCATGGTCGTTGGGGCCAGTTTAATTCGTTATGTACAAAAGTAAATAACGAAACGCAAAATGGTTTATTCACCCTGGTTAAATAACAGAGCGATCACAAGGTTATTGCGCCGGGAAAACGCGTTGGATTTGCCGACAAGCTAGCTTGCGCCAATACAATATCAGGCAGGAGAGAGGCAAACATCCCGATACGGCGCCGCAAATCCGGCTAGCGGATAGCGGCTCGGGAAGGCAGAAGAAGAACGCTAGAAAAAACTATGGAGCGCTTGGCGACAAACCGCGGCAATAAACGGCGTACCCCGCTATGTAGCAATAGCATAAGGCCGGCAGAACCAATGCCGCCTGGATACCGAACGCATCGGCCAATGCGCCTTTCAGCAACGGCACAATCGCACCGCCGACTATCGCTGCGCACAAGATGCCGGAGCCCTGGCCGGTGTGTTCGGCCAAGCCGGTTAAAGCCAGGGAAAACAGGGTCGGAAACATCACCGAATTGCATAGCCCTACGGCGATCAAACTCCACATGGCCGGCTGGCCGCTGGCAATAGCCGCGGTAACGACCAGCAAAACCGCCGTTGCCGCATGACCGGCCAGTACCCGAGCCGGATGGAAATGGCGCATCACTACCGCGCCGACAAAACGACCCGCCATAGCGCCACCCCAATAAAACGCCAGGAAACGGCCGGCTTGCGCTTCCGGCAAACCCGCAATATCGCTTTGCCCGAGGAAACTCACCATAAAGCTGCCGATAGCGACTTCGGCACCCACGTACAAAAAGATGGCAACAGCACCCCAACGTAAATGCGGATAGGCCCAGGCATTGGCATGAACAGGCACTTTGCCGCCGCCGGTTTCGACGTTTGTCACTATCGCCGGTAGACGCAACACCGCAAACAGGCATGCCAACAAAAACAATACCCCGGCCAAGCCCAAATAAGGCAGTTGCACGCTTGCAGCCTGCGCCGCTTGATAAGCCGCCAATTCGGCCGCGTCCAAACCTTGCAACTGCGTTTCGCTTTTCACCGCTACCGCCATGATCAGCGCCGAACCGAAAAACGGCGCGAGCGTGGTACCCAACGAATTGAAGGCCTGAGTCAAGGTCAGACGGCTGGACGCGGTTTCGGGGCTGCCCAACACGGTCACGTAAGGATTGGCGGCAACTTGCAACAAGGTGATGCCGGAGGCCAATACGAAAAACGCGCCCAGAAACAGCGGATAGCTATGCAGGCCGGCCGCCGGATAAAACAGCAAACAACCACTGGCGGCAACCGCTAAACCGACCACGATACCGCGCCGATAACCCAGTTTTTCCACCAGATAACCGCTGGGCAGCGACATCACGAAGTAAGCGGCAAAAAAACAGAATTGCACCAGCATGGCTTGGGTGTAATTCAGGGTAAAAACCGCCTTCAAATGCGGGATCAAAATATCGTTCAGGCAGGTGATGAAGCCCCAGATGAAAAACAAGGACGTCAGCACAGCCAAGGCCGGGGTTTGATTGGTTCGGGTCGTTGGATTCGCCGACATCCTTAACTCCATTTGCTTAATCGGCCAGCACTTCGAAACTCGCACTTTCGTCGCCCACCATCACATTGAACTCCCCGGGCTCCACGATGCGCCGCATGTCCGGACCGATGAAGGATAAATCCTCGGGTTTCAAGGTAAATTGCAACGCGCGCCGTTCGCCGGGTTGCAACGCCACTTTGCTGAACGCTTTCAGTTGTTTGACCGGCCGGGTGACCGAGGCATACACGTCGTTCAGGTACACCAAGACCGCTTCTTTGCCGGGCCGGTTGCCGGTGTTTTCGACGCTTACGCTTAATTTGACCTCCTCACCGAGCCGATAGCGGCTGCGTTCGAGCCGTAAGCCGCTGGTTTTAAAACGGGTGTAGCTCAAACCGTGGCCGAAAGGATACAGCGGCTGGTACTGCACCATTTCAAAGGCTTCCATCGGTTTATGGTCGTACGGGGTGACGTCGTTGCTCGCCCTGGGATAGCTGATCGGCAATTTACCGCTCGGATTGACCTCCCCGAACAAAATATCCGCCATCGCCCGCCCGCCTTCCATACCCGGTAAAAAGCCCAATAGCACGGCTTGAGCCTGCTCGGCGATGTCGGTAATGAGGCGCGGCCGGCCGCCAAAGGTGATCAGCACTATGGGTTTACCGGTGGCAAACAGCGCCTTAGCCAATTGCAGTTGTACGGAATCCAGCGACAAACTGTCGATGTTGCCCAAGGTTTCGGTGTAAGTATTTTCGCCCAAGGCCAAAACCACCACATCGTGTTGGCGCGCTGCCGTCACTGCCTGCTCGATGTTGATTTCCTCGCCGAACCGCTGCCCGCCCACGTAGCTGACTTTACCGGCGGACTTTGCCTGCAGCGCTTGCAGCAAGGTCGGATGCTGTTTGGGATACCAGTCTTCGGCGTTGCCTTGCCAGGTAATGGTCCAGCCGCCGTTCATCACGCTTAAGGAATTGGCGGTCGGACCGGTCAGCAAAATACTGGCCTGCTTGCTCAACGGCAGCAGGTCGCCGGCATTTTTGGCCAACACGATAGCCTCTTGCGCGGCTTGCCGATTGACGGCGGCCGCTTGTTCTGTGGCGAAATTGCCGGCGACCGGCAAATCCGCCTCGCGGCGCTCGAACAAACCGCTTTGCAATTTGACCCGCAAGATGCGCCCCACCGCTTCGTCGATTCGACTCATCGGCACTTCGCCGCTGTTCACCAAATCCAATAACAGCTCGTAAAACGAAAAATCGTAAGGCACCATGCTCATGTCGACCCCGGCCATCACCGCGATTTTCACCGCTTCGCGCGGCGACGCCGCGACTTTGTCGCGGGTGTGCAGACGGATGATGTCTTGCCAGTCCGATACCGTGAAGCCGGTGAAGCCCAGTTCGCCGCGCAAAATCTCGGTCAGATAATGGTAGTTGGCGTGGCCGGGAATACCGTCCACTTCGGACGAATTGATCATGACGGCCGGCGCACCGGCAGCGATGCCGGCTTGGAAACCGGGTAAAAACCATTCCCGCAGTGCCCGTTCGCCTATCCAGGCCGGGGTGCGGTCTTTTCCGTTCAACGGATAGCTGTAGCCGACATAGTGTTTCAAACAAGTGGGGGCTTTATCGGCAGCGGAGTAATCCGAGCCTTGGTGGCCGGCGATATAAGCGCTACCCATCGCGCTCGCCAAGTGCACGTCCTCGCCGTAGGTTTCCCAAAGCCTGGGCCACAGGGGTTGGCGGCCTATGTCCATGACCGGGGAAAAATTCCAGTCCAGGCCTGACGCCTTCACTTCCCGAGCGGTGATCTGCCCTTCCAAAAAAGACAGTTCGGTATTGAAGGTGGCTGCCATGCTGATCGCTTGTGGAAACAACACCGAATCGCGTGTGTACGTGGCGCCGTGAATAGCGTCTATGCCGTAAATGACCGGGATCTGCAAGCGGGTTTTGGCCGCAGTGTCGCGAATCTGTTGGGTAATGGTCCGCCATTTTTCGACCGGCTGGGCTTTATTATTAGGCGTAGTCGGCGTATTCAGGATAGAACCTACGTGGTAGCGAAAAATCGCCGCGTCCAACTTGGCCTGATCGATAGGATTGTCCAAATCCTGACCGTTTTCCAACGAAATCACGCTGAAATCGACTTGCGTCATCTGCCCGACTTTCTCTTCCGGCGTCATTTGCGCCAACAAGGTTTCGATACGCTGTTCGACAGCGGGATCCAATTGCTGTGCGGCCATCGCAGCCTCCGACAATGTGAGTAATAAAAATGTGAGTAATAAAATGGAAAAACAGGAATTAACGTTCAAGGCGCTTGCAAGGTAATGGGTTAACGTTAGCCGGTCATACGGCCGGCATAGACACCCGGCTGACCGATTTTTCGAATCAAGCAAAAGAGGCTTGCCACTCGACGAGCATGATTGCAACGTGCGTTAACCGCAGGAACGGCCGGAACAAACCAATCCGGCACAATAGCCGCGCAAAAAACGCCGGCGGATTATAGTTGAAGCTACATTTTGCGCCACAGCTTTCTCATGGGTGAAGAGGCTCAATCGGCTGTGGGCTTGGAGCCATTTACAACAAAACCTGGAAGCGAAAAATACTAAAGTCCAGGTTTACCTTCCCGATACGGCCGACTATTGTTAAAAACCGAACGAACGATTACCACCCTAGCACAACCGGCCATTTCATCTAGTCTTTACTCATGCCTGGTAGGCTTTTAGATTCGAACAACCGGCCTGTAAGGCGTGAAAGCAAGGCAATCTCCCGGGTCGTTACCGGAGCATAGCCGGTGGGAGCGACGCTCCGTCGCGAATTGAAAGGCTCTTTATGTTCACGACAACGTGTCTCTATCGGCATGACTTTCACTGTATCGCTAACTATGTCCATATACCCCTCCCATCCCACCCTGAATGATCGAAACCGAGGAACTTAGCTATGGCAGAAACCCATTGTTTGATCGTCGACGACAGCAAAATGTCTCGCATGATGGTGCGTAAAATCATTTTGGACGCGCATCCGGATTGGCTGCTCACCGAGGCGGAAAATGGCCGGATCGCGATAGAGTTGGCCGAAAAAAACAACTACCAGATCATATTGTTGGACTACAACATGCCGGTACTGGAAGGCGGCAAAGCGGCCGAAATCCTCCGGCCTTTACAGCCGCAAGCCAAAATCGCATTTTTAACCGCCAACGTGCAAGAGGCGGTTAAGAATTTGGCCGTCAAATTACAAATCGACTTCATCCCCAAACCCATCACCGAAGAAAAGATCAGAAATTATGTGGGATAACGCCGAAGCGTCGCACGCAGATTTTTTGGATGCCGTCGCGGAAGTGCTAAACGTCGGCATGGGCTATGCCGCCGCGGTGCTTAGCGAGATGGTCAACGAAGAAGTCAGATTAAGCGTACCCCAAGTCATGTTCGTCAGCAGGCCCGATGCACTGACACATCTACAAAGCAAAACCCATAAAGAAGTCAGCGGAGTCAGTCAGCATTTCGAGGGCCTGATGGGCGGTGACGTGCTGCTGCTGTTTCCGGAAGACAAAAGCCTGGAACTGGTACGCGCGGTACTGCAACAGGATTTGTCCTTCGAAGAGTTGACGGAAATGGAACAGGAAGCCATGACCGAAATCGGCAACGTGATTTTGAACGGTTGTTTGTGCAGCATCGCCGACATGTTTCAGCAGCAAATTTCCGGCGGCATTCCGGAATTCGTTAAAGGCTCGATCGGCAGCATCCTGACCCAGGATAAATTGCTGGATAAAGTGGAAGCCTGCGTTTTGCTATTGAACATGGAATTTTCCCTGGATAGAAAACAGGTGGAAGGCTATGTATCGTTCCTAATGGACATGGACTCCATGCTCGCGTTTAGAAACAGCGTAAAAACCTTTTTGGACATGTAATGCAAAGCAACGTCAGTACGGATTCTGATATTTACCAAGCCATTTTCGATCACTGCCAATTGGGACTGATCGTCACCGACGCTCAACAACGCATCGTGGCATGGAATCCTTGGGTAGCGAAATTCAGCGGCCTGAAACCTGATCTGGTACTGGGTAAATTGCTGCCGGAGGTTTTTCCGGACTTGGAAGGCGGCAGCCTGCAGCGCGCGATTAAAGTAGCCCTCAGTCACGGCATGTCGTCCGTGATTTCGCATAGTTTGAATCCGAACGCACTCCCCTTGTTTACCTCGGCGGGTCATCCCATCGATCAGCAGATCAAAATCAAGCCGATAGGCGACGACAAGGCCAAGCGGCGCTGTTTGATTCAGATCAACGACATCACTTCTGCAGTCAAACGCGACCGGCAATTGCTGGACAACGTCGCCGAACTGACTTACCAAAAACATGTACTCGATTTACACGCCATCGTAGGGGTTACCGATGCCGTCGGTAAGTTCAGCTACGTGAACGACTTGTTTTGCGCCAGCAGCGGCTATAGCCGAGAGGAATTGCTGGGCCAAACTCCGGAGCTTTTACATTCCGACGCACATCCGGCCGAGTTTTTCGACAGCATGCGCCAAACCATCCAAAGCGGCCAGGTTTGGAAAGGCGACGTCTGCTGCCGCAATAAAATGGGGGATCGCTATTGGGTTTCCACCACCATAGTCCCAGACACCAGCGCTAGCGGCGCACCCAGCCGGTATTTCATGGTCAGTACCGACATCACCGAACGCAAGCGAGCCGAGGACGCCGCCCACGCCGCCGCAATCGCCAAATCGCAATTCTTGGCGAACATGAGCCACGAGATCCGCACGCCCATGAATGCCATTCTCGGCTTGACCCGCCGGGTCATGGAAACCGAGTTGAGCCAAGAGCAACGCGAGCAACTGCTCAAGGTGAAAAAGTCCGGTCAGGCCTTGCTGCGCATCATCAACGACGTGCTGGATTTTTCCCGCTTCGAATCATCCAACCTTGTCCTGGAACGAGTCCCGGTGCAGCTGGAAACCGCGTTGTTGGAAGTATCCGACTTGTTCGGCGCGCAAATAGCGGAAAAAGGTCTGGAAATCTTCGTCGACATCGATCCGGCCACGCCGCTGTGCGTGCTGACCGACCCTTTACGCCTTAACCAGATTTTGAGCAATCTAGTCGGCAATGCCGTTAAATTTACCGAACGCGGCGAAATCGACATAGCGGTGCAACCCGAACGTCTCAGCGACGATGCCGTCGTGTTGAGATTCTCGGTCCGCGACACCGGCATAGGCTTAACGAGCGAGCAATGCCGACATTTATTCACCCCGTTCGTGCAAGCCGACAGTTCCATCACCCGTAAATACGGCGGAAGCGGTTTGGGCTTGGCGATTGCGAAAAAACTGGTGGAATTGATGGACGGCAAAATCGAACTGGACAGTCGCATAGGGCAAGGCACTTCGGTCACGTTTTGCATCACAGCCGGCATCGCGCCGGAAACCTCGCAATGTCCCAACCACTACCCGAAAGACTTGCACAAACTGAAAGGCAAGCGCGTGCTGATCGCGGACGACTTAGCGTCTTCGCGGCGAATATTGTCGCGCTTATTGAGCGACTGGGGCTTGGAAACCGTGCTGGCCGGCTCGGGCTTGGAGGCCATTTCCTTAATCCGGGACGCTAATCGTCAAGGCAAACCGTTTTACGCCGCGTTACTGGATTGGCGCATGCCCGGCTTAAACGGTTTGGACACCGCCGCTCGGCTTAAAGCCATAGGCAGCGAGACCGGCCCGCCCTCCAAGCTGCGCGTCGTCATCATCACCGCATACGACAAACACGGCATGCTGCAAAATCCGTTAATGCCCCATGTAGATGCCGTTTTGACCAAGCCGGTTATGCCGTCGATGCTGTTCGACGCCTTGCTGGACGCACACACTACGCAACCGACCGCCAGCCAAGACGAGGGGACGCAACATTTCGCGGGCTTGCAGGTGCTATTGGTGGAAGACCACGACATCAACCAAGAATTAGCCGCAAGCTTTTTACAAAAGCGCGGCATTGATGTGACCATCGCTTGCGACGGCGCCGAAGCGCTCGCCATCGTCAAACAGGGACACGCGTTCGATCTGGTATTGATGGATATACATATGCCGGTCATGGGCGGCTTGGAGGCCACCCAACTGATCCGGGAATTACCCCAGGGCCGCAACTTACCCATAGTCGCGATGACCGCGGCGGTTTTAGCGGAAGACAGGCAGCAGTGTTTAGCAGCCGGCATGAACGACTTCATCCCCAAACCCGTCAATCCGGCCGAACTGGTTCGAGTACTCAACGCTTATACGCAAACAGCGCCTGCCCGCAGTTTGCCCACCGCCGTCCCTAAGGTCGACCGGACGATTTTGGACGTTGCGCAAAGCCTCAAACGCCTGGACGGAGACACATTTTTACGCGGCCGACTGATGCAGGGTTTCATCGAACGTTATCACGCAATCGACGACCAACTCGCCGAGTTGTTAAGTAAAAATCTCAGCGCCGCCGCGGCGGATCTACTGCATGCCTTAAAAGGCGTCGCCGCCAATTTAGGCGCCGTAGCGCTCGCGGAACAATCCGGCCGGATGTTGGAAACGCTACGGCGCGGAGCCGACCATCTCGACCTCACGCATTTTCAAAGCGTTTTGCAGGAAACCATGCGGCAAATGCAGGCCTTCATCGCCACCGATTCGACAAGCCCCACCTTACCTATACCAGCCGAGCCCACTGTCGAGACCGATGAAATCATGGCCTCGATAGAAACTTACTTGAAAACGCACGAAGTCATTCCCGACCAACTGCTGCAAGCCTTGCTGGATATGGCCGATAGCGATAAAGCCTACGCGACGGCCGTGCAGCGCCTACTCTATCACATCGACAATTTCGACTACCCTGAAGCGCTACGGACCATGGCCGCCCTCAAACCGTATCCGGAAAACCTACCATGAGCAACGGCATGCTGGAAACGCAAACCGGCAAACCCCTGGTTTTGCTGGTAGACGACCTGCCGGCTAATTTGCACGTGTTGGTTGCCGCGTTAAAAGCCGACTTTCGGCTGAAAACCGCGACGAATGGCGTCACCGCGTTGGAGCTTACCCGCAACCTGAACGATCAGCCAAAACTGGTGGTGTTGGACGTCAAAATGCCCGGTATGAGCGGCATAGAGGTATTGCGCCGCATGCGCGAGGAACCCGCCACCCGCGACATTCCGGTCATTTTGCTCAGTGCGGATACCTCCGAACAAAACGAACTGGCCGGCTTGCATTTCGGCGCCGAAGATTATCTGGTCAAACCCGTGTCGCCCAACGTATTGTCGGTAAGAGTCCATAACCAGATTCAACGCCACGCCGACCGGGTTCAATTACGCTTGGCCGCGCATGTCTTCGAATACAGCGGCGAGGCCATCATGATCACCAATCGGGAAAACCGGATCGTCGACGTCAATTCGGCCTTCACTACCCTCACCGGCTATTCCAAAGCTGAAGTATTAGGTTCTGACCCCAAGTTTTTATCATCCGGCCACACCTCGCAGGAACAGTACAAAAAAATGTGGAGCGCTATCCGGCAACACGGATTTTGGCAAGGAGAGCTATGGGACAGGCGCAAAAACGGCGAGGTTTATCCCAAGATGATGACCATCTCCGTGGTGCGCGACAGCACCGGCACCATCGAATTTCACTTGGCCAACTTCGTCGACATCACCCATTTAAAAGAAGCCCACGCCCGCTTCGAGCATCTGGCTCACCACGACCCCTTGACCGGACTGCCCAACCGCTTGCACCTGCAAATGTATTTGGAACAATCGATGCTGATCGCCAAACGCAACGCCGAGCAGTTGGCGGTGATGCTGCTGGACCTGGATCGATTCAAAAACATCAACGATACCTTGGGACACACGGTCGGCGACCAACTGTTGATTCAAGTCGCCAGTCGGCTCAAATCCTGTATGCGCGAATACGACTTGGTCGCGCGTCTGGGCGGCGACGAATTCGTCGTGGTGGTGCGCGGCGCCAAGGTACGCAATGTTGCCGCGGCGGTGGCCGAAAAGATTTGCCAGCAGCTCAGCACTCCGTTCAACCTGGAACCGCATACCTTGCGGACCGCGACCAGTATCGGCATCGCCATTTACCCGGACAACGCCGAACACATGGAAGGGCTGATGAAAAACGCCGACACGGCGATGTATTTCGCCAAATCGGAAGGCGGCAATTTATTTCGCTTCTTCGCCAGCCCCATGATTCAAAAAGTCTACGAAAAAGTGGAATTGGAAAATCATTTGCACGAAGCCTTGGAAAATCGGGAATTGGAGCTTTATTACCAACCGCAAGTCACCTTGCCCGAGCAAAAAATCATCGGCGCGGAAGTATTGCTGCGCTGGCGCCATCCGGAACGCGGCTTTATTTCTCCCGCCGTGTTCATTCCGCTGGCGGAAGAAACCAATCAAATCCACAAAATCGGCGAATGGGTTCTGGAGCAAGCCTGCCGCCAAGCGGTCGAATGGGCACAAACCGGCTTGCCGATCAGGCGCATCAGCGTCAACGTATCCGCCAAACAATTTCAAAACAAAGGCTTGTACGATACGATCAGACGCATCCAAGCGACAACCAATCTACCGCTGGACTGTTTGGAGTTGGAACTGGAAATTACCGAAACCGCCGTGGTCACCTCACCCGGTGAAGCCGGAGTCTTACTGCAATCGTTTCGCAATAGCGGCATTTTGGTGGCATTGGACGATTTCGGACAGGGTTATTCTTCGTTGGGTCAATTAAAGAATCTACCCTTGGATCGTTTGAAAATCGACGCAGCTTTCGTCCGCGACATCGGTAGCGATTTTACCGATAAAAACAACGGGGCCATTGCCGCCGCCACCATCGCTTTAGCTCACAATCTGGGCTTTGAGGTGATTGCCGAAGGGGTGGAAACCGAACAACACCTGGCATTTCTAATCGAACACGGTTGCGATGAGGCGCAAGGCTATTTCTTCGGCAAACCCATGCCGAAGGCCGAATTCGAAGCCCTGTTGCGCGCACAGTCGCAGCACGACCTGTAGACTCCCGGCCGCTTAGGCGGGTACCCAAAATCAACCTAACCGATTGGCGGCGTATTTTTGTTCAGATTTACAAGGAGCCAAAGCCCCGTCAGCCCGGACTATTTTGGACCGGAAATCGCCTTAAGCCGCAGCGCGACAATCGGCTTGCACCTTCTTTATCAGATCGGCCACCACCGCGATCAATTGCCCGCGGTGGCTGGTTTTACGCCACACCAAGCCTATGCTGCGGCTAGGTACCGGCGGCCGAAACGGAATGTAACGTATCCCCTGTTCCTGTTGGCGCACGGCAATCCTCGGCATGAAGGTAATGCCGCTGCCGGCCCTCACCATTTGCCGCAAAGTCTCCAATCCGGTCGCCCGCACGTCCTGGTATTCCTCCACCCCGTGCAACCGACAAATTTTCAACGCGTGTCCGCGCAAGCAATGGCCTTCTTCCAGCAACAACATGTGTTTTTGACCGGCCAGGTCGGATAGCTGTACTTGGCTCGCTTTTGCCAATTCGTGATCGGTAGCGACCGCCAACAAGAATTCGTCTTCGAATAATTCTTCGTGCTGCAAAAAGTCATCGGCGATCGGCAGCGCCAGCAAGGCCATATCGATGTCGCCGTTTTTTAGCTTATGCATCAAGGCCTCGGTTTTTTCCTCCACCAATATCAACCGTATACGCGGCAAAGTCTCGCGGATCAACGGGACCAAGCCCGGAAACACGTATGTGGACAAGGTGGGAAAAGCGCCGATGCGTAAATTGCCGGCGTAAGGGTCTTGCACGTTTTCGGCCAGCTCTTTGATGTGATCGACTTCGCGCAGAATCCGTCGCGCCGATTCCACAATCAGGCTCCCCGCCTCGGTCAGCAAGACTTTTTTATTGCTGCGCTCAAATATTTGCACGCCTAAATCGTCTTCCATTTTTTTGATTTGGGTGCTTAGAGTCGGCTGGCTAATGTAACAGCGCTCCGCAGCTTGGACAAAACTGCGCAAATCGGCCACGGCGATTAAATAACGAAGGTCTCTAAGGTTCATAGCAGTACAAAGGGTTAAACCCGCATCCAATATTAACGGACAGTTATCCTAGAAAACTCGTTAGCCGATTCTCAGGATCATCAATGTACAGGCTATGCCCAGCCGGCCAAAGCCGTCAAGCGGCAAAACTTAGTCGCCGCCGCAAAGGCGTTTTCCGCTTTAAACCTTTCGGCTTGAGACTATCGCCAAACCGCGTCGTTATCAATTCTCAGTGATAGCGCAGAAACGCTTTGCGCTCGGCTTCTTTGTCGGCCAAGGCACTGGAAACGTGCTGCCAATGCTGCAACAGCTGGTTGTACATGGTCAGGCTATCGGGCAATTGTTGGGTCACGGGATGCGCCAGCAACTGCTGCAGTTGGTGCACTATGACATGGGCCAGTTTAGGACAATGATTGCCGCTGATGAAACGCGTCATCATCAAACAGGTTGCGGCGTGTAACTGGGAAATTTCCGATTCCGCTAATTTGAGTGAAGAAACTGATTGCATATCGACCTCGCCAATGACTAAGAAATTAGAACGGCGCACACTGCTTGTATTTGCGGAGGACGACCAGGTGCGCCGGTGATAGCACGAGAGAATACTACCGGTTACAAATGATAATGATTATCATTTTATAGTCAAGTAAAATCGAAGCCCCATTAGCCAAAAATAGTTTGTTCCCTCGTGACGGCTTGGCATAATTTGGCACGGGATACGGCACCGTCCATCATGTCCACCGAGATGAACAGATGACGTCAGCCAGTGGCTACTGTAGTGGTCTAATAAATCAGTAGATAAACTAACCCTATCCACTTGAAAGAAAACAACCACACGGGAATGAAGAACGCCGGGTATTCTAGGCATGCCGATAGAATGATGACCTTCATCGCTTTTCCAAGTGCTTGCTGTGCGATCTTGTCAGCCGTTGATTACCGTATCGAGGCTTTATCGATACCTCTATCCGATGAAGCAATTGTCCAGCCACCGCCGAACGCTCGATACAGTGACACCATCGCCACGCCGGCCGCCGTTTCGGCTTTGGCGCGTTCGTCGCTGACGACCAGCTTGCTACGTTGGGCATCCAGAACGGCCAGATAATCGCCCGCACCGCGTTGATACAAGGCGTCGACCAGCCGGTAGGCTTTTTCCGCCGAGGCTTCAGCTGTAGTCAATTGGCCCAGGCTATCCGTGGCGGCACGATGGGTAACGAAGGCGTTTTCCACGTCTTCCAATGCCAGCAAAAAAGTCTTCTCGAAATTGGCCGCGACCTGATCCAGCCGCGCATCGGCGGCGGCGATATGGGCGCGGATGCGTCCGGCGTTGAAGATCGGCGCGGAAAGGCCGGAGCCCAGCGCATAAACGCTCTCGCCCAGACTCGGAAAACCGCCGACCGCCAGCGCGCCGACGCCGCCACTGGCCGACAGCACCAGTTTCGGATAGAGATCGGCCCGCGCCGCCCCAAGGCTAGCCGCTGCGGCGCTGACTTCGGTTTGCGCGAGACGCAAATCCGGCCGTTGCGCCAATAGATCGGCCGGCAACAGCTTGGGCATGGTTGGCGCTTGTTTCGGCAACGGGCCGGTGACGGTCAGCCGCTGTTCCAGGCTTTCCGGCGGCTCGCCCTGCAATACGCCCAAACGATGAATCAGCTTTTGCCCGGCGTTGACCAGTTGCGGCAGTGTCGCTTCAGTGCCCTGCAACAAGGTTTGCTGGCGGGCCACATCCGCCTCGTTAGCGAGTCCGGCTTTAACAAATACCTGTAAAGTCCTCAGCCGTTCGCGCTGCAAGGCTATATTGCTTTGCAGAATGCCGGTACGTTGCTGCACCCCGCGCAGCTCCAGATAGTTGGTTGCTACCTGGGCCAGCAGACCGACCTGCGCCGCATGCAAGCCTTCCCGGCTACCCTCGGCTTGCGCGGCGGCAGCTTCCGCTTCCAAATGCCGGCCGCCGAACACGTCGATTTCCCAGCGCGCCGCCAATCCGCCGCTAACCGCATCGGCGGTCGGTGTAATCAATTGGATGCCTTGCCCGCCCGGCACGCCGACTATCCGGTCGATGCGCTTTTCCCGGCCGCCAGAGAGTGAGAAATCCAGACTGGGATACAGCGCCGCTTCGGCGACGGTGACCATCGCGTTGGCTTCGCGAACGCGAGCGGCGGCGATCTTCAGATCGTGGTTGGCGGCCAAGGCTTGGTCTATCAATTCATTCAGTAAGGGATCGTTGAAACCTTGCCACCAAGTCTTCAAGTCAACCGTTTCTGTGGTTTGCGCGGTTTTGGCATTAGCCGCGTGTTGCCAGCTTGCCGGGCTATTGAGCGCGACTTGGTCGCCGACGCGGGTCGGCGTACAGGCGATTAGACTAGCCAGGGACAGGATGGTTAGCGGTGTTAAAACTCTATTATTCATTGCAAAACTCCGTGGTCGCATCGCGAGATACCCGCGTGGATGATCCTAAAAGCGGGGGTTATTCCTTCTCCCCTTGGGAGAAGGTTAGGATGAGGGTATAAAAACAAAGCTTTATCCCCTCACCCCAACCCCTCTCCCTCGAGGAGAGGGGCTTTTAGGTCCTCAGCGGAAGAGAGAGCTTTGGCGTCTCCACGCGCCACCCTAAACCACGCCGCATACAAAGCTGGCAGGAAGAACACCGTTAGCACAGTTGCCACCGTCAGCCCGCCCATGATGGCGATGGCCTGCGGGCCGAAGAAATCGTTGCGCGATAACGGTATCATCGCCAGGATGGCCGCCGCCGCGGTCAGCATGATCGGCCGGAAACGCCGTACCGTCGATTCGACGATGGCCGACCAAGTGTCGAGTCCCGACTGTTCGTCCTGATCGATTTGATCCACCAGAATCACCGAGTTACGCATGATCATGCCGGCCAGCGCCAGGATGCCGAGCAAGGCCACAAAACCGAACGGCGCCCGGAACAACAGCAAGGCAAAGGCCGCGCCGATCAATCCCAGCGGCGCGGTGCTAAACACCATGAAAGTCCTGGAAAGATTGTGCAACTGCATCATCAACAAGATCAGGGTGACGATCAGCACCAGCGGAATCCAGATCAGAATCGACTTCTGCGCGGTCACCGCGTCCTCCTTGGAACCGCCGGTTTCGATGAAATAGCCGACCGGCAAGCTGTCCTGTATGGATTTAAGTTTCGGGACGATTTCCGCCGCCACGTCCGGGGCCATTTTGCCGTCGGCCACATCGGCACGCACCGAGATGGCCGGGAAGCGGTTGCGCCGCCAACGCACGCCGTCTTCGAACACGGTCTCGAACTTGACGAACTGTGACAGCGAAACCGACTTGCCATTGTTGGTGCGGATCGCGACGTCCGGCAATTCGTCGGCGGCAGTGCGCAATTCAGGATTTGCCCGCCAGACGATGTCGATCAATTTATCCTGCTCGCGCAATTGCCCAACCGGAATGCCGGCGTAATGCGCCTGCAAGGCTTGCGACAGGCTGGCCGTCGAAACGCCGAGCGCGCGGGCCTTATCCTGATCCAGGACCAAACGGAACGAAGGCATGCGGTCATGCCAGTCGTCGTTGATGTCCACGGTGCCGGGATGGTTACGCACGACGTCGGCCACCTGATCGGCAATGCCGCGCACGATACTGGGGTTTTCGCCGAGCACTCTGAACAGCAAGGGATAATCCATCGGCGGCCCAACATTGAGGCGCTTCACCCGGCCGCGGACATTCGGGAAATCTGTCTCAAGAATTTGCTGAACCCGCTGCATCACCCGTTCGCGCGCCTGGTTATCCTTGGTCATCACCACCAATTCGGCCAGATTGGTATTCGCCAGTTGCTGCACGATCAACATGAAAAACCGCGGTGTGCCGCTGCCGATATAGCTGGCGACATGTTCCACGTCCTCCTCCTTGGCTAATAGCGCTTCCATCCGTTGGGCGGCGGCTTCGGTTTGTTCGAAGGCACTGCCTTCCGGCAGCCACAGGTCGACGATGACTTCCGGCCGGTTGGACAGCGGAAAGAACTGTTCCGGGACATGGGCTAACGCAACGACGCCGAGGCCGAACAAAGCCAGGGTGGCGACGATGACTTGCTTACGATGCGTCACGCAGGCATCCACCCAGCGGCGCAAGCGGTTGTAGAACGGCGTATCGAACAAGTCGTGAGCCGCTTGGTCGCCGTTGACATGCACCTTGAGGATCAAAAAGCCCAAATACGGAGTGAACACCACCGCGCCTATCCAAGACAGTATCAGCGAAATGCCGACCACCTGGAAAATCGCCACGGTATATTCGCCGGCCGAGGATTGCGCCAGACCCACCGGCAGGAAACCGGCGATGGTGATCAAGGTGCCGGTCAGCATCGGAAAAGCGGTGGCCGTGTAAGCATAGGTCGCGGCGCGCATCCGGTCCCAGCCTTCTTCCAGCTTGCGGGCCATCATCTCGACGGCAATCATCGCATCGTCCACCAGCAGGCCCAGCGCCAGAATCAATGCGCCCAAGGAAATCCGTTGCAGGTCGATCCCGCACAGCAGCATGACCAGCAAGGTGGCGGCCAGCACCAGCGGCACGGTTAGCGCCACCACGGACCCGGTACGCCAGCCCAGGCTTAAGAAACTGACCACCAACACGGTGGCCAGGGCTTCGAAGAAAGTACGGCCGAATTCCGCCATCTGATTTTTAACCACATGGCCTTGATTGGCGACCGTCTCGACATCCATGCCTAACGGCAACTCGGTTGTTACGCGGGCCAGCGTCTCGTCCAAGGCTTGCTCCAGATCGATAACGTTGCCTTTCTTGTTCATCGTCACGCCGAGACCAAGCGCCGGTTTGCCGTTGAAGCGCATTTTGAATTCCGCCGGATCGACATAGCCTCGCGTCACTTTGGCAAAGTCGCCGACCTTGAAGGTTCGATTAGCGATACGCACCGCCATATTGGCAACGCTATGTTCCGAATCGAAGGAGCCGGTCAGGCGTATCGGCAGATTGCGTTGCGCGGAAAATACTGTGCCGGCCGGTGCCATGCCGTTCTGTGCTTGCAAAGCTTGGGCGACCGCCGAAGTATCCAGGCCCAATTCGGCCAGTTTCTTGTCGGAAAATTCGACGAAAATCTTTTCGTCCTGCACGCCAATCAAATCGATCTTCTCGACATCCTTGACCCGCAACAGCTGTTGGCGAACCGAATCGGCAGCCAATTTCAGGTCGGCATAACTGAAACCTTCGCCGGAAAAGGCGTAGATCAGGCTATAGGTATCGCCGAATTCGTCGTTGAAAAACGGCCCGATGCTGCCGGGCGGCAGTGTCATGCGGATGTCGTCGACCTTCTTGCGCACCTGATACCAAAGCGTAGGGATTTCCTTGGGCGGCGTATCTTCGCGCGGCGTGACGAAAATCACCGATTCGCCGGGTTTGGAATAACTGCGCAAGTAATCCAGGTCAGGCAGCTCCTGGATTTTCTTTTCCAGCCTATCGGTCAACTGCTGCTCCACTTCCAGCGCGGTGGCGCCGGGATAAAGAGTCTTGACCACCATGATGCGGAAGGTGAACGGCGGATCTTCCTGCTGGCCCAAATTGTAATAGGCGAACATCCCGCCGAGCACTGTCAGTGCGAGCATAAAGCCGGTGAAGGAGCGGTGGTTAAGCACCCATTCGCTGAGGTTGAAGGCTTTCATAGAGATCCCTCTTTAGCCGGTGCATTTTCTGCCGGCAAGCGGACAGACTGGCCCTCGGCCAGACGCTGGACGCCGGCGCTGACCAGCAATTGGCCGGCGGCGACTCCCTCGACGGCAATGCGTTCTCCGGCCAGCGTTTCGCCCAGCTTAACCGGCACGGATTTGACCGTGGCCGCCTGCTCGTCGACCAACCAAACTAAAGGATGGTCGGTCTGGTTTTGCGGGGTATAGACGGCGGAAAGCGGGATGGCGATGCCGGAAGCGGTATTCGCCGCGAGTTGAACCGTCGCCGTCATGCCTAATTGCGCGGCATCCAGACCTTCCAGCAAAGTCGCCTTGATGCGATAGGTGCGGCTAATCGGATCGGCGGCCGAAGCGATTTCGCGAATTTTGGCCTTGAGCCGCCGGTTGTCGTCAGACCACAACGACACATTAACGGTTTGTTGGCGCTGGATTTCTTGTAGGCGATGCTCGGGTACGTCGAAATGAATTTCCTTTTCGTCCAGCTGGGCCAGCGTTACTACGGCCTGACCAGCGGCCAGCACTTGTCCGGCCTCGACAGCCAGCGCCGTGACCACGCCGTCGCGGTCGGCATGCAGCTCTGTATAGTTCAATTGGTTAAGCGCCTCAGCCAATTGCGCTTCCAGCGCCGCCGTTCGTTCCCGCGCCGTGGTATAAGCGGTTTCATGACGTTCGAACTCCGGCGGACTGATGACTTGCTGAGCTAGCAGCTCGTGGTATCTCGCCAAGTCGCCGCGCAAGAAATTGCTGTCGGCCTGCGCGGCAGCCAGCTGAGCCTTAAGGCTTTGAACTGCGAGGCGGTAATCGTTGCCGTCCAGTATTGCCAGCACTTGGCCTTTACGTACCTGGTCGCCAATATCAACTTTCCGCTCCAGCAGTTTGCCGGCCACCCGGAAGGATAACGGCGTCTCGATTCTTGCCCTAACTTCCCCGGCAAAACTTCTAACACCAGAAACGGCGTTTCCTTCGATTCGAAATACTTTTACCGGGCGGGCAACCGATTGCGGTGTTTTGTTCTGGTCGCTGCAGCCGATACTTAGTGTCAGCAGCACTCCTGACAGGAGCCAGCCTTTACTTGCGAGTCGGAATTGCAGCCGGCCAGAACGGGTGGTCATTAACAGACTTTTGGGTTTCGCCATGTGGCTTCCTCCTTCGGTAAAAGGTTCGGTCATATTTGGAATAATCATTCGATGCTGTTTGCTATCAGTATCTCGGCGGCCAATTTGGCATCATCGGCCGCGCCGGAATGGCGCTGCAATTGTTCGGATACAGTGGCGCCTTTAAACAAAGCACAGAGTTGCCCGGCCAGCCGTTCCGGACACCGCGCTCCGGCTTGTGTGGCCAAATCGGTCATATAACTTCGAAACTTGCGGTAAAACGCAGCGGATACTTGATGCACCGCATGGCTTTGCTCGGGAAATTCCACAGCCGCCTTGATCAACGGGCAACCCCGAAAATCAGGGCTGGTCAACCACGCGCTATGGACATCAAAACTTGCCGATAGCTTGTCTTTCGGGGTCTGCGCTTTTTGCTCAATTTGTTCGACAAACCAAGTCCAAAATTCGACATCGCGTGTTTGCAGATAATCGACAATCAACGCCTCCTTGGACGAGAAATGGTGGTATAGAGTCATCTTGGTGGTGTCCGCCAATTTAACGATGCTATTGATGCCGGTAGCTCTAATGCCCTGAGTGGAAAAGAGCACTTTCGCCGCCAACAAGATTCGTTCGCGCGCAATTGGGGAGTTAATAGGCATCGTCACTGATGGCTCCGAATAATTGGCCATCAATTAGCCTCGCGCCCGAATATCAATAATGTTGATGTCGCCGAGGCATAGAGCCGACCTTCGGCGTCGATAAGGCAAGCTTCGGCAAAGGCTGCTCGCTTCCCTAGTGACAGAACGTTGCCCTCCGCCCTAAGCAAGCCCGTATTCTTGGTTATTGTCTTGTGGTATGAAATTTTCAGCTCCAAGGTAATATAGGCTTGTAGCTCGGTTAGTTTGGAATGAACGGCACAGCCGCAGGCGGAATCCAGCAAGGTGGCCGCATAGCCGCCGTGAACGGTACCTAGGGGGCTATAAGCATGTTCGCGGGGCTTACCAGCAAAGACAGCTTTGCCAAAGTCAACTTCCACCAGCTCGAAATCCAGCGACACCAAAATTCCCGGCATCCGCCCACAGGCCATCAGGGCAACCCATTGAGTCCGGTGCCGGTTTTCTTGACGAGATTCACCTTAGTGTCGCTCCTTCCCATACGAGGTTGATCACGGGATACATTGTCGTCATGGAATTCTTCGATAACTGAGTCATGTCCCTATCCGTCCTTAATTCAGGCTATCGGCAGCTGGTTAAACTTGCGCAAACTCTTGTCTACCAAGGCTTCCGGCATGAATCGGCGCAGGAAACGCACTTGGCTGGCTTGTTTTCCGGCGGTATACCGTCTTTTGGGAACCGCGGCAGTCGCGGCTTTCAACACCGTATCAGCCACCACCTCCGGGGCATCGCCCGCATTCACCCCATTGCGCATCAGCGCTGCCATGCCGGCACGTACCGCGTCATAGACCGCAAGCGGTTGATCGGGCTTGGTTAAACTGGCTTCGAACGCGGTGCGGGTAAACGCCGGTTCAACCAGTACGACGCGGATGCCGAAGGTGCGCAGTTCGTGGTCCAGCGATTCGGAATAACCTTCAACCGCATGCTTGGTCGCCGCATACAGCGCGTTGTAAGGCGCCGGGATCAAGCCCATTACCGAACTAATATTGACGATCCTACCTTTTCCTTGGTTGCGCATGGTCGGCAACACGGCATTGGTCACGCGGGTGATGCCGAACAGGTTGACATCGAACAAGGCCTGAGCCTGCGCGGTGGACGACTCTTCCGCCCCGCCCAGCAAGCCGACGCCGGCATTGTTGACCAGAAGATCTATGCGGCCGGCCTGTTGCACTACCTCGGCTACCGTGGTCTTTACCGACCCTTCGTCGGTCACGTCGCAGGCCAGCATCGTGATACCGTCAATGTCTGCAAGCACCTTGCGGCTGGTTCCGAACACTCGGTAACCGGCTTGTTGCAGGGCCTTGGCCGTTACCAACCCAATGCCAGAGGATGCGCCGGTGATCAGGGCTACAGCGTGGTCTTTATTGCTCATATCGAATCTCCTTGTGAGGGTGGATAGTCTGTCGACTAAGTGTTACTATCATTTCGAAACTAATGTTACTATCAATTTGAAACCAAGTCACTACTAAAAACGTATGAACGATAAAAATAATTGCGCCGACCCTTGTCCGATCGCTCGCTGTCTGGCTTTTCTCGGCGACGCCTGGAGTCTGTTGATAATGCGGGACGCCCATATTGGCCTGACCCGCTTCGATCAATTTCGAAAAAGCCTGGGCATCGCGCCGACGATATTGACGCGGCGCTTGGCTACATTGACGGAGGAAGGTATGCTGGAAAAGCGGCTTTATTCGGAGCGTCCGCCGCGAGAAGAGTATCTGTTGACGGCCGCCGGCCGCGATTTTCTGCCGGTGCTGGTGATGATAGGCGCCTGGGGACACCGGTATCGCGGCGAAGGTCCGTTGGTGCGCATCCAGGACGTTGAAACGGGAGAGGATATTAAACCGGTCGCTATCGACGAGGTAACGGGGGCAAAGATTGGGACTCGCCCGCTACGCTTTGTGTTGCCGAATGACGTCTGATGATAGCCCTTCCGGCTCAACCCACATAAATTGGTGAACTCGGCATGAGTTTTACAACCGAGATAATCCAGTTTGTACTCGATAAGTTATTGAAAATATTGCAATCGAATTTAAAGCCAATATTTCGGCAGCAATCCGGTAATGTCAAAAGTTACAGAGAGATAGCGGGACAAATTATGCTTTGGGTTAATGACCCGCACATTCACTCGCCTCAAGCAATTTTTCTCCTCCAACCGGCTTCAACCGGATTTCCGCTACTGGATAGACTTTATCTATCGCACCGATACAGACAATCAAATTTCCATACCTGTAGCGGACAACTAAACTAGCCGACAGACGGGACGGGAGTGATGCAGCTTAAGGCATCACGGATCAACTACTACACACTCGGCCCGCCCCGCTCTGCCATCATCGCCAGGAGGACACCGCCATGCACAAACTCTCGCCCTTACCGATAGTGGTTGCCGCCGCCATCGGGGCCTGCAGCCAAACACCGCAATCCGTTACGACCAGAGCGCCAGCTGCAAAAGCCGTTACGGCCGCCGCCGGCTCCGGCAACCCGTTACTCGGCCTGCCGCACGTGCCGATACCGGCCGACAACCCGCAAACGCCGGCCAAAATTGCCCTAGGCGACAAGCTATTTCACGACAAACGCTTTTCCATCGACGGCACGGTCGCCTGTTCCAATTGTCACGACGACGGTAAGGCCTTCACCGACAATCTGCCGGTCTCTGTCGGCCACCACGGCTTGACCGGTACCCGCAATGCCCCGACCGTCATCAACGCGGCGTTTTACCAATCGCAATTCTGGGACGGCCGCGAGCCGAATCTGGAAAGCCAATCCAAGCAACCTTTCGTCAACCCGGTGGAAGGCGGCCTGCCCAACCACGAGACGATTTTACACATCGTGCGTAACGACCCGGACTATCGAACCGCGTTTAACGCGGTGTTTCAAGTCGCCGGGGACAACTTGAACATGGAACACGTCGCCAAAGCCATCGCCAGCTTCGAACGCAGCATCGTGGCCGGCGATTCGCCGTTCGACCTGTACTACTTCAAAGGTGAGCGGACGGCATTAACCGAATCGCAACAACGCGGCTTCAACGTATTCTTATCCGAGGGCCGTTGCGTTTCCTGCCACCTGATCGAACAAGACCAAGCCCTCTTCACCGACAGCCGCTTTCACAATATCGGGGTCGGCATCAATGCGGTGCAACAAGACGTACCGCGCTTGGCTTCGGCATTTCTAGCCGCCAAAGCCCAAGGCGGCGACGTCGACCAAATGGTGTTAACCGACAAAAAATCTTCGGAGCTGGGCCGATTCGCGGTCACCGACCACATCAGCGAGATCGGCGCCTTCAAAACGCCCACCCTGCGCAACATCGCCCTGACCGCACCGTACATGCACGACGGCAGTTTGAAAACCCTGAAAGAGGTGGTGATGCATTACAACAACGGCGGCGTCACCCCGGCCGGTGCCATTCCGAATGCCCACTTAAGCGGCGGCATACGGCCGTTGAATCTGAGCGACGCACAAATCGACGATCTGGTGGCCTTCTTGGAAAGCCTGACCAGCGCGCAATACGCCAAGCTAGAACCCGCCACCGTTCAACCGGGAGACAACCATGAGTAATATCGACCGCAGCCGACGCAACTTTCTGAAAACCGGCGGGGCACTGGCGCTGGGCAGCACCTTGCCTATCGGCCTGGTGGAATTGGCCTTCGCCGAACCGGCGCAAAACTTCAGCTTCGCTTACATTTCCGACGCCCATATTCAGCACATCAAAGGCAACCGCTTCGTGCGCAATTGGGACATGGGCCTGAAGCGGGCGGTAGCCGAGGTCAATCTGCTGACGCCTAAGCCCGATTTCGTGATGTTCGGCGGCGATTTGGCACAGCTAGGTTCCAAACCGGAACTGGACCACGGCGCCGAAATGTTGTCGGCCCTACAACTGCCGGTGAAATACGTGATGGGCGAACACGACTACTACCTGGACTTGGGCGCGTACTGGGAACAGTTGTTCGGGCCGCAGTATTACAGCTTCGAGCACAAAGGCGTGCATTTCATCGTATTGAACAGCATCCGCACCTACGACGACTGGACTTACCACCGCTGGCCCAGCGCCGAACAACGCATGCTGGAAATGGCCAGTCTGGACAACCCCAACGGCTCGCCGTTCATGGTCGGAGACGAACAACGAGTTTGGCTGAAAGCCGATCTGGCCAAGGTTGATAAAACCACGCCCATCGTGGTGTTCTCGCACTCGCCGCTGCAAAAAATCTATAAAGGCTGGAATTTCTGGACCGAAGACGCCGAACAGATCCAAGCGCTGCTCAAACCCTTCAAAAAAGTCTCGGTGATATACGGCCACGTACACCAGATACAGTACAACCAAATCGGCAACATCAGCTTCAACTCGGTGATGGCCACCGCCTGGCCGTGGCCGTATCCGGCCAGCTATGCCCAGGCCGAGCAATACCTACCCAAGTTGACCGTCCCCATGAACCGGGCCGACCCCTTTTTCGAGCGCGACGCCACCGGTTGGCAATTCATTAATGTCGGCAGCGGCAACGTCGATCTGAATTTTACCTTGTACGACAATCGAGACCGGGTGGTGCGTTTCGATACCCTGAAAAAACAACCGCAAGACCGCGACTATCAAGCCGAAAGCGCGCGCATCGACCCGCAACGCCATTACTAACCGCAGAGGAGAAGCTCATGAACACCGTAAAACCTTGGATGCCGCTGTTGATCGTCTGCGCTTTGACAGGCCTCACCTGCCCGGCCGCCGCCGACGAATTCAACGCGGAAGACCAACAACGCTGGCAACAACAATTCATGGCAAGCGTCCAACAAGGCCGCGCACTTTGGACAGACCCGGCCATGGGCAGCAACGGCGTGGTTTGCGCGCAATGCCACCCCAACGCCGCCAACACCCACCCGGAAACCTATCCGAAATTCCAAAAGCAGCTCGGCCGAGTAGCTCCGCTGTGGGAAATGATCAACTGGTGTTTGCGCAACCCGCTGGAAGGCCAGCCCTTGGCCGCCGACGACCCGAAAATGATTGCCATCCAAGCTTACGTAACCTACGAAAGGCGCGGGGTTAAGTTAGAGCCAGGCAAACATTAATCCTAATTCTTCATATAGCCAATTAGTCAACCTTATAGCCGCTTTAACGGCTATAATGCCTTCGAGTCGACATAACCTGCATGCATATACAGACATGCTTTCTCTATCATGTTTTGAATACTCAAATGGTTACCCACTTAAGCCGGGACAATTGGAGGCTAAGCCTCCTTCTTTTATCCCGGCTTAAAAAACGGGAAGACTGCTCAAATCATGCTCATCGTGTAATTTATTGTTGGCGATAATTTCGAGCCTTGAAGATCAAGCTTTATCATTTTGCACCCATACTGTTGACTTATTTTAACAAATTTTCAATTTTTATAATAAATTATATTTTATGATTAAAAAGGATTTGAAACTCAAAAAACTTTTTTTAGCTTTTTCTTTTATTTTGGTAACAACAAATACCCAAGCATACTCAATCAGTTTAAATGCCGATCGCTACTTATATAGCGGCAATGCGACCGACGGCACACCCTGTTTCGATTATCAAATCGGCATATTTAGCGCCAAAAACGGCTTTATAGCCTCAGCCAATTTTCCTAGCTATGCTTGTAATGAAGAATTAACAGCGCTTGACGGCCTACCTATAATTAGCTTGGCATTTTGGAGTTTATATCCAAAATCGGCCTTGGGTGGTATTAAAAGGAGCGCTCAAACTTATAGCATCGACGAGATTGAATATGTTGCTTTATATTCAAAACAAGCCGGTTTATCCAACAAACCTATTGTTAGCGTTACCTATACTGGATATTTAAATCAGAATCAAACTTCGTCAAACGAAGACGATGCGGAAACCGAGAATTACGGTTTTTTCAAGGTCAGCTTGGATCGTGCGCGCACAACCGAAATGACGATTAACTTCAAGCTATCAGGATCAGCCAAAAAAGGTCAGGACTATCTCGTTTATTTATACGATAACGCCAACGATCAAATGCAAAACATCACCCAGGAAAATAGCATTACTATCCCTGCCGGGGAAACGGACGAAACTATTTTTATATTACCGGTAGACGACATTAAAAAAGAGAAAAAGGAAAAACTCAAATTTTCGCTAAAAGCCAATCCGAAAATTTATAAAATCGGCAAACCCAAATCCGGCACCTTACAGATTACCGATAACGACTAACCGACACGGCACGAAATAAGAAAATTATGCAACCCGTAAGGCGGATACCCGATAGGGATTATCCTCCGAATCTCGGCTGCAATTGTGCCGGTCTGGCTACGGGTATGTTGCTGGCTTCGATATGGCGGAACGTCTGACGACTTCCGCCCTACGAAAATACGAAACCACAACCATTTTTTGGGCAAGGAAAAACCTATGGGCAAATGGGACAAGCTGGTTGATTTGATTTTGCTCGGTGGCTCGGATGCCAATATTGCTTTTGACGATTGATGCGGCTTGTTATTGAGGCTGGGGGTTGATGAACGTATAACCGGGTCATTCGGCGGACATAGAACGTTTGATAGCAAGGAAAGCGTCGGAACTGTCCACAGGTAGCGGATTTAAGCTTTTTAGCGCCTGTTCCAGCGATTTTAGGCGATTGGAATCTTGGAAGTGGCCGGCATGAGAATTTGCCAAGCGTCGGGAAATTTCAAGTATGGCGTAAGGATCAAACCCGGTCTGTTGCAACAGCCGAATGGCAATCCGGTCTGCTTGTTGCTCTTTTGCCGGCTCGATCTCCTGAGTGATGGAACCATGTTGAACTTGCTCGGATGTTTTCGATGAAAAAACGTCCAATAAATGACTTAACAAGAATGAAGATTGTCGGCAGAAATGTCCCCCGAGCTCGTGGCCTATTTCATGAGCGATGATGGCCGCCAATTCGGATTCGTTCTGCGCCAAATTCATTGCCCCCTCCGTTATAAAAATCAGGCCATTGCCAATGGAAAACGCATTAGGCTCCAAGTTACGCACTACCATAAACCGCCAGATTACCCCTTGTCCGTCGAGAGCCGTTCCAACCAAACGGGCGCCCAGGTTTTGCACATACTGTGTAACGGGATCTCCGCTTCCGCGCATCGGCCATTCGTTTTCGATGTGCTGCAGGGTTTGTGAAGCCAATTCTCGCTCTTCCGGACAAGGCAATTCCAAATATTCCGCCCGCGCATTAAAAGCGAGAATCGTGCAAAGCGGCAGCAGCAAACGCTGTGTGTACCGCCGACTTAAAGATTTGCTCGAAATGTAATGCCTCAACTATGCGCCAACGACAAATACGGTGGGACGTACGTCATAGCTGCTACCGGATTGAATTTTTTGCTCGATTACATAAGTTCCGGGCGGCATTTTGTTCGGAATCGTGAAATCGACCTCCGAATTGCCGCCACCCAGTTGGCGGGTTACCGGTCGATTACTGAGTTCCTGTAGAACTTTTCCGTCTTTTTTCAACGTCATGGTTTCCTGAACATTAACGCTCTGAGTGCCCTTGGGCGCCATGACCGAATAGTCAAGCGCAATTTTCAGCTTGTCTCCCGCCCGCACGGTTTCCGGAAACGCGGTGGCGTTACGAATCTTGACTTCCGTTGTATTCATCGGCGTTGTATAGCCGTATAGCTTTTGATCTTCCGCTGCAGTTCTGGTTTGAGAAGAGTGATAACTGTAAAGGGCCAATCCGGCCAAAGCCAGACATCCGGCTCCCGCCCCGGCCCCGGCCCCGGCACTTCCTGTCAGCGCTCCGGTTAAAATACCCACGCCTGCGCAGCCCAGCGTTGCCAATCCGGCAGATTGTTCCATGGTTGCGCACCCGGTTAGCAAGGCGGTTGAAAATACGGTAGTCAGAAATGTTATCTTTGGTGTGTTCATCTTCATCTCCAGGAAGGCGGGCGGACAAATACCATTAAGGGTTGGGACGGTTACAATCAACGGCTAACTATTCATTTAATTCTTATCGCGCTTTGGGCAAAATCCTGTTGCCAATCGCTATCGCTATTATTCGATTTGAGTTTCTTCGACTTCGGTTTTGACTGTTTAGGTTTTTCCGCTCGAGTTTCATTATTGCGTTGCGAACTGCTGCCTTCATCAATGGAACGTGTTTCGGCAAATGATGGATCCGGCTGTGTAAACTCAGGTTCCGGCTTGGTAATAGTGACGGGTACAACCTGCTTTTCAGTTTCAGGTTTCGAGGACAACATATTGTAATCAAGCACTTTCTTTTCCTGATTTTGGTTGTCGTCCTTAAGCGTCTCTTTAATATCTACGATAGTGTCACGATTACTGGTTTCAATGATCGGCGATACGCTTCGCTTATCCCGAAAGTTGAAATCCCAAAAAATATAGGCGCTGCCGATTATCATTAGTCCAAATAAAAAAACCAATCCGGGATATTCGGTGATAAAGTTTTTAATTTTACTGTCTTTGCGGATTTGATTGGTGTTTGAAGGCGTATTTTCAACGATTTTTTGTAGTGCTTTACTAAAATCATTGGCGTCCTTAAAACGATGCTCCGGCTTTTTTTCCAGTGCTTTAAGTACAATATTTTCCAGTTGATTTGGAATAATCCCCGCTAAGTTTTTCAACGGTTTTGGTTTTTCCTCTACGTGCGCTTTTATTAATTCATACTCGGTATTTTTCTGAAAGGGGACATGGCCGGTAAGCATTTCATATAGCGCTATGCCCACGGAATAAATGTCGGATCGGGCATCCGTTTCCTGTCCTCGGATTTGTTCAGGTGAAACATATTCCATCGTGCCGACCAAATGTCCGGTTTTTGTCAAGCGTGCGGTTTCTAGGATTCTAGCAATTCCAAAGTCCAGAATTTTTAACGATTTGCTGTTATTAACGATGATATTCGACGGCTTGATGTCTCTATGAACGATATTGAAGCCGTGGGCATGAGCGAGGCCTTCCAATATTTTTATCGTATAGTCCAAAGCCGCTTGCCATGGTAAAGCGCCTTGACGCTGAATCAAAGAATCGAGCGTTTCCCCGTTGACATACTCCAAAGCCATATAGTACTGATCACCGATTTTTCCGAAGTTATAAACGGTAGCAATATTGGGGTGATTCAATTTACCGAGCAGGATGGCTTCGGAACGGAAACGCTGAACGATGTCTTCCCGACTGCTTAATTCGGGTCTAAGCAGTTTTATTGCCACTTCCCGTTCCAGCATGACGTCAATGCCTTTATACACCTCACCCATGCCGCCGACACCGATTTTTTCAATGATTTTATAGTTATCGATTTGATCCATAATATTTGGGTTTAAAACCGGGTAATAGGTACACGTAGATGTCCTTCCGCCATTTTTCCAATCTTGACAATAATCACCGAGATATTATCGTATCCGCCTCTTTGCTTGGCTAAATCCACTAAAATATCGCAGGCAATTTGCGCCGAATTTTTCTGGGTTATTTCTATTAATTCAGGTTCGGAAACCAAGTCATATAAACCGTCGGAGCAAAGTACAAAGCAGTCCGATTGTTCCAAAAACAACGGACTTTTAGATAATGCGACGTTGACGCTAGGTTTGGTGCCTACAGCGCGCGTGATGATGTTTTTATCAGGATGAGTTTCCGCTTCCTTCGGTTGTAACAAGCCGTCTCTGATCATTTGTGCGACCATCGTATGATCTTCGGAAAGCTGGATACAGCTTCCGTTTCGAATCAAGTACAAACGGCTGTCGCCGACATTGGCGTAGACAGCACAGCCCTCCACGATCACCAGCACGACCAAGGTCGTTCCCATGCCGGCCAACTCCGCCTGTTGTTTCGCAACACCGAGTATCGTGGCATTGGCTTCCGCGAAGCTGTCCGTGAGCGCTTGCTGGCAGGAATGCCGGTCAAGTTGGCGAGAAAAGCGCCTTTCCAGAACGGTAACCGCCAATTCGCTGGCTGTTTCTCCACCGTTATGTCCGCCCATTCCATCCGCAAGAATGGTAACCGCATTGCCGGGGGCGGCGTAACGCACGCATCCTATTCGATCCTGATTGCTGGCTCTCACGCAACCGACATCGGAGTACAACCCGATATCAATAGAATAACCCGATAAATGGGGCTCCCGGATAAGGTATCTGGAGCGCTTTGTTTTTCCGAACCAGCGATCCCAAACGGTTTTCATATTGATTATTGCACCAATTTATTGATACCCATTACTTCCAGACCGTGCTTTATCGGTACTGCAAAGGTTATCGCGGTTCCTCCCGATTGCCTGCCGGATGAAAAAATGCCGATCACTTTACCTTGGTCATTGAATACCGGGCCGCCGCTGTTTCCGGCACCGGTGGCGTTGACGGTCAATTGATAGGCGTCGCCAAATTCGCTGTAGTAATCTTCCACGGCATCGGACGTCACTTCCGCTTTGCCTTGCAGCACTTTGCCTATGTTGCCGGAGGTCACGGTCGGCTGCGGTATCACCCGGACTTGACTTTGTCGGTTAAAAGGGTCCTGGGAATTCAGCTTGACTCCGATATCGGGCGAAATACCCGGATAACCCATCACGGTGATGGAATCGCCGGGGTTGACCGAAATGTCCGTCGCCAAGTCAACCGGCATCAACGCGTTAATGACATCGATTTTTATCAGTGCAACATCGGCAATATCGGATACCCTAACCAAATGCGCGGGGATAGCCAGTCCGGTGTTCGGAAAAGTCACATTCAGGGTATCGTTGACGCCTTCAACCGATTTACCCAATTGGCCGGGCACCCATTTATTCAAACTACTCCAAAGTGCATCGGATTCCGTGAAAGGCTTGATTTGATATCGCGCGCAATTCGTGTCTTGGCAAATTTTTAACACGCCGGGAGAAAAATCCTTGTAACTGGTTTGCCAACTAGCGGCGACATGGCGATTGGTCAGAATGAAGCCGGATTTATCGACTACAAAACCGGATCCCAAGCCACTTCCTCGAATCGGAATGCCATTTTCGTCACTGAGTTCCGGACTTACCGAGCCGTCAATATAACGGTAGGCGGGTACGGCGTTTGCACAGCGCCCTCTATTTTTTTCAATACAGTATAAGCTTTGATAAATTTGTTTTCCGGATACGGTATGAATGAGTCTCCAATTGAATTCAATTGACGCCGTGGAGGCTGCATATTGTTTGAATATGTCCGAGGGACTTAGGGCGTTATTTGCCGAAATTTCGGCAATTTTTTGATCGCTGCTTTGCTTAATACCGATAATGCTCTGTTGGAGTTGGGTTTTGTCTTGATAATTTTTATATAGAAAAAAGCCGGAAACCGCAATAATAAGGCCGATAATGCCGGCGCCATAGTTAATCATTTTCTTGCGAGTATTGTTTTCAGCATAACTGATTTCGCGCATTAAAGTGGTTTTGCCTATACCTTTGGAGCTGTCTGCGCCGGCTCGTGTTTCCTTTTTCGTCGTATCGGATTCGAAGAAAGGTTCTATGCGTTGTTCTCGAGTTGCCGGCGATACAGAGATTTGTTCGGATAGCCGGGTTGCCTTGATAGGCGTTTCCGGTCGAGGATCAAGGTCGAAGGTGAATTTCACTCCACCATTACCTAATTGCACAACATCGCCGGGTTTCAATAATTGCGGCCTTATAATCTTTTGATCATTGACATACGTTCCGTTTGTACTATTCAAATCCGTCAATAAAAAATCATTTTCACCTTGAGTGGTAATTTTGCAGTGCTGGCGACTTACCAAATCATCTTTGCTTGCATCGAAAATAACCTGACAGTGATTCTCTCGACCGAATAATACCTCCCGTATGGGTAGGTTAAAGAATTCCGTCTGGTTTGCTTTCGATCCAAGTAAATGTTTTATAATGATTTTTTTCATAAAGTGATCCGATTAAGATAGTGTTTTTGGACTATAAAGCAGCGCTACACCTTACCGATAATATGTCATCGATCATTCGGCAGTAAAAACTCTTTTTATCGGACAGCCAACCAAATACCCGGTACTGTCGAAAATATAATCACCTATTGCCAAGCTGTTTTCAACACACTTAGCGTTGAACCTGATTCCATTGTCTTCAGCCCAGCCGTCCTATCCTTACACGGAAAAATCTCCTGTGGGCCGGTGGATGGCAATTGCTCCGGCGTTGCAGCGCATAGCAAACCTTACTATGAAAGTCATGCCGGGAACGACACATAACCGCGATTCGCAAGGTCATCATCGCCACTCGCTCCTACCAAACTCCTTTCATTTGCCGCGGCGATTGCCAGGCCTTCATGATCGTTAGATATAGACATGGCGGAATCAATGGGACGACAGATAAGAAGTCCTTATGCTTCCGGCTGCTTCGGACTCGGCGGTTTGCGCCTACACTTAAATTTTGATTCCGAATTTGCTGTTATTGGGACGGTCTTGTCGTCGCGACCCGGGTTTTGCTCCCACTGACTACCTTTCATTGGTCGGGGCGATGCTGCGGTTTCGCGCTCGTTAAATTCCGCATCGACCGTATTTAAATCAAGGTAAACCTAGTCTGTGGCTGGTTTAGCCGTAACCCATCCAGAATTTTTCAGTTTGTTTTATGACATCCAGTGTTATCCCATCATGCCGGCGGGGATTGGCATTAACAATATTCGCAAGAGGGAGTCAATGAGAATTCCTCCTAAGCCCGCGCGCAGCAAAGGCTTTGTGTTTTTGTTCGGCTTATGCCTGTCCGGGATTGTGTTGTCTTCGGTTTGGTTTTTGCAAAACAGTTACCGGCAGAACATGGCGGACGCCGAGCGAAATAATTCGAATCTCGCTCGGATGCTGGAAGCCCGCTTCGCGGAAACGTTTGCCCGGGTAGCACAGCTATTGACGCAGCAAGCTCAAGTCATCGAAGTCAAGCTGTTGCCGAGCGGCGCTAAGGGCGAGGACCTTGTCTCGAGTTTTTCGGCATTGGCGGATGCCATACTCAGGCAAGACGTCGCGCAAATTCGCTATTACGCCGGCGATGGTCGGTTGCGGTATGCAACCGATCCGGAACATGCCGAACGCTCGATTTCGGATGAAAGTTATTTCCACGAGTTACGTTTTCAGCCGGCTCTGGAATTTGCCTTTTCCGAAGCGGTGTTTGAGCCCAAAAGCGGGCGCTGGTTCTTGATCATGGCAAGAGCGGTTCGCGATAACGACGGCGGTTTGCGGGCAGTGCTAGCCGGTTTGATCGATTTGCAGCAGCAGGCCGAGCTCTTGCAAAAGCTGGATTTCGGCACTAGCGGTCTGGTGTCTGTCAGACGGATAGACGATAGCCGCCTCATCCTCCGAATTCCTTGGCTGGACGACGAGATCAACCATGCGGTCGCTACCGATCATCCGATCAGAAATTTCATTGCGCAAGGCCGCAAGTCCGGCGCCTTGGTGATAGCTTCGCAGATAGACGGCAACGAGCGCATCCTGCATTTTCGCGCGATCGACCGCTTTCCGTATTACATCAAAGTCGGCACGTTGAAGTCGGTGGCATTGGCCGCCTGGTATAGCCAATTCAAGTGGACCTTGTTGCTGCAAAGCGTGTTTATCGTGCTGTTCGGCTTGGGCGTCCGGCGCTTGCAACGCGCCATGCGCGAACAGACCCGGCTGACGCAAGCTTTCAACGAGCAAGCGTCTCAATATCGGCTGGCAATCCAAACTTCCTTGGACGGCTTTTGGTTGGTGGACGCCGAAGGGCGGATACTCGAAGTCAACGACGCCTATTGCGTCATGTCGGGTTATAGCCGCGAGGAGCTATTACGCAAACAGGTACTGGACATCGATGCGGATCAATCGGCCGAGGTAGTTGCCGAGCACATGGCCACCTTGAAGCGATGCGGTTTCGAAAAATTCGAAACCCTGCATAGGGCGAAAAGCGGGCGCATCGTGCCTGTAGAGATTGTCGTCTCGTTTCTGCCCTATGCCGGCGGACGGTTTTACGCCTTTATCAAAGACCTTAGCGAGCAAAAGCAGGACAAGGCGCGATTAGAGGAAAATCAAGCGCGTTTGTCGGCGATCATCGACAACGAGCCGGAATGTATAGAAGTGATAGGGGTAGACGGCTGTTGGGCGGACATTAATCCTGCCGGTATCGGAATGTATGAAGCCGATTGCGCCGAGCAACTCATCGCTTGTTCGGTATTCGACTTTATCGCCCCCTCTTTTCGCTTAGCTTACGCCGATTTGCATAGGCGGGTGATTGGCGGAGAATCTTGCGTCATGGAATACGCGGTAAACGGCCGCAAAGCGGGCCGGCGTTGGCTGGAAACGCACGCGGTACCGATGCGGCAAAATGGCGAAACGTTTCATTTGGCGATTACCCGAGACGTGACCGAGCGGCGAAAACTGGAACACGTGTTACGCGAAAGCCACGAACGCATGTTCCAGTTTTTCGAATTGGCGCCGGTAGGGATTGCGATGAGCGATATGCAAGGCCGTCTGGTCGAGTTCAATCTGGCGTTTCAGACCATTACCGGGCGAAACGCGCAGGTGCTGGCAGGCTTGTCGTATAACGACATCACCCCGGAACGTTTACAGGTCCACGATGAAGCACAGTTCGAGATTTTACAGCGTACCGGAACTTACGGCCCTTACGAAAAAGAATTGGAACGGCCGAATGGCGAGTTGGTTACCGTTAGAGTCAACGGCATGCGGGTTACCGAGACCGACGGCAACATCTATGCCTGGTCGATATTCGAAGACATCACGCATTTAAAACTTGGTCAGCAATTATTGCGTGCCAGCGAACAGCGCTTTCAAGCGGTGGTAGATACCTTGCCGATCGGCATTTTAATCGTCGACGAGCGGGAAAACGTGAATTACCTGAATCCGAGTTTTGTCGCTACCTTCGGCTACAGCACCCGGGATATCGCTAAAATCGCGGATTGGTGGCGCTTGGCGTTGCCGGAAGCCGAATATCGCGAATGGGTAATCGACAATTGGAATGAACGGCAATTGGCTGCGCAACGGCTGGGACAATTCAGTCCTCTGGAAATCCGGCTGAGCTGCAAGAACGGCAGCCGGAAGCGAGCGATTGCCAGCGCGGTACCGTTAGCGGATTTACGCTCCGGCCGTCTGCAATTGATTACCTTGGTGGACGTCACTGAAATGAAGCGGCTGGAAATCAAGCTGCGCGAAAGTTACGAGCAGTTGAACAAGTTATCTCAGAACGTCCCCGGTGCAATCTTTCAATATCAACGGCATCAGGACGGCTGGAGCCGTTTCCCTTACACGAGCAAGGGTATGGCCGAGCTGTTCGGTATAGCCGCGGATAAATTGCTAAGCGATGCAAAGCCGTGGCTGGAAGCGGTACATCCGGATGACAGAAAAAGTTTGGAGGAAAGCCTTGCGTATTCGGCCGAAAGCTTGAGCGATTGGAAACTGGAATACCGGGTGTCGGCAGCGGACGGCAGCGATAAGTGGCTGCTGGGTCAGGCCCGACCGGAGAGGCTGGCGGACGGCAGCGTGTTGTGGAACGGCTATTTCGGCGACATTAGCGATAGAAAGCGGCTAAACCGAAAACTGGAGGAAAACCAGGCGCTGATGACTGCGGTGCTGGAAAACGTTAGTGCCTACATTTATTTAAAAGACCAAAACTTTCGCTACGTATATGCCAACCGCATGGCCCGGGCGTTGTTCCAGGCTAACGAAGTCGAGATCATAGGTTCTAGCGATTTCGATATGTTCGACGCGCAGACCGCCGCCAAAATTCGGGCGAACGACGAGCGGGTATTGTTGAAAGGCGAAACGATACAAGTCGAACACGAATACCGCTTGAAGGAAGGCGAGTTAACCAAGGTATTTTTAACCGTTAAATTACCCTTGCGCCGAGAAGACGGCACTATTTATATGGTGTGCGGGATTTCCACCGACATTACCAGCCGGGTGGAACTGGAAAATTCGATTCGAGCCGCCCGCGATGCCGCCGAACAATCGGCGCTAGCCAAATCGCAGTTCTTAACCAATATGAGCCACGAAATCCGCACGCCGATGAGCGGCGTGATCGGTTTGACCGCGCTGGCCTTAAATCAGCACTGTAGTTTGCCTGTTAGGCAGTATTTGGAAAAAATCGCCAGTTCTTCGCAAAGCTTGCTGGGCATTTTGAACGACATTTTGGACATCTCCAAAATGGAGGCCGGCCGTTTGACGTTGGAGCGCGAGCCCTTCGATCTGGACGTCGAGCTGGACATTCTTAGGGCGATGTTCGAAGACAAGGCGCTGGCCAAACAATTGAGCCTTGCTATCGATGTGGCGGCCGGCACGCCGCGCGAATTGATCGGGGACGCCTTGCGTCTGCGTCAGGTTTTGTCCAATTTGCTGGGCAATGCCCTCAAATTCACCCCGCAAGGTTCGGTGAAATTGGCGATAGCCTGCGACCGTCAGTCGGACGATACGGTCGATCTGAATTTTTCGGTTTCCGATACCGGCATAGGTATCAATGCGACGGATTTAGACAAGTTGTTTCAACCGTTCAGCCAAGTGGACAGTTCTATTGCCCGCCGTTTCGGCGGCACCGGACTGGGCTTGGCGATCAGCCGGAATCTGCTGCAGCTGATGGGGAGCGATTTTTATGTGACGAGTGCACAAACGGAAGGCTCCACATTCGGGTTTGTGTTGCGGTTACCGTTGGCTACGAAGCAAACGCGAATCACCCGCCGGCGGCGGGCGCGGAAGGCCGGCGCGTTGACCCGCGAATTGCAAAGCCTGGGCGCTCCCATCCGGGGCGCGCGGATTCTGTTGGTCGAAGACGACGAAATCAACCGGCGGGTAGTGGCGGAATTTCTGAAATTGACCGGTTTAGCGGTAAGCATTGCCGGCAACGGTGCCGATGCGCTGGCGACGTTGCAACAAACAAGCTTCGACGCGGTACTGATGGACGTCAACATGCCGGAGATGGACGGCTTCGAAGTCTGCCGACGTATTCGCTCCCAGCCGCAGTATGCGGCATTGCCGATTATCGCCTTGTCGGCCGGCGCGTCGGAATCCGAGCGCGCGCATTGCATCGAGCAAGGCATGAACGATTTCGTCGCCAAACCTGTCGATCCTAACCAACTGATCCATACCTTGACGCGCTGGGTGGCGCACAGATCACCGGCGGATTCGCCGCTCGAAACGGCGGTCGGCGAGGTGCTTGGCCACGGCCCGAGCGCTCTCCTTTCGCCGGATAGTCATGCCGCGGCATGGCCCGGATTGGATTGCTCGCGCCTGTTGGAGATGCTGGGTGGAGATCGAGCGTTTTTATTGGAGCTATTGTGGTCTTTTAAAGCCAACTCCCAAGACGTCATGGATAAAATCGCGGCGAGCGTCGAATCGGCGGATTTTAAAGCCGCTACCGAGCTGTTGCACGGGCTGAAAGGGACGGCCGGCAACCTGGGCGCTTACGGTTTACAAGGCGTTTGCGCGCGTTTGGAGACTGCTTGTCGGCAGGAGGCGTGCAATTCAAGCTCGTTAGCCGAATTAGAATCGGTTTATCGCGAGACCATTGCCGAAATCGACAGGATGTCGGAACACTGAGGATGTTTTGCCGACTGTAAGCGCTAAGGATATTCCACATACTCACTTATCTAATTTGCCGCAGCTGCTCCTGTTTATCTCAAAGCACCGATAGCCTGACACGAATGAAGAGGATAGGGGTCACTACCCTAGGGCTTAGGTCAGATGGAACCGTGCTCCGCAAACCACTTTATACCGGCAGAGCCATGGCCGGACGAATCCGCTCCATCATCGAGCGGATTCGGTTCATGGCAGGGGATAAGCGTTCTAACCTTACTCTGAAAGTCACGCGGCAGGTGCTCGAAAGACTAACGAGCCTCGTCGACTTTCATTTGCCGGGGCGATTGCCAAGCCTTCATGCTCGTTAGAAATAGACGAAGGACGCTTGGCAGCTGATGTCGATGAATTTAGACGGGTTGACCACGCCTTCGAAGGCGGTTGGCGCAAACGGGGTATTGACCGTAGTCAAAATCAGTTTGCTTTTAAAATCGACCGGAGCCTCCCCCATCGAAATCGACGGAATCAATACCGACGCGTGCTCGATTTTAAAATCCGGAATAAATTTTAAGGTTACCTCGTACAAATCGCCGATCAAGGTGGACTCGGTGGTCACCTCTTCACCCTGGAACGAATAGTCTTTGCGGCCTATCGTAAGATTCAAGCTAGTGGTGGGCGCTACTATGCCGACTTCGGCATTGCTGCCGACCACCAAGGTCAAGTCCACTTTTTTACCGCTGCATTGATAGAAATTCGGCGTTTGCACGGCTTGCGCGGAAACGGCGCTTAAACTAACGACGGCGGCTAGTGACAATTGATAACACAGTTTCATTGGGTAATTCCTCTTAACAGTAACGAATGATGGTGAACGGAGCCGGGGTCTCATGCTGCTTCGCCCCTTACCGACGAGATAACGGCCTAACTAGGCGGCCGAATTATAGCGTTTTCCGCAGAAAACTATCCCCTACCGAGGGAGGATGTTTTCAAACCAACCGGAAGTTATTTGTGCCTATATCCTTACAACCCTAGCGCTGTTAAAAACTTGGTATCGATCGCTTTGCAGTCAATCGGACTACTACGTTTCCGCTTTCAGCGGCGGCCGTTTGAACGTCAATCGGCAAGAATCGCTGAATGATCTCGGCATTCGTTGCCGCATGCGGACTCCAATCCGTGGCGACAAAAGAACCGCCCCCCGCCAAAGCCATCGGCAGCAATAACTGATCGGTCAGAAAGTGTCCTGCCGTTGCCTCGCTTGTCATGTAACGTTGGGCGCGCTTGACTGCGGCATTGGCAACCGCTTCGGCGGACACGCCTTTCTCGCCGAAACCGGTAAACACCTCGGTCACGTGTTCATACTCCAAGGTAATAAGCACGGCATTGCCCGGGCCTTGTTGCCGGTCTATCCCGCGCAGCAGTAAGCGGTCGTCCGCCCAAGCCAAGCGTTTTTTGACCATCGCTAATTCACGCTCGGCAATATGCGCGGGTAAACCGGCAAAAAAACTTTCCGCATAGGCGTCGATACGCTCGCCTCGGTTTTTCAGATGCAATGGCTGTAAGGATTTACCGGCAGTCACCGTCATGCTTATTTCGCCGCCGCCCGCCGGATAAAAGCCGAACCGGTTCAGTTGCAGCTCCACTTTGGCGCCCATTTTTTCCAGCAATGGCACAAAGGCTCGTTGCAGAAAGTGGAATGGCGGGCTCAGCGGGTTATGGGTGCCGCCGCTTAAGGTAACGCGACTATCCTTGTCGGCTACCAGCAATGCCGGCAAGATCGTCTGCAAGACCAGCGTGCAGCTGCCGGCCGTGCCTATGCTGAACCGATAGTCGCCGCCTTGAATTTCACCCGGCGCAAATGCGAGATCGGCCGACCCGACCTGTGCGCCGTCGACGTGGGCGCCGGAAATCGCGGCCGCTGCTTGCACTGCAGTGAGATGCTGCCGCATCAAGCCGGGATTTTTCCGGTTCGCCCGAATATTTTTGATGCGCAGGGCTTGCCCGGTGCACATCGATAACGTTAAGGCGGTCCGTAAAATTTGACCGCCGCCTTCGCCCTGAGAGCCATCCAATTCAATCAACACGTTCTTTCCAGTATGGTTGCCGTTTCCGATGTTATCCAAAACGGCTGCGATTAGCCTTTGACGCATACCACCTGTTTCAAGGTATGCACGATTTCCACCAGATCCGCTTGTGCCTGCATGACCGCGTCGATGTCTTTATAGGCCATCGGGATCTCATCGATGACGCTGACATCTTTTCGGCATTCCACACCTTGCGTCGCCTGAATCTGGTCGTCTACCGTAAAGCGGCGTTTGGCCTCGGATCTGGACATGACCCGTCCGGCACCGTGGCTGCAAGAACAAAATGCCTGCGCTTCGCCTTTGCCTCGCACGATATAAGACCGTGCGCCCATGGAGCCGGGAATAATCCCCATTTGCCCCGGCCACGCCGCCACCGCGCCTTTACGAGTAACCAAGACATTTTCGCCGAAATGATTTTCTCGTTGCACGTAGTTGTGGTGGCAGTTGACCGCTTCTTCATCGACCGCAAATGGCTTGGGCATAATCTTTTGAATCGCGGCGACCACATTTTGCATCATCAGCGCGCGGTTTTTTTGCGCAAAATCTTGCGCCCAGCTGACCGCGTCGACATAGTCTTTAAAATGCTCGCTACCTTCCGGGAAGTAAGCCAAATCTTTATCCGGCAAATTGATGAAAAACCGTTGCATATCTTTTTTTGCCAGCTCAATGAAGTAGCTACCAATCGCATTGCCGACGCCGCGGGAACCGGAATGCAGCATAAACCACACCCGATTGGCTTCATCCAAACACACTTCTATGAAATGGTTGCCTGTGCCTAAGGTGCCAAGCTGTTTATGGTTGTTGGTATTTTTTAAGCGCCGGTGTTTATCGATCAGAGTTTCGAATGCGGGTAATAGCTCGGCCCAGGCCGCATCGACGTTACTCGGCGGATTTTGCCACGATCCTTTATCGCGGCCTTTGAAGGTCAAGCCGTGAGGAACAGCGCTTTCGATGGCAGACCGCCAAGCGTGCAAATTATCCGGCAGATCGTCGGCGCTTAGACTGGTCCGAGCGGCGATCATGCCGCAACCGATATCCACGCCGACCGCGGCCGGGATGATGGCACCCTTGGTTGGGATAACGCTGCCTATGGTTGAACCTTTACCCGGATGTACGTCCGGCATTACCGCGACATGTTTGTAGATAAACGGCAGCCGGGCGATGTTTTGTAATTGCGCTTTGGCTGCGTCCTCGACCGGTACGCCTTTGGTCCACATTTTTATCGGCTTGGCGTTGCCGGTTTGCAATACTTCGAAATTCTCCATGGTCATGTTCCTAAATAAAAGAGTTAAGTCAGGCGACAAGCGAGCGCCAGGACATCTGCTCTGCCAACCGAGCTACTTACCGAGGCAAGGTCGGATTCGAACCGGCGACACGATGTAGTCTTTAACGGCATTCGCGTTGAACTAAAAAACCGCCGACAAATACCAACGGCAGTGCCGTCAATCATTGAAACGGCACCTCCGGCACGGCTTGCGATGGATCGCATTTATATTTTTCATACGCTTTGGTCAGCGGCGGCAAGTTCTCCACGTTGTAAGGCTTACCGATCACTGCATTCAGCAACTGCTGTTCCGAAGCCGTGTTCAACCAATTTTGGAACAACTTTTTCGGCCGCGTACCCAAGGATTTACGGCCAACCGCACCGCTACGCAGAATCTGCACCAGATTACGCAACATCTTGCCGTTGCCAATCACCCGCGCAAACACGGCTGGTAAATACTCCGGACCGCGTAAGGTCAAGATTGCGGTTAACAATGCCGGCGTATCTTTCATGTAGCTCCTTTCTCGGCAGTACAGCGCTGTCTTGGCAATAAAGCGCGGCTCGACGTTTTGGTAGGCGTCCAACAGGGTGTCCAGTTGTACAACGGCATCGGCATAAAACGTAGCGTTCAAACCTCCGCTTGCCGCATATTGCGCCAGACGATGGCGTTCATCGAAGGCATAAGCCGAAGCGCATGCTTCGTTCAAGGCATCGGCGTGCGGTGCAAATGCGCCTCTGCTGCTCGAAAATAAGTGTAAGTTAGCCATTTGACTCTCCCTTTCCTGATCGATTTTTATATCGACTAACGCGAAAGCCGTGCCAAGCCGCATACAAGCCCAAGAAAAACTTATAACAAATTGTTTTTTAAATTATTTTTTACTGGCTTTCGCGACAGCGCAGCCGCCGAGCATAAGGCTGATATACTTGTTTTATATCTTTATTTATACAACTTTAGATTTATTTATCATGAAACGAAAAGTCGTCATCGGTTTCTTAGGCACACAACTTGACGCCGGCACAACGCCGTCGAGATGGGAAAAATGGCGTCCTACGGTATCTCTGGTACAGCACGAAGAGTTGCTCATCCATCGCATGGTGCTAATGTACGATGGCAGACATCAAAAATTAGCGGCGCAACTGCAGGAAGACATTGCCGCCGTCTCACCGGAAACCGAGGTTGCGCTCATGGAGATCACTATCGGCGACCCCTGGGATTTCGGCGAGGTGTATGCGGCATTGTTCGATTTTGCCAAGCATTACCCGTTCGACACCGAAACCGAAGACTACTGGATACACATCACCACCGGCACGCATGTGGTGCAAATCTGCCTGTTTTTGATGGTCGAAGCCCGCTATATCCCCGGCTTATTGTTGCAAACTTCGCCGCCGCGCAGGCAAATAGCCGCTTCTCCCGGCAGTTATGCGTTGATCGACCTGGATTTAAGCCAGTATGACGCCATTGCCCAGCGCTTTGCCCGCGAGCAGTCCGACGCGATTGCGCTGCTCAAATCCGGCATTGCCACGCGTAATGTTTCGTTTAACCGCGTCATCGGTGAAATCGAACATGTCGCGGTGCGTTCCAAGGCACCTATGCTGTTGATGGGCCCGACCGGCGCCGGCAAATCCTTTCTGGCCAAACGCGTATACGAATTGAAAAAGACTCGCCACCAAATGACCGGCCCTTTTGTCGAGATCAACTGCGCCACCTTACGCGGCGACGGTGCGGCATCGGCTTTATTCGGTCATATCAAAGGCGCGTTTACCGGCGCCATGCAAGATCGGGGCGGCTTATTGAAAACGGCGCATCAAGGCTTGCTGTTCCTGGACGAAATCGGCGAACTGGGGGCGGATGAACAAGCAATGCTGCTGAAAGCCATCGAAGAAAAAACCTTTTATCCTGTCGGCGGCGATAAGCCGGTCGGTAGCGACTTTCAACTGATTGCCGGCACCCACCGCGACCTGCGGCAAGATGTGCGGGCAGGCCGTTTTCGGGAAGACTTGTATGCCCGGATTAATCTGTGGACTTATGAATTGCCGCCGTTAGCTCGCCGGCCGGAAGATATCGAACCCAACATCGATTATTTGCTCTGCCAACAATCAGCCGATCTGGGGCGGAAAATCGGCTTCAATAAAGAAGCAAGACACAAGTATTTGGCCTTTGCCATGTCGCCCGCCGCAACATGGCCGGGAAACTTCCGCGACCTTGGCGCATCGATCTTGCGCCTGGCAACATTAGCCGACGGCGGCCGCATCGATATTGACTTGGTGGACAAAGAAATCGAGCGGCTGCATCAAATCTGGGGACAACAGGATCCGCACGATTCGAACGCGTTAAGTGCTTTTTGGGCTCCCGCTCAAATAGCTGAACTGGATTTGTTCGATCGCCTGCAACTGCAATCGGTCATTCAGGTCTGCCAAGCATGTAATAGCTTGTCCGAAGCGGGGCGCCGACTATTCAGCGTGTCCCGCACGCAACGAAACAGTACCAACGATTCGGATAGGCTTAGAAAATATTTGAGCCGATTTGGGCTGGAGTGGTCGGCTATCAAGTCGCTATCTGCATGATTGCGCCGCTATACAATGCCAACAATTGCCGGCGATTATTCAGCGTCTGGTAAAGAAAACTAAATCGCCGAATCGGCCCAAGTAAGGCGCAGGATAAACACTCGCCTTGGCGCGCCGGCCGGTTAAAATGCGCCTACCTCAGCAAAACGGCTCCAACGTCTACGTTCGCCCATGACAAGTTCCACCCCTATCGATCCGCTCCGCTTCCCGTTGTCCGGGGTACGGCTGATCGAAGCCAGCGCCGGTACCGGCAAGACCTTTACGATAGCCGCGCTATACGTGCGTTTAGTACTCGGTCACGGGCTGGAACGCCAAGCCTTATTGCCGCCGGAGATATTGGTAGTCACTTTCACCGAAGCGGCTACCCAAGAGCTGCGCGAGCGCATACGCAGCCGGCTGAATCAAGCCGCAGCCTATTTTCGCGAATTGACCGAGGCAGCCGATCCGTTTTTGTCGGCGCTACGCCAAGATTATCCGCCCGAACAATGGCCGGCCTGCGCTTACCGTTTGCATATCGCGGCTAACTGGATGGACGAAGCGGCGGTGTATACCATACACGGCTGGTGCCGGCGAATGCTGCAGCAACATGCCTTCGACAGCGGCGGCTTGTTCGATTGGGAAGTCGACAACGACGATCAGGATTTGCTGCAACAAACCGTGCGCGACTATTGGCGCCGACACTTTTATTCGTTGTCGGAATCCGCCAGCGCAGCGGTGGTCCGCTGTTTCGCCAATCCCGACGCCTTGTCCAAGGAGGTCAACCCACTGCTGTTCGACAGCGAGGCCTTGGAGTTGCAACAGATCGAGGTCGATCTTGAACAAACCTTCGCACGCTGGGAAGAATGGGCATTACGCTGCGAGCAACTGACCACCCGAGCGCAAACGCTGTGGCGCAATCAGCAAAACGACTTGGAAAGGCGTTTGCTCGACGCATCGGAACAGGGTTGGCTAAAAGCCAATCTGTACCCTAAGGCCGGCTTCAAAGACAAGTTGGCGCAAATCGCGGCCTGGGCGCATCATCGGCAGAATCTTGAGATAAAGGAACTGGCCCGATTTTGCTTGCAAAAACTAACTGCCGGCTTGGCTAAAGCCCACCAAGATAAAGCGGCCCTGTTCGATTCCGGCGTTTTTGCCTTGCTGGACCAACTGGTCGGCCATCACGCCGAAGAATTGGACCTCGCCGACGCGATTCGCCGCCACGCCGTGGCCTGGATACGCGAGCGTTACGCCCGGGAAAAACAACGCTTGTCCCGCCTGACCTTCGACGACATGCTGACCCGCTTGGACCAAGCGCTGGGCAGCGACGGCGGCGCGCGCCTGGCACATCTCATCGTCCGCCAGTATCCTTTGGCGCTGATCGACGAATTTCAGGACACCGACCCCGTTCAATATCGCATTTTCAGCCGCTTGTATCCCGCAGACGCCGACAATGGCGGCGGCTGTTTCATGATAGGCGACCCGAAACAGGCCATATACTCGTTTCGCGGCGGCGATATTTATACCTATTTGCAAGCGCACGCGGCGACCCAAGGCCGGCATTACACCTTGAGCAGCAACTTTCGCTCGACGGTCGGCTTGGTGCAAGCCGTCAACCACTTATTCGAATTTGCCGAACGCGGCCAACCCGAAGGCGCATTCAAATTCGGCGGCGAAACCCATCCGCTGCCGTTCATTCCGGTATCCGCGCAAGGCCGAAACGAAACCTGGATTGTAGACGGCCAAGCAGCGCCTGCTTTCACCGTTTGGCACTTGCAGCAGGACGAGCCGGTCGGCATGCCTTTTTATCGCCATCACATGGCGGAAGCCACCGCTAGCGAAATCGTGCGCCTGTTGACGAGCGCCGCAGCCGGACATACCGGTTTTCGCCACGCCGACGGCGACTGGCAGGCCTTGCAACCCGGCGACGTCGCAATCTTGGTGCGCAGCCGCGGCGAAGCCGAGGTGATGCGTAAAGCGTTATCCAAGCGACATTTACGTAGCGTGTTTTTATCGGAACGCGAATCCGTATACGCCAGTCGGGAAGCGGAAGACCTGCTGCTTTGGCTGCACGCATTGGCAACGCCTGAAGACGAATATAAAGTCCGCGCCGCACTAGCCAGCCGCAGCATGGAATGGAGCTTGGCCGCCTTGCAAAGGCTGGCGCAAGACGAAAGCGCATGGGAACACCATCTGGAGCGCTTCCTGAGTTACCGCGAGCGCTGGCGGCAAGACGGCATATTACCGGCACTGCAACAGCTGATGCACGATTACCGGCTCCCCGCCAAACTGCGCAACGCCACGGACGGCGAACGGCGCTTGACCAATCTGTTGCATCTGGCGGAACTGTTGCAGCATGCCGATAGCCGGCTGGACGGCGAAGCGGCTCTGATCCGCCATCTCGCCGAAGCGCTGCAAAACTCCGGCGGCAGCACCGACGATAACGTCATCCGTTTGGAAAGCGACGCTGAATTATTGAAAATCGTGACGATACATAAATCCAAAGGCTTGGAATATCCTTTGGTTTTTCTGCCGTTTATCTGCAGTTTTCGGGAAGTCAACGCCCGCAACAACCGCTATTACCGGTACCACGACACGGCCGCCCGCTTGCGCGTGGATTTGAGTAAAGACGATGCCAACAAAGCCCTTAGCGACAACGAACGCCTACAGGAAGACATACGCTTGTTATACGTGGCCGTCACTCGAGCCCGTTTCGCCTGCTGGCTGGGCGTGGCGCCGGTCAAAGGACAGGGCAAACAATGCCAGCTGGAGAAATCCGCCATGGGCTACGTGCTGGGCTGGCAATCGGGTCTGGCCGAACCCGCCCTGGCTGCCCGGCTGGGCGAGCTGGCCGGCGCATGCCCTGACATTGCCGTTCTCGGCGCTCCGCCTGTCTCCGAAGCGGTTTTCCAGGCAAATCGGGAAGAAGAGGAATGCCGAGACGGCCCTAGGAACTTCAGCGCAAGCATTCGGGAAGCGTGGTGGATAGCCAGCTATTCGGCGTTAGCGGCAGACCACACCCCTACAACGGCAGCGGAGGCGGAAACCGCCGGAGACGATAAACGCCAAGACGAAACCGAACCCGCGGCTTCGGCAAGCGCCGGGCCGGCAAACGGCATCCACGCGTTGCCGCGCGGCGCGGCGGCCGGGGTTCTGATCCACGCATTGCTGGAGCGGGCCGCAACCGAGGGTTTCGCCTCGGTTGCGGCACAAGCCGAATTACAGGCGCAACTGATCAAAGAACTATTCGGCCAGCCTGATTGGCTGGGCAGCGGCGAGCAAATGCTGCGGCATCTGGCCGCTTGGCTGGAGTGTCCACTGGCCGGCACGCCAACTGTCAGTCTAAGCCGATTGCCGCCTGACGCTTACCAAGCCGAGATGGAGTTTTTGCTGGGGGTGGATTCGGTAGACGTCACCCGCCTGGACACGTTACTTAACCACTATTGTTTGCCGGGCCGCAGCCGGCCGGCGCTGCAACCAGGTCACATCAACGGCCTGCTGAAAGGTTTTATCGACCTGGTCTTCGTCTGCGGCGGCCGTTACTATGTGCTGGACTACAAATTCAACGCCTTGGGCAACCGGGACGACGCATACGGCGGCGAGGCATTGACGACCGCGCTGCTGGCTAAACGCTACGACCTGCAAGCCGCCTTATATTTACTGGCGTTACACCGTCTGCTGAAATCCCGCTTGCACCGCGATTACCACTATCAGCGCGATGTCGGCGGCAGCTTGTATTGGTTTCTGCGCGGGGTGGGACACCCGGGACGCGGTCAGTTGTTGCTGCAATTGCCGCAGGAGTTGATCGAAACGCTGGACGCAATGTTCGCCGGAGTTCAAACATGATGCCTTCGGTATTCGAGGACATGCAAGCCTGGAGGGCACAAGGCTGGCTTAGCGCTTTGGACCAGGCCTTCGCCAAATTCCTGTCCGACCTGGCGCCCAACGTCCATCCTTGCGTGTTATGGGCCGGCGCGCTAGTCAGCCGCCAACTGAGCCGCGGCGAGGTGTACTTGGATATCAAGCGTTTAAGCGTCAATCCACAACTCACATTGGCCCTGCCGGCGGAAGCGGCGAGTACAAGCGGTTTAGCCACCATTTCGCACTTTTCCTGTGAGGATTGGCTGAACGCCTTGTCCGGCTCTTGCCTGGTCGGCCTGGGAGAAGGCGATACGCCGCTGGTGTTGAGCGAACGGCGCCTGTATCTGCGCCGCTTCTGGCACTACCAGCGCATCGTCGAACGCGAAACAGTGCTGCGGTCGCAGCCGGTCAGGGCGCACTTGCCGCCGGCTTTGGCCACGCGCATTCGCGAGTTGTTCGCAGACTCGCAGGTTCCGGATTGGCAACAAATTGCCTGCGTGTTGGCCTTGCGAGCCAAGCTGGCGATTATCACCGGCGGCCCGGGTACCGGCAAAACCACCACCGTCACCAAATTGCTCGCGCTGTTGACGGAGTTGGCCCAAATCGAACAAACCCGCCTACCGGTCATCGCGTTAGCGGCGCCCACCGGTAAAGCCGCCGCCCGAGTCAGCGAATCGATAGCCGGCGTGCTCGAAAATCTAACGTTGCCGGCAGCGGTAAGCGCACACATTCCGCAAAAAGCCGGCACCCTGCATCGCTTGCTGGGCAGCCGCCCGGATAGTCGCAAATACCGCCATAATCGGCAAAATCCGTTAAGCGTCGACGTAGTCATCGTCGACGAGGCATCGATGATAGACCTGGAAATGATGGCGGCCTTGCTGGAAGCGCTACCGCAATCAGCCTTGTTAATTTTGCTGGGTGACAAAGACCAGTTGGCGTCGGTGGAAGCCGGCGCGGTACTGGGCGAATTGTGCGCCGGCGCTGAACATGCCGCTTACGACACCGACACTCTGGCTTGGATTAACCGATACGCCGGCGCCACTTTGCCGGCACGCCGGACAAGCGGAACGCCGATCAACCTGCAGACCGTCATGTTACGCCACAGCCACCGTTTCGGCGCGGGCAGCGGCATAGGCCGGTTGGCGACAGCGGTCAATGCGGGCGACGCCGACGCCGCGCACGCGGTGCTGAATCATCCGGCGCAATATGTCGACATCAGCTATCTGCAGGTTGCGGCGGATTTGAGCGGCAACGTGCGAAACCTGGTGTTAGCCGCCGCCAGTGAACGTGAACCGATCGGCTACGGTCGATATTTGGCAGAGATCGCTAGGCGCGCCGATTTTGCGAGTAGCGACGCCTGGGCCTCGGCAGTGTTGAAGTCTTTCGAGCGCTTTAGAATGCTGTGCGCGCTACGCCAGGGCGATTGGGGCGTGGAGGCTTTGAACCGCTTAATCCGCCACTGCTTGTTTGGGCCAAGCGACAGCGTTTGGTATCCGGGCCGTCCCGTCATGATCAGCCGCAACGATTACAATTTGGGCTTGATGAACGGCGACATAGGCATTGCTTTACCAGCAGCGGACGGACGCTTGCGGATTGCCTTTCCAACCGACGGCGGCGAATCGATGCGCTGGATTTCGCCGTTACGCTTACCGGCGGTAGAAACCGCATTCGCCATGACCGTACACAAATCGCAAGGCTCGGAATTTGAGCACGTCGCCTTGCTGTTGCCGGACGCCATGAGCCCGGTCCTCAGCCGGGAATTGGTATATACCGCCATAACCCGGGCCAAACGGCATTTCAGCTTGTTGGAAAGCGGTCCGGGCGTTTGGCGGCCAGCCGTAGAACGTCGCCACAATGCATGAAAAATGCCGGCAGCCCTGCGTCGGCTGTCGGCATTTGTAGGTTGAATAGCCGAATTAAGACGATTTTTGCCGCACTACGATTTTACCGGGTTGCTCCATCGGCACCGGATGACGCGCTTTGGGATACCAACCCAAAATCCTGCGCACGTAGTTTTGGGTTTCTTGATAGGGTGGAATGCCGCGATGGCGTTCGACGGCGCGCTCGCCCGCGTTATAGGCTGCCAGCACCCATTCCACGTTACCCTCGAAATGTCTTAGCAACCAATGTAAATAAGCGACTCCGCCTTGGATGTTTTGAACCGGATCCCAAACATTCTTGACGCCGAAGCGTTCAGCGGTCGCAGGTATCAACTGCATCAGGCCTTGGGCGTTTTTATTGGACAACGCCGAAGTATTGAAGCCGGACTCGGCACGTATAACCGCCATAATCAGTTCCGGATCGATGCCGTAGGCCGGGGCGATTTGCTTGACCCAGGTTTCGACGATCTGCCGGTTGGCGTTGATGGCTTGATCCGCCACTATCGTCACTTCCGCTAGCTTGGGCTTGCAATTTTCGTCCGCCACGTCCGCCACGTCGGCAAAACGCGCCAACATTTTGCCGGCCATGGGATCGCCTTGCGCCGCCGCCTTGCGAAACCAAGTCACCGCCAAGCCCAAATCGCGCTTGACGCCGCGGCCATTGAAATACATGAAGCCCAAGGCATAGGCCGATTCGCCGTCGTCCTGCAGCGCCGCGTGGCAATAGTATTCGAAGGCTTGCAGGTGATCCTGTTTGACGCCTTCCCTACCGTGCTCGAAGCGCACGGCCCTGGCACGCGCTTCCGCGACCGTCAATTTGATTTCGGTCGGCTCATCGGCTTCGGCAAAACCGGCCAATACGCTTAACCCCAATACGATAAACCAACGGTGTATGCTCGCCATGATGAATCCACAGGTTGAATGTGCTTGAACGATAACGGGCAAATTTATCGGCTAACGCCCGACGAAAAAATTGCACCAAAGGACAGCCGGTAAGCCGGCGGCCATACGTCACGCCGGCAAGGCTCTAATCAAGGCGACGATTTGCGCAACCTCGGCCGCCGGCGCTCGTTCGCCCAGCAAACAACGCAGCATATCGCTGTCTTCCAGGCTCAACAGCTGTATAAACTGGGCTTTTTCCGCCTCATCGGCCAGCGGATAACGCCGATCCAAATAACGCAGCAGCAACACGTCCAGTTCCAGCACGCCGCGCCGGCAGCGCCAGCGCAGGCGCTTGAGCTCGCTCACCGCTTTTCGTATTCCAATAATAATTTTTTGATTTCGGCGATGGCCAAAGCCGGATTCAAGCCTTTGGGACAGGTATCGGTGCAATTCATGATGGTATGGCATCGATAGACTCTGAACGCATCGTCGAGAAATTCCAGACGCCCGGCATCGCTATTGTCTCGACTATCGGCCAGCCAACGATAAGCTTGCAGCAAAATCGCCGGCCCCAAATACTTGTCGCTATTCCACCAATAACTCGGACAGCTGGTCGAGCAGCAAGCGCACAACACGCATTCGTACAAGCCGTCCAACTTGGCGCGCTGTTCGCGGCTTTGCAGACGTTCGCGTTCCGGCGCCGCCTGATCGTTGCTCAACCACGGTTGGATAGCCGCGTACTGTTCGAAAAAATGACTCATGTCCGGCACCAAATCCTTGACCACCGGCATATGCGGCAAGGGATAAATTTTGATCGGGTCGGAATAGTCGGCAATGGCTTTGGTGCAGGCCAAGGTATTCTTGCCGTTGATGTTCATCGCGCACGAACCGCATACCCCTTCCCGACAAGAACGCCTGAAGGTCAAACTGCTGTCGATCTCGTTCTTGATCTTCAAGATCGCATCCAAGATCATCGGCCCGCAATGATCCATGTCGATTTCGAAATGGTCCAGGCGCGGGTTCTCGCCCGTGTCCGGATCCCAGCGATACAGGTAAAAATGGCGGACATTGGTCGCGCCGGCGGCTTTGTAAGTCTTGCCCGGTTTAACTTGGGAGTTTTTCGGTAAGGTAAATTCGACCATCAGTAAACCCTCTCTTTAGGCGCGATGACTTCGACTTCGTCGCTCAAGGTAAACAAATGCACCGGGCGGTAATCGATGCTGACTTGATTGTTGTCCCGCCAAGTCAGGGTGTGTTTCAGCCAGTTGTCGTCGTCGCGTTTAGGATAATCCTCCCGGGCGTGACCGCCGCGACTCTCCTTGCGATTGGCGGCGGCAGTCATGGTTACCTGCGCCTGGCCCAGCAAATTATCCAACTCCAGGGTTTCCACCAAATCGGTATTCCAGATCAACGAACGATCGCCGACTTTAACGTCGGCAAACGAAGCGGCCACGGCAGCCATTTGCTCTACACCTTCCTGCAAGGTAGATTCGGTCCTAAACACCGCCGCCTTGTTTTGCATGGTGGTTTGCATGTCCAAACGAATCTCGGCCGTGCTGCGGCTGCCGCTGGCGTGGCGAATGCGGTCGAAGCGGGACAGCGCCGCATCGCAAGCGTCTTTAGCCAAGGGTTTGTGTGCCATGCCGGGTTCGATCAACTCGGTACAGCGGATGGCCGCCGCGCGTCCGAACACCACCAAGTCCAGCAACGAGTTGGAACCCAGGCGGTTCGCGCCGTGTACCGATACGCAGGCCGTCTCGCCTATCGCCATCAAACCGGGCACCACGTGATCCGGATCGCCGTTTTTCAAGGTGACTACTTCGGCTTTGTAATTGGTGGGAATGCCGCCCATGTTGTAATGCACGGTCGGTATCACCGGTATCGGTTGCTTGGTGACGTCTACTCCGGCAAAAATCCGTGCGGTTTCGGCGATACCCGGCAAACGCTCGTGAATGATGGCCGTATCCAGGTGTTCCAAATGCAGCAGCGCGTGGTCTTTTTTCGGCCCGACGCCGCGGCCGGCGTTGACTTCCATCGTGATGGCCCGGCTGACCACGTCGCGCGATGCCAAGTCTTTGGCGTTGGGCGCATAGCGCGGCATGAAGCGTTCGCCTTCCGAATTGGTCAGATAACCGCCTTCGCCGCGCGCACCTTCGGTAATCAAACAACCCGAGCCGTATATCCCGGTCGGGTGAAACTGGACGAATTCCATGTCCTGCAACGGCAATCCGGCCCGTAACACCATACCGTTGCCGTCGCCTGTGACAGTATGGGCCGAGGTGCAGGAGAAAAACGCCCGGCCGTAACCGCCGGTAGCCAGCACGGTTTGCCGGCCTTTGAACAAATGGATGGACCCGTCGTCCAGGCACCATGCCAACACCCCACGGCATTCGCCGTCTTGCATGATCAGGTCGAGGGCAATGTATTCGACGAAAAATTCGGCCCGGTATTTCAATGCTTGCTGATACAGGGTATGCAAAATGGCATGGCCGGTGACGTCCGCCGCCGCGCACGTGCGTTGCGCCTGGGCTTTGCCGTAATGGGTGGACATTCCGCCGAACGCCCGTTGGTAAATCTTGCCGTCTTGGGTGCGGGAAAAAGGCACACCGTAATGCTCCAATTCGATAATGGCCGGAATCGCTTCCCGGCACATATATTCGATCGCATCCTGATCGCCCAACCAGTCGGAACCCTTGACGGTGTCATACATGTGAAAGCGCCAGTCGTCTTCGCCCATATTGCCCAGCGCGGCGCTAATACCGCCTTGGGCGGCAACGGTATGGCTGCGGGTGGGAAACACTTTGCTGATGCAGGCGGTTTTCAAACCTTTTTCCACCATGCCGAAGGTCGCCCGCAAACCGGCGCCTCCGGCCCCCACTACTACCACGTCGTGCTGGTGTTCGATGATGTCGTATGCCGCAGCCATGAATTACCTTGCCGTCAAAATGAATACAATTGCCGCCAAAGCCGCAATCCCTACCACCAGAAACAAGCCGTTGCTTATCCTGATAACTCCGTGCCTAAGCGACAGGGTCGACACGTAGTCCTCGACGATTACCTGAACGCCCAGCGCGGCGTGGTATACCGCCGCCAGCGTCCAGGCCAGCACGGCCAGCGCGTTCGCGGGAGCGCTCAACCACAGCAACGTTTCCCGGTACGGCGCATGTAAAGCCTGGTTGAAAAACGCGATCAACCATAGCGACAACGGCACCAGGGCCAATGCCGAAACCCGCTGATACCACCAATGCCCCACAGGGCTTTTGGCCGTAAATACATCGGCCAATTTTTGCAACATTGCCGTATTAGCCATGTAAACCCACCTTATGACAGAACGAAGGTAATCAGTGTCAAAACAGCCGAAGCTGCCAGCTCGTATAGCGCGTAGCGGTCCAAAGTGGCCCGCTCGAAAGTTTTGCCGATGTCCCACAGCAAATGACGCACACCGTGGCACAAATGGAAAAACAAGGCGTAGATGAAACCCCAATACACCAAGCGGGCCAGTGGATGCGCCATAAGCGTCTGCATGCCGACGTAAGCCGGCTCGCCCGCGGCAATCGAAAATACCAGTAATACGAACAGCAGCAGGCCGAATGCCAGCAAGGCGCCGGTCATCCGGTGCGTGATGGAAATCAGGCCGGTCAAGGGTAAGCGGTATATTTGCAGGTGGGGAGATAGCGGTCTATTGCTTGACATGGTTTACCCTTGGCTAGTGAGAAATGCTGTGCCGCTAAAAATCGATGCAACGTCCCTTTCGTTCCCAATCGCCGAAACGGGTTGGTTCCGGCCCCTTGGGACCGTCGATTTCGCCCGGCGCGCTACGGGTAGGCTGATCCGACTCAGCAGCCTTGGGCTCGGGAGCGGAATCCGGCGAATCAACGATAATCTTCTCAATATCTTGCATCGCGTGCGGTAAATGGCTGGGTCAGCGGGCGCCGATGGCGAGCAAATCGCGGCGCGGCGGACCGACGTAAAGCTGGCGGGGCCGACTGATGGGCGTGGCGGGGTCTTCCATCATTTCCAGCCAATGTGCCACCCAGCCGGCGGTACGGGCTATCGCGAACATAACCGTGAACATGTCCACCGGTATCCCTAAGGCTTTGTAGATAATGCCCGAATAAAAATCGACGTTCGGGTACAGTTTTTTCTCGATGAAATATTCGTCCTGCAGGGCGATTTCCTCCACCTTCAAGGCCAATTCGAATAAAGGATCGTTGCTTTTGGTTTTTTGCAACACTTCGTGGCAGGTTTTACGGATGATGGTGGCACGCGGATCGAAATTTTTATAAACCCTATGCCCAAAACCCATCAAGCGGAAAGGATCGCTGGGGTCTTTGGCCTTGGCAATGTATTTAGGCACGTTTTCGGCACTGCCTATCTCGGCCAGCATGGTCAACACCGCTTCGTTGGCCCCGCCGTGAGCCGGTCCCCAAAGCGCAGCGATACCCGCCGCCACGCAGGCATAAGGATTTGCGCCGGTACTGCCGGCCACCCGCACCGTGGAGGTGCTGGCGTTCTGTTCGTGATCGGCGTGCAGGATGAACAACAGATTCAAGGCCCTGACGAAATCCTTATCGATGTAATGATCTTGGTCTATGTAATTTTGCGAGGAGCGCGAGAACATCATGTTTAAAAAGTTCTCGCAGTAGCTTAAATCGATACGCGGGTAAACGAAGGGGCGACCTACCGAATGCCGGTACGACGCGGCGGCGATGGTCGGCATTTTTCCTATCATCCGCGTCGCCGCCCGCATGCGTTGCACCGGGTCTTTGATGTCCATTTCGCTGTGGTAAAAGGCGGATAAAGACCCCACGACCCCGACCAACATCGCCATGGGATGCGCGTCGTAGTGGAATCCGTCGAAAAATTTCCGCAAGGATTCGTGGATGATAGCCCGGTCGCTGATTTCAAGGTTGAAATCCAGCAGTTGCTTTTGATTGGGCAACTCGCCGTTCAGCAACAGGTAAGCGACTTCGGTAAATTCACAGTGCTCGGCCAATTGTTCTATGGGATATCCCCGGTAAAGCAGAACGCCGTTATCGCCGTCGATATAGGTGATCTTGCTTTTACACGCAGCGGTGGCGATAAAACCGGGATCGTAAGTAAAACAACCCAAGTCCTTGTACAAGCTGCGAATATCGACCGTATCGGCGCCCAACGTACTGGTCAACAAGGGATATTCCACCTGTTTGCCGGTACGACTATGCTTTATCAGCAACGTATCATTTGTCATAGTGTTTCTATTACCTCTATGATTTTTACTTGATCGTCGCCCGATTATTACACAGGCGCCGGTGGAGTCCAAACCTCGTCAGCCGCCACAGCCCGGCCGGCGATTGGCGGTTACGTCAATTCAGGTAAATAAACACGCGTCAAAATCAGTTAATCGAGTTCCTCCGCCATCAAACTACCCTATCGCCCGACTCCGGCAAGGCTCTGGCCAATAGACCGGATTGTTCGGTGTCGATAACGGCCGAGGCCGTACAACTCTCGATCAAATCGCTTAGCTGCCGCCTAGAGACCGTATACGCTTCCCGCTCGGATGCTATCACTTGTTTAAGCTCCGCGGCGACAGCGGCCAACGCTAACGCCATACCTTTTTGCAAACCTCGAAACCCGGCCCTGTTGAGCGAAGGTTGCAGTTTCTTATGCAAAAAAAACGGCAGTAGCCAACTTATGCCAATCAATAACACACTATGTACGGCAAAATCCAGTCCTAAATACCCGCTGCCGTTGACCACGCCTTGATAATATTGACTAAATACTTGATATCCAACCCAACTCAACGCAGACAAGGGCAAGGCCGCTTCCGCAAACAAGATAAACTTCAACACACCCCGTCGCAAACCGCCGCCCGGGTTCAGCAAGGCTTGCCGGCCGGTCACTTCCGCATGCGCACCCAGGCTTTTGCCCGCATGGTCGCGAATAGGCTGCAGCGCATCTTTTAAGGATTTACCGGGTATACCGGTTTGCACGGCCTGCAAGACCAACTCGTCTAAAGCATCGCTTAAGCGGCTTTGCGCCCATTCGTCCCATAAACGAATGTCGGCTTTTTGGCCGGGATGAGCCGCCCAGAAATTCGCCAGTTGTTGCGCCGGCCACGCCAAGCCGTCGAGTAAATCCCGCTGGCAAGGCTGCCAAACGTCGTCGAGACTATTGAGCAGCCCCTGGTAATCCCGCCGCTCGAAATCGCTTAACAGCTGCCGCAGATAATGTCCCAAATGCCCGATGCGTATAGCCTCGTTTCGCTTGGCCAATTGGTCTATCGTGCGCCGCCCCGCCAATTCGTGCAACTGCAACAACAATTCGCCGAATTGGTCCGTCTCCGGCTGCAAACAACTGGTGCGGTATAACAAAGGCTGCTGAAACCCGGCGATTTGTAGCTGACGGCGAAAATCGTCGAATTGAACGGTTTGCCCGCGGTCCCACTGATTCATGACGAACAACCAGGCGTGTTTGGCGCCTTCCGCCAACAACAACTGCCAAGCTTTGTTATCGCGATAACGCTCCGGGCTAACCACGTAAATCAACACGTCGATATGCGGCAGCCATTGCAAAACCAAGCGCTTATTGCCCAATTCGATACTATCGAAATCCGGCATATCCAGCCAAACGACAGCGGCATTGCGATCGTCGTTATGTTGGCTGATTTTTACGCTTGCCAGCGGCAAATCGCCGGGCAATCGTTGCAACGAAAAGGTGTGGTGGTGATACAAGGTGACTTCACGCGAGGTCGGCCTTTCCACCCCGGCTTTGGCAATCTCGTATCCGACCATGCGGTTCAACAACGAGCTCTTGCCGACTCCTGTCCCTCCCAGGAATGCAACCACCAACGGCCGCTCGGTCGCAGAGCCCAAGCAGGAGAACAAGCTGTCCGGCAGTTGTTCCGCTTGTTGCGCCAAAGACTGCGCGCGCGCGCGCGGCAACTGTCCGGCCGACACAGCCGAATCGGCCCAAGCTTGCGCGCGAGACAACAATTCAGAGTATGCGCAAGCCATGTTTTTTCTCGGACAGCGTTTGTTCGGCGCGTAAGCAGTCGTGTTCCGAGATGTTAAAACGGCCCGACGTTTGAACGGTCGACGGCAAACTCAGCAACGGCTTACACAAACTTTCCTCGAGTACGCACCTCACCGCCTGCAATTGCCTTTGCTTCAGTTCCGCCTCCACGCCGTACATATAGCTGCCGACCGCACTTTCCGCCAGCAGCGAGGTTACGCTTAAAATTAAAGGCGTCAGCAGCAAATCGTGTACGCCCACGCCGCCGGCCTGTATGGCCAACAACATCGCGCCGGCATCAGTCGATAAACGCGTGGCGCGCAGGCCGTTCAATAACAGCGGTTGTTCTTGCAGCTTGAGGTAAAGACGCTGCGCAGCCGCATCGATTTCCAAGCGAAAATCGTGGTGATACTCGGACAGCGCTTGCACGTATCCGCTCAACACCGGGTCCTTTTGCTGCCGTAGCGCGATAGCATTATCCCGCCACCAAATACCGTTGTCCGCCTCGGTTTCGCTCAATTCATACAGTCTATCCGCCAGCTGTATCGTCAGATGCCGGCCGATTTGCTGCAATATCGCGAGTTCTTGGTCGGCGGATTGCGGCACGCTTTCTCGTCCCAGCGCCCATAGCTTGCGGGCCGGCCAGGTCATCACCCGCCGCACCTTGCTGATTAGCCGGGCAACGCCCGGAATTTCCAGCAACTGCAATAAATTCAGCAACGCCGCCTGAAAGGTATGGTAGTGATGCGGATGATCCAGGAAATCGCGCCGATAAGCAGCGGCGGCCTGTTGTATCGCCTGATCCACCAAGGCACTCCAACGCTGTTGTGCCGCGTGCTCGGCCTGCACCGGCGCCAACCATGAACGCCAATGTTGCTTGAGAAACCGCTGTCTATGATGCGGGTAATCTTTAGGCTGGACTTGCTTTGCCAATTGCTTGAGCGCAACCGCATGTTCCGGCGGCCATACCGTGTCGCCCACCGTCTTATGAAACAGCATGGGCACCACGGCCGGCACGGGATCGGACCGGTATTGGCGCCATTTTTCCCGGAACGATTCCAACACCACGGCTTCCGAGCCCTCGGCCAGCTTGTTCAGACAAACCAGGGTCGGCTGACCGAAACCGGCTATGCTCGTCATCACTTCCCACACCGCTTGGTCGGCGTATTTTTCTTTGCTGACGACCAAAACGACCAGGTCGGCTAGGGCTATGGCACGTATCAAACCTTCCCGGTAGTCTATCGCGTCGATAGAATCGAAATCCGGGGTATCCCAAACCACGCAAACCGGCAACAATGCCGATACCGCCGCACTTTCGCTGACGGCGTAACAATCGTAACGCTGCCGGTTCAACGCCGTGACCGGCAGGGCTTCGAAACGGCCGAAGTAATGCTGCAGCCCTGCTAAGGCGGAGTAAGACACGCCGTGACAATATCCCTGCGCGTGCACCGTATAACCCGCCAGTGGACTGACTCCGGCCAGATCGGCGTTCAACAGCCAATTGACGACTGAACTTTTGCCGGCCTGGGTAGGGCCTATGACCGCGATTTGCAGCGGCAAACCGGGACTTTCGGCCAGCAATTTGCCTTTGCGCAGAAAAGCTTCCGCATAAAGCAGTTGCTCAATGGTGTGTTGATATTCAAAATAGTGCGGATTTTTGTTATCCAGCCGCGCAAGCACCGTCTGGTATCGCTGTTTGAGTAGTTGGATAAAGTCCAGCATGACAAAAAGGCTTGGGTTTATAATTACCGAGTGAATCAGTTCGTTTAGCGACCCGGAACGTCGGCATTATAAATATAAAAATACGGGATTGTTCATTTAGGCCACTGGGGGGCTCAACCATGAAAAAAACGACAACCATATTGATATTTCTGCTTTGCGCGTTTGCCGCCGGCTGCAATAAAAGCCACCAGATTAACGGTAGCAGCCTGAAAACGGTTAACCGCTCCGTCAACACCATCAAAGAAAAATTACCGCTCGACCAGCGCATCGAATTCGAAGTGTCTTTTTGGACCCTGCGCGACGATCTTCGCAATAACAAAGATTTTTTAAATGAAATCGACGGCATGACCCCGGAAGATTTGATTTCGCGCGGCAAACAAATTTTCGAGCAACGTAAAGCCAGCGGCAACAAAGATTACAGCCAATACGACAATTGGGATCAAATGATCAGCCAATACACTCAGGAACGCATTGATCAAAACCGGAAAAAAAACCCGGATACCCGCGACAAGACTAATCCGCACCGGGTCGATTACAAGATGCATTCCATGTAACGCGCTAACGCTCCTAAATCGTGCGCCAAAAGGATTAACAGTAAAATTGGAAAATGCGCGAAGCGGCTAGCGCCGTAATGCCGGCGCCGGCAAACGCTTTTGTTCGGTCAGCACGGACACGAATTGGCTGGCTTCGCAGATGGTCTTTTCCATTGCATCGACCAATTTGGAAATATCCAAACCCATTTCCACGAACTCGTGCCGCAATGCGGCGATGGCATGGGCGTTCAGATTATGTTTCAAGTACAACACTTGGTCTTGAAACGCCGCCAACACGGGCTGCATGCGTGCCTCGGCCGCCTTCAAATTTTTCAGCAACCGACCGTATTGCGCCCTGGATTTTTTCAATTGCTGCTGGCTACGCACCCGCAAGGCGCGGTTGCTGTACAACTCCAACTCGCCCTCCCATTCGGCGAACAAAGCTTCGCTGACCTGCTCTATCGCCCTAATCCGTTGCCCGACTTGGTCGGCTTTAGTGCAGCACAGGTCGTATCGTCTGCGCAATAATTGGTAACGCTGCTCCAGCGGCCCGGCGTCGGTTTTAGCAAACTGTTTAAACTTCTCCAGGGCGTCCACAAACTGGTCGCGGCTCGCTTTCAAACTCTCGCAAGCCTGATCGACCTCGACTACCACGATGTCTCGCTTGTGATGCCCGAGCAGCGATTCCCGACTTTGATAATAGGCGGTACGCAAGCGTTTATTGAGTAGAGTCTTGATAAATCCGATCATGATAATGTTGATAAACCGGCCGAATCGATAACGCTAATTTTACATCCGGCATTAGCGGCAAAACTCGAAAATGCCGCATCCAGAATGCCTAATACCTGCAAGGTTTGCAGATTGGTCTGCGGCACCGGACAGGTTTTTACCAGCAGCAACTCGTCCGCCGCCAATTGTCGCGCCGCCCAGGCCGATAGACTGTCCGAAGTCACCTCCCAACCGGCGGGGATACCGGCAGCGTCCAGCTCGTCGATTTGCGGCGCCCAAACCTGCAAGCGTTCGTCGCACCGCTCATCGATTCTTGGCATTATCCTAAAACGGCTATCCATAGCGTGAATCAGATAGGCCATTTGCTGCATCGCTAGCACAGCCATGTAATGCGCGTTGCCGTCGTCGAAACCGTATTGCTGCTGTGCCGAGCGGACCTGGTCCGCGAACATGCCGCCACCCGGAACCACCACGATGCGCCCGGCGAATCCGGCAAGCCGCTTAAGGCATGTTGGCAACAAACCTGCCGACAATAAACTCCCTCCGAGTTTGACGACTTTCAACACGTCTGAAACCGGCGCAGCACGGCCAGTAGCGCCGCCGCCTTGTCGAAACATTCTTGGTATTCCGCGGCTTCGCCCGAATCGTTGACGATACCGCCGCCTACCCAAAAACGAATCGTGTCTTGATTATGCACCAGCGTGCGAATGGCGATATTGGTATCCATATTGCCGTCGAAACCGATATAACCGATAGCGCCGCAGTAAACGCCGCGTCTATGAGGCTCCAATTCTTCGATGACTTGCATCGCCCGGATTTTCGGCGCGCCGGTAATCGACCCGCCCGGAAAGCAGGCGCGCAGCAAATCCAGGGCATGGCGGCCGGCTGCCAACTCGCCGGTAACCGTACTGACCAAATGATGCACGGTCGCGTAAGTCTCGACATCGAACAGAGTCGGCACCTTAACCGAGCCGGGCCGGCAACAGCGACCTAAATCGTTGCGCAGCAAATCCACGATCATCACGTTTTCGGCGCGGTCTTTGGGACTGTCCGCCAAGGCTAGAATCTGCAAGCGATCATGCTCCTCGGAGTCACACCTCGGCCGCGTGCCTTTGATCGGCTTGGTTTCCACCGTGTTGGCATGTACGCGTAAAAACCGTTCCGGGGACGAGCTCAATACTTGGCCGTCCGGCAGGTTTAAATAGGCGCTGAACGGTGCGGCGTTAATCCGGCGTAAGGCTTGATACGCCGCCCAAGGATTACCGCGGCACGGACTGGAAAATCGTTGGGTCAGATTGATTTGATAGCAATCGCCTTCTTTCAAATACTGTTTAATCCGTTGAAAAGCGGCGCCGTATTGTTCCCGACTCATATTGGAAACCGGGGACGATAGCACCGAAAAACCGTGTCGGTCTGCTCGCTTCGAAAGCATGCCGAATTGGCCTCGCAAGCGCTCCACCAAATCCGTCGCTAAATCATGCCCAACCAACCAGCTCCGCCGCTGCTGATGATCGACCACTACCGCCCAGCGATAAATACCTATGGCCATATCCGGCATCTGCTCGGCTGCCACCGCCATATTAGGCAAACGCTCTATGCGCCGAACCAAGTCGTAGGCGAAATAACCCAAGGCACCGCCGGAAAACGGCAAATCGCCAATAGTCGGCCGCGCCGGCCCCAAGGCTTGCTTAACCAGGATAAAAGGATCGTCGCTGCTGCTCCTTTCGCCTTCGACGTCGCGAATTACCGTATTCGACCCGTAAGTCAGTAACGTACAAGCCGGTGCGTAACTTAAAACGTCAAAGCGGCCTTGCTGACTGACGGGGTAGCCGCTATCCAAAAAAACCGCCCAGGGCTGATCGGCGCAAGTTTCGAATAATAGCGAGCTATCCTCAAAGTAAGGCAGCGGTATCTGGGTAATGGTTGCGGGCATTCAATGAAAAAAGTGACGATTCGGCAGTACCGAATAGATGGGGCAGCTCAGATTTTACCTTACCGGCGTTGATTAACCAAACCCACCGGCCAACCACGCCACGGCCACCGCAGGCGCGCAATCGCCGGCGGATAGCGCATCGGCCGAGCCTTGCAGGACGAACAAATCGGCAAAGCGGATATAGTCCAGGTCCAAAGCAGCCGCGATGTCCGCCAGTAAAAAACTCCCCACCCCGGCCCCCAGCAGATAGGAGCGCCCGCTCAACCCCGAGCGCGGCCATAGCCGCCGACAATGCTCCAACACCAGGCTTTGTTGCCTGCGTTTCAGCCGACAGGCAAAATCTTGCCAGATCGGCCAGTCGTGGCTGGAAAATTCGTAGCCGGTCATGCGCGACAAACGCCTAGCACTGGCCTCCAAACTTTTGTCTGCGCCATCCGCGGTCTCGCTTTGGTCATGCCAAACCTGCAAATCTCCACTAAGCCGGTACACGTCCGCCATCGTGGCGAAGTACTCCATCATTAGCCCCATAGAACGACCATTAAATTCGATCTGTTGCGCGACAGCCATCACCGGAGTGCGCACCACACCTGTATACAGCAATTCACCGGACACCAAACGTTGATAATCGCTAAAACCTGAGATTTTGGGCTTGTGCTCGGTAAACACCAGTATATCGGTGGTGGTGCTGCCAATATCGACGAATAAGCCTTGCTCGACTCTGATGGCTGCCAACTGCGCGCTCGCCAGCCAGTTGGCGGATGCGATATCCATAGTATGCGCGGGTTCGACTCGAGCGAGCGGCAGCAATCCGCGTCGTCCGGCAAAAACCTGAATCTCCGCGCCGCTCAGCATGCCCGCCATAGCCTGCAATATCGCCCCGACACCTTGTTGTCTATCGGTAAAGCAGTCGACTAGTTCTCCGGTCATAGTAATTGCATGCCGGCATCCGGGCGGCAAACGCCGGATAATGCGCTGCACCGGAGCTTGTAGCTGCTCAATGCCCCTCCATAGCGGGCAAGGCTCTTGCCATACCTGTAAGACGGCGCCGTGCGCATCCAGTTGCGCAGCTTTCACATGCGCTCCGCCTATATCCCAGCCTACGACGCAAGGATCCCTCGGCATTAAATACGCACCTCTACCGACACCCCGACTCTAGGTTCGATATTTACCTCGCCCCACCACAAATTCAACACTTGTTGAGCCACATTGATACCGGTTGCCGCGCTTATACCGACGTAAGAGGTTGTCAATCGCGGGTTAACCTCTAAAATCCTAGGGCCGCTATGCCGATTTTCGATCAAGTCAATTCCCACATAACCCCACAAACCCGGCATTGCAATTGCCATTTGTTTTATCCAATCCGTATACATCTGTTTATTAGGCGATTTCACGTTAACCCTACAAGCCTGTAATTCGAAGCGATCCTCGACAAGCCTCACTCGCTGCCGGTTGCAACTGAGCAGCCAGGCTTTGCCTCGACCGAACAGACAAGACAAGCTCATCGCCTCCCCGTCGACAAAGGGTTGCACGATGTAAGCCGCGGGATTTTCCAGACAGGCGGACGCAAGCACCAGTTGCGCATTATCGCCGAGCACACGATTGCCGGCGCAACCGACCCCGTCAATCGGTTTAATCACTACCGGAAATGTTAAATCCCCGCCGGTCTGGTCCAAGCGACCGGTAGGTACGCAGGGCAAGCCCAAAGCGGTCAAAGCCCGCAATGTCGCATATTTGTCGGTAAAAAGCCGAATGGTGCGCGCATCCGAGACTAACGCCGGTTTGCCTTGAGCGCGTACCGCGTCTACCACGGCCGCCAATACCCCATCGCTCTCAGGAGCAACAGGCCATACTGCATCGGCGAGGTCGATAAGCCTCGGAAATAGGCAATCCAAACTTTGCCGATCTTTAACCTCAAAAACTTCCGCCTCCGCCGGCACACTTAACCTCGTGCAGCGCTGATCCAACGGCAACATGATTCGGACGCCGGGCAGCTGCTTTAACTCATTCAGCAAAGCCTGTAACATCATGCGCCCTTCCTTGGCCATAGAAGCCGGGATGGGCTCGCCGGCTAAGCCGCCGCCGCATACGTATTCAAATACAAGAATTTTCACACACACTGTTTATGCAAATCATCCCGGTAATCGATTTAAAAGGCGGCATCGTCGTGCACGCCGTGGGCGGCGCAAGGAATCGTTACCGCCCGATACACGAACATTCGCAGGTAACCGAACAAAGCGACTTGACCACAGTGTTGTCCGGACTGTTAAGCATTTATCCGTTCGAACGAATATACATGGCGGATTTGGATGCGATTTGCGGGACAGGCAACCAGCGGACACTCGTTCAATGGGCGGTGACAAACTATCCGGACATCGAATTTTGGTTGGACGACGGCTGTAATATCGCCGACTTAAGCAGCCCTGCGCATAATTTATTGCCGGTCATCGGCACCGAATCGCAGCTATCGCCGCCGCAAACCGCCGCACGAGAATTCATCTTGTCGTTGGACTACAAAAATCGACAACCCCAGGGTCATCAAGCTTGGTTTCGACAAACGGAATACTGGCCGCAAACCGTCATTGCCATGACTTTGCACCGGGTCGGCAAGCAAACGGGGCCGGATTTCGAATTGTTGGCCGAGTTGACAAACAGCCACCCGCAAAAATCCATCGTAGCGGCAGGTGGGGTAAGAGATTGCAACGATTTGGAAACCCTACAAAACCTAAACATATCGGCGGTTTTACTGGCTACGGCGTTGCACAACGGCAATCTCTCGCGCCGGTTTTTCTCGACGCTATAGGCAAAAAAATACCCCGGCAAGCCGGGGTATTTTGAAGACCAACGTCAGCTAAAAATTTAAACGTTGTTGGCCGCGAATGGGTGTTTCGCTTCTTTTTTGCCGGCAACCACTTCTTTAGCGGTTGGAGTACCGGCAACCGCGCGAGCAATCGCTTCTTTGGTAGCGGTGTAGTTGTATTGTTCGATTTTGGCATCGTCTTCAGCCAACCAATGGATGAATACACCAACGGAAACGAACAAATCGTCAGCTTCGTCAGCCGGAATGGTGCCGTCTTCTACAGAATCGGCAACAGCCATTGCCACGCCGCGTTGAGCCGGTCCGAACATTTGCACCGCTTGTTTAGAACCTTTGATGGTTACTTTGTTGAACAGAATGGTAGCCGGCTTAACCATCAGGTTAGGAGCTACTACGGCCAACAGAGTGGAGAAACCGTCTTTGTTGTTGGTCAGAGCATTTGCAAACGCAGTTTCAGCTGCTGAACCGCGTGGGCCGATGATCAAGTCGATGTGCGCAACTTCGTTGCCGTCGCCTACCAATGATTCGCCTACGCGCATGTTTGTAATTTTTGCCATTTTTAAAATATCCCCTAAGAAAGATTAAGATTGAACCAAGAAAAAGACATCTAAATATCCGTTTATTTCGCTCCCGGCCGCATCCATGCAAAAACTCCGCCATATTAACATCTTTCGACAAGCTTTGCCAAAAGCACCACCAGCACTGTCGCCACCGTTAAGTCGGCGCTGGTACCCGGGTTTATGTTTTTCGCCTTGAAAGCCTTATCGATACCTTGCAGCAACGGTAAAACTTCTGTCGGCTCATTTGCCGCTTCCATGGTTTTTAGCAACTCGGCCATTTCCGCCGCAATCCACTCTGAGTACTGCTCTCCATACTTTCGTTCGACATGGCTATCCGGATAGTTAGCCAGCAACTCAGCAAATACTGCTAATGCAGCCCAGCTGCTTTCGCCTGACCAAACGAAAGCACGATTATACCGAAAAACCGCAAAATCAAAAAGATCTTTAAAACCATTTACGTATTGCAACGCAATTCGGTCACGTTGCGCCGCTAGAGCCATCGCTTCGGTCAGCGTGACGGCTGCGGGCGAACGAACGTCTTGCCGATCCGACTCGCCCAGTCCGCCCGGAGAAGCCAACACGATTGCGCGAAATACCCAATCCGCATCCTGTCGGCTGGTGTTTTCCAATACTTGATTGAGACACTCTTGTAACGACTTACCGTCCGCAACCTTTTCGGCAGCAAGCAGCAAGGGTGCGCACAGCAAAATAATGCCTAAATTGGTATTGCAGGCGACGGCGGAACGCGTGGCCTGCACCGCGTAAAAAATTCGTTCTCCCAACGAAAAATCGGGGTTGGTGATAGGCTCGGCACTGACGCTCGCACTGATGCGAAAATCGTCGACCGTCATGTCGTGACCCGCGCTATACACGCTGACATTGCCAGGCTTGAAGGCTTGCAACTCGACTTCGCAAGCTTCCTTATAAACCCGCATCAACTCCGCTCTAGTCAGCATCGATTTTCCTGCACATGCAACGTTCAACCAAATCCCGCACCATGGTCTCCGCGATATTTATGCCGCACACGCTCTGCAACCCCTTCCATGCCGGAACGCTGTTGACTTCGATCACATATAAGCAACCGTCTCTGCCTCGCATGATGTCGACCCCGGCATAATCCATATTCAATGCCGCAACCGCCCTGACGGCCAAATCCGCCACCTCCGCATCCAAATCCAAGGCCTGGCAGGTAGCGCCTCGCGCCACGTTATTCAGCCAGGAAATACCGCGCCGACGCATACCGGCAACCGCCTTTCCGTTAACGACATACACCCGTTTATCCGAATAACCTTGGCCCTCGCACTCGATGAAGCGCTGCAGATAATAGATTCCGCGACTGCTGGTCAGCCAAAACAAATCGGTAGACTTTTCCAAGCGTCTAATGCCCTCGCCTTGCGAACCGAACAACGGCTTACTAATCACGTAACGACCTGCAGCCAATTCCCGCTCCACGATAGCTAGCGCGACGTCGCGCTCGCGCAATACCCATGTCGCCGGGGTAGCGATACCGGCATTTTTTAATAAAAAACTGGTCATCGCTTTGTCGACGCTACGTTCGACCGCTCCGGCGTCGTTATAAACCGGCACCCCCAAAATCCGTAGCGCGTGCAAAACATCCAAATAGAACACGACCTCTTCCAGGGAACCGCCCGGTACGCCGCGCACGAACGCCGCATCGGGTAAAACCGTCTCGAAGCCGGGTATCGCGACAGGCAAATCGCCATTCAATTGAAGACGGCATGCCGTCAGGGACACGTATTCGGCAACGCAGCCGTAAGCGGAAAACGCCTTGCATAATTGCTTGCCGTGCCAACCGGGATCGTCGGTGAAAATAACAATTCGAGCCAAAGGATTATCGGTAAAGTTGAAAAAATAGACATAAAAAAGCCGGGCTGCTTGGCCCGGCTTGACAGGCTTTATCGGCAATCAAGCGCCGAACGATTGATCCAGCAAGGCGTTATCCAATGTGCCGGCACGAAAACTCTTGCCGGATTCTACAGCCGTGACAATCACGCTGGCCGGGCTGAACAACATTGCATCGACTTTGAAAAAATCGTATTCGTAGGCTTTGAAAATATCGGCAAACGGTTTGCCGTAATCTTTAGAGGTCGAACTCGGCAACGCGTGCGCCAATTTTTCGGCTGCATCGTCGCTGCCTTTTACGAACAAATGCACTTGGCCGGCAAACAATATGGCATCGTTGGTGCGCCCCATCGCTTTGACGAAATTCGGGTGCGGGGGACAAATCGGCGCAGAGCCCGAGCCGTCGACGATATTTTCCAACGGGAAATGCAAAGCGTGTGCTTTGTGCATGGCGACCTCCAATACCCGCCCCACTACCTGCACCCCACCTGCCAAACTACTGGTCGGGGTAACGATGATGGTCAGCTTATCCGCCGGCACGCCGCAAGCCGCCGCCACTTTTTCGACGATTTCGATAGGCGGAATCGCGTCGTTTTCGATGACCAGCACCGTACTGTCGCAAGCGTCGCGGTATTCCAATTCCTGATACAGCTCCTCGACCGGCTCGACATTTCCGTCTTTAACCTTAGTCGCCAGAGCCCGCGCCGGGCCGGAGCCCAAAGCGTAATATTTTCCGTGCGACAAACTCCAGCCGGCGTATTGACTACCCAAACACGACAACACCGGATTGGTGGAATGTACGTTGATAGTCAGCGGCCAATTTTGCGTGTAACAACTATGAGATAACGCCGCAGTTCCCATTCCGCCCATGCAAATCTCGGTGATGATTCTGCCAGCTTCCAAACCGCCCGGCACTTCGATGCCGGCGTCAATTATGGTACAACCATTATCGAACTTGGATACTTTCAGCCTTAACTTGTCCGCGTTCTCTAACAGAGTCTGGACCAAAGGTTGCGTGAGTTTGTTGATACTAGCCTGATATTGCATGGGAATTGGAACCTTGATTGATTAACTTAAGAATAAACTGGGTACGCGCGGTCAAACCCTCGACAAGTTGGCCCGCGTCGTCGGCGGCGGCAATAATACTGCATATAGGTTGACCCTTGCCAATAATAGAACCGGCCGCCGGCCTGTCGCTAACGCAGTCCGGCCAATCCATATTCTCCGGAATTCGTACCGATTTTGCCGCGAAAACGATTTGATAAACCATCGGAGGGCGCCGTTCCATGACAATTCCCGTTACTTTGCCGTCACATGCCGAACAGTGCGCTGAAAACGCCTGTTCTCCATACAATTGTGCGCTAGCCGGAATCCTGGGATTGATCTCTAAAAAATAGCAATCGTCTCCCTCGCACAAGAAATCCAAACTCCCTAAACCGCACAACGGTAAGGCCGCCGCCAATTTCTGCAGCCAATCGGTCACAGTTCGATTAACGGCGACAGAGACTTCTACTCCATTGCGGATAGCACGAAACATGAAGCTCTCTTCCAAGCACCACTGCCGATTGAAACCCAAAATTTTGACCCCCCCATTCCCGGCGACAAACAAAGCCGACATCGATACCCCGGTTTGAAAGCGTTGCCAATAATAGCGACTTGAGTCGACTGCATCTCCGCCAACATAATGCCGAATATCCGTACCGCCTTCCCCGGCCCACGGCTTAAGCAACCACTGCTTGCCATGTTGCGGCGGAACGAACTGCGTTTCAGGGAAGGCAATGCCCAGCACTGTTAAGCGGCGAAACCAAGTCGGCTTATGTTGCAGCGCGCGAACGACTTCGCTACCGTTGCCCAACAAATGTCCTTGCCGCTGTAAATATTCGACAGTATCCGGAAATCTCTCCAACCCGCTACCGTAAACCACCCAGTCCAGCCGATGGCTATGCCTGAGTTGCGTCACGGCTTTGCACACCTCTTCGACATGCAGCGATTCGATCAACCGCCAATCAGCCGCCAAAGCCCGGCTATCCATATCGGCAAAACAATCGACAAGCAACGGCAACAAGCCCGCTTGCCTAGCCAAAGCAGCCAACATGCGCCCCGAGCGCGCGACTATCAATATTTTTTTCTCGGTAAATTCAACCACCACAACACTCCCGAACAACGAATTCGCTGCAAACGAAAATTGACACTGGATTTTAAAAAAAAACATGGCATAATGGTGAGCCATTGGAGAGCTGGCTGAGCGGTCGAAAGCGGCGGTCTTGAAAACCGTTGAGGGCTTATACCCCTCCTGGGGTTCGAATCCCTAGCTCTCCGCCATCATTCAATGACTTAGGTCAGACTAAACCGGCTTTACAGCCGGTTTTTTTATGCCCATTTGGGGAAACGTTTCCCTATTCTACGTTTTTGTCCCCACTCACTCACAATCTTATTATTCCGTGTTTTATTTTCAGCACGTATCAAAGACTGTAATATCGATAGATCAAAATATCCCCCAAAACAACTGAGTCGCCGCGGCCCAGCCGGTGGCGGGATCGGTGTAGACCGCTATGACGGTGTGGGTGAAGTTCGGGTTGACGATATTGGCGTAGTGGCTGGGCGATTCGACCCAGCCGTCGACGAACAGGCTTTCGTCGTATTCGGACCAGGCGGCGACGTTTTCCCCTTCGATTTTCAGATAGCCCAGCACAAAAGGATGTGCACGTCTTCTCCACCGCTCTCCCGATGATCAGTCGGGGATTCTGCCTCTTTTGGGGGCCAGAATCGAGATATAAGGATGTGCCAACGTTAGGAGGCGCATCGGTCGCGAACGATGCGCTTCACGTTGTTCAGCACATCCTATGGCTCTATTTAGCGCACGTTATCGCGTTATTGGACCGTAAATCGGATATGTAAGACGAGATACGAACATTATGTTGGAATCCAGACGCCACCGTCTAAAATAAACACCGTATCAGCGCAATCTCTCAGTGCCGAATTAAAGCCAGAGGAAAACGCAGACACAAATACCAAAACACCAGCGCGTCTGACTTCTTCTAAGAGCGGAACATAATCGCCGTCACCACTTAAAAGTAAAACTGAATCTACATTTCCTCGAAAAACATGACTCAACATATCTACCGATAATTTAATGTCAACACCCTTTACGCTCCGTGACTTATTTTCTTTTTTAAAAATACATGGAGTCAACGCATTTGGAAGAAGTGATGCTTCATGCCTGGAAAATGTTTGCCTCCGTATAATATTTCCAACATTTTCGATACGTTTATTATCTCCTACCACATAGGTGTAATAATTAACACGGAGAATTTCATGATGTAAACCTATTTGGGTGAACCATGGTAGCCATACGAATACGTCAGGTTCATGTACAACTTCATTTACAGGTCGAAAACCTTGTTTTAACATTTCCTGAAATCGAAAAACTAGGTTTTCTCCGTCAACGAAAACCATCATGCGCCTAGTTGGTCTCGAAACTAACGCAAACTGTAATGGATCAATCATTGCAACATGTAATTAAACTCTGAATGGAATCAAACAAGGCCGTTAGGCGGATTCGCGATAGTAATCCGCGATAACGCCACGCCCTGCAAATATCTACGTTAACGCGATAAGATGCGTCATATAGGATGTGCCGATGTTAGGAAACGCATCGGTCGCGAACGATGCACTTCACGTTGTTCAGCACATCCTATTTAGCGCATCTTATCGCGTTATTTTTGCGCACGTTATCGCGTTGGCGAAAGAGTTTCGAAAAGCCGGCAAAAACGCCGGGAACGCGGCATATGGCAACGCCGATTTTGGGCGCATTTAATGACAGACCAAGACGACTTTAATCGGCATTTCGATTATATTCATTGGAATCCGGTAAAGCATGGCTTAGTAACAAGGGTGGTGGATTGGCCGTATTCGAGTTTTCACCGATATGTCGAACAAGGCGTTTATTCGAAGAATTGGGCGAGCAACGAGCGGTTTGAGGCTTGAAGGTGTCGAATAACCCGATAAGCGCCGCACAAATAGGATGTGCCGACGTTAGGAGGCGCATCGGTCGCGAACGATGCGCTTCACGTTGTTCAGCACATCCTATTTCGCGCTATTTAGCGGACGTTATCGCGTTGTCTTGATTCATTCAGTTCTCCACAGATTAGGTCCAACCAATCGTTTACCGCTTAGTTTATCGATAACACGAGTCCGTTCCTTTTCTATCTTGTATAAATGGATAAAATCGCATTGAGGAAGGCTTTTCCATTCTTCTAACAGTAACTTGCTAAGCGCAATAGTGCCGTGTTCGTCAATTCCAGCGCAGACAAAATAAACCTTTGTTTCTAAAGTGTACCGAAGGAGAACTCCGTAATCAATTGTTGCCGAGGACCGATATCCATGGTCGTGGACCCAGCATTTCAATGTTTTCGTTGTGAAATGTAATTGAAATTCGGGAGGTAACCTTGAAAATAAAAGAGCTGTAGTGCTATTAGAAGTTGGGCTACCCAAACAAAATATAGGGCCGTTAACTGCAGAAGGTATATTCTCGTCTCCAAATAAATTGATTTTTCGGGATCCGGCATTAGCAATATTTGTAGCGAGTTGGACTGCTTCGGAGGCTACTCCAACATCAGTCATTTGATCATCCCAAACGCTTGCAAGCCTTTCTGGACGCTGTTCGCTGGGGTGCCGTTTCGCAAGCCGATGACAAAGCGTTACAGTCACCTTTTCGTAGTGGCATTGAAGTAGACGATTACCAGCTCGATCCCGTGGTTCGAGCGCTTTCCATGCCTCGAGTCAATCTGTTGATTGCTGACGATGTCGGTCTCGGCAAGACAATAGAAGCAGGACTAGTCGTACAGGAAATGATTCTGCGTCACCGCGTTCGTTCTGTATTGATTGTCTGCCCCTCGTCTTTGCAAGTGCAGTGGAAAGAAGAGATGCGGGATAAATTCGGTCTCGAATTTCGTATTATCGATAGCAATACCATCAGTCAATTGCGCCGTAAGCGCGGCATCCATGTCAATCCATGGACACATTTTCCGCGGTTGATTACTTCCGTTGACTATCTGAAACGTGAGCGTCCGTTACGGACTTTTCGGGAAACCTTGCCAGCCGGCGATCAACCTACTTACCCGCGGGCATACGACCTCCTCATCGTCGACGAAGCCCATAACATTGCCCCTTCCGGCCGCGGCAAATATGCGACGGACTCGATGCGCACCTTAGCCATACGCTCTCTCACTCCGCATTTCGAGCACAAATTATTTCTCTCCGCGACACCGCATAATGGCTATCGCGAAAGCTTTGCCGCGCTATTGGAATTGCTGGATAGCCAACGTTTTGCCCGCGCCATTACCCCCGATCGCTCGCAATTAGACGCCGTAATGGTTCGGCGCATGAAATCCGAGCTCAAATTACGTTGGGATGGCAGTCGTCGTTTTGCGGAACGACTCGTCAAACATTTGGAAGTGCCCTATACAAATGAAGAACGACTGGCCCACCAAGCCTTGCAACAATATTCGGAATTGCGCCTCAAACATGCCAGCTCAGACGGCGAACGCATGGCTGCCGAATTCGTCTTGAAACTGCTCAAAAAACGCTTGTTCTCTTCGCCAGCCGCCTTCGGCAGCACACTGGAAAAACACATCGTTTCCGTCGGTAAGCAAAGCGGCAAAGCAATTGCCAACCGCGACATTGCCGACTTTTCCGATGACTATGCAGATGACGATGAATACGAACTCGAAACCGGCGAAGTCGTCAGTTCCGTCAGTCAATCGTTATCAGCCTTGACCAGCGAAGAGCAAAGCCTGCTCAGACAACTCAGCGACTATGCTGTCAAAACCAGTTTGCGGCCGGACAGCAAAGCCGAGACCCTGATCAATTGGCTCAAGAACTCTTTGCGTCCAGGCGGACAATGGAATGAAGAGCGTGTGATCATCTTCACTGAATACCGTGCCACACAAAAATGGCTTTATGACCTTTTGGCTCGCGAAGGCTTCGCCGAAAATGAACGCCTGGAGATGATCTATGGCGGCATGGACAACAAACAGCGCGAAGCCATCAAAGCCGCATTCCAGACTCACCCCAAAGATTCGACAGTTCGGATTCTACTGGCAACCGATGCGGCGTCGGAAGGCGTCAACTTACAAAATTATTGTTCCAAGTTGATCCATTTTGAAATCCCCTGGAACCCTAACCGTATGGAGCAGCGCAACGGCCGGGTGGATCGTCACGGTCAAAAAGCGGATGAAGTGGATATTTATCACTTTGTCGGCAAAGGCTTTGATAAGGCTCAATCTACTGCCAAGGTGGGCGACCTGGAGGCCGATTTAGAGTTTTTGATGCGCGCTGCGCTCAAGGTGGAAACCATACGTGAAGACCTTGGCAAAGTTGGCCCGGTAATCGCCACGCAAGTTGAAGAAGCCATGCTCGGCAAACGCCAGCGCCTCGATACCAGCCGTGCCGAGCAAGAAGCAGAGCCTGTACGCCGCATGTTGAAATTTGAACGCAAACTCCGCGAGCAACTGGAAAAACTGGCCGCTCAGTTACACGAAACCCAACACGACCTCAATCTCACGCCCGATCATATCGAAAACGTGGTTCGAGTTGGCCTGGAACTCGCCGGTCAGCCTGCGCTGATACCGGTCGAGATAGACGGCATTTGGCCCGACCCGACCGACCTGCGGAAAACTTGCCCGGTATTTCATTTACCGGCGCTATCGAATAGTTGGGCGCAATGTACGGATGGACTGGCCCATCCGCACAGCAAAATAATTCGCCCGATTGTTTTTGATGCCGCTTTGGCAACCGGTCGTGACGATGTGGTTTTGGCTCATCTCAATCATCGTTTGGTGCAAATGTGCTTGCGACTGTTGCGTGCGGAAATCTGGTCACTGGACACCCAAACTCAGCATTTGTCGCGCGTATCGGCCTGCATCGTCGATGATTCAGCGTTAAGCCATCCCGTGGTGATTGCCCATGGCCGGATTGTAGTTTTGGGTGGCGATAACCACCGACTACATGAAGAGATCATCACCGCCGGCGGTGCCTTGATTGAAGGCCGCTTTAATCGTTTGAATGTCGGCGAAACCAAAGCCGCTGTAGAATCAGCTACCGATACACCCGTACCGGCTGCAATTGAAGCCCGCTTCCAAGCGCTATGGCCAAAACACGCTGATAGCTTACTGGCTGCCCTGGAAGCGCGACGCGTCGACCGCACCAAAAATCTGGAAAAAACTCTCGAAGAGCGCGCCGAAAAAGAAGTCAGCAAACTGACCGCCATCATGACCGAACTACAACGCTCGATTCAAGCCGAACTCGCTCCCCACCAAATCGAACAATTAGATCTGTTTCTCCTGGGCGACGATCTTGGCAAACAACAGCGCGAACGCGATTTATCCGCGTTGCGTAGACGGCTGGACGAAATTCCCGAAGAAATTGAACGCGAATCACGACATATCCGCTCACGCTTCACCAATCCCCATGCCCGACTGTTCCCGGTCGCCGTTACCTGGTTAATCCCGCGTAAAGCCGTACTCGAAATCACCGGGGGTAAAGCATGAGCCAGCCCAACGTTTCCCGTCATCATGCGGACTGGCTGTCGCTGGTCGAAGTCTCCGGGCCGTTCATTTCGCTGCCGGTATTACTCAAAACCTTTCCGCAAGGACTGGACGCTCGCGATCCGGCGCAAGCCAAAGTATTACGCGCGGCCTATGAGGAATGGCAAGACAACCCCAATGGCCCCGGCAAACAGCGCGCCTGGATTCTGCATGTCCTGACCCAACTCTTGGGGTATCCGAGTGATCTGATTGCCGAAGGTCAAACTCTCCCGGCTGGACTGGAAGCCAGCTTGCCGGAAATGGGCGAAACCCTGCGTCCGGATTTTGCCTTGGTAAGCCCGGCGGGTTCTGACAAACCGGGCCAAGCGCAAATGTTGATAATGACTTACCCGTCCGAACAGGCGCTGGATAAACCGGTGATGGGTAAACTCTGGAAAGCCACACCCGCCACCCGCATGATGGAATTGCTGCACGGTGCCGATGTGCCATTAGGGTTGGTCAGTAACGGCGAACAATGGATGTTGGTCTATGCGCCCCGCGGCGAAATTACAGGCTATACCTCATGGTATGCCGGCCTTTGGCTAGATGAACCGATTACCCTGCGCGCTTTCCATTCCTTGCTGAGCATCCGTCGCTTCTTCGGTGTCGCCGATGGCAGCACGCTGCAAGCCATGCTCAAAGAAAGCGCGCAAGATCAGCAGGAAGTCACCGACCAACTCGGCTACCAAGTCCGGGAAGCGGTCGAAGTATTGGTGCAATCCTTCGATGCCTTGGACAAGGAAAGCAACCGTGGCTTATTAAAAGGCGTCAGCGCTAAAAGCCAGTACGAAGCCGCACTCACCATCATGATGCGCTTGGTGTTCCTGTTTTCTGCCGAAGAACGCGACCTGTTGCACTTGGGCAAACCGCTGTATGACGAAAACTATGCCGTTTCCACCTTGCAGGAACAACTCCAGGAAGTGGCCGACCGTTACGGCGAAGAAGTCTTGGAAAGACGTTACGATGCTTGGACTCGGTTATTAGCGACTTTTCGCGCGGTACATGGCGGTGTCGATCACCAGGATTTAATGATGCAAGCCTACGGCGGCTCGCTGTTCGATCCTGACCGCTATCCGTTTCTGGAAGGTCGCAGTCTTGGCAGCAACTGGCGCAATAGTGCCGCCGAGCCCTTGGCGGTGAATAACCGCGTGGTTTTGCATCTGCTCAACTCCTTGCAACGATTGCGCACTAAAAATGGCCCCGCAGGCTTGGCGGAAACCCGCCGCGTATCGTTTCGCGCGTTGGGCGTGGAGCAAATTGGCCATGTTTACGAAGGCTTGCTCGACCACACCGCGGTTCGGGCTCAAGAGGTCGTGTTGGGGATTGCCGGCACCCGAAAAAAAGAGCCGGAAATACCCTTGTCCGAGTTGGAAGCCTTACTGGCGGACAGCCAAGATAAACTCATCAACTTTCTCAAAGACGAAACCGGCCGTTCCGCGTCGGCGTTGCGTAAAGCGTTAGAACAAGGCAATTTGCTGGACGAACACAAGCTATTGCTCGCCTGCGGACAGAATCAAACCTTGCTGGAACGCTTGCGACCCTTCGTCGGTATTATCCGTGACGATTCCTTTGAACGGCCGTTGGTGGTCTTGCCCGGTAGCACCTATGTCACCGCCGGCACCACCCGTCGTAGCACCGGCACCCATTACACCCCGCCGACGCTAACCGAACCGGTAGTTCAACACACCCTGGAGCCTTTGGTGTATCAAGGCCCTACCGAAGGTTGGCCGCGTGAACAATGGCAACTCAAGTCGCCTAAACAAATCCTGGCACTCAAAGTCTGCGATATGGCCATGGGTTCCGGCGCCTTTTTGGTTCAAGCCTGCCGCTATTTGGCCGAACGTTTGGTAGAAGCCTGGGAGAGCGAGGAAAAGCGCCATCCCGGAGAAGTATTGACCAGCCCAGAAGGCGAGTTTTCCAAAGCCGCGCCCAACGAACGCTTGATTCCGCAAGATTCAGCAGAGCGCATTGCCATCGCTCGACGGGTAGTGGCTGATCGTTGTCTGTATGGCGTGGACATTAACCCGATGGCCGTGGAAATGGCCAAACTGTCGATGTGGTTGATTACCGTCGACAAACACCGCCCGTTTACGTTTTTGGATCATGCCTTCAAATGCGGCGATTCCTTGTTGGGCATTACTTCATTATCGCAATTGGAAAATTTCAGCTTGCGGCCGGACGAAACCAAGCAAACTTCGTTTGCGACGCTGAATTTGTGGCGGCATATCGACGATGCGAAAAGCAAGCGCGAAGCCCTGGAAGCGATGCCGTCGGATACCCCGGAGCAAATCGCGGCCAAAATGGGGTTGTTTACCGAAGCGGAGGAAGCGGTCGCAAAACTGAATGCCGCCGCCGATGTGTTGCTTGCGCTGGAATTGTTGGGATTAAGAGGAAGAGCCTACGAGGCCAAACGCGATGAATTGGCCGACCACATGATGGTGTATTGGGCACAAGGATTATCCGATCTACAAGAGTACGCACACCGGCAACTGGGTGAGCGTAAATGTTTTCATTGGGCGTTAGCATTTCCAGAAATTACCGGCGCAGGCGGTTTTCATGCCTTTGTTGGCAATCCACCGTTTGTGGGTGGAAAAAAGTTCTCCGCATCTTTGGGATCGGATTATAAGGAATATCTGGTTGCACATCTCGCTAACGGGATAAGAGGAAGTGCAGATTTGTGCGTTTATTTTTTCCTGCGAATTGGGCAGTTTTTGCAATCAAAAGGAACTGCAGGATTATTGGCAACCAATACCATTGCACAAGCCGATAGCCGTGAAGTGGGATTGGATCAATTGGACAGCTTTGGGTTACAACATTACTCGAGCAGTGCCGTCGATGCCTTGGCCAGGTGCGGCTGCTCTGGAAGTGGCGAATATCTGGCTATACCGCGGTGCTTGGGCGGGCGAATTTAATCTCAATGATGAGCTGGTGCCCGGTATCACACCGTTTTTAACGCCACCGGGACGTTTGCAAGGCAAACCGCAACGTTTGAAAGCTAACGAAAATAAATCATTTATAGGGTCGTATGTATTGGGAAAGGGCTTTGTGCTGGAGCCGGATGAAGCCTCTGCCTTGATTGCACGCAACCCGAAAAACAAGGATTGTTTATTTCCGTATCTCAATGGCGAAGATTTAAATAGCCGCCCAGATCAATCGCCTTCACGTTGGGTCATCAATTTTCAAAATTTCCCACTTAATCGCACTGCCGATGGTGTATGGCTTACAGCCAATGAAGAGCAGCGAAAACAGTGGTTACGATCCGGCTATGTACCCTTTGATTATCCCAAATCAGTCGCTGAAGACTACCCTGATCTAATACAAATCCTGATTGAAAGAGTCAAGACCGAAAGAGATGAGCTTGTTGCAAAGGGAAAACAAATCCACGAATATTGCTTTTGGAAGTTTTGGGATAGAAGAGACAATCTCTACGCTACTATAGCCAAGAAGGAAAAGGTACTGGTCACGTCACGACACAATAAAATATTAATTTTTGAGTTTGTAAAGAGCGATCTAATTTATAGCGAAGCGTTAGCCATATTTGCTGTTGATAGATCGGTTTTTTCATTTCTGCAATCTTCCATCCATGATGTTTGGGCGTGGCAAAACTGCTCGACGATACGTGATGCAGGAATAAGATATTCGCCAACCGACGGGTTTGAAACTTTTCCCTTCCCAATAGACTTTTCGCAACTTAAAGAGAATGGTGAGCGCTATTTAGAGCGTCGTCAAAGTATCCTGCAATCCCGCCGAGAAGGCTTAACTAAAACCTACAATCGCTTTCACGACCCTGCAGAAGCCGCCGAAGACATTGTCGAATTCAGACGTTTGCAGGTAGAAATGGACAATGCCGTTGCTTCGGCCTACGGTTGGCAAGATTTGCCGCTCGACCACGGGTTCCACGAAACCAAACAAGGCATCCGCTACACCATCAGCGAAGCCGCCCGCCGGGAAGTCCTCGACCGCCTGCTGGAACTCAATCACCAACGCTACGCCGAAGAAGTCGCCGCCGGTTTGCACGATAAGAAATCAGCCAAATCTGCCGGCACTGGTCGAGGGCGCAAGAAGAAAGCCGAGCCTGCTGCTGCAAATGAACCCGAACAATTCCAACTTTTCTGAACACCATTCAGAAGGAGAACCGCTATGACCGCCCAATATTACGAAGCCGTTGCCGAAATTCCTTTAGATCACTGCCTGCACTTGCAACTGCCGCCGGAAATACCCGCCGGTCCGGTGCGGGTCGCGATTATTTATGATCGTGCTATCGATACCGCGGGACAAGACATTAAAAACCTGCTGGCCGCGATGCCTAATTTTGGCGACGATGCGGATTTCAATTTGCGGTATGGAGCAAATAATGATCGGCTATTCTTCTGAAATTAAATCTTGGTTTTCTTTCCATGACTTTTACTAATCAACTCAAAGATAACAATACCGCTGAGTTCTCGACCTTGTTGAAAATCGAGGGCGCCGAAGCGGAACATCATGAAATCCGTGCGGAGACTTTGGCTTCAGTTTTGGCAGGTCTGCAAAAATTGGTTTATTTGTTGGCCACTGCCGAATCCGGTCAGGAATTGGGCGAGCGGCTGAAACCCAGCAAAGCTATGCGCGAAAGCTGTTCGCTGCTTTGTGGTGTACCCCAAGCAGGCAGCTATGCCGTACCGTTGGACCTGGGCTTGCATCAACAAATGGATTTGGCGCCCAGCCCGCTTTTGGAGCGTATCGAGCAAATCTGGAGTGCGTTAGCGTGTCAGGATCAGAACCAATTAAAACAACTATTGCCCGCTACGATTGCGCAAAAGGCATTGAGAGAAATCCAGAAATTCTTGCCCAAGGAACATGAAGGCTTGCGTTTGGGTTTTCAGGGTCGTTCCTCGACAACGCCCGCATTTTTGACGTCGAAAACCTCGCGTTTTATCGCCGACTATTTGGCCCCTAAAACGTCGGAAGATGCGGTCATGACAGTTACGGGCGAACTACAGCGGATCGATTTTGCCGCGCATCAGTTGACCATTCTTTATCCGCCGACTCGGCGAGAAATTGTCTGTACTTATTTGGCGGAAATCGAAGAAAACATTATTGAATCACGTAAAGAGCCGATTCAGGTGACTGGTCGGTTTGTTTTGGACGATACGGGTAATCCGATCAAGTTAATGGATGTTACACGAGTTGAGCCAATCGATCTTTCCCCTGTGCTGATTAACGAAGTGGAAGCGGTTAATGTTCGCTTTAAACAGCCTTTGGAATTATCGCCGTCACTGGATGACGACAGTCAACAGTATTTATGCATAACCGAACCGAATATAGGGTTACTGGTTTTTGCTTTAAATCGGGAGTTATTGTTCGCCGAAATTCAAGAGCAGTTGGCAATGTTATGGCAAGAGTACGCACGGGCTGCCGATCAAACTTTAGACGCCGATGCCAAAATCATTCAGGCCAACTTATTGAATCTTGTGGAGGCAGCAGATGCCAAGGCGTAAGGATGATATTGAGCAAGGTTTGCTACGCAAAGGGTTTGTTAAAAAAGAAGGCGACCATCATTTTTTCATCTACTACAACCTGAAAGGCGAGAAAACCGCTGTTTTCACCAAAACCAGCCATACACCCAAAATGCGTGAGATTCCGGATAATCTTTTGGGATTGATGGCAAAGCAATGTCGGCTTAATAAAGCGGAGTTTTTGAATTTGGTGGATTGCCCGCTGAGTCGGGACGAATACGAACAAAAATTGGCCTCAAACAAATAAGGGACTTTTACGATGACGCTGTCTGCGCCTACCCCCACTTCGATTCGCGACGAATTGACTCAAATGGTCATTCGCGATCTTCTCGGCCCAGCTGGTGGTGTTGAGGAAGAGTTAAATCAATACGAAGACCATGCCTACCAACGTTATTTGGTCGGCATGTTGGCGCCGAAGGACAAGGAGGTAGCCGGCGGCGAATTGGACGAATTGGCAACGGGCGACGGCGATGAGGGGGAAGAAGGCAACACGGATGCCGGCGTACCCGCGGGCAGTACGTATTTTCCGTCGTCAATGGGTTTGAGTTTTGTGGTGGCATCCGAAACGGCTGAAATTCTGGTTGCTGCCGAATGGGGGCAGTACCTGCGCATCAAAAGCGATAATCAGCAGAACAAAGACGGTAATCCCTCCAATGTCTGGAAACGCCGGCCAGTGGTTGCGCCAGAATTACCGTTAGTGTTGAAGGAAGGCAATATTGCCCCGCAAGCACTTCATCCCGATCACCCCTTGGTGTTGCTGCAAGGACGCATCCGTTCGACTGCGGACGGCTGGGTCGTTACGTTATTCATGATCAATCAACAGGAAGAACGTAAAGGACGGAACGAGCCGAAAGACGAGGTGTGGGTATTTCAACCCAAGCTAAAAGTGTATGCCTCGGATAGCCAACCGATTTTTGTGCAGCGCAAAAACGTCAAACTTGATTTGTCGAAAATGGACCCGTTGACCCGCGAGGAATCCGAAACCTTGGAAATGCTTTACCGGCATCAACGCGAGTTTACCGTGGGTCACGGCATTTCGGTGCATGCCACGTTACTTGAACCTTTGGCAGAGCGTGCCAGCCAGGTGGAAACCGAATGGGTGCCTTGTTTTGAAGTGCCGCAACAAACCCCGCGCTCTGCCGCAGACGATGAAAATCTCGCCGGTTTGAGTATGGATATGAAAGCCTTGGCAGATTTACCCAAGGAAGGCTTAATTGCCAGCTTGCGCCATATTGAGACGGCCTACCGGGTGTGGATCAAAGCGGAAGCCAACAAATTGACCTTGCCGGCTGAGAAGCTAGACGGCCATGAAGAAACAGCGCGCCGAGCCGTGGAGCGTTGTACAAGGGCTTTGCAACGGATTAAGGCAGGTATCGATCTAATTGAAAACGATGCGCTGGCGGAGGAGGCGTTTCGATTTGCCAATCGGGCGATGTGGCAACAGCGGGTTCACACTACTTTTTCCCGAAAGGTGCGGAAAAAGGAAATCAAGCTGGAAGATGGCACTTCTGCTTTAGACATTGCCAAAAACCGCAGTTGGCGTTTGTTTCAGTTGGCATTCGTATTACTGAATTTACCGAGTCTGACCGATTTGCATCACTCCGATCGTAGCCATGAAACTGATGCGGTTGCAGACTTGCTGTGGTTTGCCACGGGTGGTGGTAAAACCGAAGCGTATCTGGGTTTGACGGCCTATACCCTGGCATTAAGACGCTTACAAGGCGAAATTGAGGGTCGACGCGGCGATCATGGCGTGGCGGTTTTAATGCGCTATACCCTACGCTTATTGACGCTACAGCAGTTCCAACGGGCAGCTGCGTTGATGTGCGCCTGCGAGTCGATTCGTCGGGCTGATATGGGCAAATGGGGCGAAACACCCTTCCGCTTGGGACTGTGGGTGGGTAATAAAACCACTCCCAATACCCTTGCCGCTGCAGCCAATTCTTTAAGGCAGCGCAATGTCGGAGGTAGACCTTCGGCTTCAGGTACACCGCAACAAATCACGTCCTGTCCTTGGTGTGGTTGTGAGATCAAGGAAAAACATTTGCGGGTCTATGAAGCACCCAGCGACATTGGTCGCTGCGTCACCTATTGCGGCGACGATTTAGGACGATGTGAGTTTTCCGAAGCCAAAGCACCTAAAGAAGGTTTGCCGGTAATGGTGGTGGATGAAGAAATATATCGCCGGCCGCCATCGCTATTGATTGCCACTGTCGACAAGTTTGCGCAAATGCCCTGGAAAGGCGAAACGCAAATGCTGTTTGGCAAGGTTACTGAAGTGTGTGATCGGCACGGGTTTTTATCGCCGGAAATCGATGATGGGCAATCGCATCCATCCCGAAACGGTTTGCCGTCAGTCAAAAATCGGCCCCATGGAGTGTTACGGCCACCAGATTTGATTATTCAGGACGAATTACATTTGATCAGTGGACCATTGGGCTCAATGGTCGGACTCTACGAATCGGCGGTTGATGAGCTGTGCTCTTGGCAAGTCAACGGCAAAAAAGTGCGGCCTAAGGTGGTGGCTTCGACTGCTACGATCCGCCGTGCCCCTGATCAAGTGCAAAAACTGTTTGTGCGGAAATTGGAAGTATTTCCGCCGCAAGGTACCAGTATTAGGGATAGCTTTTTCGCCATTCAAAGGCCAACGGGAGCCGAATATCCTGGTCGTAGGTATTTAGGTATTAATGCCTTCGGTCGGCGTTATCCGGTGGCGATGATTCGTAGCTATGTGGCGCATATGGCTGCGGCGCAAGCGCTTTACGATAAATACGGTCGCTTGGCTGATCCATGGATGACCTTGGCAGGATATTTCAATTCCATTCGCGAATTGGCCGGTACGCGTCGACTGGTTGAAGATGATATTCGCGCTCGTCTCCGGGATGCTGATCAACGTGGATTGGCCAAGCGTCGTGTGCGAATGGGTGCTGTTGAAGAGCTGACTTCGCGTAAATCCGGCTCGGATATTCCAAAGATATTGGACAGGCTGGAAGCTGTTTTTGATAAGGAATTGGAAGCACAGCGTTCTGCGGAGCGTAAAGCCAATCAGCCGGTTAGCTCTTCGATGCCATACGACGTAATTCTGGCAACCAATATGATTTCGGTCGGCGTGGATATTGACCGTTTAGGTCTAATGCTGGTCGCCGGTCAACCCAAAAACACATCTGAATATATTCAGGCGACCAGCCGTGTGGGACGTTCAACGGAAGGGCCTGGCTTGGTCTGTACGGTATTCAACTGGGCGCGTCCACGCGATCTATCGCATTACGAACGCTTTGAACACTATCATGAAACCTTTTACAAACATGTCGAGGCCTTGTCCGTAACGCCATTTTCCGCGAGGGCACTTGACCGGGGTTTGTCGGGTGTTATGGTTGGTCTGATGCGCTTATGGGATGAGCATTTGAACGAAAATGCCGCGGCTGGCCTGGTAGCGGATACTGACGCATTTTGGAACATGATGGCTGATGTTTTAGCCACGCGAGGCGTTAATGCCACTCATGATCCTGCTGTCGCCGAACGCATCAAGGTTATGCTGGATAGACGCCGGGATGAATGGTTGTGTCGGGTGCATAACCAAAAAGATCATCAGCTTTGTTACCGCTCCGAGGGAGGCGCGACTGTCGGCTTGCTGGAATTGGCCGATGACAAAGAGTGGAAGCTATTTACCTGTCTGAGTTCGTTGAGGGATGTCGAGGGCACCGTCGATTTGGTGCTGGATCAGCGAACCACAGGTTTACACACGGATTAAGGAAACGACGATGAACGAACTTGGTGAACTGCGTCCCAGCCAGTTAATTTTTACCTTTGGCATTGGCTCGTTAGTCGACTTGCCGAACATGTCAGCGCTGGTGATGGGACTAGATGACTGGGATACCCGATATTGTAAGGAGATCGAAGAAGATCGCTTGGTAGCCGCGGTACAAAAGCGCCTCGGCGCTCAGATGAATAGGCTTTACATGCCGCCAATAAAGTTGGATAGCATGGACCGTGATCCGACGGCGCCGGCTATCGGTGTGCCAGTAGTGCCATTTCCGCGTTGGATGCGCTGTTCTTTATGTGACACCTTGGCGACTGTCGAGTCCGGGGTTTTTAAGTTGATTCAAGACCCTTATCGCCCGGATCGGACGGAATATGTGCATCAAGGCTGTTTGAAAAGCCAGGGTGGGCGCTCTCCATCGGCTTTGTCGGTGAGATTTTTATTGGCATGTCGCTAGGGGCATTTAGAAGTGGCCCCATTGGTTTGAACAGTAAATCGATGATTTAAAGTGAAATCCCTGCCATGGTTTAGGCGGCCAACTTGAGGGTTGGCACCCCATCGTTATACGCCTGATGAGGCGTTTTTCGTTTCAAACTGGAATGCGGTCGTTCGTGGTTGTACCACTCGAAATAATCCAGGATTGAAGCGCGGGCTTGGCCGACGGAATCGTAGGCATGCAGGTAAACCCGCTCGTATTTGACCGATCGCCATAGGCGCTCAACAAAGACATTATCCCGCCAAGCACCCCGACCGTCCATACTGAGCAGACAGCCCTGACCTTTCACGGCATCGACAAACGCCTTGGCGGTAAACTGGCTGCCTTGGTCAGTGTTGACGATATCCGGCTTGCCGTAGCGCTTGAAAGCCTGTTCCAGCACGTCCACCGCATGACAGGCTTCCAGCGTAATCGCCACCTTGGCGGCCAGGACTTTGCGAGTGGCCCAGTCGACGACCGCCGTTAAATACGCGAATCCTTTGGCCAGCGGGATGTAGGTGGTATCCAGCGCCCAGACCTGATTGGCACGGTTGATGGTCATGCCCCGCAGCAAGTAGGGATAGATTTCATGCCCCGGCGTCTTCTTGCTGGTATTGGGTTTGCAGTACACGGCTTCGATGCCCATTTTCGCCATCAAGGTTTTCACATGCTTGCGGCCAATCGGGATGCCTTGCCGATTCAGCTGATCCCGTAACTGGCGAGCGCCCATGAATGGGTGTTTCAGGTGCAGTGCGTCGAGTCGGCGCATGATGTCAACTTCGCGCTCCGGAACCGGCTTGGGCAGGTAGTACACACTGCCGCGACTGATGCCTAATAGCTTGGCCTGCCGACCAATCGGCAATTTGGATTGACGGTCGATCATCGCTTTGCGCTCAGCAATCCCGCCTGGGTGAGCGCGCCTTCTAAAAAATCGTTCTCCAATGTCAGTTGACCGATTTTCGCGTGTAGGGCTTGCAGATCGACGGGGGGCGATTCCGGCTCCGCGGGCTTCCCAAACACCTCGGCGGCCCGCTCGCTCAGCTGCTTCTTCCAATCGACAATCTGATTTTGATGAACCTCGAATTCCTGGGTCAACTGCCCCAAGGTTTTATCGCCCGCCAAGGCCGCCAGGGCGACTTTGGCTTTGAAGGCCGGTGAATGTTTTCTTCGCGGTTTTTTAGACATCTTCTGCTCCATTGCTTTGTCCTTACGGACGTTCAAAAGTAGCAGGTCTTTCACTTAATCGGTTGTTCAATTTTTCGGCACCACCTCTTTTAACCGATTTTTCTTGGTTAAGTTTTGTGCACAAAGGCAATGTCCCTTGTCGGCCGGCGACATTGAGCATGCGGGAGTTTGGCGCCTCCGGTGACGCTTCTGACATTATTGTGAAATGTCATACCTGTGGTACAGAACGGCGCATGGCCGATGCATTTGACCCTGCGGCCGAATATGCATGCGCGGGACATCATCCGCATTTGCGTCTGGTTGAAAATGACTGCAAAGAAAAAGCAAAACCCATTTTGCTTGGTGCGTCGAATAGTTGGTTTCCAATTGCTCTATCCGCGTTATCTATCCCGCGTGCCACTGACAAATTGGGGAAATTGGTTGAAGAACAGTGGGCCAAGCTGATGAACGCGAATTCGTTGGCAAAGCTTGGTTTTTATCGAGAGGAACAACAGACCTACCAATCGCTAATTCCGTTATTTGCGGAATTTTCTGGCGAAGAAATCTGGGTGGCCATTGAAGAAAAACGCGCGGGCCAACAAAGTGCGCTGCCTGCAGAAGATTTGAAGCTGCCGGAATGGATGGCTTTCTCAAATCCGGATTCATCCAAGGAAAATCGAGATTTCAAATTAAAGCGAGTATCACCGCCAAAAGGGTTTGAGGCGTTTCTCGAAGACACTGTTTTAGTAGAACGAATCAGAGAAGTCCGGACCTTGTTGGGATTTACCCGGATCGAATCTAACGCCGATTTTGCCGAAGCGACGATCATTCAAGATGGTCGCATGACCAAACTTTGCCGGGATAATCCAAACTGGTTACCAGCTGCGGAAGTACGTGGAGAAGGAGTGTTTTTACGTATCCGAGAAGATGTTCTTCTGGCCTGGCAAGCGAAAGATGAGGTCAAGCAGCTTGAGCAAGAGTTTTTTGAGTCACATAAGGCCTGGCGCCGACTGAGAAAACTTGAACCCGTACAAGATGGCGCTCCAGGTATCCGACTGATTCTTTTGCACTCATTATCCCATGCTTTGATGCGGCAAATCGTTTTAGACTGTGGGTATACAGCCTCCAGTGTTCGTGAGCGCTTGTATTCACGTAATCCTGGAGAAGATGGCGGGCCCTATGGCTGGCATATTGTTGTACACCGCAGCGCCGGATAGTGAAGGCACATTGGGCGGTTTAGTCGAATTGGGTGACCCACTCACTTTAGGCCGGCACCTTCAACAAGCGCTAGAGAGCATGCGCTTATGTGCGTCTGATCCGTTGTGTTCCGAACACCGCCCCGATACGTTGGGTCGCGGCATACACGGTGCTTGCTGTCACGCCTGCCAATTTGCCGCGGAAACCTCGTGCGAAAGAGGCAATAGGTATCTGGATCGATCAGTACTTGTCGATACATTTTCCGCCCGCGGCACAGCGTTTTTTGAATGACCAACGTGCGCAAAGATTTATTTGCATTGATTGACAAGCTAGTCAAAAAAGCACCGGTTGATTGGATGAATGCCGTATGCGAAACACTTCGGTCGATTGATGCTGATGCATCATCAGACCGGGTGATCAAAAAACTACCGTCAACGAATAATGCCGATCTTTCACTTTTGATTGGCGAAACGGTGCGAATGGCTTCCAACACAATGTCGTGGGAGGCTTTGAGTTGGGCTCTTGATTCGAGTTGTGAAGTTTATCAACAAACCTTAGGCTCTCAACGTATCGAATTACTTTGGTCAGGTCCAACCCCGATTGCACAAATTCCTGCCCGCCGAATCGATCAGGCGCTATACGGTTTAATTGCTAATGCTAAAAGTGAAATTTTGCTGGTTACATTTGCTGCATCTAGGATTCAGCGGCTTGTTACTGAGTTGGTCAATGCTCGACAACGTGGTGTAAAAATCCGACTGATCCTTGAGTTCGAACAAAGCTCTGAGGGGCAATTAAGCTACGATGCGTTGAAAGCTTTTCCAGAGACCTTTGTTCAGAATACTGAAGTTTATTGCTGGCCATTAGAGAAGCGCGAAGGAAACCAAGCAGGCCGTCCTGGTAAGCTTCATGCGAAGTTAGCAATTGTTGACGATACGGTTTTAATCTCCAGTGCAAACCTGACCGATGATGCGTTCAATCGAAATTTGGAAGTTGGCGTCATGATTGAAAACAACGAATTTCTTATAATTACGAAGAACTATATTGGGTCGCTGATTTCATGCGGAATGTTAACCCGGTTAACAACCTCTACAATAAATTCACTAGGAACAAGATTAAACGCCGCCGCGAGCAAATCGCAGACAGTGTCTGCCGATGACTAATAATGCCTGCGCCGAGAGTTTCTTTCATTCGCTCAAGGTCGAAGCAATTCACGATGAACGATTTGATACACGTGAAGCCATGCGGCAAACGGTATTTGAATATATCGAAACCTATTACAAGCTCGTCAGGCGGCACTCATCCAATCGCTTTTAAAGTCCGGTTGAATTTGAAGCCCAGTTTTACCAATCCCTCGCTTCTTGTCCGTTTTTGATGGTGGGGATCAGCACTGTATAGTGGTGATCCATAAACTAATAAAAAAAATTTATAAAAAAACCAGGCACACAAAGACCATCTATCTAATATTTCAAAGTTATTTTATTCAGAATAATCACTTGACTTAAAAGTATTTATAGCTATATGGTCAGATTTCTCTTTAAATGAAGAAATAAAACCTTTTCTTTCTAAAATATTAGCAAACTCCAAATTTTCAGTATTTAGCTCAAGCTTAGGCCGCTTTCCATATGCAGGTATTTCACAAAACGGCTCTGGAAGATATTGAATAATTTTGAAAGCTTGTTCTTCATTCCAATTAGTTATACATTTGACAAGAATTTTAATTGCATCTGAAGTTGATTGAGAATTAATGATGGCTGAAGATAGAACGGCATCATCAAATCTTGAATAATCCACTTCATTTGATACAAGCACATTGGATATCAATTGTGACAAAGCTTGATTATTCTCCACGCTTTTTGGTGCAATGTCGTAAGAAATATTAATCTTACTTTCTTCGCTGATTTCACTTGATAGCAGTAACTGCCGAGTCTCATCATTTAATGGATATTTTTCCTTTTCTTTCAGATAAATATCAATGTTTCTACTAATCAATAGAGCTAAAATCTGAATATTATCACCGATGAAACCAAATGACTTGTCAGTAAGTTTCACTCTTTTTGCATTGACTAAGTGCTTGTATTTGGTTTCTGAAATGCTGTCAGGAAAGTTTGAGTAAACCCATGGAATGCAAGTTCTCAGTTTACAATAATCAGAGTCATTGATGTCATTGTTGTTAATTAAAAACCGAGATAGTAATTTACTATCTTCCTCGCTTAAAACTTCTTTTGATATATCAATGCTTGAAAGGTTTTTAACAATACGTTCTCGTCCCAACAATTCATTAAGGACATTTATATCACATCCATCACATTTCAAATAAGTTGAAATATTATTCCACGAAATGGTGACTTTTTCTTCCAAGAAGGCGTGAGACCATATAGATTCAGGTAAGCCATCGAAGGTGTCAAACACAAGTTTTTGTTTCGAAATAATGCTTTTTTTGAGCTTATCATCGATTGAATTATTATTGATAAGTGTTTTTATTGAGGCTTCGCTCTCATCGCAGTTGCTCGGAAGTGTAAGAAAAATATTATTAATGTAGGTCAATATATTTTTTTCGATATATTCCTTCAATCTATCACTACCGGCTTTTTTAATAGATGTGTAATTTTCTGTTTCAGAGTTTATAGTAGATTTAATACTTGGATCGGCGAACTTTTTGAGAACAAAGTTTACGTTATCAATCGTAATCTCATACAGGCTTTCATTATGACAGAACTCAATAACAGAACTATTATTTTCCAGTGAACTTAAATTATGGAAACGTACGTTTAACTTTTTGAGAACATCATATTTATCAGGTAACTGAAGATCAGAGGCAAGAACAAGATAGCCATGTTCAGACAGATAATCACCAAGAATATTATCGCTGTTCATATTACTGCTTATGTATTTTGAATCAACGAATCTAATAATATATGAAATTATTTCAGCTGAATGTTTTGAAGAAATGGCTGCCGACGCTAGATCAGGCCATTTTTTACTTAAGTGACGAATAAGATCATCAACATATCTACCCTTATTAAAATATGCTATGAAAAACTCTTCACACAAATCAAAATTTATTGACATGTAACTAAGCGCAGAGTCAAGGTATTTAGAACATAAGCTATGAAACTCAATAAAATAATCAATTAAGTCCACATTTAATACGTGTCCACGGCCAAAGTCTTCCTCCCTCATGTTAGCGCAAACCTCTTTAGGAGTATCAATCTTTTGGTTCGGCGCTGGACAATTAAAATTACGAATAGTTAGCAAATAATCACGATCGTTTTTGCTTAATCTACCTTCATGAAAATTAGAAATATATAAATAATAGTTTTCATCTATATATCCATTTTTAACTAAATATGTGAGTAGACGACCACCTGTTACACCGTATTCAAGGCTGGATTCATTGATTTCGATATTGCCACTTTGCAATAGTTGCGAAAGCTGTTTTAACAGGGTGTTGAAATTTGCCTATATGCCTTCGGCTTCAAAACCATTTTTTGGTTTTGTTGGGCTTCTGGAAGCCCGATCACACCTCAAAAACCGGTTTTAGCCGGTTATATTCGCCCCGAAGGGCGTTAAATTCCGCCTTTTGGCGGATTTCAGGCGCACCACCGCCTAGGCGGTACTGTATCGCCAGCCGAAAATGGTACCCATGCGCGTCAGGTTATAGGCGGCAAAGGTAAAAATCGTTTGCGCGGCGACCTTCTTTAACCCCCGGAACTTGGTTGGGCGTAGCGGGCCGACCGTCTTGGCCCAACCGAAGACTTCTTCGATCCGCTTGCGGACGTTGAGGCTTTTCCGGTAACCCTCATGCCGTGTGGTACGTCCGTCGATGGCCGAACCTTTTTCCTTGCTGGCGACATGCGGCGTGACTTTGCGCTGGCGTAACTTGGCGACAAAATCCTGCGTATCGTAATTTTTGTCGGCGGCCAAGGTCGCGCCCGGTTTGTGGATCGTGTTTGACCATGGCATGGGCCGCCTCGCGTTCTGCGGTGCCGGTGGCCTGGGTGACTTCGACTTCGACGACCAAGCCATTACGGTTCTCCATCAAGGCATGACCGAGGAAAGCCAGCTGCGATTTGTCGCCCTCGCTCTTTTTGTACAGCCGAGCATCGGGGTCGGTAGTCGAGGCATGGGTTTCGTTGCTGCGTTTCTCGCCCTTGAAGTTGACCGTGGGATTGCGGCCGCCATCTTCCGGCGGCGGGGTCGAGCCGTCTTTCTTGACGAAACTCTTGTGCGAGGCCCAGGCTTGAATCAGCGTGCCGTCCACCGAGAAATGCTCGTCAGAGATCAGCTGTTTCCACTCCGCCAAGGCCAGTACCCGTTCGAAAAACAAACGACTGATCCGTTCGTTGAGCAAACGGTCGCGGTTGGCGCTGAAGGTCGAGTGATCCCACACCTCGTCATCTATCGTCAAGCCGACAAACCAGCGGTACAAGAGGTTGAAGTCGATATGCTCCACCAGTTGCCGTTCCGAACGGATGGAAAATAGCACTTGCAACAAACTGGCGCGCAACAAGCGTTCCGGCGGAATGGAATCTCGACCGCGACGAGCGTAGAGCGCGTCGAACTCGTCGTTTAGCGTGGCGAGCAACAAGTCGACCACTTGACGCAGCTTGCGTAGCGGATGCTTTTTGGGAATCCGGCTTTCCAGGGTTCGGTAACTGAACAGGTCTTCTTGAGTAATGTCGGCGCCGCGCATGGGGACAGTGCAATATATTGGAGATAGAACTATTTTATCATTTAGAACAATACTTTATGATTTACCAACACATCTGACTCAACCAGCCAATGCGGGTTACAGGGGAGATAAAATCAACAGCCTGTTAAAGAAAGATCAGAAATCTCTTTTTCTAGCGATCTGATTTCTTGTTCAATCTGGATTTTCTTTAATTCTAAGTTATTTTCTATATTTTCCTTTCTACTTAAAAACTTCTCTCCTGGGTTGATATCTGCTTCAAATTGTTCGAATGATTTATTCGTGGGGAATCTGCCTTGATTGTATATATGGTTGTTTTGCCCCCATAACTGTATATTTTGTTCAGTAATAAGAGGCTTGAATTGTTCAAAAGTTGTAAGCTGAGAAAACTGTATATTCTGGTTATTTACCACAATTCCCATTACAGATTGGTTGGCATGCACTACTATATAACCAACATAAGAGGCTATAAGATCACGAATGCTTCTTAACTTTTCTGAATTTAATTTGTCTAAACCACTCTCCAAGTTTGCAATCTTATCTTTTAGTTTGTCTTTAATATTTGTTAAATACTCATCTCTCTTATTACAAACATCAAAAAGAACTCCTTTTCCATGATGCAAACTTTCAAAATCATTTGGATATACATTTTTGTAAATCATCATGGCGAGAAGTTTTTTTACATCTAAATTAACACTTTTTAGGAGCTCGTAGTATATTTCAAATTCATTAAATATATTATGAATAAGTCTCAGGTCATCTACATAAAGGGAAACTTCGCGCAGAAACTGTGTATCAATATTTTCTGCGAAATCATGTTTTTTTAAACGCTCCTGCATCTTATCCAGTGAATTCGAACTGTTGATAATTGGAACCACAGGAATAATGAAATCAAAAAACTTTGCCCGATTTTTATGAGCGAACATGTCATCCTTTAATGCATATAAAAACTTTATTTCGCGTGCATTTTGATTGTCATTTATAAGCTTATTTATTTCTCGAAGTTTTACAAAAATATCAGGATTTCCAAATCTGTCTAAATCCTCAATTACGACAACATCATATTTTGTCTGCTCGAAAAAATATATAATTTCATCAACATGGCGATTCAAAATAGAATTATCAGAACTTTCTGCAGTTTCAAATTCTGCATTTTTTAGAGAAACTTTCTTTATTGAAATACCAAAAGTTGCTTTATAAATATCAGAAATTATCAATGCAGGTATGGATAATGTGTATGCAAAAGCGAAACACCAAACATACCAACTTAAAGTATTGTACTCAAATTCGTGAAGTTGGTTTCTATGTAGGTAAAAATATAAAATAACTATGATCCAAAATACAAAAGCCAGAGATTTTATTATTGGATGACGAGGGGTGGTTATCCTTTTAAATCTAGAATATGGTAATTTGTTAGCATCTGCCCCATAAAGCATTTGCTGAAGTATGCTTCTTTCAATTAATGAAATATCGACATTTCCATTGTCATCTTCCTTGAAAGATGCTAGTGATACATTCATGAATCTGTATTTTTTATTATTTTTCTCGTATGTTCTGATAATGCTACTTTTACCTGATCCATATGGCCCTGTAAGAGCAATATTTTTCACTCGAGAGTTTTCGAGTGCAAATGTTATTGCTTTTGAATATGTTCCATCCTTATCAGCTTTATCACTAGGCGCTAAATCGGTAAAACTACTGCGTTCACTGTCATCAACTCCGCCTTTGAAAGCGTTGATCAATTTATATCCGAATGATTTTAAATCCATTTTTTATCCCTAACACAGTTTTTTATAGCCTATAGACAGCCGTAATTATTGCGCGTCGCAAAAGTTTTTGCGCAAAAGTTAACCAAAATCATTGATATCCCCGCATCCGGCATCGAAAACTTTTGCGACGATTAATATCAAAAGCATCTCCGCAAACATATCAATCATTCCTACACAATACTGCAGAATATCCATAGGTTGCGCCGGATTTTTTTCATACGTATCTCATCGATTGCTTGATCTACGTAAGTAAATGCAATTAAAGGAAATTCCCGGTCGCTATGCTTTCTGTTACCGCTTCGTTCACGGCCTCACCAATAGGCATTTGGCGTAAACGCATGTTGGCGCCAAAAGGAAAAGGAACGGACCTCATTGATAGAGCAAGGGCTGTAGGTGGGATTAGCGAGGCGTAATCAGAGCTCATAATTGTATTTCTCTAGTTATTTTCGACCGAATTTAGACTATAACCTAAACGGCTCTTAGGCGCCGTTGACTGTTGATTTGACCTTGGCGGCCTGTAGATCGATAAATTGCTCGGTGTGGGAACAGGAAAACGCTGCGTTTTTACGGTAATGCGAGCAGCCCCAGAATTGGCCATGCGGTCCTTTGCGCAACACCATGGCGCCCTGGCAACGCGGGCAGATCGGTTCGACAAAGTCGCAACGGCGATTTTCACACATGCGAAAGCGGCCTTGGGTTTTCAAACCACCGCCGCACCACTGGCAAGCCCGCTGCGTGTGATTGCAAAGTGGATATTGGTTGCAGCCGAAGAAACTGCCGTACTGGCTATCTCTGGGTACCATCCAGCCGGTTTTGCAAGCTGGACAGGGAATGTCGGCGATCTGCTCTTGAAAGCCTGGCCCGGTAAATTCGTCGATGCTGACGGCATAGTCGCCATCGACAAATTCCCTAATGAATGGCGATGGGTTAAGACCGTTGGTGACTAAATACACATGATGCCGCGCCCGCGTCAATGCCACGTAAAACAGGCGACGCTCTTCGGCATGCGCGAAGGCTTCGGCTTGCGGCAGCAATAATTCCAGCAGAGGATGGGTGGCTTTTTCCGACGGAAAGCCGTGTGCGCCTTTTTCCAGGCCAAACACGATCACGTAATCGGCTTCTTTGCCTTTGGAGGCATGTACCGTCATGAAGTGCAGTGACAATTGCGGATAGCGGCGCTTTAAGGCGGCGACATCGGGCCGTTTGAAATTAAAGCGGGCTAACAGCAAGACACTGGCAGTTGGCTTGGCCTTCCCGGCGATGGCATTGAGTGCGGCATGGATGCCGGTCAAATCCTGATCGGTTTTGATGAGGGATACGGCATTGTGTTCGACAAGCCGCAGGCTACGAATCTGTTTGTCGATCTGGCTGGGATTTTGGGTGACGAAGCGTGACGCTACTTCACCAATTTTGTTGTTGAAGCGAAAGGTTTGATCCAGCACGCTGGTTGCCGTGTCGCCAAAGTGGGCTGGAAAGTCTTTGGTTAGCGCGACATCGCTGCCGGTAAAGCGGTAGATGGATTGCCAGTCGTCGCCAACGCCGAATAAGCTGGCTTCGGCTTGCTGCGCCATCAACGCTTTTAACAAGCGTGCCCGGCTGGCGGAAATATCCTGAAACTCGTCCACCAGCAAATAGAGGTACGGCGATGAAAAACGCCCGGATTCGACGTATTCAATGGCCCGGCCAATCATGTCGTCAAAATCGAGGGTGGCGTTGTCGCGCACCCGTTGCTGATAGGCTTGGTAGATCGGTTCGAATAAATGCGCGGCGGCGCGCATGCGTTCCTGGTCTTCATGCTGGTCGGCCTTTTCCACCAATTGCTTGATACTGAGGTAAGCAGCTTTGAACAAACTGAGGACTTGCGCCATCAGTTTGCTGAATTCCGATACCCGGCCTAGCTGATTCAGTTGGTCGAGTAGCTCGTTCTGCGGCAAGGGTTTGAACTGAACGCCGGCAGCCAGTAATTTTTCGCTGAGTACTTCGGTCAATCGCCCTTGTTGTTTCAGGTAGCTGTATGTTTCGATCAACGGGGTTTGATATTTTGCGTGTAGCGCCCGTTTCCAGGTCATGCCGGCCAAGTAGTTTTCTTGATTGATAAACGGCGGCGTTTGATTCAGCTCGTTGACCGCAAAGTGTTCGATGTAAATGCCGTAAGCCGGCAGAAAGAAATCCGGTTGGTAGACGCGGTAATCCGGGCCGGAGGTATTGACCTGGTAATTGGCTTCGTATTGGTAAGTAATCCCTTGCCGGTACAAGAAATTGGCGATCTCGCATTCTTCGTAGCTTTTGACGAGCTCGCCTTGCAGTGTACGAATATCGTTTTCGAGGATGTACGCATTGTAAGCGCCCAAACTCTTGAAATTGAATTGGCTTTTATAGGGATAGGCAAAACGTAGGAAATAGGTCAACAGCCGCGAGCGATAGCGTTCATCTTCCAGCAGGCTTTGAATTTGACTATCGACAAACACAGCACGTAGCGTGTCGTCTTCCGCCATTTTGTCAATGGCCGGCCTAGCACCTTCAACCTGGCTAATGATGTCTAAACCCAGGCTATGAAAGGTTTTCACTGTCAGGTTTTGAATCCCTAATTTCGACCGGATGCGTTCGCCCATTTCATCCGCCGCTTTGCGGGCATAGGCCAGCATCAAAATTTGTTCGGGTTTTGCCAGACCGGCTTTGAGTAAGTAACCGGCGCGACCGATCATGGTACTGGTCTTACCGGTACCCGCGCCGGCCAGCACCAGGTTGTGCTGTTCGTCGATGATGCAAGCCTTGCGTTGCGCTTCGGTCAGCGGATTGGTTTCGACCTGATCAAAAAAATCCCTGAACAGCTGGGCTTGTTGATCGATAAACGCTTGATTGAACCGGCTGATCTGCTCATCCGTGTTGTTTATTAGCGAACGGACATGCTGATAGTCTTGATGCAGCTCGCTCGGTAAATACTGTAAACAATCAGGACGCTTGAGGCCCGCCGCTAACGCAGCATGACGTTTGAACCAATGACCCGCCAGCGCACGGCGAATATAACGTCGGCCGGAAAAGATCAATCTGGCTTCTTGAGCTGCTTGTATCAAGGCAAGGGCAAACTCTTGGTAGAAACGCTGGATGTGTTGATTGACGTGGCGTTTCATCGATACTTGTAACAATGCCGATTGCTTTTTCTCCACGCCGCCAAAACGCAAGGTCTGGCCATCTATCTGAGAAATCAACAACGTGTCCCAAAACCAACCGGATTCGATGCCAATAGCTGGCTGAATACTTAGTACGTGATGTTGATGTTTCTTTTGAAACTTGTCCGTCAACACCAGCGTTTCTTGGTCGAGAGCAAAGGCGTGAAAGCGGCGATCATTAGCAAACCACTTGGCCCATTGACTCAGTTGGTAACGTGGTAAGTGGTTAGGCATTGGCGTCTGCATATATCCTTAACTTATTTAAATCCGATTGCCGAGTCAGCACTACCAAGTAACGAGAGTGGCCAAAATAACGAAATTAACATTTTTACGTCGGTACAAGCAAAGTAAAAGCTGAAGCAGCCGGATTTAGACCGTAACTATTGAGGGCGATTTTGCATCCGTAATCGGTGTGGTATTACATAGTGGCTTTGGCGGCTGGCCCGGTTTATCGGTCCATTCCCAGATCACGCACAACGCCAGCCAATAGGCATGGGCGGTTTTCGGTGCCAGGTCGCGGTGGGCTTTCCAGAAGTCAATGACATGACGTTTGCCGATTTCGTGCAGGTTATGCGGCCGTTCCGTCTGTTCGATAAATTCCACGAACTTGATCATGCGACCGACCTGCAAGCGGCGATGGGCTTTGGAACCCTGGCGGACATAGTGGTGGGCCAGAGCCTGGATCTGCTTAACCAATATAGACACGCACCACCTCCAGACGCTCATGCCCCAGTTCCTGTGACAGGATGCTGCGGGCGCTGTGATCCAGTGCCTCAGCGGCTTCCAGGCTTATGTTGAGTTGGATTGCCATGTAGCTGTGCCACGCTGATGTGGTGATTGCTTTTTTGATCGGCGCCGGTACGCCGGTTAATGCCTGGTACCGCTGCTGGGCATAATGGTGGCGTTGGCCGTGAAACTGGAATTGCTGTTGTTGCGCCTGGCGGTAGCAATGGTCGCGAAAATCGACATAGCGCAGATTGACGGGAATCATCGATGCTCCGTCCTGCAGGTCGGCTGCTTGTTCCAATGCCACCAAGGCTTCCGCAGATACTGGCACGTGGCGCCGTTTGCCGCCTTTGGTGCCGCTAAAGACGGTGATGCGGTCTTCCCGTTGTGCTTGGCGAAGTGCTTTTTGTGCATCCAGCAAGGCCGATATTCCTTGAAACGCAAGCCTAATGTCCGTTGCAGATTGAGCAAGACGGTAATGCGTTCGTCGTCGACGCTGATTTGCAACTGTTCGTGCTGCAACTGTGGCATGGCTTTGCTGGTTTCCGGAATGTAGCGCCGCTTGGGTATGCCGCAATCACGCGTTGGACTGACCGTCTGCCATTCACCTTGCGTTGCAGACGTCATGATGCTGTTGACTGCCGAGACATACAGTTGCGCAGTCGAGGCTTTCAATTCGTTGCGTTCCACCCTAGCTTTCAACGCCTGGCCATAAGCCATCACGTGCTCGCGTTTAATGTCTTCCATGCGTTTAATGCCTTAGGTTTGTTCCAGCCATTTGGCAAACACCGACCAGCGCTCGGCGAGTGTGCCGCGCGTGGCGAAGGCCTTGCCCGATTGATGGGCGCAGGCTTTACCGGCTCGGGTCAGATTGCGACTGCCAAGACCGAGATTGCGGCTTCGCTTTCGACTCGCCATCAATGGTTTTGGCGCTTGGTCATCAGGAGGACTGACACACGCGCCTGGGTCAGTCTGGTTTGCTTGGTGTTGGTAAGGTCGATCGATTGACATGGTTAACCTCCAGAAAAATGGGTAGGCAACAGACTCCCTTGTCCAAAGCGGACTGGCACTGATGTCATGGGCAATGCCATGCAGATCAGCCGTCGGCTTTGAACAAGGGAGCCGTGGTGGCCTTGGTAAAACTGTTGTTCTTTCGTCATGAGCGGGGGACCCCGGCTCCAACCCCACTTCGGTATACAAGGCCAAACTCATGACGATGAGTGTTGACGCACGGGTTGCCTACCCGGCGGAGGTGTATACCCAATGTGAGGTGCGCGGCTTATGACTCGCTGCGCGGGCGAGTAATTGGCGTCAGTCGGTGACGAACTCGGGGTGCTGGCCAGACGCATTCAGCGTCCAATTACGACGCTAAACTCGGCCCCTTACACGTTCGAGACAGACTGACCCGGCAAAACCCGCGATTATCATGCAGGTATCCGGTTGATTTACTTAATGGAAATGCTTGAATCCCGTTCTGTTTCTGTTTTTTAGAAACGGCGAAACAGTGGGCTTAGGTATGTACCGGAAGACATTCTTAGAACGTCCAGGTATGTCATTGAAGGGAATCCAGATCTAATCCGCGTGACGATATCGGTTGTTAAGCCGGCAAACGCGACTGCCGGTGGCACAGACCGATCTGAAAACGGGACGACGGGATTCTAAAAGACGTTCAATCGCCTTGCCCTGGTGGGCAGGCAGTCGCCTGACGCCGATCCAGATCGGAACGATTGATATAAAACCATAGCTATAAGTTTGCCACCACTGAACCGGTCAAACGACCTTTCAGTATCCATTTTGCGGAACCGGGGTTCCAGACAAAATTTCTGCGCGCCTGCAAACGCGCAATGGCAACACCACCTTTCGAAACTCTACTCGCGCGGTCTATTGGTTTGCGCCATCAAGGAGCTTTGGAATAATCAGCGATCAGCAGACGATCGTTGATGAATATAAACAAGCTTCGCTATCGACAGCGACCGCGCATTTCATCAAGGCGCATTTTCCCTGCCGACCCAGATAGAGCGTTTTCAAAACTCCATCTGCACCAAAAAAATATATTTAAGCGTGGACGCATTGCCCTAAGGCCCAACGGACACAGTACATCCAGCGGCGTTCCTCTGCCACCCCACTAGGGGCTATATAGCTGGTACTTCTTCGCTTTTTATACTGCCGAAGTGCAGTCTATGAAAATTTCGTCCCGAAAAGTTCTACGTGCGGGGCTATTTTGGGGTTGAAATTAAGCGACTGTCAAATGGTTTTTTCATTTTATTTCAATTGCTTAAGTGATGAATACAGGCTGGACGGCGTTGGATTTTATTGGACAATTCAGATTTAACGACATGAATGACTTTCGCACCAACCGCCATTGAAAATCGGGGTATGAAAAACTGGGGTGACGCCAAAATCGATTTCGATAAGAGAGAGACCTCGATGATCTGGAGGCTTATTTTATTTATAGACATCGTCTGCGAGTAATACCGGTAACACTAGGTAATCCGTCGACATATCCTTTGCAGCCTACACCAGACAGGGTGGTAACACCGGTAATACCAGTAATCTCATTTTCAACAGTTACAGTGCTCGGGTGTTCCCAGAGTCGCAATGCAGGCTGCGTGATGTTTAAACAGGTCCTTTATCGTTCAATAAATGATATATTTATGATCGATAAAATCATTTTGTATTAATCATGATCTGGAATTGGCAACTGGCGGGTTGGCCGCGCTTCACCTACAACGCGACGCAGCTGGACGATTTTGAAAAGCGCTTGTTGCTCGGCGCCGGTGTGTCATTCGGCGCGATCAAGCATTTGTCTGAAGACGACAAGCGGCATTTGACCATCGAGCTAATCAGCAATGAAGCCTTGAAAACGTCAGCCATTGAAGGCGAATATCTCAACCGGGACAGCCTGCAATCTTCGATTTGCCGTCAATTCGGTTTAACCACCGATCATCGAAAAGTCCCGCCAGCCGAGCAAGGCATCGCGGAGGTTATGGTCGATTTGTACCAGCATTTTTCTACCCCACTAAGTCATGAGCAGTTGTATCGCTGGCACACTTGGATTACGGCCGGTCGTAGCGACCTACAGGATGTCGGACGGTATCGAACACACGACGACCCGATGCGAATTGTCTCAGGTCCCATTTATGCGCCCAAGATCCATTTCGAGGCGCCGCCATCCTGCCAAATGACGCCGGAAATGGATCAGTTCATTGATTGGTTTAATAGCACGGCACCTGATGGAAACACGCCCATGCCAGCTTTACAGCGCGCAGGGATCGCGCATCTTTATTTTGTCAGCATCCATCCGTTCGAAGACGGTAACGGTCGCATCGGTCGCGCCATTGCCGAAAAGGCATTGGCCCAATGTCTGGGGCAACCGACATTAATCGCCCTGGCATTTACCATCGAACGCCACCGTAATGCGTACTACACCGCTTTGGAAATGGCTAACAAGCAAATCGACGTGACTGATTGGCTGGTTTATTTCGCCGAATTGGTAATGGCCGCTCAGGAATACACCCATCAATGGATCGATTTCTTAATTCAAAAAACCAAACTCTACGACCACGTGCGTGGGCATCTGAATCCGCGACAGGAAAAAGCGTTGGCGAGAATGTTTCGGGAAGGTCCGGATGGCTTCACCGGCGGACTCAGTGCAGACAAATATCGCAGCATCACGGGGGCACCTTCAGCAACGGCCACGCGTGATCTGCAGGATCTGGTCGCCAAGGGCGTATTGTTTAGAACGGGAGAACGCAAACATACGCGCTACTATTTGAACTTAACCGGAACACTACCTTAAAGCCTGATTACCCTGCTCGCAATACATAGTCCAGTCGGCCATGAGCTGAGATCGCTTTTCCATCAAATCGCCTCGGCGATACGCGGCCTCTGCCTGATTTTTAATCGTGTGGGCTAATGCCATTTCAACTACTTCATTGGGATAATGGGTTGTTTCAGCAGCCCAATCCCTAAAACTAGATCGAAATCCGTGAACCGTCAGTTCCGGTAGGCCCATGCGTTTTAATAGTTGCAGCATGGCCATATTCGACAAACCTCTTTTTAACCCAGGAAACACAAATTCATTCGTTTTGAGTAGACTCATCTCCTGAACGATAGCCATTGCCCGAGGCGACAAGGGCACTCGATGAGGTTTGTTGGCTTTCATCCGTTCGACGGGAATGGTCCACGTCTGACTGATAACATCTATTTCATCCCAAGTTGCGCCAATGGATTCATTGGTTCGGGCAGCGGTAAGGATCGTAAATTCCAGACATCGCGCGGCTATGCCTTGTTGATTTCTTAGTTTTACAATAAATTCCGATATATCCGTGTAAGGCAATGCGGCGTGATGTTCGACATTTTGAACTTTGGATGGTTTAGGTAATATCTTGTCAAGATGATCACGCCATCGAGCTGGATTTTCACCTTCTCGATATTTGCTTACAGTCGCCCAATCCAGCACCGTTTCGATGCGACCTCGCAATCTGCTGGCCGTTTCATTTTTGGACGTCCAGATTCCTTCAAGACATTTAACAACCAGTGCCGTATCGACTTCCGCGACCGGGAGTTTGCCAATGGTTGGATATGCGTACTGTTCTAGGGTATTGGACCATTGCTGAGCATGCTTAGGATTTTTCCAGCCATGGCGATTAATTTCAATGTAAGCGGAGGCACATTCTGCAAATGTCATTGACTTGGCGACGGACAAATGAAGCTCGCGTTCAATTTTCCGTTTTTCGACCAGAGGATTCAGACCTTGCTTGAGCAGCTTTCGGTACTCAGATGCTTGCTCCCTGGCTGCTTCCAGCGAAATATCGCCAAAACTACCCAGACCAATCTCGGTAGCCTTTTTATTCCTGACAAATTTGAAAATCCAGCTTTTTGAAAGTGTCGGACTAACCTGTAGGTAAAGACCACCACCATCACTGTGATAACCGGGAGTTTTGATTGTCACAACCTTGCGTGCGTTCAGCTTATTCAAAATCCGACTCATAAATCCTACCCTACTTCCTACCCTACTTTCGGCATCGGATTGGAGTATATTTTATCAAACCAAGCTGGACAATAAATTTGTAACTTATCGTTTTTTAACAAGAATTTAGGACGATAAAAACAATATCGGACTTTTGTTAGGCGGACTAGCTCTCCGCCATCATTCAATGACTTAGGTCAGACTAAACCGGCTTAACCGCCGGTTTTTTTATGCCTAAATAAAGTCGCGCGGCAGCCGTCCAAAACACTAATGCGGGGCGATTGCAAGGCCTTCATGAGTGTTACTGTTAGCCCTCTTTGGCTATTCCTATCTAGTTCTAACACCGTCATTCCGGCGGGGCTTGCCGAAAGCCGAGCTGCAAAGTGCTTGAAGTAGCCGTCCATGGCATTAGACGACGGCACTGGCGTGCGATGAGGATATTTAACCCCTCGTACCTCTCGTCAGGCCAATGTCGGATTTAAGACAAATTGACGGAATTAATACCAAATCTGCTCCCGGCCGGCTTTCAAAAACAGGCTGCGTGTCGAGCTTAGCCATCATTAATGTTAAGTTACGATAAAGCCTTGTGTAATCAAACCGTTATAAAGCCGTAACATGCTTGCATTATTCTGATCGGCATAAAGTAAACCCTAGACACTACCGATTCTTCGAAAAATGCCGACATCGAACCAAAACGCTTCGCTCGACGATAGAAAAAATATCGTATCGATTCGCTTGAGCAACGAAGACCGAATTGCCGTACGTTCCACAGCGGCTCGCTTAATGGTGCGCGAATCCAAATTGTATCGCTTTGCGGTACACCACTTGCTGGAACGCCTACACCCGTTGCACGACTCCAACTTTAGCGGCAGCGATTTGCTGATGCTGTTTTTGGAATTTAAAGACGAATTGGCGGAACACCTGGAATTAAAAAAACACCAACTGTTCAAAATCTTTAACGGCCGCATTACGGAACCGCATAAATTCGTTGCCATGGCCGATATAGAACTATTGCTGATACCCGATCACGCAGTGCGCCAACGTCTGGCATCGATGCCCGATGCACAAGCATTCAAGCATACGGATACCGGCATTTGGCTAAGAGATTATTTCTGTGCTAAATATCCGAACCAGGCTTGGCGGGAGATTTCGATGCAAGCTGAACCTAACGAATAAAGGGTTGCCGGATCCGGCACATTGACGGCTAGCAAGTTTGAGCGGCGGGAAAAGCCAAGTTTGGCGCAACGGAGAGCGCGCTGTTGACTGGTTCGGCAAGCGCAGCCTGACGCCTGCCTTCAAGAAAAGTTGACTATCATCTCTTGCTGGATTTTCCGCACGATATGGTTCAACTTTTCGGATTTAACGTTTAAGTGTTTAAGCGGATCATTTTGAATCAAAACGAAATTCCTGATCGTTTCGTCATTCCATGCTCTATGGTTGTCGTGGACCACCCGCAATACGAAATTCAATTTGTTAGCGGCATAAATCACGTCGTCTTCGTCATCTTCTCCCTGAAAATTCATTAAGCTCTTGATGGCGGTTCTCACTTGCCAAAACGCATTATCGCTATCGGTTTCTTGATTCGCTTGCATCATGTTGTCTCCAATTTACTCAAAAACGGTATCAATTCGGTCGGGAGGCAATATCGACCCCAGCGCTTAACCCATCCTTAAAAAATTTCCAAACACCGGCGATCTCATTTTATGTTAAGCATATGCCGTGCCATTAAGTTACCGGCCTCGACCAAGGGATGAATGACGAAGCGCGCGCCTAGCTCGACTAGCTCCGCGTATTCGTCGTTGTCGTAGCACAAGGTGCCGATACTGCCTTTGAAGCCCCGGTTTTTTAGCTGGGTAATCGCGGAGCGGCGCGCTCCGAAATCCGGCATGGTTAACATCACGCCGCTAATCTTTTCCAGCTGCAAACCGTTCCAAAGTTCGGAATCTTCGGAATCGCCGTAAATCACCCTGCGATTTTGCGCGAGCTGCATTTCCACGACGATGGGATCCGCATCCAAGCCCAATACCAATTTGTCCTGCTGGTGCAAAGCCGCATAGGCGGACGTTCCGGTCCGCCCCATGCCGACGACCAACCATTCCGCCGCACCGAAAGAATTGGGAATACGGTCTATATGGACCAAGCGCTTTTTGTCCTCCAAACGCGTCAAAAAAGGTTCCAATACCGCGAATATCACGTGGGAATAACGATTGACCGGCGCCGCGATGGCCAACGAACCGGCAACCGCCAAACTGATGATGGAACGCCATTCCGGTGTCAATAAACCCGATTTGACGATGGCATCGGTAGTGATTAAGGCGAATTCGCTGTAGGTAGTCAATGCAACGGACGACACGAACGCGGTGCGGGCCCTCAAGCCCGCCAAGATAAACAAGCCGAAAAACAGCATGCCCTGCAACGGCAGCGTAGCAAGCAGGGCCAGCGCGGCGACGGCTTGCTCTTTATTCGGCAAACCGGTCAAACCGATTTGCAAAAAGAAAGCGATCAAAAATAGCTCTTTCACCCCCCATAATTTATGGGCAATCTGCTCGGATTTTTCATGACCTCCCAACATCATGCCACTCAACAACGCGCCGATATCCGCAGAAACATCGAGGTGTTCGGCGAGCACGCCGCCCGCCAAGGCCATGGTCACGCCCAACAGCATTTGCAACTCCGCGTTGCGGCTGACTTGCAGCAGCAGTCGACCCAGGGGCCGCAGCAGCGGAATCAGCGCCAGCGCCAGCGCCCACAGCGTCGGTTGGCGTCCATCGGTGAAAGCCAACAACCCAATTGCAATCAAATCCTGCAAAATCAGAATGCTGATCACGTCGCGGCCGTGAAACGACGACAGTTCGCCATTGTCGTCCAACACTTTAATGGCTAAAACGGTGCTGGAGAACGCCAAACTGACCCCTAACAGCAATCCACCGCTCATTTGCTCGTCCAGCCAGAAAAATACCAGCGAAGAAATACCGGTAACCAGCAACAAATGCCCGCCGCCCACGCTGAGCACTTCGCTCCGAATCAAGGTCGCCGGCTTTATTTTCAAGCCGACGCTGAACAACAATAACTGGATGCCGATGTCGGCGATATGCGCCAACGCGCTGAATTGACCCCATCCGAAACTGTGTAACAAATATCCGGCAAGCAAATAGCCAACCAACGGCGGCAGCAATATCCTGCTGACCACCAAGCCCATCAAATAAGCCGAGCCTATCCACACAAGTTCGATCATATATTCAGTTTATCCTTTCAACCCTGCAGTAAATCGGACAAAACCACGCGCATAGGTTAAGACCGGTATGTTAGCGATCGATGAATCGACACTATAAATCGCTGCCGACTGCGCCGCATCCGTCCGGAAGGACCGCAGTAAATCCTCGATGATATTGTCATTCCAGCAAGCGGCCTCGCGTATTTTAAACAGCTGTAATCGTAAAAAAGTTAAATCATCCCATACAAAGCCGGGGATGATTTAAGCTGATGTCGATAAAACCAAAGATGCCGGACGAAGGTCCGCGACGAGTAGCGGCTGGCGCACCCGCGAAATCCTACGCTTTAAGGTGCGTTGATTGGCCTAGCACAAATGACCCGACGCGCAATGCCTTAGCTTGAAAATCCCGCGCCCGTTTTTATTCTGAATCCGGGGCTTCGCCGCCGGCTTGCCGGCAGCGGAATCGGCATGCGCAATCCTGTTTGGCGATGCAAGAGGTTTGCTGCACCGGCCTGTCCAATAGGGTGGCAAGCAAAGCTCGGTCGAACTGACAAAGTGCGGGATACTTTTTCGCCACATCGTGATAAACGCAATTTACCGCTTTGATGCCCAAGGTCTCCGGCTCAGCCGCGCTATCGATTTCGGCGTGATAGCCGAGTTTTTGCATAAGCCCGATTAAGGAAACCAATCTTTCTTGCGGGGTTTTGCCGGTAAATTGCGGCAGCAAGGTAGCGGCTAATTTGCTACCCAAGTGCCACATCATGTCCTCCAACGCGGCCGGCTCCATCCGTTCGGCCAACTCTTCCAGCAGCAGGTTGCAAAACCAGGCGTATTGCTTGGGAAAGTGATTGATCCCCTGCTCCGTCAATACGTAACTGCGGGCCGGCCGGCCGCCGGTGTTGGTTAAAGCCGCTTCCTTGATCAGTTGCTGTTTTTCCAGACCATCCAAATGCTGTTTCACGGCGTTTCTGGAAATACCCAATTTTTCGGCCATTTCGTCGATGGACAGGCCTGCGCCGGCATTCAGCAACAGAGTAAGAATTTGTTCTTGGCGCGAGGCCGGCGCTGTTTGCATCGTTATAAGAAATTGAATATGAAGGTTGATCGGCTACAGGCTGCGGAGTTTAGCACACCCTTTCGGCAAGGCACGGCAGGCAAAAACGCACTTTTAACATATTTATATTGTAAAAGTTTATTTTCGAGACTATCCTATTCCCGTCCGATGTCACCATAACCTACAACCTCTGCGGAGATTCCAACCATGACAGACAGCAAACCCTCTCTCTATCAACAACTTGGCGGCGAAGCCGCGGTCAGCGCAGCGGTCGATATCTTCTACCGCAAAGTGCTCGGCGATTACCGAATCAACCGTTTTTTCGATCACACCGACATCGAAAAACAAGCGGCCAAGCAGAAAGCGTTTTTGACCATGGCTTTCGGCGGCCCGGCCAATTACAGCGGCAGCGATATGCGCCAAGCGCATGCGCATCTGGTACAAAAATTCGGTCTGGACGACAGCCATTTCGACGCGGTCATGGAGCATTTAGCCGCCACTTTGCAAGAATTGAAGGTACCGTCGGAATTGATCGTCGAAGCGGCGGCCATTGCCGAAAGCACCCGGAACGATGTGTTAGGACGCTGAGGTCCGCAATGCCAGCTTACAGCATTACTTTGGGGAATCGGGTTTTCGCCGGCGCCGCCGGCGAGTCGGTGCTGGAAACCCTGCTGCGGGCCAAGGTGGAGGTAGCGCACGGCTGTCGGCAAGGCGTCTGTCAAAGCTGCATGATGCGCAGCCTGGACGGCCCGCCGCCGGTCGAAGCCCAAACCGGGCTGAAAGACGTTCTACGGCAGAACGGGCATTTTCTGTCCTGCATGTGTTACCCGCAAACCAACATGCAGGTCAGTCTCGGCAACGGCACGGATGTTTACCAGCGAGCAACCGTGTTGGACAAACAGAACTTGAATACGGAAATCCTGCTGCTGACGCTAGGTTACGAAACACCGTTCGAATACCGCGCCGGACAATTCGTCAAGCTGCGGCGGCAGGACGGATTGACCCGCAGCTATTCGATAGCCAATCAACGCGACCATTCGAATAGCGTGAATTTTCATATCCGCCGCCTTGCCGGCGGCCGCTTTAGCGAATGGCTGCATAGGGAAGTCGCTATCGGCGATTCCATGGACATCTCCGCCGCGCAAGGTTCATGTTATTACCTGCCGGGTAACACCGCGCAAAATTTGTTGCTGATCGGTACCGGCAGCGGTTTGGCGCCACTGTACGGCATCCTGAGGGAAGCCTTGCAGCAAGGTCACCGCGGCCGGATCAGACTTTATCACGGCAGCAGCGAAATCAGCGGTTTGTATTGGATAGACGAAATGCGACGCTTGGCCCGCGAGCATGCGAACCTCAGTTATACCCCGTGCGTATCGCGCGGCGATGTAAAACCGGGTTTTGCCAAGGGACGGGCCAACGACGTCGCGATGGCCGAGCTGCCCAACCTTAACGCTTGGCGCGTCTATCTTTGCGGTCACCCCGATATGGTCATGCACAGCAAGCGCCAAGCGTATTTGCAAGGCGCCGGCTTGCAAGATATTTACAGCGACGCTTTTCATCTCAGTTCCTGAAACCGCACGCCTAAGTTGCCGTCGTCCCGGCTGCGAGGGGCAACGCCCGCATAGTCGAACGGTTGCCGGTGCTTTATGCAGGTCGATTGACGGACGGCGAATCCGCATGCACATTGAACGCCCCTTGCGCCAACGGCGCAGATGAAGCGCGTCTACACCCGAAATGCCGCACCCCCTCTGCGTCATCCGCAGGCGGCTTGCCGCGATAGCCGGCCGGCAAGCCGCACTGCGCAACGCCCAAGCAGTCGTTGCTCGGACGCATTCGCGGTTTACAAGATTTTCAAATATTCCAGCAACGCGGCTTTTTCCTGATCGTTAAGTTTGGTGCCGAACTCGTGGCCGCAGCGGCTGTTGCCGGATAGGCGGTCGTTGCAATCCGTGGTTTTATAGGTGTAATCGAATTGGCTTTGTTCGGCGGCCAAACCTACTTTGCTGATGTCGTAGGCCGGGCCGACCTTGAACTGGGCCGGGCGTTCGGCGACCGGTTTCAGCAAGTCCTGCAAGGTCGGCACGGAACCGTTGTGCAAATACGGCGCGGCAGCCCAAATGCCTTGCATCACCCGCGATTCGTAAGCTAATTTCGGCACTGGCGCGGTAAAGTCGTCCTTGCAGATCGGATCGGTTTGCCAATCTTCCGCCGGCGACGGCATCACCCAGGCGTTGCTCAACTGATGAAACGCCCCTTTCAAATCGATCACGTCCGGGCTAAGCAACTGGTTTTGCAGTTTTCGTAAACTTTCGACGGCTTTGGGATCCGGCGCTATGCCCAGTTTACCGTGCAACTTTTCCGCCTTGCGCTTGATGTCGTCTTCCAGTTTAACCACCAACCGCTTCTCGTACTGCAACACCGACGACATCACCGCCACGCCCAGTACGTTGAATGCGGCGTCTTGAGCTTTGATCGGTTTTTCGAAGAAGGGAATGAAAGCGCCTTCCATCACCCCGGAATCGACCGTCCAAGTCAACAGATTGAATTGACGCATGTCGCTGCCGACGTTACACAAAGGCGTCGCCCAGGTTTTCTTCCATGACCGGATCGCCCCCTTGCGAATGCCGTGACAACCGGCGCAGCCGCCCTGCTCGGTTTTGCTCGGACTTTCATAAATCGCCTTGCCTTGCGCCGCCAAGGCCTTGTCGACCGACCACGGCCATTTGGGCGGGCCGATTTTTTTCACCATGTTTTCCAAGCTTTTCAAACCGTCGAAATTGCCGGAATTAACCTTCAGGTAGTCGTAGCCGAGTATTCTCCAGTCGTCTTTTTGCGGATGAAACTCGGCGAACACGCCCACCACTTCGCCGAAATTGCGCGCCAAGCCCAATATATCGTTACCGTTGTCCGCCAAGCCCGGCCACTGGGTTTTATCCTGGATAGGCGCGTTCCAGATGAAGGGATAACGCACCGGCGCGTCGGCCAAATGGATGTTGCCCTCTATGACGTACTGATGTTCCGGCGAACCGATGTCCAGGCCGGTCAGGCGATTGAAAATCATGCCTACCGCGTCCAAGCGGGCCGGCCCCCAGGGCGCGTCTTTCGGCAAGGCCTTATCCATCAAGGTGCGATACGGCACGAACCAATCCTGCAAGGCCTGTTTCAGTTCGGCTTGCTTTTCAGCGTCGGCACCGCTGCCCAGCACGTTTTGCGCGAAATCGGCAAAGGCGGCCGGGTCGTTGAGTGTCCTGTCCACCACGTTGCGTAACTCGGCGGCAAAGCCCTGAAAATCGGCAATCGCAGGACCGCCGTCAATCCGGTACGGCACGCCGCCGACTTCGATTTGCCGGGTATGGCAAGCCGCGCACGTCATGCCGACCGCCTCTTTGTTGGTACTAAAACCCAGCGGCAGACCCGGCATCGGACTGGCCGGGTTGGGCAAATAGCCGAAACGCCGCATGTTATCGGCGGTAAAAGCTTCGCCGCTGGCTTGCTTCAAGGCTTGAAACCATTTCAAAGGCATGATGCGCGAACCTTGGTCGCGGCTGTAAAAATCCTCTCTGACGGGCTTGGTCCACGCCTTGCCCTGCTCGACGTAAACCGTGTTTTCAGCTGCCGACGACGGCAAAGCCGCAGCAAAAAAACCGATGGACAACGCAATCGCGAAAAACGTTTGCCTACTGCAGCTGAGTGCTTTGTTGTTATTTCTATGCATAGCTATCACCGATGGATTAAGCGGCCATCGTCCCCGCGAGGCTAAGCCATGCCTGGCTTACGTCCACTCTCCGTACTTTTTGCCGACTTTAACCCCGGGCGCGGCGGCACATGGAAGAATGTTGCCCCGCCGCAAGTGCGAAACCGGTCTGAGCGCCGGTTTTTAGTGCGCTCGACTCCGCGTTCCGCCAACCCCAAAAGACGAAACGGCCCCACCAAAAGCAAGGGAAGTCGAGTAAAAGGGTGAAGGCGATACGCCGTCGGCTGACCGGCTTCCAGCGGCTTAGCCACCACCGCCGGTCTGACCTTGATTCGCTGCATCCAGTCCACCCTTACTTTGCAATCGCTACCTGCGGTATAGCAACACCCCAAGCATAGTCGGAAATTTTGAACCAGTTCGCTTTTCAATCGCCTCGATTCGAACATCTAACACTCATGTTTATACTGCCGGCATTGACACTATCGCTTTCGACAATTTTTATTGCATCCCGCATCGCCGGCCTTTAGCATGAACGCCCGGCCCGGCTCGCCAGATCCGAACCGGCGCACATTTTTCGCTTCTTACACAGTTGACATGAGCAATACGCATCTTTTCGGTTTGCACGCGGTGCAGGCGGCCCTGGAATACTCGCCGCAAAAAATTCGCCGGGTCTGGGTGGACGGCCAGCGTCACGACAACCGGTTGCAAACCGTGCTGGAGGAACTGCAAAAGCTCGGCGTGCAACCGGAAAAAACCGAACGCAAAAAGCTGGACCGGATGGCGGACGGCAAGAATCACCAGGGTATCGTGGTGGCAGTCGATTTGCCCGGCATGCTTAGCGAAGAGCAATTGAAAACCGACGTCGAGCGGCTACAAGCAACCGCCTTTTATCTGGTATTGGATCAGGTGCAAGACCCGCACAATCTGGGCGCCTGTCTGCGCACCGCGGACGCGGTCGGCGCGCACGGCATCATCGTCACCAAAGACAACGCGGCCGGCATTACCCCTACCGTGTGCAAAGTCGCCAGCGGCGCGGCCGAAACGGTGCCGGTTTACCAGGTCGTCAATTTAGCCCGTACCTTACGCTGGCTGAAACAGCAAAATATCTGGATTTTAGGTACGGCCGGAGATGCTGAGCAAACTTTGTACGAGCTGGACTTGAACCTGCCGCTGGCCCTGGTGATGGGGGCGGAAGGCAGCGGCATGCGGCATTTGACCCGCCAGCACTGCGATTTTTTAGTGAAAATTCCGATGCTGGGCCAAGTGGAAAGCTTGAACGTCTCGGTCGCTGCCGGCGTACTGATGTACGAGGCATTCCGGCAAAAACGGGGCGGCCGGTGAATACAGCGCAAGCCGCTCTGGCCGCCGGCTTGCTGGTCTTGACCCACTCACCGCCCAGTGCGGCGGACGCCGGTCCGCAAGCCGTCGCGTTAAACTGCCTGACCTGCCACAGCCATGCCGAATCCACCGGCATCCCGAAGCTGACAGGTTTGTCGGCCGCACAAATGACTCTGATACTGTTGGATTTCAAATACGACCGTAAGCCGGCCACCTTAATGCCGCGTATCGCCAAGGGTTATAGCGACGCCGAGCTGGCCGGGGTGGCCGCTTATTTGACGGCCCTGAAGCCATGATCGACGATGCCAGGCGCCGGTTTTTACGCACGCTAGCCGCGGCCGGCCTGGCGCCGTTGAGCGCCTGCCGGTTGTCGCGACACGCCGCCGGCAAGGCCCGCGTGGTGGTGGTCGGCGGTGGCTTCGGCGGCGCGACTTTCGCCAAAACCCTGCGCTTTTTGGACCCGGACCTGCGCATCGCCTTGATAGAGCCGAAAAACGCTTACATGACTTGCCCCGGCAGCAATTGGCTGTTTGCCGGACAATCCACGCCGACGGCATTGCAAGTGGATTACCAGGCCTTAAGCCAACGCTATAACATTGATGTGGTGCAGGACCGGGCGAAATACATCGACAGCTCTCGCCGGCGCCTGCACTTGGCCGGCGGAACCGATTTGGCATACGACCGCTTGCTACTAGCGCCCGGCATCGCATTCGACTGGGAAGCAATAGCTGGTTACGACGTCAATGCCGCTGCACGTTTTCCGCATGCCTGGCAAGCCGGCCCGCAAACTCAATTGCTGCTGCGGCAGATGCAGGCCATGCCGGACGGCGGGGTGCTGTTGATCGCCGCACCGCCAGATCCTTACCGCTGCCCGCCCGGTCCTTACGAACGGGCCAGCATGATGGCCCATTGGTTAAAGCGGCATAAACCGCGCAGTAAAATTTTGATTCTGGACCCTAAACGCAGCTTCTCCAAGCAAGCTTTATTCGAAGCCGGCTGGCGCCGCCACTACGGTTACGGCACCGCCCATAGCCTGATCGAATGGCACAGTTTGGCCGACAATCCTATCGTGCGCTTGGATGCCGCCGGCAAAACCGTCGTGACCGAATTCGGCGACCGTTTTTCCGGTCATGTGTTGAACATCATCCCGCCGCAAACCGCAGGCCGCTTGGCCGTGGAATCCGGCTTGACCGACGCGTCCGGCTGGTGTCCGGTACTACCCGCTACGTCGCAGTCGCCGCTGGACCCTTTTATCCACGTCATCGGCGATGCCGCCCAGCTCGCGCCCATCCCCAAATCGGCGTTTGCCGCCAATTCGGCCGCCAAAACCTGCGCCCTGGCGGTGACCGCATTGCTTAACGACCGAGAACCCGGCGAAGCCGGCTGGCTGAACATCTGTTACAGCTTGGTCGCGCCGGATCACGGTATTTCGATAGCGGGCGTGTATCGACTGGATTCCAGCGGACGGATAGCCGCAGTACCCGGTGCCGGCGGCGTCAGCGATTCCCATCTGCCGGACGCCGCCGAGCGGGAAGCCCTGTATGCAAAAAACGCCTATCGGAGCTTGATCGCCGACAGCTTCGGCTGATCGAGCAATCCTGTTGCTTCAACGCTTGCGGGCCAACGCTACCAGTTCGAATTCGCGGCCCAACCATTTTTCCGGCCAGGAGAACAGCGTGACGATACAGCGGCCGATCAAACCGGCGCGGCCTTTGTCGGCAGGGAGCGGACGGCCTTGCAAGGAAACCAGCTCGAATCCGCTATCGCTCAGCGCTCGCCGCAAGGTGTTTTCGTTGAAGTAATACAAATGGAATTGGTGAAACAGTTTTTTCAGCGGCCCGTCCACGCGTCCGCCGCTGATATCGTAAATCAGCCTGGCTACGCTGCGGATCAAGCTGCGTTCGTTGGGGGTATCCACTAACAACCAACCGCCAGTTTTCAAAATGCGGTTGACTTCTTTAAGTTGTTCGACCGGCTTTTCGAAATGTTCGACCACGTCCCACAGCGTCACTACGTCGAAAGTCTCATCGGCGAATGCAATGTCGGTCAAAAGACCGCTGTGCGCCTCGACGCCCAAGCGCTCCCGGCAATACTCGGCGGCGTAGTGCGAAATATCGACACCGGTCACCGTCCAGCCGGCTTGTTTGGCCAATCCCAAAAAACCGCCCAGCGCGCAGCCCACGTCCAGCAAACGCCCTTTTTCCGGCCGGAACCGTTCCAACAAAGCCAAACCGTTTTTGAAGTTGGTAAAATCGACGGCCTCGCCGCTAACTACTCGATCGGGATCGACGTCGACCTGAAAGTAGTCCGAACGCTCCTTGTAGTAGTTATCGCTGTACATGTCGCTCAACTTGTCGGCGTTCAACGCCATGCTTAAAAACACCAAACCGCACTCTTGGCAGCGCACGATGGCAAAATCGTCCAGCTCGTACAACACGGTAATGCGCTCGGATTGACATAGATTACATTGACATGCCTGGGCGGCCACATCGTGGCTAGTGGTAACGGTATTCATAGAGGTTGCAAGGTTAAGTGAATCGGAATAGGTTAATGGGAACTGCCGGACAAAACCGCACGGTATAGAGTCAAAGTCTCGGCCGCCATTTTGCGCCAGGAAAACTGTCCGGCCCTGGCCAGGCCTTTTGCGCGCAATTCGGCGGCCAAGGCCGGATCCCGGCAAAGATTGAGCATGGCGTTGCCGATGGCCTCCGGACTGTGCGGGTCGACCAACAATGCCGCATCGCCGGCCACCTCCGGTAGTGCGGTGCGGTCGGAGGTAATCACCGGCGTACCACAGGCCATGGCTTCCAGCACCGGAATGCCGAAACCCTCGTGCAGGGACGGAAAGGCGAACGCCAATGCCCGACGGAACAAGCCGGGCAACTCTTCGTTAGGCACGTAGCCCAGAAACGATACCTTATCGACTATGCCCTGCTTTTCCAACAGCTCCGACAAATTCCATAGGCTTTTATTCGGCTTGCCGGCTACCGCCAGACGCGGGCAGTCCGGCATCTGCCGCACCGCATAAGCGTAACCGGACAACAAACCGAAGATGTTCTTGTGATTGGTCAAGGCACCGACGTAAAGGAAGTAACGGTCCAAGCCGTATTTGCCGGTAATGCCGGCATCGTCGTCGCCGTTTAGATTAAACTCCGAACCGACTCCATTATGGACAGCGCTAATTTTATTTTTAAACTTAGAATAAAACGCCGAGTGGCCGATTATTTTATTGCGCACGAAATTAGACACGGTAATTACCCGCTTGGCCTTAACCAAGCCGTAGGCCATCATCAGCTGATAATATAAATAGGTGGAAAACGAGCGAAAATATTCTTTCGATTTTGCCGGTGGCAGGAAATAAGCGTCGTGAACGGTTAATATCAGCGGTGCATCCAGCCACAGCGGGGCGCCGTATTCGAAGGTGGCATGATAGAGATCGACTTTATCGGCTTTTACCGCTTGGATCAGGTTCCATTGCTCCCGGCCGCGAAAGGCCGCGCCGGCTATGAAGCGCCATTCGATGTTTTGCCTTCTCGGTGCGTGTTGTGTATAGTAATCGCTGTGCTCGGCATTAAAGTATAATATATACCGGTAATCGGGAGCCAACTCCGCCAAATTTTCGACTAATTCGAATAAATATCGGCCTATTCCTTCCTTATAACCCAATCTTCCGTCGATTCCGATTTTCATCGTCGAATATCTCTATATTAATATGAAGTTACTATTAAAAATAATAGCTTGGTGCGGAAAATATATCGGCTTTTTATTTTCCCACCAGCCTGACAATGGGGATTTCAAGCGAATATTGGTTTTTCAAGCCGGCGGGATAGGCGACATCATCCGGGTATTTCCGGTTATCACCGCCCTGCGCGAGCGATTTCCCGACGCCTATATTGCCAGCCTCAGCCCGTTTCCGGAAACCGTTTATCAATTGTTGCCCGAACAATACAGACCCAACCCACGCTTCGCGTACGAACCCTTAAAGCAACACAAAGGCTTATCCGCCAAACTGCGATTAATGCACTCGCTACGAAAACAGCGCTTCGATCTTATTATAAACCCGGCGCGCGGCGAAGGAATGCTGGAGAATGCAATTTTAGCCTGGGTTTGCGGCGCTCCTTGCCGCGCCGGCTTCGAACGGGCAGGCGCCGGTTTTTTAAATACCGTCAAAGTCGAGCTGCAGGACCGAATCGCTATCGTCCGCCAAAACCTCGACCTGTTAAACGCGCTCGGCATTGCGGAGCAAACGCCGGTCGGCTTGGAAATTGCCGCGGCGGACCGGGATTTCGCCCGCCAACTGTTGGCCTCGCTCCGGCAAAACCCCGAACAAGCGATTGTCGTCGTGCAGGCCGGCAATCATTGGCGACCGGAGCTGCGATGGCCGCAGCAACGCTATGCACAGCTGCTGCAAACCCTGTCCCGGCAACGGCCTTGCCTGTTCTTATTGTTGGGCACAACGGCGGAAACGGCATTAAACCGTTGGGTGATCTCCGAAGCCGCGCTGGACAACGTGGTCGATCTATCCGGCCAAACCACGCTGACCCAATTGGCCGCCATCATGACCGCAGCCGATCTGTTCATAGGCAACGACTCCGGTCCCTTGCATTTGGCGCTGGCCGTCGGCCTGCCCTGCATCGGTTTATTCGGTTACACTTTGCCGGCGCAAGTTATCTGCACCAGCGACAATTGCATCGCATTGCACAAGGCCTCGGCGGAACAAGTGTTCTTGCATCAGCCTTTTCAAGAATTCGACCGCACGACTCGCAATCCGATCGAGAATATCGATGTGGACGAAGTCGCCGCCGCGGCCGTCGGCTTGCTGAACGGCGATTCCAAGCCGGCAAGCGCCCATGGCTAAATCCGTGTCTTGGCAAATCGTGGCGATAGGCGCACTGGTCGCCGGATGGATTTGCGCCGACCCGATTCTAAGCTTTACCTTCGGCTTCAACCGCTTCCCGTATTTTCTGACCGCGGTTTTGGCTGGTCTTGTCGTGCTGATCGCGGCTCTAGCGCTGAACGGCCCAAGACTGTATCGTCACAAAGATCTCAGCCTCTTGGTGTTCATTGTCGCCGCCAGCCAGTTTAGCGGCCTCGGCATAGGTTCGTTGGACGTGCTGGACGTATCCTCGGTCGGCTTGTTTGCGCTGTGGCTGTTCATCGCCGCTACCGAATCGCGCGCGCCGGTACAAATCAGTCCCATCATGTTCGCCGCGTTGGGCTTGATGTTTCTGGCAGTGCTGGCGCTGATCAACCGGCCGCCGATAGGCGGCTTGATCGCCATTTCAGAGAAGTTCGCGCTGTTTTTCGCGGTGGTCGCTTTACTCCGGCGCCGGCCATTGATCGAACATACCACTTACGCCTTGATCGCGGCCAGCGTGTTTTCCTCGTTGGTTGCCATCGGCCAAACCGTGGTGTTTTGGGTGTGGGGCATATTATGGACCACCGGCATCGGCGAATCGCAAGCCATGGGATATTTAAAACCCACGCCGTTCGGCGTCATGCCGCGTTCGACCGCCTTCTTCCCCAACCCGGCCGGCTTGAACGATTATTTGTTGTTCTGCGCCGGCCTGGTGCTGTTCGCCATCGCCAACGCCAAGTCGGCAACGTGGAAATGGTTTTACATACTGGCGTTTTTACTGAATTGCGCCGGCATCACCTTGACCTGGAGCGCATCGTCCCTTTCCGGCTTAGCCCTGGTGATGCTGCTGTTCATTTACTTCAACCGCCCGGCCTTAACCATTCATTACACCGCGGCCATAGGCTTCGTTCTGATTGTCTGCTACTGGTCCGGACTGTTGGAATTCATGTACCGCTTGATGAAGAACTATGCCAGTTCGTCCGGCGAAGTACGCTTGCGCCTGCTGGAATTGGCCATGGAGGTATTGGATAGGCAGGCATTGATCGGCATGGGCGTGCAAAACTTCGCCAACGCGTCCGGCAACTTATTCCAGGAAGGCATATTTACCGTCGCCTACCCGGTCCACAATGCCTTCGGCCAAATGGCCACCGAATTGGGCGTGTTCGGCGCGTTGATTTATTTAGGCATCGTTACCTTCATCATCGCTCGGGTAATCCGGGTGCTGCGCTTGCCGAACGTACCGGAAAAATGGATATTCAAAGGCTATTTATTGGGACTTTTGCCGTTGATTATCCACATGTTCTCCGAACCCATGGCTTACGAAGGCACACTATGGCTGCTATTCGGCATCATCGAAGGCTCCGCGCTGATCGTCCTCCGACCGTTGCGGGCTGTGAGCGTCCGTAAACCGGAAGCGCGAGTTGCAGCCCTAAACCTCGGACGCTAAGGCTTGCCGATAAAGCTTGAGCGTATCCTGGGCGATAGCCTCCCAACTGTATTCGCCGGAACTGACCCGCTCGAACCCGGCCCGCCCCAAACGACGGCACAAATTTTGATCCTCGCATAAGCGCTTGATCGCCGCCGCCAGGGCCGCAGCATCGCCTTGCGCGACGATCAAGCCGGTCTCACCGTCGCTGACTATGCCTTTGAAACAATCGATATCCGACGCGATGACCGGCCGCTCGAACGCGTATGCCAGATGCACGGCACCGCTGGTCGTACCCTTCAAATACGGCATTGCCACTACGTCGGCTTGCGTATAAATCCGCCACATATCGTGATTAGGCACATAGCTGGCGTCCTGCTTTACGTTAGCCAATTGTTCTATCTGCGCCAGCAAATCTTCGTCGCCGGGATTGATTCGCCCGGTGACTATGCCTTGAACCGGAAATTGCTCGGCTTGCAATTGGCGCATTGCCTCCAGAAAGACCTCTATGCCTTTATGGCGTTTGACGCCTAAAAACAACACGACCGGTTTTTCGTTAGCGGCGCGTGCCTCTTGTTGGGAGCCGTGCGGCATGTATTTGCGAAACACCAGATAATTGCCGTGCGGTATCGCCGCCACCGGGGTGCCGTCGCGGCCCAAGGCGGCGCGCACTAGCGGGATGTTGCGCGGATCGTGCACGATGACCGCATCGGTCAATCGGAGTAACAAGCGGCCGAACCATAATTCGTATCCGCTAGGATGCGCTAAACGTTCGGCGGCGGTCAGCTCGTGTATGGTGCGCACAATCGGGATACCCTTGAGTTTGTATGCCAGCAACAACCCCAAATCCAAGGCGTTCAAGCCGGTAGCGGTATGTAAATGCACCAAGGTGCAGCCGTCATTTTTCAGCGCCAGCCAATGCCGGACAAAATTGGAGAAGAATCGATAATAACGGCTGAATTTACTGCCGCCGCCCGGTCCTAAAATCACCATGGCTACTTTGGGATCGACCAAATCCATTTCTTCCGGATCGACATCTACCCGCCGGCGCTCGGAAAACACCGCCGTCAATGCGACTTGCCCGACCTCTTCCCGGGCTGCCAACGCATTGCACAACAAGGCACAATAATGGTGGTAAGCGCCGACCGGCAAGTCGTACAACATGTGGATATTTAGCGTGGACATCTCATAGGTCTCGATAAAGTTGCAAGGTTTGTTCGGCCATGTTTAGCCAAGAAAACTGTCGAGCTCTTTCCAAACCACGGACAACCAGCCGCGCCGTGCCTTCGCTGTCCGCCAACAAGCGAACCATGGCTTGCGCCAATTCGTCGACAGCCAAGGGATTGACCAAATAGCCGGCGTCGCCCAACACTTCCGGTAGCGACGCCACATCGGAGGTAATCACCGGCGTGGCGCTGGCCATGGCTTCCAATACCGGGATGCCGAAGCCTTCGTACAAAGACGGAAACACGAAGGCCGCGGCAGCGGCGTATAACAGCGGCAAATCCGCGCGGGCCACGTGACCGGCCAACAACACAGCGTCGCCCAGCTTGAGTTCCGCTATCAGCTTACGGATGGCGTCTGTGTCGGGCCCCGGCGCGCCGGCCAGCACCAACCGGTGCGGCCGGGCAAACTCGCTTCTCGCCTGGGCGAACGCTCTAAGCAAGCGAAGCAGATTTTTTTTCGGCTCCTGCAAGCCGACGAATAACAAATAAGGGCCACGTATGCCCAAGCGGTCTTGCATCGCTTGCAGTAGCCTCGCATCGTGGCGATCGTGAAACTCTTCGCCTATCCCCGGATAAATCACCCGAATGCGGTCGCTGCCTATGCGGTAAGCCTGCATGACTTCGTCTCGAGTAAAATTGGATACGGTCAGCAATACGTCCGCATGTTGCACGGCGTATGCGGTCTCGCGCCGATAATTTTCCAAACCGCGCGGATCGGGGAACAATTCCGGATGTTGCAAGAAATTGATGTCGTGAATGGTCGCTACCGACTTCTTGTAATAAGCCTTGGGCAACAGGCGAAAAGCCGGCCCGTGATAGACGTCGAATCGCCCGCCCAACCCGGCCAACGACGGTGCATATTCGCCCAGCGCGTGTATCAAGCGGTAAGGCGTGCGGAACAGGCTTTTATCAAAATTGGCTTGAAACCGGTAAGATGCGACCAACTCCCGACTCGCCCGGTCGCGGCAACTGAAGAACAACAGCCGATAGGCGTTCTGCCGGTCAATCTGCTGCAGATTGTCCACTAAGCGCCAGGTATATTGATAAACTCCGGTACGGTTGCCCGGGATCTGCAAGGGTAAGCCGTCGATACCGATACGTAAACTCATCGTGCGGCTCCGGCGGCTTCCTCGTAGACGCTCTGCAAGCGCTGTAAATGCACCGGCAGGCTATACAGTTCTTTAGCCCGCCGTCCGGCCGCCTCGCCCATGCGGGTTCTGAGTGCGTCGTCTTGCAACAGTTGGTCTACCCGCCGCGCCAGCCCCTGCCGATCGCCGGCCTCGACCAAAAATCCGCTGGTTTCATGCGCCAGCCAATCGCGGATACCGCCGATATCGAAACCCACTACCGGCCGGCCGGCCGCCATGGCCTCGATGCCGGCCAGGCCGAACGCTTCCGGCACCTGAGAGGGCACCACCAGCAGGTCCGCTTGCTGGTAAACCTGCGGCATCGCTTCGCGCGCCACTTTACCGGCCAATCGCACCCGGCTGGTTAATCCGGCCTCGGCCAAACGCTGCTCAAGCTCTGCCAGCATAGGTCCCTCCCCTACCATGGTGGCTTGCCAGCCCGGGGTTTGCAGCCGGTTTAGCATGTCTACGAATTCGCTAACGCCTTTTTCCCAGCTAAAGCGGCCGACGAATAATAATTGCCCGGCTGGGCGCTTAGTGTCTGAAACGCCAACCTGCGGCAAGGCGGTGAAATGCGGCACCACCGCAATCCGCTCGGCCGGCACGCCGACTAACCGCAACTCTTCCGCCATGCTGGCGGACGGGGCAATCAATTTGTGCAAGCGCGGCAACATGCGCAATAACCGATAACGCAGCCAGGCCTGATAAGGGCCGTACAGCCAGCCGCCGAATTGCAAGGGTTTATAACAACCGCTGGCGATGCAGTGCCACCCCATAGCGGACCGACAAATTTGCCGGTTGTCCGCCCGTATCTTGGACGATAGAAAACACAACATTTCGACACTGTGCAGGGTGAGCACCAGCGGATACGCACTAAGCAAGGCTCGCAACCAGACCGGGGTAAACAAACAATGCAAATGAATGACGTCGGGCGCTTCCTGCTCGACGATTTGCAGCAGCCGCGGCAGTTTAGCCAGGCCTTTGAAATAACCGTGCGGCTTGTGTAGAACATGCTTGCCCGGCCGGCTGGATTCGCCGGCGTCCGCTGCCAGAAGATGCAAGGTAGCGACCTGATGCCCTCGTTGCAATTGGCCGGCAACAACCTCGGCAAAATACACTTCGCCGCCGCCGTATCCCGCCGGCCGATCATGGATATGCAGGATTTTCATCTAACCCTTAACCGGCAATCGCCAATCGCTCGGCAAATGCCCGCATCTCCGCCATCGGCAGGCGAAAAAACGCTTCAGCATAGCCGTCGCGGCTAATGCGCATGGCGCGATAGCGGGTCAAGGCATCCATGGCCCGCTGATAATCTATACCCTGTAATTGACTGGCATGGGCTTGCAAGGCTTCCCGTTTGCAGGTCATGGTGTCGCTGATATCGACCAAACAGTTTGGAAATAACGGAGTCCAGACTTCGTAACAATAACAGTCGAATCGATAATCGCCGGTTTCCACGGTATCCAGCAGCACTTGCGTGGTTTGCCGGTGATCTTTGTGGTCTTCGGTAAAAAACGGCGTGAATACCGCGTCCGGCCGAAACTCGTCCAGCACCTGGCGCAATTGCCGGCGGATGACGTCGGTCGATTGCAGCTGCGCGTCGACGGCGTCGAAAAAAATCGGCGGTTCCACGCCTAAAATTTCGCCGGCACGCAAGGCTTCCCGTTTGCGGGTCCGGATCAATTCCTGCTGCAAATCCTGGAAAGCCTGTCCGCTCAGATGGGCCAAGCGGTCGTCGCCGAACCGGCCGTCGGTCATGAACGCTACCTTAACCTGTTTGCCGGCTAGCACGCATTTGCGCAGAGTACCGCCACAGCCTATGACTTCGTCGTCCATATGCGGCGCCAACACCAATATACGCTGGCCATCCGGCCAGGCTATCAGCTGCGGCGGGGTTTCGTACCTATCCCAAAGTTGCTTGGCCTTGAGAAATTGCTTAACTCTGTCTTCGACATGCAACTTGCGCAAGCAATCGCCGATAATTCTGCGGAAACCAGCCATGTTTCACCCGTCAATATTGACCCAAGGTACCGTTGATCTTCGCATAGCGGGTCGCTAGCGAGAAGGCATACAAACCGATGGGCAGCAACACGACCGAAAACAATGCCAAGGCGTTGATCGCCGGTAGCAGTTCCAGCACCCCGGCGCCGGTCAACAGTGAAGAACGCATGCCTTGCAAGGCATAGCTGAACGGTATGACTTTCGGCACCCATTGCAGCCAATCGGGCAGCAGGGTAACCGGATAAGCCACCCCGCCGAAGGCCAAGCTGATACCGGTCATCATCAGGTTGATACCCTCGCTGCGTTTGATGATCAAGGTCGCCGCCGCGATCAAAATCCCCAACGAAGCCATGCTGGCTACCGACAACACGAGAATCAATAAAAATCCCGGCACGTTAGCGGCACTTAAGTCCAGCCCGAACAAAAAGCCGCACAGTAAATAAATCACAAAGCGGAACGAGGTAAAAATATAACCCCACAGCGACGAGAAAATTAAAATCAACGGTACCGGCGTCGGCGACAGCATGACGATCTCCAAGGTCCCCATGAATTGATGTTCGCGGATGCTGGTAGTGAACGAAGACTGGCTCACGGTAATGAAATCTTGGAACGCGACGCCCAGCAGCAAAAACGGGAAATATTTACCGCCGTATTGCGCCAGCGAATCGGCTTGGCCACCCTCCATGACCTGGCTGATGAAATACAGCACCGGCACCCCGAAGGCGATACCCAGTTGTTGCAAGATGAAAGCGCCCCGGTAACTGACGGCCAATAAAAAGTCGCGCCGTAAAAACGCCAATGCGATTCGTCCCATTTATCCCCCTTGTCTTGCCGACGCAATAACCCTGCTAAATACATCCTGCAACGATACCGGCACTTCGCTGCAATGCATGACGTCGGCACCGTTGGCCAACACGTTTCTCAACATCTCCGAAACCAGACCGGGCCGACCGTTGGTTTCGATCTCGAAGCGCGTGCTGGCGGCATCGCGCACCGTGTTGATGTTGACGATCCCGTCCAGCGCGCTGAGCTGCGGCAAAAAGGCTTCCGGCGCACCGGCCAATTCCAGAACGTAACTTTTGATTTTCGAGACGCTACTTTTCAAAGCTTCGATTTCCTCGCATTTCAACAGCGTACCGCGCTGCATGATCGCCACCCGCTTACACAATTGTTCGATTTCGGTCAAGTTGTGCGAGGTGATGATGATGGTCGGTCCCCACATGTTCAAAATCCTATCTTCTATCAATTGCACCAATTCGACGGCCGCGACGGGATCCAGGCCTTTGGTCGGTTCGTCCATGAATAAAATCCGCGGCCGGTGCAGCATCGCTCTGGCAAACGCCACGCGTTGACGCACCCCGGTGGAGCAACTGTCGAAGCGCCGGTCGGCAAAACGGGCAATGTCCAAAGCGTCCAGCATTTCGTTTATCCAAGGCGAGGTTTCCTTGTCCGGCAAGCGGTATAGCTGCGCGAAAAAATGCAGATTCTGGCGTACGGTCAAGGGCCAATAAAAACTGCGCTCGTTACTGGTGACCAATCCGACCAAACGGCGTATTTTGCCGGGTTCTTTCAGCACGTCTATGCCGTTGATCCGCGCGGTTCCGGAAGTCGGAATCAGCAAGGTGCACAGCATGTTGATCAACGTGGTCTTGCCGGCACCGTTAGGCCCCAACAAACCGAATATTTCTTTGGCTTCCAAACTAAAAGACACGTTGTCTATCGCCGTGACCTGTTGCGGCGCACTGCCGGTAAACACGTCTCTTATTCGCTTCTGCTGGGCGAATTTTTTGGTTAGCCCGCAGACTTCTACCATATATGTCATCGCTATTTTTACCGTTTTTTCCGTAACAAATTTAGGCCGTTGAGGCATTCGACAAATCGCGGCTACGCAAAATTTGCCGATACAAGGCTTGAGTTTTCTCGACGTGCCGCTCCCAGGAATAACGTTCGGCGACCACACGGGCCTCAGCACCTATCGCTCGCGAAACCGTAGTATCGCTAAGCAAATAGCTCGCTTTAGCGACCAGGCCGTCTATATCGCCCGGATCGGTAACCACTAAACCCGACACCCCGTCGGCTATTGCCTCGATAGCCAGACCTACCGTGGACGCGGTGATTACCGGCAATCCGCAGGCCATGGCTTCCAATACCACCAAACCGAACGATTCGTATTGACTGGGCGCCATCAAGGCGTCCGCTGCGGCGTAATAGGCGGCAATATCTTGATCGGGAACGACAAACCGCAAACGTCCGCTTTGTTGCAAGCTATCGATCAGTTCAGCGTCATCCGCCATTTCAGCAGGGTTACCGTGCCCAACCACCAATAACACTGCCCGTTCGGGTAAACGCTGCAAGGCCTTGGCGGCAAAATGCATGCCTTTCAACCGTAAAGTGGAACCTACCAGCATGAACACGAATTGGCCGTCGTCCAGCGCTAACTGCTTACGCATCCGTAGCCTGTGTTCGCCCACCGTTTGCGGCGAAAATCGCTCAAGATCCACGCCATTGGCTATCGCGCTGATACGCTGCACGGGGTAGTCGTAACGTTGCACAATTTCGCTTTTGACCTTTTCCGACACCGCAACAATGCGCCCTTGAGCCCGGCCTAAATGGTAACGGTACAAGGCGTTTTGCAACTGATACGGCACCCTGACTTTCCAAGGCAAATCCCGATTTTCCAGCAGGGCTGCCGGCAAACTGTGGCAGGTAAGCAGATCCGCGGGAATCAAGGCCGGAATATGCGCGTGCAAAATGTCGCAATCGGCAGATCTGATCAACCCGGCAATTTTACAGAGATATTCTATTTCCCGCGGATAACGGCCGCGCAAACTGAGCGGCAACACTTTCAGCTCGACCCCGGCTACCTCCGGATGATTGGCAGTGGCCGCAAACACCGTGACCCGATTCTCCACCGCCAAGCGTTTAGCCGACTCGACGACGCAACGACCGACCCCGTCGGCGGTATCGAATCCCCAGGTAATTAATCCGATTTTCATCACTCGAATCCGCGCACCAAGCCTAAGCCACGTCGATTAGTTTCAATAACACGGTATCTGTAAAAGATATTTTTCACGCCCTAGATGACGCCGCACATCGTTGTGCTTAGAATGACTCGCCGTTTCACTATTCATTATTATTCGCCAGTTAGCCGCCTATGAAACCGATTACAAAACAAATACTAAAAAAAACCTTATCGCTGTTCGGTTCTAACGCCCTCGTGCGCCAGCGGTTAAGATACTCCGCTCCCAAATCGGCACACCCTTCCAAATACGACCTACCCGATATCATTAGCCACGATTACGGCACATGGAGCGGCAAATGCCGGCGCATACTGCCTATCCCCAACGACTTGGCCTTCTCCCCGGAAGAGGGGTATCGATTCCAACTGGCCGGCTCCAATGCCAGCGCCTTAACCCGATTGGTTTACTGGTACGGCATTCCGCAAATGGATTTCTACCCGAATTCGCCGATCTGGAACATCGTCAACCAAGCGAAAACCATCGTAGACATCGGCGCCAACATCGGTTTGTATTTGTTTTGCTTTAAGCAAGCCGCCCCCAACGCCAAACTGTTCGCGTTCGAACCCGCCCCCGAGGTCTTTCAAACGCTGGAACGCAATGTTGCGTTAAACCAAACCCGGGCTGAAATTTATCCGTACGCAATTACCGATTATTGCGGCGACATCACCCTTTATATTCCGCCGACCGAATGCGACGCTTCCACCCGCGCCAGCTTACCCGACGAAGCCAAAATTCTCGACATCCCGGTAGTTGCGCGTACTGTTCCGGCATTTACACTGGACGAACTGAGTAGCCGACTCAACATGGGTCCGGTCGATTTCGTCAAACTCGACACCGAAGGCACCGAGCCGGCGGTATTGCGCGGCATGGCACACATTCTGGCCACCGATAAACCGGACATTTTCTGCGAAGTGGTAGACGGCACCCACACCGAACGCGACCTCGAGGCTCTATTGCTACCGCACGGTTATCACTTTTATCAGTTAATCCGCGGCGAATTGTTAAAAGTCGATTCGATCGTTCCGGACCCGGACAAACAAAACCTGAATTTCTTCTTCTCGACCCGGCTGCACTGACCTAACAACAGGCTAACCCCGCCGGCTCGGTGGGGTTAGCCGCCGCTCGTCTTGTCCGGTTGCGTTCGACCAATTCCCAACCGTTGCATTAGCCAAGCGCGTATTGCGCCCCAGCCGCTTTCGTTCAACAAGGTAAACGCATAAAACAAACGCGGTAAGCCACGCTCCATACCCGGCAACAGCTTCAACCACAGCCACGCGGCGATACGCGATGAAACATCGCTACGGTATGACGCTAGTCGCATACTCTGCCGCCCTTGCTTAGCCCAGTTGGCTTTATAGCCTTCTTCCCCACGCAAAAGATCGATTTCGCTTGCCCCGCTATCCCAAAACAGTTGCAACATGCGGATGAAGGTCAAGCGCCCTACTCCGTAGCGGCGATAATCGTCGCGGTAGGACGTCAAATAGGCGTAATAGCGGCCTTGATACAAAAAGGTTAGGTAATAAGCGACCGGTACATCGCCGCAACGCATCAGCACTACCCGCAGCCACTGCGAAGATACAGGATTTTCCAGAAACTCTTCCAGGAAGGCACGAAACGGAAAGGTGCGCAGGAAGCCGGGCCTGGCGTTATCGATGCCCGGATGCCGGCTTTCGATATCGGCCAACGTTTCCAGCAAGTCGTGCAGTCCTTCGCCGCCGCCCGCTAGTTGTACTTCGACCGGCGCGACGGCTTCCAAACGCCGCCATTCCTTCCGGTGATCGCGTCGCCCCTGAGCACTGCAGCACTCGGCAAAGTAATCGTCCCACCCACCGCGCATCGGAATAAACCGGCAATAACTTTCCTCGGCAGTTTTGTTAAACCACTGCAACCGTTTCGATTGCTCGGCAACCAGTGTCAAAGTGTCCGATTCCGCGTAAAGATTGCGTAAATCCAAAACCTCCCATCTGGCCGCCTGTTGCTGCAAATAAGCGAGGATGGCCGCTGTGACCTTGGCGCGCGACACGGCGCGGCTGAGCAGAATATCGTTGTAATCGGAAGCGTCTTCCCCCCAAAACGAAACGACTCTGAGCCGATAACCGAAAAAATCGTGCGCGGTAATTTTGAACGGTGCCAATGCTTGCAATTCGCCTTGCGGGTCGCGCACGGTAATCGCCAACAGTTCCGGCACAAACCGGCGCAAGGACTCGGAGCAAAAATGCCGCCAGCAACCTTGCAACCATTCCGGCGTCAAAAACATTAAATCGACGGCACTACGCTGCAACAACTGACGCCACTCGTCGCTTAGCGCCAGCAGAGATTCGGGGTTATTGATCTCTTCGACCTGAAAATCCCCAACCGACAGTTTGGTCATAACGGACCGATCCTTCAAGCGTTCAACAAAATATCCAAGTTTCTATCGTTTTGCTCCGGCCGGAAAATCGGGAAAATGATGAATTTTTCCTGCCAAACGCCGCGCGGCATCAAAATGCCGGCCGCATCGTAGGCCTGGTAGACCCGTTCCGGCGGCACGGGACATTCCACGATCATCACGTTCATTTCCCCGGGCATGCTGCGCAGGCCGGATTCGGCCAAGCGCGCTTGAATCCGCCGGCGCTCGGTGTCGGCGTTGTTCAAGGTCCGTTGCGCATGCTCGGCATCTTGCAGAGCGGCCACCGCCGCGGCTTCCGCTAACGGCGTCAAGCAAAACAAGGGTTCCAGGCGTTCGAACAAACGCATCACCTCGCGCCGGCCGAACGCATAGCCGATACGTAATCCGGCCAAGCCGTAAAACTTGGAAAAGGTGCGTAAACCAAGCACTAAACGATCGGAGCGCTCGACGATTTCATGGCTGCGCAACGTGCCGGGATTGCTACTGTATTCCAGATAGGCTTCGTCGACTACGACCGGAATGTGTGCCGGCACCTGTTGCAAGAATTCCGCGAATGCTTCGGCGCGAATTCCGACACCCAGCGGATTGCTGGGGTTGATCAAATAGATAAGTCGGGTGTTGTAACGAATCTCGCGCGCCATTTGTTGCAAGTTGTGGTCGAAACCCTCGGCGGTTTCTACAAACGGCACTTTGCGATTGACGATACCCATGGCTTGGCACAGCCGGTCAAACATAAACCAGGTAGGGTCGTTGGACAACACTTCTTCGCCCGGCAACGCGAAGGTTCGCAAAATGCGGTCGACCAATTCGGACGAACCATTACCGAAGGTAAAATAATCCTCGGGTAGTTTCAGTTTTTGGCTTAAAGCCGTGCGCAGAGAAGGATAATTTTCATCGGGGTAGCGCGAAAAATCGAAACGCTGCCCAGCGTCCTGCAATAGCTCGCGGACTTTTGCCGGCATTCCGAAAGGATTCTCCGCTCTATCCAAAGCGGCTATTTGCGGATCGAAACGGTTTAAGGCAACACCGTCGCGATAAACCGGATTAAACGTAAACTTATCCAACTCCGCTAGCGGACCGTTCAGCAAGGTTTCGCCATGCGGATCGCGCAAATAGCGCCAGGCCGCCAAAATTCTGCCGTGTAACGCGTCTCCCGCTGCAGTCGCAACGTGCAAGAAAAACGGCACAACCGCTTCGGGAGGCGGCAACAGTTGGTGCTCTTCCCAATTGAAATAGGCTTTGGTCATCGGTGTACGCAAGGAACCAAGCTCGACCGCGACCACCGTCAATCCGGACTTAGCAGCTTCCAGGGCCATCACCCGCGTCATCATTTCCAATGCGCATTTGCTGACCGAATACCCGCCTATCCCCTCGGCCGGCATGCGCGCGGCGCCGGTCGACACATTGATGATACGCCCGGCCACCGCATGATCGGCCATCCATATAGCCGCTTCTCGCGCACAGTAAAATGCGCCGTTAAGATTGACTTCGATCACCCGTGACCAATCCCGGGGAGCCAGCTGGTGGAAACCTTGTCCGGCCGGTCCAAGTATCGCGGCATTGTTGATCAAAATATCCACTCGGCCCATGCGCGCGACCGACTCTTTGATCAATTCGGCCGCGCCGCTTTCGCTTGCGATGTCGACGGCTATACCTTCCGCCCGCCCGCCCGCCGCTTGAATATTTTGCACGACTTGCCGTACTTCGCTTGCGTTTCTGCCGTTGACAACCACCGATGCGCCGGCCTGGGCAAACGCCGCGGCCAACACCTGGCCCACGCCGTGAGAGGAACCCGTGATCACCACGACTTTTCCCGATAAATCGTTGGAACTCAACGCTCTGGGAATTTCCGCGAGTAATTGTTCCAGCTCGTCTGTCTGAAACAGCCGGGTTTGCAAACGCCGCAACCGGCCAACCAGTTTACTGGTAATCCAAATAAATTTGCGCGCAACTTTATTACTCATGCTTGAATGCTCTGATAGTTTCGGTTTGATCGGTGAGGTTACAGCCGAAAAGCTGAATGATTGTGACTAATCGGTTACCGTTTGAACTGATTGCGGCGAAATAGACTTAAGACTTGACCTGAGCCGGCCGATGAACGGCTTGACCGTTTGCAGTACAGTATCGAGCGTAAAAAGCCAACGCCCGTACCAATGATTTGCGTAAATACCGATACGGTCGTACTCGTGCCAAGTCGGCGCCAACCGTTGGGCGGTAGGCACGTCGCTCAAAAAGTCGATTTCCTGATAGCCAGCGCTGTATCCCTGTTTGATCAAATGGGTCAACAAGATTAGACCCGGCGACAAACGAGCCGACGAAAACTTTTGTTTGAACGAAGTTTTATAGGCATAGAAGATGTTTTTGTCGGCAATACAGAACACCGCGGATGCCGGCTCACCGGCTATACGCAACAGCCAGATTTCACATCGCCCGCTCACTGCGAGGCCATGATAGAGACGGGTATAAAATTGAGACAACTCCGCGGTAGCGGCTACGCTCTCCCCATCCTCGGCTTTCCAGCTCTCCGTATCTATCTCGAAAAAAGCTTGCAAACCCGCGTCTCCGGATAGCTCCGAAGTATGACGTTCAACAGTGATCTCGCCAAGTTGCGCCAGATAACCTTCCTGCTGACGTAAACCTTTGCGAAAGTGTTTACCTTTGGACGACAAATACTCTTCCCAATCGCCGGACAGGCGGATGAAACGGTTTCGCCACGGAAAATCTTGCTTGGCCACCAACAACTTTTGCTTGACGGCGCTGCAGCGTACAGAGGTTTCTACACCTAACTCCCGCTCCAGGCCATCGAGCAACAATACGTCCCAATCGGCTTTAGCTTGCAAAAACTCTAATGCAGCTTGATAAGCCCAATCGGCTCCATCGGCAAGCAAAAATCCGCTACGCCATGCTTGGCTGTTGACGGGAGACAACAAGATACGCGCCGGGCAACGACGCCAAACGCCTTTAAAACTCAACAACGGCAATATTCCGACGCAACGGCCCTGATCGCGCACCACCACGACATGCGGATGCCATTGCGCATGGTTAAACGGAACAACCTCATAAGCGCGTGTGAAATGTAACGGCGTTTGCGCCAGCGGCGGTGCGAAACTCTTAGCCCAAGTAAGAAACCACTCCACGCTATTGAATAAAGTGCTATGGCTTGCCTGTTGCCATAAAAGCTCCCACTCGGCTTTGAATTGCCCAATCGTATCCAAATCATCTAATAGCGATACCTTAGGCAAATTAATTTCTGAATTCAATATGTCCGTCCTATTTTGGTGAAACGACAACTGTCGAGCTGGAATTCGTTACGCCTTTAATGGCATCGACCACCGATGGGTATAAAACGATACCTTGTTCAACCAATAATCCGGTAATCAGCCCCCTTTGGACATGTTCGAAAAATCTATCGAGATCGGCAACGAAACTGCGAGGCACATAGACTATATCTCCCGGTTTTAGCACCGCATTATCGATACCGCCTTCGCCGTTGATAATATTTTTTAAATCCAATACCTTCATGCGCGATTGGTTTTGATTATTCCTAATCAAAACTACGCTATCCTCGGATGCGTTTAATGTAAAGCCGCCAGCCCTTGTCACCGCATCCACCGCACGTACCGCCGAATCGTAGGGAATCGCCCCGGCCTGAGTTACTTCACCCAGCACATAGATATTCTTACTGCGTTGCGAAAGTAAATCGACGCTCACTTGCGGATTGACTAAATAATGACTTAATTTTTCGGTTAACACCCGCCTAACCTCGTTTACCCCTTTATCGCTGACATCGATTTCACCGGCCATCGGAAAATAGATGATTTTAGACGCCGGGATACGAACTTTTCGGGTTAAATTCTCTTGCGGATAAATTCTAATTTCCAGTTCGTCGCCGTAATCCAAGGCATAATCCTTGGCATCGACAGCCAATAATTCACTCTCAGGAATACTTTGAATCTCCGGAGTACTAATCGAACATCCCGTTATCAATATCGCAATGAATATCGGACTAAAATTCAGTAACTTAACAGCTAAACGATGCAACTCGGAATCTCGCTTTCGAATCAACATTTTCAAATTCAATTAAACGCCTTGTAAAGCCGATTTAATCGTTCCGAACAAAATACGGATGTCCCGCCTAAGCGATTGATTTCTGACGTAATCGATATCCTTTTCTATCCAAGCGTGAAATCTTGGATCGTCTCGCGAAGAAACTTGCCACAAGCCGGTGAGTCCGGGCTTAACCATCAAACGCAAGTCACGCCAGTGAGGGTTGTAAACCATTTCCTTGATCGCTAACGGCCTAGGCCCGACGCAACTCATATGTCCGAGTAGAACGTTAATCAATTGCGGAAGTTCGTCGATACTGGTCTTTCTGAGAAATCTACCGACCTTGGTCAATCTGGGATCGTTAGTCATTTTAAAAACGGGACCGTCCGCCTCGTTGAGCTTCTCTCTCAAGCCATCCTGCAGCTGATGCGCATTAGGCTGCATGGTGCGAAACTTGATCATCGGAAATTCTTTACCGTGGATGCCGCAACGTTTTTGTAGATAGAAGATAGGGCCTTTGGATTCTAAGCGAATCGCAATCGCCACCAACAACCAAATCGGCAAAGTCAATAGAATGACAGATGAAGCAAGCATCACGTCAAACACGCGCTTTTTGATTTGATATTTTGCAACCGAATATGCACAGGACAGGGTATCGTAATGCTCCATGAGTTGCGGCATTTCGTGGTTTACGAAGCCGTCGTTGCGACGCATTTCAACAGCGTCGATCAACGCGTCGACGCAGTTACGCGAATCGGCCGCGGCAACTTGATGTCCCTCGCCTAACAGGCTGTTTCGCACTTGAGTATATTCGCCTAACACTACACCGTCGTGCAGCACGCTGCTTTGTAGCCAGGCATTGGCGCCGATCCGGCAATTGTGGCCGATGACGACCGGCCCGACTATCGTCGCTCCCTCATCTACGATGCAGTGGTCTCCGAATAAAGCAGGACCGATCAAGGTGACGCCTTGTCGAATATCGCAAAAATCCCCAAACGCAACTTCACCGACGATTTTGACCTCACCATGAATAGTCGTAGTATTTTTATCTTTTAAGCCGAATTTATCATAGTCGCCTTCAAGAGCTTCTCGTAACAACCGAAATTTGAGTTTGAGGTAACTGGCGGACGTAAGTACCGAACATTCGCCGTCGACGATAAATGCTTTAATTTTCAGGCCATTTTTAATCAAAAAAGGTAACAATTGCTCTTTAAGGTCAAAAAAAGTATTATCCGGAATATAATTAAAACATTTTGGCGACAACAGATAAAACCCGGCCAGACCTTTATTGCTGCGCCTGTTTTGAGACCTGTGCGCGCGATAAACTCCTAGAATACTTCCGGTTTTTGATATATTGATAGTCTCTGAATAGTCAAAATCCGACAAACTCTCGTAAACTGCAAACACTCCGCCGCAACTATCGGAAAGTTCCGCATACTCATCAATGATTGCCTTGACTTTTTCATCATCTATGTACGTTGATACGTTCAACAGAATAAAGGGCTCGTCTTTTAATACATCTTTCAAGGTTAAAAGAGCCCCTGCAGTTCCCATAAAATCGTCTTGCCTATGTATTTGCAAGCCTTCGTATTGACATAAATCATGCGCGGCGTCTCCGGCCAACAACATATGAATATCAGATATTCCATTATTTTGTAACGCTCTTATCTGATAATCGATGAATGGTTTATTTAACAAGCTCGGAGGCTCCATTCCATGAATAGAACCTTTGGAAAACCAAGAAATCGTACCTTTATTTAATATTACCGCTTTCGTAATCTTGGATTTCATGAATCAACCATTAAGTTCGTAGAAATACGGGCTGCATACAAACAAAAACATAACAATATTTTATCCTAAAAATCAGTCGGGCAGCGAGCTAGGCATTTTACATCAAGAGTTACTTATTACGAGAAATATTACAATATATAGCAATATATCTACAACCACTCCCAACGTAATAATCAAACCTATATCCAACAATGCCGCAGACTCCACTCTCCAAACCCTTCCGTTTACAGCCGACAAGTCGTTTGCGAAACACCAGCGATTTCGAAAAAAAACTTTATTATTTTTGGCTTGCTGCTTAAATATATTTATAAGCCGCACTTCCCATTTTTGCCTCACCGTAAGGCGATACCTATCCAACAACTCGCTTCTTAATACGGATAGGCGTGTTGATCCTGGAAAAGCACCGCCCTCGATCCTGTAATTTTGGGACTCAGAAACTGACATGCAACATCCGCACAAAGATCAAATAATTCGAAATAATTGCAACAGCAGATATAAAAAAGCCTAATAAAATTGCTCCCAAAATCTCCAATCTAACTCTACGCTTCTCGGCCGATTGTTCGGCTAACATCACAAATTCAGACTGCTGAATATTGCGTACCAGCCATGAAATTTCTTCTTGTTCGATCCGCCGTCTTAAAGCAACACTTAAAGTTTTCATACGCTTTCGTTTTCGATAGCGGTCAAGTCGTCGCGAATATCTAATTTCATCCTATCGACGAAATCCAGCACAAACGCGTAAACTATACCGGCAATTATCGCCAGGAAGAACGACATGATTATATTCAAGATTAAATTGGGAAATATCGGCCGATCGGGCAACGATGCGGCATCAACCACAACGGCATTGTTAATATTTCTTCTTTCCTGTGCCATCGTTTCTTCCAGGTTTACTTGAAGGGTTTCCAGATGCTTTTGATACAAATCGATATCCAAATTCAATTCATGTATATTGATTTGTATTTTAGGTGCGTTACTTATTTTTTGCTCCAATTGACTAATTCTCTCTTCGATCCCTGTTTTCCTGACTAACAAACTATCTTGCTCTATTTCCAGATGAACGATTTCTTGACGCAAGTTCTCTATTAGAGTATTAGGCGATTTTATTTTGCTATCTTCGATACGCTGTAACTCCAATAAATAATCCTCTATTTTATGGTCGTATTGAATTTGCAGTTTTTCAACCTCCGGATGAGGCCCTTTATACTCAATTTTCGCGCTAGCGATTTGCGCTTCCAAATCAGAGATCTGCTGTTTAAGATTGGATATGAGAGGATTGGATAAGGCTACCGAAGACTTGGAAAACGCCATAACTTCTTTTGCATATTGCTTTCTTAAGCTATCCAGCTTTTTGGATATCTCCAGCAAAGTCAGCGCAGTATCTTCTATGGACTTTAAATGTTGAGCACGTTGCAACGTTAAATTTTTCAATTCTTCGTCTTCCATGGCAATTCTATTTTCCGCTTTATACTCTATAAGCCTTCTTTTAGCGTCGTGGAGTTTTTTCTGAGTTTCTTCCAACTCCTTCTCTATGGCCGATTTATTTTCAGTCGTAAGCTTTAACGAATAGCCGTTTAAAGTTTCGTTAAATAAAGAAACATAAGCGTTTGCAATATCCATAGCCAGCTTAGGATCGGAATCGCGGACGTGGATTTTAATTTGAAAATTCGTTCCGCTGCGAAAATCGACATTACGCTTGATTTGGGATACGGACTTTTGAGGAAACATGGCATGGATTCGTTCACGTAAATAATCACTATCTAATAATCCCAAATAGATAATTTGCGCTTCACCTCGAGATTCCGGCAATAGCGGCGAACGACTGACTTGTCGAGTATCTTGAGAAGAGTATAAAGTTAATATATCGGACCGCGCCGGTACGAAAAAAACCGCCCGAGCTTCGTAAAGCGAAGGAAGCAACAAACTTGTGACAGTTGCAATCAATACTGCACTGACAATCAAAAGGTAAATCACTTTTCGTTTGGCGTGCAAAATGTACCAATAATCGTACAGGTTATACTCTTGGTTGGCACCAGTCTCCATAGCCGGATTCATGATTTCTTCTTTAATAATTTTGTTTACTTAGTTTTCAAGAACTAAGCCGTTGTTTTAACAATGCCGACTTTTTGAAGCCGTCATCCCATTTGCCCGGAAGACAAGATCCTGATTCCGAACATAAAACCCGCATTTTGGGAGGCTTCTCTTCGTCAAACAGCTTACCTTAACGGGCTGTGAAGATGCCTGCATGTTGGTATTACAAGTTGATCAAAATACTCGACCGTTCATTTTATCGCACCGGCCCATTCGGATAAACCGCAATAGGTGCATTAGACTATTATGGTTTTCTACTTTAACGTACTCTAATTAAGCTTGCCACACCGCACGACTGCTTTCCGGCGGATGTCTATGCTGGTAATTTGAAATGAAAGTTTGATGACTGCGTTAAGAATTACCGAAATAACCATCAAAGTGGCCAAGAAACCTATAAGAATACTGCCGCAACAAGGCAATCACAGTCGACCGCCCATCAACTGCGGACATTTTTTATAAAAAGCCCGAAAGTTGTAACAGCATTTTCAAGGACATTGGCACGAGAAACAAATGCAACCAATAATAGCAAAGACTGATCGATTTATTATTGATCTTGAGCATTTCCGCCCTGAAGCGATTCGCCGCTTTCCTCCCAAAGGCGTTTAGTAGTCACTTGTCGCTGAATTTCCGCAGCCGTTTGCTTGTCTTCCAACATAGCTTTATGTTCTAAATTGTTGGCCAAATCTTGAGTTTCCGCCAATCTTTGTCTGGCTTCGCGCTGTTGACGTGCGTGCAATTCTATTTCAAGACTCAACTCCATTAGATGTTGCTCATGCCTGACTTGTTCGGCATGCAGGCGGGTTTCCACTTCACGCTGCCGAGCGAGTTGCTGCTCTTTATCTTGAAGCAATTGGATTTGCGCCTCGGCTTCTTGCAACTGGATAAGCCGTTGCATCTCCATCAGCTGTTTGAGATGCTCCAATTCTTGCTGTTTACTTGCCAACGCTTGCTGCTGATTCAGCTGCTGCTGTCTATCCATCTCTTGATGTTTTTCTTGGTTTATCTCGAACGTCCTTTTTAACACATGCAGATAAACGCTGTCCTTTCCCAGTTTCACCTCGGGAAAATCGACAAAATCAACCGACATACGACAAACGGCTTCGGCTTGGATTTGTCGCTGGGTAAATATTTCGCATATGGATAAGGCAAGATTGCGTTCATGCCTAAGCAATCCGTCCCGCACCCAACAACCATCCGCCAATGCAGACAATTCCCAATTGATTCTATCTTCTACTACGCCGGCGTAAATCGACTTAATCTGCCGATTTAAATTATCCAGCAATTCGGAGTTTCTCCGCGCGTATGCCAAAGTTGCCTGAAATCGAATGTCCAATTCCACGCTCAGCGTGCAAAAATCGTCGAATAGCTTGATCTGGCGACGATACGGCCAGCTTTCGATAACCAACGGATAAATCTGATGATAAAACCGCTTGTTGAACCGCTCCGGCCGTAAAAACAAATGCTGAAACGGACCGAGCTTAAAGACAACCAACTGTCTGTCGGCGTCAAATCCCGCCACCCACTCTTCCAAGTTCGCCGGACTCATGCTCCAAAGATCATCGCCGGCAAACCAAGCTTCCAAGTCCTTGGATTGCGTCATGGCGAACTATCCGGGGCGCTGGACGCTGCTTTCGCTTTCAATGCGGCGATTTTCTCGGACATTTTTTCGGCAATCAGTGGATAAAGATTAGGGGCAAACTCAACCGTTCTGGAATCGACTTTACGCAAAAAACCTCTGTTCAACAGCAGGCCGACGACAAACATGCGCGCCCAATCCGAATAACGCCGTGCTTTTTCCAATTCGGTTTTTTCGATGACCAGTTCAAGCTCGTCGTTTTCGTTGATGCGAAATTCGCTGAATTGCCGCAAACATTCGAACACCAATTCTTCTTCTTGTTGGGTGAGTGGTCCCGGCGCGGTAAATTCCAACCGATAAGACAACAAGACAGTGAAGAAATCCACCATAGCCGCACAGGCAAACGCAAACCAAGAAAATCCCTGCCACATCGCAAAGGAAGGTTTGACCTCTTCCGAAAATTGCGAATACGTCATTAGCATAGGTGCGTCCGGGAATTGCAGACCGGCACTGCTGGATAATTGGTTGACGGCAAATTGTATGTCCTGAAAATTTTTCAGCACAGCCTCGTAAACTTGCTGCTGCACACTTGGCCTATCCAATTCGGCCAGGCTCGCTTGCACGGCATGAATTTTGCCGTCCAATGCCAAAAATGCCTGTTCCTGGGCTTGAAATGCCTGTTTCTTTTCTTGATAGATTTGATTGTAATGCCGCCAGAAAGGCCCTTCGCCCACTTGGTTTTTAAAACCTGGACCGATTTGATCCAGAGTGCCGAAATAAGCTTTACTCGCATTATTCGAAGCGCGATCCAAGACATGTTTTTGCTGCTGTAGTAGCTCGCCTTTTCGAGTCAAGACCGCGTCGATATAGGCTTTGATATCCTGGCGAATACGCTGCACCCGCTCTATATGCAAGGTTTCGCGTTCGGAAATTTCGTAGAATTTGAAATATGAAAAGGTAATGGAAGCCGTTATGGCAATCAACAAAGATCCCAAGACGCTAAAGTATCGCGTTCTGTTTGCCGCCCAATGAATGCCGGCCATCTCCAGCGAGCAAATTACAATGATGGATTGGATCGCCACGGTAATGATCAAGGCAATCCAAGGCGTAATGAAATGCGACAGGCCGTAATAGGTTGTGAATCCGGACGCCAGGCTTAACATCAGCACGATAGGGATGGTCCAAATCCGCAACAGGCTGACAAACAGCGTTTGTATCCGGTTGATTAAATAGCCTAAGCCGGCCGGGCGCACGGGTAATCGGGAAGTGGTCATGATGGGTCCGCAGCAAAGGCTATGGAACTATGCCCCCATGCTCAAATAACGTTCACCGGTATCGTGAACCATGGTTACTACCACCTTCCCTGCCCCTAGTCGCTCGGCAACACGTAAAGCCGCGCAAACGCTGGCGCCGGATGAGATGCCGACCATAATGCCTTCTTCTTCGATCAAACGCTTACGCATGGCAAACGCTTGCTCGGTACTGACCAGCTCGACCCCGTCCAACAAATCGAGGTCCAAGTTTTTCGGGATAAATCCTGCACCTATGCCCTGTATCTTATGCGCTGAATGCTCCCCTCCGGAGATCACCGGCGACTCGGCGGGTTCTACCGCAATCGCTTTAAAATTCGGGTTGCGATTTTTAATCACGTCCGCCACTCCGGAAATAGTTCCCCCGGTACCAACTCCGCACACAAAGGCATCAATCGCCCCATCGGTTCCGGACCATATTTCTTGCGCAGTGGTTTGCCGATGAACTTCGGGATTTGCCGGATTTTCGAATTGTTGCGGCATATAAGCACCGGTATCGGACGCGATTTCCTGCGCTTTTCTGACAGCGCCTTTCATTCCTTCCGAGCCCGGGGTCAACACGATTTGCGCACCGTATAACACCAATAAATGCCTGCGTTCCACCGACATGGTGTCCGGCATGACCAAAATACAGCGATAACCTCTAGCCGCCGCCACCATCGCCAACGCAATCCCGGTATTTCCGGAGGTTGGCTCGACGATTGTCCCACCGACCCTTAACGCGCCCATGCGCTCGGCGGCCTGTATCATTGCGAGGCCTATACGGTCTTTCACGGAACCGCCCGGATTTCGGGATTCCATTTTTAACAGTATGCTCGCCGAATTTTCGACGGGGATTTTTTGTAACTTGACTAACGGAGTATTCCCGATCAGTTGAGTGATGCTAGTTGCGTTAGCCATAACAACAAAGCTCCTACTTATCGATCTTGAATGCCAAAAACACCGGACTTCCATTGCGCTGAATCAACATCGCTATGGATTTTTCCACCGGCAACTTGGCAACTATTTTATTGAAATCCGCCGCATCTTTCACCGGAGTATTTTGTACCCGAAGAATCACGTCCCCGGGTTGTATCCCTGCATCGAGCGCAATTCCTTTTCCGACTTTTTGCACTAAAACGCCATGTTTTTCAACCTGTAATTGTTGCCGCTGCTCTTCGGTCAAATCCGCAACCACTAGCGCCAAACGATTCACGTTAGTCTCGGGAGCGGCGCCGGACTCCAGCTGCGCGGCTTGGGCCGGCAACAAGCCTATTTTTACGCTTAATTCTTCTTCATCGCCCTGGCGGATAATTTTAAGCTTCGCTTTTTCATCGACAGGAGTCATGCCCACGATAGGCGGCAATTCGCCGGAGGTATCTATCGTCTGATCGTTGAATTCGACAATGATGTCGCCGACTTGCACCCCCGCCTTGTCCGCCGGTCCGCCCGCCACGACTTTAGCCACCAACGCGCCGTGAGGCCTATCCATACCGAACGATTCAGCCAGTTGCCGAGTCACGTCCTGAATTTGCACTCCCAGCCAACCGCGCGACACTTTACCCTTGGTTTTGATTTGGTCGGCGACACTCATGGCTACGTCAATGGGTATGGCGAAGGATAAGCCCATGTATCCGCCCGAACGGCTGTAGATTTGCGAGTTGATACCGACGACCTTGCCCTGCATGTTAAATAGCGGCCCGCCGGAATTACCGGGGTTAATCGCCACGTCGGTTTGAATGAAAGGCACGTAGTTACCGTCCGGGAGGCTACGGCCCTTGGCGCTGACGATACCGGCAGTCACCGATTGTTCGAATCCGAACGGAGTACCGATCGCCAACACCCACTCGCCGACTTGCAGTTGATCCGGCGAACCGATCTCAACCACGGGCAAATCTTTCGCCTCGACTTTAAGCAAAGCAACATCGGTGCTCTCGTCCGACCCTACCAATTTGGCAACCAACTCCCGCCTATCTTTTAACTTGACCACGATCTCGGAGGCATTATTAACGACATGATGATTGGTCAAAATGTAACCGTCTTTAGAAAGCACAAATCCCGAACCTAAGGAATTGGTCTCTTTAGGCACGTAACCCCGCCCCGGACCTTGAAAGTAATGGCGGAAAAAGTCTTCCAATTCCGGCGGAATGTCTTGAGGCATTCCGGATGGATCGTCGACCTGCATGTCCGGAGTTTTTTGAGTCGTGCTGATATTCACCACGGCATCGCCGTTGCTCTTGACCATTTGGGTAAAGTCCGGCAACTGCGCGTATACCGAACTGGCGAGTAACAAAAACAAGCAAAAGCTGTTTACAATTTTGTTAAGCATGCATGCTCCATTCCTAGAGTTGAGATCGAATTCGAGTTAAACCGCCGTGGGCGGGAACATAGCAAATACAATTAGGCGTTTTCCCTGCACGAAAAACACCCTCAATTTTCTTATACTTATGTTTTTATGAGTGGGATTATAAGCCGGTATCGGCTGCCTTAGGCAAGCCGAAATCGCTTACCGGATTTCGACGCCTTGGCCCAGCATTTCGACAGTCTTTACCGGTACTTCTCCGAGTACCGTAATTTGTAAGTCGTCGATGGTTCGGCTGTAAGAATTGACGGGACCCAATGAGCGTAGGCCATCGATACCTTTATCGCCTTTAGCTTCGAAATAAACCGAAACCGTAGAAAACCCATCGCTGATCAACAAATGATCTACGGTTTTTTTCGATTGCTGCATGGTATTGCGAATAAAAAATATTTTCTCGAAGCCCGGCGGCCAAGTTTTAATTTGATAAGGTGACGAGTCGAAACTGTGAGCTTCAATCACCTGCTGAGGATTCGATTCGCCGCCGGCTTGCGCAGAGCCTTCCGCTAGAGAAGACTCTGCGTCCAACACCATTTCAGTAAACAAAACTTGTTCCAAGGCCATACCGTCCAAATCGTAGACCTCTACTTTCAGAGGCAAGCCGGTTTGAGTGTCCGCCCATAACTTACGGGCGTAACGCAGCTCGTCTTTAGGCAAGATCGCAATAATCTGCGTGGGCCGCATCGCCACCATTTCCTGCCCGGTAGCGGCTAATAGGTAAAAATCTTGCAGGGTTTCCGGGTGTTGCGGCAAATTGACGATAAAAGAGCGGTCCAATGGATGGCGGGTTTCGATTTTTTGGCTGGTCTCTTTATATAAGCACTTTATTTCACTGGACTTTCTAGTCACTTCCCGCAAGGGTGAGTTCAATGAGGTCAGACGTTCAAATTCGACACCGTTTTCTACCGAATGTTGATATTTCATGGTATCGATTTGACCATTCTTCATGAACACGACCGTGCCATGATAGTTGCGGGACTTCATTGCTTCGTTGACTTTCTTCAGCCAATGAAGTCCGTCCAGCGGAGAGTCGGCTAACGCAGCAGTCGCCGAGATATAAAAAATTATCGCAAAAACCCAACGCATTAAGGCACTTATTGATGTTGATAACTAGCTAAGCGAGCATGGGACGGATTAGCAACCGCATCGTTAACGTACCAAACATTATCATGAGCTTGTAAATACTCTTTGAAACGCGCATTGCTTTGTGCGGCAGGCAGATTGACTTGCGCCACCCGGCTTACGCTATTGAACGGGTTGGATTGGTAAGGCAATATCGACAGTGACGCCCAGCCGATTACCACCATCGCCACGCTGGCGGCAACGGCCACTGCGGCTTTTTTAGGCAAGGCAACCAGCCTTTTTTGCGGCAAGAAGTAAACAGGTTCGGATTTGAGCTGTTCAGCCACCTTAGCGGCAAAACCGGCATCCGCCACCGCATAACTATTTTCTTTCAACGCTTGACTGATCATCGAATAACGTTGCAACTTGGCTTGCAAGTCTTTATCCCTGCTCACCGTGGCCAGCAATGAAGCAGCGCTTTCGGCGTCCAACTCATCGTCCAGCATTAAAGACAGTCGTTCTTTCAAGTGTTCTTGCATGACACTACCTTCTAATCAAGCAATGGATTTAATTTTTGGTCTATAGCCTCTCGGGCTCTGAAAATTCGAGACCGAACGGTTCCTATCGGGCAATCCATCGCTTCGGCTATCTCTTCGTAACTCATACCCTCGAACTCCCTAAGCGTAATGGCAATCCGCATTTCCTCGGGTAACTTTTCGATGGCCGATTTGATCACCTGGACAATTTGATCGTTCATCAACAAACTCTCCGGGGTCTCGATGTCCTTTAGTTGCGGTGCATTTTCCACCTGTTCGGCATCCTGCACCTCTATCTCGTAATCGGTATAACGCCGGGAACGAGATAGCAAATAATTCTTCGCCGTATTGATGGCGATGCGATAAAGCCAGGTATAAAAGGCACTATCGCCGCGAAAATCGCCCAAGGCTTTATACGCTTTGATAAAAGTATCCTGCGCCACGTCTTGCGCCTCACTGGGATCTTTCACATAGCGATTCACCAGATGCACAATCTTATGTTGATATTTTATGACCAATTGATCAAAAGCGGCTTTATTCCCCTGCTGGACGCGCCTTACCAACTCTTGGTCTAAATCTTCGGAGAATCTGGATGATTCGTTCACTGAGCTATTTCGATGCTGTAATGGACAGAATTAAACCGCATTAGTTCTGGTAATACAAAAAAAATTACCACCCACTTAAAACACGATATGATTTTTACAGATTTGTAACAAACCTTTCAATCTTGCCCGCAAACGACATTGACCACTCGTTCAACCCTTCATTACGACATCCTGATTGCCGGCAGCGGCGGCGCCGGATTAAGCCTTGCCTTGCATTTAGCGGATCAATACCGGGTCGCCGTATTGGCCAAGTTCGCGCTGACCGAATGCAGCACCTTTTACGCGCAAGGCGGCATCTCGGCGGTTTTCGACGATCAACGCGATTCCATAGAATCTCACATCGAAGACACATTAATAGCCGGCGCCGGCCTGTGCGACCCTGACATTGTAACGCTTACCGTTTCCAAAGGCCGTGAAAGCATAGAATGGCTACGCGCGAACGGCGTCAATTTTACCGAACGCAAGACCAAAAGCGGCATTAAAGAACTGCATTTGAACCGCGAAGGCGGTCATTCTCACCGGCGCATCGTGCATACCGACGATGCCACCGGCAAGGCCGTGTCTTTATCTCTGATCGAACGCGCCCGGCAGCATCCCAACATTCACCTGTTGGAGCACCACAACGTCGTGGAATTAATCACCGCGCACAAACTGAATGCTGCCCCGCAGCGGGTGTTAGGCGCCTACGTGCTGGATAACCGCCTGGGACAAATCAAAACCTTCGCCGCCAAAATCGTAGTCCTGGCTACCGGCGGCGCCAACAAGGTGTATTTGTATTCCACCAATCCGCATACCTCGAGCGGAGACGGCATCGCCTTGGCATGGCGTGCGGGCTGCCGGGTAGGCAATATGGAATTCATGCAATTTCATCCCACCTGCTTATATCACCCGTCCGCCCGTTCGTTTTTGATCAGCGAAGCGGTGCGCGGCGAAGGCGGACACCTGATTCTGCCGGACGGCGAACGCTTTATGCGCCACTACGACGAGCGCATGGAGCTGGCGCCGCGCGACATTGTGGCCCGCGCCATCGATAACGAAATCAAACGACACGGTCTGGATTGCGTCTATTTGGACATCAGTCACAAGACGCGCGAATTCATCCAAAAACACTTCCCGACCATCTACATGCAATGTTTGGAGCTGGATATAGACATCAGCCAACAAGCGATACCGGTGGTCCCCGCGGCGCATTATACCTGCGGCGGGGTGGTTACCGACCGCAACGCCCGCACCGACATTCCCGGCTTGTACGCCATCGGCGAAGTCGCCTGCACCGGCTTGCACGGTGCCAACCGCATGGCCAGCAATTCGTTGTTGGAATGCTTGGTATTTGCCGAACAAGCCGCGCAAGACATCAGACGCTGCTTCAAAGACATTGCCGAACCGCCCGCGCTGCCGGCTTGGGACGAGTCGCAGGTCAGCGACTCGGACGAGGAAGTCGTCATCTCGCATAACTGGGACGAACTGCGCCGCTTCATGTGGGATTACGTCGGCATCGTCCGGACCAACAAGCGTCTGGAACGCGCAATGAACCGACTGGTGCTGCTCAAAGAGGAGATCAGCGAATATTACGGCCAATTCAGAATCAGCAGCGATTTGTTGGAATTACGCAACCTGGTCATCGTCGCCGAACTCATCATTCGTAGCGCTCAGCAACGCAAAGAAAGCCGCGGCTTGCACTTCACCCAAGATTATCCGGAAAGTGACGACACCTCACCGCCGCGCAACACCATCCTGACGCCACCCAACGCGGCCAAGCAGCCCTAAATCGCTATAACCGGCATAGCAAAAGCCGATCCAACCGCGGCGCGTCGATTTCACAGGCTTGCCAAACATCCGGCGCCGACGCGTTCAATGGCTTTTTCCAATCGAAGATTCGGTCTCGATGAACTTCGAACTTCCGGTGTAATTGCGCCGGAGTTTTATCTCCAGCCTGCTATTTTGACTTTGAAGGCCGGTGAAAATGTTTTTCCCGGTTTTGAGACACTATCCGCCCCATCTATGTCGTTGCGGATTTTTTAAACTAGCTGGTCTTTCACTCAAGCGGTTGTTCAATTTTCGGGACCACCACTAGCCATGAAAAAGATACTCATGCCCGCCAAAACCACGCTAGCGTTGGTGCGCTAGTCGTAACCTACACCCTAGCGCATCTGCCGCGCTGACCTATAATGAACCGGAATCAAGTCCAATCCAGCCATGCTCCCCCTACTCCCGCAGCAAATCGCCCCGGCCGACGCCCGCCAGCAGGCCTTAACCGAAACGCATCTGACCGGCCGCATCAACGAATTGACCGGCTATTTTCTAGCCTTACGCGCCGACGTAGACCGGAAACTGGCGGCCAAACTGCCGCCCGCCACCGGCAAACCTTACCCCTACGGCCGCTGCGAAGAAATTACCCGCGAAGCGTTTGCCTTATTGACGCAACGCCTGCCACAGGCACAAACCGCAACCGATTTGGCCTTGCGCGACTTCGCCGCTAACGGCGGCATCGTGCGCACGGTGTGGGGCGTGCTGCGCGAGCAATATTTCCAGAACGCGCTGCAATTCGGCAGCCTGTATGTAGACGTGGCTAACGACACGGTAGACCTCGCCAAACCCAAGGTGGAAATTCTGCCCATGGCCGATAGCGGACTGCTGGACGTGCGCGACTTGGCTCACTTTCGGCAAACCGCACAATCTTACTGGGGCGCCGCGTTGTACGCCAACCATCTGCTGCCCAGCTTGGCACCGCTGCTGCCTATCGTTTCGGTCAGCCCCGGCCGGCTCAAACCCGGCCTGCAATCGGCCTGCGACTACATGATCGCCTTGATGTGCCGCGACGAATTTCGCCAAGCCGAAGCTTGGTTGGAGAGCGGCCCGCCGCCGCCCGCGGACATTGCCCGGGCCGTGCTGTCTAAAGCCCCTGCCGACCTGCATGCTTGGACCGCCGACCCGCGCCAAGAAGCCATCACCGCCTGCCGCCGCGCCCGCAGCGCCGGCTGCCATACCGACAGCCAATGGCGAGACGCCCGGGTCCTGGATTACCTGCGCGCTCGCCGCCAGTAATAATCTGATTTCAATGCTCCACCTTCGTCACCCCGGTAGTCGCCGCAATCCAATCCAGAACCTCCGTAACCGCGACAGGGATTCGCTTACGCGCCCTACGGGTGCCGGGGTCCAGAAGCCATGAAAGGCTCCATTTCACAGTCAACGCCGTTCACATCCATGTGGCCTGGATTCCGGCAATCCCTGCCGGAATGACGGTGGTAGGCTACGGGCTGGCGAGGAACGGTGATTCTGGTTTTACGCACTTTGCACCCCCACCACCACTCACCGCAACGCAACCGAAAAACACGCCCGATCCTCCGTCACCCCGGCAGGGAATGCCGGGGTCCAGACGCCATGGACGGCTCCATTTCACAGTCAACGCCGTTCACATCCATGTAACCTGGACTCCGGCACCCGTAGAGCGCGTAAGCGAATCCCTGCCGGAATGACGGTGGTTGGCTGCGGGAATGCCGGGGCCACTTGGGTTGCGGCCAAAGTTAAACGCCAGTTGGCTATTCGGGGATGGGAAAAGGGAAAAAGCAAACAGCAAAAAGGTTTATAGAGTCCTGGCGAGCCGAAAACCGGAGGTGTTGACCGCAGCATCGGGCCGGTTCCTGCCGCGGTTGGCGGAACGCAGGCCCGACGGAGTGTTGATCCACGAGCCGCCGCGCAGCGCCCGCTTTTCGCACTGGTCCTCCGGCTTCGCGCGACCGTCGCTGTCTCCGCCTTGGTAATCGTCGTGGTAACAATCCTGCACCCATTCCCAAGCGTTGCCGGCCGTATCGTACAGACCGAACCCATTGGGCTGGAAACGGCCAACCGGCGCGGTAAACGCGTAGCCGTCGCTGCAAGCGGCAAACGTCCAGTTTTTGCCGATGAACTCGCTATCAGTTTGTTGGGCAGTTTGATCGACGCCGTTGGCAAAACCGCATGGCTCGGCAGTGCCCCAAAAATAGGCGGTTTGCGTGCCGGCCCGCGCCGCGTATTCCCATTCCGCTTCGCTAGGCAAGCGGTAAGTGCCGGCCGGCAGGCCCAAGTCGGCGTTCAGCCATTTGATATATTCCTGGGCGTCGTCCCAACTGACGCACACCACCGGATGACTGTCGTCGTAAGGTTTAAAGCCCGGATTGCGCCAATTCAGATTTTTATCCTGCTTCCTTTCACGCGTCGTCGCATTCCAGCCGTAACAGCCTCCGCCCTGCTCGGCACTAGTCGGGTAACCCGTCGCTGCGACGAAGCGGCCGAATTCGCCGACCGTCACTTCGCAGCGGCCGATTGCATACGGAATCTTGATCGTCACCGAATGCCGAGTTTCGTCGCTATCGCGCCCGGCTTCGTCGTTAGGTGAACCCATGTCAAAAGTTCCACCGGCGATCAACACCATCTCCGGCCCGGCATCGGCCTGATTAACACACTTGGGCATTTCGGCGGATTTTTCCGGCGGTTGGCCGGCATCGGCGGCCGGCAAAGTTTGTGGCAACTTGTCGGCCCGGACCGGCAAGGCCGCCAGCAAGGCCGCACCAAAAAATGCGCCGGCCGCCGTGAACTTGCCGGTAGCTAGCAGATAGCCGCAGGCTGAGCGGAGTCGAAGCCAAATCGCCGCTTCGGCTCCGCTCAGTGCAAGCGCTTCCTGGTTCAGTTCTGCCTCAAATCGGCTTTGCGCAAGGGCGGTGCGGCTGGCGAAACGATTGCCTGATTCAGCAAGCCGCGGCCTAGGGTGTGGCGTGACTATGCGCGATGTTCGCGTCATTGAGCCGGTACCCAGCCTAGCCGCACCTCCATCAACAGCACTTCCAATTTCTCGCCCAAAGTAAAGCGGCGGGCGCGCGGGTATAGCTCCAGCTGCGGGATGATCCAGGCCAGCAGTTGATGGCAGTCGTGCACCGCGACCGGGGTGGTATTTGCCGCATACGCTTTGTTGGTCATCGCTTACCTCCAATTCGGAAAAGGGAAAAAGCCCAGAGTAAACAGTTTAACGGGTCCTGGCGAGCCGAAAACCGGTGTTGACGTTCACTACATCGGGCCGGTCCCTGATGCGGACGGCGGAACGCAGGTTCGACGGTCTGAAGTTCCACGAGCCGCCGCGCAGCGCCCGCGTTTCGCACTTGTTCTTTTCCCAGGCGCGACCGTCGGCTGGCGCGCCTTGATAATTATCGTGGTAACAATCCTGTACCCATTCCCAGACATTGCCGGACATATCGTACAGTTTGAAGTTATTGGCTTTAAAGCTTTTAACCGGTGCAGTGTAGGCGTAACCGTCCGCGCAATCGGCGTAGGTTATGCTGTCGCCGAGAGTCCAATCTTTATCCTTTTTCAAGCTTTGATCGGCGCCGTTGGCGTAATCGCATGGTTTGGCATTGCCCCAATAGTACGCGGTTTGGCTGCCGGCCCGGGCCGCGTATTCCCACTCTGCTTCGCTGGGCAATCGGTAGCCGGCGTCGCCGCTTAAATTCAAACGTTTATTCAGCCAAGCGATGTAGCTTTGCGCATCGTCCCAACTGACGTTGATGACCGGGCGGTTGCCGCGGCCCCAGCCTTGGTCTTCGACCTGCCGGCAAGCCTTGGCTTGCACACAGCGCTCCCACTCATTGAAGTTCAGTTCGGCTTCGGCCAATTGGAAGGCGGCGAGCTTGACCGGGTGCTGCGGGCCTTCGTCTGCGTCTCTGCCGGGTTCGCTATCCGGCGAACCCATCATGAATTGGCCGGCCGGGATAATCACCAGGGTCGGCCGAATCGGCTCGACCGACCAGTCTATGTTGGGGTCCGGGCGTTTGAGTTGGATTTCGCTAGGCGCGGGCTGCCAGTCCAGCTGCGCCGGATAAGCCGTTAGGACTCGGTTTTGCGGGCGCGGATCGCGGAATAGTTGGCCGGTTTGCGGCAGCGCCGCCAGATAAACGGCGGCTTGTGCGGTTTCCGCACCGAACGGAAATTCGCCGCCCCAAGTCATCTGTTGAACCACGTCGCGCAACTCGGTTTGCCGTGGCGCCGGGGCGTCAATACGGCTTTCGGTTACGCTGTCGTCCTCGATTTTGGCAATTTTGTAACCCATCGCCGCCAGGCCGTAGCCCAAGGCCTCGGCGGCGGCCAATGCGGAAGAATGGTGGACGATGGTGACAAGCTGATCGGCGTTCTCAGCCTGATGGGCGACCAACAGCGCCCGGCCCCACGCATCACGACCGAAAGTTTGCCAGCCGCCGGCCACCATACCGGCGTAAACCGCCGCCAAGGCCAGCAGCGTCAAGCGCTGCGGCCAGGCGCCGAGCAGCCATTCCGGCAAGGCGGTCAACAGCCGGCGCGGCAGCATTTTTTGCAACCACTGCCAGCGCGGCAGCAACAAGACTTCGGCATAGACGCCGTCGCGCCACGGGCTGCGGTAGCCGCCGCGGCTTGCCCAGAACTGCAGCCACAACCGCCAGACCGCCGGCGGCTTGTGCAAGTGCAGTTGCACCACGTGGCCGGGGCGTTTTTTGCGGTCGAACAGATTCCGAAAAAAGTCCTGCGCCAAACGCCGGTCTTCGGTGCTCATTTGCGCCAACAAGGCCTGCCGCAACCAGCGCGGCAACCAGCCTTGCCGGCACCACGGCAAGCCGAGCACGGTGAGCAAATCGGCCAGTTTGAAGCTTTTACCGACGCCGGCAGCGGCGGCGTAATCGTACAAGGCCCGGCTCAGGTCGCCGTGCAAGCCCGGATAAACGGCCAGCAGGCCCAGCAGCCGCACAACGCCCTTGCCGTAAGTGCTTTCAATCCAGTCCAGGGCTAGGTGCGGATCGTCCGGCGGCAGATTGCCCAGCCAGTCGCGACGAAATTTTGCGGGATCGCCATTGTCCGGCTGCTTGCGCTCCGGTTTGACGTCGGCGGCAAAATCCAGCAGCGGGCTTAAGTCGGCCAGCCGGTCGACCACGCTATAGCGGTATTTCGCCCGTTGCAGAGATTCGAGCTGGCGGCGGTTGGGCGGGGTGATCAGCGCCAGCCGGTATTCCGGTACGGTCTTAAAGGCTTGCAGCCAGCTTTGCGGTTCGCCGGTCAGCCGGTAAAACAACACTTCGTGCTCGACCACCAGCAACACCCGGCTGCCGGGGTGCAGCCACAACACTTCGGCCAAGGCTTGCGGCCGGGCGTTTTCGCGGTGCTGCGGCCATAGCCACTGCGGATGGCGGTCGAAATGGTAGCGATGCACGCGGATTTGCGCTTGTTTCAGGCTGTCCAGCAATTCGGCCAGCAGCCAGGCGCTTTGGTCGTCGCGGTGGCGGCGGTCGGCGATCAGCACGAAGTCGGTTTGGCGCTGGCGCTGGCGGTAGCGTAGTTGCGGATAGCCGCCGGATCGGGCGATGGCCCGCACGGTTTGTTGCCAATCGATGCGCCGCTCGCCGCTGGCGGCAAAGCGCAAGCGGCCGAACAACTGTTTGGCGCCGGCGCCCAGCAGCGGCGCCAGCGAGGCCTTGGGCGCCCGCAAGCGCAGGTCTTCGCCGGCCTCGCCCAAGCCGCGCCGAAACTGCACCCGCCGCTTGCGCCACAACCAGATCAGCGGCAAGCCGAACAGCGCGGCCGCGATGCCGGCCAGCCAGTATTCGGCGCTGCGTAGATCTTGCGGATCGACAGTGTAAAGCGGCGGCAACTGGCGGAGCGGCATTTGGGTTAAAAACGGCCGCGATGGGGTGTTTTCTGTTGCTTGGGGCTTTTGTTGGCCTGTGGTGTCCGGCTGGTCAATGATAATAGGCGTGCGTTCGACGTTGCCGATTGGCTGTGACAAAAAAAACTGCCGATACAACAAGCCTGCTAGCACGATCAATAACACGGCCAAGACCCACAATTGCCAGCGCTGCTTGCGCCGCCGGCGCAGTTCTTCGGCGGAAAGGCCAGTGCGCTGTTGCTCCAGTAATGTCGCGGCTTCGCGCCGGATGGCCGGGTTAGCCGGTTGCGTCGCTGGGTCGGCGGTCTGCTGATTCCAATGCCCGACCCAAACCGCCATAAACTGCTGTTGCTGGTCCGGGTCGCGGCACAACAGCGGCCGGATGCGCAAACCGTAAGTCTCTAAATCTACCGGTAAGTCGTCTTGCTGGCGCCAGACGGCGAACAAATAGTGCAGGTCGCGCTGTTGTTGGGGCGTGACGGTTTGACTGCTGCGGGTTTGCCAAACGGCTAGAAAAGCCGGCAGGCCGGCCAGCACGGTTTGCCAGTCACGCTCCCGGTCCGATGCGGCCGTCTCCGGAACCGAATCCGGTGTTAGGTCGCCGAGCGCCACTGTGCGATCAGATCGTCAAAGCGGGCCGCATCGTCTTTGTGTTTGAGCAGGCTGGATTTAGCCAGGGTTTTCCACAATTTGGTTTCTTGGCTTTTTGCCGCAGCGCCGGCACCGTGATGGTCGAGTATCAGCAACCAGTTCAACAGCTCGGCGGTTGACGGCGGCTTTTCCAGGCTGACGCGCTCGGCGTCTTTCAAAAATTGGAAAAAAGCGATGCTATGGTGACGGGCTTCCGGGCTTAAGGTGACTGCTTGTGGGTGTGTCGAGTTATCCAGACGCTTGTTTACGATGCTCTGCAATTGATCGGGGTTGGGCGGCTGCATGTGGTAATACACGCAACGGCGTAGAAACGGCTCCGGCAAACCTTTTTCCGAATTGCTGGTAATGACGATTTGCGGGCGGAATTTGGCCTCGTCCTTGTCCGGACGCTTGCTATCGGCATAGATCGAGAATACTTGGTCGCCCAGCTCCGGTACCTTGAATTGCAGGCGGCGCACTTCTTCCAGCATGTCGTTGCAAAAATCGGACGGGGCCTTGTCGATTTCGTCGATCAACACCACCGACGGCTGACGCGGCAACGGTTCGGGCCGATCCGGCCAAGCGTGTTTGCCCAGCCGCAAGGCTAGCAGGGTGGACGAGGGCATGGCCCGCAAAATCGCCAGGCCCAGGCCGTCGAAATGCAAGAACCGGCGCACGTCGATGTCCGTGTCTTTTTTCGCCTGCAGCGCGTGCAAGGTACGGGAATATCCGCCCCTGCTTTTGCCCATGTCTTTTTTCGCCTGCGCCGCGTGCAAGCGGCGCAGATGGTCGATGCTGTAAAACAAATCCTGCGCGCTGCTAGTGGACTTGACCGCAAATTCGATGGTTTGACAGCCCAACTCGTAAGCGATGCGATGGGCCAATTGGGTTTTGCCGACGCCCGGCTCGCCGGTTAGCAGCAAAGGCATGCCAAGCAGCAAGGCGGTGTTGACCGCTTCGATCAGGCCTTGATCAGCTAAGTGATAGTCTGCGGGATCGTCCAGCGGCGCCAGCGGACGGGGCAGCAGCCGTTGCCAATTGCCGTCGTCGGGTTGAGTGACAGGGCCTTGGCCGGTGAATTTGAAGTGATTAGCTGTCATTGCAAGGATTCATTTTAGTTAGATTGATGATGCTTTCGGTATCGTTACGGAATTTGAGGAAACTGATTCGATAGTCAACCGTCTCTCCACCTTGCAGCTCGGCAAATTTGACCTTGAATTTGGTTAATGCCCGGTTATTTTCAGCGCTGGAATCTGGCCTTAAATCGCTCAATAGCCCTCTCACTTGTATCAACCAAGTTTGCACATCATTTGGAGTGATTGGTTGCAAACTGAAACAAGCCGTGCTTGAAGCCATCAGGCGCGGATCGAGCCATAGACCAAATATCAGTACAATCGCCAGTGAAGAATCTTGGCTATTGACGCGCAAAGCGGCGTCTTGCCAGAGTTGGTTAAAATTTTCTATCCAGCGGCGGCAACGCTGAATCTTGCGTAATATCCGCTGTTTGCTAAACCAGCCTGCCGCCGAAATGCGTTTGCCGGACTCAAAACCTTCCGATAACAAGATAATCGGCTTCGTCTGCCGATTTTGGACAGCAACGAAAATTCGTGAGCAAAAAGACTTTAGTTCTTCATTTTGATTACGCTGAAAATCGGAACCGATGAGTATGGCCCCCACTTTTTGCAAACAAACATCGAGAAAGTACTCTTCATTAGGATAATCTTGGCCTTCGTCCATGCCCCAGATATTCACGTCCATATACTCAAAACGGTAAGCCTGATCAGTGAGTAAAAGCTGGCTAGGTAATTTTTCCTTGGCTTTACACACCAAACGGGCACCCAAGGCATCGCCGAACTCCGGCAGACTGTCTTCAGTACTTTGAAACAGGCAAAAACAAGCCTTTACCGGACTTCTGGGCCTCATTTCGCTACCTAACAAATGGTCCAGGACATGCCCGTAGGCCTTTTGCGGACGACCGATGAACAACGTCGAAGCTTCGAACACAGTTTGAATCGGTATTTGCAGCTGGCGAGACACCGAGCGATTCAGCGCATTAGCCTTGATGTCGCCATTATCTGGTTTTAAGACGTCTAATTGCGCTTGCAAAACGCTGTCGCGCAAGGTTTTGTTGATTTTCTCTAACCAAGCGTGACAGTAAAACAATGGTATGAATCTGGATTCATTCATTTGTTGGTCGCTGTCTATGACTACGCCAATGGCAACTTCTTTTCCGTTTTTTAGCGTCGTAGCCGCTCCGCCGCTGGAACCTGGTTTGGCCAAATGAGCAACGAGATACGCATCGTGTTTGTCATTGAGCGCGGACTGGTTCTTGATATTTCCCTTTAGTTTGAAGACTTTTTTTTCGTCTTTATCCACGCCGTAGTAATTCACGGGCAGACCGTTTTCATAATGGTCACGACTGAAGTCCATCCCGCAATAAAATTGCTTCGACTTAGGGCTATTCAGGTGGATGAGGGCTATATCTAAACCATCCAATAGGAACAGATTCTCGTCAACAACGGGCTGCAAAAGTACCCGTCTATCCTCGCCTTTAACCATGCCGATATAAAGTACGTTGTAGTTTTCACCCTGTTGCAGCAAATTGTGCCGGGCGGTGAGGATTAATTGCCGGGAAATAAAGAATCCGCTACCGATGAAACCATCGGCGGAATTGGCGTCGCGGTAGATGCTGACTATAGCTAGTTCTGGATCGTCGGCTGTCATGGCGCTAGTCTTTGGGAAAATGCCGAGGAGTTACTTGTTTACCCACTTCGCCGTGACTTTCACGGCACCGTTGGCTTCGCCTTGAGTGACGAAGGGTACGCCGGCGCTGCCCTTGAAACCCATGTTGATTTCCAAAGTCCATTCGCTGGGCTTGCTGTCGGCTAAGGCCTGCTGCATGGTGGCGCAGAGGCCTTTAACGGTGCTCAGCACTTTAGTCCCGGCATCCTGAATGTCATCCAACGCATTAACCGGTTTAAAACGACTTTGCTCGCCGGGATCTTGCCCGTGTTGCTCGACTTCGGCCACTTCGATGTAAATGACTTGGTCGCCGAATTTTAGCGGTTGGATAGTGCGCGACATGTTTAAACTCCGGGTTTGTTGTGTTTTTATTTTCGCAAAAAAGAAGCGCTTCGACCAAAGGGAAGTCTAACGTAACGAATCATCGCCGCTAGCGGTATTATTTTCAAGCTTTGACGCTTGGTCAGCGTTAGCGCAACTTGCGGCCGGCATTGCCATCCGTAGTTCCCGGATTCCGGCAGTCCCTGCCGGAATGACGGATATATGCCGCGCTTACCGATAGGCGCGGTTTGGTTCACTACTCTATGCCGAAGTTGACAGACGGCGGGTTCGGTTTCTACAGTGCCGCCCATCGACCCGAAATTGTATTGCCAGCCGATAATGACTTCCGCCATCGCCGACGACGTTTTAATCGACGTGCACTGCCACCGCGCCTCGGCGCAGGGGGTGGCGATTGTCAGCGTGGATATGTCCGGCGCGGCCGGATGGGCATTATATTCGGACGGCGACGCGGCGCTTAGTCCGGCCCCGTTAATCTTCGAGATGCCGTCAGGTGCGAGCGGCTCTAAGCCCGACACGGTGCGTCCTTCGACAAATTCAGGACGACCGGTTTTCGAAGATCGGGCCGATAACGGCCGCTATTTCAGCCTGGGGATGCACCCTTGGTTTATAGAGCGGCAAGCGCAGGAGATAGCTTTTAGCCGGCTGGAACGGCTGGCCGCGCATCCCAAGGTGCTGGCGATAGGCGAATGCGGCTTGGATAAGTGCATAGCCACGCCGCCGGCCAGACAGGCCGAGGTGTTCAGCCGGCACATCGAATTGTCGGAAGCGGTCGGCAAACCATTGATTATTCATTGCGTCAGGGCATTCGCCGAACTGCTGCAATTGAAAAAGCGCTTTGCCCCTCGCCAAGCCTGGATCGTGCATGGCTTTACCGGCAAGCCGGCGTTGGCGAAACAATTGCTGCAACACGGCTGCTATTTGTCGTTCGGTAAAGCGATATTGTTAACCCGGCCTTTTCATCCCGAGCCTGTCGAAAGTAGTACCGACCCGGGCTTGGATACGCTTAGCTCAAACGGAATACCCCTGATCGATAGCACCGGTTCATTAAAGTCCGCTTCGCAAGCCGCCGAAGCGTTGAAAATCGTGCCGCCGGAACGGCTGTTTCTGGAGACCGACGCCGCAATAGACGTTTCGATTGGCGAAATCTATGCGGCAGCGGCTAAAATTCTGGGTTTGGATCTCGCCGAGCTGGAACGGCGAATCGCGAGTAATTTCAACCGGGTATTTCCACATGACTGATTTAGGCTGGCTGTCGCGCACCGAATTATTGATCGGCAAGGACAAACTGGACGCGTTGCAGAACGCGCACGTGTTGGTGGTGGGGATGGGCGGGGTCGGCTCTTACGCGGCGGAATTCGTATGCCGGGCCGGGGTCGGCCATATGACTATCGTCGACGGCGACGTGGTGGAAGCCAGCAACCGCAACCGGCAGTTGCCGGCCTTGGCCACCACCCACGGACTAGCCAAGGCCGACGTGATGGGCGCCCGCTTGCTGGAAATCAATCCCGAGTTGCAACTGAGCATCAAGCACGAATTCATCACCCCGGACAGCGCGGCGGCCTTATTGGACGAAACCCGTTTCGATTACGTGATCGACGCCATCGACAGCCTGACGCCGAAGATTCATTTGATCCGGGCCGCCAAGACGCGCAAATTGAAAATCGTCAGCTCGATGGGGGCCGGCGGCAAGATGGACCCGACCCGCTTGCAGGTGGTGGACATCTCCAAAACCTACAACTGCCCGTTCGCCCAGTTCATCCGCATTCGGCTGCGCAAACACGGCATCAGCCGCGGGGTGAAGGTGGTGTTTTCCCCTGAGGTGGTGAACAAGGATTCGTTGATGTTTACCGACGGCGCCAAGTACAAGAAATCCGCCTACGGCACCATTTCCTACCTGCCGGCCGCGTTCGGCGGGGTGTGCGCCTCGGTGGCAATCCGCCAGTTGATTGCAGCCGCTCACAAGCAAGCCGCCGCGATTTCCGAAACCTCCGAGTTGGAAACCGGCGCATGAAACCGACCGATAACGGCGCTCACGGCCCCAAGCAATTGAATTTGGTCAACAGCAGCCGCTTGCAGCAGCTGGTAAAACGCCCCGATGCCGAACCGTCCGGCGACCATCCGGCGGCCTGTGCGCCGAAACCCGGCGTGAAAGCGGACCCAAACCAGCGCTTGCGGCAATTGGCCGACCAGCGGCTGGCGCAAATCCTGGCCGAGCTACCGGCCGGCCGGCAGCACAGTCTGTTCAAAATTCGCTACGGATTCAGCGTCGAGGAATTCGAACGCTTGCCGCCGGAACAGATGGCGAAAATCCTGAAGCTGATTCCCGGCAAACGCTAGCCGTCACTGCGCGGTTTTCAGGCGCAATCGAATCCGCAGGTGCCGATGCGCCCAGCGAATCAATAACAAAGCCAAAAAGACCGCGGCAAATGCCAGCGGCCGGCTCAGGTCTTTTTTCACCAGCCAGGCAAAATGCACCACCCCGCCCAGCGCAATGTAGTACACCAGCGTGTGCAAAGCTTGCCAGCGTTTGCCGCCTAAGCGGCGCAGCATATTGTCAGTCGAGGTGACGGCCAAAGGTATCAGCAACAAAAATGCACTGAAGCCTATGCTGATGTAGGGCCGCTTGAGAATGTCTTCGCCTATCGCTTGCCAATCGAAGAATTGGTCCAATACCAGATAGATCAGAAAATGCAGGCTGGCGTAAAAGAACGCGAACAAACCCAGCATGCGACGCAGCCGCACCGGCCAATACCAGCCGAACAGCAAGCGCAGCGGCGTGGCCGACAGGGTCAGCATTAAAAATGTTAATGTCCAATAGCCGGTATCGTGGGTAATGCGTTCGATGGGATTGGCGCCCAGTGCGTCTGTCAGCCCGCCCCCAATCAACTTGGCCAAAGGCAGTAACGCCGCTACGAAAACGCCGATTTTTAGCCACGCCAACCGGCGCGCGGACAAGGATGGGGTTTTCATGCTTAAAAATATCGACGCAAATCCATACCCGCATACAACCCGGCCACTTGTTCCGCATAGCCGTTGAACATCAAGGTCGGCCGTTTTAAAAAGTCGCCGATGCGGCGCTCCTTGGCTTGACTCCAGCGCGGGTGGTCCACTTCCGGATTGACGTTGGCGTAAAACCCGTATTCGTCCGGTCCGGCCCGCATCCACGAGGTGACCGGCATGTGCTCGGTCAAGCGGATTTTGACGATAGCTTTTGCACTTTTGAAGCCGTATTTCCACGGAATCACCATCCGTACCGGCGCGCCGTTCTGGTTGGGCAATAGTTCGCCGTACAGGCCGAAGGTCAGTAAAGCCAAAGGATGCATGGCTTCGTCCAGGCGCAAACCTTCCCGGTACGGCCAATCCAACACCGAGCTGCGCTGCCCCGGCATTTGCTGGGTATCGTGCAAAGAGACGAACTCGACGAATTTGGCCTTGCCGGTGGGCTCGACCTGTTTCAGCAATTCGGCCAGCGGATAGCCTATCCACGGTATCACCATGGACCAGGCTTCGACGCAGCGCAGGCGATAGATGCGCTCTTCCAGCGGCGCCAATTTCAGCAATTGGTCGATATCGAAGGTCTTCGGCTTATGCACTTCGCCTTCCACGCTGACCGTCCACGGCCGGGTGCGCAGACTATGGGCATTGCGGGCCGGGTCTTCCTTGCCGGTGCCGAATTCGTAGAAATTGTTGTAGCCGGTGACGGCTTTGTATGGGGTGGGTTCATCGCTCAAGCCGTAGGCCGAAGAGGTAGAGAATGCCAATTTTTCGGCGGCCAACAAGGTCGCCGGCCACCAGGCGGCCAAACTTGCACCGGCCGCCATTTTCAACAAGCGGCGGCGCTGGTCGAACAACTGACGCGGCGTAATGTCGGCGTGGCTTAGGGATAGTCGGTTTTTCATGCTTGTTCCTCTTATCGAAATCGGTACCGGGACGCGCAATCGGCGAACACCGGAATTAGTCAATCGAACGGATTGCCTTAAGGTTCAGGCAATTGGGATTATCCGCGACGCAATCCGTTCAGTGCAGATCGTACAAAATCTGCCGAATTCGATAGGGCAGTTTGCATGCCAACCGGCAAACCGCTCAAATAATTCAAATATTTTCAATAAGTTAGATAAAATAACGACAGTTTGCACCCTGCGCCGTTGAGCGTACAACCGCAAAATATTGAGGCTGAGCCGCAGATAGTGGCGGCTGAGCGCGGTGGGATGCAAGGCCCAAACGACCGTTGCCGCCCCTCTGCAGGCGGCTCGGTGCGGATAGTTACTATGAAAATCATGGGGGGAACGACAGATAGCCGCGATTCGCAAGGCCATCATCGCGACTAGGCGTCGCTCCTACCAACTACCTTTCATTTGCCGGGTCTTCATGATCGTTAGGCTAAGACGCGCTAACCGGCTCAACCAACCCGGTTTCGGCTTGTTGCCAAATCAACACCCATTGCCGGTCGGAATAAACGGCCTGCACGATTCGGCTTGGTCCGCCCAGGGGACTTTGCGCATCCTCGCATGCTTGGTCACTCAGCATTTGCCAGGTCTGGTTCTGGCCGCTTGGGTTGTTGGACATGAATAACGCCCATGTGCCGTGACCGTAGGCTAGATTGTTGATGTAATACCCCTCCGCCCAACCCTGGCGAATTTGCTGTTCGGGAAAGTCGTCGCTCAAGGTCCAGCGTTGCAGCTCGCTACGCTCGGTCGACGTAAATACCAGCAACCATTGGGTTTCGCCGACGGCCAACGCGCTGACCCGGTAACCGTCGTTCCAGGCGTCGCCGATTGCCTTACCCGGAAAGTCGTCGGAAAATTGCAAACGCTGCCAGGTCGGTTGCCCAATTTTGGACAACACGACCAACCATGCCGTCTCGGCATAAGTCACTGCGGAAATATGAAAACCATCGTTCCAGCTTTGTTGAATGAGTTCGGCCGGAAATTCCGTACCTTTGTACCAGCGTTGATCCTGGTAGCCCAGGGCTTCGAAGCTCATAAACCAATGTCCGCCCCCATAGGCGACTTGCCCGACATGCAGCCCTGCTTCCCACGCCTCCCAAATTGCCCGCTCCGGAAATTGGCGGCCGAAATAATAACCTTTGTCGGCAGCCGCAAGCGGCGGTTCCGATGGCAAAGCAGACTGCGGCAGTACATCCGCGGCCTCCGGCTCGGGCGGTAAGTCGCCGCCGGATTCGGCTTGTATCTCGCCAACCGGCATAGGCATTGCCTCCGTGTTTGCCTGCCCGTCCCCTTCTGCAGCCTCCGGGACTTGATCCGAATCCGCAACACTCTGCGGTGCAGCCGGTGCCTTGGGTTCCGCTTCCGGGGCAGGCGATTTCGCCAAATACCAATACGCCGCCAAGCCCACTATTGTGGTTAAAACCAATATAACCTCGATGCTCATAGTTATTCCCGATATTTTTTCTAACAAGTTCAGCACTATTTATGCCGCAACCGATTTGCTCCGGCTATTGCGCCGTCCGGCGTGTCTCCCGGCCGCTCAACGCACCTTTGATGTGCATGCGCACAAGCCTGGCAATTCAATTGCACGCCAAATTTCCGATTGTTCCCGACTATCGAACCTCTTCCGCCTCCCGGCCTCATTGTCCGGCAAAACGCCTCGTAAATACCGAACCGCTAAACACTGGAACGCCGAATAAGCAAAATTATCAGGAACGATTTTTGTATTTGGCAGTCCACCAGCACGTGACCGAATAAGATAGCCGGCATGCATTCGAATATCAGGAGATACAACGAAATCAACGGCCGCCTTTTTCGAGTCATAGTAGCGTTTAAATTTTGAAAACATGATGTCAATGCAAACTGCAAGTAAATTGGCATGGCTAACAACACTTAATTATTGAATTTACCGGGCTACGCTACCTTTTTCGCACTTATTGATTTTTTTTGACTGAATTTAATAGCTGCCGGATATCGAAAATGACAACCGATTTAATTACAGAAACACCGGGAATGGAACTTTAACGATATTCAACTTTGGATTTAGAAACCATCGGCCAAAGTTGAAAATCCCCATCAAGCCTACTCGATCCGGCTTTAACAATAACGCTCTTTCAGAGAGATAAAGCGGGAGAAACACCATGAACACCCACATCAATCCCAAAACAGCCGTCCTGCTAGCCGCTACCTTAGGCCTGATTGTAAGCAGCCCGGCATTCGCCAACCCACCCCATGCCGTCATGGCATTGGAGCATGCGGTTACCGCGCAAGCGCATAACGAACTAGGCCACGGCAACGACGTAAAAAGCCACCTGAGCGAAGCGCTCAAACACGCCGGCGAAAGCGAAAAACAACATGCGGACGCGCACGCCCACACGACTGAAGCCATAAAACACCTGAAAGAAACCGTCAAACACGACGAAATGGCTCACACTCAATCCGGAGTCTACGCGACCGAAACGCTTAGAAGCGCCGAATCCGCCGAGCAAGCCCATGCCTCCGCGCACGCCCACATGAGCGAAGTCGTTAAGCATTTGAAAGAGGCCGAAACCCACAACAATGCCGGCCACAAAGACAAAACCGCCGAACATTTGCAAGAAGCGGTCAAACACATCGAAGAAACCTTGTAAATCCGGAAATCCGATTTACCGTTAACGCCACTCCTCGGTAATCAATTCGCCGGGCCCGGCATACCCGCCGAACCCGGCTTCCTCGCCAAATGTTCGAACGCAGGCGATTTATGCCGGCTACTCGTCGGCGGATTTGCGCGTCAAACTCAAGACACCTGCCAATACCAGGCCCGCACCGACGCTTTGCAACCAGCCCATAGGCTCGTCCAACAAGGCATATGCCATGATCAAGGTTGCTACCGGCCCGACCGATCCTATCATGGCGGTCCGGCCGGAACCGATCAGACCTATGCTGGCGGATAACATAAACCCGGGCAGCACGGTGGAAAACAGCGCCATCAACACTGCAAGCCGGTGAACCCGAGTCGGAACTTCCAGCAATAGCTGCGGCGGATGCGTCAACACGAATTGCAGTACCGTAGCCACGCAGGCCACCAGCATCGCATACGCGGTAAACCGCGCCGCACCGACGCGCTTGACCAGTTCGCCGGTACCGATCAAATACAGCGAGTAAGTCAAGGTACTGGCAAATACCCAAGCCGCTCCCTGCCATAACCCGGCCGGCTGCATGTCTATTTGCCGCACGAACACCAGTATTATGCCGGCGTAGCTGGTCGCCAACGCAATGAGATGCCGACGCCGCAAAGGCTTACGCAGGAGTATTGCGGATAACAACAGCACCAAAGTCGGGTACAAAAACAAAATCAGGCGCTCCAGCCCGGCCGAGATAAACTGCAATCCGATGAAATCGAACAAACTCGACAGGTAAAATCCCAATAGCCCTAACCCCAGGAGTTTTACATGGTCTGCGGCGCTAATCGGTTCCGCTTGCCGGCGCCAGCCGTACCGCAAGGCGGTTAGCAGGAAAAAGGGGGCTGCGAACAACATTCTCAACGTCAACAGCGTGACGGCGTCGACCGAATCGACATAGCTGAATTTGACCAAGATAGCCTTAGCGGAAAAGCCGATGGCCGCCAGCACGGCCAAACAAACGCCGCAGAGATGTTTATGTTGAGAAATTGCCGAAGATAGAACAGTCGCCACAAGGCCTCCTAAAAAAGAAGCGGACTCGTGACGAGGTGGACAAAGCAACCGCGGCGGAGTCCGCGGTTGCCGAACAATCACAAAACCGGCAGCACCACGGCGGAAACGCTCCACCACAGCCATGCTTGCTTACCGAATCGATGAAAATTGATAGTCATGGGCCGGAACTATATTGGCTTGAACGGAGACTGTCAAATTGACAATTGGCTGACTGTCGTCCAATCGTTTGGCGGGGTTGCTACAATAGCGCTCATTGACAACCACTTTTCCGGGAGTACCGAATGATCCGCTTTCCAGCCGAATGGGAGCCGCAATCCGCCGTGTTAGTTGCCTGGCCGCATAAAACCGGCGACTTTATCGATATGACGGGGGTCGAAGCAAGCTATTGCGAAATCGCCGGCACGATCAGCCGTTTTCAACCCTTTATCATTGTCTGCAGAGACGACGAACACCAACGACATATCCAAGGCCTCCTGAAAAGCGGCGACAACATTCACTTCGTCCAGGCCGATTACGACGATATTTGGGTAAGAGACACGGTATTCATCAGCTTGGAATGGCAACACCCGAAAGCGAAATTACAGTTGGTCAATTTTCGTTTCAACGGCTGGGGCAACAAATATCCGCACGATGCGGACAACGCCCTGAATCTTGCCCTGTTCGCACATCCCATTTTTAAAGGCCGGCCTACGGCGACGGTCAGTTTGGTATTGGAGGGCGGCAGCGTCGAATCGGACGGGCAAGGTACGCTGATGACCACCAAAAACTGTCTGTTCAACGCTAACCGCAACCCTCAGCTATCCCAAGAAGCGATTGCCGGGCAGGTGAAGAATTATCTGGGCGCGCAGCGTATTCTTTGGGTGGAACAAGAACACTTGGCCGGCGACGACACCGACGCCCACATCGACACCTTAGCGCGGTTTTGCGATGCCAACACAATCACCTACACGGCTTGCGACAATAGCGACGACCCGCATTACGCCAGCCTGAAACACATGGAACAGCAACTAAAAGGCTTTACCACCCCGGACGGCCGACCTTACAACTTGGTTGCCCTGCCCTTGCCCAACCCCATATCGGACGAAAGCGGGCAACGCTTGCCCGCCAACTATGCCAACTTCTTGATCATCAACGGCGCAGTGCTGGTACCCGTATATGGCGACCCTAACGACGCAGTCGCCCTCCAGCGCTTGGCACCGTGTTTCCCGGACAGAGAAATTCTGGGCGTTCCGTGCCTTCCGCTGGTTCAGCAATACGGCAGCCTGCATTGCGCCAGCATGCAGATTCCGGCTTTCGTGAATCCGAATCTCTAAAATACCAAAACCGACCTTTCATTATGAATAAATCCATCGTCGCCTGCGCCGTGCAGCAAGCTTGCAACCGCGGCCGGGAAAGCAACTTGGCTTACTCCGTGTCGCAAATTCGCCAGGCCGCCGAGCAAGGCGCACGCTTGATCGTATTGCCGGAACTTCATTTAGACCACTATTTCTGCCAAAGCGAAGACACCGGCTGCTTCGATATGGCCCAAGCCATTCCCGGCCCTACCTGCGAAGCGCTGAGCAACGTAGCCAAGGCCAACCGAGTCGTGCTGGTTTCGACCTTATTCGAACGGCGCGCGCCGGGTTTGTATCACAATACCGCCGTCGTGTTCGATAGCGACGGCAGCATCGCCGGCACTTTTCGCAAAATGCACATCCCGGACGATCCCGGGTTTTACGAGAAGTTTTACTTTACACCGGGTGACTTGGGCTTCGAGCCCATCGCAACCTCGTTAGGTAAGCTCGGCGTGTTGATCTGCTGGGACCAATGGTATCCGGAAGCCGCCCGGCTGATGGCATTGGCGGGGGCCGAGATTCTGATTTATCCAACCGCGATCGGCTGGAATCCGGACGATAGAGAGGACGAAAAGCAGCGCCAACTGGACGCTTGGATTACCGTACAGCGCGGCCATGCGGTCGCCAACGGCATACCCGTGATTGCCTGTAACCGCATCGGCTTCGAAGCCGCTCCTACCGGCACGGACGGCATTCAATTTTGGGGTAACAGCTTCATCGCCGGTCCGCAAGGCGAGTTTTTGAGTCACGCTAACGACTACGACGACTGCCTGCTGTTTGCAACCTTGGATCCCAAACGTAGCGAAGACGTCCGACGGATTTGGCCTTTTTTGCGCGATAGGCGCATAGACGCATACGCCGACATTTTGAAACGCTACATCGATTAACGACCTGCCTGTCGATGACCGAGTTAATCTGGGTAGGCAGCGCCTACCTGATCGGCTTGATTGCCAATCGCTTAATGCTCCCCCCCTTGGTCGGCTATTTGATTGCCGGCTATGCGCTGCATGCCGCCGGCATCAGCGCGTTACAGACGCTCAACCATCTGGCCGACATCGGCATAGAGTTGTTGCTGTTCTCAGTCGGCCTGAAATTAAAACCCAGCTCGTTGATTCGCCGCGAGGTGTTGGCCGTGGGCGGCACGCACCTGCTGCTGACCACAGCCGTCTCCGGCTTGGTTTTTTTGTGGTTGGACAAACAGGTCACCGGCGGTTTGATGTTGGGGGTCAGCCTATCCTTCTCCAGCACCGTTTTGGCGATCAAAGAATTGGAAGACAGCGGGGAATTGACCTCCTTACACGGCCGAGATGTACTGAGTATCTTGATATTTCAGGACTTGGTAGCAATCGGCCTGCTGGCTTTTGCCGACGGCCGGCAACCCACGCCATGGGCTGCGGCGTTATTATTTCTCCCCTTGCTCCGCCCCTTGGCCCACCGCTTATTCGACCTCACCAAAGCGGCCGAACTGAAGCTGTTGTTAGGCGTGACCTTGGCGCTGGCAGGCGGCGTGCTTGCCGAACAGGTCCATATTTCCAGGGACATCGGCGCGTTACTGACCGGTGTCATGCTGGCATCGCATCCCAATATCGACGAATTGACCGATAAGATCTGGGGATTGAAAGAAGTATTTTTGGTTGCGTTTTTTTTGCAGATCGGCCTGACGGATCTCCCTAACGCCGAACAAGCGCGGATGGCCGCCGCTTTGTTGCTGCTGCTACCCTTACAAGGCGGATTATTTTTCGCTTTCTTTCTGGCCGCCGGATTGCGTGCTAGAACCGCGTTCGTATCGTCGCTGGCCTTGACCACCTACAGCGAATTCGCGTTGATTACCACCAATGCCATGGTCAACTCCGGCTTGCTGACTGCCGAGTGGCGTTCCGTCATCAGCCTGGCCCTCGCCGGTTCGCTGGCAATCGCCGCCCCGCTTAACCGATTTTCCCGGCCGATATTTCAATGGCTGGAACCGATACTCGGCCGCTTCGAACGCCAATCCGGCTCCATTCATCCCGACAAGATTCCCGAAACCCTGGGCGTCGCCGAATGGTTGGTCATGGGCATGGGTAGAACCGGAATCTCCGCTTATCGTGCGTTATCGGCGCAAGAAAAACGCGTGGTCGGCTTCGATGCCGATCCTACCGTGATTGAACAATTGCTAAACGAAGGCCGCCGAGTAATTTACGGCGATGCGGAAGACAGCGAGCTCTGGTTGGAACTGCCGCTAGACAAGGTTAAAGGGGTAATTTTGACCTTGCCCGAGTTGGAATTACGCGCGTCGGCAATCACTCAACTTCGGGAATGCGGTTTTCGCGGCTTGATAGGAACCTTGTGTTATCACTTCGACGAACAAGCCGTGCTAATCGATCTAGGCGCGGACTTCGTGCTGCATCCGCGCATAGAAACCGGCAACCAAATCGTGCAGCGTATGCTGGACGCCGACGCGCAATAATTTGCGGAACCATTCAAATAGAATCGTGCTTGGCAGTACTAACAACAACGCTTGACGCCATGCCATTTTCGCTTGGTTTGCGCCGCAAAAAAAGCCTTTCGGCTCAATGGAGCCTGTTCCGATTCTGCATGGGCGAGGTGCCAATGCGTTAAATAACGTTGGTAAGCATTATCTCCGTTCAATTCTCGCCAAATATTTCCCAGCAGTGGAGAAAACAATTGATGACGCTTGGGTATGCCCATTAATCGACATCCACTCCTTTAACGCACTTAACACATTCGAACATTAAATCGTCCAATTCTTGCTCGGTATGCTGTTCTACATACTGCAGCCCGCATTCTTGACCGTCATGAATATGGCGAATAATGCCGTGAATAGTTACCGGTACGCCGGATTCGGGCAGTACCAGCAATATTCTTAACTCCGCTTCCTCGATTTCCTGGTGTATCGGTTGCTGCAATTTAATTTTTATGCCGCGATAACTCATATCGATTACTTGCCCGTCCATGGTAATTTCATCTGCCGGCGGCGGCGGATCGATCACGATATGTGCAGCCAACCCTTCAGGGCATATCCGTTTATGATTCCGTTTATCGGCTTCCACTGTTTGCCTCCTATTTCATTTGAGGCTTGAGTATAGGCGTAATCGATTAAACAGCAAAGCTTCGCTCGTCCTATTTAATAACTCCAATTTGTCTAAGTATCCGCCGGAAAAAACCATACCATTCCAAATAATATGCAGGTTTAAATACCGACGACCGTAGCGAATGAGATAACCCTGTTTTTAAACTGCCGGTTGCCACGCCTGATGTTTATCCATCCATTTCAGGCTACACCAATACCAAATGGTCATAGGCACCATCATGACAAACCAATCCCAACCTTCAATTAAAAATAATTTCGTTACCCAAGCGTTGTCGACTATTAATTGACTCCAGGGAATACAATACATACTAAATACTAGACAGCTACGTATAAGTAATAATGCACCACGCCTAGTATGAATATTCGACAATGCCAAAAACACCCACATCGGCATTTTTTTTGTGTTTTGCGCTTCCATTTTAATGACCTATCTAACAGATAACGTGATAAAAGCTGAAATCAGATTAGTGTGAATGCCGTCCGGCAATTATTTACAAAGCGATAGCCGGATAACTCCGGAAAAAACCTTGGAGTTTAAGCGGCATGGAATGTTACGCTAAATCCGCCAAAACGCCTAACGCTTGTTGAATGTTGCAAACCGCAAACACCTCTAGTTGTCCGGGAGCCTCTTTGGTTTTATTAGCTTTTGGTATAACCGCCCGTTTAAAACCGTGCTTTGCAGCCTCGTTCAAACGCGCCTGACCGTTAGCGACCGGGCGAATTTCGCCATTCAACCCTACTTCTCCGAAAAAAATCGTATCGTACGGGATGATTTTATCCCGCAAACTGGAAACAACCCCCACCAGAATCGCCAAATCCGTGCTGGTCTCAGTAACTTTAATGCCGCCAACGACATTGGCGTATATCTCGTCATTACCGGTAAATACCCCGCCATGGCGGGAGAGAACGGCCAGCAACATCGCCAATCGGTTCTGATCCATTCCCACCGCCAAACGCCGCGGATTGCCATATTGACTTTCGGTAACCAAGGCCTGAATTTCGACCAATATCGGCCGAGTTCCCTCCCATAACACCGTCACGACACTACCCGGCGCCGCAACTTCCGCTCTCGACAGAAACATCGCGGACGGGTTTTTGACTTCTTTTAAGCCGGTACTTTCCATCGCGAAAAAGCCCAGTTCGCCAACACTGCCGAAGCGATTTTTATCGGCCCGTAATACCCGGAAACGCGTATCGTTGGTTTGTGACAAAACGATTTGAGTGTCTACGATATGACTCAGAGTCATAGGTCCTGCAAGCGATTGGTCTTTTGTCACATGCCCGACCATAAAAATCGCCACGCCATTTTGCTTGGCATATTGCGTTAAAAAGCTGGCGCACTCGCGGACTTGAGATACCGAACCTGACGCAGACTCCGATTCCGAGGTATGCATCACTTGAATAGAATCAATGATCACTACCTTCGGCCGCTCCTGATCCATTGCCGCCGCAATTAATTGCACGGAAGTTTCGGCAAGCATTCTGATTCTAGGCGCTTGTATTTTTAGACGCTGGGAGCGCTCTGCAATTTGTTCCAATGACTCCTCTCCGGATATGTAGAGCACCGGAACAGATTGCCCAATAAATGCGATCGTTTGCAATAGAATGGTACTTTTACCCGCGCCCGGCGCTCCACCTACCAACACGACGCTACCTTGCACGATTCCACCGCCTAACACCCGGTCAAACTCGGTTGACCCGGTGGAAACTCGTTGCGACTGAACGCTGCCTATATCAGTAAGCCATTTGACCTCGCTACGAACCCCCGTGTACCCATTGCGCACATCGCTTCGGTTATGTCGATCTGAGACTTGTTCAATAGTATTCCACTCGCCGCACTGATTGCATCGCCCAGTCCAGCCTGAATATTCAGCCGCACACGTGCTGCATTGAAATATGGATTTTGGCTTTTTTCCCATTTTTGATAATTCAGGTAAGCAAACGTTAACAAAATTAAGATACCATTAGATGTACTGAGGGGCAGTAGACAGCACATAACCATTTTGTTAGAGTGTTAATCCAAAATGCTGAGGGCAAACAAAATGAATGAGAAAAATCAACAATTTAAAAATGCACCAGAGCAAGACCACGGGACTCATGTGGACGAATCCAAACGGCGTTTCGCAAAACGTGGCGCCGCTCTAGCCCCCGTCATTATGACACTGGCGAACAAATCCTCCTGGGCTGGCGAGTTTTGCGTTGCTAATCAATCGGTTAACGGAATTGTTTCATTCGCTAACCAAACCAACTCGTATACAACAGCAACCCCGAATACCGAATGGAAAACACCGGAGGAATGGGAGACATATCTGGATACCAATCCACCTCCTTCTATTGTGTTCCCCACTGGTTACCATAGTATCCATTCTGTCTTGATGAAACTTGAATCAAGTGACGCCAAAGTAGTTTATATGATGGCTTCTCAATTGAATGACGCAAACTATGGCGGATTCCCTGAAGTACTAACTTCAGGGAATGCAACGGTATCTGAGTACGAAACGTTTTATGACGCTTGCGTAGCACCATAATACCGTGTTCTACTGGATCCATCCTATTTACATTGCAAATTGGCAGGACGAAGTCGTAGTCTATCAAGAACAGTCAGGGAATACTCATCTGTTTTCCGGAGTATCCGGAAAAATAATAAAACGCCATATTGATAACCACGGTTTTTCTAAACAAGATATAATTAACGATAATACCAATTTGTTTTGCAACACCCTAGAGGCCAATAGCTTTATTGACTCTTTATTAACTGTATTGATCCAAAAAGATTTAATTTTTTCTACTTGAGTGTGTTTTTTCCCGGACTTCCAATAAACGATTATCGTAACTATTTACTCAGATCCGGACCATTCTATTTTCTGGTCACTAGCGAGCTTAACTCAATAGAGGAAAACATAGTTAAGCTTTACGATACAACCAAACACCCCAGACCCTCGCAAGCACTGCCGTTTATCGATTTCAATATCTCCGTAACCGGTTCAAAGAGTAAGTTGATTTTCCGGAACAATCAAAACGCCGAATTCAGCTTAGATTCAAAAAAAGTCTTTAATCCCTTCCCTATCAGCCATGTTACAGCAATGCTGGAATGGGGCATGAATTGGTGCATTTCCACCCAAATTAACACGTATTTGATCATTCATGCTGCAGTCGTTGAAAAGTACGGCTTTGCGGTCATTTTACCAGCACCGCCAGGTTCAGGAAAAAGCACATTATGCGCAACGCTAATTCAAGAAGGTTGGCGACTACTGTCGGACGAATTGACATTACTTGACTTAAACACGGCAAAAGCCGTACCCATGCCAAGACCAATTGGTTTAAAAAACCAATCCATCGACATCATTAAAGCGCGCTACCCTAAGGCGGTTTTCGGTCTGTCTTCCGCTGAAACCATAAAAGGCAATGTCTGCCACCTTAAACCGCCAACCGAGAGCATCAGATTGCAGTCTGTACAATGCCCGGTTCGATGGATCGTATTCCCCAAGTTCGAGCACAAGGCTTCCACCCAACTTCGCAACAAACCCAAAGGCGAAGCATTTCTCCAAATAGCCAATAATGCTTTCAATTACAACATAATAGGAAAAATCGCATTTAACACCTTGAAAACAGTTGTCGACCAATCGGAATGCTTTACCTTCCAATACAGCAATTTAGACGAGGCGATTGAGGTATTCGACCGACTGAGAATCAACTTATGAGCGTAAAATGGCCGCTATTAGTCGCTATATTAAGGCATGAAAAATCATTTTCCGACCTAAGCAATGCCGATTGGAGCCTATTGATCAGCCAAGCAAAGCGCAGCCTACTACTAGGCAAGCTTTACTATTTGTTAGAAGCTCAAAACAGCCTAATCGACTTACCCGACGGACCTTATACCCATTTTGAGACGGCGCGAGTCCGGGCCGAAAAACAGCGCAGGGATCTTGGTTGGGAACTAACAAAACTTAAACAGGCGTTTTCCGAAACAAATTGCCCCGTTATATTATTAAAAGGAGCGGCTTATGCCGCTGCTAATCTTTCAATAAGCTATGGACGAACTTTTTCGGATATCGATTTACTGGTTCCCGCATCCGAACTTAGCAAAATCGAGTCCAGATTAATTATACATGGCTGGCTACATCAGTCGAAAGACCAATACGACGACATGTACTATCGTAAATGGATGCACGAACTTCCACCATTTAAGCATGCTAAACGTGGCAGCATCATTGATTTACACCATAACATCTTGCCTATTACGGCGTTAAATTGCCCGAAAGCGGGATCACTGTTAGAGTCAATAGTTGAACTTGAGAATGACCACAGCATTTTTACTCTATCCCGGCTGGATCAAATCATTCACAGCGCTACGCATCTTTTCTACGACGGCGAATTGGAGCATGGCCTGCGCGACCTTGTGGATTTACAAGGACTAATCAATGAGCTCGACGAGAACGCCAAGTTGCATTTAGCCGATCGTGCACTACAGTTAGGGCTGCACAAACCCGTGTTTTACGCTGTGCGTTATTTAGAACTTATACTTAATACTCCTAATTTAGAGTCGTTAAGGAAAAAGCTGGAACAAAATGGAGCCAGGATCAGATCTTTAAACATAATGGATTTTTTATTCAGCAAAGCCTTCATGCCCGATCATCCGAGCTGCGACAGTCGCTGGACCGGATTGGCTCGATGGATTTTATACGTCCGCGCCCATTGTTTGAGAATGCCATGGCATTTACTGCTACCCCATTTAACTAAAAAGCTTTTGAAAAGACTATCAAAAACTAATTCAAGCTGACAAAGCAGAATTAAAATCTAAATATCCCGTAATATGAAAATCTTACATATTCTAGATCATTCTATACCTTTACATAGCGGCTACACTTTTCGTACTCGGGCTATTTTAGAAGAACAAAGAAAGCTTGGTTGGCAAACTTTTCATATAACCTCAGCCAAACATGTCGGCGCTAGAGCTCCAGTAGAAACCTTCGATGGCTTAGACTTCTACCGTTCTCCCGATCCCATTGGCATATTCGCAAATTTACCCATACTTAATCAGTGGGCAATTATTCAAAGCTTGGAAAAACGCTTAGAGGAAATAGTCCATGAAATCAAACCAAATATTTTACACGCTCATTCGCCAGCTCTAAATGGCATTGCTGCACTAAAAATATCAAAACGATACCGAATACCATTAGTATACGAATGCCGAGCATTTTGGGAAGATGCCGCCGTCGATCACGGAACCACCAAAGAAGGAAGCATTCGTTATCGCTTAACCCATGCCCTGGAATCTTATGTATTCAAACATGCCGACGCTATAACCACTATTTGCGAAGGCTTGCGAAACGATATTATTTCCAGAGGAATTTCCGGGGAAAAAATTACTGTTATTCCTAATGCTGTAGACATTGATAAATTTAACTTCAACACGACTGCAGACGATGAATTAATCGAAAAATACAAGCTTCGTAATTGCACAGTTTTAGGGTTTATAGGGTCCTTTTATGCATATGAAGGAATATTAATTTTATTGGATGCGCTACCCAAGATATTAACAACGCATCCCAATATTCGCTTGCTGTTAGTCGGCGGAGGACCGCAACTCAAACAAATTAAAAACAAAATTATCGAGCTAAATTTACAAAACATCGTAATCATGCCGGGCCGAGTTGCACACGACTTGGTTCCACGCTATTACAGTTTGGTCGATATATTTGTTTACCCGCGTTTAACGATGCGTCTAACCGAATTGGTAACACCCTTGAAACCTTTGGAAGCAATGGCGCAAGGAAAATTAGTGATAGCGTCGGACGTCGGCGGTCACCACGAATTAGTCCGCAATCTAAAAACCGGCTACCTATTCAAAGCAAACAATACTGAATCATTAGCTCAAACAGTATTGACGGTAATTGCAAACAAGGATAATTGGCAAGATATTCGCTTAGCCGGCCGTCGTTATGTAGAAAATGAACGAAATTGGCAAAATAGTGTAGCTAACTACCAATCGATTTACGTAAATTTAACGAAGAAATAATGCCCGGAAAATCACCGAATATATTGGTTTTTTCCTCGCTTTATCCCAGTTCTGCTAGGAAAAATGCCGGACTGTTTATCCGGGAAAGGATGAGCAAAGTCGCACAACATTACCCGCTTGCGGTAGTTTCACCAGTTCCTTGGTTTCCACTACAAAACGTGATTCGGATATTCAAACCCGATTATCGGCCGCAACCCGCATTTAGAGAAATGCAAGACGATATCCAAGTATATTTCCCTAGGTTTCTGTCCATACCGGGCCTATTTCGGTTTTTAGACGGCTTTTCAATGGCTATCTGTTCCGTTTTCTTACTCATTCGCTTAAAAAAACAACTTCAGTTCAATATCATTGATGCCCATTTCGCTTATCCGGACGGTTACGCCGCTACTCTATTAGGTCGTTGGCTAGGAGTGCCGACAAGTATTACCTTGCGTGGAACCGAAGTACCCTTATCGAACATCCCAAAACTAAAATCGAGAATTCTTAAGGCACTTCGGAATGCCGATAAAGTTTTTTCAGTTTCGAACTCTTTAAAAGAATATCTGGTCGGTATAGGGGCTGCACCCGAGAAAATAACTGTCATCGGGAACGGCGTCGACCTCATTAAGTTTTTTCCCATCGAAAAAACCTTAGCCAGAAAAAAGTTATCGATTACCGAGGATGCGGAAGTGCTTATATCCGTGGGAGGTTTAGTGAATAGAAAAGGATTTCATCGAGTAATAGAGATATTACCGAAACTGCTAAAAAATCATCCAAAACTGCTGTATTTAATAATAGGCGGTGCCAGTCCGGAAGGAAACAATAGAGAATACCTTGAACGGTTGGTAAACGACTTAAATCTATCCAATCATGTCAAGTTTTTAGGCGCAATGGAGGCCAAAGCGTTGCATGAGCCGTTGTCCGCTGCAGATGTTTTCGTGTTGGCTACCGCTAACGAAGGATGGGCCAACGTATTTTTAGAAGCCATGGCTTGCGGATTACCTGTCGTAACTACCGACGTAGGGGGCAACACCGAAGTGGTATGCAACAACACCCTAGGCTATATAGTACCTTTCGGCAATTCAGATTCTTTGCGCATAGGCATCGATAAGGCATTATCAAATCACTGGGATCGCGATAGAATTATCGATTATGCCAAAAGCAATTCATGGGATACTCGAATTCAAACTCTAATGACAGAATTCACCAAAATGGTAAATTGATGGACTTATACACTAAATTCTGCTCATCTTTACTATTTCCGTTGCATGAGACTCTTAAAAAGCACTCTAGCGTTAGAGTGAGAGCGGAAATGGAGCGCACTCAATGGCTTAGCACGGATAAAATCAGAGAATTACAGTTAGCGAAATTAAGGGCCTTACTTTTAGACGTTCAAACTCACGTACCGTATTATCGCTCGCTATTTTCGGAAATTGGTTTAGATCCCAACGAGTTTGCTCATTTGAATGACCTGGAAAAACTCCCTCTTCTTGACAAGCCAACCATTAGAAAGTACTCCGATGCCTTAAAAGCGGACGACGCGGTGGGCCTTTCAAAATTCAATACAGGCGGCTCTAGCGGAGAGCCTTTACTATTTTTCATTGGCCGACTACGAGTGAGTCATGACGTAGCCGCAAAATGGCGCGCCACCCGTTGGTGGGGAGTAGATATAGGCGACCCGGAAGCTGTAGTATGGGGATCACCTATAGAATTAGGCGCACAAGATAAAATCCGCTTGCTTCGAGACAAGTTGCTACGAACTCAGTTACTACCGGCGTTCGAAATGTCGCCCGAAAAACTCGACGCTTTCATCGCAAAACTACAGAAAATTCGCCCCAAAATGCTGTTCGGCTATCCTTCCGCTCTGGCTCATATTGCCGGTTATGCCGAAAGCAAGGGTATTTCGCTGAAAAACTTAGGTATTAAAGTGGCGTTCGTAACCTCGGAAAAACTTTACGAACATCAACGCGAGACTATCCAGCGAGTATTCGCTTGCCCTGTGGCAAACGGTTACGGTGGACGGGATGCCGGCTTTATCGCTCATCAATGCCCTGCCGGCGGCATGCATATCACGGCGGAGGACATCATCGTAGAAATCATCGATACCGACGGAAAAACCTTACCTATCGGTCAATTAGGGGAAATTGTAATAACCCACCTCGCTACACGCGACTTTCCGTTTATCCGCTATCGCACCGGCGATATGGGCATACTGTCCGAGCAAACTTGCACTTGCGGACGCGGCCTCCCGCTGCTTAGCGACATTCAAGGCCGTACCACCGATTTCATCATCGCCAAAGACGGTACGGTATTGCACGGTTTAGCGCTCATTTATGTACTACGGGATTTACCAGGTGTAGAAAATTTCAAAATTACGCAACACTCTATCGATAAAACTCAAGTGCATATCGTTAGAGGTACTGACTATTCCAGTCAAACAGCCGAACATAAAATTCGCTCGGAATTTAAAAAACGCTTAGGGGACAGCGTCGAAATCGATATAGAGTATTTAGAAACCATACCGGCGGAAAAATCCGGGAAGTTCCGATACGTTGTAAGTCACGTAAAACATTAATCGAAAACTATCATCATGAAATCTTTTTTTGGCTGGATAGACATTTCATCAGTGCGCAATACTAACCTTGCCCTATTAAGCAAGCTTAAATCCGCTCAAAATAATCAAGATTATGTCGATGACCGATGCGTGTTTGCTTCTGCACGCCATTTGCTAATAGCCGAAAATCGCATTTTTTTCCCTATATACGGTGAAAGCTTATCGATAGAAAATTTCAATAACATATTCGATAGCAACCAATCAGTTTTCAATTTTCTGGCACAACAACCCAACATTCAATCTTTTATTGCACTGGATAGCAAACAAAATCGGCTTTTGCTGGCAACCGACCCGATAGGTTTGAAGCACATCTATTATGCCGAAATTGCCAACGGCATCGTATTCGGCTCGAACGCCGATCTAGTCATAAGCCATCCGGCAGTCGATAGCTCAATAGATCCACAAACCGTTTACGATTATGTCTATTTTCACCATTGCCCCAGCCCTAACACGATTTACAAGCAGGTTAAAAAGCTAGAAGGCGGCCAATGCTTAATTTACGATAACGGAAAAATAACCATCCAACGTTATTGGCTGCCTGAATTTCTTGAGGGAAGCAATTTCAATATTTCCCAAGCCGGCCACGATTTAAAAAGTTTATTAATCGATTCTGTCGAAAAACTAACGGATAACGAAGATAATACCGGCGCATTTTTATCCGGCGGATTGGATAGTTCCAGCGTCGCCGGAGCCTTATCCAAAATTATTCCCGGTAAAGCCAAAACATTTTCCATGGGCTTTCCGGTGGAAGGCTATAACGAAATAGAGTATGCCAATATTGCCGCCGGCCATTTCAATACCCGACAATTCGAATATTACGTCACGCCGAAAGACACTGTCGATGCAATTCCGTTGATAGCCGCTTATTACGACGAACCGTTCGGAAACTCGTCCGCCTTAGCCGCTTATTACTGCGCAAAACTGGGAAAAGAACATGGCATCACACGGCTTTTGGCAGGAGACGGCGGTGATGAAATATTCGCCGGCAACGAACGCTATGCCAAACAAATGCTGTTCGAGCATTATTTTCGCTTGCCCGGAGTTGTCAGAGCCGGACTGGAACAAGGGATAAACCTGCTACCGGATGGATTGACGAAACATCCATTGCCGTTTAAAGCCAAACGTTACATAGAGCAAGCTAAATCGCCGATGCCCGATCGCTTGCAAGACTACAATTTCTTACACCGCCACGATGTTGCAGACATATTCAACCCTGACTTTCTTGCCGATATCGACATTTCCGAACCGCTGAAATTGCTCCGTGAATGCTATCACCGGCCCGAAAAAGCCAGTACTTTAAACCGGATGTTATACATGGATTGGAAAACCACTCTGCACGACAACGATTTAGTCAAAGTAAACCGCATGTGCGAAATGGTTGGCATCGAGGTTTATTATCCTTTGCTGGATCAGCGCATAGTCGATTTGTCGTGCAAAGTTCCGTCCAACCTAAAGCTTAAAGGCCAACAGTTACGTTGGTTCTACAAACAAGCCATGGCAGATTTTTTGCCGGATAAAATTATCAATAAGACTAAACACGGATTCGGCTTACCCTTCGGGATCTGGTTGCAAGATCATCAGCCGTTAAAAGACTTGGCTTACGACGCCATTGCTTCGTTAAAACGCCGCGCATGGTTCCAACCCCAATTCTTGGATCATGCGGTAAACATGCATCAAAGTGTTCACGCGGCATACTACGGCGAATTAATCTGGATCTTGATGATGTTGGAGCTATGGTTTGCCGGAAAAGGTTATTAACCTCCTTTATCAGTATAAATCACTAACACTTGGCGAGAACTTTCAAAACGGTTTTAGCACGGCAAGAAACACAATCGCAAATAAGAACAACACCGGAACTTCGTTCATCCATCGGAAATAAACGTGGCTGTGGCGATTGCGGTCATATTTAAAATCGTACAACCATTTTCCGCAGAGCAAGTGATACATCGCCAAGAAAAATAACAAAACCAGTTTCGCATGCAACCATCCGGCGGATGCGTACATGGCCCATGCATAATCTTTCAACATCCAGGTGCCGAATACGAGTGTCGCCAGCATGCCCGGACTCATAATGCCGAAATAAAGCTTGCGTTCCATCAATTTGAATCTTTCCTTGCTAACTTCATCGTCCGACAGGGCGTGATACACAAATAACCTGGGCAGATAAAACAACCCGGCAAACCATGTCACCATAAATATCAAATGCAAGGCCTTCAGCCACAGCATATCAGCCACCTCAAGTTTTAGATTTCGTTAAGGTTTTATATAAAATCAAACAGATAACGACAATTCCACATAAATCATAAGTTTTATTGTGAATCTCGTCATGCCTCAATTTAAAATTGCCACCGAAATTTCAGTACACTGCTATTGTTTCACAAAACATGATGAGGCACGTTAATGAGTAAACTTTACGCCGATCTTTTAATACAAACAGCTTGCAACACCCCGGAAAGGATAACGTTTTTCCCAGGAGAATTAATCGCATTAAGCTCGGACCCTTTTTCGGCTGAAAGCATCTACATGTCGTTAACCTACCGTCTACGCGCCCATCCCACTGATTTATTAACCCACGTTCAACGCATATATTTTTGCTATCGGAATTTGCTCCGTGACGCCTTATACGCCTCTTTAGTGGATTTGCTCGTCACGCTGAACGGAAAAGGTCACCCTCTCAGTCGACGCTTGATAATCGGCTCAAAACAGCTACTGAGCCCTGAACAGTTTTCCGAGATAACCCGATCCCTCGCGTCTCCTAATCATTTGAAAACAAACAAATATTGCCTTTTTTCCCCGTTATCGAACAGACAACCGCTTATAATGGAGAAACAACAGACCAACCTCCACGGCATCGGCACGGATTATTTAGCGCTAGCCTTAGACTATATTGAGTTTAGCCAACTGGAAGAAGCCATCGAGCTATTGGAAGCCGGATTGTCGGAGCAAGCGCATCGAATGGATTTACAAAAACTTTTAATAGAACTTTATGGCTCTACAAACAACTTCGCTCGAATGAACGCTTTCTACAACACTCTACTCGTTAAAACCGAGCAATTGTTGCCGGAGTGGCAGTCCATCATACAAGCCCATTCTGCAGAGGGATCCTTGTGAAACCGCAAAATGTTTTGCCGATCAAAGTTGCACTGTTTGGCATGGACACACGTGCATCCAAAACCTTGGCGCTTTATCTGAAAGGCCCTTGTAAAGGCATCGCCGAGGTCGTCACAGAAACCGAAGCGGAAGTGGACATCATCGACGCGGACTTTGCGACCGCCGGCGAAATTCTGCAACAGAGGCGTCAAGTGTCTCCCAGACGACCGATAGTTTTACTATCACTGCAATCGATTAACATAGAAAACACTTATTTTTTACAAAAACCTATCAAGTCGGACAATCTGGTTGCCATCCTTAATAAAGTACGCGGCAACGGGAATAGCACAGCCGATCAGCCGCAAGCCCAACTGAAAACCGAAGTTGCCCCCAATCCGCCAATCGACCACCCTCAGACTGAAGACGACCCGGAAACCGAAACTGAATCCGTGCAAAATCAGCCGGCTAGAGCGCATAAAAAATCATTAGTAACGGAAAACGAAGGCGGATATACCGCGTTTTTAGGCTTACTAGCCGACATTGATTTCGATGATCCAACTCAAGCCTATAAAGCAAGGTTCAACCCCAATCATTACCTTTTGGGTCAAGTGTTATCCGCGCGCCAGCTGGCTTATCAACAAGACCAAGCTATATTGGTCAATTCGGTTTGGAAACCGTTAACTATTTACCCCGATACTCACCAAATCGAAGTAGACGCGCAAGACAAACAACTGCGCATCATCGCCGGTATGGAGCAAAGCCAACTGTTTAGCGACAAGAACACCTTGACCCCCGTCAATCTGCGTAATATATCGACAAAAAACAAACCGGAAGCAGCGCAGAATCTGGAGGCATTTATTTGGAAACTAACAGTTTGGACCTCCAAAGGCCGCTATCTGAATGGACTTGATCCCAATCACCCGGTCCACTTAGAACATTGGCCTAATTTCACACGCCTATTATTAGTACCCGACGCCATGCGTATCAGCGCCCTACTGATACGCGAAGATCAATCTCCAAATCAAATCATCCATGCATTAAACATCAAACCTCAATATGTATTCGCCTTCCTGAGCGCGTGTCATAGCATCGGCCTATTAAAGCAAGGCGAAAAATTACCGGAACAAGCGACACAAACCCTAACACCTCCAACTACAATCAAGAAAAAACAAAGCTTGCTAGGAAAAATTCTGAATAAGTTACGCGGCGAACAGTAGAAGGATTAAACGCATGACCCAATATAAGATTATTTTTACCGGCCCGGTCGGTGCTGGTAAAACAACCGCTATTTCAAGCATTAGCGATATACCGCCAGTAAAAACCGATGCTACCGCCAGCGACATGACCAAAAATCGTAAGTCCGCGACGACTGTTGCAATGGACTACGGCGTCATGAATCTCGCCGGAGGAGAAAAACTACATCTATACGGGACGCCGGGCCAAGAGCGGTTCGACTTCATGTGGGACATTTTGACCACAGGCGGCATCGGCTTAATTTTATTACTAGACAACACTCGAGCCGACCCTTTCCAAGACCTGCGTTTTTTTCTACAGGCCTTCGATAAATTTATTCAACAAACTGCAGTCGCGATAGGCATTACCCAAATGGATCTCAGCGATAAACCGACTATTTCGGACTATCAACAACACTTGCAACACATCAAGCTCAAAGCACCGTTATTTTCGGTAGACGCTAGACAGCGCAACGACGTGTCTTTGTTAGTACAAGCTCTGCTCTTTTCATTGGATCCGCTACTTAAAGAAGCATGATATGAGCGAATTGGAATTAGCTCCGAATCTCTACATACAGTTGACGCCAGCTGGCGCATACCAAGCCCTTTGTTCACCGGTGGCAGACAAATCGCGCCGTTTTTTGCAGCGCATATTGCAACAGCCAACCAGCCCCTCCGCCTCCGCGGAAGGGCTGGCTACCTTGATGGAAAGTGACGACTACGCCAAGAACTTGGAATTGCTGTACCACTGCCAAAAACTAGGTTGGTTGCACGGAATAGGCTCGTCTATCCAAGCCCCCTCCGAGGCGCTGGAAGATATATTGCCTAGCCTATTAAGCGCGATTTCCGAGACGGACAAAGTTTTATTGGCCGACGAACAGGGCTTTTATCTAAGCAGCAGTGGCTTTCCGCACGAAACGGCGGAAGAGCTGTCCGCTCTGAGTGCGGAACTAGCGACCGTACATGCGAGACGGACCGGTTTACTCGCCAACAATCTAGGCTTAGCCAGTCATGCCTGGGCCATTGTCGACGCCTATGGCTTCAGTCAGATCGGTTTTTGGCCTTTATTCATCGGTAAGCACCGTTTCGTCGTTGCTATAGCCGGTATTCCACATTTTAACCGCGACCACTTTGTCACCTTAGCGTGGGCTCTCAGCATACGCTATTGCGAAAAATAGTACGTAATCTCAAGCATGAAAATTCAATATATCTGGAGAACATAAATGAAAGCTGATCTTTTAACCTCGGTATTAACGGAACTAAACGGCACCTCAGCCGACATCGAGGCATCAGGCGTCATTTCGACCGACGGTTTGATGATGGCGGCGGTGTTACCTGCAAATATGGACGAAGATCGAGTTGGCGCCATGAGCGCCGCGATGCTGTCCCTAGGCGATCGTACCGCGCAAGAACTGAATAGAGGCGAACTGGAACAAGTACTGATCAAAGGTAAACGCGGCTACGTCTTAATGACTTATGCCGGTCACGAAGCAGTATTAACCGTACTCGCAAAACCAAACGCCAAATTGGGTTTAATTTTTCTTGACGTAAAACGGGCAGCGGAAAGCATTGCGGACATGCTCTAAACCATACTACGGGGGATGAATATGATTTCTGACATGAAGATCGAAGATATTATCGGCGATTATCGAGAAGCCGAATTGTCTTTGTACCATTCGATCACGCGTAAAGTTTATTACACGGAAATAGAAACGCCTTATCCCGACGGAAAACTCATAGTCTCCAGTACCAATCCGCTAGGCTTCATTACACATGTAAACCGCGCTTTTGTCGAAATGTCCGGCTATCTCGAGCACGAATTGATCGGCGCCCCCCATTCCATTCTACGCCACCCGGACATGCCTGCCGCCGCCTTCCAAGACTTGTGGAATACCCTGCAAAACGGAGAAAAATGGCAGGGATATGTAAAAAACTTAAGAAAAGACGGCGGTTTCTATTGGGTCAAAGCGACCGTCATCCCGAATATCAGAGGCGGCCAAGTCGTAGGCTACACCTCGGTAAGGCGTAAACCGTCGCGAGCTAAAATCGCCGAACGCATACAACTCTACCGTACTCTTTCCTGATCGGGAGTCATTGATGTCTTATCTATTTACAGTCAGTCCGGATTTCACGCCTGATCATCTTTCAGGTTGGTACATCTTTAATACCTGGCTACAAAAACAACTGGAAACCAACATCCACCTGCAGATGTTCGATAGCTTTCAAGATCAAAGAAAAGCAATAGAATCCGATCAAGTAGACCTAATTTACGCAAACCCTTACGACGCGGCGATGCTGGTTAGGGAAAAAAACTTTTTGCCTGTTGCCAGAGTCAACGGCGCGACAGACGAAGCACTAATTGCGGTATCCGAGCAAAATCCTGCCGCGAGTGTAGAGGACTTAAAACCAGGCCTTCGTATCGCCTTCACAGACGACCCGGATGTTAGCCTAATCGGAATGATCATGCTGGAGCCGGCAGATCTGGACAAGAGCAATGTCGCCTTCGTTACTTCAGACACCTACGTATTGGTCGCCAAACATATCCTTAGAAATGAAGCCGATGCAGGCATTTTTCTGGTCGAAGCCTTCGACGGACTGTCCGCCATCATCCGTAAACAACTAAAAGTCTTGGTTAGAAGCCAAATTAGCGTGATCAATCACACCTTAATGCTCGGCCCGAAACTGCATTCCCGGCGCGACCAAATCCGCAGTTTGCTGTGCGACATGACGACTCATGAGAAAGACTGCGGCGTGTTGAAAAGCTTGGGCTTTGCCGGCTGGAAGGCCGTTGAAGACGAGGAAATGGAGTTCATGATCGACTTAATGGATACGCTCAACACTTAAAATCAACCCCATGAGGGAATTCGAAAACACGCAAACCACTATCGATATACTGCGCCATGGCGAGCCAACCGGTGGAATCCGCTTTAGAGGCATTACCGACGATCCCTTAAGCGAAGTCGGGTGGCAGCAAATGCTTGAGTGCTGCGATAACAGAAACTGGCAGGCGGTCATCAGTTCGCCATTGCAACGCTGCCAAGCCGTCGCCCTACATTTGTCGGCAACACGCAATATCCCGCTCTATGTCGACGCAGCTTGGCAAGAAATTGACTTCGGAAGGTGGGAAGGATTAACCGCCGAAGCCATAGAACACCGCTACCCTAAGGCTTTGGAAGCCTATTACCGGGACTTTATGAACGCCAGCCCGCCGGAAGGCGAAACCTATAAGCAATTCAGCACTAGAGTTAACATCGCCTGGTACCAACTGACAGCAGCATATTTTGGCCAATCAGTGCTACTCATTACCCACGCCGGCGTGATTCGGGCATTGTTTTCCCTATTGATGGGCATTTCTCCGGAAAACAGTTTCCGAATTGAAGTTCCCCATACCAGCCTAACCCGGTTTCGCTGCTTCGGTAGTCCGGGGAAACAAACCGTACTGCTGGATTTTCACAACCGCTAGCGGATGTCACGCCATTAATCCTTTATAACAACCGGTGCTGGGCGCGGCATCAGGGGAGATAAAACCGTTACCGGGTCACATAAATCTCTAAGGCAATGAACAAGAATAAATCTACCCGACAGGCGCCGAATTTTCGTGTGGGGCCAAAGCACCCTCAGTCGGGTATATTTCTCGCTGGAATTCGCCTAAGTTAACAAACGGGTAATCTCAATTTGTCGTCTCGTCATTTACCAATTCGTCTAGGAGCGCCGGGAGAAGAGATCAGTAAAAAAGATCTGCATGCCGTCATCCAACGCTTTAAGCATCTCAATCAAGGCCGTTTACAACGAATTCGCGAGTTTTTACAGCCCAGACAGCACGACTTTTTAAACCTTCTACCCTTATTGTTCCATCAAAACCACCCGCTGTTACCCGGTTTCGTTTCACTGGAAACACCGGCGGGAATACCCGATTACCAGCCTAATCGCCAAGCGGTCGATACGGCCAAACAGTTTTCCAAAGGCTATACCTACAAACGTAAAGCCTTAAGATACTATCCCGTCGAAAGTATTTTTTTGATGGGCAGCGTAGGGAGTGTCGCCTTCTCGCAAAAAAGCGACATTGACGTTTGGCTCTGCCATCCGGCCGCTTTACCGGACGAACAACTAGCACAATTGCGCGCTAAAGCGGAATTGATCGAGAAGTGGGCAGTATCGTTAAAACTCGAAGTGCATTTTTTCTTATTGAACAGCACTCAATTTAGCGAAGGCACCAACACCCCGCTCTCCTCCGAGAGTAGCGGCGAGACTCAACATTATTTACTGCTGGAAGAGTTCTACCGTACCTCCGTCTATATTGCCGGCAAAGTCCCGATTTGGTGGCTGGTCCCTCCCGAACAAGAAAGCCGCTATCGCGAATATGTATCGCATTTATTGGAAAATCGCTTCATTTCCGAAAACGAAGTGCTCGACTTCGGCAATCTGGAAAACATGCCGCAATCGGAGTTTGTCAGCGCCACGCTTTGGCATATCTACAAATCGCTGGGGTCGCCGCATAAATCGTTGTTGAAATTATTTTTGATGGAGAGTTATGCGGCCGAATTTCCACAACCCATGTGGTTATGTTCCAATTTGAAAAAAGCGATTTACGCAGGGACTTATTCGCTAGACAGCATGGACCCCTATCTTCTGATCTACGAAAAAGTAGACGATTATCTGAGCCGACTTGGCGCGCACGAACGATTGAACTTAGCCAGAGAATGCCTGCAAATCAAAGTAATGGGCGCCATTACCCCTCAGACCGACAGCAAAGCAAACGCTATACACGAAGCCTTTATGGCCAATATCGCCCGCCGATGGCATTGGCCGGAGGAACTATTGCCCAACCTATTGCAACGCAAATCGTGGACGATAGAAAAAGCCGGCGCGCAACATGGCGTTATCCGCGATCAACTGCAGCAATGTTTGCGGATGATACTTAAGATCACCGGCAACCCTCTGGACCATCCCGGTCAAAACCACGATTTAAAGCTCTTAAGCCGCAAACTTAGCGCATCCCTGGATTTGAAGCCCGGAAAAATAGAGGTGCTGACCACCCGCGCCATGGTCTACACCAAACCGGCAGCAGTCACGCTACAAGAATTGCCGTATTCCGGAGGCGAAGCGTGGAAATTATTCTCAGGGAAACTTCCCACCTTGCAATCAAGCCTTGCCCAAGCTATCAAACAAGCCGATTCGCTATTGGAACTGCTGTGCTGGATTGTGGTGAACGGCATTTATAGCCGCACCCTGCAAGCCCAAATGCTCACTAGCGGAGCAAGGCAAAACGGCGACGGCGAGGTATCCAGGCTATTGTCGCAATTACACGCGTTTTTAAGCTTGCACTTACCCGATAAAGACACCGGCTTGGAAATTTATAGCCAGCCTAACCGGATCAAAGCGTCTTTTTTATTAGTAAACTGGGGCAAGGAACTGCCAATAGACAATAATCCTCAGCTGTTCATGATGAGCGAGCGCTCGGATCCTTTAAGCTACGGCGACAATCGCTACTGTTTTGTCATTAACATTCAAAAAGTATCGGTATCATCATGGGGCGAAGTGACTTTTCAAGAATACCAAGGCTTGGAAGGCGTCTTCAATTGCTTGAGCGAAGTGTTCAACCAGACCAGTAAACCATTGAGCGCAGAATCGCTACGGATTGTTTGTTATACCCGCGCCAGAGGACGCAGCATCTGCATGCGCTTGGAAAGCTTGTTTGAAGGTTTATCCTCGCATTTTTCGTCCGGTCCGCATGCCCAAAACGGTCGCTATCTGTTGGCAGCGCAGGCCGGCTATTGTTGCTTTAGGATACAAAATAACAGCTTGAGTTATTATCTTCTGGAGAACTCCCAGGCTTTGTTGCAAGAACTTTCCAGCACACAAGCGCAATTTTCTCCGGTACATTTCGACGATTTCGTGTTGGAACAAACCTTCATCCCCTATCTGTACCAATTTAACAAACCCAAACGGCTACAGATTTTTTACCACCATTCCAGCAAGCATATCGCTTTCTACATCATCGACGAGAAAGGCGCTCTGTTTGTGCGCCAGCATTCCGGCGCTAACCCGCAGCAAATCCTGACCCACTACTACGTTTTCATTAAAAACCTGCAACTACAAACCAAATTGCCGGAAACGATCCTTATCGATTGCTACGAAATCCAAAAAAATTCGGCAGGCGTCGTCTCCTGCCACTCGGTCGACATCCGGCAAAACGACTCGGCACTGGATTTAAGTGTACGCATCACGGCCGATCGTAGCCAAGGCCACGCGATTTATTGCAATCAACGCAAATTCGCCATAAGCAATGCGCAATCGTACTTAGAGGTCAAACAATACATCATGAATTTCCGTAAAACCCACGAAAACTATCCTTGCCACATCACGGATATCGACATTCCTTGCGAGTTATTGGGCATTAGCGATTTTGCGCAGGCGCAAAGCGTGCATTACCTACAGTACAAACAAAAAATCGAAGATAAATTAAATATCTAGGCCGGACTATAGCGCCGGTTAGCCAAGGCCGTATACAGGCGACAAACCGCAGGATATTCGGCAATCAGTAACGACTTCTAAAATTGACTAGCGTTAATTTAGAGTTAAGCAAGCTTAGCGAATAAAGCTATACTACAATCCGGTCGCGCAGACTTTTAACTCGAAGCAATGGCAAAATTTACCGTCTATTTTAAAGATAAAGTCATTCATTCATGTATTTACGATTCCGGCGTTATACATATTGGTAGGGACGAGAGCAACGATTTGGTCGTCGACAGTCTGGCCGTCGCGCCGGCGCACGCGGCAGTCGTGGTCAAAAACGGGGCTTGCATCATCAAACAGCTGAACGACAAGTTTCCGCTGATGATCAACAACCATCCCACCAAAGAATGGAGTTTGCAAAATAGCGACATTATCAATGTCGGCAAACATTACATCGTGTTCAACACCGTGGAATCTTTCATCGCCGCGCCGGAGCCCGAACCTAAGGTCAAGCTTAAAAAAGACGCCGACGTAGAAGCCTTAGACCGTAAACTGGAGCAACTCAGCAAACCGCTGGAAGCCAATCTGCAAATCATGGACGGCCCGCACATCGGCCGGATTTTACCGTTAAAAAAAGCCATGACCCGCCTGGGACACGACGGTGCCGGAGTCGTCGTCATCGCCAAACGCAAAGACGGCTATTACGTATCCGCGCTGCAAGGTCACGACGGCCTGGCGGTCAACAAGCAGCCGTTAGGCGATAAAAGCCTACAGTTGAAAAACCACGACGTCATCGAAATCGACAATACACCGATGCAATTTTTCTTGGAGTGAAAAATGGCAACATCCGCGCCGGCACAAGACGATAAGCGCCACTTTCAAAGAATTTTTTTCAGTGCCAAAGCGGTGTTGGAAAGCAACGGTGTAAAAACCGAGTGCATAGTCAACGATATCAGCTTAAAGGGCTGCTTGTTGGAATTCGAACACGATTGGCAAGCGTCTCCGGATGCCCTATACACGCTGACGCTTTCGCTGGGACCGGACGTCGGCATCGCCATGCAATTAAGCTACGCCCACTCGCATCAGCGCTCAGTGGGATTCAAATGCGAAAACATCGACATAGACAGTATCACCAACTTGCGTCGCTTGGTGGAACTTAACTTGGGCGACAGCGCGCTGATGGATAGAGAACTTTCTATGTTGATCGCCAACGGATAACGGCGTCAACGCTTCCGCCACCCGATTTACCGGCAGGCTACCTCCTTCTCAGCTGAGCATCCCCCATGCCCGCATCTACCCCCTCTTCTTCAAGCGCTTACAGAACCCAAGACATCTACATCACCGGAGTCGACCGCGGTAGCGGCAAATCGATTTTGATGTTGGCTTTCATGGAAATGCTAGCCGGTCACGCCGACAAACTGGGTTTCTTTCGCCCGTTGATCGACGGCGGCGAGCAAACCGACGGTTTGATTGAATTCGTCCGCGATCGCTATTCGCTGGAATTCGATTACGACAGCCTATACGGCTGCACCATTCAACAAGCGCAAAGTTTGTTAGCCGACGAGCAATACGACGAGCTACACAAGATCATTCTTGCAAAATATCGCGCCCTGAAAGCCGAATGCGACCACGTGCTGTGTGTCGGTTCCGACTATCGGCGCGGAAATTCCCTGTTCGAGTTCGACTTCAACGTTGAAGTAGCCAATAACCTGAACTGCCGTTTATTGCCGGTCATGCAAGGCCACACGCAGAACAATCTACAGATACTGAACAACTTAGGCGAGCTCAAACACCAGTTACAAGATCACGACAGCGACGTGTTAGCCGTCGTGATCAACTGCGTGGAGCCCGGGCAACTTCCCGCATTGCGCGAACTACTGCATCAGAATGCCGAATTCCCTATTTTTCTGGTGCCGAATGAACCCTTGCTGAGCAAACCGTCTTTAGGCAACGTCGCCAAAACCCTCAATGCCCGGCTGCTGTGCGGAGACGCCAGCGCACTCAGCCGGGAGGTGTTTCAATACAAAGTGGCGGCAATGCTGGTCCCCGACTTTTTAGATTACGTGCAAAGCGGCGATTTGATCATCACGCCCGGCGATCGTACCGACATTATCCTAGCCAGCGTATTGACTTACCACTCCAGCAATTTTCCGCAAATCGCCGGCCTGCTGCTAACCGGCCATCAAGAGCCTGGCAAACAAGTTCAAGCATTGCTCAACGGTTTAGGCGACATTCCGTTTGCAATCCTGGGCGTCGATTCGGACACCTTTACCACGGCGATGCAGGTTAGCCAAGTGCCGGCGCGTTTGCATTCTCAAGACGAACGCAAAATCGCCAAGGCACTGGGTCTGGTCGAAAACCATATCGACATGAGCGCACTTCGCGCCCGGCTGCATGACAACATCAGCCAAAAAATGACGCCGATCATGTTCGAATACGAACTCGTGCAGCGTGCCAAAGCTCAAAAACAGCACATCGTCTTACCCGAAGGCAACGAAGAACGCATTCTGCGGGCGGCGGAAATTTTATTATTGCGGGACGTGGTTAAGCTTACTCTCTTGGGTAACGAAAGCGAGATCAGGCAAAAAATCCAAACCCTGGCTTTGAAATTAACCGACGTAGATATTATCGATCCTTTAACGTCCGGGTTGCGGCCCATGTTTGCGCAAGCGTATTACGAAGCACGCAAGCACAAAAACATCCTCTACGACACGGCATACGACCTAATGGCCGACGTAAGCTATTTCGGTACCCTGATGATACATTTGGGCTTCGCCAACGGCATGGTATCGGGGGCGGTACATTCCACTCAACACACCATTCGCCCCGCTTTCGAAATCATTAAAACCAAACCCGGCGCCGCCATCGTTTCCAGCGTATTTTTCATGTGCCTGGAAGACAGAGTACTGGTTTACGGCGACTGCGCGGTCAACCCGAATCCCGATGCGCAGCAACTGGCCGACATTGCCCTCAGCTCGGCCCAGACCGCGGAAATGTTTAATATAGAACCCAGAGTAGCCATGCTGTCCTACTCTACCGGCGATTCCGGCAAAGGCGAGGCGGTGGATAAAGTGCGCGAAGCGGTCAAGCTGGCAAAAGCTCGACGGCCGGATCTCAAACTGGAAGGCCCCATGCAATACGACGCCGCCGTAGACCTCGGCGTGGCCCATACCAAATTACCCGGCAGCGAAGTCGCGGGCCACGCCACCGTATTCATCTTTCCGGACTTGAACACCGGCAACAATACCTACAAAGCAGTGCAACGCTCTTCCGGTGCCATCGCCATCGGCCCGGTATTACAAGGCTTGAATAAGCCGGTGAACGATTTGAGCCGCGGCTGTACGGTGCCGGATATTGTCAACACCGTCATCATCACCGCCATTCAAGCGCAAGAAAACTCACATGCGTAAAGGGTACGGGCTATTAACAGTCATTTGGCTTTTCAGTTCGACCGTTTGGGCCGCGCCCCGCATCGCGGTTTTGGAATTCGAACTCAAGGACCTGACGCCTACGCCCAATATCCCGGCGGAATTGGCCCGCACTGCCAGCATCAAGCCGCTGCTGCAACACGCATTGCTGGCAACCGGCTATCCCATCGTCGAAATTGCGTTTGCCAGCCAACAAACGGCAAACGCCGGAAGCGGTTATTTGCTGGATCACGCCGATGCAGCGGCCGATCTGGGCAAACGCTTTGGCGCCGACTACGTTTTGATCGGCCGCTTACACAAACCGAGTTTTTTATTCGCGTATTTGATGGTTCACTTAGTCGAGACAGAAACCTCGAGCTTGGTCGGTCGTTACATCATAGAATCCAAAGGCCGCGATCAGGCATTGTTAGCGAATGCGGCACGGCGGTTGGCCGACAAAATCGACAAAACGATATCCGCCGCCAAGTAACGCCGACTCGGACTTAAGCGTTCCGACAGCGTCGAACCCATCGGTTTGCGCTCATCTAAGATTGGCCAAACCGGGATAACCTCCTTGCAGCGTCCGCCACAATCAACATCCACAGTCGAACCATGAACATTCTTGTGCTGAACTCCGGCAGTTCGTCGATTAAATACAGCCTGCTAAACATGCAAAGCCACGCTTCCGTGTTATCCGGTTTAATCGAACGCATCGGCGAGGCGCAATCGCGGCATACAGTCCAAAGCGAAACCGGAGCGACCCGGATTTCGGAACGTCCCATCGCCGACCACAGCCAAGCTTTGGCGGAACTATTTGCAGCATTGGACAACAGTTCGGCATTAAAAGCCGGCGCGTTGAGCTGCATCGGCCATCGCGTGGTACATGGCGGCGATCGTTTCTCAAAGCCTACCGTCATCACCCCCGACGTACTGACTCGTATCGAAGCGGTTAGCGCACTTGCGCCGCTACACAATCCCGCAAATTTGCTGGGTATAAAAGAGGCCCTGCACACTATGGGAAATGTTGTGCAAATCGCCGTTTTCGATACCGCTTTTCATCAAACGTTGCCGGACTATGCCTACCGCTATCCGCTACCCGACACCTGGTACGCCGAACACGGGGTACGCCGCTACGGATTCCACGGCACATCTCACCGATATGTCGCCAAACAAGCGGCAAAATTCTTGAATGCAGAGTTGAACGAAATCAACTTGATTACTTTGCATTTGGGTAACGGCGCCAGCGTAACTGCGATCAGGAACGGTCTTAGCGTGGATACCAGCATGGGCATGACGCCGTTGGAAGGCCTGATGATGGGCAGCCGGTGCGGGGACATAGATCCGTCTATACCGTTCTATATGGCTCGCAGCCTGCGACAGCCGCTGGAAGACTTCGAGGACGTCTTGAACAAAAGTAGCGGCTGCAAGGGGATTAGTGGACATAACGATATGCGCAGCTTGCATCGTTTGGCCGACAACAACGACGCGTCGGCCCGATTGGCCCTGGACATGTTCGCCTATCGCGTTAAAAAGTACATCGGCGCTTATATGGCAGTGCTGGGGCGCGTGGACGCCCTGGTATTCACCGGCGGCATAGGCGAAAACGATGCGTGGTTGCGGCACACCGTCTGCGAAGGCATGCAGGGTTTTGGCTTGGAGTTGGCAAGCGAGAAAAACGCGCTCCGCCACCCCGTGTGCGCAGAGATTAGTACTCCCGAATCCCGAAGCAAAATTCTGGTCATAAAGACTAACGAAGAGCTGGAAATTGCCTTGCAAGCCGCCGAGTGTTTAGAACATGCCTTTTAGACGGCAAGCTTACAAACCCGCTAATTCAATGGCTTTGCACTGCGTAGCGGATTTAGCGCAGGCCGTCTTGAATTTTTCCTACCTTAAAACAATACTTCTGCGACTACGGAATTATCTGGTACATCGAAATGACGGCTAACGACTTTTCATCGGACGAATTCGATGTGTTCGCTCAAAAAATAGAGCTCGACGACAGCTTTACCAATAAACGCATTTCGGTTCGTTATCGTCGTAGCGACATCAAAGTGGTACTCAAAGCCAAGCACCCATTTTCGCGAACCGTCGACGTACAATTGATAGACATTAGCAGCAAGGGAGCTGCGGTCATTTCTCCGAAAAAATACCGCATCAAAACCCCACTCATTTTTACCGTTTCGTTTCCGGACGGCAGAATCTTTAACATAGATGCCCGGGTAGTGCATAATCAAGCCTATCCCCGTCTGGGCTTGAAATTCGCACGCTATCAAGCCGACTTGGCCGACCACCTGCTGAACACTCAAACCGATCTCACCTTTGCCTAATCCGCTCGCTTGTTTTTATGCCTGTTTTAAGTCAAATCTTCATTTATCCGATTAAATCGTTAGCCGGCATCAGCGTTTCCGATTGGCCGGTAGACAGAAACGGTTTGCAATACGATCGCAAATGGATGTTGGTCGACTCGGAGGGGCAATTCCTCAGCCAACGCCGCTTGCCGAAAATGGCCTTAATCCGAACCCGCATCGACGCCGATGCCTTAATCGTTTCCGCCGCAGGCCATAGCGAGTTGAACTTGCCCTTGCAGCCTATGGACGGAGAAGACTTAACCGTGCGCATCTGGCGCGACGACTGCATTGCCCGGTTGGTTTCGGATAAGGCAAACGCTTGGTTTAGGTCGGTATTGGACCTGGACTGCCGCTTGGTTTACCACCCCGATCATCGCCAACGTCAGGTCGATCAAAAATACGCGGCACCGAACGATCAAACCGCGTTTTCCGACGGCTTTCCGTTTTTGCTTATTGGCGAAAACTCTTTACATTCGCTAAACCAACAGATGACCGAAACTATCGACATGCCGCGATTTAGACCGAACTTGGTCGTCACAGATTGTTCCGCTTATGCCGAAGATACTTGGCGGCGCATAGAAATCAACCACATCGAATTTCGGCTACCCAAACCCTGTTCCCGTTGCTCGGTACCTACCATAGACCCTACCACCGCCTTAACCGGCAAAGAGCCTTTGGCGACCCTGAATCGGCTGCGAAAATGGAACAACCAAGTGTATTTCGGGCAAAACGCATTGCACGGCAGCCAAGGTTCCCTATCGGTTGGACAACAGGTTCTGATTTTAGAAACCGGCCGGAATCAACCGCCCCTAAACGATCCTGTTTCCGATTAAGATGCGATTAAGCCTGTTGGCTGCAGAATATCGCCGGATAACAATTGCATAGGCACACATTCAAAGTTGGCGAGCATGCCGAATATCAACACTTAAGCACAACAAGCCAGACCGCACCGTCTCTGAATCTATCTGCAACCTGACGGTCTATAGCGGCTTACAACATGGGCTATCAACAATCCTTGCTCAATTAAAACAATCCACGCAAACCATCAGTAATCATTTTCCAAAGGACAAAACAATGAACAAGAAAATCTTAGTAATCGGCCTTGGTTTGGGCGTTTTAGCCGGTTGCGCCACCAACCCGTATACCGGCGAAAGCAGTATGAGCAATCTCGGCAAAGGGGCCGGGATTGGCGCCGCGGTCGGTGCCGGCGCCGGCACCCTATTCGGCGGCAACGATTGGAAAAACGCCGGCTTGGGCGCTTTGGCCGGCGCAGCCGTCGGCGCGGGCATAGGCTATTACATGGATAAACAACAGCAGGAGATGCAACAATCCTTGCAAGGCACGGGCATAGAGGTACAACGCACCGCCGAAAACCAACTGACCCTGAGCATGCCCAGCACCAGCAACGTGACCTTTGCGTTCGGCAAATCGGATTTATCTCCGGAAGCGCAAAACGCGTTGGACCCAATCGCCCGCATACTGGTCAATTATCCCGAATCGACGATTTCGGTAACAGGGCATACCGACGACGTCGGTTCCGATTCCGACAATCAGCGCTTATCCGAAGCCCGCGCCAGCAGCGTCGCCGGTTTTTTGGCCTCACGCGGCGTCAATCGCTTGCGGATTTCCCAACAAGGCATGGGCGAAAGTTCGCCTAAAGTATCCAATACCAACGATGCCAATCGCGCCATCAACCGCCGCGTCGAATTAGCGATTGTCGCTCAGCAAAACGCCGGTTCCGCACAACAACCCCAAGGAAACCAACAACCGGTCAACCCACAGCAAGGTTATCCGCAACCAAACTATCCGCAGCAGCCTTACCCGCAACAATATCCTCAACAGCAATATCCTCAGCAGCAATATCCGCAACAACAGTACCCTCAACAATATCAATAAACCGAATTGTTAACCTAGCATCGGCGCAAGGACGCGCCGCATGCAAGCCTATATCGCCTTCGTGCCGCGTCTATAACTGCGTCAAGACAACTTACGCAAGAATGCCAGCTTATCCTTTATCTTGATCTCCAACCCGCGTTCGACCGGAAAGTAATAGCGCTTGCCTTCCAAGGGTTCCGGAAAATAATTCTCGCCCGCCGCATAAGCATGGGCTTCGTCGTGGGCATAACGGTATTGAGCCCCGTGTCCCAACTCTTTCATCAATTTCGTGGGCGCATTGCGCAAATGTATCGGCACTTCCAAAGAGCCGCTGGTCTTAGCGTCTGCCATCGCCGCCTTGTATGCGACATAAACGGCATTGCTTTTCGGCGCGCAAGCCAAATACACGATAGCTTGCGCCAGCGACAGCTCGCCTTCGGGACTCCCCAAACGCTCGTATGCCTGGGCGGCGTTCAGTGCCAGCTCTAAAGCACGCGGATCGGCGTTGCCTATGTCCTCGGACGCCATGCGCACCACACGGCGGGCGATATATAAAGGGTCGCAGCCGCCGTCCAGCATCCGGCAAAACCAATACAATGCGGCGTCCGGATCGGTACCTCGCACCGATTTGTGCAGGGCTGAAATCTGATCGTAAAAAATATCGCCGCCTTTATCGAAACGGTTGGCATGGCCTTGCAGCACCTCGTCCAAGGTCGCACGATCGACGATGTCTTTACCGTCAACCGTTTCCGCCAAATCAGCGGCAATCTGCAAAATATTCAAGCAGCGGCGCGCGTCACCGTCGGCCGCCTTGGCTATCAGTGCCAGTACCTCGGGAGCTATCACCAGGCTTCTGCGTCCCAAGCCGCGCTCGCAATCGGCTAAAGCGTTTTGCATCAACGCGATCAAGGCCTCTTGCTCTATGCTGCGCATCACGTAGACCCGCAGCCGGGATAGTAGGGCATTATTCAATTCGAACGACGGATTTTCGGTGGTAGCGCCGAATAAAATAATGCTCCCGCTTTCAATCGGCGCCAACAACGAGTCTTGCTGGCTTTTGGAAAAGCGGTGGATTTCATCGATAAATACCACCGTATTGAGATTACGACTCAACCGGACCTGTTCGGCTTCGGCCACCGCCGCGCGAATTTCTTTGACCCCGGCCATCACCGCCGACAGTTCGATGAAATGGCAAGCGGCACCGGTCGCGATAATTTTGGCCAGGGTAGTTTTACCGACGCCCGGCGGCCCCCAGAACACCAATGAATGCGGCACGCCTTGTTCAATAGCGGCCCTCAGCGATTTGCCTTTGGCCAAAAGATGCTGTTGCCCGATAAACTCGTCCAGCGTGCGCGGCCGCATGCGCGCGGCCAACGGCGCGCCGAGCGGCGCGGCTAAATCTACGGCTTTAGTCATGTCAAGGAAAACAGATAGGCAATAGCCCGATTTTTCATTAAAATTGCCGGCCATTTTATTGATTCTGACGCCGGATTAACATGGATTTAAAATTCCTGGATTTCGAACAGCCCATCGCCGAGTTACAAGCCAAAATCGAAGAGCTGCGCAAAGTAGAGCTGGATAACAATTTCGACATCTCCGAAACCCTGAAACAGCTGGAACAAAAATGCGAAATGCTCACCGAAAGCATTTTCGCCAACTTGTCCGACTGGCAGATCTCTCAGCTATCGCGCCATCCCGGCCGGCCGTATACGCTGGACTACATTCGCCTAATGTTCACCGATTTTCACGAATTGCACGGCGACCGCGCTTTCGCCGACGATCCCGCCATCGTTTGCGGCTTGGCGCGCTTGGATGGGCAACCGGTGGTCGTCATCGGCCACCAAAAAGGCCGCGACACCAAAGAAAAAATCTACCGCAACTTCGGCATGCCGCGTCCGGAAGGTTATCGCAAGGCGTTGCGCGTCATGAAACTGGCCGAACGCTTTCAATTACCCATCATTTGTTTGATCGACACCCCGGGCGCTTATCCCGGCATAGGCGCCGAAGAGCGCGGCCAAAGCGAAGCGATAGCTCGCAACCTGTTCGAAATGTCCAAACTGCGCACGCCCATCCTGTGCACGGTGATAGGCGAAGGCGGCTCCGGCGGCGCCTTGGCAATCGGCGTGGGCGATCGCTTGTTGATGCTGGAATTCAGCACCTATGCAGTCATTTCGCCGGAAGGCTGCGCCTCCATCTTGTGGAAAAGCGCCGAAAAAGCCCAATTGGCCGCCGAAGCCATGGGCATCACCTCGGACCGGGTCCGCGAACAAGGCTTTTTGGACGAAGTCGTACGCGAACCGGTCGGCGGCGGCCACCGCAATTTCGAACAAGTGGCCGGCAATTTGCGCGAAGCCCTGATCCGACATTTATCCGAACTCAAACAAGAAGCGGAAAACATGAACGCGATGCTGGAGCGGCGCTACCAACGCATTATGCGTTTCGGGGCTTATTACGAAGAACCGGTCAAATAACCTTCGCTGCATTGCCGCCGGCAAAGGCCGCATCACCGCGGCCTTTGTCGTTTAACATGCCCATCGATTTACTCGCCGTTGCCGATTCGCTTGCCGCTTGTCCGGGCCGGCTATACCTTGCATACAGCGGCGGCATCGATTCGCAGGTATTGTTGCATCTGTGCGCCAGCAATCGGGAATTACGGCCACGCCTTACCGCCGCCCACGTCCATCACGGCCTACAAAGCCAAGCCGACGCGTGGGAGCTACATTGCCGGCAACAAGCCGATGCGTTGGACGTAGCCTTTTACAGCGTGCGCGTCGATGCCCGAGCCGCCGGCGGACAAAGTCCGGAAGCGGCGGCTCGGGAAGCCCGCTATCAAGCGCTGGGCGCGTTGATTCAGTCCGGCGACGCCTTACTGGTTGCCCAACATCGCGAAGATCAGCTGGAAACATTGCTGCTACAGCTGTTTAGGGGAGCGGGCGTGCAAGGCTTAGCCGCCATGCCCGCCAGTGCAGCGTTCGGTAAAGGCCGGCTGCTACGGCCGCTACTCGACGTCGGCAAGGCCGAAATCCGCCAATACGCCGCTCGGCACCAGTTACGCTGGGTGGAAGACCCCAGCAATGCCGACACTGACTTCGACCGCAACTATCTGCGCAACGCTATCCTGCCGCTGTTGAAAAACCGCTGGCCCGCTCTGGATAAAACCGTGTCGCGCAGCGCCAGGCATTGCGCCGAATCCCAGCAATTGCTGAGCCACTACAGCCAAGCGCAGCTAACCGCGCTATCGGACCCACGCGACCATAGTCTGGACCTGGACGGCTTGCGTGGTCTATCGGACGCCGAGCAATCCTGGACTTTACGGGCTTGGATGCGCGCTCTGCGGTTACAAATGCCCAGCGAAGCGGTATTGAACACGCTCAAAAGCCAATTTTTAGCCGCTAACGGCGATCCGTCGCTACATTTTCAAGGCCATCGAATACGCCGTTACCGACAACGCCTGTACTGCCTGGAAGATAGGAAGTTTCGGCCGGCCGAGCGGCAAGTTTGGCCTCAGTCGGCCGAACGGATAAGCTTGTCTAACGGTTATGCTTTGACCCTAACCCCAACCGACTCCGGCATCAGCCGGCAACTTTGGCAAGCCGGACAGGTGGAATTGAAACCGCGCCAAGGCGGAGAACGCCTAAAATTACCCGGCCGGCATGGCCATCATTGCTTGAAGAAACTTTATCAAGCCGCCGGCATTCCTCCCTGGGAACGCGATTCCAGACCCTTGCTGTACATAGACGGCCGGCTGGCAGGCGTGCCGGGATTGTGGATAGACGAATGGGCATGGACACTAGCCGAAAACGCTTGCTACCGCATCGATTGCCGGCACGAGGACCTCGCTCCAGCCCTTCTCCGGCAAGGCGAGTGACGGGCATTCAGCCTCGCGCGTCCTACCGCTATCGGCCTCAGCGCAAAGGTCGACCGGACAACCGCCGACATCGACGGACGCAATGCGCACTCGATAACGAGTGTTTCGGTCGCCCGAATAAAACCGGCAAGTCGCCGGCAAAACTGCTAAAATCGCGCAATTTTCCAATCCCCTTGCTATCCGCTCATTTAGGCGAATAACACTCCATGACAAAATTCATCTTTATCACCGGCGGCGTGGTGTCTTCTCTGGGAAAAGGCATCGCCGCATCGTCTCTGGCCGCCATTTTGGAAGCCCGCGGCCTCAAAATCACCATGACCAAACTCGACCCTTACATCAATGTCGATCCCGGCACGATGAGCCCGTTTCAACACGGCGAAGTGTTCGTCACCGAGGACGGTGCGGAAACCGATTTGGACTTAGGTCATTACGAACGGTTTTTAAAAACCACGATGACCAAGAAAAACAACTTCACCACCGGTCAAGTCTACGAGCAAGTGCTGCGCAACGAGCGCAAAGGCGAATATCTGGGCGCCACAGTGCAAGTGATTCCGCACATCACCGACGAAATCAAGCGGCGGGTTTTCGCCAGCGCCGAAGGCATGGACATCGGCATCATCGAAGTCGGCGGCACCGTGGGCGACATCGAATCCTTGCCGTTTCTGGAAACCATACGACAAATGGGCGTCGAACTGGGCCGCGACAAAGCCGTATTCATACACTTGACCTTAGTCCCTTACATCAAGTCGGCCGGCGAACTTAAAACCAAACCGACTCAACACTCGGTGAAAGAGTTGCGTACCATAGGTATACAGCCGGATATTTTGATCTGCCGTTCCGAACAACCGATTCCGGCCAGCGAACGCCGTAAAATTGCGCTGTTTACCAACGTCAACGAAAAAGCCGTCATTTCCGCGGTCGACGCCGATACCATTTACCGCATTCCGCTGCTATTGCGCGAACAAGGTTTGGACGACATCGTGGTTAACCAGTTGCGCTTGGACGTGCCGCCCGCCGAATTGTCGGCCTGGGAAAAAGTGGTGGACGGCTTGACCCACCCGACCGACGAAGTCGAGATTGCCATCGTCGGCAAATACGTGGACCACACCGACGCCTACAAATCGCTGAACGAAGCCTTGCTGCACGCTGGCATCAACACTCGCCACAAAGTGCAAATCAAATACATCGATTCGGAAACCGTAGAAGCCGAAGGCACCGCTCAATTGAAAAACGTCGACGCGATTCTGGTTCCGGGCGGCTTCGGCGAACGCGGGGTAGAGGGCAAAATCTCAACGGTGCGTTTTGCCCGGGAAAACAAAATTCCGTATCTGGGCATTTGCCTGGGCATGCAATCGGCGGTGATCGAGTTCGCCCGCAACGTGGTCGGCTTGGAAGGCGCGCACAGCACCGAATTTTTACCGAAAACCCCGCATCCGGTGATCGGCTTGATTACCGAATGGATGGACGAAGCCGGTGAACTGGTAATCCGCGACCAGGATTCCGACTTGGGCGGCACCATGCGCTTGGGTGCGCAAAAATGCCGGCTGAAATCCGACTCGCTGGCATTCGAGCTTTATCAAAAAGACGTGATTACCGAACGCCATCGCCACCGCTACGAATTCAACAACCAGTATCTGAAAACCCTGGAAGCGGCCGGCATGCGTTTTTCCGGCAAATCCCTGGACGGCCGGCTGGTAGAGATTATCGAACTGGCGGACCACCCCTGGTTTCTGGCCTGCCAATTTCACCCGGAATTTACCTCGACCCCGCGCAACGGCCATCCGCTGTTTTCCGGTTTCGTCGAAGCCGCCGCACAACACAAAAAGAAAGGTCAAGCATGAAGTTATGCCATTTCGAAGCCGGCTTGGATCGGCCCTTGTTTCTGATCGCCGGCACCTGCGTCATCGAAAGCGAACAAATGTCGCTGGATACCGCTGGCACCTTAAAGGAAATCACCGCGCAACTGGGCATTCCGTTTATTTACAAGTCTTCCTTCGACAAAGCCAACCGCTCGTCCATCAATAGCTTCCGCGGCCTGGGACTGGAAACCGGCTTGCAAATACTGGAAAAGATCAAACAACAAATCGGGGTACCGGTATTGACCGACGTACACGAAGACACGCCGTTAGCGGAAGTCGCCGCAGTAGTCGACGTGATGCAAACCCCAGCCTTTTTATGCCGGCAAACCAATTTCATCCAAAGCGTGGCTTCGATGGGCATCCCGGTCAACATCAAAAAAGGCCAATTCATGGCACCCTGGGACATGGGCAATGTCGTCGCCAAAGCCAAAGCGACCGGCAACGAGCACATCATGGTGTGCGAGCGCGGAGTCTCCTTCGGCTACAACAATCTGGTGTCCGACATGCGTTCCTTGGCGGTCATGCGCGACACCGGCTGCCCGGTAGTATTCGACGCCACCCATTCGGTGCAATTGCCGGGCGGACAAGGCAGTTGCTCCGGCGGCCAACGCGAACACGTGCCGGTACTGGCGCGCGCCGCTACCGCAGTCGGCATCGCCGGCTTGTTCATGGAAACCCACCCGAAACCTGAGGAAGCCTTGAGCGACGGCCCCAATTCCTGGCCCTTGCACCGCATGAAAGAATTGCTGGAAACTCTGATCACCATCGACCGCGCAGTCAAAGCGGCACCCTTCATCGAAACCACGCTATAGACGAAAAACGCATGGCCATGGCAAAAATCACCCGGTTATCGCAGCTCGATATGTCGGCCAACTATAGCTATGCGGATTATTCGACCTGGCAATTCGAGGACGCGGTTGAACTGATCAGGGGCAGGATCTCGCTGATGTCGCCGGCGCCGAACGTCCATCATCAGCGCTTGTCGATGAACTTGAGCGGGCAAATGTTCAATTTTTTCCACCACAGGTCCTGTCAGGTGTTCGCCGCGCCGTTCGACGTCCGCTTGTACGACCGCAGAAAATCCGTCCCTGTCGGCAAGGACGTCTTTACCGTCGTGCAACCGGATATTTGCGTGATTTGCGACCTTGCCAAGCTGGACGAACAAGGCTGCAACGGCGCGCCGGACTGGATCATCGAGATCGTCTCTAAAAGCAGCTCGAAAAAGGACACGCAAATCAAGCACGCGCTATACGCGGAAAGCGGCGTCAAGGAATACTGGCTGGTCTTCCCGCACGAGGCCATCGTTGAACAGTTCGTGCTCGACGAACAAGACCGCTACCAATTGACCCGAATTTTCGCCGGCGACGACTTCGCCACGCCGCACCTATTCCCGGAGCTTCGCATCAGCTTGAGCGAACTCTTCCCGGATAATTAAAAACGTTTACAAAACCTACCATTCATCACGGAGCATTAGAAGATCATGAGAATCGTTGACGTAAAAGCAAGAGAAATTCTGGATTCGCGCGGCAACCCCAGCGTGGAAGCCGACGTATATTTGGATTCCGGCGTGGTCGGCAGCGCCATGGTGCCGTCCGGCGCTTCCACCGGCGAACGCGAAGCCATCGAGTTGCGCGACGGCGACAAATCCCGTTATCTGGGCAAAGGCGTATTGACCGCCGTCAACAACGTCAACACCGAAATCCGCGACGCCGTAATCGGCATGGACGCCGACAAACAAGAGCTGCTGGACGAAAAAATGATTGCCCTGGACGGCAGCAACGCGAAAAGCCGCTTGGGCGCCAACGCGATTTTGGGCGTGTCCATGGCCGCCGCTCGTGCCGCTTCCCTGGAAGCCGGCCAGCCACTGTATCAATTTTTGAACAAAAGCGGCGAATTCGTGATGCCGGTACCGATGATGAACATCATCAACGGCGGTTCGCACGCCGACAACAGCGTCGATTTGCAGGAATTCATGATCTTGCCGGTCGGCGCGCCGACTTTCCGCGAAGCCATCCGTTACGGCGCCGAAGTGTTCCATAATCTGGCCAAGGTATTGAAAGGCAAAGGCCTGGCCACCACCGTGGGCGACGAAGGCGGTTTCGCGCCCAACCTGCGCTCCAACGAAGAAGCCATCGAAGTCATCCTGGAAGCCATCGAAAAAGCCGGCTACAAAGCCGGTCAAGACATCTATCTGGGCATGGACGCGGCCGCTTCCGAATATTTCGACAACGGCAAATACGTATTGGCCGCGGAAAACCGCAGTTTCAGTTCCGAAGCGATGGTCGACTTTTTGGCGGCTTGGGTCGACAAATATCCCATTATCTCCATCGAAGACGGTCTGGACGAAAACGACTGGGACGGCTGGAAACTGTTGACCGACAAATTGGGCGGTAAAATCCAGTTGGTAGGCGACGACTTGTTCGTAACCAACCCGGCCATCCTGAAAGAAGGCATAGACAAAGGCATCGCCAATTCCATCCTGATCAAAGTCAATCAAATCGGCACCCTGACCGAAACTTTGGCGGCGATCAACATGGCAAGCGCGGCCGGCTACACCGCGGTAGTTTCGCACCGTTCCGGCGAAACCGAAGACACCACCATCGCCGACCTGGTAGTTGCTACCGGCACCGGCCAAATCAAAACCGGTTCCTTGAGCCGTTCCGACCGGGTCGCCAAATACAACCGCTTGATGAAAATCGAAGACGAGTTGGGCGCCAAAGCCCGCTACGCCGGCCGCAGCGCATTCAAAATGCTCGGCTAAACCCGATCGGCCGGGCGCAAGCAGCGCCCGGCTATCAACGACTGCCGGTTTGGGTCTTTCCTGCACTCGCCCGAACCGCTTATCGAGGTGTCGTCATTAAATACGTAGTTCTATTGCTTCTAGGCCTGATCGTCCATTTCCAATACCGCTTGTGGATAGGCGACGCCAGCATTTCGCAAATCAGCGAATATCGGCAACGTCTGGAAGAATTAAACAAAGAGATTCAAGACAGCAAAGACAGAAACGATGCGCTGTACGCCGAAGTATTGGACTTACGCAGCGGCTTGGAAACCATAGAAGAACGCGCCCGGTACGAACTGGGCATGGTCAAGGAAAACGAAACCTTTTTTCAGGTGCTTGAGTAGCGCATGATTGCATCAACAAAGTGCTGGGCCGTGGTTCCGGCCGCCGGCGTCGGCAAACGCATGCAGGCCGACCGCCCCAAACAATATCTGCCGCTGGCCGGCAAGACCGTGATCGAACACACTTTGAGTCGCTTGCTGGAATCCGGCGCGTTTCAAAAGGTCGCGACGGCGATCTCGGTCGAAGACCCCTATTGGCCTGAACTGGACATTTCCAAGCATCCCGACGTGATTACCGCCCCCGGCGGCAAGGAACGCGCCGATTCCGTGCTATCGGCCTTACAATCGTTGCAAGGTTTGGCCGGCGAAAACGACTGGGTGCTGGTGCACGATGCCGCCCGCCCCTGCCTGACTGCGCAAGACATTCATTTGCAAATCGAAACTTTGAAAAACGATGCGGTCGGCGGCATTTTGGCCTTGTCGTCGCACGACACCTTGAAACATGTCGACGGCGATACCATCACCGCCACGATAGACAGAACGCAGGTTTGGCGCGCCCTGACTCCGCAAATGTTCAAATACGGCATGCTACGCGACGCCTTGCAGCAAACCCAAGGCAACCCGGCGGTTACCGACGAAGCCAGCGCTTTGGAATTGCTGGGTTATCGACCGAAAATCGTCGAAGGCCGCCCCGACAACCTCAAAATCACCCGCCCGGAAGACCTAGCCCTGGCACAATTTTATCTGGAGCAGCAAGCATGATACGCGTAGGCATGGGATACGACGTGCACCGGTTCAACGACGGCGACCACATCATTTTAGGCGGCGTGATCATTCCTTACGAAAAAGGTCTGGAAGCGCATTCCGACGGCGACGTGGTGTTGCACGCCCTGGCCGACGCCATCTTGGGTGCCGCCGCGCTCGGCGACATCGGCCTGCATTTTCCGGATACCGACCCCGATTTCAAAGGCGCGGACAGCCGCATTTTGCTGCGCCACGTGTATAAAATCGTGCAGGAAAAAGGCTACCGCCTGGTGAACGCCGACATTACCATCATCGCCCAGGCGCCGAAAATGCTGCCGCACGTGTCGGCCATGCGCGCCAATATCGCCGCCGATTTGGCGGTCGAGGTCGACTTCATCAACGTTAAAGCCACTACCACCGAAAAACTGGGTTTCGAAGGCCGTAAAGAAGGTATCGCGGTGCAAGCCGCGGTATTGATAGAATCCTAAGCGTGCCTGCCCACTACCCGCCGGACGACTGGCATTACGCGCACGGCGGCCCAGGCGGCCGCGGCGTATTGAAACAGCAACCCGCCGATTTCGTCGTCGAAGAGCTTTTGCCCTTCGTTCCGGAAGGCTGCGGCGAACACGTGTTTCTCCACATCGAAAACGCCAACGACAACACCGGTTATATCGCCCGCTCCCTGGCGCGGCTTGCCGGGGTCAGGAGCCACGACGTCGGCTTTGCCGGCCTGAAAGACCGCTACGGCTTGACCAGGCAGTGGTTTAGCGTGTGGCTACCCGGCAAGAGCGAACCGGATTGGCAGACTCTGCAATCGGACCATTTGCGCATCCTGACTATTGCCCGCCACGCCCGCAAGTTGAAACGCGGCAGCTTGAGCGGAAACCGGTTTACCATCACGATTCGCGACTTTGGCGGCGACCGGGCCCGTTGCGAACGCCAATTGCAAGCCATCTCGGCCGCGGGCTTCCCCAATTATTTCGGCGAACAACGTTTCGGGCACGGCGGAACCAATATTACCGGCGCGCTAGCGCTGTTCGCAGGCGCAAAGGTCGGACGAGAGTTGCGCTCGCTATACCTATCCGCCGCGCGCAGCTTGCTATTCAACCGCGTGTTGTCCGAACGGGTGAAGACGGCAAGCTGGAATACCGCCTTGCCCGGCGACCTGCTGAACTTGGCGGGCACAAATAGCCGCTTTGCCTGCGATTGCGTGGACGAAGTTTTGCTGGAACGGTTGCAGTCCGGCGACATTCACCCGACCGGTCCTATGTGGGGCCTGGGCGAACTGGCGTCCGGCGCCGAAGTAGTCGAGTTGGAACGGCAAATAGCCGCGTCCGCTCCCGAGTTGAGCGCCGGTTTGGCGGCCGCCGGCTTGCTGCAAGATCGGCGCAGTTTGCGCGTCATCCCGAAAGCGCTGAGCTGGAGGTTTGCCGATACCAACCTGCAGATAAGCTTCGAATTGCCGGCCGGCAGTTACGCCACCGCGCTGCTGAGGGAAATCGTCGAACTCAGTCCGGCCGACAACCGGCCCGCTTAGATCAGCGTGCGCAAATCGGCAATCGAAGCCAGGGTCGCATCCGGCGTCACGCCGGACGCTTGGGCATAGGCCTCGCGGTATTTCCCGGTTTTGACCAACATCCCTTTCAAGCCGGCTTGTTGCGCTCCGCCCACGTCCGAATCGATGTCGTCGCCTACCATGGCTACCTGATGCGCCGGCAAGTCCAACTCCGCCAGTGCCGCTGAGAAAAAAGCGGGCGAAGGCTTGCCGATGACGGTTGCCGCCTTGCCGGTCGCATATTCCAAACCGGTCACGAAAGCGCCGATGTCCAGCTGCAAACCCGCTTCAGTTTGCCAAAACTTGCCTTTATGCAAGGCGATCAGCTCGGAGCCGGCCATCACCCGCTGAAACACCTGATTGAGCAATGCATAGCTCCAGGCCGAACCTATATCGCCGATCACGACAGCTTGCGGCTGTTCGCTATCGCAACTGAATTCACTAAATTCCTTGCATACCTGGTCAGCCAGCAACAATTGGCAGGCCCGGTAGCCGTTGCGGCGCAAATGCAGCAAGGCTGCGTAAGGCGCGCTGATGATCTCCTCGGCTTGAATCGGCAAATTCATGGCTTGCAACTTGACCGCCATGTTAGCTCTGGATAGCGTGGTGGTATTAGTGACGAAACGGTAGGGTATGCCGCGCGCCTTCAAACCGACCAGCAGCTCGGCGCCGCCCGGTATCGCCTCGCACCCGACGAAAAACACGCCGTCCAAATCGAATAGCATGCCGCGAACTTCTGTGAATGCCAGCATAGTGCCTCCCGTAAAATCCAGACTTAGCGCCAGCCGATTGATCGTTCCAGGCTTACAACATCGGCACCAGTTCCAACGCGAACATCAGCGCGTCTTCCCGCCCGCCTTCGGCCGGATAATAATCTTTGCGCTTGCCGATTTCCCGGAATCCGTTTTTTTTATACAACTCGATAGCCCTGGGATTGCTGGGCCTGACTTCCAGGAACAGGGTTTGCGCGCGCGGTCTGGCATATTCGATCAAATGATCCAACATCTTGCGTCCGGCGCCTTGCCCTTGAAACTCCGGGTTAACGCTGATATTCATGATGTGCGCTTCGCCGGCCGCCACCGAAATAATGCAGTAGCCGACCATCAAGTCGTTGGGCAATTCGCACACCCAGTTGGTGTAGTTCATCGCCCGAAAACAGTCCTTGAAGACTCCTTCAGTCCAGGGAAACTGGTAGTTCAGCGCTTCTATCCGCAACACGGTCGGCAGATCGCCATGTTCCATCTTGCGCAAGCGCAGCAAATCTTTGTTCTGTACCGAATCCGGAAACACTTTGGCGTAAAACTCCCGGTCGGCATCGTAAACAACGGCATCTTTCAATCTACGCAACAGCTTCCACATGATTTCTTATAGTTATAAGGATTGATAAACGGACCAAGCAAACTGCAAATCCTCCCAAGCCTTGGCTTTTTCAAGGGGGGAACGCAACAAATACGCCGGATGATGCACCACCACCAAGGGCAAATCGCCCAGCCGATACTGTTTGCCGCGCAAACGGGACAGCGGTTGTTGCGTGTCGAGCAAATTCTGCGCAGCAATGCGGCCAACGGCCAATAGGATTTTTGGTTGCAATAATTGGATTTGCCGCTGCAAAAAATCGTGGCAGGCAGCAACCTCCTCGGCTTGCGGATCCCGATTGTTCGGCGGCCGACATTTCAGCATGTTGGCGATGTACACCTGCTCGCGTTGCAATCCGATGGCTTTGAGCATTTCGTTCAGCAACTGCCCCGCTTTACCGACGAAAGGTTCCCCTTGCAAATCTTCGTTTTGCCCCGGCGCTTCGCCGATCAACATCCAGGTCGCCTGCTTGTTACCGACTCCGAATACGGTCTGGGTGCGGGTTTCGCACAGCGCACAAGCCCGGCACACCGCAACGCTGTGTTGCAAAGATTGCCATGCCTCGGCGGCGTTTTCCGGTCCAGGCCCACGCAGCTCTTGGGTAGATGCACATCCGTCATGGTCTGCGTCCTCTGCCTGACCAAGCTCCGATCTTTCGTCAGCTGCCTCAGCATCCGGGCTTGGGTTTACCGGAAGTGCGGATGTTTGCGGATAAACCAACCCGGAAACATCCGCATCCGCTAAAGTGGTTACCGGCTGCCGGCCGTCCGCATCGGCAAAATCGTCACTCGGCAGCCGGCCGCAAACGCCGGGAGGATGTCTGGCCACCCAGACATCGATATCCATGGCTTGCAAATAACGCAATCGAGCGGCGGCGTCCATCGCGTCCCGCCGTTACACGTCGGCTTTTTGCGGATGTTGGCGTTGATCCGGACTTTGCAGTTTGTTGACGGCGTTGATGTAAGCCTTGGCGGAAGCAATGACGATATCGGTATCGGCGCCAAGTCCGTTGACAATGCGTCCGGCTTTTTCCAGACGGACGGTCACCTCGCCTTGCGCGTCCGTGCCGGTGGTAATGTTGTTGACCGAATACAGGGCCAGGGTCGCACCGGTATTTACCAAACTTTCGATAGCTTTCAAGCTGGCGTCCACCGCCCCGCCGCCTTGCGCATTGCCGGTCAGTTCCTTGCCGTCTAGCATCACCGTGACGCTGGCGTTAGGTACTTCGCCAGTTTCCGAACACACTTTCAAAGATACCAGCTTGATACGTTCGTCCTCGGCTTCGAAGCTTTGCTCGGAGATCAAGGCTTGCAAGTCTTCGTCGAAAATATCGTGCTTTTTGTCCGCCAATTGCTTGAAGCGGTAAAATGCTTCGTTCAGTTCGGCCTCACCGGCGAACTCCACGCCTAATTCGGCCATACGGGTTTTGAACGCATTACGCCCGGAATGCTTGCCCAGCACCATCCGATTAGTAGTCCAGCCCACGTCTTCGGCCCGCATGATTTCGTAAGTCTCGCGGTTCTTCAACACGCCGTCCTGGTGTATGCCGGACTCGTGAGCGAAGGCGTTGGCGCCGACGATGGCTTTGTTCGGCTGCACAGGAAAGCCGGTGATTCCGGATACCAACTTGGAACAGGTGACGATCTCGCGCGCATCCAGGCCGGTGTCGCACGGGAAGAAGTCTTGCCGGGTGCGCACCGCCATGACGATCTCCTCCAGCGAGGCGTTACCGGCCCGCTCACCCAAACCGTTGATGGTGCATTCCACTTGCCGCGCGCCGTTCATCACCGCCGACAGCGAATTGGCCACCGCCAAACCCAAATCGTTATGGCAGTGCACCGAGAAGATGGCTTTGTCGGAATTGGGGATGCGTTTGATCAAATTCGCGATGGTAGCGCCGAACTGTTGCGGCATGCTGTAACCCACCGTATCCGGAATATTCAAGGTGCTGGCGCCGGCGTCGATCACAGCTTCCAGGATGCGGCACAAAAAATCCTCTTCGGAACGACCGGCGTCCTCCGGCGAAAACTCCACATTGTCGGTATATTGCCGCGCCCGCTTAACCGCCCGCACCGCATACTCGATCACCTGATCCGGCTGCATGTTCAGTTTTTTCGCCATATGGATAGGCGAAGTCGCGATGAAGGTATGGATGCGCGAACTTTTGGCGCCTTTCAAGGCTTCGCCGGCCCGGTCTATATCCTTGTCTAAAGCTCTGGCCAAACCGCACACGGTACTGTCTTTGATCGCGTCGGCCACCGCCTGCACCGCTTCGAAATCGCCCTGACTGGCGGCCGGAAAGCCTGCTTCTATCACATCGACTTTCATCCGCTCCAGCGCTCTGGCAATTCGCACTTTTTCGTCGCGCGTCATCGATGCACCCGGGCTTTGTTCGCCGTCGCGCAAAGTCGTATCGAAAATAATCAATCTGTCTTTCATGAGGACTCCATCATGAAACTATCGGCCCTGCGGCCGGGAAATAAAAAGTATTTGTTAAACGCGGGATAGAGTAGTTGCCCCTCAGGGCAGCAGTCTCAAAGATAGGACGCAAGCCGCATTGCATAGGGCAGGGCCTGAAATCGAAGTGCTTGATGTGATAGGGATTACGGCTGTCATGGCGCGCACTATAGCCGATTGCGGCAAACGACTCAAGCGCGAGCGTTTTAGCAAGACAAACGCTCCGGCTGCCGAAGCGCTTGCCTCTTGGCAATTATGCGGCCAACACCATGACCGCTTTGAGTTTTTTCATTGCGCTTTGCTCCAGTTGCCGGATACGTTCCGCCGACACCTGGTAACGATCGGCCAAGTCGTGCAACGTGGCTTTTTCTTCCGACAACCAGCGGCTGACTAAAATATCGCGGCTTCTGTCGTCCAGTTCGGCCATCGCATTAACCAAAATGTCTTCCTTGCGCTCTTGCCAATCGCTGTTTTCCAACAACAAAGCCGGGTCGGCGTTTTGTTGTTCCAAGTACGCGATAGGCGCGACTTGGCGGTCGTCTTCGTCTTCGGCGCCGGGTTCCAGAGCGACGTCCGCTCCGTCCATACGTCTCTCCATTTCGTAAACCACGTCGACACCGACGTCCAGATTTTCGGCAATCGCAGCGGCATCGGCCGGCGATAAATGATTCAGATCCTTTTTCAACTTTCTCAAGTTGAAGAACAACTTACGCTGAGCTTTAGTCGTAGCCACCTTGACAATACGCCAATTTTTTATCACGTATTCGTGTATCTCGGCCTTAATCCAATGTACGGCGAACGACACCAAGCGCACCCCCATATCCGGATCGAAGCGCTTAACCGCTTTCATCAAGCCGACGTTGCCCTCTTGAACGATGTCCGCCATAGGCAAACCGTATCCGGCATACCCTCTGGCGACGTGGGCCACAAAGCGCAGATTAGACATCACCAACTCTCGAGCAGCGCTCAAATCGCCATCGTCCCGGTAGCGAACCGCCAAATCGTATTCTTGCTCGGCCGACAATTTCGGCACACGCGCAATCAGAGCCAAATAACTGTCGAACGTCCCAACCGTCAAATTCACCGGTAAAGCCAACATATTCATTGCCAACTCCAATCAATCCACAATTGTTTAACTGGAGACGATTTTAGCACTCGATTCACAAGAGTGCTAATAACAGCTGAAAATTTATTTTCGCTTCCAACATTCACTACTATAACCCAGGCCACCGTCGCGAATTTCGCAAGGTATTCTTTCAGCACCTGAATGTAGTTTTCATGAGATCTTTGGCCTTCGGGGCCTGTTGCAAAACTTCATTTCAGGCCCGGATGGGTCTGATGCAATTCAGAGTTGGCACACGCCAATTCAGCAATAACATCCCGCCATGCCGAAGGCGGAACGCGGTCATCGGATGACGGGATGATACGCGGGTTTTTGTACTTCTTTGCATTTCCGTGCATTCTCAAATAGCCCGATGGCCGAACCCAAAATATTCGAGAAGCGCGCAGGCGATTTTTCTGTCGGATGGCTCGAGATTTGTCTCGGCGGATAAGCCCTGTAGGGACGCTTGAGTGGCCGATTAGATACGTTTCGGACAAGATCATCTCAAAATCACCTTTTAACGAAAAACCTTGCCAAGCTTTATTTTGAATTGGGCTGAATAGTTACGGACGGCTTTGCTATACCGCACCGGTCGCGCAATTCCAACCGAACACCTTTGGTCTGTTCGACGTGTTGGGCAATGTCTGGGAATGGACGGACAATTGATAGTGCCTGCCGCTAACCGGGAAAACTCGGCGAATTTTATCCCGCTGCGCCAAGCCATGGGCACACGCGCAATAAAAAAGGGCCGTAAAGCCCTTTTTTATTGCCGCTTAAGGATATGATCTGCGGTTAAGCCGTTTCCGCATCCTTCATGCTCAAGCGCACCCGGCCTTGGCGGTCGATTTCCAGCACTTTGACGCGGACGATGTCGCCTTCGGACAATTTGTCGCTGACTTTTTCCACCCGCTCGTCGGAGATTTGCGAGATGTGCACCAGGCCGTCTTTGCCGGGCAGGATGGTAACGAAGGCGCCGAAGTCCATCAAGCGCACAACCTTGCCTTCGTAGGTTTTGCCTACTTCGACTTCGGCGGTGATTTCTTCGATCATGCGGCGGGCTTCTTCACCGGCGGCTTTATCCACCGAGGCGATATTGACCACGCCGTCGTCGTTCAAATCGATGCTGGCACCGGTTTGCTCGGTGATGGCGCGGATGGTCACCCCGCCTTTGCCGATCACTTCGCGGATTTTGGCCGGATCGATTTTGAAGCTGATGATGCGCGGCGCGAAGTCGGACATTTGTTCGCGCGAGCTGGACAGGGCTTTGTTCATTTCGCCCAAAATGTGCAAGCGGCCTTGTTTGGCTTGCGCCAGCGCCACTTGCATGATTTCCGGGGTGATGCCGTCGATCTTGATGTCCATTTGCAGCGCGGTGACGCCGTGTTCGGAGCCGGCCACTTTGAAGTCCATGTCGCCCAGATGGTCTTCGTCACCCAAAATATCGGACAACACTGCGAATTCCTCGCCTTCCTTGATCAAGCCCATGGCGATGCCGGCTACCGGCGCTTTCAACGGCACGCCGGCGTCCATCAAAGCCAAGCTGCTGCCGCATACCGACGCCATGGAGCTTGAGCCGTTGGATTCGGTGATTTCCGAAACCACCCGAAGCACGTAAGGGAATTCGCCCATGGTCGGCAACACGGCTTGCACGCCGCGTTTAGCCAGGCGGCCGTGACCGATTTCCCGGCGTTTGGGCGAGCCGACCCGGCCGGTTTCGCCGACGCTGAACGGCGGAAAGTTATAGTGAAACAGGAAAGTATCTTTGTATTCGCCGGCCAAGGCGTCGATGATTTGCGCATCGCGGTCGGTACCCAAGGTGGCCACGACCAAGGCTTGAGTTTCGCCGCGGGTAAACAATGCCGAGCCATGGGTGCGCGGCAACACGCCGGTGCGCACGCTAATCGGCCGCACGGTGGTCAAATCGCGGCCGTCTATGCGTTTGCGGTCGCGCAAAATGGCACCGCGCACGATATCGTATTCCAGCTGTTCGATGACGTTGCGGATGTCGCCTTCGGCATACAAGCCGTCCGCGCTCAGCTTTTCCACCACAACACTGCGAACGCCGCTCAAGGTATCCTGACGTACCAGTTTCTCGGGAATTTGGTAGGCGGCTTGAATGTCGGCGGCGCAGGCGTTTGCCACCGCGGCTTTCAGTGCCGCATCAGTTTCGATCGAGGTCCAGCCCATAGCCGGCGTGGCGACTTCTGCGGCCAATGCGTTGATCGCGTCTATAGCCGTCTGCATGTGTTCGTGGCCGAACAGCACCGCGCCCAGCATCACGTCTTCGGGCAGCAAGTCGGCTTCCGATTCCACCATCAACACGGCTTGTTGCGTGCCGGCCACCATCAAGCGCAACCGAGATTCCTTCAGCTGCGGCAAGCTCGGGTTCAGTACGTACCGGTCGTCGATGTAACCGACGCAAGCCGCGCCCAAGGGCCCTTTGAACGGCAGGCCGGAGATCGCCAATGCCGCAGACGCGCCCAGGATAGCCGGTACCTCGGTGTCGACTTCCGGGTTCAACGACACCACGGTGGCAATGATTTGAACTTCGTTGGTGAAGCCTTCCGGAAACAACGGCCGAATCGGACGGTCGATCAGGCGCGAAATCAGAGTTTCGTTCTCGCTCGGACGGCCTTCGCGCTTGAAAAAGCCGCCGGGTATTTTACCTGCGGCGAAGGCTTTTTCTTGATAGTCCACCGTCAATGGGAAAAAATCGCCGCCGCTGCCTTCTTTTTTACCGACTACGGTGACCAAAAGAGAGGTGCCTTCTACGTCGATCATCACCGCGCCGTTGGCTTGGCGGGCTATTTCACCGGTTTCTAACGTGACGAGTCGATCGCCGTATTGAAATTGCTTCCGGATTGGATTCACTATGGGGTTCCTTGGTGTAAAGGTTGGTTCGAAAAATTGCGTGAACGCAGAAACGGCACAAAAGTGCCGTTTCTTCAAAACGTTATTTACGGATGCCTAGACGGTCAATCAAGGAGCGGTAACGCGCCATGTCGGTGCTTTTCAAGTAATCCAGCAACTTGCGGCGTTGGTTAACCATGCGTAACAGGCCGCGGCGGGAATGATTGTCTTTTTTGTGAGTTGCGAAATGCGGGCTCAGTTGGTTGATGTTTTCGGTCAACAGCGCAACTTGCACTTCGGTGGAGCCGGTGTCGGATTCCGACAAACGGAACGCTTCGACGATCTGTTTTTTCTTTTCTGCAGTTAATGCCATTCTTAATCCCTATCGATTAATGTGTTGAAAAATGCCACCGGCCGGTGGCGAGATAGCCCGCTTCCACCATAGGGTGTAGAAGCGGAAAATTTTATGCCCGATCAGCGCTGTGACCCTGCAGGTTAAACAGCTTTCTGGGGGCTAGTTTATCATTCAATAGAATTTCTCCCAACCCTAAAAAGGCATGCGGGCCGTACATGCGGACCGAGCCGGGCGGATGGCCGCTCAGCCGGATGGCTTGGCCGTGCACGATACAAACGGATTGTTCCGGTGACAGCGCCACCGCCGGCAGATCGCTCAGCGGTAAATCGGGCGGCAACAAGCACGCCGTCAACGCCTGTTCGCTCATGGCCTGCAATTGCTCCAGCGTGTAGGCCTGCTCCAGTGCAAACCGGCCGGCCGCCGTGCGCCTCAAGGCCGTGACCGTCGCGCAAGTCCCTAACGCCGAGCCGATGTCTTCTACCAACGACCGGATATAAGTGCCTTTGGAGCAACGCACGTCGAGGCTGATCGAGTCGCCGGAAAATGCCAATAATTCGATGGCTTGAATCGAGATGAGCCGCGGCGCGCGGGCTACGGTTTTACCTTCCCGCGCCAGCTCGTACAGCTTGCGTCCGTTCAATTTCAAGGCGGAATACATAGGCGGTACTTGCTCTATTCGGCCGACAAAGCCTTGTAAACAAGCCTGCAATCCGAATTCGCTAATCTCCGGCACCGGCTTGGTTTCGAGCACGCTCCCCTCGCTGTCGCCAGTGTCGGTCAAAACGCCTAAACGCATGGTGACGTGGTAACGCTTGTCGTCGTCCAACATCAAACCGGAAACTTTAGTGGCCTCGCCGAAACACAAGGGCAACAAACCGGTAGCCAAAGGATCCAGACTGCCGGTATGCCCGGCCTTGTTGGCGTTATACAAGACCCTGACTTCCTGCAAGGCTTTGTTGGACGAAACGCCTAGCCGTTTATCGAGCAACACGATGCCGTGCACATCGCGCCCGGATTTACGTTTAGCCATCAAGCCTCGTCGTCGGTTTCCGCCACTGGGCCGGATGCCGATTCCGCCTGTCCGGCGGCGTCGGAATGAACTCCGGTTTCCCGCAACAATGCGTCGACCCGCATACCGGTATCGAACGAATGATCGTAATGAAAATGTAATTCCGACATATGCCGCAGCCGCATGCGCTTGGCCAACTCGTGCCGAATAAACGGTGCCATTTCGTTCAGGACTTCCAAATTACGTTGTTTACCAGCCGAATCGGCGTTCAACACCGTGAAATAGATTTTTGCCACCGCTAAATCTTTGGATAATTCCACTTCGTTAACGGTAATAAAGCCCAAGCGCGGATCTTGCACCTCTCGCTGCAAGATGAGAGCCAATTCCTTCTGCATTTCCGACGCAACCCGCTGGCTGCGACCAAACTCTCTCGCCATGCCTTAGATTTCCCGCTTGATTTCGATTCTTTCGAATACTTCGATTTGATCGCCGACTTTGACGTCGTTGTAGTTCTTCACGCCGATACCGCATTCCATGCCCATTTTGACTTCGGTCACATCGTCTTTGAAGCGGCGCAAGGATTCCAACTGACCTTCGTAGATCACTACGTTGTCACGCAGCACCCGAATCGGTAAATTGCGTTTGACGTAACCGTCGATGACCATGCAGCCGGCGACTGCACCGAATTTCGGCGAACGGAACACGTCGCGCACTTCGGCCAAACCGACGATTTTCTCTTGGATGTCGGGCGCCAACATTCCGCTGATGGCTCGTTTGACTTCGTCGATGGCATCGTAAATGACGCTGTAATAATGCAAATCCAGACCTTTTTCTTCGATCAGCTTGCGCGCAACCGCATCGGCGCGCACGTTGAAGCCGATCAAAATCGCCCCGGAGGTGATCGCCAGGTTGGCATCGCTTTCGGTAATGCCGCCTACGCCGCTATAAACGCATTTGACTTGCACTTCGTCGGACGACAAACCGACCAAGGATTCGCGCAACGCTTCCAAGCTGCCTTGCACGTCGGTCTTCAACACGATGTTCAAGGTCAACGTTTCGCCGGCGGTCATTTTGGAGAACACATCGTCCAATTTCGAGGCAGCGGAAGCTTGGCGGCTGGATTTTTTACGATCTTCGCGGTGCGCGGCCAGTTCGCGCGCCACCCGCTCGTTTTGCACCACCAGAAAATCGTCGCCTGCGTCCGGGGTACCGGATAAACCGAGAATTTCCACCGGCGCGCTGGGACCGGCGGTTTTAACCGGGTGAGAGTTTTCGTCGAACATCGCCCGAATCCGGCCATACTCGTGGCCGCACAACACGAAATCGCCGCGACTCAAGGTACCTTTTTGCACGATGACGGTGGCTATCGCACCGCGGCCTTTATCCAAACGCGATTCGATACACACGCCGGACGCGCCGCCTTCGACCGGCGCTTTCAATTCCAGAATCTCGGCTTGTACGATCAAGGTTTCGATCAATTCGTCGATACCGGCACCGGTTTTAGCCGAAACGCGCAAAAACGGCACGTCACCGCCCCACTCTTCCGGCACCACGTTCAAGTTGACCAATTCCTGCATAACCCGGTCCGGATTGGCTTCCGGCTTATCGATTTTGTTCAAAGCAACCAACATGGGCACCTTAGCGGCGCGCGCATGTTCTATCGCTTCTTTGGTTTGCGGCATCACGCCGTCGTCGGCCGCCACTACCACGATAACGATGTCGGTCACCTCGGCACCGCGCGCCCGCATCGCGGTAAACGCCGCATGGCCCGGGGTGTCGAGGAAGGTTACCGCGCCGTGGTCGGTTTTAACCTGATAAGCACCGATATGCTGAGTAATACCGCCCGCTTCGCCGGCGGCAACCCGGGTTTTACGGATGTAGTCCAACAACGAGGTTTTACCGTGGTCGACGTGACCCATAATGGTGACGATAGGCGCCCGCGCACTGACTTTATGCTCTTCGAGATCGCCAACGACTTCGGCCAACATTTCCTGCTCGAAATCGTCCTCGCTTTGCATAATGGCTTTGTGACCCATTTCCTCGACCAAAATCACCGCGGTTTCCTGGTCGATGGCCTGGTTGATGGTGGACATGATGCCGAGTCTCATCAAATGCTTGATCACTTCGGCGGCTTTGATGTTCATCTTGGCAGCCAGATCGGACACGATGATGGTCTCTGGGATCCTAACTTCGTGTACGGTAGGCGCGACCGGTTTCTCGAATCTATGTTTGCTGGTTTGTAATTCGATTTCGAATTCAGGTTTTTCCCGGCGTGCTTGCTTGCCCTTCTTCGCTTTGTGGCGGCGACCGGCGCTGTCGCCGGCATCGACACTACTGACTTCTTGGCTGGGACCGCGGGTCGCTTTAAATTCCTGTTTCTTTTTATGCAGAGTCTGCTGTTTAGCTTCCGCCGCACGCCGCACTTTCTCGGCGTTTTTCTCGACCGCCGCCTCCAAGCGCTGTTTTTTCTCCAAGGCTAAACGTTCTTCATCCGTCATTTCTTTAACCTCGGGCTTAACCGGTTTTGCCGGCTGCGATGCGGTCTCTGCTGCGGCTGTCCGGACGGGTTTGGGGCTAGCCTCCGGAACGCGAGTTTCCGCAGCCTCCGGCGTTGGCGCAACGGAAGCGGCAGGCGCGGTTTCCGCCACAGCTGCGGCCGGCGTATCCCGCTCCGGATGATGCGGCGCCTCGTCGTGCTCGCGTCGCAGAGCTTCTTCCTGCATCCTTTGACGCTTTTGCTGTTCCAGCTCCTCCAATGCTTGCTTGGCCCGTTCGGCTTCGCGCTGTTCCGGGCTGACGAAGGCTTCGCTACGTTTGATGTAAGTTTTTTGCTTGCGCACTTCGACGCTGACCGTCTTGGTACCGGAGCCCGGAACCGACGCTTGACGCAATTCGGTCTTAGTGCTGCGCTTCAAGGTGATACGCTTAGGACTCACCGCCTCTTGGTCGTTGTCACCCTTGCCGTGTCGTTTGCGCAAGTGGGCCAACAACTTGACTTTTTCGTCGTCGGTAATGATGTCTTCAGGCGCGCCGTGGGTTAAGCCTGCTTCCTTCAGTTGCTCCAAAAATTTTTCTAAAGGAATGCCGACCACTTCAGCCAATGCCTGTACCGTTTTATCGCTCATAGTATCCTCCTAGCGTTAGCCTTTATCCTCGACGAACCAAGATTCGCGGGCTTTCATGATCAGCTTACCGGCCCTGTCCTCATTCATGCCGGTGAAGCCGATTATGTCGTCAATCGACTGCTCGGCCAAGTCATCCAGCGTCACAATACCGTTGGCCGCCAATTCGTGCGCCAAGGTCTCATCCATCCCTTCCATCTCCAGCAACTCGGGGCTGGGCTCGGAAGTCTCGATTTCTTCTTCGGACGCAATCGCTTTAATCAGCAACGCGTCCTTAGCCCTGCTACGCAAGGCCTCTACCAACTCTTCGTCGAAACCTTCGATCTCCAACATTTCGTCGACCGGTATGTAAGCGATTTCTTCGATGTTGCTCAAGCCCACTTCCACCAGCACGTCGGCGATTTCTTCGTCGACGTCCAACAGCTTCATGAATTCTTCTTTAGCTTTTTGGGCTTTTTCGTCCATGTTTTTATCAACTTGCGATGCGTCGAGTATGTTCAGCTCCCAACCGGTCAGCTCCGAAGCCAAACGCACGTTCTGCCCGCCGCGACCTATCGCTTGCGACAAACTGTCGGTAGTGACGGCTACGTCCATGCTGTGCTTGTCCTCGTCGACCACGATGGATTGAATTTCCGCCGGCGACATGGCATTGATGACGAATTGCGCTTCGTTCGGATTCCATAAGATGATGTCCACCCGTTCGCCGGCCAATTCGTTGGAAATGGCCTGCACCCGCGAACCGCGCATGCCGACGCACGCACCGACCGGGTCCAAGCGCGGATCGTTAGCCTTGACCGCAATTTTCGCCCGCGAGCCGGGATCTCTGGCCGCTGCGATGATGTCGATCAAACCTTCTCCAACTTCCGGCACTTCCAGACGGAATAGCGCAGTCAGCAATTCCGGCGCGGTGCGGCTTACGAATAACTGCGGCCCGCGCTGCTCGGAACGCACCGCTTTCAAATAACCGCGCACCCGGTCGCCCATGCGTATCGGTTCTTTGGGAATCATGTCTTCGCGGGCGATATAAGCCTCGACGTGACCACCCAAATCCAGGTAGACGTTGCCTTTTTCCACGCGTTTGACGATACCGGTAATCAATTCGCCGACGCGGTCTTGATACGCTTCTACGATTTTGCGCCGCTCGGCTTCCCTGACTTTTTGGATAATCACCTGCTTGGCGGTTTGCGCGGCAATCCGGCAAAACGCGACCGATTCAATCTCCTCTTCGATGTAATCGCCTACGGCAACGCTGGGATTATCCAACTGAGCCACTTCCAGCAACACCTGCCAGCTTGGGTGTTCCACGTCGCCGTTGATGTCAGGATTGGCTTCTACCACCAACCAACGGCGGTAGGTCACGTAGTCGCCGGTATGCCGATTAATATTGACGCGGACTTTGATCGGGTTTTCGTAACGCTTGACGGTGGCGGCTTCCAGTGCGGACTCGATGGCCTGAAAAATAATTTCCTTGTCGATCTCTTTTTCGTTAGCGAATACGTCCGCTACCAATAAAATCTCTTTATTTGCCACTACGTCCTCCTTTTTTAAGTAAGTATTCGGGCACCAAACGCGCCTTGCTCATTGCTTGAAACGGCACTTTGATAACCTGTTCGCCTTCCAGCAACACCACTTGATCATCTTCCACCGACTGAATTTGTCCGGTTATTTTTCGGCGTTTGTCTACCGGCTTGAATAAATTGACCGTTACGGTCGCGCCGGCAAAACGTTCGAATTGGCTCAGCTTGAAAAACGGCCTGTCCTCTCCCGGCGAGGAAACCTCCAATTGATATTCGCCTTGGATAGGATCCTCGACATCCAGCATACCGCTGAGCTGATGGCTGACTTTGGTGCAGTCTTCCAGCAAAATCCCGTTTTCGCTATCGATGTACACGCGTAACAACCCATGTTTCGGATGAGCGTTATACTCTACCCCCACACACTCGTATCCCAGCCCTTCTACAACAGGCTCTATCAATGCCACCAGATGCTCTGGAGCGTGCTTCATAATTCAGCTTGCCTTCTTGAACACAAAAAAAAAGAGCCGCAGGCTCTTCCCTAAACTTGTTAATCTAGGGCTCGCACAGCCCAAAAATAAAAAACCCCATAACGGGGCTCTTTAAAAAAGCAGTCATGGTGCCCAAGGACAGAATCGAACTGTCGACACGAGGATTTTCAGTCCTCTGCTCTACCGACTGAGCTACCTGGGCGCTACTGCTGATTCATTGACAGCAACTTGTCAATATCCGCTCATTATACGCATTAATATTTTTTCGTGCAATCAGTAGATTACGATCCGGGAAACGGTAATATATGCCAAGCCATGTAAATCGCGGTCTCCCGGCGCATATACCACCCGCAAAATAGATAGTACTGCCCCCTTGGCGGAGACGGCCACCCGGCCAAAACAGATAGCGCACGCTACTACGCGTGCTCCTCGCAAACCTTATTTATCGTTACCGATGACAGCCACTTTGCTGCAAATGACCGTTTTGATGTTATGCGGAGCCGGTTGGCGTTTGTTTCCGCTACGTGGCTTATCGGCCGAACAAACTCGCTTGGTTTTGACCAGCGTGGTCTATTACTTCTTTTTACCGGCCATGGTGCTGGACGTATTATGGCAGGCCGAACTGGGCTGGCAATCGCTACAATTCAGCGCACTGGGATGCGGCGCCATTCTATTGGGCGTGATCTTAAGCATTGCCGTTGCCCGGTTGTGCCGCTTTCAACCGGCACAAACCGGCGCATTCGTTCTGGCTACTGCCTTTCCCAACGTAACCTATCTGGGCCTGCCGGTGCTGGAACAGATTTACGGCGGCTGGGCCCGCTCCGTGGTCATCCAGATCGATTTATTCGCCGCGGCACCTATGGTGTTCACCTTAGGCATCGCGCTAGCCGGACACTACGGCACAAATGACGTACACAAGCCCAAATTTTTCCTCAGTTATTTCAATACTCCGCCCTTCTGGGCCGCACTGCTTGCCGTAACGCTTAATCTTTGGCAGGTTGCCAACCCTGTCTGGTTGCACGGTTTGCTGCAAAAAGTAGCGGCGGCAGTAGCACCGTTGATGATTTTTTCCCTGGGCTTAGCGTTAAGCTGGCAAACATTACGCTGGCGTAATCTACCCTACCTTATACCCATCGTCGGCCTGAAACTGCTTGTACTGCCCTGGTGCGCCGGCTTCATGGCCGACTGGGTGGGACTGGGCGCTCAATTCAAAACCGTGGCGCTGTTGGATTTGGCCATGCCGAGCATGCTGCTGGGAGTGGTATTATGCGACCGCTATCGACTGGATAGCGCTTTGTACGCTACCGCCGTGACCGCCACCACCTTGCTGAGCTTGTTCAGTCTGCCGTTTTGGTTTCAACGCTTATGAACCCGGTCGCCGAAATTTTCTCGCAAGGCCAAGAAGTAGTCAGCGGACACATCGTCGACAGCAACGCCGCCTGGCTGGCGACCGAACTGACCGAAATAGGCTTTCGAGTCACGCGCCACAGCGCGGTCGGCGACCGGCTGGAAGAGTTGGTCGCGTTGATGAAGGAAATCGCCGGACGCGCCGATTGTTGCATTTGCACCGGCGGTTTGGGGCCGACCTGTGACGATCTGACCGCCGAGGCGGTCCGCGTCGCCGCCGGTACAACGTTGGAATTGGACGAGACCGCGTTAGCGCAAATCGAAAGTTATTTCCAGCAACGTCAGCGCTCCATGCCGGACATCAACCGCAAACAGGCTTATCTACCCGGCGGCGCCCGGCGCATCGACAACTTGACCGGCACGGCACCGGGATTTGCGTTGCGCATGGAGCGCTGCCTGTTCGTCTTCCTTCCGGGCGTGCCGCGCGAAATGAAAGCCATGTATCCGCAGGTCCGCTTACTATTGCAGGCGGAATTCGCCTTGCTAGCCCCGCGTCTGGTCACTTTACGCAGCGTCGGCATCGGCGAGTCCGGCATTCAGCAATTGCTGGACGGTTTTGAAGTACCGGCGGGGATCGAACTGGGTTTTCGCGCCGCGGCTGACGAAGTACAAACCAAACTGCTGTTTCCGGGCGACTACGATCCCTTGGAACGCCACCGGATTGCGCAACGACTGCGCGAATTGATAGGCGATTGTGTGTTCGCGGTAGACGGCTTGGACGATGGCGGCGGCGATTTATTGGCCACTATAGACCGCGACTTGCGCGACCGGCATCTTCGCGTGGCACTGCTGGAAACCGCGAGCGGCGGTGCCTTGGCGGCGAAATGCCAAGCCTATGATTGGCTGGAAGTTGCCTTCGTCGCCAAAAACGACAAACAGGCCGCCCGCCAACTGAATGTCGCGCTGGAAAACAGCGAAGATCCGGCCGTCTCGGTACGCCAGCTGGCTTACGGCTTATCCGCCTACCGGGCCGACATCGAACTGCTGCAGTTATTCCGGGCGGATGCCGGCGGCTTCCGGCTTTATAATTTCTTGCAAACCCATGAGGCGGTCTACCACCGCCAACATTTTTTGTTCGGCGCCCATTTCAATCAAACCCAGACCGCGGTGCTGACTTTGGATTTACTCAGACGCTATTTACAACAATGCCTTTAATCCGCTTAACCGACGTTTCTATCGCTTTCGGCACCCATTCCTTGCTGGAAAATGCCGCTTTTCAACTCGATCCCGGCGAGCGCGTCGGCTTGCTGGGCCGCAACGGCGAAGGCAAGTCCACCTTAATGAAAATCATCGCCGGCGCGATTGCCGCTGATCACGGCGAAGTCTGGCGACAACCGGAGCTACGCCTGGCTTGGCTGGAACAAATGCCGGATTTGCAAGACGATGCCAGCATTTACGAAGCCGTTGCCGGCGGCCTAGGCGCTTTGGGCGATTTGATCGCCCAATATCACGACTTGCTCACCCACATGGACGGCAGCGAGTCATCCTTACAGGCTTTGGGCGCCATCCAGCACAAACTGGAAGCCGGCCAAGGCTGGCATTTCCAACAGCGGGTCGAATCGGTCCTCAGCCGCTTGCAATTACCGGCCGACCTGAAGGTCGGCAGCTTGTCCGGCGGCTGGAAACGGCGGGTGGCCCTGGCTAAAGCCCTGGTCATCGATCCGGAGGTGCTGCTGCTGGACGAACCGACCAACCATTTGGATTTCGAAAGCATCACCTGGCTGGAAGAACAACTGCTCAACTTTTCCGGCGCGTTGCTGTTCGTAACCCACGACCGGGCCTTCCTGCAAAAGTTGGCGACCCGCATCGTCGACCTGGACCGCGGTCAGCTGACCTCATGGCCCGGCAATTATCAGGACTATTTGCAGCGCAAAGCCGCGGCCCTGGACGAAGAAGCCGGCCATAACGCCGAGTTCGACAAAAAACTGGCCAAGGAAGAAGCCTGGATCCGCCAAGGCATCAAAGCCCGCCGCACCCGCAACGAAGGCCGGGTGCGCGCCTTGAAAAAACTGCGCGCCGAACGCGCCGAACGCCGCAACACGCAAGGCACCGCCAAATTAGCGCTGGCTCAAGCCGACGCGTCCGGCAAAAAAGTGGTGGAAGCCAAAAACGTCAATTTCTGCTACGCCGACAACACCATCGTCGCCGATTTTTCCATGCGCATCGAGCGCGGCGACAAAATCGGTCTGATCGGCAATAACGGTGCCGGAAAATCTACGTTGTTGAAACTGCTGCTGGGTCAACTAACGCCGACCGGCGGCAGCGTCGAGCTGGGCACCAACCTGCAAATCGCCTACTTCGACCAATTGCGCGAACAATTGGACCCGGACGCCAGCGTGGCGGACAGCGTCGCCGACGGCGGCGAATTCATCGATTTGCCCGGCGGGCGACGGCACGTCATGAGTTATCTGGCCGATTTTTTGTTCGCACCGGCCCGCGCCCGCTCGCCGGTGCGCAGCTTGTCCGGCGGCGAAAAAAACCGTTTGCTGCTGGCACGGCTATTCACCAAGCCGGCCAACTTGATCGTGATGGACGAACCCACCAACGATCTGGACTTGGAAACCCTGGAGATCCTGGAAGAAAAGTTGGTGGATTTTCAAGGCACATTATTGTTGGTCAGCCACGACCGGGAGTTTCTGGATAACGTAGTCACCAGCGTACTGGTGTTCGAAGGCGCGGGCAAGATCGGCGAATACGTCGGCGGCTATGCGGATTGGCTGGCGCAAACCGCTAAGCAAAAACCGGCTGAATCGGCTAAAGCCGCAGCCGAAGCGAGCAAAAAAGAAAAACCGAAAAGCGCGCCGAGCAAAAAGCTCAGCTATAAAGAACAAAAGGAACTGGAGCAACTGCCGGATCGCATCGAACAGCTGGAAGCCTTACAAACCGAACTGACCGCTACCATCAATTCGCCGGCTTTTTACAAGCAAAGCCCGGAAGCCGTCGCTCTAACCTTGGACGACTTAAAAAACGCCACCGATTCACTTGCCCAAGCTTACCGGCGTTGGGACGAATTGGATGCCTTGCAAAACTGATCCGCCAGCCCTACCCCCTTTACCTATGCTAGAACTCGGCAAATGCAATACCTTAAAAGTCAGCAGTCAGCGCGACCTACACTACTACGTGGACGGCGGCGCGTTGGGAGAAATCCCGCTGAGCAACGCACCGCCGGATTTACAAACCGGCGATACAGTCACGGCTTTCGTTTACATCGACGGCAAAAACCAAACCCAGGCGACGTTGCAAACGCCCAAGGCCCAAGTTAACGAAGTGGCGTGGTTGAAAGTCGTCTCCACCAGTCACGCCGGCGCATTTTTGGACTGGGGCCTGCCCAAAGACTTGCTGTTGCCGTTCAGCGAGCAAAAAGGCAAGGTCAGCGAAGGCCGCCATTGCCTGGTGCGCTTGTTTCTGGACGAAGACAATCGCATCGCCGCCTCGATGCGTCTGGACGATTTCATTCAAGACCAAGCCTTTTATTACCAAGCGGGGCAACAGGTAAAATTGACGATAGCAGAAGCTACCGAATTGGGATTTAAAGCCATTGTCGACGATCACTATTGGGGGGTGTTATACCGCAACGAAGTCTTCCAGCCGTTGAAAAAAGGCCAAACCCTGACCGGCTACATCAAAAACGTTCGAGCCGACCACAAGCTGGACTTAACGTTAAACTCCGCCGGCAAATACGGCGATAAGGTGCACGCAACGGCGGAAAAAATCCTGGCCGCTTTGCAACAAACGGGAGGCTTCTTGGCCCTGACCGACCGCAGTTCGCCTGAAACCGTTTACGCCACGTTCGCCGTCAGCAAAAAAATCTTCAAACAAGCCATAGGCAATCTATACAAACAGCACAAAATCGAGATTCAGGCGGACGGAATCCGTTTGCCCCGAGGGTAAACGGTTCGTCAACAACGGCGGGCGGGCATGCAATGCCGTGTGACAAGCCATGAGGACAACCGATCACGGCAAAGCCAATCGAGTGGCATAGTCAATGATTTAGCGCTCGCTCACCCCGCCCTTACTAACAAAAGTTTCGGAGTTCGTTTTTACCGGCCTAGCGTAGGCTCATTGTTGATTTCCAAGGCCTCAAGCCTAAGCGTTTTGGGCCTAGTTAAAGGACTTGCGAAAACCAACACTGTATGTGTGCATCAATGGCCTCCATCACCCTGGCGACTGCGTCACCCGATACCGCTTTCAGGCTATCCAAAGCCTCCGGTAATCATGGCGCGAAAAACGTGCCACAGTTTGCCGGTCCGTGCTGTTGGCGGATAGCCGCCAAATGGATGGACGCAGTATAGGCTGCATAGTGGTTGCTTTGCTCTTTCAGGAAGCCTGAGGTACTGCTTGGCATCTTTGCAATACACATCAATGGCCCGACGCATCAAATACAGTTTCAGCATTTGAGCCGCTGACAGCTCCTATCGGTCGCCAGAAAGACCGCCCGGGATGCGCACCACCGCAGGCATCCCGAGCGTTCAGGCTTGGCGGTTACGGCGCCGCATAGGCAACCGCCGTTTTTGGCCGTCCGGAAAATGACGACGGCAGGGTCGGCGAATCCACCCTGCCGTCGCGGATCAATTTCAGATCAGAATGCACTTTTGATCACGCCGCCGTCAACCCGCAGCGCGGCGCCGGTGGTTGCCGAGGCCAACGGGCTGGCCAGATAACAGACCAGCGAGGCAACTTCGTCGGTCGTCGCGAAACGTTTGATCAACGACGTCGGACGGACGGTTTCGAAGAATTGTTGTTCGAAGGCCTCGAAACTTTGGCCTTGTTGCGCGGCCAGCTCGTTGACGAAATCGCCGACGCCGCGCGAGCGGGTCGGGCCGGGCAACACCGAATTGACGGTGATGCCGGTGCCGGCCACGTGTTCGGCCAGACCGCGCGCCACCGCAATTTGCGCGGACTTGGTCATGCCGTAATGGATCATTTCCGCCGGGATTTGCACGCCGCTTTCGCTGGAGATGAACACGATCCGGCCCCAGTCGGCGGCGCGCATCGCCGGAAGATACAACCGGGCCAAGCGCACGCCGCTCAGCACGTTGACTTCGAACAGCCGGCGCCAGTCGGCGTCCGGAATGTCTTCGAACGCGACCGGCTCGAAGATACCGAGGTTGTTGATCAAAATATCCACCTGGGGATGGGCAACCAGCAAGGCTTCCGCCGCGTCGGCCCGCGACAAATCGCCGGCAAAGCCGAGTAGTGGCTGGGCGGCGAACGGCGCGAGTTCTTCGATCGCCTGCGCCACCGACTCCGGCGAGCGGCCGTTGACGATGACGTTCGCGCTTTCGCCGGCCAGCGCCTTGGCAATGGCGAAGCCGATGCCGGCGGTGCTGCCGGTCACCAGTGCGGTTTTGTCGTGTAATTGCAGATCCATAACGACTCCTTACCGATTGCGGTGATAGGTTCTGTGTGGCTGAGACTAGCCGATTAATACTGCAAACAGGGGAAATCGATGTAGCCCGTGGCGCCGCCCGGCGTGTACCAGTGGGCCACGTCGGCTTCCGGATTCAATGCCGCGTTCTTGGCAAAGCGTTCGACCAGGTCCGGATTGCTGATGAACGGCCGGCCGAACGCAATCAGGTCGGCCGCGCCGGACGCGACAGCTTGTTCGGCGCTGGCTTGGTCGTAGCCGCAGTTGCCCATCAACGGCCCGTGGAAATAGTGACGGAATTCGGTCAAAGTCATCGCGGCGCCGAGATGGTGAAATCCAAAGCCCAGGCCGTCCATCACGTGCAAATAGGCCAGGTTGAGTTTGTCGAGTTGTTGGGCAACGTAAGCGAATTGTTCGCGATAATCGGCCGAGCCCATGTCGTTGAAGGCGCCATTGGGCGACAGCCGCACGCCGATGCGGTGCGATGGCCATACCGTGGCGATCGCCGCGACCACTTCGCCGAGCAGCCGATAGCGGTTTGCGATGCTGCCGCCGTAGGCGTCGTTGCGCTGATTGGTTTTGGAGTGCAGAAATTGGTCCAACAAGTAGCCGTTGGCGGCATGGATTTCGATGCCGTCGCAGCCGGCCCGCAAGGCGCGTTCGGCGGCGCGGCGGTAATCCTCGACGATACCGGCCAATTCGGCGGTTTCCAGCGCGCGGGGCGTTTCGTAAGGTTGTTTGCCCATAGGCGTGTGGATGTAATCGCCGTTTAGTTTTATCGCGGACGGCGCGACGGCCGGCTCGCCGCCGTGAAAGCTGCTGTGCGAGGCCCGGCCGCAATGCCACAGTTGCATGAACATCTTGCCGCCCCGGCTGTGTACCGCGTCGGTCACCGGCCGCCAGGCCTGCGCCATCGCGTCGCTGTAAATGCCGGGTGTTTCCACCCAGCCCAAGCCTTGCTCGGAAATCGAAGTCGCTTCGCTGATCAGCAAGCCGGCGGAGGCGCGTTGCCGGTAGTATTCGGCCATCGTGGCATTGGCCAGCCGTTCCTTGCCGGCCCTGGCGCGGGTCAACGGGGCTAGTACCACGCGATTGTTCAGCGTTAAATCATGCAATGGAAAGGACGTTAATAGTTGCTTGGACATGGTTTGCTCCTGGATTAGTTCGTGTTGTTCATGGAAAGCGGTATTTGGGTTCAATTCATGCCGCCGTTGGCGCGCAAGACCTGGCCGTTGATCCAGCCGCCGTCCGGGCCGGCCAGAAAGGCGACGAGCGCGGCGATATCGTTCGGTGTGGCGATGCGCTCCAGCGGCGGCAGCTTGCGTAAGCGTTCGACTTGTTCGGCAGTCTTGCCTTGGAAGAACAACTCGGTATCGGTCGGTCCCGGCGCGACGCAATTCACCGTGATATTACGGCCGCGCAATTCGTTGGCAAAGGTGCGGGACAAGGCTTCCACCGCAGCCTTGGAGGCGTTGTAGACCGCGTAGCCGGGCAGGGCCAGACCGATCGCGCTGGTCGAAAAATTGACGATGCGGCCGCCGTCGTTCAAACGGGTCGCCGCTAAACGCAAGGTGTTGAAGGTGCCTTTCAAGTTGACCGCGACGATGTCGTCGAAGCTCGCGTCGTCGGCCTCCGCCAGCGTTTGCAATGGCATGATGCCGGCGTTGTTGACCAGTAGGTCGATGCGGCCCAGTGCTTGCTCGGCGTTGGCGAATAACTCGGCGACTTGCGCCGGATGACTTACATCGGCTGGCAAGGCGACGGCTTGCCGGCCGATCCGGCGGATTTGCGCGGCGACCGCTTCGGCGGCCTGAGCGTTAGCGGCGTAATTGACCGCGATGTCGAAGCCGTCTTGCGCAAGACGTAGCGCGACGGCTTTGCCGATACCGCGCGACCCGCCGGTGACTAAAGCGACGTTTCCCATCCGAACCTCCGTGGTTTGCGGCGCAACCGCGCCGGTTGAAATAGACGGGATTCAGTATATTTTTAGGAATTAATCGGATAAACGGGCAAATTCCGATAACACTGTTCAAAATCGAATAACAGTTCTCCACGATGAATCAACTCGACGCGATTAAAATCTTCGTCCGGGTCGCCGAAGCGGCCAGTTTCACGCAGGCAGCGGCGGATTTAGGCCTGCCCAAGGCCTCGACCTCGCTGGCTGTACAGTGGTTGGAAAACCAGACCGGCATCCGCTTGTTGCACCGCACCACCCGGCAAGTACAAATGACCCAGGACGGCCAGGTGTTTTACCAACGCTGCCTGGAATGGCTGGCCGACGCCGAAGAATTGCAAGACATGTTCCGAATCGATCCGGCCGACGTGCGCGGCCGGTTGCGAGTGGATATGTCGGTCGGCGCGGTGGCCGGCATCGTGATGGCGCGCTTGCCGGAATTCATGGCCCGCTATCCTAACGTCGAAGTCGAACTCAGCGCCGCCGACCACTTCGTCGATATCGTCGGCGACGGCTTCGATTGCGTGATGCGGGCCGGTAACATTTCGGACTCGCGTTTGGTTGCCCGGCGCTTGGGCGCCTATCGGCAAATGAACTGCGTGAGTCCCACTTACGCCGCCGCCCACGGCGTCCCGCAAACCCTGGCCGAGTTGGCCGAACATCGCCTGATTCACTATGCCTTGAGCTTGGGCAGCAAACCGGCCGGCTTCGAATACGTCGACGCCGCCAGCGGCGAGGTCCGCAACCTGCCGATGGCCGGCAAGCTGACCGTCAATAGTTCAATCGCCTATTTCTCCGCGTGTCTGGCCGGCTTGGGTATTATCCAAGCACCGGAACCCAACCTGGAACCCTACGTTCGGCGCGGCGAGTTGATCGAAGTTCTGCCGGACTATCGGGCCGAACCGTTGCCGGTAACGCTGCTATACAGCAACCGCCGCCATCTGTCTCGGCGGGTGCAGGTCTTCATGTGTTGGCTGGAAGACATCATGAAGCCGTATTTGCAGCCGATAGCGCCGACGCGGACCTAACGATGAGAGGGATTAGCACCGCAGGACTCGTCCGATTGGCGTCCCGGCCTATTCCACCACTATTTCCGGTTCCTTATCGGTGGACAAGGCTACCACTGGACTTCGCCCGTGCATCTAAACTACCATGCCCCGCTCGTCATTTTGCCTGGATAACACTCGGTTTATGCAAGACCCTACTACCTTCGTCAATTGGTTCAGAAACTCCGCACCTTATATACACGCGCACCGCAATCGCACGTTCGTGATCTTTTTCAGCGGCGCGGCGGTAACGGAAACCGGTTTCGATTCGCTAATCCATGATCTGGCCATGCTGAAAAGCCTTGGCGCCCGCTTGGTGTTGGTGCACGGCATACGCCCGCAAATCGACGAACGGGTATTACAGCAAGGCGACACGCCAAAATTTCACCACCATTTACGCATCACCGACATCAACACCCTGCGATACGTCAAGCAAGCCGCGGGCTTGGTTAGGGTGGAGATAGAGGCTTTGTTGTCCATGGGCGTGTCCGGATCGCCGATGGCCGGCGCTAAAATCCGGGTGGCTTCCGGCAATTTCGTCACCGCGCAACCCTTGGGAGTACTGGCCGGCATAGATTACTGTTATACCGGCAAGGTCAGACGCATAGACGCCGAAGCGATACACCAACAGTTGGATCAACAAAACGTGGTGTTGATTTCACCGATAGGCTATTCGCCCAGCGGCGAGGTGTTTAATGTATCGGCGGAAGAAGTGGCCACCGAGGTGGCTATTGCCCTGCATGCCGAAAAATTGATCCTGTTGACCGACCAACTGTGTTTGTCGCCGGTCGACAAACAGCCGATACAACAATTGACTGCCGATCAAGCCGGCCGCTTGTTGCAACAATACCCGGACATGCCGGAACCGGTGGTACATTCTTTGAATGCCGCGATTCAAAGCTGTCGCCGCGGCGTGCAGCGCGCACATTTGATCGACCGGCACGTAGACGGCGGCCTATTGCTGGAATTGTTTACCCGCGACGGTGTGGGCACGCTGATCAGTTCGCAAGAATTCGAAACCTTGCGCCCCGCGACCTTGGACGACATCGGCGGCATCATGGAATTGATCAAGCCTTTGGAACAGCAAGGCATCTTGGTCAAACGCTCCAGGGAAAAGCTGGAAATGCAAATCGGCGACTATATCGTCATCGAACGCGACGGACTGATCATCGGTTGCACCGCCTTTCACGTCATGCCGGACGGACAAAATGCGGAAATCGCCTGTCTGGCGGTACACCCGGAGTATCGCAAAGGCGCCCGCGGCAATCGCTTGCTGGAACATTTGACGCAAAAGGCCGCCCAACAGAGCATCGAACGCCTGTTCGTCCGTTCCACCCAAACCGCGCACTGGTTCGTGGAGCGCGGGTTTCTCCCTTGCGAAATCGCCGATCTACCCGAACCGATTAAAATGACCTACAACTATCAACGCAATTCCAAAGTGTTTTACAAAACCATTGCTTGAATACTGCCCCACCCAACGTTTCCTATTCACATGTTGAGCAAAGAAGAATTCCTGGCTACCGTAAAAAACACCCCGCTGGTTTCCATCGATTTGGTGGTTCGCGCGCAAAACGGCAAAGTCTTGATGGGCAAAAGAATCAATCGGCCTGCAGCCGGCTATTGGTTTGTACCGGGCGGGCGAATTTATAAAGGGGAAACCCTGGAAGATGCATTTAAACGCATTAGTTTGACCGAATTGGGTATTGAACTGGAAATTTCGGCAGGGGTTTTATTGGGCGCTTTCACCCATATTTATGCCGACAACTTTGCCGGAGCTGCCGGAATAGGCACGCATTATGTGGTGCTGGCCTATCAGTTGCACTTGGAAGCAGCCGACTTAGGCTTGCCGGACCAACAGCACAGTGCTTACCGCTGGTTCGCCGCGGACGACGACCTAAGCGAGGCCCATTTCAACAGCCTAGCGTATTTTCCTTATCTGCAATAACTCTGTTAGCCATGGCTACCCATACCGTCTTGCAAATCACCGATTTGCACTTAAAAACGCCGCGCGCTGCCACCATGCTGGGCATCAATACCGAAGCGTTTTTTCTACAAACCTTACGGCACGCGCTGGACGCACACCCCCGGTGCGATTTGCTGTTGCTTACCGGGGATTTGGCTCAAGACCCGTGCCAGGAGGTCTATCTAAGAATTCGTCAACATCTGGAAAAGACCGGCCTACCCTGCTTATGTTTGCCCGGAAATCACGACGACTTCGAACTCATGCAGCAAAACTTGAGCGGCGGCCAAATAGTGTGCGAACGCACTTTTCAATTGGGCGCCTGGTCTATCATTGTCTTGCATAGCCAGCAGGCTGATAGCCAAACCGGCACGTTAGCCCAAGCGGAATTGCAGTTTTTGCGGGAAACGTTGGAGCACAATGCCCACCGCCCGACCCTGATCGCGGTTCATCATCATTGCATAGCGACCGGCTCGCCCTGGATGGATAGCATGCAGATCGACAACAGCGCAGCGTTTTTGCAACTATTGGCCGAATATCCGCAAGTCAAACTGGTAACCTGCGGCCACGTCCATCAAGAATTCGCCCGCAAATTCGGCACTATTAGCCTATTCGGCACGCCCTCCAGCTGTTTTCAATTCGCCCCGCAATCCCATCAATACGCGTTGGACAATCTGCCGCCGGGATACCGACTTTTTTCGCTAGTCGACGATGGAACATTCGCCACCGAATGCCGCCGCGTGCCGTTGGATATGCGGGATTTAGACCCTAAAGCGCCGGGCTATTAACCTCTTGCAAACCGTTTAGATAGCCGGAGGCGTCTATGCCGGCGTCTCCCGTCAGTAACAACGCGCCCAATTCGTCCATGGCTTTTCGATAAACTCTGCGCTTGAAGTACACAACGTCCTGCAAAGGGTACCAATACTCCACCCATTTGTAGCTATCGAACTCTTGTTTTTGCCCGCAATCGAAACGCACGATGGATTCGTCCGCGCGCAAGCGCAACATAAACCAAATCTGCTTTTGGCCTATGCATAAGGGCAGCGAATTCTTGCGGATGTAGCGTTCAGGCAGCTTGTAGCGCAACCAATAGCGGGTACGACCGATGATCTGAACGTGCTGCGCCTGCAAGCCGGTTTCTTCCCACAATTCCCGATACATCGCGGTTTCAGGATCTTCATTGCAATCGATTCCGCCTTGTGGAAACTGCCACGAGTTGGCCCCCTTGCGTTTGGCCCAGAACACACGACCCTCGTCATTGCAAAGGATAATGCCGACGTTAGGCCGGTATCCTTTCGAGTCTATCATGTAAAAACCTGTACTATATGCGGCCCGATCGGAACGACGGAATGTTAAAATCGCCACCGGGCCCGCCAATAAATTAATGGGCGCAATTGTTCCACAAATGCGCGGCGGAAACCATAAGCCGCTCGGTTTAATTTCTTAACTATCAGGTTTTACGTGAGCTTAGCGATTTTCGATTTGGACAACACGCTGATCGCCGACGACAGCGACTTCTTATGGGGACAATTTCTGGTCGACCGCGGCATAGTCGACAAGAGCTATTACGAGGAAGCCAACGCGAAGTTTTACGAGGATTACAAACACGGGGTATTGGACATCGTGGCGTTTTTACGCTTCTCTTTGGCGCCGCTTGCCGCGCACAAAGCCGAACAACTGCATCGCTGGCGCGACGAGTTCGTTCGCGAGATTATAGAGCCGATTACTTTGCCGGCCGCACACGAGCTGGTCGAAAAACATCGGCAAGCCGGCGATACGCTGCTGGTCATCACCGCGACCAACCGTTTCGTCACCGAACCCATCGTCAAGCTATACGGCATCGATTACCTGCTGGCGACAACCCCGGCGCAAGCGAACGGCGAATATACCGGCGATTTTATCGGTACTCCCTGTTTTCAGGAGGGTAAAGTCCGTCACTTGCAGCAATGGCTTAGTGCCAACGGAGAAAGCCTGACTAACAGCTGCTTTTATAGCGATTCGCACAACGATTTGCCGCTGCTGCGTTTGGTGGACAAACCGGTGGCGGTGGATCCGGACCCCACCTTGAGAGACGAAGCCCAACGGGCAGGTTGGGATATCATCAGCTTGCGCGGCTAGACGCTATTTTTTCTTGATATAAAAAATTTGCCGGTCCGGCTCGCGCAAATTATGTACCAGCGAATGGCCCGCCTGATCGATATAAACGCCGAAATCCAAGTGTGCCGCGGGATCGGTAGCAATCACTTTCACTACCGCACCGCTTTCTATCGCCATGATGGCCTTTTTCAACCTCAATAACGGCAAGGGGCATTGTAATCCGGTCGCGTCGACCTCAAAATCAAATTCGAACATTTGCGTTTTCTCAGGAATTCTCTAGTCCCTGCATCATATCACCAACATTACCCGCCGAAAATCAAGCCGATATGGAATACTTCCCCTTGTTTATGAAGCTCGCCGAGCAACCTTGTCTGGTCGTTGGGGCTGGCGACATTGCCGCTCGTAAGATCGAAATTTTAGGCAAAACCGGCGCGCGTATCAGCGTCGTCGCGCAAGACATCGGTAGCAGCGTTGCGGCGCTGCAACCCGGCTTGAACCTTGACATCCGGCAAAAAGCCTTCGAAGCCGCCGATGTTACGGGCATGCGCTTGGTCATTTCCGCTACCAACGATAGAACAATCAATGAACTAGTCGCCGCCGCCGCCCAAGCCTCGGCCATTCCGGTAAACGTGGTAGACAACCCGGACTTATGCAGCTTCGTGTTTCCGGCTATCGTGGATCGCTCACCGCTAATCATCGCCTCGTCGACAGGCGGCCTCTCCCCCGTTCTGGCCCGCTTGGTAAGGGCCAAAATCGAAAGCGCAATTCCCGCCGCTTACGGCGCTCTGGCGCGGTTTGCCGAGAAATTCCGTCAGCCGGTAAAACAAGCCATTACGGACATCAATCAACGCAGAGCATTTTGGGAATCCGTATTATCCGGACCCATAGCGGAATTGGTTTTTTCCGGAAAAATCGACCAAGCGGAACAGCGCTTGAGCCAGGAATTACATGCTCAAAACTCTGTCGACGCTAAACGCGGCGAGGTTTATTTGATCGGCGCGGGCCCCGGCGACCCGGATTTGTTAACGTTTAGGGCACTGCGCCTGATGCAACAAGCCGACGTGATCGTCTACGATCGTTTGGTATCGGCCGGCATTCTGGACATGGCCAGGCGCGACGCGCAAAAAATCTACGTCGGCAAACAACGAAGTCAGCACAGCCTAGCGCAAGAATCGATCAACGAGCTACTGGCTAATCTAGCCTTGGCCGGCAAACGCGTCGCCCGGGTAAAAGGCGGCGACCCCTTCATTTTCGGACGTGGCGGCGAAGAGATCGAAACCTTGATGCAACAAGGCATAGACTTTCAAGTAGTACCCGGAATCACCGCCGGCGCCGGCTGCGCGAGTTATGCCGGCATTCCGCTAACCCACCGCGACCACGCCCAATCTTGCACCTTCGTGACCGGCCATTTGAAAGACGGCACGATCAACCTGAATTGGAAACAATTGGCAGTCCCTAATCAAACCATAGTCATCTACATGGGCCTGGTCGGTTTGCGTGCGATTTGCGCCGCACTGATCGAGCACGGCTGTCCGGCTGACCATCCGATCGCTATCGTGCAACAAGGCACCACGTCGCAACAGCGGGTATTGACGGGAACTCTTTGCAGCATGCCGGACCTTGCGGAGCAAGCGGACATCAAACCACCCACCCTGATTATCGTCGGCAGTGTAGTCAGACTGCATGAAAAACTGTCCTGGTTTCGTAGTTCGCCGGCAAGCCGTATTTAGCCGGATTAAAGGCATTTGTTTTTTCAGTAGACTTTAAGTTATGGAGTTAACACTTAGCGCCGAAAGCCCGTGAAATGCTCCTGTTTAACAGAAAAGCGATTGAATTTTTCTGCAAAATTCCCTATCCTTTCACGCGTTTTTCCCATTGGTCTGTAGATTGCTTGTGAGATCTACGGCTTTCTTTAAATCACAACGAGAGAACACAATAATGAAAAAATCATTCGGTTTATTAGCAGGTGCAATCCTGATTGCAATCAGCAGTCAAGTCGCCGCCGGCGAAGCGGAAGAAGTTGGCGCAAAAATCTACGAACGCGCTTTCGGACGCGGTTGCGGAGCTTGCCACGACATCGCCTCTAACCCACAACTGAAAGAACTGATCAAAGCGGGTAAATTACCGAAAGACCAATTCGCTACTGTTTTGAAAAACGGTAAAAACGGCATGCCTAAAGCGATGGAAGCCATCATGGCAGTTGGCCCTGTCAAAAAAGCAGGCTACACCGAAGATCAAGCGATCGACGCAGTTTACTCATTCTTGAGCCAATAAGACTACCGGCGTTTTAGACGCAAAAAAGCCGCCCACGTTAGTGAGGCGGCTTTTTTAATGGGCGCAAAAATCACACCGACAAAGCGACGATTACGATTAGCGTTGCTGCTTGTCTCTCTCCAATAAAACCGCATAACCGCTTTGATGCGTTAAACGGTATCGATAGCGCAACCAGATTCCCGCCACCCCGGCCAGCATTAAACCGCAGGAAATAAAAGTTAAATAAACGAAATCTTTTAAGTCAGTGACTTCCTTTATCAATTGCTGATTGACGCCGGGGTCGGCCGATTTGGCTGGCGAATTAGGCGCGTAACCATTCAGCACCTTGACGTCGCTTTTGAGATCCTGCAGGGTGTTCAGCGAATCCGTCAGGCTTCCCCGTTTGATACTGTCTTCCAGAGAGCGGAGTTTGCTTTCTATAGAACCGCTGACCAAACCGAACATCTGAGCTTTCAAAGCGTTGATCTCTGCTGAAATCGCCGGATTTTGCAAAGCGTAAGCGGCTTGCGCGATTTGACCGGCATCCGCTTTAGCCGTAAACGAGGGCTTAGGCACGACGATTAAGCCCAAGATAAACACCGCCAGCATCAATACAAATACCAAGCCCAGCAATATTCGGTTGGCTTTCACTAAGGCTCGGTGTGTCTGCACAACCTGAAGCATCGCTAGCGGACTTGCGTCGCTATCGGCACCATCCGGATTAATCTCAGGCTTATTGCTCATTATTGTTATGTATGGCTAATCAGGAAGCGGTATCGGGAGAAAACGGCGACTAAAAGGCGCTCAACACCCCCCGATTCAGTTGCTCAATTATACAAACTTCCTCGGAAATGTCCTGTTTTATGACGCTAATGGCGAATCACCGGCCTTTTTTTGCGGCGATCCTCATCCTTAACGCATTGAGTTTAATGAAGCCTTCCGCATCTTTCTGATTGTATGCTCCGCCATCTTCCTCGAATGTAGCGATGTTTTCGTCGAACAAACTATTGTCGGACATGCGCCCCACCACGATAACGTTACCTTTATAGAGCTTGACTCTGACTTTGCCGTTTACATTGAGTTGAGAAGCGTCGATCATGGTTTGCAGCAATTTCCTTTCCGGACTCCACCAGTAACCGTTGTAAATGAGTGACGCGTAGCGCGGCATCAATTCGTCCTTCAAATGCGCCACTTCCCTATCCAAAGTTAAAGATTCGATGGCGCGATGAGCTTTCAGCATTACGGTACCGGCCGGAGTTTCATAACAACCGCGCGATTTCATGCCCACATAACGGTTTTCGACAATATCCAAACGGCCTATGCCGTTAGCCCCGGCGATTTTGTTGAGATTTTCCATCACCTGATGCGGCGTATAAGGAATGCCGTCGATCTCGACAATGTCACCGTTGCGATAAGTTAACTCGATATAGGTGGCTTGATCCGGCGCGTTTTCCGGGGAAACCGTCCAGCGCCACATATCCTCTTCCGGTTCCGTCCAAGGATTTTCCAATATCCGCCCTTCGTACGAAATATGCAGCGAGTTGGCGTCCATCGAATAAGGGGACGATTTACCCTTTTTCATTTCCACGGAGATACCATGGCTTTCCGCATAATCCAACAGTTTTTGCCGCGAATTCAAATCCCATTCCCGCCAAGGGGCAATCACTTTGATGTCCGGACGCAAAGCGTAAGCCCCCAGCTCGAAACGCACCTGATCGTTGCCTTTGCCGGTTGCGCCGTGGGAAATTGCGTCGGCCCCGGTTTCGTTGGCGATTTCGATTAAGCGTTTGGCGATCAACGGTCTGGCGATCGAGGTACCCAACAAATATTCGCCTTCGTAAATCGTATTGGCCCGAAACATCGGAAACACGAAATCCCGTGCGAACTCTTCGCGCAAATCGTCGATGTAAATTTCTTTGATACCCGCGGCGCTCGCTTTAGCCCTGGCCGGGTCTAACTCTTCACCTTGGCCGATATCGGCGGTAAAAGTCACTACCTCGCATTGGTAAACATCCTGTAACCACTTTAAAATCACCGAGGTGTCCAGGCCGCCCGAGTAGGCAAGCACGACTTTTTTAACGTCGGACATAATTTGTTTCGCACCCTGTTTATTTAAAAAGTGGGCGAAATTATATAGTGCCCGCCGGAAAACTTGAATGATTAAAAAAGTATCCCCGCAGGATCGGACCGCAGTTTTGTTTGAGCGGTAAAAAACCCTGTTTTTAATGTGCCCCGCGAGCCTGCAGCAGCAGAATTTGTCCCAAGCTACGTAGCCTTACCCATTGCTCCAGTTGCCAACCGCCTAAAAATACTCGCGCACGGTATCGAACAAACGCTGTTGAACAGGTTTGACGGCGATTGCGGCTGGAACTGTCATAAGCTTCGCTGGCATCCGGAACGGACCGGCGGATTAGCAATCGCTCGCTTTTTTTGTTAATCAAACTTGCACCTTTGTTTGGCCGCAACGCTTACCCCATTGCTGTGTGGTCGAGCGATTAAGCAATCACGTTTGCAATCGAGCCAAGCGGCGCAGACTGATGCTGGGCACCGCCCCGAACGTTTTGCGAAAGTCGTGACAGAAGTGGGCGGAATCGCTAAAGCCGGCGGCGTGGGCGGCGACGGTGAAATTATCGCCCGACACAATGCGGGTCAGCGCTTGGCGCATGCGGCTCCAGGCACGGTAGCGGCGAAACGGTACGCCGATTTGTTGGACGAACAGGTGTTGAAAACGCGACGGCGACAAACCCGCTTGCGCAGCCACGGCAGCCAACGGGGTCAACTCGCCATTGTGGCAATGCAGGTATTCGAGCGCTTGCCGCAAGCGCGGATCGACTACCGCGCCGGACGATTTGCGCTTGGCATATTCCAGCAAATCCCGTAAAGCATCCGCCGTCCAGTCGGATCGGTAGCGCTGCTCGTATAGTTCGCGCATAAAGGCGATTTCGCCGCCATCGGCAACCAGCGCACCGTGTTGCGCTTGGCCGTTTTTCAGCAACGGCAGAAAAGCGTCAAGGCCGGCGACGGTCGGTTCCAGGTAAAGCACGGTAATCGGCTCGCCGCCGACCGCCAATTCGTGCAGCACGCCGGCGGGGATCACGGCGGTGCGGCACCAATGCCAATCGGTGCCGGGCAAACGCAGGCGGAATTTCCCATACAGCCCGGCCAGAAATACCGGTGCGCCATGCTGGTGAGCCGCGCAGTCATACAACGGCCCACTGAAAAAGGTACGGCCGTCGCGGATGTCCCACAGCGCATCGAAAGCTTTGATCGTAGCAGGTTGGTACAAGCGCGGAGTTGGCATCATCGGTTACGCTCCCACTCGTCGCACCGGCAAGATTTGCCGCCGTCAACCCATTGTTTGCCGAGGATTCTCATGTTTCAATCATCCACCTTTAACACCACTCACTTGATTCTGCTGGCCGGGGCCGGCTTATGCCTGAGCATGGCCTTGGCCATTGCCTGGGTATTGGGCGTCAGCTTGTTTTTTCCGAACAGTGCTTTAGCCGAACATTTAGTCGAGCGCGACGACGTGATCCGCGCCCATATCGATTATCTGATGATGGCGCAGTTTTTGTTGATTTTTTTCTTAGCCTTTCGCCAGTGGCATATCGAGCCGCCCCTGTGGCTGGTTGGCGCTTGCTGCTTTGGGGCGTTTTTCAATCCGTTGGCATTTTTGCTGCGCGGCTTGACGCCTAAAGCTCCGATAACGGTAGTGGTGGAACCGCATTTTCCGTTGCCGGCGGCACTGAGCTTTAGCTTGACCACCGTCGGGTTTCTGGGTGCAGTGCTGTTGGTGATGCGGGCAGCTTGGCGGTGTTATGCCAACGGCAAAAACAACGGCGATTTATAACCCGGCTCTCAAATACCCTTCGTCCTGTCGTAGGACACTCCCCTCGTTCAAATTCAAGCGGGAGTAGCGCGTTAAGCAGCCGTAGCCTATCGCCAAAATGGCTTTAGACTTGGATTAAACCGAACAAATTTCGTCAACCCGGCGCGAAGTTTCGGGTATGATGTGCGGCCTTTTTGGAAGTGCAAACCCGCATGCAAATCGGCCCATACTCCTTACCGAACCGCGTGATGCTGGCGCCGATGGCCGGCATCACCGACAATCCGTTCCGCCGCCTATGTGCTGAATTCGGCGCCGGATTGACAGTGTCGGAAATGGTGACGTCCCACACTCAATTGCAAAATCACCCCCGCACCTTACGCAAAACGGTTATCGACGGCGAGGTCGGTTTACGCTCTGTTCAGATACTCGGCACCGAACCGTCCCAGTTGGCCAAAGCCGCTCGTTTGAACCAGGAGCGCGGCGCTCAAATCATCGACATCAACATGGGCTGTCCGGCCAAGAAAGTGTGTGCGATCGCTGCCGGTTCGGCCTTGTTAAAGGACGAAGACTTAGTCGAGCGCATTTTGTCGGCGGTAGTTGGAGCCGTGCAAATCCCGGTTACCCTGAAAATCCGCACCGGTTGGGACAAAAACCAAAAAAATGCGTTAAAAATAGCCCAAATCGCACAGAATTGCGGAGTAATGGCCTTAACCATCCACGGCAGAACCCGGGCCTGTAAATTCGAAGGGCACGCCGAATACGATACGATCAAAGCTGTGAAACAAAGCGTCGGCATTCCGGTCATTGCCAACGGCGACATCGACAGCCCGGAAAAAGCGGAACGTGTGTTAAATTACACAGGGGCCGACGCCGTGATGATAGGCCGGGCTGCGCAAGGCAGGCCTTGGATATTTCGCGAAATCGATGCGCAGCTCAACCAGCAAAATCCTTTCGTCATTTCGATGAGCGAAATCAAAACCGTCATCGACCGTCATTTACTCGATTTATATCGTTTTTACGGTAACTCCAGTGGTGTTAGAATCGCTAGGAAACACATTAGCTGGTATTTAAATCAGATCGGTAACGTGCCGCCGGCCATTAAACGGTGCATCAACCAAGCCGAAACCCCTTCACTACAGCTAGCCCAAGTCGATACAGCGTTTAAATACATCATCCCCCGAGTCGTTTAAATGGAAGATCAATCTACCCCCCTTAAAAGCGCTGCTAGTCAAACGCTATCCGATCATGTACGCCAATGCGTCGAAGATTATTTTAGCCATCTCAACGGACATGACTCTAGCGGGCTTTACCAGCTGGTATTGGCGGAAGTGGAAAGGCCCTTACTCGAAACGGCGATGAAGCACGCCGACTTCAACCAAAGCAAAGCCGCCAAGGTATTAGGTCTAAGCCGCAGCACCTTACGAAAAAAACTGGATCAATACGGCATTGGTTAACCGCCGAATTTATCATCACCGAGGACTACATGAACAAAAAAGTAACCCGCGCACTGGTCAGTGTGTCGGATAAAAACGGCGTTTTAGACTTTTGCCGTGGCCTGCACCAGATGGGCGTCGAATTGTTATCGACCGGCGGTACCGCAAAATTGCTCGCGGAACACCAAATTCCGGTTACCGAAGTGTCGGATTACACCGGTTTTCCGGAAATGATGGATGGACGCGTTAAAACCCTGCACCCCAAAGTTCATGGCGGCATTTTGGGCCGAAGGGGGATAGACGATGACGTCATGGCCGCCAACGGCATAAGCCCCATCGACATGGTAGTGGTTAATCTGTATCCCTTTGAGCAGACCACGGCCGATCCAAATTGCGACCTGGCGACGGCTATCGAAAACATCGATATCGGCGGTCCGAGCATGTTGCGCGGCGCAGCCAAAAACCATACAGATGTGGCCGTAGTAGTAGACCCGGCCGATTATCCTGCAATTTTGGAGCAGCTAAAAAGCCATGCGGGCAACTTGAGCTTGCAAACCCGCTTTGAACTGGCCGTCAAGAGTTTCGAACACACCGCCCGCTACGACACGATGATTTCCGCGTATTTAGCGAAACAAATCAGCGCAGACGACTTTCCGCAAACCTTGAATCTGCAGTTTTACAAATTGCAAGCCATGCGTTACGGCGAAAATCCGCATCAAAACGCCGCCTTTTACAGAGAGAAATCCCCCGCCGCCGGCACCATCGCCTGCGCCAAGCAACTGCAAGGCAAAGAACTTTCTTACAACAATATTGCGGACGCGGACGCGGCATTGGAGTGCGTTAAAGCATTCGACGAACAAGCCGCGTGCGTAATCGTCAAGCACGCCAATCCGTGCGGAGTCGCAATCGGAAACGACATTTTGCAAGCATACGATCTGGCGTACGCGACCGATCCGACCTCCGCCTTCGGCGGAATCATCGCCTTCAACCGCGAGTTGGACGAAAAAACCGCGACAGAGATTGTGCAACGCCAATTCGTTGAGGTGATCATTGCCCCCTCGGTTAGCGACGGCGCTAAATCAGCGTTGAGTAAAAAATCCAATGTCCGTGTATTGGAAACCGGTGTCTGGAGCACAATAAAAGCCACCGGCTTAGAATTCAAACGCGTCGGTGGCGGCCTACTGGTGCAGCAAACCGACGCCGGTTGCATCGACAAAAATGACGTCAAAATCGTCAGTAAACGCGCCCCGACTCCGCAAGAAATGGCCGACTTGATGTTCGTCTGGAAAGTTGCGAAGTTCGTTAAATCGAACGCCATCGTTTACGGTAAAGAAGGCAGAACGATAGGCATAGGCGCCGGCCAGATGAGCCGGGTATACTCCGCCAAAATCGCCGGCATCAAAGCCGCCGACGAAGGCTTGTCGGTACCGGGATCGGTGATGGCTTCCGACGCCTATTTTCCGTTTCGAGACGGCATAGATGCTGCCGCAGCGGCAGGAATCACCGCCGTCATTCATCCCGGCGGGTCGATCCGTGACGCGGAAGTCATCGCTGCCGCCGACGAACATAATATTGCCATGGTGTTGACCGGCATGCGGCATTTTAAGCACTAACTTTTCCTGCAAAAACTCGCCGGCAGAACCTATGAATGCGATCTGCCGGCGGCTGCAATTTTCGTCTTAACATCGTCGGGCATCCGGTTTATCCCCTGACTCACCGCTTCCATTGCACCCTCTTGCCACAATAATCACCCTAGGCAAGGTAAACACGTTTCTACCAATTTCACCCAATAACTCGCGCCTAACGCCAATATCTCATCGTTAAAATCATAACTGGGGTTATGCAGCATACAGGGTCCGCCACCGTGGCCGTTTAGCCGATGATCACCTTGGCCGTTGCCGATAAAGCAGTAACTTCCGGGCAACAGTTGCAGCATATACGCAAAATCTTCCGCCCCCATGACCGGAAGCTGGACCAGAACATTATCCTCCCCTACCAGACCCGCCATCACGTTTTTCGATATTTCGACTTGCTCCGCGTGGTTGACTGTGGGCGGATAACCTTTGAAAAACTCGATATTGCAGGTCATGCCATAGGCCTGACAAATGTGGCTAGAAATTTCGCGCATACGCTGTTGAATCAGGTCCATCAAATCAGCAGAAAACGTGCGTATCGTACCGGTTAACTCGCAGTTGTCGGAAATTACGTTGGTTGTCTCGCCGACATGCATTGTAGTGATCGACAATACCCCCACGTCTAAAGGATTCGCCGAGCGCGTCAATATTGTCTGCAAGCCTAACACTAGCTGAGCGGCTACCGGTACCGGGTCCAATCCCATATGAGGTAGCGCGGCGTGACATCCCTTGCCAATAATCACGATGCGAAACGTATCGAATGCAGCCATCACTGGACCCGGGCTGATTGCGAACCGACCGACTGCAATGCCTGGCCAATTATGCATGCCATAAACGGCCTGCATCGGAAACTTTTCGAACAATCCATCCTTTATCATCGCCGCGGCACCGCCGCCGCCCTCTTCAGCAGGCTGGAAAATGAAATAAACCGTTCCATCGAAACATCCACTATCCGATAAATGTTTAGCTGCAGCCAATAGCATCGCCGTATGCCCGTCGTGACCGCACGCGTGCATTTTGCCGGTTACTTTAGAAGCGTGCGGGAAAGTATTTTGTTCTTGGATAGGCAACGCGTCCATATCCGCACGCAAGCCTATTGCGTTTTTCGACTGCCCGCTTCGAAGTACACCTACCACGCCTGTGCCTCCTAATCCGCAATGAGTTTGTATCCCCCATTGCGACAACAGTCGCGACACCAATTCGGATGTCTTAAATTCTTGAAAACATAGCTCCGGGGTTGCATGCAAATCGCGCCGCAACGCGATAAACTCTGAAATCGAATCCCGAATTTCCGGCACAACGCTGAAATCGGCAGCTAAGTCATCAAACCTATCTTGCTCCGGCATATTTCTCATTCAATTGTCCCATACTCAACCTCAACCATTTTTCAACAGCTAAACGACAGCATCACCCACGAAAGTCCCTTTAAATGAAGAAGCAACTCCACGCCGACGTACTACGCAATGCCTCATACTTCTTTTTCAACCTTGAATCACCACAAAAGCGAAATAAATTTCCATTTTTTGTTAAAAGCGAATAGAATTACTAACTCAGCTTGCACTGCAAACAAGTGCTTTTGGATATGTAGGGAGATTATATGCTTATCTTGACTCGTAGAGTGGGGGAGACATTGATGATAGGCGATGACGTTACTGTCACGGTCCTCGGAGTAAAAGGCAATCAGGTTAGAATTGGCGTTAACGCTCCGAAAGATGTTTCCGTTCACAGGGAAGAAATATACGAACGAATCAAGAAAGAGCAATCCGAATCCAAACCATCCGATATATAAACGAACGAATTAGGAGAGATGGCCGAGAGGCCGAAGGCGCTCCCCTGCTAAGGGAGTATGTGCCAAAAGCGCATCGAGGGTTCGAATCCCTCTCTCTCCGCCACTTAATAATAAAAAATAAAGGTTGACACAATAAGAAAATCAGCCTAGAATGCACAGATCAATTAGGCGCCCGTAGCTCAGCTGGATAGAGTACTCGGCTACGAACCGAGCGGTCGGGAGTTCGAATCTCTCCGGGCGCGCCATTACAAATACATTATTCCCCTGTAGCTCAGTCGGTAGAGCGGGTGACTGTTAATCACTAGGTCGGCGGTTCGAGCCCGTCCGGGGGAGCCAGATAAATCAAGGGCTTGCAGAAATGCAGGCCTTTTTTTTGCCTAATTGGGACACTGGCGGGACACTACGCCATAACAATCAGCAACAAACCCATGAACTCAAGAGTGGGCTTTGAGCAAGTGAACCACCTACCCTTTCCCAGCCAAAACTTCTAAATCAGCTCAAAATAAACACGCATCAAGTTGGCTAAAAAACTAGCCAAAACGGTTGCTTTTTATTCTTAAGTGCCCCTTCAGTGACCCATAGCATCATATGAATTTTTTAACTAAATGCTTTAAAAGGATTTGTTAACACTAGAACTAGTGATTACTTATCATCTGTTGCTGTTTTTTGTTCTTTGTTGTAGCATTTCGTCGAAGCAAAAAAGCGGGCCTGAAAGTGCTACCAACACCGCCAGACCCTAACCATCCACTTAACGAGACAGGTTAAGCAATGGCTACCGCAAATTATACCGGCCATTGCCCCAAGGGGTTTGTATGGCAACCATCGAAACACGCACCGCCGATAGTGGCGAAAAATCTTATCGGGTAAAAGTTCGGCTGAAAGGCTACCCTGCGCAATCCGCAACCTTTGACCGACTGACTGACGCCAAGAAATGGGCAGCGGCTACTGAGTCAGCAATCAGAGAAGGCCGACACTTCAAAACCGCCGAAGCTAAAAAGCACACCCTCGCTGAAATGGTGGATAGATATATCAAAGACGTTTTGCCGACCAAGCCCAAACAAGCTATTAAACAAGCCCAACAACTCGAATGGTGGAAAGAAAAAATCGGCGCTTATGCATTAGCCGATATAACCCCGGCCATGATTGTTCAGCATCGGGATGAACTAGCCAGTGGTGAAACATACAGAGGAACACCACGAAGCCCCGCTACCGTTGTTCGATACATGGCGGCGCTGTCCCATACTTTCACTATTGCCGTAAATGAATGGCAATGGCTGGAAGATTCGCCAATGAGGAAAGTTAAAAAGCCTAAGGAATCGAGGGGCCGAGTTCGCTTTCTGGACGACGACGAGCGCCAGCGCTTTTTATCGGCTTGCCGAGAATCCACCAATCAAACCCTTTACCTGTGCGTCATTCTGGCGCTGTCCACCGGCATGCGGCAAGGTGAATTGATGGGCCTGAAATGGCAAGATGTGAACCTTAAAGATGGGTTCATCATCCTGCACGAAACCAAGAACGGCGAGCGGCGGCGAGTGCCTTTAGCGGGTCATGGCTTGGACTTATTGCGAGAGCATGCCAAAGTTAGGCGACTCGATACGGATTTGCTGTTTCCCGGCAACATCCACAAAGACAAGCCGATAGACCTTAGAAAGCCCTTCGAGAATGCCTTACAAGCCGCACAGATTAGCGACTTTCATTGGCATGACCTACGGCATTGCACAGCGTCTTATCTCGCCATGAACGGGGCTAGTTTGGCCGAGATTGCTGAAGTCTTAGGGCATAAAACCTTAGCGATGGTTAAACGTTATGCCCACCTATCCGACGGGCATGTTAGCAATGTAGTTGCCAGCATGAACGCCAAGATTTTCGGAGGTGTGTAATGGATTGGACTAGAGAAGAAATTGAACTTACCGAAGAATTTATTCGGAATCAACCAAAGCAAGTCGAACTAAGGCCAGAGCCTTTAGACCCGACTGACGACGAAATTATGGACGGCTCTGTTTCCGGTTTTATCGACTGGGATGCCTGGAAAAAATGGAAAGATATTACACCGGAAGAAGCGGCGCATTTGGCATTTCTAATCGATTTTCGGCTTCGTCAGGGTGACTTTTCAAATAAACCTAGGTTTCAAATTGAAGGTGAATTAAAAGATAAAATCTCTAAAATGACCCGTGATTTAAAAAACGTAAGTGAGGCTTGGACGCTATCCGGTTTGGCGCATTATTTGGGCGATGATACTCCTATTCGTATGATGCAAGCGGTGGCCGACGACAACGAGACACTTAGCAGGTCTACAGGTGTTTATGCTGAACGTGATAAAGATTTTATAGCATGGATTAATGACGCCAAGCCGATCTTAAATGAAATGACTAAGAAAGAGATACATAAAGCGTTAATAAATAGAAACCGCACATTGTGGATACATGGGTTTGCTGATTGGTGGAAGTATCAAAAATTTCATGAAGGCAAACCGGGACGAAGAAAGCGAAATCTAATCTAGTGACTTTTCATAAGGGGCTACAAGCCCCTTTTTTATGCAAGCTAGAAAAGACTGAACTTAAAAAATAGGCGATTTAAATCACCTATTTAATCTCCTGTTTCACCAGTTTAATAAAAAAATTAGTTGGTTATGATGACACCATCAATAGCGATAAACGATAATTCATCAACATATTGTCGAGGTGACAACATGACTCAAAAAACTAACGCCGTTCTACCGGCATTTACTTATCTAACGGTGAATCAATTCTGCGACGAATATCCTGCATTTAAAAAAGGCGGGGTTCGTTCTTTAATATTCAACGAATACGAAAACCGATTAGCAGAATCAGGCGCAATCGTTCGTGTCGGCAGGAAGGTCTTGATAAACGTTCCGAAGTGGTTCGCTTGGATCGAGTCACAAAATCATGGCGGTGCTTAATATGAACAGCACTGATTTAATGATTTACACAATCCAACGCATTGTGGACGGTTCTGAAGCTTACGAAGCCAACATAGGGCCAACGTCGCCACTTGCGGCCAGAGAGCTACAGAAAAAGCTAACGGGCGATAAATCCGCTAGGAAAATCACCTACACACCGCCAGACGGCATTAAACGTAATCTCTTGATACCTCAGCGCCATTTTGAGCTTATAGCGAGGCTAGGCGATGGCAATTGGCATGCAATCGAGTCGCTTAAATCTATCAGGAGCGAAACCAGAAAGCCGGTGGCTGATATGCGGGCGCTTGGTTTGATAATCGAAACAGACCGTAAGAAAAATGCTTACCGCTTGTGTGGAGAGGTTGAACTTTATCCGCTGGGTTTGGGTATTGGTATTCCGTCAGTTTGCGATTTATTGCCGAGCCTAAGCGAGTGCCTGGAAATCGAGAAGCTGAAAGCAAAAGCCGAGATTGCCAAGCGCATATCGAGAGCAAAGCGCACAGCTATTGCGTTAGAGGGTTTTAGCTATGACTAGCCAACGAAAAACCGCTCCGCACGGCTATGCAAAGGCGGTCTATATCAAACAACAGCAAAGTCATTCTACCGAATTGATTAGGCGCATAAAGCTAAAATTTGTTCAGCTGGCTAGTTGGCTGTCGCTGTTTCCGCATTAAGTAAAAACCCAGTTATGGCAAAGAAAAAACCAAAGCTGGGGTATGACCAGAGAGGCGGCGTTTTAGCTGTCTCTCGGGCCATGCGTGAATCGTTTACTTATGAGTCGATGCCACCGGCTGCCAAAGTATTAATGGATTTATTGCAGCTCCAATGGCGCAATGATCGGCATGTTGCCTATGGTGTAAGGGAAGCCGCAAAGAAAATCGGGTGTAAGCCTGATACCGCTAGCAAGGCCTTTAATATCCTTCGTGAGCGTGGCTTTATCGTTTGCGCTGATGAAGCGTTATTCAACAGCAAAGGAGGCAGCAAAACGAGGGAATGGCGCTTAACCTGGATGCCGTTTGAATGGAAAAATCCAACGCACGATTGGGAAAAATGGCAGCCACAAAAATAAATCAACCGTCCCAAAATGGAGTACACAAATTCAATTTGTATGCTCTATTTTGGGACACAAATTTTATTCAGCTTAGTTTGTATCCCGTTTCGGGGTACGCAACACGACAAAATCAATGACTTACAAAATCATTGCGTGCTCCATTTTGGGACACACCTACATTAACCACAGATAGTGAAAAAAACAGAGGCCAAACAATATGCCGACTCCGAAATTTAAACCAGGTCAATCCGGCAACCCAAAGGGCAGGCCAAAGGACAAAACCCCGGCCACATTGCTTAGAAAGTCGATAGCCTATGACATGCCGGAAATCGTTAAAACCCTGGTCGAATTGGCCAAGGGCGGCGATGTTCAAGCCGCCAAAGTGCTACTGGATAGGATTTGCCCACCACTTAGGCCGCAAGCTTTGCCTATTGCTTTACCGGTTAATGGTTCGTTATCTGAACAAGGCAACGAAATCATCAGGGCAACCATGGCCGGAACAATTCCGCCGGACATTGGCAGCCAATTGATAACGGCGCTGGCGCATCAAGCCAAGATTATCGAAATCGACGAACTGACAAAACGGATTGATGCCTTGGAGCAACGGCAATGAATATCAAGTCGAGAATTGCCCAGCTTGAGAAGCAAGGCCAAGCAACCGGGGACAGAGAGCAAATCAAAGCTCAGCTTGAGAAAATATTGTTTCTCGCAAAATCAACGCCACGTATGGAGTTGGAACCAAAGTCTATTTGCTGGCTATCACCTAAGCAAAGCAATGCCGGCAAAATTTTTTTGTCGTTGTTTAAGGAATACGGGGTAGCCATTAAATGAATCTGAGCAAACGATTGGAAAAGTTGGAGCAGGCCCAAGATGTTGATAGCTATAATGGTTTAGCGATACTGATTTCGGATTTGTATGATGAAGGTGCGGATGCGGCGATTGAACGCTGGAAAGCCGAGAATGGGCCGGTTGCTGACAATACCTTTTTCATTGTCATGGTGAATTTATGAGTAACCAGCTACTTTCGAGAAAGAAGAAAGTTGAAAAAAACGAAAACGTTAAGTTTTTACCCTGTAATGCAGTGCCACAGGGATTGGCTAAAAAAGGCCTATATATGCTTAACAATCGAGGCGGATAATACTGCATTTTATTCGAACTGAATAACGCCCTTTTTATAGTCAATTGTGTATCTTCCAAGCTGGCGTAGAGCGCTTTGACCAAGAAGTATCGGCGCATGAATAGAGTTATCAATCCTGCAGGTTACATTATGTAATTCCCTTTTACCAATTACTATGGACCTCAATTTAAATCTTTCGCTTTTTGCGCTAGAGCCATCTGCAAATGTATACACCTTGCCCTCAAGCCAATCGAATTTTTCAATCGTACCAGTCCGAATTAGAGTCGTTGCAACATCTGTAGCAATGCTAACATCTGCTGCACCGCTATCGAGGATTACATTTATTTTCAAAACATTGTTAATGTGTTGCTGGAATCTCATAAACACCGCCAGAATACACTAACTCAATTTCTTCTTTGGATTGGTTCTTGCCGGAATCTTCTAATGGTTTTTCCACAGACTGACTAGTTAAACTTTCATCTGTACGAGCTGTTCCATTAGTGCATTTAGCTCCTCCGCCAGATATTGAACGACATTCTTCCCCAGGAGGGCAGTCATCATTTGTTTTGCAACTGATGCTTGCGACATTAGTTAAGGCATTTGGCGATACCGCAATTTGATTCGAATTGTTTATCGGGGTTTCTGTTTTAGTTTCTATTACATTATTTTGATTGATTTTCTTATCTTTTAAGTTGGCAAGACGACTATTGACAATATCTGGAAATACTAGTCCACCGCATCCGCCCAGAACGCAAGCTGTTGCTGATTGAGCCAATAAATAATAAGTCTCAGCTGCTTTGTATTTTTCAAGTCCCTCTGCTGCTCGCCCTAAAAAGAAATAGGCAATATCCTGATTGAAGCCAATAAGGTAGACTTTTTCCGCTAATTCTTTCCACAAACCAGCATTATAAAGTTGATTCATATCGGCAATACTGGAGCCAAAAGCACCTCCACAGGTCACTCTGCACTCAAGCCTAACGTCGCCATTCAAGAAGTCTTTATATAGGCTTTCTGATTTTGGTTTTGGAGGAGATGTAGCGCAGCCATTTATCATCAATGAGCTTAATGCGAGAGTCAAAGCTGTGGCTAAGATTTCACGGTGACGGTGCATGGCCATTCCCTTTGCTTGGTTCGTACAATAGGCGAATCATCACACAAAACGCCAATACGCAGCAAAACAAAGCCACTTTAAATTGACTTATGCCAATGCGGTCGCCAAAATTCAACTGCCTTGTTAAAGCTAGGCCGGGCGTGGAAACCCGAATTATCAGGATTGAGTACATCTCAACGGATGGTTGTTTCCGTCATTTTGGCGGACTGTCTGGGCAGCCTCACGGCTGGCCGTTTTCCTTGATACGGTATTTCCACCCCATTCAGTCCGCCGCCTCTATGTCGTGGAAAACATACGGCGACGCTTCAATTATCAAGGAGCATCCGCATGAAATCGCTTTCGCTTATAATCTCCGATAAACCCATTCGTTATGACTCATTCGGCAGATTTAGTCTGAATGATTTACACAAATCAGCAGGCGGGGAAAAACGCCACGCACCTAATGAGTTTTTAAGGCTGATCGCAACTCAGGCGCTTATCAAAGAGCTAACCGGCAATTCCCGGTTTGCAGCTGTTGAATCCATCAAAGGCGGAAGTTGTCCCGGCACCTACGTGGTCAAGGAATTGGTCTATGCCTACGCCATGTGGATTAGTCCTGCATTTCACTTGCAAGTTATCCGGGCCTATGACGCCTTAACGACGCACCAGCACCCCGGCGAAATTAGCCGCCTACAATTGCTGGAAATCGCTCTACAAGCCGAGCAGGAGCGCTTAGAACTTGCGGAGAAATTAGGCAGGCTCGAAGCTAGGTTGGACAGCATCGAACGCTACAGCGCCACAGAGCCCCCCGTAAAAGCGATGCAATCGGGTAAACGGCTTTATACGGTAAAGCAAACTGTCGAAGCCTACCCTGCTTTCAAAGAGGGCGGCTTACGGCATTTGATATTTCATGCCGATGGTCATAAGCCCAACGGCTTTGGGTGCTGCATTAGACGGATTGGGCGAAAGGTGCTGATTGACGCAGATAGCTTTGAAGCCTGGATAGCGCAGCATTAAGGTAAATTTGTTGCAACTAACCAATTAGGTTAATATCTTAATCATGGAAAAACAGACACCCCATTGCAAGCTGCCGGCTATTAAAGCACTGGTAGCCAATGGCAAAGTTAGGACGACTAAGAGCGCACGAGAAGGAGCGACGGCTTTGGGGTTTGATTATGATGGCATGCTGGTGGTAATTATGAGCTTAACACCCGCTGACTTTTACAAGAGCATGACCACTCACGCCGACCATAAGGTTTGGCAAGACGTTTACCGGCCTAATACTGTGGCTGGGGATGTTTACCTGAAACTAACTGTTATCGATGATGTTCTAGTGGTTTCGTTTAAGGAGTTGTAATTATGAAATGTCCGTCTTGCGGGGCTGTAGAGTTGGTAAAAGACACTCGAGACCTGTCTTATACCTATAAAGGCGAATCGACGACTATCCCGGACGTAACCGGCGAGTTTTGCCCGGCTTGTGATGAAGTGATTACCGATGCCGACGAGTCACGGCGAACCATGGCTTTGATGATGGAGTTTAACAAACAGGTGAATGCTTCAATCGTTGACCCAGGATTTATCGCCAGTGTCCGTAAAAAGCTGGCGCTTGACCAACGGGAAGCAGGAGAACTTTTCGGCGGCGGTATCAATGCGTTTTCCCGATATGAAACCGGCAAAACCAAGCCACCGCTAGCGCTGGTAAAGTTGCTGAAAGTTTTAGACCGTCACCCGGATTTACTGGACGAGATACGGGCTGCATAACCCAGTATTTTAGCGCTGTCCCGTGGGACACTAGCGGGACACTCACAGATAAATCATGGCAACATTGTAGCGCAATCGACAAACAACAAAACCAGATAACAGCTTGATTTAATTATCATTGTTTGTTGTCACGTTTTACAGATTGTTGGATTCATCGGACTGTTAATCACTAGGTCGGCGGTTCGAGCCCGTCCGGGTGAGCCAGATAAATCAAGGGCTTAGAGTAAAATCTAAGCCCTTTTTTTATGCCAAAATTTTCAGGGCAACCTCTGGGCAACTTTCAAAAGTAATTTCGATCCCGAATCTACATACTGACTGCAAAAAAGTTATTTTTGCGAAACAAATTTATTCCAGCATTTTCTCCAAAAAACCAAAACGTTTGGCAATACCAAGCAGAGCGGCATCGACACAACCATCATGTTTAGCCCTGAGTTGCCAATAAGTTTTCCAATGCATACCTTTTGGTTTAGTGCCATTCGGATTCAAAATCCCACGATGCCAACCTAATTTTTCACGGATTTTATCGGCTCGCCGTGCAAATCGATCATCCTTTGATTCCCTTTGGCAAGCGTATGCAAGTTTGTAACAATCGCGGCAAGCAAAAATACCGGCACGACCAAGATAAAGTAATGCTACTCGACGGTTACACCCATCGGCCGGACGCGTAAACCAAGCGCGCTGCCCACCATAATGACAATCTGACCAGCCTAGGCTCACAGGGTAACGTTTAATTTCCCAATCCTCGCCTGCTCGTTGATGACGATAGTTCAGAATGACGTGATCAGCATGACTGTGTATTTGAATTGAGCCGATGTTTGCGCCATTGGACAACCAACTTGTTGTGGATGACATTCCAGGTTTTAAGCACCCATCTTGCTGTAATCGTCGTACATCAAGGGCGCGAAAGGCATTGGTAGTCTCCTTCCCGCCTTGATACCGTCGCCCACTCCCCATTCCACCCATAAAATTCTCCGGATTTAGCCGAAATCATTAAGCAAATTGAATGCCGGCATTCAACAAAATACGCTGAATGCCAGACAAATTAAGGCCTACAGGTTATTCAGTAGGATTCGGATTTGCTTTATTTCTCAGCTCTTTTAACTTTAAAAGCATCGCCAATGTGCGTTCGAATTTACGATCCAGGTGTATTTCGTACCGATTTAGCTTTTCCATTCGCTGAGGATGTAGTCCTTCACCCAAGGTTTGGGTTTTTATGGCCGGTTGATATTTGGCTTCTTTTTCCATGCGCATACAGATTGGCTCCAATGCTTCACGGATAAACTGTTCCAAACCGTCTGCGGTAGCAGGATATTCCTCATCCTCAACACAGCTATCCCACCAGTCTCTGGATTCTTCGATTAATGCTAACCTTGCCCGCTTATAAACATTAGCGCCCCCTTTGCGCAGTATTGCAGATGCTTTACGGGTAGCAGTTAAATCAATTTGAGCATTTCGTAAGCGTTCATCAATTTCTTCCGGGTTGGCGGTTAACAGGTCCGGAAGATCAGGCGTATCGTGCGACATACCAAGCTCTAACGGAACCGAGGCGCGAATCGTGCTTTTATTGTGCTGCTCATGGGCAACACCCCACACGCCGCGATTGATAATTGCGCCTTCAGCCATTAGAACTCGGCGCTTTCGCCAAAGAATGGTGGCCAACTCCTCGACCAAATGCCTTTCGGTTATGCATTCGGGTTGATGCTCATCGAGTAATGCGGTCAAAAGGTCAGAATATTCTGTTTGATCTTCATGAGGTAGCACGGCCAATTTTGAAAGAATGCCGTGTTTCATGGCATTGTAGCGAACAGCGTCATAACTATCTGTGGCAGCATTTTCATCGATTCCGCTGATCGAATTGGTCATAACTAACCTTGTGTCATCTGTAAGTTGAGTTTGCATTTAAATATCTCCTATAAGCCGCGACTAGCTTGGGCGTATGCATTAGTGGGGGTAAAAAGCGGCGTGACATTTTTTGGAGCTGATGCCACGGATACCTGCGAAGCCTGCAATACCTGCACTTTCCACTTTACCGATCCGCGACTTGAATCATCTTTTACAAAACGTAAACCATCGACCACGCGCCCTGCATGCCGCTTTAACCACCAACCAAGCCGGTTTCTATTGATAATGCCATCCCTCTCGCCGGCGATGTCGTTGATGACATCCCAAAGAGGCTCATCGTCAAAACCGATACGTTTCAATGCATCTCTAATCATGAGCGCCTCGTTTCCAAAACGGTCATGCCAGCCATGAAGCATGTGTCCAAGTTGCTCGCGATCAGGATCTTCAAGCATGGACTCAAACATGCTGGCGGCAGGGTCAGGTAGTCCCAACCAGAGTAAGGGGTGACGACAAAGGTTTGACCAGTCTGTATAGGTCGCAATGTTTTTACACTCAGTTTTTGGGTGACCAGCGCATATCCAGGCACGAATAATGGTCAGAGCAAGGGAGACAAAGTATCCGCGATTATTTCTAATCTCTAACACCGGCTGTTTGTTAAATTCCCGCGCGGCAGGTATTTCACAAGCGGGGTCAAGCGAAATAGTGATCGTTCTACGCGTCATATCTCTCACTGGATCAACATTGTTGCCACTCGACAAAAGCAAAACACGAGTATTAACTTCTGCTGTTTTGCTTTGACCTAGAATGCGTCCAGAGACAAATTCGCTGGTTAGCGCAGTACAAAGTGATTTGTGCGGGATCAGGTCACTGGTCAAATTGTCGAACTCAATGACGGCAGGGGCCGTAAGTAATTCCGCCAACAGCATTTTTCTACATTCTTCGTCATCGGCCGGAAATGCATGTGGTGTACCTCGCTGGGGTGTGGCAAAGGCCGTGAATAATTCGCACAAATAACTTTTGCCGCTAGAGATACTATGAGCCTTGCAATGAAAAAGTGGTGCTTGTGGCAGTGATGCCCTTATTGTTGCCGTCAAAATGGCAGAAAGTGCCGCAGCCAAATCGTTACGGGATTTGAACGCGAATTCACCCAAAAGATCAGATAAGACTGCTAACGCTTGCTCTGCTTCCGGCCGTGTCGGGATTGACGGAATGCTAAATTCCTTGCCACTAAACACCCCGAACATGCCAGTTTCAAAATCATATCCAGATTGGCTGACAAGGCTGCCATCCGGCCTCAAGTAAGGCTGTCGGGCTATGCCGTTCAGTACCGGTAAATGAGGATAAACCGAAGCATCATGTAAAAACCGTACATGCTTTTCGGGTGGGTCACAGGTTACCCATTCATCGCTACGTTTATCGAATCTTTGCCAAACAGCCAATCCAGCAACCGCACGCGTAAGGCTAGCAAGTGACAGCTGTTTTACCATTGTTGCCTTCGTGCCTGGGTCAGTGGTAATGCTGACAATCACGCCGCCGCGTTGGTAGTGCCTGAGGGTTTTCGATAATTCCTGCTCCGTGGCATCGACGATCCGTGGTATTTCTCCAGCTTGAACCAGAATAATCGGTTTATGTTTAGCAGCGATCTTGCTGACCCCCAAGAACTCATGCAACGCGCTAACTCTCCGATGTACACAATGTCCATGCATACATTTAAAACCGCCCAACGGATAGCTTTCGCTAGGTTCGAAATAGGCAGTTCCCTGGTCAGTTTGGTTAGTATGCTCATGCAGCCAAGGACAGGTAATATCATGTTTACCCTCGCCCAATGGTTGCTTGTATCGGCCTGATTCTTTAAGTGCAGCAATGACCGGGTTTTCATTGGCGCGCGGGATATGAACGTCATCATGATCGCGATCAATCAAGCTAATGTCCTTGGATGATCGTCGTTCTTGAGAAGTTTCCTTCAAATCAATCTCCAGAGCTTCAGTAAGAGCCTGCACCGTATACCGACGATTTGGTTGCCACGCTCGTAATATGCATGGCCAATAAGAGCCATCGTCGTTTAGATACTTGCCGTTAATCGCCCTGGGTAAGCGTCCCAATAGAGCACAGGGGCCATTTGCGCCAGAGTCAGTAAGCCCTGCTTCGATGATGGCATCCAATAAGAGGTCGGCTTCGGTAGGGTTGGTGATAGGTTGCTCCAGTATGAAACCTATTTGAAAGTTGTCTTTCGAGGTTTCAATCATCCAACTAGGCTCAACGCTAATTCGATCTAACGGCACTTTGCTGCCAATGTCATCTAACATGACCGCATGCAGGGCTGCAAAATGCTTTTTCTGTCTGCGGTGCTTGCCTCCTTGGTCGGGCTTGTAAGTGGCGAAGCTGACATAATTATTACTGTCAGGTGGCAATGGTGTTTTACCAGCTATCCAAGGCTTTCCAAACCATTTGCCACTGCTTACTTCGGCAGGGTTTCCGGTAAAACTGACCGTAACAGGGCGCTCATTGCTGGCAATTTCTCCAAAAATGCCAGTCATAAAGTCATCATTTGATAGTGATCTGCAGGTATTGCAGGTTTCGCTGGTTTCAATCGCTTCGGTTGCAAAAATTGGCTGAATATCTTTCATGACCATGCGCCTCCGAAAATGGATAACCACAGAAACAATCTGAAGCATTGGTTTTTGATGCGCAGCATCAATTTCTTAAATTTTGTCATTACAAAATCCTCTGGGATTTTGCCGAACGGGTTGTAATTGCGATAAAATAGTGATGCGCTATCGTCTAAATTTAGGCAATACATTCACCAGCCCGGCTTAGTTAAAAATTAAGTCGGGCTTTGTGTTATTTGACCGTGCTACTTTCGATGAATGCCTTTAGGTCGAGAGTGCGATACTTGATTTGACGACCAATCCTTACGAACGGAATTCTAACTTCGCCAGTTGAGCGCCACTTAATTAGCGTGGCGGCCGGAACCGCTAGCAGTGTCGAAGCCCCTTCGGTGTCGGTCAGGGTGTCAATGTCTAATGACAGATGCTTGAAAGCCATTTAACTTCCTTGCAGCTAAGCTGCGCTGGACATCTATGGCCGGTGACGGGAAGGATGCTTAATTAAAATTGCTCACGAGTATTTACAAATCGTTCAGAATTCTTAACAATAGCATCTGCTAAACAAAGCGTTTATGCCGGTCTGCCCAATTGGGCGAACAGGTTTTTTTAACGCCGGAAGTTTGGCAACATAACAAAAAATAATGTATCGCTTGGGAGCTTTAACATTGCTTTGTTCTGATCCGCATCGGCCTTCGATGTTGGATTAAAAAAATATAAGCCCTGAATTGCTAGTGGTGGCAGCCGCTTTCGCTTCAGGGCTTTTTTGTTTCAGAACAATTCTGAAACTGTCGTCATTATACTATAAACAGTGTTTAATTAATATATTATCACTATATATAGGTGTTGCTGTTTACATTGTTTCTTTAACCCAACAACTAAGCTCTGGTTATTGATTACACTCTGGCGGTTGAATACAGCAAAAATGCCAAAGTTGGTCACTTGAGCGATAGATTGCCCGAACATCTAAACAACTCCATTCAGAAGTTAGGGCAGATTCGTAAGTAGAACTTGGAAAAGGATAATCACTAATGAGTTATAACGAAGCCGAAACCCGTTACTATCTCATCGATCCGGTTCTGCGTGACAAAGGCTATGACGACGCCAGCAAACTCAAACTGGAGACACCCGCGCCGGTAGAGGCCATCGGCCACAAAGGTCGCAGGGGCGGTGCCGGTCGTACTGATTATCTGCTTTGCGTACAAACGCCCGATGCCGCCAAACCCTTGCCGGTTGGCGTCCTGGAAGCCAAGAAAGAAAACGCCGATCCACTGCAAGGCATGCAGCAAGCTAAGGGTTACGCTGAGTGCAGCCGCTTCCATGTGCAATACGTGTTCGCCACCAATGGCCACTTATACGGCGAGTTCGATAAAACCACCGGCTTGCAGCATGGGCCGCATCCCTTTAAAGACAACTTTCCCACCCATGCCGAACTCACCCAGCGTTATTTCAACGACACTGGTATCGACCTGAGTCAACCGCAAGCCGCACTACTATTCACCGCCGACAGCAAAGCCTACCCCAAAAGCCGTTACTACCAGGATGCCGCGATTCGCGCCTGCTTCGAGAAAATTCTGCGCTGCGAATTGGAACAAAAGCCTTGCCGAGTATTGTTGGCGTTAGCCACCGGAGCCGGTAAAACCGTCATCGCCGCCAACTTGCTGTGGCGCTTGCAACAAGCCGGACGTTTGACCAAACCGGCGCTGTTTTTATGCGACCGCGACGAACTGCGCACCCAAGGCTATAACAAACTAAAAGCCGCTTTCGGCGGTAGCGTGCGCATCGTCGAAACCGTCAACGGCCACAATGCCGCCAAAAACGCCCGCATCCACATCGCCACCTACCAAACCTTGGGCTTGGACGATGAGGACAAAGGCACAGCCAGCTTTTTAACCGAACATTACCCGCCGGACTCGTTCAGCGTCATCATCATCGACGAATGCCACCGCTCTGCCTTCGGTCGTTGGTCAGAAGTGTTGCTGCGTAGCCCGAATGCTGTGCAAATTGGTTTAACAGCTACGCCCAGGCAACTGCGCGAATCCAAAAAACACACCGCCGAAGATGCGCAAATTACTGCGGATAACCATAAATACTTCGGCGAACCGGTCTACGAATACGACTTAATCAAAGCCCAGGAAGACGGCTATCTGGCCGCCTGCGAAATCGTCAAACGCAAAGCCAGCATCGACGATACCGTGTTTAGCAAAGCCGAAATTCTCGCCGCCAAACCCAAAGACATCCGCACCGGTCAACCCATTACCGAAGCCGATCTGACCAAAGACCAATACACCGGCAAAGACTTCGACGACGAACTGTTCATCGAACTGCGCACGCCGAAAATGTGCGCCGACTTGTTTAAACTGTTGTGCCAGAACGGCGGCCCGGAACAAAAGGTGATCATCTTCTGCACCCGCGACATCCACGCCGACCGCGTCGTTCAGCAGATGAACAACCTGTATGTGCAGTGGTGCAAACAACACGGCCAAACGCCCAAAGACCATTACGCCTTCAAATGCACCTCCAACGGTGGCCGGGACATGATCCAGCCGATGCGCGGTTCCGGCGAGCGCGCCTTTATCGCCTGCACCGTCGATTTACTGGCCACCGGCGTCGACATCGAGCGCTTGAATGCCGTGGTGTTTTTCCGCTACCTGGAATCCAGCATCCTGTTTTATCAAATGGTCGGGCGCGGCACCCGCATCGACGAAGAAACCCAAAAATACAAATTCTGGCTTTACGACTACACCGGCGTCACCGACTTGTTCGGCACCGACTTCATCACCGCCTCCAGCCAAGCCAAAAAGAAAAGGTCGGGCGGCGACGATGAAGACGGCGAAGGTGGCGACGACGGTGGTGATACTGGAGGTACTGACAACCAGCCCGCCGTGGCCGAGATCAAAGGCCAATATGTCAGCATCAGCGGTGAGGGCCGTTTCATCCTGACCCAGCGCGACGGCAAGGCCTACAAAATGCCGCTGGACGAATACCGCCGGGAAATATTGCAACGGGTGGTGAAGGAAGCGCGTAACCTGCACGATTTTCGGCAACTGTGGATAGCCACCCAAAAGCGCCGCGAATTGATCAACCACCTACTGGGCGAGCATTTCTCGCCGGAAGTGCTGCGCGAACTGGAAGACATGCGCGAGTTTGATTATTACGACCTGTTCGCCCATCTGGGTTATCGCGCCCAGGCCTTGACCCGCCCGCAACGTGGCCAAGGCTATCTGGATGGCAACCAAAGCTGGTTTGCCGATATGCCCGTCAATGCCGCGATCGTGCTGCAAGGCTTTGGCAAACAGTTCAGCCTGGGCGGCACCGATGCGCTAGAAATCAAGGAGTTTTGGGACGTGCCGGACATCCGGCAAGCGGGCGGCTTGGCGGCCTTGGAAAAATTGGGCAAACCGGTGGAGGTGATTTTGCAGGCTAAGGGCAGGTTGTTTGGGGTATGAGGATGATTAGACTTGCAGAATGCTGTTCTTTTTTTAGCGGCGGCACACCGGATAAAAGCAAATCTGAGTATTGGAAAGGTGACATACCCTGGTTTTCACCCAAGGATATGAAGTGCTTTGATTTAGTTAATGCCCAAGATTACACCAACGCCCAAGCTACCGTGGAGTCAGCGGCTCGGATAGTCCATTCGGGGGCTATTTTGGTTGTTGGGCGATCAGGTGTATTAGCGCACACACTGCCAGTGGGTATTGTTCGGCAAAAATCGGCGTTTAACCAGGACATCAAAGCTATTATTCCCAACGATGCTTATGATTCAGAGTTTATGGCTCTGTATCTAAAATCAAAGCAGTCACAGGTACTTTTGGATGGCGTCAAGCGAGGACCAACGGTCCACAGTGTGATTACCGGTTTTATCGAAGATTTGGAAATTCCGGTTATTGATATTCTCGAACAACGCCAAATCGCCGCCAAACTCAAATCCCAACTCGCCGAAGTGGAAACTGCCCGGCAGGCTTTGCAATGTCAGCTACAAGAAATCGTCAATCTGGCCAATGCCTACATCCGCGAAAGCATCGAAAGCACCGAGGTCGTGGAATGGAATCTCGGCGATGTGCTGGATGAGGTTAAAAAAGGCATCGGTGAAAGCTGGGCCGATTATCCGGTACTTGGCGCAACCCGCGATGGCTTGGCTCCCGCCAAGGAACCACCCGGCAAACAACCGCAACGCTATAAACCCGTATTCAGCGGCACGGTGTTTTACAACCCGATGCGTATCTTGATCGGCTCGATTGCCTTCGTCGATGACGACGATCAGCCCGGCATCACCAGCCCCGATTATGTCGCCTTGCAAGGCAAACTCGGCTTGGTCGATTCCCGCTGGTTTTATTACTGGTTGCGCTCACCGTATGGCGTGCAGTGCATCAATTCATTAGCACGTGGCGCGGTGCGCGAACGGATGCTGTTCAACCGCTTGGCCGAAGGTACGATCCTGCTGCCGCCGTATCAAGAGCAATGCCGGGTTTCAAAAGCATTGGCGCAATTGAAATCGGTCAAATCCGCCGTTCAACAACAACTCGACGACCTCGATAAAATCCCGGAACGCTTGTTAACCAAAGCCTTTAACTTCGATAATTCCAACTGAGGATGCTATGACTGAAAAACGCATCAACGAAACCCATCAGGCTACTTTCGATGGTATCCGCCGACAGGATGACGTGGGCAATGAATTCTGGTTGGCGCGTGCTTTGGCTAAAGTGCTGGATTATTCGGAGTATCGGCATTTCTTACCGGTGTTGGAACGGGCGAAAGAAGCCTGTCGGAATAGTGGTCAAGCCGTTGATGACCATTTCGAGGATGCCCTCGAAATGGTCGAAATCGGTTCCGGTGCCAAACGCGAATTGCCGGATGTGCGTTTGTCGCGCTATGCCTGTTATCTGGTGGTGCAAAACGGCGATCCCAGCAAGCCGGTCATCGCCAACGGCCAAACCTATTTCGCCATGCAAACCCGCCGCCAAGAGTTGGCGGACGATCAACAGTTTGCGCGTTTATCAGAGGACGACAAGCGTTTGGCGATTCGTAACGAGTTGGCTTTACACAATAAGTATCTTGCGGCAGCAGCCAAGGATGCCGGGGTGGAAACCTCGCTGGATTACGCCCTTTTTCAGGATCATGGTTATCGCGGATTGTATGGCGGACTGACGGCCAAGGATATTCACGCCCGCAAAGGTTTGAAGAAAAGCCAGAAAATCCTCGATCACATGGGCAGCACCGAGCTGGCCGCCAATCTGTTCCGCGCCACCCAAACCGAAGAAAAACTGAAGCGTGACCAAGTCAAAGGTAAACGGCAGGCAAATCAAACCCACTTGGAAGTCGGCAAAAAAGTCCGTCAGACCATCAAGGATTTAGGCGGGACGATGCCGGAAGCGCTGCCGACGCCGGAAAAAAGCATTAAACAACTCGAGTCGGCGCAGAAGAAACTTATTAAACCGGATGAGGCAGACGATTGAGGCTCTAACAGCCACGAAAAGGAATGACCAGCCTTGAAACCAAGGAAATCGCTATGGGAACGATTGCACTGGTCGCCATTGGGATTATCCCTGAATTGAATTACGCCTGACAAATTTACACCTATACCGCATGGCAAAATCACCTAAAACCAAACCACCCAAAGCCATCGCCTCGACGCAATCGCTATCGTCTTTCGTCAAGGCCATTTGCGACGTGATGCGCCGCTCCAATTGTGCCAGTGCCTTGCAATACGTGCCGGAACTGACCTGGATTCTGTTCTTGCGCATTCTGGATGCCCAGGAGCAAAAAGCCCGCAACCAAGCCGAAGCCTTGGGTTACGACTATACCCCGGCCTTGACGGCGCCTTATCGCTGGCAGGACTGGGCCGCGCCGTATTCCGACAAAGCCGATGCGCCGAAAACGCCGGAAGGTTATCCGGTAGGCTGGAAGCGGCAAGCCTTGTTCGAGGCGGGCGAAGGCAAACTGTTCGAGTTCATCAATAACGAGTTGTTGCCGTTTTTGCACCGGTTGGATGTTAATCCGGTGACGCAAATCCCCAATCCCAGTGCCAGCCCGAAACAGCGGGTGATTGGCCGCATCATGACGGCCGTGGAGAAAGTCCGCGTCGATAGCGAAACCAATTTGCGCGACATCTTCGATAAGGTGCATGAAATCCATATCGACCATATCGACGACACCCATTTCTTTACCTTGTCGCAGGTCTATGAAGATTTGCTGCTGAAAATGGGCGAGAAAAACTCCGACGGCGGCCAGTTCTTTACCCCGCGCGAAGTGATCCGGGGCATGGTGCATGTACTCGATCCCAAGCCCGGCGAAACGGTGTACGACCCATGCTGCGGCACCGGCGGCTTTCTGGCGGTGGCGTATGAACATATCAACCGCAAGTTAGGTAACAGCCCGGCGTCGACAGTGCTGGAGAAACTGAAACACGATACCTTCTTCGGCCGGGAAAAAGAGAATCTGGTTTTCCCCATTGCCTTAGCCAACCTGATTTTGCACGGCATCGATCAGCCCAATCTCTGGCACGGCAACACGCTGACCGGCAAGCAAACCTACGACGGCTTGTTTGAAAAAGCCCCGCCCACCTTTGATGTGATCCTGACCAATCCGCCGTTCGGCGGTAAGGAAGGTTCGGACGCGCAGAAAAATTACGATTTTGAAACCGGCTCGACGCAAGTGCTGTTTGTGCAGCATATTCTGGCGGAATTGAAAGCATCCATCGACGGCAAGCCGGGTGGTCGCTGCGGCATTGTCTTGGATGAGGGCTTGCTGTTCCGCACCAACGAAAGCGCGTTTGTCGAAACCAAACGTAAACTGGTCGATGAATGCGATTTGTGGTGCATCGTTAGTCTGCCGGGCGGCGTGTTTTCCACTGCTGGTGCCGGCGTCAAAACCAATCTGCTGTTTTTCACTAAAGGCAAAAAGACCGAACGCATCTGGTATTACGATTTGTCGCAGTTGAAAATCGGCAAGAAATCGCCGATGACGCTGGCGCACTTTGGCTTTGATAAACACGGCGGCATTCTGGCCGATGCCGATTTACCCGCCAGTTTGACGACGGAATGGCTGGAGCAGGAAGAGCATCAAGGCCAAACGTTTCCGAGCTTTGCCAAGTTGCTGGCCAAGCACGGTACGCCGGAAGCCGATAGCGCCTTTTCCTGGACGGTCGATTTTGCCGCCCGCCGAGCTAAAGCCCGCGAAGACATGCAACCTTTCATCGACGAAGCCAACCGGCTTACCGAGGAATTGCTGTCACTAAAGGAAGAATTGAAGGCGCTGAAACGAGACAAGGCCGAAAAAGACCGCGTCACAGCCGTCGAAGACGCCATCAAAGCCAAGGAAAAAGCCATTCGCGAAGCCCAAACCAAGGCCAGCGACATCGACGCGGCGGTGTTTGACCTGAAAGCCGTTAATCCGAATGTCAAAGCAGTGACCGATACCCGCACCGTGCTCGAGATTATCGATAACATCAACCGCCAAGGTGAGATTGTGGCGCAGGCGATGGCGAATTTGCGGGGGATGGTTGCGTCGTGAGTATTTTCAATGTCGTCTGACTATTACCCATTTATTCGGGTTGCCGATGACGAGCCGGAGATACCTGAACAATTGGGGACGAAGCAAAAATACTGGCTTTATCGCGATGATGATCGGTACTTGTTAAAGCTCGGCCGACCCAATACCGGCGAAAACTGGGCGGAAATTGTCGCCTGCGAGCTATGCGCATTGCTTGGCTTGCCGCATGCCCACTACGAATTCTCAGTCTGGAAAGGCCAAAAAGGCGTTATTTGCAAAACGGTGGTTCCAGTTGGTGGGCGGCTGATTTTGGGAAACGAGTTGTTGTCCGAAATCCATTCCAATTATCCTACCCAAGAAAACTATGGCAATACGGACCATACTTTAGGCCGCATCCATGGTTTGTTAAGTCAGCCTGAAATAACCACGCCAATTGGCTGGCACGTGCCCGACGCTTGCATCAAAACTGCTTTTGATGTTTTTGTGGGTTATCTGATGCTGGATGCCTGGATTGCCAATCAGGATCGTCATCACGAAAACTGGGCTGTGATTAACGCCGATGACGGCATCTATTTGTCGCCTACCTTTGACCATGCAGCCTCAATGGGGCAAAATGAGACTGATAAAAAGCGAAAAACGCTTTTAACATCCAGCGACCCACGGCAACGTATTAACGCCTATATCGAGAAAGCTCGATCGGCGATTTATCTCAACAAATTAGAACCAAAACCGCTATCAACGGTTGATGCGTTCAGACAGGCGGCAGGCAGGTCGCCAGAAGCGGCTGGATATTGGCAATCAAAGCTGGTCGAAGTTTCGAACGAACAATGTTTGGAAATTTTTAAACGAATACCCAAATCTGAAATCAGTGAGTTAGCCATTGAATTCGCTATGGCACTTTTGGAATTAAACAAGCAACGCATTCTTGAAAATTTAAGCAAATGAATACTCTGTATATCGCTTGGCAAGACCCGCAGTCACGTTTGTGGCATACCGTGGGACGGCTGCGTCGCGAGGACAATGGTTATTCCTTTGTCTATACGCAAGGCGCTTTATCAACTCCAAATTTTAAGTATTTGGGGCGCATGCTTGATTTGCATCGGCACTATGTTTCTCGGGAGCTGTTTCCGTTGTTTGCTAATCGGGTACTAAGTCGGTCCAGGCCAGATTATCCCGATTACGTTAGATGGTTAGGTGCTGACCCGAAAAAGAATAATGATCCGTTGGAGTTGCTGGCGCGGTCGGGCGGCGAACGAGCCACCGACGAACTGTGTGTTTACCCTGATCCGCAAGTGAATGTTGAGGGGTTTTGTGAGTTATTCTTCTTTAGTCATGGTTTGCGCTACCTAAATGAAGCTGAGCTGCAGAGTCTTGGTAATCTAAAGATTGGTGACAGATTATCTCTTGTTCCTGAAGACGGCAACATTAAAGACTCTTTTGCCCTCCGTTTAGAAAACGGCGAAGCAATTAAGATGGGTTATTGTCCAAGGTACTTAAATAAGGACTTGCGAGAGGTTTTAGCCAATACCCATATCGACGTCAGTGTGGCACGATTAAACCTGGATGCACCGGCTCAGTTCCGGTTGCTGTGTCATGCCAAGTTTGTTTTGCCTGCAGGGATTACTCTTTTTGGTGGGGAAGAGTATTTGCCTTTGAGTCCAGTCGCCAAGGCTGCTTGAGTTTTACCTCCGTCACGAAGTTTTATCCCTGATTTGCTGTCAGATGAATAACATTGCCTGACTCGGGCAAGGTATGTTCCTGAATGTAATCGGCGATTCTGATAATAGCCTTTTTCATGGTGTTTGCTTCGGTGTTGATGTAACCGGCTGTCACATCGGCGTCGGTTTTGTGGTTGGCCAATGTTTTAAGTAGTGAAAATGGAATCATTGCGGCCTCGCCGATAGTCAGAAATGTACGCTTCAGATCGTGACTGCTAAAGGTCACACCAGTTTTTGCAACCACTTGAGCAATCGGCTTGCGGGGGATATTCATCACGCCGTCCGCTGAATCACCCGGAAATAAGAAGCGGCTATCGCCGGTGAGTTGTTGAAGGTGGCGCAAGTGGGGCTTGAGTTGCGGGGCGATGTAGGTGGTGAAATCAGTGTGGTTTTTGGTGTCGCGCGCCGTAATTGAATCGCTTTTAAAGTCAATGTCGCTCCATTCCAGGTAGCGAATGTCCTGATCCCTCAAGCCAGTATGCAGAAGCAAAAGCAAATAGACTTTGGCTTTTTCGTTTTCCAGTGCCAAGACGGCGTTATACCAATCTCTCAAATTGTCGCTGGGGATCATGCGTTTCTTGCGTTTAGCCTTTGCCCAAAGGCTGCCATCACGCATAACGTCGACCGGATTTTCATTTAGTGCCTTTAACGTAACTACGGCATAACGCATCAGTAGTCGCAAAACCCGCATTTTGTTGTCTCTGCCGCCCTGAAATTGCTTGCGACGGGCTAATACCATTTCTCGGCTGATTTCGTTGATAGGTTTGTTCAGCCAATCCGAAAAGCCTTGTTGCAATTTTTTCCGGTAATCCAGAATCGAAGCTTCACGTAAATCGCTTTTATCTTTGAGGTATTGCTCTAACAGTTCTTGTAAGGTGATGCCGCGAATACGTTGTTTGCGTTTTTCTTCGGTGGGGTTAATGCCTTGGGCAAGATCGGTCAAAGCGGCTTGGGCCATTTTTCGCGCTTCAGCCACCGACAAGTCAGGGAACTTCCCAAGCGTAACGCGGCGCGTTTTGCCGTCCGAGGTTTTCTTCAAGACGACAAATGATTTATTCCCAGTGTTGCTAACCCTACAAACCAGCTTTGGACAGCCCGTATCGTAATAGTCTTCTCTGTCTTTGTCGGCGGGCGACGGCAGGTTTCTGATTCTGTCCTGAGTAAAATTGATTTTTTCGGCCATTTGCTTTCTCCAAAACACCGGGCAACCTCGGGGCAACTTTTCAAGGCTGTTTTGGGTATTTTAGCGAAAGCTGGAGAAAGGTAAAGAAAAGTTATATTTATTTGTAATTCATATGCTTATAAAATAAATACAGTCATATCAATGAGTTTTATCTTTATGGGACGGGTAACTGTTAATCACTAGGTCGGCGGTTCGAGCCCGTCCGGGGGAGCCAGATAAATCAAGGACTTACGATAAATCGCAAGTCCTTTTTTTTCGCCTGTCGAGTTCATGTAGGCATTTTTGTTCAATTTATGGGTATGTCGATCAACAGTTTTTTACTCCCAATTCGTCATCAGCATTCGGGGTTGCTGAATAATAGCCAGACTGATTGACACAGATTACCTCCCCTTCCTTCTGTTTCTGAACCCAAACCGCCAAATCGGCGGTTCGACTGCTCCCCATAGATGAGTACCGCCGGCAGGGGCAAGCCTTCCCATTTCTGATCCCAATTCATGTCAGCAATCGATTATGACAAGACGGAATCGAGATTGAAACAAAGTCTATCCTGTCCATTTCCGGCTTTGTAGACCGACGCAAATTTGCGTTCGTCTATCTCGGCAAGCTGTTTTTGTTTAAAACCTGCGATTTGCCGGTTTGGAATATTCCGCCTGCAAGCACAACCATGTTTCTGCTGTCGGGCCATTCACCCAAGCTTCCAGCCGGATTGCCATATCGGCACTAATCGCTGCCCGACCGTTGAGAACACGCGATAACGCTTCCCGAGAAACCCCAAGCTGCGTGGCAGCTTCGGCGGGGCCGATACCCAGCGTGGGTAACACGTCCTTTTTCAAAATGCTGCCCGGATGGGGCGGGTTAAGCATATGCATTAGGACACAATCAGCTTGCAACCAAGGGCATCAACAATCTTGGCGATGGTTTCAAACCTGGGATTGCCATCGTCGGCCAGCGACTTGTACAAGCTAGCGCGGGTAACGCAGATCTGTTTGGCTATCTCGGGTCATGCCTTTCCCTGCACGCTCGGCAACATCTGACATTCCGTGCGCCTCAGCAATATGTCTCAACGTTGCCAACAAGGCTTCTCTGCCGCCGCCCGGCTGATCGATCTCGTCCAATGCCGCCTAGATACTCATTGGCAAAGTCGGGATCTTCTCTCAGTAGCTCAATAACGGTTTGGTCATGGGGTCTTGATGCTTCAGTCATGGGTTGCTCTCCGCTTCCAGTCTTTCCAATAATCAACAGCTTTTTCAATATCTAACTGCTGTTTTCGTTTGTCAACGCCAATTAACAGCAACAGCAACTTGTCACCGGCCTGTGCGTAATACACGCGGTAACCTGGGCCGTAATCGATACGCAACTCCCACACGCCGTCCTGTATGGGCTTGCAGTCGCCGAAATGTGATTGATTCGCGCAATCCGCCATTGCTGTTAAATGCACGACTGCCGGAATTAGATAGCTTGATAGGCATCTCCGAACGTAAAGAAGAGCTGTGCAAGCTTAAAGAACTGGCCGCAAACAAACCACCTATCGTTGTTCCCGGCGGCCTTGACCTACCGATCCTGTTCTCAAGCGCGTGTGGGAAGCTACCGTAACAGCGCAGAGCCTTGATCTACCGAATATATACCCAGGCTCGATAGCATTCTTTGGGGCCAATCGAACCCCGGGCGATCTTGGTTTCCTTCACGATCCGCGAGTGATCCGGAATCGATTAGCCGGGGAGATTTGGAGATTCACGAGATCGGTGCGCATCGCTTCGCATTGCTCGAAGAGCCTCATGTCCGTACTCTGGCAAACCAGTTGCGGCTCTTTGCCTGGATCGTGCTCAATCCTCACAATAATCCGCCGCTCAACCGACTCTTGTGCGCTCAGCGATAGGTCCGGGGCAAAAGCGGGAAAGGTTAGCAGGTCGTTCGGGTTCGAATCGCCGCTTCTCCGCTAACGACTCATCCGTTTTCGCTGCAGATAGGTAGATAGTTAAATTTTGAGAGGCTTGGGCGTATCAACGGATAAAGCCCGCTACCTTCGGGATTGTTAGCGTCGCAAATTTTCGAAAGCAGCGTTTGCTAACCGGCAATTCGCCTCAATCGCGTACCCAGTTTTCCACCAGGCGGCTGGGTATGTGCGGCGATTCGCTGGATTGGGGATGCGGCTTGCCGCTCAGCACGCAGTAGGCGACGCGCAGGGTATCCAGCAGCAACAGCCAGGTGATCAGCATGAACAGCGCGGTCAGGCCGGCGTTCAGATAGTCGTTGAATAACAGGTGCGGAGCTTTACCGGCCATATCCGCATCCAGCATGCCGGCCTGCAGTTTGGCGGACAAATCGTTGGCGTGAGTCAGGAAACCGACTCTGAGGTCGGCCGAAAACAGTTTTTCCCACGCCGCACTGCTGGTGATGACGAGCAGCCAGGCTAACGGTGCAGCCGTGACCCAGACGTATTTCAACTTGCCGGATTTGATCAGAATCGTGGTGGCCACGCACAATGCAATCGCCGCCAGCATTTGGTTGGCGATGCCGAACAAGGGCCACAAACTGTTGATACCGCCCAGCGGATCTATGGTGCCCATGTACAAGAAATAGCCCCAGGCGCCGACGACTGCCGCGCTGGTCAGCAGAATGCTGGCATAGTGGTTGGCTTTGCCGACACCGATGTTGAAATTGCCGAGCAGGTCCTGCAGCATGAAGCGGGCAACCCGGGTGCCGGCGTCCAGCGTGGTCAAAATGAACAGGGCTTCGAACATGATGGCGAAGTGGTACCAGGCTGCCAGCAGGTTGGCGCCGAACACTTGCGCGAACAGGCTGGCCATGCCGACCGCCAGCGACGGCGCGCCGCCGGTCCGGGCGAACAAACTGGATTCGCCCATGGTTTGCGCCAAATGTTGCATGTGCTCGACCGAAACCGGAAAACCCCAGGCGCTGATTTTTGCCACCGCGTCGGCCGCTTCCTTGCCGACCACGCCGGCCGGGCTGTTGATGGCGAAATAGACGCCGGGCTCCAATACGCTGGCGGCTATCATGGCCATAATGGCCACGAAAGATTCCATCATCATCGCGCCATAGCCGATGAAGCGGGCGTCGGCTTCGTTGGCTAACAGCTTAGGCGTGGTGCCTGAGGAAATCAGGGCGTGAAAGCCGGAAATCGCGCCGCAGGCGATGGTGATGAATACGAACGGGAACAGTTTGCCGCCGAAAATAGGTCCGCTGCCGTCGACGAATTGGGTCAAAGCCGGCATTTTCAACTCCGGGCGCAGGATCACGATAGCGACCGCCAACGCGGCGATAGTGCCCAGTTTCATAAACGTGGACAAATAATCGCGCGGGGCCAGCAGCAGCCAGACCGGCAATACCGCCGCGGCGAAGCCGTATAAGATGACCATAAGCGCCAGTTGCGGGGCGTCGTAGTCGAACCAGCCGCGAATCGCCGGATTGTCGTCTATCCAACCGCCGCCCAACACGGCGAAAATCAGCAGCGACACGCCCAGCAAGGTCGCTTCCGCTACCCGGCCCGGGCGGACATTGTTCAGATAAATACCCATCAACACCGCAATCGGTATGGTTGCCGCTACAGTCGACGTCGCCCAGGGACTGTGTTTCATCGCATTGACCACCACCAGGCCGAGCACCGCGATCAGGATGATCATGATGGTCATCACCCCCAACATGGCCGCGCCGCCACCTATCGGCCCAAGTTCGTCCTTGGCCATTTGTCCCAGCGAGCGACCATCACGCCTGACCGAAAAAAACAAAGTGACGAAATCCTGCACACAGCCGCCCAATACTGCGCCTATCAATATCCACAGGGTGCCGGGCAAGTAACCGAATTGTGCGGCCAAGGTCGGGCCAATCAGCGGGCCGGGGCCGGCGATTGCGGCAAAATGGTGGCCGAATACCACCCATTTATGGGTCGGCATGAAATCGCGGCCGTCGTCGAAGCGTTCCGCCGGCGTGGCTCGGCCGGCATCCAGCACCAACACTTTCGCCGCGACGAACGCGCTGTAGAAGCGGTAACCTAAGGCATAGGTGCACACTGCGGCGGTAATGATCCACATACTGCTGATGGTTTCGCCGCGTTGCAGGGCGATGCCGCCTATGGCCGAGGCGCCGATTAGCGCGACGGCTAGCCATGCTAGCGTGGAAACCCAAGGCTTGTTGCCGGACATGTCAATTCCTATCGGTGGATGGGGCGTTTAATCGGGATGCGGCGCGCGCCAGTGCGAGCCCAGCAAACTTAATCTCTTTATATCTGTTGTTCGAGTTTATGCACGTACAAGGTCGCGCCTATCACCGCGGCTTGACCGATGAACAAATTGATCACCGGCAAGGTCAGCGCTAAGCCGGTTAGGCCGCCGAAGCTCAAGGCCCCCCAGCGCGATTGCCGCAGGAATTCCTTTTGTTCCGGAAACGTCAGGCCGCGGCTTTCCAGCGGATAGGCCATGAATTCCATGGCTATGCCCCAAGCGGCGAATATTGCCCACAGTACCGGCGCAATCAAATTGACTACCGGAATCACGGATAACAACAACAACGGCAAGGTACGCAGCAACAGGTAGCCTACCCGGCGCAGTTCGCCGACGAATACCTTGTCCCACGGAATTTCCGGCTGATCGTCGTAAGTTGCGCCAATGAGCTCCAGCGTTTTCGCAGCCAGCCGGCTGTAATACGGTGCAGCAATCAAGTTGGCGATCAAGGTGAAGGTGAAAAAACCGATGATCAAAAAAGACACGAAAAACAGCGGCCATAAGATCCAGTTCAGCCACGACAGCCAGGCCGGAATGAATTCGTGGATCAAAGCCGACACCGAATGGTAACCCAGCACGAATGCACCGCTGTACAAGAAGAAATTGATGAACAGCGGGATCAACAGGTATTTGCGCAAAGCCGGATGATTGAGCATTTTAGCGCCTTGCAGCAAACAGCTTATCGCCACTACCGGGTTGTTGCCGTAGTTTGGGCCTATCATATCTGCAAACTCCTGACCCCGTGTTTGCCGGGATCGATGACGGCGCCGCGTTCGGTGACGATAGCGCTGATTAGTTCGGCGGGGGTGACGTCGAATACCGGATTCCAGGCGCTGACCAAGGAATCGGCCTGCAAATAACAAGCGGGCAGCAATTCTTGCGCGCTACGCTGCTCGATTTCTATGCTGTCCCCGCTTTCCAAGCTGAAATCGAAGGTGGAAGACGGTGCGGCCACCATCATTTTGACGCCGTGCCGTTTGGCCAGCACGGCCAGCGAATAGGTACCTATCTTGTTGGCCACGTCGCCGTTGGCGGTAATGCGATCGGCGCCGACCACGATCCAGTCGATCTTGCCGGATTTCATCAACCAGGCGGCGGCGGAATCGGCGATCAAGGTGGCCGGAATGCCGTCTTGGGCCAGTTCCCACACGGTCAAACGCGCACCTTGCAGCCAGGGGCGGGTTTCTCCGGCGTACACTTGCTGCAACCGGCCGCGTCGATACGCGCTGCGAATCACGCCCAAGGCCGTGCCGTAACCGCCGGTCGCCAGGGCGCCGGCGTTGCAGTGGGTTAATACTGCGCGCGCGTCTCCCAGAATATCCGCGCCGCGCTCGCCCATTGCCTGATTGGCGGCCAGATCTTCGGCGTGGATTTGTTCGGCCAATGCGGTCAATGTCGTTATCGGCTCGGCGGACGGGTTGGCCAATAAAGCGCGCATTTTTTCCAACGCCCAAAACAAATTAACCGCAGTCGGCCGCGAAGCGGCCAAACGTTCGATGTCTTGTTCGACCGAGTCGCGCCAGTTGTCGGCCGGGTAGTGGCGCATCGCCGACAATACCACGCCGTATGCGGCCGCGATGCCGATTGCCGGCGCGCCGCGCACCCGCATGCTGGATATGGCTTCGGCCACCCCGGCGGCATCTTGGTATTCGTCGTAAGTTATCGTGGCGGGCAATACCCGTTGGTCCAGTACCTTTAAGGATTGGCCGCTCCATTGCAGGGCTTGCACGGACAGCTGTTGCGGATCGCTCATGGTGTTTGTCAGAAGCTGGTTTAGATCTCAGGGTTATAATCGGTTTTTTTGCCGAGGAAAGCTATGCAAGTCGATTTGATTGTTCAAGCGCGTTGGATTATACCCGTAGAGCCGGCCTCGGTAATCCACGAAAATTACAGCGTGGTGGTAAACGACGGTAAGATCGTTGATTTGCTGGACAACGAGGTCGCACTGCAAATCTATCAGCCGCGCGCCGTGGAATGCCTGGATCGTCAGGTGCTGATTCCCGGTTTAGTCAATTGCCATACGCACGCGGCGATGTCTTTATTATCCGGTATCGCGGACGATTTGCCGCTGATGGATTGGTTGACCAACCATATTTGGCCGGCGGAACAAAAATGGGTCAGCGAGGCTTTCGTGCGCGACGGTACCGATTTGGCGATCGCCGAAATGCTGCGCGGCGGCACTACCTGTTTCAACGACATGTATTTCTTTCCGGAGGTGACCGCCCAGCAAGCCATCGCCCATGGGATTCGGGCTAATGTAGGGCTGATCGTATTCGATTTTCCGACCGTCTGGGCGGAAAACGCCGATGCCTATTTACAGAAGGGTTTAGCCCTGCACGATCGCTTGCGCCACCAAGCTTTGATCAGCACGTCGTTTGCGCCGCACGCACCGTATACGGTTTCCGACGAACCGTTGCGCCAAGTGCGCACCTTTGCCGACGAGCTGGAATTGACCGTGCACATGCATGTGCACGAAACCCGCCACGAAGTCGACGAACAGCGGCAAAAAACCGGACATACGCCGCTGCAACGTCTGGCCGATTTAGGCTTGCTCACCTCTGCCTTTATGGCAGTACACATGACGCAGCTGAGCGACGAGGAAATAGGGTTTTATGCCCAAACCGGCGGCCATATCGTGCATTGTCCGGAATCCAATATGAAACTGGCCAGCGGGTTTTGCCCGGTTGCCGCTTGCTTGAAAGCCGGTATCAATGTCGCTTTAGGTACCGACGGCGCCGCCAGCAACAACGATCAGGACATGCTGGCGGAAATGCGGGTCGCGGCATTGCTGGCCAAAGGCGTTTCCGGCGACGCCAGCGCGGTGTCGGCCGCGCAAGCCTTGCAAATGGCGACCTTGAACGGCGCGAAAGCCTTGGGTCTGGATGCGGCTATCGGTTCCTTGCTGCCGGGTAAACAGGCCGATCTGGTGGCCATCGATTTGAGCGAGGTGGAAACCCAGCCGGTGTTCAATCCCCTGGCGCAAGTGGTGTACGCCGCCAGCCGGCATCAAGTCAGCGATGTGTGGGTGGCCGGCAAGCGGTTGTTGAACAAGCGGCAATTGACGACTTTGGATTTGGAAGAGTTGCGCGGCCGTGCGGCGATTTGGCAGCAACGCCTGACGGGGCGCTAACTAACCGGCAAGGCGTCCGCCGATTTCGGTACAACTTTGATGGTTTTTTCCGCTATAGCCTTGGGCTACAATCAGCGCGCTTTTGAACCCACTTAGGTATTGGAGAAGAGAACATGGCTGAATACAGAAAATACAAATGCAAAACCTGCGGTCACATCTACGACGAAGCGGTGGGTGATCCGAGAAACGGGGTTGCACCGGGCACTCGTTGGGAAGACGTGCCGGAAGATTGGGGTTGCCCGAAATGCGGCGCGGTGAAATCGATGTTTACCCTGGTGCGCTAAGGGTCGGCTGTTTTAGGGGAGAGTTGGGTTGTAGTTATCGAGCCCAACTCGCCGTCGGCGGATTGCGGGCCGGAACCGTATCCAAACCGAATAGTCTTTAAAATGCAGTTTTACTGTTTGTTCCGGCGTTGAAATAAAACCGGCCGACGTCACGGTATCGCCGATTCAGGGGCCAATATGCAGATTACATCGTCCACACAGGGCTATGCGTTAAATCGGGCTTATGCCTCGACCGGCCATGCTGTGCCGGTTAAAAACTCCGCTACCGGCAATACCGAACAAAACCAACAATCCGCACAACTCGACGGGCTAAAATCGCGCGACCGCGAGGTAAAAGCGCACGAGCAAGCGCACTTGTCGGCAGCCGGGGGCTTTGCGCTTAGCGCTGCTAAATTCACATACGTGGTTGGCCCGGACGGGCAACGTTATGCTACCGGCGGTGAAGTTAAAATTGACGTTTCTCCGGTAGAAGGCGATCCTGAAGCAACCTTGCGTAAAGCTGAAACCATACGCAGGGCGGCTTTGGCACCCGCCGAGCCCTCCTCCCAAGACTACGCCGTGGCAGCGAAGGCAGCGGCGATGGCGGCTAAAGCGGCTGCCGAATTAGCCAAAACCGCTATTGAGCCGGCTGGATTAGGCGGCACATTGGATGTCGTCGCCTAGTCGGTATCGGCAAACCTAACGCCGAAGCCGATAGCGTTTTCCAGCCTGACCACTTTGGCGATGCGCACCGGGGCCCCTTCGAATTCGGTGGTTTGCACTTCGATATTCTCGTCGATACGAGGCATATCTTGTTCAGCGCATAACAAGAACAGGCCGCTGTCCGACAAATCCCGCAAAGTGGCAAAAAAAGTTCGCCCTTGTTCTCCCGGCAGCGCGACTTTTATCTTGGCGCGGTGCGCTAAACGCTGGTGTTTACGTTGGTCCTGTGGGTTCACGTCCGAGTCTACCTGTTAAGAAGAAATTAATCCGATTGCCGCCATACTGGTCGCCGGGCAGAATGCTCAGTTTTAAGCTCGTCCTGCACTCGCACTTATCGTGTTGCCCCGGCCGGCAGCTGTTTGGCAAGCAGATTATAGTCAACGAATAAATCGCGGCTGCCGCCCCAATTGAGCAATAATACCGATTTTAACCGCAAGGCCGGGGAAATGCGTATGTCCTTCGGCCTACACCTCCTTATGTAACTAATGACGAATCGCCCAAGAACTCGAAAACGTAACTCGTCCAGGCGCAGAAGAAACCCACCGAAAACACCCTGGTTATTAAAAGCCGCAATTCCGCTCGTATTGGTAGGCGGCTTTTTCGCCGTAAGTTATATCGGTTATCTGGACTACACGGTGCGGGAACAATTTGAGGGCAAGCGTTGGTCCATTCCGGCCAGAGTCTATGCCAACCCGGTCGAACTTTACGCGGGCTTGTCTTATTCGCCCAAGGAGATGGAAGACTTGTTGCTGCGATTGCATTACCGGCAAGACCGGCAATTGGGCGGAGAAGGCGCTTATTACCTGGATGGTTCCGGCGTATATGTGAAAACGAGGGCGTTTAATTTCGGCGATAAACAACAAGAACAACGCAACCTTAAAATTAGTTTTTCCGGCCGTTCGGTAGCCGCTATCGTCGACGCGGCCAGCGGCGCTGACCTGCCGATTCTGCGGATGGAGCCCGAACAAATCGGCAGTTTTTATCCCAGCCGCAAGGAAGATCGGGTATTGATCAAGCTGGAAGAGGCGCCGGAAGCGTTATTGCAAGGACTGTTCTCCACCGAGGACAGGGATTTTTACCATCATTTCGGCGTATCGCCGCGCGGTATCTTGCGGGCCATGTGGGCTAACGTCAAAGCCGGCGGCATGGTGCAAGGCGGCAGCACCATCACGCAACAGCTGGTCAAAAACTTTTTTCTGACTTCCGAGCGCAGTTTGACCCGTAAGGTTAACGAAGCTTTGATGGCGCTGATTTTGGAGTATCACTACAGCAAGGACGAGATTTTGGAAGCCTATTTGAACGAGATTTTTCTCGGTCAAGACGGCAGTAGCGCCGTGCACGGTTTCGGCTTGGCCAGCGAATTTTATTTCGGACAATCGCTTAAGACCTTGAATTTACCGCAAGTCGCCACCTTGGTGGCATTGGTGCGCGGCCCGTCGTTTTACGATCCGCGTCGTAATCGGGAGCGGGCTATCGAGCGGCGGAATCTGGTGCTCGATGCCATGGCGGAACAAGGTTATATCAGCCATGAACAAGCGGTCGAGGCCAAAAAGCAAACCATGGAAGTCGTCACCATGAGCCACCGCGCGGCAAACCGCTATCCGGGCTTCATCGATTTGGTCAGAAGGCAGCTGAAAGTCGAATACAAAGAAGAGGACTTAACATCGGAAGGGCTACGCATCTTCACCACCCTGGATACTCGAGTCCAAGACGAATTGGAGCAAGTCCTGACGGAAAAGTTGAAAAAACTGGAACGCAGCCCCAAGTCCAATGATCTGGAAGGCGCGGCCGTTGTTACCCGCAGAGACAGCGGAGAAATCGTCGCCTTGGCCGGCGGGCGTGACGGCGGCGAGGCAGGTTTTAATCGGGCTTTAGATGCAGTGCGGCCTATTGGCTCATTGATCAAACCGATTGTGTATCTGACTGCGCTGGAATACCCGAAGCGCTATACCATCATCACGCCGATCAGCGATACCCGTTTGGACATTCCGGCGGAAAAAGGCAAATCCTGGTCGCCGGACAATTACGACAACCGCGAACACGGGGTGGTTGCGCTGCACACCGCATTAACCAACTCTTACAATATGGCCACGGTACGGATAGGCATGGATGTCGGTTTGGCAAAAATCGCCGCTAATTTGCGCAGCATGGGGGTTAGCCGGGATATCGAGGTGTTTCCGTCCATGTTGCTGGGCGCGGTGCCTTTATCGCCTATCGACGTCACCCAGGTCTACCAAACCTTGGCCGGAGACGGTTACTCCACGCCGCTACGAAGTATCAGAGCGGTGAATGCCGCGGACGGAAAGGCGCTGCAAAGCTATCCTTATACGGTACGGCAAGTGGTGGATCCGGCAGCAACCTACATTACCAATACTATTTTGCAGGACGTCATGCGTTACGGTACCGGCCGCTCGGCGTATAACTATATGTCCGGCGATATGAATCTGGCCGGTAAAACCGGAACCACCAACATGTTGCGCGACAGTTGGTTTGCCGGCTACAGCGGCGATTATTTATCCGTGGTTTGGGTCGGCCGCGACGACAACAAGCCCAGCGGTTTGACGGGCTCCAGCGGCGCGTTGCAGATTTGGGCGGAACTGATGCGACGCATCAGCCGCCAGCCGGTCACGTTGGTTGCACCGGACAATATACAAATGCGCTGGGTCGCCAACGGACTGTTGGCTGACGAACATTGTGCCGATGCCCGCTACCTGCCGTTTGTTTCCGGCTCGGAGCCCAGCGAATACGGCGAGTGCGGCGCACCGGCCGGCGACGATTCTTGGTTAAATCAGTTAAATCCATTTCTATGAAAAAAATAGCAGGTGTTGCTTTATTGATCACGTCTTGCGGTCCAGCCACGGCGGAGACCGCGCCCATCCAACAGTTGAAACAGGTTTTGCACAGCAGCGAGACCTTGTCGGCGGATTTTCGCCAAGTCAGTGTCAATAAATCCGGCCAAGCCGGACAAAGCAGTAGCGGCCGGTTTTATTTACAGAGGCCGGGTAAGTTTCGTTGGGATTATTTGAAGCCTTTTGTACAAGAGATCGTATCCAACTCCGGCAAAGTTTGGTTTTACGACGCGGATCTGGAACAAGTGACGGTGAAGCAATTGGACGACTCGGTAGGTTCTACCCCGGCTTTGTTATTAACCGGCCAAGTCGATTTGGACGAAAAGTTTGTGCTGGAAGATCAAGGTCAAGACGAGGAGATGAATTGGATCAAATTGTCGCCCAAGAACGAAGAAAGCGGTTTCAAATACATTCTGATCGGTTTGGAGCATGGACAAATCGGTGGCATGGAGCTGAGCGACAACTTCGGCCAGTTGACCCGCATCTATTTTTCCAACGTCAAGCTCAATCCGGTATTGAGCGATGAGTTGTTCAATTTCAAACCGCCGAAAAACGCCGATTTATTCGAAAATTAACCGGGACAATCGAGCCAACAAGCCGCCGTATTCAGCGCCGATGGCCGGCAGGCAATTCGAATCCAAGACCTATCTAGTCAATGCTCGACATTAACCAAGAGTAACGAGCGTTATGCGGAAACGGGGATTACCGAATGATGTCTCTAATCCGTAGCCTGCGTTGCCCGGTTTCGCTTGGCTAGCTCGTCTAGCGATTATCGTAGCGGTTTAAATCGAATAAGCCGGCCTCTAATCCGGCTTGCCGTTGGTAGCGCTGGTTGAACCAATCGAAATAGGCCCAAAAATGCGGATGAGTGCGCCTGATGGCGTAAGCCGCGTAAAACGCCTCGCGTTGCCGGTCGCTGTTACAGGCCGCCAAATCCGCGACGAACTTCGGCAAATCCCGTTGTGCCACATAGAAAAATACGTTGGGATAACTGCCTAGAAAGCCGGACACGACGGTTAATTTATCCCGCTTGGGATTGTGGCGCAGATCCTCGACGAATAAAGTCGACAAGTTTTTTAAGTCTCTATCCACCAACAAGGTGAATACGCTATCGTCCTGCCCCTCATCGTCGGCTTTGATACGCAAAAAAGCGGTCTCAGGCAGCGTTTGCAATGGCGTGCCGCTGATCGCCGTTAGTTGCCGTAACGGTTGTAAAACGCCAGGCGCAATGTCTTGCAGCCTATGAGTGCTGCAATCGGCGAACAAACAGCCGTTAATGGCGTCTCCGGCCCCCGCGGCCCGATCCAGTCGGCGGGCAACCTTGTGTAAAAATTCGGCTTGATGGCCTTGCGAACGGTATTTAACCCCGGATTCCTGCTGAATGCCGAATAAGGGTTGCGCCATTAATTTTGACATTTCCGGCAAAATTCCGGCGTACCATATCGCGTGGATGGCTTCGCGTTGCCGGGCCGGCATGAAGCGCAGGAAGTTGTTTTCCCCATCCATTCTCAAATAATCCATGTATTTGCGGGTAGCGAGTTGATGCCACAAGGTACCGTAGACGTCGAAGCCGGCCACCAACAAATAATGCAAGCGTTCCAACAAGGGATAATCGATTACCCAGGCCGTTTTCGGCACGCTGCCCACAAAACCTTTGACGACGGTGGCGCTGTCGAAATGGCGGAACACGGTCAGCGCCGCATTCCGGTTGCTGCGGTCGCCGTCCCAAATATCGGTTTCGTCCAATCCGCGCTGACGCGCTTGCAATACGGCCGCCACGAAATTTTCCTTATCCTGCAGATACTGCTGCGCCAGGGTATCGTAGTCGTACCAACCCAGGCTGCTGATGTTCTCGCCTTCGGCCGCCGGCAAGGACAAAATTTCGCTGTGGTTGGCCAAAAATTGCGAGCCGCGCCCGGAATAATCGAAATCGGGCGAGACGAACATCACCCAAAACCGGTCTTGAATCGCATTCAGGGCAATTTGACCGCGACACACGGGTCCTTTGATAAAGCCGGCAATGAAATAAGCGGCTTCGTCCAGTAAAAAACGGTAGCGCGCATCCACGGGGATGGCTGCATAGGTTAAAAACGGATTGGTGGCGCGTTTCTCCGCGTAACCCGGCAGCGCATCCACCGTATACGGGGCGTCGATAAACCAGCGGCGGATTTTTTCCAAGCGACTGTCGCTCAACGCGTACACAAAATGGGTTTTGTCGACGATGGTCTCGGTCACCGGCTTTAAGCGGTAGTAAACCCGCTCTACGCCGGGATTCTGATACGGCAAATCGGTGACGATTTCCTGCAACGCCTCGCCCGGTGCGGTTTTGGAACGCACCAGCGTAAAAAACCGGTTGGCTGCTGCCTGTTCAAAATATAAATGTCCCAAAAATAGATGTTCGTATAAGTAGCGCGCGGTCAACCGGTGCTTGAGCCCGGGTTGATTTAAAAAATCTTCCCATACCGCAATCAACCGTTGCGTTTGCGCATCCGGCTCCGGCCGACTTTCCATCTTTGCCCCTTGTTCGATCCAGGCATTGACGAGCCGGCGTTGTTGACCGCTCAAGCCGGGAAAACCGTACGGCATGCCCCAATCGGGATGTTGGGCGCGGAAGGCGTCGAACTCTTCCGGTTTGGGGCATTCCAAATCGCGGTCCAATTCGAACTTGAAACTATCCGGCAATTTGCCGGACACCGGAAACAACTGCTCGCGCTTGAGCGCCAGCATCGCCGCTAACAAATTCGGTTTATCCGGCGCTTGCGAGCCTACCGGCGCATCGTTTAATACCGGGAAAAATCCCAATTGCCGCCATTGTTCCGTAGTCTGCGCATCCATGAACAAACGCGTATGCACGGCCGGAGTTAAACGTTCGCCGTCGTAGACTTTGGCTTTACTGGCGCCTCGCGCCAAGCCTTCCGGGGCGGTCAGTTTCAGTTGACAAGGCGCGTCGTAACACGAATGGCAAACCACGCAGCGCTGCTCCAATATCGGCTTGATCTGCTGGTCGAACGATATAGGCCGGCCGGCAACGTCATGGGCACCCGGCTCCTCCGTTTCTATCCGATAGCTTTGTTCGAATTCGTTTCCGCACCGGCCTTGCTTGACGACAACAAGCAGCAACAGCGCAACCGCACATTGCATCATGCGCATAAACTCTCCGTTCCGGTCCCGGTAATGATTGCTCAAACAACGATTTACACGCGTTAGCCCCGCCAGCCTATTGTCAATGCGGCTGAAAAAAGAATCCGTGATCGGAAAACGCGTCGCCGGCAGACTCCCGGCCAATCCCCATGCGCTAGGCAGTTTATAGGAAAATGCGACGGGCCTGGAAGCGGCCTTCGCTAATTGGAGGACAGTAAGGTTCGGCGCCTAAGTGGATCAACCACCGACAGTCGAGACGAAATACCGGTGAACAGCGGTTAAAGAACTTTCCGGCAGATTGGCGGTACCCGGCTTTTGACCACACCTTTCATTTGTTCCTGAATCGAAACACGTCGGCACCCGCATTATCGTCGCCGAACGTTAAATTTTCCCCGGAAGACTCGAATACCAAAAACCGGCCGTTGCCGCTAATGGCCGGACTCCGGCTAACGCCGTCGGACTCCCACGCTTGAGCGTTCACCGACACTCTGGTCAGTTGCCCGGTTTTCCTATCTTTTAAAAAAACATCCGATTTGCCGTTTAAATCCTGTCCGACCAAATTATCCGCGCCGGACATAAAGCTCACGAACCGTCCATCGTTACTGATAGTCGCCGCCGAACTATCGCCGTCAGCTTCCACGCCGCCGCCGGCTAAGGAAACTCGCACCACTCTGCCGCTAGCCATATCTTTAACGAATACGTCTATGGCCGCATTGTCGTCGCCACCCACCAGATTCGTCGCGTGGGAATGAAAGGCAATATAGCGGCCGTTGGCACTGATGGCCGCCCCGAAACTATCGCCGTTCGCTTGTCCGCCGGAGCCGGAAACGGAAACCCGTTCTACTACGCCGGTCGCCAGGTTTTTACGAAAAATGTCGTAACTGCCGTTGCTGTCGCCCCCCACCAGATTGGTCGCCGCCGATTCGAACACCACGAAGTTGCCGTTGGCGCTAATGGCCGGATAATAACTTTCACCGTTTGCCTGACTACCGTCCGCGGCGCTGGAAACCTGCACAAGCTGCCCGGAAGCGATGCGTTTGACAAAGACCTGCGGATATCCGTTGCTTCCTCCGGCTACCAAATTGGTGGCGTAAGAAAAAAACGCCACTATTGCGCCGTCGGCGCTCAATTTCGGCTGGTAGCTGGCCTTGTTGCCCAACGTTCCGTCTTCGGCACAGGACACCAACAATAAACGACCGGTTTTCATGTCTTTGAAAAATACGTCGGCCTGCAAATTATCGTCTTGCACGGCGAAATTGCCGGCATTCGAATAAAACGCGACATAGCGCCCGGTAGCGCTGAGCGACGGGGCATAACTGGCCGCGTCGCCAAGTTCCCCGCTTTGGCTAATCGACGCTATTGTCACATTCCCGGATTTAAGATCTTTGACGAATACGTCCGAACTATTGTTGCTATCGCCATCGATTAGATCGCCGGCCAGCGATTCGAATGCCACCATCCGACCGGTGGCATTGACGGCCGCGTTCCGGCTGGTACCGTCACCGGGTATGCCGGCGTGATTGCCGGAGGCCAACTGCAAGGTTCCCGCTATCGCTACACCGGCAAATAGGCTAATCGACAAACAGACAAGTCCGCGGCAAAAGGTCGTCACACCTGATTTGTTATTTTTCGTTTTCATTTTTGCGCACTCTGAAAATACTGTTTCAACCGCGTGACAGGATTTCCTCTGCCACGCGGTTATTAACCGACAGATGCGCCGCATTTTTTGTGGTAAGGGTCTAAAACAACCCAACGTTAAGATTTTCTAGCCGAAAATTGCGAACTGGATAAGCTTTGCGGACGGATGATGAACGAGAAGCTTAGCGTGCGACTTTTCCGTGTCGTGTTTTACGAGAGCAGTGACCTAAAACGCCGCAGCTTCCGGTAGCTGGTGCGGGTGGCCGGCCGGTTTGTATGGTCCGCTAGGGTTTTAATCACATGTGTCCGATAACGCCGGCGCTAATCGGCCCATGTTTTTACTCAGGCTCAGAACAACAAAATCCGTTAGACTAACGGCTTGATGTCATCAATTTTGGAGTGATTTATGAAATTCGCTATAACCAATCCGGGTGCATTTTCGACTTTGTCGGTACATCTGGAACAAGGCGAAAGCATCAAGGCCGAATCAGGCGCCATGATCGCTATGAGCGAGACATTGGATGTCGATTCCAAAATGGAAAAGGGCCTGCTGGGCGGCTTGTCCCGCAAACTGCTCACCGGCGAATCACTGTTTTTCCAAACCATCACCGCATCGCGCGGCCCCGGCGAAGTGATGCTGGCGTCTGCATATCCCGGCGAAATTCAAGTTCTCGAATTGGACGGTTCGGAGGAATACTTGTTGCAAAAAGACGGTTTTTTAGCCGCCGAACATTCCGTCGACGTCGCCACCAAAGCACAAAATTTGACCAAGGGCTTGTTTTCCGGCGAAGGTTTCTTCGTGATGCGCATCAGCGGCCGCGGTAAACTGGCCATCAGCACCTACGGCGGCATCCAAAAACTATCCCTGGCGCCCGGCGAAACCCGCATCATCGATAACAGCCACATGGTGGCCTGGAGCGCCAACGCTAACTATAAAATCGAAAAAGCCTCTAAAGGCTGGATATCCAGCTTTACCAGCGGCGAGGGCTTGGTCTGCCGATTCCGCGGACCGGGCGACGTATATATCCAAACCCGCAATTCGCCGGGCTTTGGCTCGTGGATCAGGCAATTCATTCCGACCCGTTAACAGACAGACGAAAAACATGACTTCCGGCAGCGTTTACAACGGCCTGTATTACGCCGGGCGCGACAAATTTCAGGTGCAGTTTCGCGTGACCGGCCACGGAATTTTGGAGTTTGACGTCGCGGAGCGCGGCCGCTTGGAAATCCCGGTGCAAAAGACAACGCTGGATCTCATCGGCGATCCGGGCACGACTTTGCAAATGCGCTGGTCTACCGACGATCTTCGCCACGCGTTGTTGTGTAATCAGCCGGCGTTGCTCAATGAACTGTCGGCGTTAAATCTGCCTCGGGCCACATTGACCCAATTGGCCATCTTGCAAGCCAAGCAACGGAAAAGCCTAAAAGGCGAAACGCACCGGGTACCGGTCTATTTAAGCCTGATTGCGGCATTTTTTGTCGGCGGCTACTTCGCTCTGCAGTATTCGACCCCGTTGCTAGCCGACCTGATTCCCTACCAATGGGAACAAAAAATCGGCGCTTTCGCGCTGGAGAACTATCGGTTGGGAAAGAAAACCGTCGACGATCCGGCAGTAATCGATGCGGTCAACACTATCGTCAATCGGATCAATAACTTCGATGACGCCGACATCGAATATCAACCGGCGGTGGTCGATGCGGACATGATCAATGCCTTCGCCTTTCCGGGCGGTTATGTTGTGGTGACGACCGGCTTGATCGAAAACGCCGACAACCCCGAACAAGTCGCCGGCGTGCTGGCCCATGAATTGACTCATGTGATCGAGCGACACAGCATGCGCAAATTACTGCGGCACGCCGGGATGGGCGTATTGATCGGCATCGTGTTCGGCGACGTGTCCGCGCTATCGCAGCTGATCGAACTCAGCGCACAACTGGACAGCCTATCGTTCGACCGCGACCAGGAACGCAGCGCCGACGAAGGGGCGATTAAAATCATGAGCGCCGCCGGCTTGTCGCCCAAACATCTGGCGACTTTTTTCGAAAAACTACCAAAAGCCGATGCGCTTACCGGCAGCATTCCGCAACTGTTTCAAACCCATCCTTTGACAGACGATCGTATCGAACGCGTCGCGCAGGCTACCGAACCGGAGCAGTTATTCACATTCGCTATGGATTGGGATGAGGTGAAACGAAGAGTCAAACGGCCTGAGGCGGCCCGTGCTAGCGGAAAATAACCCGGATGCTGAACCTGCCGTCGCATCCACGGTTGGGTAGCCCCAGCCGCGAAAGCGAATCAGAATGCCAAGCCCCAGCTGGCGAACAAGGCACTTTCCCGCTCCAATTGGTAGCCGTTGTGATCGTCGGAAACCGGCTGCAACCATTCGAAGGCGAAATGGTTGCCGGCCAAATCGCCGCCGGGCACCGTGGCGTTCAAACCGAAGCCGACATCCCAGTAACGGCCGCCGTAGTTGGAAGCATGGTCTACCGGCGCATCGGTCGGATGTGCGGCGTTGAAGCCGCCGCGTATCGTGCCTTGCACGGTGTAGACGCCGCGCAGGGTAGCAGACAACCAATCCAACAACTGGTAGCCGCCCCAGACGCTGGATTGCATCATATCGCCCAGGGCATAACCGGCGCTGTTAGCGTCTTGCATACGCACGGTGCCGCCGACTTGCGCCCCCCAAGACCAAGCATCGCGTGAGCCGGTATAAGTCAGACTGGGCAGAAAATCCCAGGTACCGCTGCCCAATTGCATGCCGTAGTGAATGTATCCGGCCGAGCCGGCACTCGCGTTGTTGCCGTGATTATGCCCGCCCGGCACCAAGGCAATGCGATAATCTCCGGTCGGGGCACTAACCCCCAGCGTGGTATTGATCTGATGCTCGGCCGCATCGAACAATTTGAACATGGCGTACAGACCGGTATCGCCCACCCCGCCGGTCGCGTGTTTGAACAAATCGGTGCCGGCGCTAGCGGCATCGAATGGCCGTAACGCCATATTCATGTCCATGAATTGCGGCATGACCATCAAGTTCAGCCAATCGGTCGGCGCATACATGATGTTCAACATGTGCATATGCATATTCATGTAAGCCGGGACCGTCGCGCAGGTCTCGCCGCCGCAGGCGTTGGCCGCGATGGTTGAATCGCCGACCGTCCGGCTACCTTGCAGCATGCCGCCCGCCTGCCGGCCGTACATATAGCGGTAACCGACCATGAACTTGCCCTGCTGCATCATGTGGCCGAACATCACGCCGGCGGGAACGCTATCGTGATGCTGGTGAGCATGGTGATGGTGGGCGTGTTCGTCGTTACCGCGCAACGACACCGCTTCCAGATTGACTTTGAAACCGGCGTTGACCAAGTAATAATCGAAGTCGGCGTAACTATCCTCGCCACCGCCGCCCAGTTTCATGCCGCCGCCGTGCTTGTAATATTCGAACCCGGCGTCGAAAGTAATGCCTTTGGCAAAGGTTTTGCTGAACAACAAGCCGCCGCTCAACGCCCCGTATCCGGACAAACGGTGATCGCTGGAAAAATGACTGACGGGCAAGCGGCTAAAGTCGATGCCGCCGTTGGCCGTAGCCGGTTTGGCTTGGTTGAAGTAATAAACCGGCTGATAAAAGTCGGCCGCATCCTGAGTGTAATAACGCACTTTAGGCGTCACCGTCCAGCCGCCGCCTAAGGGCTGCTCCCAGGCAGCGGAAAAGGTATGCGCGGCGATAGCCCAATCGTCTTGAAAAAACCGGTAATCCAGATGCAGAGCGGCGTCCAGCGGCTGCACATATTGCACGTATTTTAAGTCCAGATTGAACTGGTTGCGTTCGGCAGGCCGGTTTTCCAAGGCACTGATGATTTCCGCAACGTAAACGTCGTCCGGGTACACTGTATGCGCTTGATTCGGGTCTTTAAACACGAAAGTCGAGGCTTTATACGGATTGGACAAGTAACCGCTGCTGCGGGTAAAGCCCAGATTAGCACTGAGTAAGGCATGTTTGTTCAAAACCTGGGTAACACCCAACGATCCGCTCCAATCTTCCCGATCACCCATTACCGCCGTACCGCTTTGCGCGCCAACCGCGCCATAATCGATGTAGCCCTGCGCGCTGACCATCTTCTGCGCATAGACGCTGCTGTCGGTATAACTGAGACCGGCGTTAAGGCTGGTCAGCTTCTGATTGAGGTCCCAGCGGCCGTTGGCGCCGATAAAGCTGGAGTCGTAATCGCGTTCGCTGGAAACCCCGCCGTTCAGGTTCAGCTCGGCTTCGTCCCAAACATAACCCAGGCGCACGTTACCTTGTTTGCGGGTTTCCGGCGACGCGGAAGTGAGCATGTGCATCATCTGCTTGTCGGCGGCGGAACTGCGGTACACCAGGTTGCCGTTGCTGTCGTAGCCTTCTTGCAGCGGGTTGAAGTTGGCATCTACCAGCGCATTGGAACCGGTATTGACGTGGGCGGACGCACCGGACAGGCCTTCTATCATCATGCCTGCCGGCACCGTGGTAATCGGCGTGGCGCCGGACCAGGTGTCCTGAATGTAATCGAAGCCCAATTTGATGCGGTCGGCCAGGCGGATAGTGCTGCTGCCGTTCAGACTGTCCACCCGAATCGGCTGGGCCTGATTACCGAATTGATATTGGTTGCGAAAGCCTTCCTGGTAATAGCTGTATTCGAACGCGGCTTCGTCGTTTTCGGCCTCGGCCTGAGCCGGCAGCAGCAAACCCGGCAATGCCAATGCCGCCAAGGTCAAGGCCTGTAGCGGCGATTTACGCGCTTCGCCGCCCACTGCGGCACCTGAATCAATAACAGCCACAACCGCCGCCGCCGGCCGAGCCGCTACCGGCCGCGGCTTCGCGCGAGCCGTAAACGTGTGCGTTGACGGCGTCCACCTCCGGATGCGGCTGCACCGCCATCTGCGGTTTTGCCAGCACGCCGCGCTCCCAGGGGGCCACCGGGCTACAAGCCACGAGTGCCTGCATCAGGAGCGCGGTCGATGCAATGCGTCGGCAACTAAACAACACGTTCAAGACCGTTCGCCTAGTGCTCGGCGATCAAGGTTTTCAGCAGCCCGCCTATCTCTTCGTTTTCGCCGCTGCGATAGCCCAGCCGCACATAGCGCACCTTGCCTTGACGATCGATCAAATAAGAGGACGGCATGGCTTTAACGTCGAACTGGCGGGCACATTGTTGCTCGGCATCGTAGGCGATCTGAAACTGGGCAGGCACTTGTTGTAAAAATTGTTCGGCGTCGGCGGCGTTTTCGTCCAGATTGACCGCCACCACCGCCAAATCGTCGCCGAATTCGCGTTGCAACTGATTAAAATAAGGAAAGGATTTGACACAAGGCCCGCACCATGAAGCCCAGAAGTCTACAAACAGCACCTTGCCGCGATAGCGTTCCAAGGGCAGCGAACTGCGGGTATCGAAAGCGGCCAACGCACAATTGGGTACCGGCTTATCGACTTCGATCGCCGAGGAGTCTGTGGAAACCCATATCATTCCGAACACTACAGCAATGGATAGCATTTTGCCCGGAAATGCTGAAACCTTCATTGATTTTGCCATGGCACATCGCTGATTTCTGTTCCTGTATGAACATCCGACGCAGTCAAACAGTGATATTCAAAGTGGTAACTTTGAATACCCGCTTTTGTTTTGTTAACCGCTAAAAAATAAAAGCCATTGCCTTTGCCGTCGATGTCATTTGCCACATCAACTGTGCGACTAGGAAGCTTGTCTTTAGAATTAGAGTCTGTCAGATTAATGATTGTTTCCGGAAACTCCGTAGCGACTTGCAAACTCAGAGGCGGTCCTTTTCTCTTAAGCGCTTTGACGGCGACTTCCAATTTTGCCGCATTACCGTTGCCGTTATTAGAACATTGAACGCGATAATAATCGGTAGCTGTCGCATCCGGCCCCAACAAACCATATTTGTCGTGGGCATTTAAAGGCAAACTGGTCGCCAGCAAAAGCATAGAAAAAAAACTACGTGACTCGGTTTTCATAACATCTCGGCGGTAAATGGTACTCACGGCTTACTGATCCTGCAGGGTTTCTAAACTCCCCGCAGTCGTGGCTTGCCCGCTGGAGTTCAAGCAACTGTATATGAAGGAATAGGACTTGCTATTGTCGTTGGCTTCACTGGTACCGGAATTATTGACGGAAATATAGTAATCCGTAGAGCCCCCGGCCGCTTGAGCGACGTTGATTTCCTGGCTGTATTCGTCGTCGCCGGTTAAATCGCTAACGTTCAATGCGGACGCCACACCCGACCCGCGATTGACCACTTGTCCGCTCAACACCGGCAGCGAAGCCACCCATTGATCTACAGGGATAGCAGAGGTATTGGTCAATTTCAGGTGCAGGCTTGCGGTCTCGCTGGGAGAAACCTTTTTATTCGATTTACAGCGAATGGCGATCTTGGCCTTTTTACTGTTTTTAATTTTTCGGACTTTCCCGCTTTTCAAACCCGCCGATTTGGTAGCGTCGCCGTTGCTATTGCTGCACTGGTATTCCACAGCGTAAGTCTGCGGCGTGGTCAGTACGTCGTTAGTACCCACGGTATCCAAGGTGATCAGATACTTACCGTTGCCTACAGCCAGCGTGGTTTCGTCGCTGTTTCCGGAGTTGGCAGTTAGATCGGCCAGACTCTCGCCGCCACTGGAAATTGCGGCGTTGACAACTTGAGGTGGAATTTCGGTACTGGAGTCCAGCGATTCGTCGCGCAGTTTGAAACTCACCGATGCGGTGTCTACAGCGCAGCTTAATTTAAAAAAATCGCTGCTCCCCACCGCGCTAGACAGCGATTTCGAGCCGGAATCGTCGGCAAAACTGTTCGAGGTTGCTATGGGAACCAGCGCACAGAGAAATAGGCTGGAAATTCGAGCGGTTTTTGTCATCAGGATACACATCTGTGAATGGCTAGCTATGCGGACTAGAAAGTGCGGCAAGCTATTATACGAAGCTAATTAACTGAGGTACATTCGTGTGACCAAATTGCTTAGAAGCGAGCACTTACGCTCGGTAATATGCACCATCCTTGGCGCTTAGCGTTTTCTCAAACTCTCGATTACGGATTAATTCCAAACTTTAGGAATAGCGAAATTTGCGTCTATGTAGCTGTCAGTCGGCCAAATTACAACAGTCTTCCCTGCAGGACAGGCCACGGAGTTGTCAACGGTGATCGTCGCTGGTTCCCCCCCGCGAGTAGTTGAGCTCGTACCATCAACTACTTCTGTATACTTGTCAGTAGTATTGGGCATCCATAAATTAACATGCCCCTTTTTAAATCCTTTGGTCTTACAAACATCGGCAATACTGACTTTAATTTGCAATTCCTTTGTGCAACCTTTAATGTCGGTACCGGAAGTATCCTGAATATTCAGCTTCTTCATGTGGAAAGGCACTAACCCGATAAAGCCCTGTTGAAACCGGCCTTTATAACTGTTAAACCCAATTGTGGTAGTCGCGTTATTTATTGAAATTTGTTTCAACGATTGTTTGGCAAAAATTTCATTACTGGAAACCGGTCGAAATTTGCCTGCTAACGATTCGCCAAGGATGTTTTCTACCGTGACATCAACAGGGGTATGCGTGGAGTCTTCGACGGTCGTAATATAGGCATCGCTACCACCAGTAGGGAAAAGCACACTTTGAGCGATCACGTTGATATAGTTACCCGTTTCGTTTCCATTTTTATCTACGGTCTCACAGCTGTGAGTAATGATGAGTTGATTGACTCCAGCTGCTACCTCTCCTGACGCATCCGCGTTGACCGTACCATTAAGTACACTGGTATGAGCATAAGCGTTGACGCTTAAACCAACCAACAACGCGCCGGCTCCCGCCAGTAAAGCTTTTTTCGGTTTAAACATGATTGTCCCCCCTAACGTGATGATCTGATTTGGTCGAATTACAAAGAGTCCGGTATACGTCGTCAAAACCGCCTGAGATTGCTTCCCGCAACCCTATCGGATCGACAGACCGATAATACCAGTCCGTAATTGCAAGCACAAACCAGACCACCTATATAACATATATAAATCAATAACTTAAAATAAACAAATTATTAAACTATGTTATTTAACTGATTTTATATGGGTTAACCCTGTGATATGCCTTATTCAAATCGCTTTGGCAGCATAGGGCATTCACCTTTTCTTTGGGCTTCTGACACCGGCGCAACGCTGCTGACAGCGCCGACAAGACTAAGCTAAGCCCTATCTATATTGGGCAGGATTGCAAGATTTGAAATGCGTGGGAAAAGGTGATGAGTGAATTGAACTGCGCTAATCAGATTTTCAGACTGATTTGCCAATTTTAGACTCTCCGGATACGAAATTTACCGACCGCAGATACCTTACGACTATATTATCCGGCAGCGGGACGGCATTAATTCTTGTCGCGGTCAACTAGTCGAAACCTACGTTTTTCCGATTTCCCGAATTTATTGTAATGGTCCCATCCGGAATGAAAAAAACCTTTTGAAATGGCCTCGGCAACATCCGGGTAATTATCTAAGTACCATATTTCGTCAAACAAACTACCGTCACTTATATCTTCCGTAATCAACAAACTCAATTCCGGATCGTCATCCGTCATATTTTGGACGAATTTACATGGAGCATTTCGGCAAACGGAATGAATTTTATTTGACTTTATTGCCTGCCTCAATTCCATTGCCACTTTACCGTTCCAAATCTCTTCGGCACTGGCTTTATTTAAATTCCCTAACTCACCCTGAGCGAAACAACAAGGTCTAATTGCGCCGTTTGCGGTAACCATCATCCAAGTCCAAGGATAATGACAATCTTTTACGGTAGGTTTGTTAGAGGTCATCGAAATAAACTTGTTTATTCTGATCCAAATATACTCCGACATTTAATTCTTTTGCTAAAGCCAATGCCTCAGCAATACATCGATTAGACAGCTCCGGATAATTCCATAATCCTTCTTTAGCATAGTCAAACACCCAATCGCCTTTATTAACGACATAGCGCGCCATTTCAGTCTCCGTCCAACGATTTAAATGCCAGAAAAGCAGTTTATTCACGGCCAAGCGAGCTGCGAGACGAACAAGCTCGTTCAACTCTTCTATATTGCTTCTCATCAACGTCATATTTAAATATACCAGCGGATAAGTACGGCTCTTACGATTACGCTCGGCGATTAAATTCTCAATATTTTTTACTACTTTAGCAAAATCTCCGCCGCGGATTCTTGTATACGTTACCTCGGTAGCCGCATCCAGAGACACATTTACAATTTTTATATTCGATTTAATTATTTGATCCGTTTTGGCTTGATCCAATAAAACTAAATTAGTATTTACCGAAGAATCGCAGGATGCCGTTGACGGCAAGTATTGCAATAAATGCCAAAAAGACGGGCTAAACAACGGTTCGCCGATTCCGTGCAATTGAATCATGGTCGAATTGCGAACATAAGGAAGCAATTTATCCATCAATTCGTTGGACAAATGCTTGGGACGATCGACGCCGTTAATTCCGTGCGGACACATCACGCACTGCAAATTACACCGAGAAGAAGTCTCTAACGTCAACATATTCGGCATACTGTTAACCTTGACCACACCGGCTTTGAACTCTTCCAACGCCAGCTTGGCATTTTCTTGCGCGCTCCGGCGATTGACTCTATACAACGCCGTTTTTTGTTCGACCGTTTCATATAAACGCTCATAATCCGCTACCGACAAAAATGGTGCTACCCGCTCCAAAAAAGTAGCGCATAAATCTTTCAAACCTGAACTGTCCAACTGATCGACTTTCTGCGCCCATATCGCTTCAATATAGCCTCTTGCCCATTCCGCACTGCAATCGCCGTAATATTTAAATACGATGCACATACTCTGAATCACCAGAGCGGCACAGTTTTCGGTAGTATAGCGGCCCGGATATACAGCGGTTATTGTTTGAATTGCGTTGACAAATCCAATTCGCTGCCGAAGGCGATAGAAAGCCCTGACCCAAAAATCGAAATCGCATTGCGATTCTAGTGATTGATCGAATTTGCCGATCAGACTCAGCAAGCACCATTTAAAGAATACTGCCGGGGGGCAAAGAAAGTTACCGGCCGAGTTGGCATTAGTCGCTTGCTTCGCCGGAAATGCCGGGACGAATTCGATTTTTGCCCCACTCGCATCCTGCGTTTCGCCTCGCCCGTATACCATCAGCAAATCCGCTTCTGCGCTAACCGCAGAAATCGCGCGCTCAATCGCCGCGAGAGTGTATACGGTGCCGGGAGGCATCCAACCGATAATCGTTCCCTTAGCTTTATCGAGAGCCAGGTTATAGGCCTGAGCCGTACCGATATTCGGATACGAATAATAACGAAGCCTGGGATCAGCGTCCCGTATTCGCTTCAACTCGTCTGGCGTACCGTCCGCCGAAGCTCTATCCACAACAATGAGCTCAATATTGGAATAAGATTGAGCCAATATGCTCTCGACCGTCTGCAACAACGGCAGGCGTTGATTACAAGACGTCACAACGATCGAAACGAGTTCTAAACAGTTATCCATCTTAATGTTTTTCATATTGCACTGATTTCTCAAAAAAATTGTGCAATCGCCATTTTGCCGCTAATAGAGCTTACACACGCTTGTATTGTCGCCCTGCCGGAAAATTCGGGCGGGGGACGCTTGGCACTCACAAACGCAACTCCAGCACCCGTTGAATTTCCGCGTCGGTCAGAACGATAGGATTGGTTTGCATGCTGCTCCCCCGGCTGTTGGCGACTATCATCGGAAAATCCCCGCCGGCAATACCGAATTCGCCAAGCCTGGGTAAGCCCAGGCACCGACTCCAATCGTGCAACACGTCGACCAAGGCGGAACGAGCCGTCTCGTCCTTTAAGTCGTGGTCGCCCGCCAACAAGCGCCCGACCCCGGCGTATTTTGCCAAAGCCGGATGCCCGGGCTCGCGTTCCAGCAAAGCTTGGATGTTGATTTGCGTAGCCGCGGCAACCAAAGTACCGCAAACGACACCGTGCGGTATCGGAAAATAGGCGCCTAGCGGGGAAGCCAAGCCGTGCACCGAACCCAATCCCACTTGCGCCAGGGTAATGCCGGACAACAACGCGGCATAGGCCATGGCCGCCCTACCCTGCGCCGCTTGCGGTTCCACGCCTTGCCAAGCGGCGAAAAAACCGGATTCGACTGCCTGCATACCGCTCCAGGCCAACGCATCGCTAAAAGGATTGGCTTTCAACGACACGTAGGATTCCAACAACTGGGTAAAGGCATCCATACCGTCCGCCGCCAGCAAATCCGGCGAACAACTCGCCAACAACTCCGGATCGACTACCGCGTATTCGGGCACCAAACATTCGTCCCTGAACGACTTTTTAAAACCGTTTGCGCCTTGAACGCTCAACACTGCATTTTTGGTGGCCTCGCTGCCGGTGCCGGCCGTGCTGGGTACAGCAATAAACGGGGTACTGGGGCCGCGGTAAGGCACGTTTTTGCCCACGCCTTCCAAATGATCCATGACCGAATTGCCGTGCGGCAACAAGCCGGCAATCGCCTTGGCTGCGTCCAACACGCTGCCGCCGCCTATACCGACCACGACGTCTATATTGCGTCCGGCGAAATCGCTGACCGCACTATCCACCAGTAGCGGGGAAGGTTCGCCGGATACCGTGAAATGCTGCCAGCTTAAACCGGCGGCTTCCAGCGATGCGATGAAAGCCTGCCAGCGCGGCGAGCCGCAAAACGAGCGTTTACCGGTAACCAACAACGCCTGTCGGCCGTATTTGGCCGCCAGTGCCGGTACTTGTTGAATGCAGCCGTTACCGAATATCACCCGCGGCAACCTGGAAATGGCAAAAGGAGAAAACAACATGAGGCTTATTCCTGCGGTAACAAACCGTGGTAACAAATGCCCTGACGCGGCTCCGCCATCCAGTCCGCGACCGTTTCGCGCCAAGCCAAGTAGTGAGCGGTTTCTTTATGCGCGGCCGCGTCCTGCGCCGTTAGATAAGCTTCGTACAATACAAAACGGGTAGGATCGTCCGCCGCTTGCAATACGTCGAAACGCCGGTTGCCGGCCTCGCAAATCGACGCCAGATGATTGTCGCGGGTAGCGGTGATAAACGCGTCGAGGTGTTCAGGTTTGACGTGAACGTGAACCAAGGTGACATGCATAACGCTGGCCTCATAACCGGAAAGTAATTCCGTATTATACGCCAGCGACAGCCAAGACCGCCGCGCCGTATCCCGCCAATATCGGCGCTTGCGGGTCGAGCACGGGGCATCCCCCCAACAAATTCGGAAAGCAGCGGAACCGTGGGAAAGCTTGATGCGAAAGTCCGGCCGGGAGGGACGCATTGCCGCGAAGACGGCTTGTCACCTCGCTCCTACTCCGGCTGCTATGGCCATTGATACCGGGCGAATGAATCGCCCCTACGCCCGATTAATTCCGAAGCTATCGCTACCAACCTCATTAGAAGCGTCCGAACTTGGTCTGATCGAAGCGATCGGCAGCCGGTTGTTGGCGTTTGCCCGCACTTTTGCTGGACGAGTTGTCAGGCTTGTCCGGCAATTTAAAGGTTGGATTCGGCGCTCCTTGCGCATTGGCATCGATTTTGAAAAAAGCCATCAAATATTGCAGCTGTTCTGTCTGGCTGGTCATTTGTTCGGCAGTCGCGGCAAGCTCTTCGCTGGCCGCCGCATTTTGCTGAGTGACGTAACTCATTTGATTCATCGCCGCATTGATTTGACTGGCTCCTGTCGCTTGTTCCTGCGAAGCCGCGCTAATTTCCTGTACCAAATCCGAGGTTTTGGTAATGCTAGGCACGATTTCCGCTAACAATTCTCCGGCGGATTCGGCGGTTCCGACGCTGGTTTCGGCCAATTCGCCGATTTCCTGCGCAGCTATCTGGCTGCGTTCCGCCAGCTTACGCACTTCGGCGGCAACCACCGCGAAACCCTTCCCGTGATTGCCCGCCCTAGCCGCTTCGATCGCGGCGTTCAGCGCCAGCATATTGGTTTGATAAGCAATGTCGTCGATGATGCCGATCTTGGCGACGATTTGCTTCATCGCTTCGACAGTATGTTTGACCACTTCGCCGCCCTCCTCGGCTTCCTTGGCCGCTTTGGTCGCCATGGCATCGGTCAGTTTAGCGTTATCGGCGTTTTGATTGATGCTGGCTGCCATTTGCTCGATACTGGCACTGGTTTCTTCCACACCCGCCGCTTGTTCGCTGGAGGCTTGCGACAGGGATTGCGAAGTCGCGTTGATTTGCTCGGCAGCATTGCCCAGTTGCTCGGTGGCGCTGACAACCTCCGCTATCGTAGCGGACAACTTGCCTATGGTGTTGTTAACGCTGTTCTTGAACTCCGCCAACCGGCCTTGATAGTCGCCTTGCACCGTTCCGGTCAGATCGCCTTGTTCGACCATGGAGAGTACCTCTATGGCCTCGTTCACCGGCAAAATCACCGCGTCCAGGGTATCGTTCACACCTCGCACGATCTGTCGGTAATCGCCGAAATGCCTGTCGGCGTCCGCACGCACATCCAAGCGCCCTTCCTTCGCGGCTGCAGCCAGCATGCCGGCGTCGTCTATCAAGGCTTGCACGTTGGCAACCGCGGCATTCAAACTTTCTTTGAGTTGATTGAATTCCAAACCGTAATCGTTGCCGTCTCGGACCGGCATCTCGCCGTTGCCCAGTTTGCCTAAGCCTTCCAGCATGACATTGACTGGGCGGAGTACGCCGGTGACCGTGACCCAGCTCAGGTATAAAAACACCCCGAATAGCACCAGCAACATGCCGAACCGCAGGGTAATGTCAGTGCGTATTCTGTCGATACGCGCATCCAAGGTATTCAGCAACATCTTGTTGAGCGATTCCGAAGCGTTGAAATACATATCCACCACGACCGTAATCTGCTCGAAAAAGCTTTTGGCCGAGTAATCGATTATCTTGGCCACGACGATTTCGGCATCTATCAGCTTTGCCACTTTATGCGCTTCTCCGAGCATTTTTTGCGTTTCGGCAAAGATGGTCTTATCGCCGATGGAAATTTTGCCCAGGTTTTCCTCGACCAGTACCTGATACACATCCAGCGTCTTGGTGGCATGATAAACCTTGTTTGCATCGTCGGGCCCTAATTGCTTGGAAGTCAGCACCTTGGTGCCCATGGCACGCAAACCGCCGAGCAACTCGGCCATTTCCGGCAATTGACTCACCGCAACGGAACTCAGATAGAAACTGTCAATTTCTGGATCCAGGCTGAGTCCGGAGGCATCCAGCACTTTGCGGTTGAACTGCAATAATGTATTTATCCACTCGGTATGTTGCGTCAAACTCGCTTTGGGATCCATAGTCTCGACACTGCCGGCCAATTGTTCCCAAGCTTGACGCAATTGTTGCCATTGCCGGCTCATGCCCAAGTCAGACAATCGCAGGTCTAACGCGTCGACTTCGGTAACTTGACTATCGATCTGCCGACGTTTCGCCCGCCAACTATCGCTTAAGCCGTCATTTCCTGACAAAACCCCGCTACTCAAGCCACGGTGTTGTTGCACCAGTTGCAATAATTTAATGGTGGCTTGCAAATATTCGACCCCCCGCTTTTCCCTGTGGGTGTCGGCTATAGACCGGGTACTGGAAAGGATGACTGACGCACTGGGAATGGCAAACATCACCACCGCCAAAACGATCAAGCCCAGAAATTTGTGAGAAAGTTTGAATTTATTCATGAAAATTGCTCTCGGTTAACGTTCCGTGTAAGCACCGGGAGCAAAAATCGACGCGTTTTCTCCCAAGCCCAACAAGCCAAGACTGTTCAAAAACTCGATTATGCAACGGTCTTCGCTGAACCGATGAAACACAGGCCTAAATAGTAGTCAAGGCTAAGAGAAATACTACCCTACAAACTGAGGCGTTTTTTATGAACCTGAATGCCGCGAGGCTAAGCATCAATAAGTAGGCTCATGCGTCGCTCCCGCTTTCCTGAATTTGTGGTATCGACAGGGGGATTGGTCACGCAATATGACGTTTGTGTGTAGATCGGAAACCTTTAAAGTCTGCCGACGATTTGCGGACGAAAACAAAAATACAACAGCAATATTCCTTGGCACAAATGAATGGCCCAAAAAGTCAGAAGCAACACCGCCAAGGCTATTTCCGGCAGCCATTGATCGGCAACGGCTACCGGCAACAAAACCTGCGCCAGCGCGATTCCGCCGAACATGGCCAGCAACGGCATCAAATACAGGATGATCGACGTTAAAATCAAGTGCGAGTCGTCTATGGCAACTCGCACTTGATCGCCAACCCGCAAGGTCAAGTCGCAGTCCACCGCAAATTCGCGTTGCGGCAACAGCTTGCTCAACGTTGCAGTAGCGCACGCGGATTGCTTGGCACATCCGCCGCAGGCACTGCTGGCTTGGCTTTTAATCCAGGCCTGACCGCCGGCTATTCGGGTAACAGTGGCGATTTCCTCTATCATCGTTCGATCAAACGAAATTTCGACCGATGGGATGGCCGTCGACGAATTGAAGCCGTTTTTCTTTAAACACTATCATTCCATCCTCTTCCGCCACTTTAAGCGGCCTAAGCTTTTGTCCCTCGCACACCGGACTTAAACATTCCCCGGTTTCCGGATGAAATAAAAACCCGTGCATGGAACAACGCAAATACCGGCGCTCTTCGTCGAAAATCCCGTCGGATTGGCAATTCAACGGCCTGTGCATGTGCATGCAATGGTTGACGTACGCGTAAACTTTGCCGAGATAGCGAAAAATCACCGCATTGACGGCTTGTTGCCCGGGCGAACGGCTATTGAGCACCACATCGACGGTTAAAAAGGCTTTTTCGGCTAAAGCGCCGGCAGCGGCTATACGCATTTTATGCCAAAACGGGCTCGAGTTCGGTCAGCCAGTCCGCCAAGCGGTCCTCGGAAAGCTCTTTTTGATTATCTTCATCCAGCACCAAGCCGACGAACTGACCGTCCACAACCGCTTTAGACTTGTTGTAGGTGTAACCGTCCGTGCTGGTAAAACCGACCATGGTGGCGCCCAATTCGGAGAATTTGTCGTACAGCATGCCCAGGGCATCGACAAAATTGTCGGGATAACCTTCCTGATCGCCCAAACCGTAAAGCGCAATCGTTTTGCCGGAGAAATCCGCTCCGTCCAGGTTAGGCATGAATTCTTCCCAACTTTCGGACGAGGTTCCGGCGGTTAGGCCCGGCAATTCGCCGTCGCCGTAAGTAGGGGTACCCAAAATCAGTACGTCGTAGGCCAATAGATCGTCGACACTGGCTTTGTTAATATTTTCGGGCTTGGCCACGCCCAATTTTTTGGCGATTTGTTTTGCGACTTTACGCGAGTTGCCGGTATCTGTACCGAAGAATATACCTACATTTGCCATGGATGTTTGCTCCTTGTGATAGAAATTAAAGTTGAATTTGTAATAGCGCTGGTTTTTCCGCCGGTTGCTGCGCCTGCCACTGTTCCGGGGTGAATGTTTTTAAGGTCACGGCATGCAAACGGCCGCTCGCCAAAGGTTCGCTCAAAGTCGCCATAACCCCTTGCTGCTGTTTCAATAGGGATTGCCCGCCGAATATCTCGCTGACCACTACGATGCTGAGGTCGCAACCTTCGCCCTCGATCATAATAGTCGACCCCGGATAGTCGCCGTGTATCAAATTTTCCACTTCAGAGTGGGTAATGACATTGGCAGCGCCGGCCACCGGCGCGATGGCCGCCTGCAACATGGGCAATAAACTGCCGTCGTTGTTCATAGATTCGATAATGTCCGCACCGCCGACTAACTCTCCCTTGATAAATAGCTGGGGAAACGTAGGCCATTTGGAAACCGACGGCAGTTTTTCCCGAATAAACGGCGCTTGCAGTACGTTCACATAAGTAAACGGCACTTTGGTTGCGTTCAAAATATTCACGGCCTTTTCGGAAAATCCGCATTCCGGCGCGGACGGAACGCCTTTCATATAAATAATCACCGGATTTTCGGCTAACTGTTTGAGGATTTTATCTTTGGTGCTCATTATGTAATCTCTTTAAAGTGATAGTCGACCCGTCGCAAGCGCAGGCTTATTCGCCGCCGGACAAGCGTTGCAGCTTCGGTTCTTCCCGCGCGTCGCATTCGACCAACTGAATTTCGCCTTCGCCTTTGACGACTTCGGCGGTGACGATGCAGCGGGAAACGTTTTCTTTGGACGGTACGTCAAACATGGTGCGGCGCAACACGGTTTCCATGATGCTGCGCAAGCCTCTGGCACCGGTGTTGCGGGCGATGGCTTTTTCGGCGATTTCCACTAAAGCGTCTTGGGTAAACTCCAGCTCGACCTCGTCGAATGCGAACAATTGTTGATATTGCTTGACCAGCGCGTTTTTGGGTTCGGTCAACACTTGAATCAAGGCGTCGACATCCAAAGGCTCCAGCGGCGCCAACACCGGGAAACGGCCGATAAATTCCGGAATCAGGCCGAAGCGTTTCAAGTCGTCCGGCTGAGTCGCGTTCAACATCGCTTCCAATGAGGGTTTGTCGTCCGGATTGCTGACTTCCGCATGAAAACCAATCGCGGTTTTCGGCGGCATTAAGCGTTTTTCCACGTGTTTTTCCAAACCGGGGAATGCGCCGCCGGCAATGAACAGGATGTTGCGGGTATCGACCGTCACCGTGTCGCTGCCGCTATGATCCTTACGCCGGCCTTTGGCCGGCACTTTAACGTGCGAGCCTTCCACCAGGCGCAACAAGGCTTGTTGCACGCCTTCGCCGGAAACGTCGCGCGTTCCGAATGCTTGTTCCGGGCTGCGGGCGATTTTGTCCACTTCGTCGATATATACAATGCCCCACTCGGCTTTGCTGATTTGTCCGTCCGCGACGTCCAGCAAACGAACCAAAATATTTTCGACGTCGTCACCGACGTAACCGGCCTGGGTCAGGGTGGTAGCATCGGCCACGGTGAAAGGAACCCCGACAATTTTCGCCAAGGTGCTGGCCAGCAAGGTTTTACCGGTACCCGAAGGCCCGATCAACAGGACATTGGATTTGCCGATTTCCACGTTGGTATCGGCCTCGCCTAAACCGTCCGCTTTGCTGCTTTCATGCTTCAGGCGTTTGTAATGGTTGTAAACCGCTACCGACAAAATTTCCTTGGCCAAATTTTGACCAATCACGTACTGATCCAGAATGGCTTTGATTTCTAAAGGCTTAGGCAACGTCGTTTGCATCTCGTTGAGTTCTTTCTTTTTACCCCAACTCGACACCACTTGGCTGGCTAACTGTACGCAAGCCTCGCAAATGTAGCCTTCGGTACCGGCGATCATCGGAACGGAAGCCGACGCAGCTATGCCGCAAAACGAACAATGTTTAGATTCTTTCGCCATGTCTGTCACCATTTAGATTAGGGTGATCGTAACCACCGTGGTTGAATAGTAGACCGTATCGCTACGGTTTTCCGGCCGGCAAACTCGCCAGCCAGGTTCGTTGGCAATTGCGGCGGGAGCGATCCTGCATCAATTGTTTGATCTTAGGCGCCGCTTTTTTCAGAGACACCGTTTCCGCGTGAATGATTTTTTGACATTGAATTAAATGGAAGCCGATTTCGGTCTCGACTATGTCGCTGATTTGGTTTTCTTTCAGCCCAAACAAAGCGGCATCCAACTCAGGAAAGAGTTTCCCGGCCACGATGGTACCCAATTCGCCGCCATTCAGAGCCGTAGGGCATTCGGAATTTTTTAAGGCAAGTTCGGCAAATTTATGCGGTTTGCGCTTTAAAGTCGCCTCGATTTCTTCCATACGCGACCTAGCCGTTTCCCGCGTATTTTCCGGATAATCCGGATTAATGCTGATCAGAATGTGACGAGCAACCCGTTGTTCGGGCTGGCGAAATTTATCGGGATGTGAGTGGTAGAAAATACCGATTTCTACCTCGTTAACTTTAGGCGCACGCGAACCGACTTTTTCCAATATCGCGTTAACCTTACATTGTCGCGACAAGGCGGATTTCAACATGCCCTCGTCTAAATTATTGGCGCTCAATGCCTTGAAAAACGCTTCATCATTATCAAAACGCCCCTTGATTTCGTCAAATGCTCGACTCAATTCTAGATCGGAGATGATGACACCAACCGCCTCGGACGAATTCAACACCCGGTTTTCGATGTCGTATTCGCTTTTTGCTTGGCGTTCTGCCTGATGCAACTGCGTTTCTTCCAAATCGGCTGGCGGCTTTTTGAATAAGCTCAACGAAGCGCGCAGCAGAGTATAGGGCTCGACGGCAACGTTCACGTGCTGATTCATATTAATCCTCTGGTTCTCTGAAATTAGCCGGGTCGGCCGGTTCCAACACTTTTTCCGGCACTTGCAAGGTACGCCCCGGAAAACGGATGTGGTACTGCAAGGGTTGGGTTTCCCGCAAAATCTTCAAGACTTCGCCCTCGGCACCTTTATGTACAATGATTTCACCTTTCACCGCCAAATCGATGGAGCACACGACCTTGTCGCGAAATTCGAAACGACTCGGGTTCCAGGGCGCATCGGCTGGAATCAATTCCTCGGCGCGGCAACCGACCATCCGGTTTTGATTCAAAAAGTGTACGGTGTATATCACCTGATCTTGCAAAAAAGTACCTACCTCAATCACATGGCCGATACTGCCGCGCCGTATCAACAGGTCACCGATTTCCTTACCGGGATAGGTACCGTCGTTTCTAACGTTTCGTGTAAGTCTAACTGCTTCGCCAAATTCGAAACGTTCTTCGTCAAAGCGTTCTTCGATCATGTTTTGATATCCCCTAGGGAGATAAATACGGTTGCAGGTTCCACGTCTTTGAATACCTTGAAGACTTTCTCGGTCAAGGCGTCGGATTCCACGAAGTCTTGATAAGCCCTGGCTAGCAGCTTTTTGTAGACTTCCCGTTTAGCCTCTTCTTCTTCCGGGAGTTGTTCCGCTCCTTGGCTCAAGTAATCGTGAAAACGTTGCAAGATGTGCAAGCGGTTTACATGGACTACCGTTTGATCGTAAGGCAATTGGAAATACAGTAAAAAGTCTTCTGCGGATTCCAGCTCTTCGATGTCGTCTTCAAAACTCATGGGTTACCTCGCGGCAATTAGATGATCCAGGTTGCCACTGTCGCCTCCCAGCGCGTACATCACCAATAACAGCACCAGCATGACGGAAGCCTGGGCTAAAAACGGGTCGTGTTCGGGTTTATGCTTCATCATGGCAATTACCTCGGGTTAAGGACGGGTAAACCCGCCGTTGCAAAAAGGACTTATTTCATTCCTAACTCATTAAAAAGGGCCGATTATGTTAGGGTCGCTCGCCAGCAGATACATGACCAGCAATGCGAACAGCAAGACGGGAAGCAGAGAGATATCCGGTTTTTCTTTTAGCATGTCATCACCTTAGTTTGATTACTTGCCACTCATCCCGCGGCGACGGCTTGCGTTTGCAACACCAGCTCCAGTAAACCTCTAGCGCCTATCCGATCTTTGTCGTCCAGCGCCACTAATTTTTCGAATATGCCGCGGCTCAATTCCAAATTGTGCAGACGCATGTTCAAGAAACCGATCGATTTCAGGGTAAACAGGTAAAAACGTATCCGGCTCAACAATTCGCCGGGCGCGGCCGTAATGTGCTCCTTGCTCAACAGCCGCCAATCGTCCGGTACATCCAAGCCGCGCCTAACCAGCAGCAGAGCCCGTTCCGAAATCATCAACGCTTCCTCCAACCGGTGCTGGTAGTAATAAAACCGATTGAGCGATACCAACACGTTAAAAGATTCCGGCGCCCGCAAATAGGCTTTCAGCAGCGGCAGTTCCGCTTCGCCGTTAGCGTAGCCGTCGGATGCGGCTTTGATCAGCTCTTGCACCTCGTGGCTGTCTTCTTGCTCGTAATACAAATCCTGTGGGTCGAAATCCAGTAAATCCATTATCGTCTTCCCGCTATCTGCTCTAAAGCCACCGTTTCCTCCCCATGACAGACGGTCTCCGCATCGCAGCCGCCGCAATTTTCTCCGCTGATTTGGAACAATTTTTCTTGATCCGCTTCCAGCTTATCCAGCCGCTCCACCAGACAAGTCAATGCCTTGCCTACCGGATCCGGAACCAAATGGTGGTCTAAATCGATACCGCGCGGGTCTTTGATCTTGACGCCTTTTTGCTGAATGATCCGCCCCGGAATGCCGATGACGGTACAACAAGGCGGCACGTCTTTGATGACTACCGAGTTGGCGCCGACTCTCACGTTGTTGCCCAGGGTTATGGCGCCCAGGATTTTGGCACCCGCCCCAACCAACACATTGTCGCCCAAGGTAGGGTGGCGTTTTTCCTTGTTCCAGGTAGTGCCGCCTAGCGTTACCCCGTGATACAAGGTCACGTCGTTGCCGATTTCCGCGGTTTCGCCGATCACCACGCAGGCGCCGTGGTCGATGAAAAAACGCTTGCCTATGGTAGCGCCGGGATGAATGTCGACGTTGGTCAACCAACGGGCAAAGGCAGCCAATAACCTCGCGGCCAATTTCCAGTCCGCATGCCATAAGCGGTTGGTCATCCGGTACAGCAATACCGCGTGCACTCCCGGATACGCCAACAAGACTTCCACGATATTGCGTGCCGCGGGATCTCTGGCGAACACGCAAGCCACGTCCTCCCGCCAGTCCTGCCACAGAGTAACCTTGCGGTTACGAGGAGGTGAGAAAAACATCATTTTGCCAAGCTCCATTTGGTTTTACCCGGCGCCGGCACCCCCGGAACTTTAAAAAAACTGCCAGGATAGCGATCGTCCTGTTCTTGCTGCGGCAAACCGGGCAGGGTTTCCAGTTTGACTTCGGATTTCAGGCTTTGCTTTTGACGTTGACTGTTCATCGGACACCTCACTATAAACTGAGTAGGAATTGACTTAGATCGGTCGATTGCGGCGCCCGTTTATGGGTAGCAACGAATTGACGGATTAAAGGCAGCAAGCGTCCTGCTTGCCAACGGTTGATCGGGATGCCGAGTTGACGATAGGCATGCACCACACCCTGGCTACCGGAATGTTTACCGAGCACCAATTGATGGCTTCTGCCTACCACGGCCGGGTCTACCCCTTGATAATTGATGGGATCTTTCAGCAAGCCGTCGACGTGGATACCCGCTTCGTGGCTAAACACGTCCCGGCCAATTAAACTCTTGCGGCTGCCGATGGTATCGCCGGACGCGGCGGCCACTTGTTCCGACAAACTGGGAAAGTCCCGCAAATCCACGCCGGTATCGATACCGTATAACTGTTTCAGGCCGACCACGACTTCTTCCAAAGCGGCATTACCGGCGCGTTCCCCGAGTCCGTTGACCGTGGTATTGACATGAGTCGCACCGGCCAGTGCCGCCGCCAAGGTGTTGGCGGTCGCCAAGCCCAAATCGTCGTGCGCGTGCATTTCTATATCCATGTCGGTCGCGACGCGCAATTTTCGAATCGCGTCGTGCACGCCGAACGGCTCCATGATTCCGACGGTATCGGCGAAACGGATGCGGCTGGCACCCGCCCGTTGCGCGGCTTCGGCCATTTGCGCCAAAAAGTCGCTGTCGGCCCTGGAAGCGTCTTCCGCCCCGACGCAAACGTTCAAACCGGCATCGACAGCGGCTTTAACGCAATAATCGATAGTGTTCAACACCCATTCGCGGCTTTGCTTGAGCTTATGTTTGATGTGTTGATCGGATGCGGAAATGGACAAATCGACCGAACCGACGCCCAAATCCAAACAATGGGCCAAATCCTCCTGACGCATCCTGGACCAAACCAACAAATTGCACGGCAAATTCAAACCGACGATGGCTTTGATTTCCTCACGCTCTTGTTCGCCCATGGCCGGAATCCCGATTTCCAACTCCGGCACACCCAAACCCGCCAAGCGTGCGGCGATTTCGAGTTTTTCGTCGAGAGAAAAAACCACCCCTGCCGATTGCTCGCCGTCGCGTAACGTTGTATCGTCGATAATGATGCTGCGGGTGATGGCTTGCATGTTTCAACCTCTAAACGAGTAGGTATTTGCCTTTAATTCCTTAAAAGCAAAACGTTTGCCAACTCGCATTAGAACTTGAAATCAATAACTTAAGGCGTTATTGACATATTAGCTACAATACAAACGCCTACTAATCGTCGGGGTTTGTAACAAACCTTACAATGAGGGATCGACGGGATAGCGGCTCGGATTTAAGCCGCCGATTTTGACAAGCAGACGGATGATGACGCTGGACTCGAAGGAGACATTGTCCACCACATGCGCGCTTATCCACTCGACTTTTCCAGTGCCTGCGGGCAAGGCTAGCCTGAGTCAGGAAAGCAATCGTGACGAAAGTTAAGACTATGGTTTGCTCAGTTTAAACCGCAGTTGCTCGGTCATTTTTTCGACCTCGGCCCGAATGGGCAGCCACTGCCTGAGGTTGGCCGATGACCTCGAGCGCATCCCCTCCAGAATCGCCAAACTTTGCTGCGCCAGCCCGGAAACCGCGTAAAACTTGGCTTTCAGCAATAAAAAATCCAAGCTTGCCGCCGTTTCGTCGATGGCATCCAAGCAATGCGCCGCTTCGATCAATTTGCCCTCGGCATCCAACGCGAGGCTTTTCATCGCCAACCAATCTTCCATCTGAAATGCGAAGTTTTGATTCTGCGTAATAGCGTCGGTATAGACTTGAAAATCCTGCCAACTCAAATTTCGACAAGCGCCTTGTTTTTTGAAATCGAGAATTTGATTCCAGGCATCCAGCGTCCCGCGATCGAACACGCCGGATTTAAACCGGGCAATCAACCCAGTTTTATCCGGCAGCATGACATGATCGTCCACGCAACCGAGCATCAACAGTTGGCTGTAGGTGCCCGGAAAGCCCGGCCATTTTTTTTCGATCGCGTTGAGAATCAGTGCCGAATTAGCGTAATCGCCGCTATTGGCAAAGAAGGCCGCGGCTTCTTGGTGAGCGCGAATGGAATCGGGCCGCTCCACCAAGGCGGACATGGCCTGAATGGCAGGACTGCGCCAGCTGTTTATCTCCGCCCCGTACACCGCAAGGTGGAACAAGGCAATTGACGCCAAACCGGCCAAGGTCAATCGGTCGGACGCATTGCTAGCGGTATTCGCACGCCGCGCGCGCCATGCAAACAGTTCGCCGACTAGGCCGATTATCAAGCCGGCGCTCGGTAAATAATTGCGGTGCTCGAAATACAACTCCAACCCGAATATGCTGGATTCGAGCACGTGCCCGGCTAAAAACCAAAACAATCCGAATGCCAGGAACCGATATTTTTTTCTCCACCACAACGCCGCCGCACTTAAAACCACCCAAAACGCATTGGCCTCCAGCACCAGCCAGGAATCGCCCAGCGATTTGTAGGCGGGAAACCCGTCGTTAAAAATGTTTAACCGGCCCGGAGTAGGCCATAAAATTTTGAACAGATAATCCTGCAGCACCAGGCTTTCGCTGAGCATGCGCTGCCAGGGCGTGAATTCCGCCCGGGTGTAGTTGGCGATGTTGAGGCTTAAATAGCCGAGCACCAACGCCGGCGGCAGTACGCAAACCATCGCAATCCAGGCGTCCCATCGCTTGCTGCCGTAGCGGCCGCGCAGCAAAAACGCATACAGTACGGCGACTTCCAAGCCGGTCAGCACGGCGTTCTCCTTGGCTAAAATCCCTAAGCCGTAAGCGACAGCCATCGCAAAGGTTGCCACTACCCCACCCAAGCGCTTATATGAGTGAATTCCCCACAAAAACCCCAGCACGCCCAGCCAGGAAAACAACGCCGACAATAATGTCATACGTTGCACGACATAAAAAACGCTACTGATATTGAGCGGTAAAAACAGCCAAAACGCCGTTACGACGATGGAAAACTGCGCGCTGACGCGGACCGGCCAGTCCTGCAGCTTGCCGATTAACAGACAGACCGCAAAAACCAGACAGGCGTTGACGATGTGTATCGCCATACCTGCAAGCTTGAAGGGATAGGGATTGCCCGGCCAGTCGTGCGCCTGCAAGGCGTAACTAAACAGACTGAGCGGCCGCCCCAAGGTGCTGGACACGCCGCCGAATACGTAGTGCCAAAATCCCTGCGGGGTTTTGGCTTGTTCCAAGCCGGTTAAATTAGACCAGTCGTCAAGGATAAAACCGCCGGATAAACCGGGCAGACTGAGAGCCAGATAAAGACCGATTAAGCAACACAAAAAAAACCCCTGCACTTGCAGGGGTTTTTCTGAGCTAGACTGCTTTTTGTTAAGCACTAGCCTTTATGGGCAAACTGTCGGTTTAACAGCAGCATCCATTGAGCAAGCCCAATCAAATCTAGTGGAGCCTGTGGTTACAAAAGTCATAGTGATAGTTTTAGCTGCGATTCTGGCATTGACGCTACCAGCTGGTTTAAAAGTCGCCATGTATTGATTGTTGTTTTGAAATACGATTGATGCGGTGTATTTGCCGCTCGTTACTGGATTACCCAATTGACTAAGAGTTGGCACGGCACCATTTGTTGAATAATATTCGGCGATGCCGGTTTTCAAGCCACCCAACAACGAAGCGCCTTCCGCCGCTTGCGATCTGGCCAGATAGTCTTGATAAGCCGGAATCGCCACCGCTGCCAAAATGCCGATGATGGCGACGACGATCATTAACTCAATCAGGGTGAAACCTTGTTGTACTTTTTTCATGACAGGTGTGTTCATAGTGTTGTCCTCTTCTAGGATGTGCGGGTTAAAAATTCATTTAACTAAAAGCAGAAACGATGCCAACCCAAACAAAGCAAAGCAAAATATATCCAACACATTGATTTTCAAATAATTAAATTGGCATTTGATTGAAATTTCGCATTGCCATCCATGCCGGTTTGAGAAAACTCGCCTAATGGACTATGTTTGCCCGAGCCGAAAGACTGCCACTCAATTTTTGCCGGTCAAAAAACCCTGCCAATTATGGTAAATCCTCCCAACGACGAAATGCTTGCCTGCGTCAGCCTCCAAGCGGCGATTACTTTAACCGAATGGAGCGAACGCACGTTACGCAGGCGCCTGGCCGAAGGCTCGATCAGCTGCGCGGCGGTCGCCGGCAACAAAAACCTGATTTCACTCAAATCCATAGGCCACGCAGTTTGCATCCCGCTAAGCGACGACACTGTCCAATTAATCACGCGTGCGGACGGCGGCGAGGCCGAAGCGCAAACCGATCTGGCCATGCTGTTTTTAGCGCACGACAAACCGAAAAGCGCGGTTTATTGGCTGGAGCAAGCTGCCAAGCAGAATTGCCTGGACGCCATGCATTGGCTAGGACTATGTCATTTAAGCGGCGTCGGCTTGGCGCAGGACGATAACCTGGCGGTGATGTGGATAGCCAAGGCAGCGGCTCAAGGCCATGCCGTGGCGAAGACGCAGATGGAAGCCCTGTCGAATTTTAATCCGCAGCAACAGCATTAGTCCCGGTTTGCCGGGCCAACAACACGGTACCCTCCAACTCCCTCAATCTTTCCGGCGTTCCTATATCCAGCCACAGCCCGCCGAAAACCTCGCCGCCGACCGCCCGCCGCCGCATGGCTTCGCTGAGCAACGGGCGCAATTTCAATGCCGAACCGCATTGCATGCTGTCGAACAGACGCGGATGATAAACGCCGATGCCGCTGAAGGTGTACCGCTCTGCCCCGGATTCGAATAACTGTCCGTCGGCCCCCAGACCGAAATCGCCGCCCGGATGATGCGGCGGATTGGCCACCATCACCAGATGCGCATCACCCAGGGTGACATCCCGCAAACGAGCGAGCGGATAGTCGCAAATCACGTCGGCGTTGACGACCAGAAACGGTTGATCGCCCAACAACGGCAGGGCGAATTTTATGCCGCCCGCGGTTTCCAGCGCCGTAGCACCCTCGTCGGAATAACGGATGGAAACGCCCCATGGTTCGCCATTCCCGCAATGGTGGCGAATTTGCTCCCCCCGGTACGCCAGGTTAACCACAATGTCGCTGAAGCCGGCGCGCGCCAAGTTCTCCAGCGCGTAATCGATCAAGGCCTTTCCGCCCACTTTGAGCAAGGGCTTGGGAGTCAGTTCGGTCAGTTCCCGCATGCGTTCCCCGCGTCCAGCGGCTAGTATCATCGCTTTCATGGCGTCGTGCGGTAAGCCGGTAACACGCTTTGCTGTAAAAAAGCGTTAAATTCTTGCAGTTCGGGATAGGCGCTGCAAACATCGGCTATATACCCCAAGGTGCGCGGAATGTCTTGCAGATAGCCGGCTTTGCCGTCGCGCAAATGCAAGCGGGAAAATATGCCGACCGCTTTCAAGTGCCGCTGCAAGCCCATCCAGTCGAACCACCGGTTGAACCGTTGAAAATCGTCGTCGACCATACCTGCATCCAGCAAACGGCCGAAGTACTGCCGCAGCCAACGCTCGACGCTCGCCTGCGGCCAACGCACATAGCAATCTTTCAGCAAAGACACCAAATCGTAGGTGAGCGGCCCGATCACGGCGTCTTGAAAATCCAACACGCCGGGTGGCCCGTCGTCTTTCACGATCATCAAATTGCGCGAGTGATAATCCCGGTGCACGCATACCCGAGGTTGCTGCAAGGCGGAATCGATCAACAGCGCTTGCAATGCCTGCCAAACCGGTTGCGGGCAGGCAAGCGCCAATGTTTCCTGTAGAAACCAGTCGCGAAAAATGGACAATTCGCGTTCCAACAAGGCTTTGTCGTAAGCCGGTAAAGGAGTCGCCACGACGTCCACCTCGCTCTGCAAACGAAACAGGCTGTCCATGGCCTGCAGGTATAAAGCATCGGCCGACGCTTCGTTTAAACCGTCGGCATACAAACGGGTACCGAAATCTTCCAGTAGCAAAAAACCCAACGCTGCATTCTGCGCAAAGATTTTCGGCACCCGAATGCCGGCGTTTCCTAACAACGCGGCATTCCGGACGAAAGATTCGGTGGTTTCACGCTCGGGAGGCGCATCCATGACCACCTGACACCCTCGTTCGTGCCGAACGCGAAAATAACGCCTGAAGCTTGCGTCGCTGGATGCGGCTTCTATGGACCGCACCCGGTAGTTCAAATCCTCTGACAACCAACAAACCAACAGCTCCAAGCGCCGGTCGGAAACAAGAACGTTCATCTATAGTTACGAATTGCGGGACAACCTAAGGTAAAATGACCGGATATTTTATTCGATTTCCATCCCGCTACGCTTAATTCCCTGCCGACCGCAATATGACACTACGGTTATACCCGATTTATTTGGCATTGTTGTCTGTCCCGGAACTATCCATTGCCGCCAACAACGCCGTCTGGAATTGCGAGCAAGGCCCCAACGGCCAGTGGAGCTGTTTAAACCAGGACACTCCCGAGGCACCGCCGCAGCCGGGCAAGGATGCAGCCGGCGCGCAACAGCGGACAGTCGAACCGACACCGGCACAAAACAGCGCCGAAACCAAACCGCTGCCGCAAGCGCCCGGCTCTCACGCAGTACCTGAAGCCCCCGGTTCCGAACCCGCCGCTCCGGTCGCCGCGGCACCCATCAGCCCCAAACAGGCGCTTGAACAGGCGCTGCCTAAAAAACTGCACGCCCGCATCGGCGAACGACAAAAACCCGTTGTCGAAGAAAAGCCGCCGGCCAAGCAAGCTGCCAGCAAAGCCGGCCAAATCCCGGGTTGGACCTGTAAAGGCGGCGAGGAAAATGCGAATTGGAATTGCAATTTAGTGGGGCAAGATCCTAAAGGCGAAGCCCAGGTCGTGGCGGATACCACACCTGCTTCCTATTGGTTTAACCCCACATACAGCCTGGAACAAGAGCGCGCTTTTCAAACCTTGCGCGGCGAGTTTCAAGTAGACCCTTGGCTCAACTGCGGCAATTGGTCGGCCAAGAAAAACCAAGCGACCATGCAAACTTCGGCGGATAGGGAAAATGCCAGCACCGACGTAATAGCCGACTCCTCCGAAGTGTTCGACGGCGAGATACTCAACTTTGCCGGCAACGTCGATTTGAAACGGGCGGACCAACACTTGCTCGCCGATAAAGCCAGTTACGACACGGTAGCGCAAACCTTGGACGCCCAAGGCAATATCGTCTATAGCGAAACCGCGTTGGCTATCGCCAGCGATACCGTTTCGCTCAGCCTCAACAAAGACGAAGCGCGCATGCGCAACGCCCAGTTCATTGTCGCCGAAGCACCGTTGCGCGGTTCGGCGCAGACCATGTACCGGGACAGCGCAGCCCTATCGCGCTACAACGAGGCGACCTTCACCAGTTGCCCGCCCGGCAACCAAGACTGGATAGCCCATGCCTCGCGGATTAAAATCAACCGCGAAACCGGCAAAGGCTCGGCTAAAAACGCCTGGCTGGAATTCAAAGGCGTACCTGTGTTGTACACGCCCTACATCTCGTTTCCGACCGACGGCCGCCGCACCACCGGCCTGCTCGCGCCTACCTGGGCGACTACCCAACGTAACGGTTTCGACTTTTCCGCGCCGGTTTATCTGAATATCGCGCCGAATATCGACGATACCATTACCCCGCGCTTCATGGAGAAACGCGGCCAGATGTTGCGCAACAAATTCCGCTACTTGACCGAAACCTCGTACGGCTACCTCGGCACCGAAATCCTGCCGCACGACCAAATCAAAGACAAAAGCCGCTATTCGGCGACCTTTAGGGACGTTACCCAATTCACGCCACACTTGAGCTCGCACACCAACCTGAACTACGTATCGGATAAGGAATATTTCAACGACTTGAACAATGCCTTAGGTTTCCAGACCAACCGGTTTTTAACCAGTACCGCATTTTTAAACTACGACCGTTCCGATTTGTCGTTCGCCACCGGTATCCAGCATTATCAATCCGTCGATAAAACCATCGCCAATACCGGAGTACCCTACGACATCCTGCCCAGGGTATCGCTGAACTACGATCACGATTTCGAAAACCTGCCGGTTACCATCGCGCTGCACAACCAATACAGCCACTTCTTTCATAACGACTTGATCAACGGCCAACGGTTTAATATCGCACCCTCCCTCAGCCTGCCGCTGGAAACCAGTGCCGGCTTCTTCATCCCGAAAATTACCGGCCAATACACCCAGTATTCGCTCAGCAATCAAACCAACGCCAGTCAACCCGACAGCGTCAGCCGCACCCTACCGATCTTCTCGGTCGATAGCGGGGTTAACTTCGAACGGGACATGCTCATCGGCAACTCCAGCTACGTGCACACTTTCGAACCGCGGGCTTTCTATTTATATATCCCGCGTAAAGACCAAAGCGATATTCCGATTTTCGATACGGCGGCCTACGATACCAACTACTACAGCTTGTTCCGGGAAAACAGTTTCAGCGGTTTGGACAGGATTCAAGACGCCAACCAAATCACCCTGGCCGCCTCATCGCGCTTCATCGACTCCGCCACCGGCTTGGAGCCCTTGAAAATCAGCGTCGGGCAAATCCTGTACTTTCAGGATAGAACGGTCAATCTGCCCGGCATTCCGGTACAAACCAGCAGCACCTCCAATTTCGTCGGCGAGTTGGCCGGCCAGCTGACCCGAAATCTTTCTTATACGACCGGCGCGCAATGGGACCCTGAAGCCAACGGCATCGCGCGCGGTTTAGCCATGCTGAAATACCGCAACCAACCGGATCAGATTCTGGACCTCGGCTACCGCTACCGGAGAAACACGCCCAACGACCAATCCACCTTGTCGCAAACCACCATCTCGCAAACCGACATGTCGTTCCGCTGGCCGTTAGCGGCCGGCTGGTACGGTTTGGGTCGCTGGCAATATTCGTTCAATTTCGATAAAACCACCGAAAGCTTTATCGGCATAGAAAAAGAAACCTGCTGCTGGCGTTTGCGCTTGATAGGCCGGCGTTACATCAACGGCGCGCGTACCGGCGATATTCTGGCGCCGGACGCCAAGCCGGAAAACGCAGTATTCGTGCAACTGGAGCTGAAAGGACTGACCAGCTTCGGCGACAGCGTCGACGCGTTTTTACAACGCAACTTAAACGGCTATCATCCGGCCAGTTATTTCGAAGATTAACCCCCCCTACATGAACCGAATTATCCTGCTTTTCAGCTTTGTATTAGCCTGCGCCGCTTCGCTCGGCGGCGTGGCGTGCGCGGAAACCCTGGACCGCATTGTGGCGGTCGTCGAGGACGACGTCATCCTGAGCCGGGAACTTGACCAGGAAGTGGCGGCAGTCGCCAGCCGGCTCAGCAGCAACAACGTGACCATGCCGCCCGAGTACGTCCTGCGCAAACAGGTACTGGAACGCATGATCGTCGACAAACTGCAGCGCCAATTGGCCGCGCGTTCCGGGATACAAGTCAGCGACGAAATGCTTAGAAGCTCGGTGGGCGACATCGCCGCGCGCAACAACATGTCCGTGGAAAACTTCAAACAAGAACTGACGCGGCAAGGCATGGATTACAAAGCCTTCGAAGACAATCTGCGCAACGAAATCATCATCAATCAATTGCGCGGACGGGAAATCGGCAGCCGCATCAAGGTCACCGATGCCGAACTCAACCATTACATGGAAACCCAGAACAAGGCCGGCAGCGGAAACAATCAATATCATCTGGGCCATATATTGATTTCGATTCCGTCCGGCGCCTCCGCCGGCGTGATACAAAAAGCGCGCGACAAAGCCGAGCGCATCGTCGCCGACTTGCGCCAAGGCGCCGATTTTCGCGAAACCGCCATCAGCGAGTCCAACGACGATAACGCATTGAAGGGTGGCGACTTAGGCTGGCGCAACCTGGGGCAAATTCCCACCTTATTCGCCGATCTGGTGCCGCGCATGACCCAAGGCGAAGTATCCGACCCCATCCGCAGTCCCAGCGGTTTTCACGTGATCAAAATGCTGGAGACCGAAGGCTCCGCCCATCACATCGTCACCAAAACCAAAGTCCGCCATATCCTGGTTAAAACCAACGAACTGGTCGACGACGCGGAAGCCCAAAAACGTTTACACGCTCTGAGACAGCGCATAGAAGACGGCGACGACTTTGCCGCATTGGCGCGCGCCCATTCGGACGACAAGGGTTCGGCCATCAACGGCGGCTCGTTGGATTGGGTCAGTCCCGGCGCCTTGGTTCCACCGTTCGAAGAAGCCATGAACAAACTGGAGATCAACCGCATCAGCGCTCCGGTGCAAACCCAATTCGGCTGGCACATCATTCAAGTATTGGGCCGGGAAAGCCAAGACGACAGCGATCAATTCCGCAAGGATAAGGTGCGCGACGAAATTCGCAAACGCAAAATAGAAGAAGAAACCGAATTATGGCTACGCCGCTTGCGCGACGAGGCTTACGTCGAAATCGATGCCGACAAATTGTAACAAGGTGCAAGCCCTATGCGCGCGACGACGCTCAAACCCGACAAGTTGAAAAAACGTCTGCAACAGACGCTTAAACAGGAAAAGCTCGGTGCGCAACGCGATTTCGTACAACGCTTACAAGACGAATTGGGTATAGAACCGCTGGACTGCGCCGCCGCATTGCTGCATATCTGCTTTCCCAGGCTGTTACCGCACCGCAGCAAAGAACCGGCGCCACAGCCCGCGGCGGCCAAAACCTCGCCTGCTTTCAAAAACGTGCGCTACCGTCTGGACGTCGGCAGCCTGCATCACGTCAACAAAGAAGCTTTGTTAACGGTGTTGGTCGAAGAATCCGGGGTCGATAGGAAACGCATCAACTATCTGGACATCCGCGATACCTACACCTTGGTCGACTTGCCGGACGGCATGCCCGCCGACATTTTTCAATTGCTGAGCGAGGCGACCATAGGCGAACACCGCCTGAATATCAAACGGGTCCGTTCCAACCGCAAACGATTCCGCGAAGGCAAGACCGCTTAATACTTGAAAAACGGGTAACTATTCAGCGGTTACCCGGAAAAACGGTTTATCCCCCCATCAGGAGAGGGGATTTGTGCTTCGCACTGAATAATGCCGAAAAATTACGCCCCTGATCGTTAGGCCGAACGCCTAATCAGCCATACGGTCACAAGGTAAAACGTATGCCTATCCAGGCCGCGCGCGGTGCCCCAACGCCGACGAAACGGCTGTTTTTCTCGTCGATGCCGAAACTTTCCAATACCTCGCCGGTTTCCGCCCAGGCACCGAAATTGGCGTAACGCCTATCGAACAAATTCGTCACTCGGCCGAACAAGGCTACGTGTTCGTTAAAGCGGTATTCGCTACGCAAATTAAAGATTACGAAAGCCGGCAGTTTTGCGGTCAAGTTTGCCTCGTCGCCACGCAAATATTGGCCGCTGTTGTAATTCATATCGAAGCCCAGCGTCCATTGCGGCACTATGTCGACGTCGGTACTGAATTTGAATTGATGCGCCGGTATACCGGGAATTTTATCGCCCGGATGCACCTGAATTTTCCCATCGACCGCATTAGGATTGGCGGGACTCAGACTCAAAAAAGGCGACTGATAGGTCGCGTCGATAAAGCTGTAATTGGCCGACCAGCGCCAACGCTGGTAAAACAAGCCGGACAAGCCCGCTTCCACCCCTTGCCGCTGGGTTTTTCCGACATTGGTGAAATAGCCCCGGGTATTCACCCCGGCGTCGCTTTGAAACACGATGTCGTCGTTGTTAATGATATGAAAGAATCCGGCATTCCAATCGACCGGGCCTGGCGCCAGCTGCGCCAAGCGTCCGCGAAACCCGCTTTCCCAGGTATTGGCAACCACTTGCTTCAACGGCGGATCGGAAACGAAGGCGTTAGGCAGTTTACACGGTGCCTCGGGATTGGCGCAGCTCAGTTCCATCGGGGTCGGCACCCGCGACGATTCGCTGTAGTTGCCGTAAAAGGTCAGCTCCGGCATGAAGGCATAAGTCAAGCCTGCCGCCGGATTAATCCGGTTGAAACTGTGCGCGCCGGCCAAATCGCTGCCGTATTGGTCTTTCAATTCAGCGTGTACGATGTTGTAACGCCCGGATACCGTGACATCCAACTTATCAGTCACAGCATATGTGTCGGTCAGAAATATCCCGTACATATTGTTTTCGGTATTCAAGCGGACGTGCGACTCGTCCAGATACACCCCGCCGCCGGCCACGCCGCGATCCGCGGTCAGCAGGCCTAGTTCGGTATCGGCGCGGTAATGCGTCGTGCTGTGATCGTAACTCGCACCGACCACCAACTGGTTGTCCCGGCCGAAAATCGGCTGGTGAAAGGCATTTTGCAAGGAAAATCCGAAGGATTGCTGGGTAGCTTCCGAAGTATTGATGGTACCGCTTTGCAACGCTTCGTCGGCGGCAATCAAGCCGCCGCCCAACCGCTCCACAGGCTCCAATACACCGTCTTCCTCCTCGCACACGTAATCGCTGCCACCCTGGCTGCACGTCTCCAGTTCGCTGCCGTCGCCGTTATAAGTGGAGATGCGGTTGCGCCGGTAATAAGCCACCCCGGACAACTGGTTACGTTCGTTCAGCCAGGTATCGCCGTCCAGCGACACCAAAAACAGCCGGTTGCGGGTCAGATCGGGATGGGTGAACACCTTATCGCGTCCGAAAGCCAGCAGTTCCTCCGGCACGGTACCGTTACCGCGCAACGCGTTTTCACTGCCTGCCAGCGACAAATTCAAACTCGATTCGGCTCCGCGCCAACTCAGTGTGCCGAATCCGCGTTTGGCGTCGCTACGCGAATGGTCGCGCCAACCGGCCTCGGAGAAATTGTTGAAATCCACAAAGTAGCCCCAGGTACCGTTGTTCCAGCCGCTGCTAAGCTCTTCGCTGTGCCTGTCCCAAGAGCCGCCCTGTACCTCCAGACTGTGTTTAGGTGCGGAAAATCCGGTTTTGGTCTTTACGCTCAAGGCACCGCCTAAAGCGTTCAGACCGAAAGCCGGATTGGCCGAAGGCAGTAAAGCCATGTTGTCTATGGCTCCCGGCGGCAGCAAGTCCCAATGGATCATGTCGCCGAAAGGTTCGTTGAAACGAATCCCGTTCACGTAAACCGCCAAGCCCTGCGGCAAACCCATCAGCGGCGATGCGCTGAATCCGCGAAACTGCACGTCCGGCTGCAAGGGATTGTTTTGAGCGTCGTTGACATTGACGCTACCCAAATAACGATTCAGGTAATCGGCCAAGGATAAGGCCTGAGCCTGCTGCAATTCCTCTGCGTTTGCAGTCTGCAGGTGAGCCGGAATTTTATTGATATTGACCCCGCCGGATTGTATCGGCGACACCGCCACCACTTCGATGTCGTCCAATACCTCTGCACCGCGTTCCGATTTTTCCAGCGCTTGCGCACCTAGCGGTAACGCGGCAAGCCATGGCAGCATGCCGAATAGCACAGTTTTCATGATTTTCCCCCCGAATAAATGGACCGAACATGTTAAGTCGCTCCCCCAGCTTTAGAAATTCGCCTTGGATAAAAAGGATTTTTTCCCGGTTCATGGTGGCTCCGCTTCGATATTCTCCCGCCGATAAAAGCCGGCGCGCTAAAATAACGGTTTAAAAATAATCAAGCACCATCACTATCCGGCAATATGACCATTCAATTTATAGACCGCCCCGAACAGCTACCCGACCTTTGCACCCGTATCGCCTCCGAACCCTGGATTGCACTCGACACTGAATTTCTAAGGGAAAAAACCTATTACCCGAAGTTTTGTTTACTGCAAATCGCCACGCCCGGATGGGTGGCTTGCGTAGACCCGCTGGCCGTATCCGACCTGTCCGCCTTATTCGACGTCATTTACCGGCCGGACATCGTCAAAGTGCTGCATTCCTGCCGCCAGGACCTGGAAATTTTTTTTCAAATCACCGGCAAAATACCCGGCCCGATTTTCGACACTCAAATCGCCGCGCCTCTACTGGGTTTTCAAGAAAATCCCGGTTACGCGATGTTGGTTTCCAGTTTTTTGAACGTCAACTTGAATAAAGCGCACACCCGCACCGACTGGTCGGAGAGACCGCTAAGCCCCGAGCAATTGCAGTACGCCGCCGACGACGTGACGTATTTATGCAAAATCTATACAGTGATGCGCGACCAACTGCAGGCATTGGGACGCTCAGGTTGGTTGGACAGCGATTTCGAGCTATTGAACAACCCGGATCATTACCAACTACCGCCGGAAAACGCTTGGCTAAAAATACGCGGTAAGAACAAACTCACCGGTCGGCAACTGTCGGTGTTGCAAACCTTGAGCGAATGGCGGGAACAGAGCGCACAAACCGAAAACAAGCCGCGCAACTGGTTGTTTCCCGACGACATGCTGCTGGAATTGGCGAAACTACAGCCTGTGACCTTGGCGGATTTAAGCAAGATACGCAACATCAACGAACGTAGCGTCAACCGATACGGCAAAGTATTGTGCGAATTGATAGAACAAGCCCGGCAACGTCTGCCCAAACCATTGAAAGACAAGGACAAGCCCGGTAAAAAGACCCAGCAGCACGAAGCCATCATCGATGTACTGTCCGCCGTGGTTCGCATCCGCGCCGAAGAAAACCAGTTGAATCCGGTGATCCTGGCCACCCGCAAGGAACTCGAACAATTATTGTTCGGCGAGGAAGACTGCCCGTTGCTGCAAGGCTGGCGTTACAAGATGGCCGGTCAAGAATTGCAGGGTTTGCTGCAAGGTCAATACAGCCTGAGCATGTCGGCCGACGGCATCGCCATCGAACCGATGCCTAATTGATGTTTTGAGATTCGCCGCATTACCGAAGCACCCGAAAACAGCGGCCTGCCGTTCGCCCATTTCGCCGGCGCCGGCGGCCCAAGCGTCTATGCTACCGAGCGGCAAACAACAGGCAAGACCGTCAGTTGACTAAAAAATCGGAGAAAAATACGTCTCTAAAGCCGTCGCTGTTTTCGATTTTGGCCAAACTGTCGGCCACCAGCGTTTTGACCTTCAACCGCAAGGCCTCGCGTTGCTCCATGGTTTGCAAGTCCTCTACCTTCATGCCGCTAAGCATCATGATCATTTCGTGCCGCAACATCGGTTGATGTTTTTTGATTTTTTCGACATTTTCGGCGCCTTCCACCAGCAATTGCACGGTCAACAGCAAATATTTCTTCGGTTCCGCCAAATTGACGGTAAATTTGGGCGACATTTCCACGTATTCGATCACAGGTCCGGCTGGTTCCGCTTTTTCCTCGTTGCCGAAACCGCAGACCGGCACCAGCAACAAGGCAATCAACAAAAACACGTTTCGCATAGCGATTCCTCATATAATGTTAGCTTTAGCAAGCCCCCAGTATATGCCAATTTCGATTTTTATCTCATGAGAGCAGAGCCGATCGGGCCGGTCATGATAGACCTGGAAGGCCTGGAATTATCTGCATTGGACAAAGAAAAGATCGCCCATCCGAACACCGGCGCGATTATCCTGTTTGCCCGCAATTACGATAATCCCGAACAAATCCAAGCCTTGGTCCGGGCGATTCGGGATGCGCGCAACGGACAGTTGCTAATCGCCGTCGACCAGGAAGGCGGGCGGGTGCAACGCTTTCGCAGCGGCTTCACCCGGCTGCCGGCGGCAGCTAGCTACGCCGCCCAACCGGAATTGGCCGAAACCGCCGGCTGGTTGATGGCCACCGAAGTATTATCGGTGGGAGTGGATTTTAGCTTCGCGCCGGTGTTGGACGTCGATTGCGGCGTCAGCGAAATCATCGGCGACCGCGCGTTTTCTCAATCCGCCGAGCAAGCCACGGAATTAGCCGGTTTATTTTTGCAAGGCATGCGTTTGGCGGGCATGGCGGGTACCGGAAAACACTTTCCCGGCCACGGCGCGGTAGCCGCCGACTCGCATGTAGCCCTGCCGGTGGATAACCGCCCGTTGGCGGACATTCGCACACGCGACCTGCTGCCGTTTCAATGTTTGATACAGCAAGGCTTGCAAGCCGTCATGCCGGCGCACGTGGTGTATCCGGAAATCGACGCGCAACCGGCCGGATTTTCCGAAATTTGGCTGCAACGCATCTTGCGCGGCGAGCTCGGTTTCGACGGCGCCATCTTCAGCGACGACCTCAGCATGGAAGGCGCGGCGGCGGCCGGCGGCTTTTTGGATCGGGCGTTGTCGGCACAACGCGCCGGTTGCGACATGCTCTTGGTCTGCAACAATCCCGGCGCGGCGGAACAGGTCTTGGAAAACTTACCCATCAGCCGTTCTGCGGACCGGGAACGCAGATTGCTGGCGATGCGCGGCCGCCCGCAATATGTCTACCAAGAATTATCCCACTGTACGCCGGCTCAAGACGCCGTCCGCCAAATCCAACGTTTTTCCGATGCCCATGCTTAGCGAAATCGAACAAGTCAAACACAACGCGCTGTTGTTGCACGACCAACGGGAAGTGGAAGCCGCATTGGACGCCATGGCGGCAGCCATCAGTTCCCGATTGTCGGCCAGCAATCCTTTGGTCTTATGTGTCATCAACGGCGGTATTATCGCTACCGGCAAGCTACTGCCCCGTTTGGACTTTCCGTTAACCCTGGACAGCATTCACGCCAGCCGTTACCGCAACAACACCCAAGGCGGCGACGAAATTCACTGGCTGTTCACTCCCACCAGCCCGGTCGCAGGCCGCACTGTGTTAGTGGTAGACGACATTCTGGATGAAGGCCACACCCTAGCCGCCATCGTCGCTTGGTGCAAACAGCAAGGCGCGGCGGAGGTGTTCAGCGCCGTGTTGCTGGAAAAGCAGCTAGAGCAAGCCAAACCCATACAAGCCGATTTCGTCGGCATCAGCGTTGCCAACCACTATTTGTTCGGCTACGGCATGGACTACAAAGGCTATCTCAGAAACGCCGCAGGCATTTACGCTTGCAAGGACACGATATGACATTGGCGATAATCGGCGGTACCGGGCTAACCCAACTAGAGGAATTGCGCATCATAGGTCGGCAAACGTTACATACGCCCTTCGGCTCGCCGTCGGCCGAGTACCTGTTCGGGGATATAAACGGTACGCAACTGATCTTTCTGGCCCGGCACGGTAATCCGCACCGAATACCGCCGCATAAAATCAACTACCGAGCCAATATTTGGGGCCTTAAGCAATTGGGGGTTACCGACGTCATCGGCGTAGCCGCGGTAGGCGGCATCGGCGAACACATGCAACCGGCGCAAATCGCGGTGCCGGAGCAGCTGCTCGACTATACCTACGGCCGCGAGCATAGTTTTTTCGCCGATAACCTCGAGCACGTAACCCACATCGATTTTACCGATCCCTATACCCCGGCGTTGCGCAATCGCATTATTCAGGCCGCCGATAACGCCGGCCTGGAAATCTGCCGCTTCGGCACTTACGGCTGCACGCAGGGGCCAAGGCTGGAAACCCGTGCGGAAATCAAGCGGATGGCGCAAGACGGTTGCGATTTAGTCGGCATGACCGGCATGCCGGAAGCCGCGCTAGCGCGCGAATTGGACATGGCTTACGCCAATATTTCGGTCGTGGCGAACTGGGCGGCGGGCCTGGGCGACGGCGAAATTACCATGGCGGAAATTGAAAAGAATTTGCAAATTGGCATGACCAAAGCGACAGAATTGCTGAAAGCCATAGCCGTCCTACCCGTTTGAGCGGTTTTACATCGCCGCTTTCATGCGGCAACGCGCAGAAAAAAGGCCTTCCGCTGGGGTCACCGGAAGGCCATCAGCTCATGTTCGATGTCCGTCAATCACGCCCTTTTCGATCGAACAGTACGCTGAAACCAGAGAGAAGCTAATTTCTTAAAGGGTAAGCTTACCGCGCTTAGCGTTTGTTGCCGGCGGCGTGCAACACGTCGTTACGGTAGGCGGAATTGCTGGAATCTTCGGCGATTGCGGCCGCGGCTGAGGCATATTTGTCGTGCTCGGAGCTTTTCACCATGTATACGGCACCTGCAGCAACGGCGCCGGCCAACACTACGTACAAAACGAAATTGTCTTTTTCTTGTGCTTGGTTCATTGTTACCTTCCTGTTGTTTTTGTGAAATGGCGTTGATCAATCAACGGCGCTTAAGTTATCAAAGGCCGGTCGATTAAATTTGATATGAATCAAGAAAACCAGGGTTATTGATGCGGCGCAGAAACTTTTTATTACACGGCCTCCGGATCTTTACGGCTGCACTCTTAGAAACATTGGGCATTGAACCGGCACGGGCCGGCGCTTGGCGAACGGACGATTTTCGCAGCACGGATTTCGCTTCCGCCTTCGCTGCCTTATTCGACGGCCAGGCGATAACCGAAAGCGATGGTTTGCAGATTTCCTTACCCGAAATCGCGGAAAACGGCGCAGTCGTTCCGCTGACGATAGACAGTACGCTGAGCGGGATCGACAAACTCTACGTCTGGGTGGAAAACAATCCGACCCCTTTGGCGGCGCAATTCGATCTATCGCCCAATCTACTGCCTTTCGTCACCGCCCGCGTGAAAATGGCGGAAAGCGGTTACCTGCGGGTAATCGCCCGTCAAGGTAAAAATTGGTTACAGGCAAGAAAGTGGGTGACCGTCGTACAAGGCGGTTGCGGAAGCGGATGATGACAAGCTCTACAAAAATCAGAAGCCAGCGTTTTGCGGATTATCTGGAAATCAAGGTATTGATTCGCCATCCGATGGAGAACGGCCGCAACCGCGATAGCGAGGGCAAACTGATACCTGCCCACTTCATTCAAACATTATCGCTGGAACTAAACGGCCAAACGGTCATGCTAGCCCATTTAGGCCCCAGCCTGTCGCGCGACCCCTATTTCTGCTTTAGGCTACAGCGGGTCGAATCCGGCGCTCTCGTAAAGGTTAGCTGGTCCGACAATCAGGGCTTGAGCGATGCGGTCGAGCACAAAATATCCGATATTAGTGGCGAATAATGTCGGCGCCGCTGTTGCGTGCGGACACCACTTGAAATTCTAAATAGTGCGACGCAAAGTGCCGCTGCAACTCGCTTAGCAAATGCGCGGCGCGTTGCGGATCGGGAAGCGCGCAAAATCCGGTAGGCCCCCACGAAGTTTGCCCGATAGCCACCGCGCCTTGCGCTTGCAGCCAGGCCATGGTTTGCGCGACTTCGCGACTGGCAAACACGCCGCCTTGTACCGGCGCGAAATGCCGGCCCACCGAATTTTGCAACTCGGTTATGACTTCGCCGAACGCAGTCAAATTCTGCTCTGCGATAGCCGGCATGGCTTGCATCAACAGCAAATACGCCAAACGCTCGGCCTCCCGGCGCGGAAACGGCGGCAACTTCCGGAACGCCGACACCTCTTGTTCGCCGTGCAAACCCTGTCCGCGCGTGTCGAATACCAGAATAAAACGCCAACTCTCCGGCACTGCGATTTGCGCCAAAATCGGCGGCGTCACGGTATCGGGCCCTCTGCCGCCGTCCACCACCAAGCCGCCGGCTTCGAACGCACCTATGCCTATCCCCGAGCGCGCGCCGCGCTCGGTCAAATGCGCGATGTCGCGCACGCTGAGATTCAATGCGTAAAAGGCGTTCAGCGCAGCGCCCAGCGCTAACGACAATTGCGTGCCCGAGCCCAAGCCGATGTGTTCGGGAATTGCGGCGATGACATCCACCCGCAAGGACTCGGGTAACTGCAAACGCCGGCACAAACGGCTCAAGGCTTTCGCCACCCGGTCGGCACACAAACCGTTTACCGTAAGCGTTTCGGCGTAAGAAACTTCTACCCGGGTATGAATTTGCTCCAACGCCATACCGATGCTGCCGAAATGCCTGCCCAACGCGCCGCTTAAATCGATAAACCCCATATGTAGGCGCGCCGGCGCAATCACAGTCACTTTTTGATGGTGCGGCTTCACAAGCTCATTCCCCTAAACGATAAGGGATTTATTATAACGAAGCCGACTCGCGTCCCGGGATAAATTCAATCGCTTGCCTCAAGTCCCGGCAAGTGCCGTCCGCAGCCTGAACTGCCGACAAATCGGCCGGCAAACAGGAAGGAATGAATAGGCAACGGCAACCGGCCGCAACCGCCGCCCTCACCCCAACCGGCGAATCTTCCAGCACTAAGCAGTCGGCAGGTCTCATGCCCAGGCGTCGGGCGGTTAGCACATAAATGTCGGCGGCCGGCTTGGGACGTTCCACGTCGTCCCGGCTAACGATTTCGCTAAACACGTCCTCCAAGCCAGCCAAACGCAAACAACGCAAAGCGTCGTCTCGGCGGCTATTGGTCGCCAACCCGAACGGTAAGGCCATGGCACGCAAATGGTTCAACAGCGCGTCTAACCCCGGCTTCACCGCGATACCTTCGCGCTGCACCTTACGCTGCCAGATGGTGGCGCTACGCGCGAAAAATCCGTCGGTATCGAAATCCTGGCCGAATTGGCGGCGCAACTTGCCCGGAAAATCCGCGCCGGCCGTACCGGAAAACGACCGGGCAAACGCCGCACTCATCTCGAACCCCATCGCTGCCGCCGCCGCGCGCCAAGCGGCGAAATAGCCGGTTTCGCTATCCAGCACCAAGCCGTCCATATCCAAAATGACAGCCTTGACCGGCGGCTTAGCGCAACACCCTGATATATTCACCTAACGCTTCCCGGTTGGAACCGACCACGACGCGCCGCCGACCCGACCTATCTTCCTCCAACAAACCTGCCGCTTCTATCATTTCGCCAACCTTCGCTTGACCCAGGTAGGTCGCGGTAAAGCTCACCACTGCGCCAATTTCCGGATGATCGAGCTGCAATTGTCCGGGATAATCGAAACCTAAGGAATCGTCGATCACCTTGGCGCGAATTTTCACCGGACCGATTTTTCGGAAAACTTGTGCGGATTCGGCCGCATCGTTCAATAAAGACAAGTCGAATTTGCGTCGATTGAACATGGCTTTGTTGTATTTGCGCTGTTCGTGCCAGACGTATTCGTCGAATCCGAAATCGCAAGCGCGGCGTTGATAACTAGCCAGCCAATCCTCGCGACTCAAATCCTGGCAATGGTTGGCGGCAATTGCGGCTTGTACGACCTGTCTGGCCCGGTGAAACTGCTCGCGGTGGTAACAAACCAAATCAATGTCGGATTGACGGTTTTGCATGCCGACCAGCAACGAACCGGTTATCCCGAAACCGGCCAAATCCAACCCGTTACCCTGCAACAACCGGCACAAGCCCTGCAAATCGCGCACCGCGGGATCGTTGGATTCCGCTTGCAGCAGGTCTTGCAATACGGTTTGCGGGCGAAAATGCTGCTGCACCTCGTGCTCGGCCACCGCATGCAGATCGGCGTCCAGCCGCGCCGAGTGAAACAAAAACTCGGGATGGCTATACGCCAGCAAACCGTTGGCCGAATCGCTAGCCAGCTTGCGCCAACAACCGGCTTGCAACGCATATCTTAAAAAGCACAAAATTCTGCCGTGCTCCAATCCATCGGCGACGACGGCGAACAACAGCCCGTCGCGCACCTTTATAAAATCTTTAGCACGGTAGTGCATCGCCAATCTCCACTCGATTCCGGCCGTTTTGCTTCGCTAGGTACAACGCGGCGTTCGGCCGTTTGCCGCGTTGGACGATTGTGCAACCCGCACTTTTCAAACGTTCGACCACTACACGTCTGATTGATTTACTGTCGTCGCCGCCTAAGAATTTCATAAATTCCCTTATGCAAATGTCCGCAAGGATTCTAGTCTACAATTTTTGCGGTTTTAAAAACGATTGATATTCGCCAGCCAATCCCCTATTCTCGGACACAGTAAGGCCCCAACAACACTGCAAAGCATACCGTTTCGCTTTCATTACAACAAAGGAGCTATTATGAAAATCGGCGTACCCAAAGAGATACGCGAGGGTGAAAAACGCGTCGCCATCACTCCCGAAGCCGCGGAAAAAATCATCAAACTCGGCTTCCAGATTTGCCTGGAATCCGGTGCCGGATCATCCGCCGACATCAACGACGAAGCCTATCGAGAGATCGGCGTCGAAATCTTGCCGGACGCCAAATCGGTCTGGAAACAAGCGGACATTGTCATGAAAGTCAGAGCGCCGGAAAGCCATCCGGAATTGGCCTTGGACGAAGTCAGCCTGATCAAGCCGGGCCAGCATTTGATCAGCTTCATTTGGCCGGCGCAAAACGAACAGCTGATGAAAAAGCTGGCCGATAAAAAAGCCACCGTGTTGGCCATGGACAGCGTGCCGCGCATGTCCCGGGCCCAAAAAATGGACGCGCTCAGTTCCATGGCCAATATCGCCGGCTACCGGGCCGTGATCGAAGCCGCGCAACATTTCGGCCGCTTTTTCACCGGCCAGATTACCGCAGCCGGCAAAGTGCCGCCGGCTAAGGTATTGGTGATAGGCGCCGGCGTCGCAGGTTTGGCCGCAATAGGCGCGGCGCGCAGCATGGGTGCCATCGTTAGGGCTTTCGATACCCGACCGGAAGTCAAAGAACAAATCGAAAGTATGGACGCCGAGTTTTTGATGCTGGACTTCGAAGAGGACGGCTCCGGCAGCGGCGGTTACGCCAAAACCATGTCCAAGGAATTCATCGAAGCCGAAATGGCTTTATTCGCCCGCCAAGCCATGGAAGTGGATATCATCATCACCACCGCCTTGATCCCGGGCAAGCCCGCGCCGGAGCTGATTACCGCCGGCATGGTCAAATCCATGAAACCGGGCAGCGTCATCGTGGACTTGGCCGCCGAGCAGGGCGGCAACTGTGCGTTGACCGAAAAAGATCAAGTCGTGGTCAAACACGACGTTACCATCATCGGCTACACCAATCTGCCCAGCCGCATGGCCAATCAGGCCAGCCAACTCTATGCCACCAATCTCAGGCATTTGCTGACCGACTTGTGCCCCCAAAAGGACGGCAATTTGCTGGTCGACATGGAAGACGAGGTCATCCGCGGCGCTACCGTGATCAAGGAAGGCGCCATCACTTGGCCGCCGCCGCCGCCCAAACTCAGCGCCGGCCATAAACCGCTGACCGAATCGCCCGCGGTAGCGGAAGTCGTCGCCAAGCGGCAAATCGTGCCGGACCCGCTCAAGCAATGGCTACCCTTTCTATTGGCCGGCGCGGCCTTGTTCGGGGTCGGTTCGGTAGCCCCCACCTCGTTCCTGGAACACTTTACCGTGTTCGTGCTGGCGTGCTTCGTCGGTTATCAAGTCATCTGGAACGTAACCGCCTCGTTGCACACCCCTTTGATGAGCGTCACCAACGCCATCAGCGGCATTATCGTCATAGGCGCCCTGGTGCAAATCTCCACGCCGGATAATTGGCTGGTCACGATTTTGTCCGCGGTCGCAGTCTTGATCGCCGCCATCAACATCGCCGGGGGCTTTTTGGTCACCCGCCGCATGTTGGAAATGTTCCGAAAGTAAGGGGAGAAACGCATGTCACAAGGTTTGGTAACGATGTCGTATATCGCGGCATCCATTTTATTCATCTTGAGCCTTAGCGGCCTGAGCAACCAAGAGACCGCCCGCCGCGGCAACTACCTGGGCATGGCCGGCATGGCCATCGCCATCCTGGCCACGATACTCAGCGATAAAGTCACGGCCTACACCCTTCTGATTATCGCCTTGGCGATAGGCGGTTTTATCGGCTCCCGAGCCGCCGCCAAGGTGGAAATGACGCAGATGCCGGAATTGGTCGCGTTAATGCATAGCCTGGTAGGGATGGCGGCAGTGCTGGTAGGCTTCAGCAATTTTCTGGACCATAGCTCCACACTGGAAGGCGTAGAAAAAACCATACACGAGCTGGAAATTTACATCGGCATCTTCATAGGCGCCGTGACCTTCTCGGGTTCGGTCATCGCATTCGGCAAGCTGTGCGGCAAAATCAACGGCAAACCGGTGTTGTTACCGGCCCGGCATTGGCTGAACCTGGGTTTGTTCGCCGTCGCCTTCCTGTTGGGCGGCAGCTTTCTCAGCAGCGCGGAAAACGGCGGCGGCTGGTGGCAATTAATCCTAATGACCTTGATCGCGCTGGCGTTCGGCGTGCACATGGTCATGGCCATTGGCGGGGCCGACATGCCGGTCGTGGTATCGATGTTGAACAGTTATTCCGGGTGGGCCGCCGCCGCCACAGGTTTTATGTTGAGCAACGACCTGCTGATCGTGACCGGCGCGCTGGTCGGCAGTAGCGGGGCGATTCTGAGCTATATCATGTGTAGAGCGATGAACCGGCATTTTCTCAGCGTGATCGCCGGCGGTTTCGGCACCAGCGGCGGCGCGGCGGCGGAAGTGGAAGGCGAAGTCAGCCCGATCGAAGCGGAAGAAACCGCTCAACTGCTACTGGATTCCAAAGATATCGTCATCATCCCGGGATACGGCATGGCGGTTGCGCAAGCGCAGCACACCGTCAACGACATCACCAAATTGCTAATCGCCAAGGGTAAAAAAGTTCGTTTCGCCATCCACCCCGTGGCCGGACGCATGCCCGGCCATATGAACGTGCTGTTGGCGGAGGCCAAAGTCCCCTACGACATCGTGTTCGAAATGGACGAAATCAACGAAGATTTTCCTGAAGTCGACGTTTCCATCGTGATTGGCGCCAACGACATCGTCAACCCGTCCGCGCTGGACGACCCGAATAGCCCGATTGCCGGCATGCCGGTGCTGGAATGCTGGAAAAGCGCGACAACCATCGTCATGAAACGCAGCATGGCTTCCGGTTACGCCGGAGTCGGCAACCCCTTGTTCGTGCACGAAAACACCCGCATGCTATTCGGCGACGCCAACGACAGGCTGCAAGCCTTGTTGAAAGCCTTGCAAAGCTAGGCCGGGGGCCCAAGCCAAGCGTAAAAAAGCCGGCTGCTTTATAGGGCTAGCCGGCTTTTTTGTGAGCGCCGCCAAGGCTCAGCCGCGGCGACTTTGTTTGCATATCAGTGCCTAACCGAACGGACTTTCCAAAATAATGGTTTCGTTCCTGTCCGGACCGGTAGACAAAATCGTCACTTTTACCCCGACCAGGGCTTCGATGCGGGCGATATACGCTCTGGCGTTTTCCGGCAAGTCTTCGAAGCGGGTAACGCCGGCGGTGCTGTCGTTCCAACCCGGCATTTCCTCGACCACCGGCTCGCACACCGCATACTGATCGGCACCCAAGGGCGCAGTTTCGGTCAGCCTACCGTCGATCTTGTAGGCGGTGCAAATGCCGATTTTATCCAGGCCGTCCAGCACGTCCAGTTTGGTCAGACAAATGCCGCTCAAACTGTTCAACTGCGCGGATTTACGCATGGACACGGCGTCGAACCAGCCGCAGCGACGCTTACGGCCGGTGGTAGCGCCGAATTCGTGACCTTTAGTCCCCAAATGCTCGCCGTAACTATCGTGCAATTCCGACGGAAACGGCCCGTTGCCGACTCGGGTCGAATAAGCTTTGGTAATACCCAGCACATAATCGATAGCCAAAGGCCCTACGCCGCTGCCGGTTGCGGCTCCGCCTGCGGTAGTATTGGACGATGTCACATACGGATAGGTGCCATGGTCTATATCCAACAAAGCCCCCTGCGCCCCTTCGAACAAGATGTTGTGTTCCTGTTGCTGGTGAATATACAGTTCCTCTGCTACATCCGCCAGCATCGGAATGATCTGTTCGCCCAGTGCCAGCAAGGTATCCAGCATTTGCTGATAATCCAACGCTTCGGCTTGGTAATAATTGACCAACATGAAGTTATGGTATTCGACCAGTTCTTTCAAGCGCTGCGCGAACTCCTGCGGTTTGAGCAGGTCGCCGGCACGCAGGCCGCGGCGCGCCACTTTGTCTTCATATGCGGGACCGATGCCGCGTCCGGTGGTACCGATCGCTTTGCTGCCACGGGCTTTTTCCCGCGCTTGGTCTATCGCCACGTGAATAGGCAGAATCAACGCGCAAGCTTCACTGATTTTCAAGCGGTTACGTAGCGGTACGCCGGATTTTTCCAGCAATTCGATTTCCTTGATCAAGGCCTGCGGGCACAAAACCACCCCGTTGCCGATCAGGCATTGCACCTTGTCGCGCAACACGCCGGAAGGAATCAGGTGCAAAACGGTTTTTTCGCCGTTGATCACCAAGGTGTGACCGGCGTTGTGTCCGCCTTGGAAACGCACGACCGCGGAGGCTTGCTCGGTCAATAAATCGACCAATTTACCCTTACCTTCGTCACCCCACTGCGTGCCGATGACAACTACATTTTTTCCCATATATTTTTTCAACCCTAACTTAATGGCTTGACGACCCAGCGGCCATCCTGTTTTTCCAGAATTGCGTTACACCCCAGCTGCTCGGCACTTCCGGTCTGACCCGGCAAATAGCGGATCACCTTAGTACCCTCGGCCCGCAAATCGCGCACCAGCACCGCCAAATCGGCATCGTCGTCGGCCGGCGCCAGCACGGACTGACGGCCGCCTATCGAGACTTGCGGTTCCAGCAAACCCGCCAAGGTTTTCAAATCCGCGCTAAACCCGGTTGCAGCCCGGGCCCTGCCGAACACCGCGCCGATATTGTCGTAACGGCCGCCACGGGCGATTTCCCTACCCATACCGGGAACAAATGCCGCAAATACAACACCGGTGTGATAATGGTAACCGCGCAATTCCGCCAAATCGAAACTGACGGCAAGAGATGGATAATCGCGTTGCAATTTATCGGCGACAGCTTGCAGTTCGCCTAAGGCTTGATCGATGCCGGCATCGGCGAGATCGAGCAAACGTCCAGCCTTGTCCAGCACCTGCACGTCGCCGTTCAGCTTGGTCAAGGCTTCGAACAAGGCTTTCAATTCGGCGGCAATGGCGAAACCGTTCAACAACTCGCTCAGCTCGGTGCGGGCCTTGCGTTGCAAGACGTCGAACAATTCGGCTTCCTGGGTTGCATCCAATCCGGCCAGTTGCACCAAAGCCCGGTAAATACCTACATGGCCTAAATCCAAATGGACGTGTTGCGCACCGCTGATGGCCAACATTTCCAGCATCAGTTGCACGACTTCGTAGTCGCTTTCGATTCCGGCGTGGCCGTATAACTCGGCACCGATTTGCATCGGACTGCGGGTTTTTTCCAACGGATCACCTACGGTATGCAACACCGTGCCGGCATAGCACAAACGGGTGGGCCAAGCATGCTTCAAATTATGCGCATCGATACGCGCCACTTGCGGGGTCATATCGGCCCTTACCCCCAACAGTTCACCGCTCAATTGGTCGGTCAATTTGAAGGTTTGCAGATCCAAATCCGAGCCCGAGCCTATCAGCAAGGACTCCAAATAATCGACGAACGGCGGCACTACTAGTTGGTAGCCCCAGCGTTCGAAAGTATCCAGCAAGTCCCTGCGCAAGCGTTCTACGTGCGCAGCCTGTGCCGGCAACATCTCCGAGATGCCTTCCGGCAATAACCAGGAATTTTTTTTTTGCATTTTCGTTATTCCAAGCGCAGAAAACGCCCCGACCGGCGGAGCGTTTTCTGCGGCGTTTTTAAACACCTAAGTTATTTCGGATGCCTGAAAAATTTGAAGAAATCGGAGTCCGGCTCCAATACCATGATATTACCGGACTTGCCCAAGCTTTGTTTATAAGCAATCATGCTACGATAAAACGCATAAAACTCGCTGTCTTCTCCGTAGGCCTTTGCAAAAATCTCAGCGGCCTTGGCATCACCCTCACCCCGCAGCACCTCGGAATCCCGGTAGGCATTGGCTAGAATGATCTCACGCTGCTTATCCGCATCCGCACGGATGCGCTCAGCAGCCTCGGATCCTTGCGAGCGAAACTCGCGCGCGACTCTCGCTCTTTCCGCCTCCATCCTTTGATATACCGAACTGCTGACTTCATTCGGTAAATCGATACGCTTGACTTGCACATCCACAATACTGATGCCTAATTTAGCCGCATGCGGCGATAAATTGGTTATCAACGCCTCCCTGATCGCGCTCCTATCGGTGGAAACCAGTTGTTTGATTTCTCTTTTGCTGAACTCGCTCCGGGCAGCATCTTTCATCATTTGATCAAGACGAATATTCGCCTGACCTACATCGCCGCCGACTGTAGTATAAAAGGTCTTTACATCCCCAATACGCCATTTGACGAAAGAGTCCACGAGAACGTTTTTCTTTTCCATGGTTAAAAACCGTTCCGGCGTGGAATCCATGGTTAGGATACGTGCGTCGAACTTTTTAACGTTGTTAATCAAAGGCCATTTGAAATGCAAACCCGGTGCGTAGTCAGCTCCGACAATTTCACCCAAACGGAATTTGATGACTCTTTCGGTTTCGGCAACGGAGAATACCGACATCAACAACACTATGATGGTTGCACCGACCGCAACGACTAATTTATTGCCCATATTATTAGCGCCCCCTCACGTCGCGTTCCCGCGCTGATGCGCGGATATCGCTTTCATATTTTTGAATAGGCTGGCTGCTACCCGGCGATGTAGATTGCTCGGGTAAGGCTACCGCTTCGACAGCCGGAGCGGGGGAATTGCCAACGACTTTATCCAGCGGCAAATACATAATGTTATTACCGTCTTTGACGTCGACCAACACGCTGCTGGCACGATTCAATACCGTCTCCATCGCCTCGAGATACATCCGCTGTTTAGTCACTGCCGGGGCTTTTTTATACTCCGTCAACAACTGGGTAAAACGACTGACATCCCCATTGGCCTGTGCACTAACTTTTTCCTTGTAGCCTTCCGCCTCTTGCACGATACGAGACGCCGCGCCGCGCGCCTTAGGCAGCACATCGTTGGAATAAGCTTCCGCCTCGTTGATCAAACGCTGTTTGTCTTCACGAGCTCGGATCGCATCCTCGAACGCACCTTGAACCTGCTCCGGCGGCTGGGCATCCTGCAAGTTGACACTGGTCACCAAAATACCGGTCCGATAGGCATCCATGACTGCTTGAATTTCCGCTTTGATAGCGGATACGATTTCGCTACGCCCTTCGGTCAGCACGAAGTCCATGTTACTGGCACCGATCACGCCGCGTTCCACGCTTTCGGTCACCTGTTTAAGAGTCGAATTCGGATCCAACACATTGAACGCATAATCCTTGGCGTCTTTAACTTGATATTGCACCGCCAGCCGCACATCGACGATGTTTTCGTCTTTGGTCAACATCATCGCTTCTTTCGGTACCGATCCCATGGCCTGGCCGCTACCTGAACGGTAACCCACTTCGATAAAACGTTGCTGTTCGACGTTAATCACCTGAACTTGCTCAATCGGGGCGGGTATATGCCAATTCAGACCGGGCGTAGTGGTTTCCACGTAAGCGCCAAAGCGGGTGACGACCCCGCGAGTGCCCTCGTCCACGGTATACCAACCGCTGACTCCCCATAGCACTACTGCGCCGATAGCCAGATAGCCCAAACCGGCCATGGAAGAGCCTCCGCCGGAACGGCCACCGCCCGAACCGCCGCCGAAGATTTTTCCCAACTTTTCCTGCAGTGAACGAACGACTTCATCTAAATCGGGAGGGTTATTCCGGTCGTTCCGACCGCTCCACGGGTCATTCTTATCGCCGCCAGGCTCATTCCAAGACATATGAACACTCCAATTGGACTGTAAAACCAACGCTGAAGGCATTGCAATCGAAATCAACCGGCTTGCATCGCGCTAAAGCGGACCATTCTAACTTAAATTATCGTATCCGGTAAGCCGCCGGCGCCGCGCCGCCTCAGCCCGGCAAGGCCAACACTTCTTCGGCGCGCACGTCTTTCAACAAGCCTAAATTTTTCTTGTCGATTTCTATCGTCAGTTCGCATGCGCCAAAATCGTCGATTTTTTCTTCTAAAAAACGCACTTGGCCGAACCATTTGGCTTTCAAACCGGCCTGACTGGCCGGCAAAAAACATTTGCGTATCACTTTGCTGTCGCAAAAACATTGTTTCAAGGCTTGCAGCAACAAATCCACCCCTAGACCGGTTTGTGCACTGATCCAGACTGCTACCGGCCGGCCGTTTGCATCAAAATCGATGCGTGGCGCTACCTCTTCCAGCAAATCGATCTTGTTGTAAATTCTTAACTGGGCGATCGAGCCGGCACCGATGTCTTGCAGTACACGGTTGACTTCCAGAATCGTATCCTCGCGGTCCGGAGCATCGGCATCGATCACGTGCAACAACAGATCCGCCTCGCTGGCCTCCTGCAACGTGGACCGAAACGCGGCAACCAACTCGTGCGGCAAATGCCGAATAAAACCGACCGTATCGGCCAAAATAACCTCGGCATTTTGGTCTATCGGCAAATGCCGCAACGTCGGGTCCAGCGTCGCAAACAATTGGTCGGCGGCGTAAATGCCGGCGCCTGTCAGTGTATTGAACAACGTGGATTTGCCGGCGTTGGTATAGCCGACCAGGGAAACCGTGGGAATTTCGGCTTTTTTTCGTTTGCTGCGCCCCTGGTGGCGTTGTTTCTCCACTTTTTGCAAGCGCTGCTGTATCTGCTTGATCCTGACCCCTAGCAAACGCCGGTCGGTCTCCAGCTGGGTCTCACCCGGACCACGCAGACCGATACCGCCCTTTTGCCTCTCCAAGTGCGTCCAGCCACGTATCAGGCGGGTCGATAAATGCTTGAGCTGGGCCAATTCCACCTGCAACTTACCTTCGAAAGTTTGCGCGCGTTGGGCAAAAATGTCCAAAATCAAGCCATTCCTATCCACCACCCGGGTTTCCAGGGCTTTTTCCAAATTACGTTCCTGGCTGGGCGACAGCGGGTGGTTGACGATAATGATATCGGCCTGATGTTCAGCCACTGCGGCTTTTATTTCATCCAGCTTACCGAGGCCGACAAAATATTTCGGGTCTGGCCGGTGCCTGCTGCCGCAAACGGTATGAATAGGCTGAGCGCCCGCCGATTTGGTAAGTTCTTTCAGCTCGTCGAGATCTTCTTGTCCGACTTGCAAATTCAGGTGAACAAGTATGGCTCGTTCACCCGCATCGGGACGTTCGAACAAACAATAAACCTCTTAGTGTTGTTCGTCCCCTGCATCGCTATCGCGGTGCATGGTCACGTTTTTACTCGGCACGATGGTCGAAATGGCGTGTTTATAGACCATTTGATTGACAGTGTTTTTCAACATTACGACATATTGATCGAAAGAATCGACCCGGCCTTGCAGCTTAATGCCGTTGACCAGGAAGATAGATACAGGGGTATGCTCTTTTCTAAGCGCATTCAAAAAACTATCCTGCAAATTCTGTGCTTTCGACATCCTATTTCTCCTTATTATTGTTCTTGCGGGCATACATTACCCGCTCTAAGCATGGATTTCAACATAACGGGCACTAGGGTTTTCCACCCGGACTCAAGGGTAAGTTTGGGACGAATTACAAGCTTTTCAAGTTCCAAGAGCCACGAAAAAAAATTCGCAGCCCCAACATTTGACAGACAATAGCCGGCGGCGAAGCCGGAATTGCGAAAACATAACCGGATAACCTCAAAGCTAAGCCGCAATAATTAAGCCTTTCCGTTAGGCAACGCCTGCCGACTTGACGGCGGATAGAAACCAACGCCGTTAACCCGGCAAAACCGCGTGTTAACTTATTTTTTTGTACTTGATTCGATGCGGCGTATCGGCATCGATGCCTAAGCGGCGATGCCGATCAGCTTCGTAATCGGCGTAATTGCCTTCGAACCAGACGACTTCGCTATCGCCTTCAAAAGCCAGCATGTGAGTGGCAACCCGGTCTAAAAACCAACGGTCGTGCGAGATCACCACCGCGCACCCCGGAAACGCCAGCAAGGCTTCTTCCAGCGCACGCAAGGTTTCCACGTCCAAATCGTTGGTCGGCTCGTCTAGCAGCAGCACGTTGCCGCCGCTTTTGAGCAGCTTTGCCAAATGCACCCGGTTGCGCTCGCCGCCGGACAGATCGCCGATACGTTTTTGCTGGTCCGGCCCTTTAAAGTTGAAACGGCCGCAATAAGCGCGGGACGGTGTTTCATATTTACCGACCGTAATCATGTCCAAACCATCGGAAATTTCTTCCCAGACGGTTTTGTTGTTATCCATATTGTCGCGGAACTGCTCGACATAAGACAGCTGTACCGTTTGTCCCATGGTAAAAGTACCCGAATCCGGCTGTTCGAAACCGGCCATCATCCGAAACAAGGTGGTTTTACCGGCGCCGTTCGGGCCGATGATGCCGACGATACCGCCGGGCGGCAACTTGAAGCTCAAATTGTTGATCAACAGCCTGTCGCCGAAACCTTTGCTGACGTTGTCGGCCTCGATCACCACATCGCCCAGCCGCGGACCGGGCGGAATATAAATTTCCTGGGTCTCGTTGCGTTTTTGCACTTCGACCGAAGACAATTCTTCGAAACGAGCCAGACGGGCTTTACTCTTGGCATGCCGGCCTTTCGGATTGGAACGCACCCATTCCAACTCGGCTTTCATGGCTTTTTGCCGCGAACTCTCCTGCTTTTCCTCTAATTCCAGGCGTTTTTCTTTCTGCTCCAGCCAGGACGAGTAATTGCCCTCCCAAGGAATACCCATGCCGCGGTCCAATTCCAAAATCCAGCCGGCGACGTTGTCCAAGAAGTAGCGATCGTGGGTCACCGCCACCACGGTGCCGCTGTAATCGTGCAAGAAACGCTCCAGCCAGGCCACCGATTCGGCGTCCAGATGGTTGGTCGGTTCGTCCAGCAACAACATGTCCGGCTTGGACAACAACAAGCGGCACAAAGCTACCCGGCGCTTTTCGCCACCCGACAACTTACTCACGTCGGCGTCCCAATCCGGCAAGCGCAAGGCATCGGCGGCAATCTCCAACTGCCTATCCAAATTATGGCCGTCGCATGCGTTGATAATGTCTTCCAGCTTGGCCTGTTCCGCCGCCAATTTATCGAAGTCGGCGTCGGGGTCGGCATAAGCGGCATACACCGCATCCAACTGCGCCAGCGCATCTTTGACGTGCTGGACCGATTCTTCGATGATGCCGCGCACGTTTTTAGTCGGATCCAACTCGGGTTCTTGCGGTAAATAGCCGATATTGATGCCTTTCAGCGGCACGGCTTCGCCTTCTATTTCCTTGTCCACCCCGGCCATGATGCGCAGCAACGTGGATTTACCGGACCCGTTCAGACCCAACACGCCGATCTTGGCGCCGGGAAAAAACGACAAGGAAATGTCCTTCAAAATGTATTTTTTGGGCGGCACGACTTTGCCGACCCGGTTCATCGAAAAGATGTATTGCGCCATGGTTTTTCGAAAACTGAAAAAAATAAACCGGCATTATACCGTGGCCGAACCAATCACAAGGAGCAATTTGCTGCCAAGACCAAACCTGCCCTTTATTTTTGGGTTTGAACCGGACCGGTTATCGGTGGTGTAGAGCAAACCCGAACGGAAGCGGAACGTAAGCAATCGGAAAGCACATCCGCTAGACAGCGGCAAACGCCCACAACGTTACCATCGTTCAAGGAAAAATTAGACAGGGCTGAGCGTCGCAATGTCGCGATGACTAGCCATACCGTAAACACTGGCGGGACTAGAATGCCCGAAATGCACAAAGGCATACATTTCGGGCTGAAATACAGGATTCAGAGTAACCTGCTTAAGAAAAAGACCGCCCCGAAACATCGGCTGCACGGCATGCGGTGTTTTTACAATCCGTTAAATATCGATTCAAATTCCGTTTCGGCCAAACTCGAACGGTCGCCTTATTTGAAGAGTTCTGCCGCTGCCGCTTTCAATTTGGCTTCGTCGGCCTGCATCGGCTTCATCATCGGATTTTGCGAACTTTTCGCACCAGCTACCAACTCGTCGGCAGTTTTGAATTTTGCTTTCAGCGCATCCACTGCAGGCGCGACTGAGCCGTTGTGACAGCCTTTGCAGGTATCCGCTGCGCCGGCAATGGATAAACTTGGAACAACGGTCGCTACGGCCAGCGTAGCCAAAGTCAATAGAACTTTTTTCATCTAAATCTCCTGGTTTTTTTAGTTATTATCAGCCTCTAATGCTCGACCGTTCATGCGTGCAACTTCGACCGGCCGAACGGTTTGGTGCAGCAGTTGAAATTCCGTCTGCGCGAAATTTTCTACCACAGCCACCCAAGCAATGCAAATTCTGCCAAGCTGCCGCGCCAACCTACCCCGCGTCGCAACCGCTTTTTGATCGTTCTCGGCCGACTTGTCGCCTTCGCTTGCCGACCCGTTTTAACCTTGCCGTAGCGACGTCAGGCAATACCAAGCTTAAGAATTATCGCAGTTTACGGCCGCAAGCGGACTTTGCCGCAACAACCCGCCCGAATCCGCAAACGGGTTTACTGCCGACCCTCGCCGGGTTTAGCATAGCGTAACCGACTAGCGAAAAATCCCCCGAGTTGTTATGCGCACAGCCTCGAAATTATTGAAACGTCTAACGCTGTTATTGGTCTGGCTGCCTTTCGCATCGCCGAGTTGGGCTCAGACCGCGAACGTAGGCAGCCCGGCTCCGCTGTTCCGGCTCGCCCAGCACGACGGCGGCGAGTTCAACTTGGCCAATCGGCGCGGCAACGGCTGGACCGTGCTGTATTTTTACCCGAAAGCCGGCACCCCGGGTTGCACTGCCCAAGCTTGTGCATTTCGCGATGCGATAGACGCGATCCGGCAAAAAAACGCCGAAGTCTACGGCATTAGCACCGACGCGGTCGCCGACCTGCAACGCTTTCACCGCGAGCACCGCTTGAACTTTCCGCTGCTGTCCGACCCGGACGCGCAAGTCACCGACGTCTACGGCGTCAAAATGCCGGTATTGACTATGGCAAAACGCAGAACCTTTTTACTCGATCCCGACCTGGTGATCCGCCTGGTCGAAGACGACGTGGATCCGGCCCTGGACGCACAACGTATCGCCGATGCTCTAACCAAGCTGCAAGCGGCAAGCGCTCGATAAAGTCGTCGTTACCGGCGAGGCACCCAAGATACCGATTGGCGACAGCGTAAGCGACGTCTGTATGGTCTCGATTTGTTCTAATGCACCACGCCGCCGGCGCTCTAATTGAAAGTTGCGTGGCGTATGGCTTACTCCCCTAAGTTAGTCTATTAGACGCAAAGCGGCGCGCCCAACGGTGGTCAATTCGTTTTAAACCCTTGGCTATACGCATTTTAGGGTTTGAAATCAGGCCGATTGCCATTTCTGAACTTCGCCGTTTTGAGCAAAATTTGGTTGAATTATTATGTACGCGACGAGCCGCCATCTGCAAAAGTTGGTCGGGAGTAATGCTCGTTATCGGCTAAAAACCGCCACAGGACCTTCATTGCGAAATGACGGCAAACGGCCGATGGTTTTGCATCACAAATCCAACGGGCTTTTTGCGTCCTTGATGGTACGACTGGGCAAGGTATGCGTGTAGATCATGGTCGTGCGCAAATCGCTGTGACCCAATAATTCTTGAATGGTGCGAATATCGACGTTGGCTTGCAGCAGATGACTGGCAAAGCTGTGGCGAAACGTATGCGCCGATGCACGTTTGGCAATTCGGCTTCTGCGCACCGCAAGTTTTAGGGCTTGTTGCACATGAGACTCGTGCAAATGCCAGCGCCGATACTCTTCAGTGGAGGGAACCAGGGTGAGCGACTTTGCCGGGAACAACCATTGCCAGGCAAATTCTTTGGCGGCGTTTTTATATTTGCCATCCAGTGCCTTGGGCAAGAAAACACCGGCGGTGTTCGCCGCCAAATCCTGTTCATGCAGAACAGCAACGCTTTCAACCTGTGCCGCCAATTCGCTCGTTAACAGGGTCGGCATAGGCAGTGTTCTATCCTTCAGGCCTTTGCCGTCATGCACGGTCAACACTTGCAGGTCAAAATTCAAATCCTGCACCCGCAGTTTCAGACACTCGAACAGGCGCAGGCCGCAACCGTACAACAGCTTGGCGACCAAATCATAAGGCGGCTCCAACAAACCGATAATCCGATCGACTTCCGGTCGCGACAACACCACCGGAATGTAAGGGCGACGTTTGGCCCGCACCACGCCCTCGACCTTAGTGAACTCCTTTTGTAATACATGCTTGAACAAGAACAGCAGCGCATTGAAGGCTTGATTCTGACTGGAAGCGGCGACCTGCTTGTTCATCGCCAGATGGCTCAAAAAATCTTTCACATCGTCCATATTCAGCAAGCGGACGTCTTTGCTCTTGGTATAGGTTTGAAATTGCTGCAACCAATAGCGGTAGGCTTGCCAGGTTTTGTTCGAATAATGCCGCACCTGGATTGCGGCTTGCAGTTGCTCGTAAACCGCCACCCAATTGGCACCACTTAACTTCGGCGACTGGTCGGCAGGCAAAGGTTTCGGGGTTTTTGGTACGGATCGTGTTAAATCGGTCCGGATTACCGAAGCCGAAATGGGTTCGGCGAATTGCCTAGCCGCCAAAGGTTTAGTTGGCGGAGAATCGCCAGAGGGCGTTGACGGTGATTGAATCACGCCAACCATCCGGTAATAGACGGCTATGGCACGGCGAGCTTGTTGGCGTTGGCTTTCAGACTGGCCTTTGCTTTGCAGCTTTTCGTCAAAAGCGGCAAAACTGGCGGTGAGTTCAGGCTTCGCGTCGTACTTGTCGCAAAAATCCAGATAAAACCGCAACCATTTTTGAAAATCACGGCGTTGTGGTTGCGGCACATTGCGTTGAACAAGCTGCGCCTCAAAGGCCTGACTGAGCGATAGGGGAACGGCTAACATGACAACCTCCAAAACAGCTATCTGCTCAGTTTGGATGATATACAGAAGGGAAAACCCCTTGCGGATCACATATTTATTGTGGCGACACAAAATTTATGGTAGATATATGGAAACTATCTAATAACTAGTTAGGACTCGCATTGAACCAATGTTGCCAGCCTCACGCATCACTCAAATCCGGCCGCATCTCACCAACGGTCGGCGCATGAGGCAACAAGCAATGCATTTCTCTTCCTGGCCCGCAGGACAAGCATTTCTCGCGAAGGCCTGCTCAGCTCGCCCGTTCAAGCGCTTCGCGAGCGCGTTTGCCAACTACGTGTGCGGCCGTTCCGCGTGCAGCTCAGCCGCGAGCAACAATTCGTCCTCCCGCCAAGTTCGGCTCGGGCCGCCCGTCCTGCGGCGGGCGGCTCACCGCCGGCTGTCCGCGGACGAATCACAACCGAGCTCGTGCTTTGGAGCGCGCAGTCGGCAAATCACCGCTGTAGTCCGTCGCTCGCCCGTGGAGCCCTCGGCCAAGAAGAATGAACACCTCTCCTCGTCGCGCTCAGGCCCTGCCCAAGAGGCGCGGCCTAACCCTTCGCTCGAGCGGACTGCCACCGGCAAGGCACTTGGCCCGCGCGCCAGCCAGTGTCATCATCCGTCGCGCGGGCCAAGCGCCTCGCCGGCGCCAGCCGCTCAGCTCAAACGTTAGCCATCACATGATCTGTAAAACTTGTGGCCGAGAGCTAGATGTGAAAAATGATCCGCTCTCCGTTAATTGCGGAGGCGATTGCTGGGGGTGCGTTGGTGAGATTGAAGCCAACATGGGGTACGCCCCATCGATTGAGAAAGTACGCCAAGAATTTCAGCTCGGGCTAAGGCCTAATTGGGTCGAACAGAAAGGAAATCTTAGTGATGAAAAATCTGGCTAACCCTACGCTCAAGTTCGCTCCCTCCGGTCGCTGGGACGCGCCTTCGGCGCGCCCCTTAGCTGCACGTTAGGGCTCTTATGGGCAAGATTCGCTGGCTCCTAATTGGCATCGTGTTATTGGCAAATGTTGCTGTTGTGTTCTTCGCGCTGGCACCTACTCTCGTCACTTTTGCGGAGGTGTTGCCGAATGGCATCAATTGCGTTTCGTGCGATTCTCCAGAAGTTAAGGCAGCGCTTATTCGCGCTGCTAGTGCTGGCCGTTCACAGATCGTTGGGTTGTTCTCCTCCTACAACTGGCTGTTTATTTTCGTCGCCTGCTTTAATGTTGCAGCACTAATTGCTGCCTTGTTTATTCCCGCCCTAACCCGGCGGTCAAGCGGGACGCGCTAACGCGCGCCCCTTACCTTTACGTTAGGCAAAAGGATTCCATGAGCACTATCTTTATTGAAGATCACGTCGTACCCCAGCTTTTTACATCAGCAATCGAAGCTTATGAATTTTTACACAAATCACCCAAGGGGAAAGGGCGGGATAAACTAGAAACATTTGGTTTACTCTGGGGTTATTCAATCCAACCTAAAGGTAATCAATCCGCCAAAATCATTGCTTCAATGGCTACAGTCGAAACATCAGCAACTAGACATACACACTGGGTTGCGCCAGACTACGATTCGTTACGCATGAAAAAAGAGTTTTTTGGAGCTTATTGGCCAAACATTGAGTTGGTTGGTTCGTTCCACTCCCATCCGTATGAAAATCTTGCCGAAGTAAATTCAGTTACAGGTTGGCGTGCTTCTGATGGAGATAAAGAATTCTATCCGCATTTCCACAAAGAAATCGCGTCAGAACAGGATAGCTTGGCTCACCTTATTGTTACGATCACACAATTGGAACGTAGAGGAACTGCCTACCCAAGCAGGTTAGCTAATAGTGAAGCAGAAAGAGGCTATGTTTTATCAGCGGATTGGCGAAAAATTTGGCTGAGGGCGTATGGTTCGGAATTCGATTCAGATAGCGGTGACTACGCATTTACCGATGACGTTACTCTTGAAATTCCATCGTTAGAAAGAAGATTTTCGTAAAAACACAATTGGCTTATCGTGAAGCTTTGGCGGATATTGCCGGGCCTAACAAGTCGGTCAAAGGGACGCGCCGCTCATTAGCGGTTTCGAAGTTCTGTTTTTTATCAAGGTTCGGCGGCTTCGTTTTAGCTCAGTGAGCGGCGCGCCCCTTACCGTAACGTTATGCGTAAAAAAGAAACATGAGCATCATCCAAGAAATCAAAGAATCATGGAGTTGGGCCGGCATAGAGCCACAAGAAGTTGTTGGCGAAAACGATTTCGGTAACCTCATGATAAAAGACGTTCATGGCAGATATTGGCATCTATGCCCAGAAGACGTTTATTGCAAAGTGGTGGCAAATAACAGAGCAGAACTAGACGTTCTATCTACCAACCAAGATTTTCTAGCTGATTGGTATATGTCTTCGTTGGTTGAACAAGCAAAGGAAAAATGTGGGGCTTTGACTGATGGAAGAAAATATTATTTGGTGCTCCCAGGGGTTCTTGGTGGTAAGTATGATGCCTCAAATATAAACACGGCACCTCTGATAGAAATAATCCGTTTATCTGGTGACATAGGCCGTCAAATTGAGGAGCTGCCTGATGGAGCACAAATACAGCTTAAAGTTGTGGAGTGAGAAAACGCATAACAATTGCGTTAACTCGGACAGTCCTCCGCGGCGCTCGTTTGTGGCGAATGCCACAAGCCTCGCCCCGCTCCGGCCTGCCGGTTACGCAAAACGTTATGTGTAGAGAGAGAACGTCGTGACGATTGAAGCGATATTCGTTACTCAGGTGGCATCAATACTTGCGTTCATTGCCGCACTATTTGGTTTGTACCGTGTCTTGGTCAGCCAAAAGGATTCGACAATACAGTTGTTAAAGGAGAAATGCGATTACCTGGACCGGCAGTTGAAAGATGCTGCGCAAAGCAATCCCGATGCGTTAGCGAAGTCTCTCTCCGGGCGAGTGAAATTGCTTGATGAAGAAATTGACAGACTTTCTAAGGACAAAGAGCACAATAGGGAAGAGATCGCTCGAAAAGAACAAGAACTCGATACAGTCAGGAAGGAAGCTGAAGAGCTAAGCCGGAAGATCGCTAAGGCGCACGAGCTAATGGCAGACTTCTTCTGCCCTCATTGCGGAGCCCCGATGGCCGAAAGGGCCTATCACTCCGAATGCGTAGAGTACCAAGGGCGAGACATTGACGTTGATCATGAGTATGTTGCCTACGAGTGCGGCTACGCGCTGGTTGATGGCTCTGAAACGGGCAGCTGTAGAAGCAACGAGCAGCGGCCGCAATCGCGCCTGCTGACAGAGAACACATAACAATCGCATGCACTCGGACAGCAAAAAGCGCCGCTCGTACCTCGCTCTGCTTTTTGCTGCCGGTGATGCGAAGCGTTATGTGAACAGTTCATGACCGTAACCAACCCAACAGTAGAAGAAATAAGATCATGGGCGTATTCAAATGCGGACTGGCCTCATGATGAATGGGATTTGTTTCTCTCATGGACACGGGAAGTTGATCTATTTATTGAGCTTGCGATTGATCCCAATTGCCCGAAAAAAGGCTTTTTCCGTCACATGCTCTACTACATCATTGGAACAACATTTAACGAACCAAACAAAACTGACAAGTTGGAACGTATAAAAGATTATGCAGAAAAAGGGGCTGGAATACGGCATGGCGATATTAAAGCATGGCGCATACATATCTCAGAGCTTCTGAGTGATCGAGAGAAATATAGTTACGACAATTGGCGTGGAGGGCTGCATGCTGGCTATAAATTCACATAACACGGCGCTCCACCCGACCAAAAACCGCTACGCGGTTTTCGTCGGGTGAGCTTGGCGTTAGGCAGCAAGCGAATGGCCCCCGAAGATCAACCTGATGTCCAATTTAAGATCACTTCCGACGAGGCAATTGTCTTGTTTGAATTTCTTCAACGATTCAGCAACACAGAAAAATTGGGCATCGAGGATCAAGCTGAAGAACGCGCACTCTGGAACCTCTACTGCGTTTTTGAAAAGTACCTAGTCATGCCGTTTGATAAAGACTATCCAGAGTTGTTGCGTGAAGCACGCGAGCGGTTGCGCGATGAACCCTAGTCCTCCGCTACCTAACCCGGCGCTCAACCTCTCTCCTTTCAGTCGCTGGACGCTGCGCGATAAAGCCGCGCAGCGCCGGTTAGCTCTAAGTTGACTTTAACGCAATCCAATTGCCGGTGGTCAAGTTCGGCAGCAAGTGAAAGCCAACCGGCACATCAACCAGACTCCACTACGTTAATCGGGTCAGAGAGAGCCGCAGCTCGTTTGCCCACAGAACCGTGATAAGGGTCGGTATATGGCGCCCTACCTTAGACCGTTGGATCGTCGCTGCGCCGCCAATCCTGCAATACCGCATAGCAAACCGGCGTCAGCAACAGACTGGCCAGCATGCCGAACAGCAAACCCGCCGCCAGCGACAAGGTCATCGGTACCAAAAATTGCGCCTGCTCGCTGCTCTCCAGCAAGGTCGGCAAAAAGCCGGCAAAGTTGGTGATAAAGGCCAAAAAAATCGGCCTAAACCGGGCGGTGCAGGCATCGGCTATCAAACTGAGACGATCCGCGGCCCGGGCTTTGTGCTCGTGAATATAATCCAACAGCACCATGGAATCGTTGACCACCACCCCGCTGGCCGCAATCATGCCGACCAAGGACTCCATCGACAGCGGCATGCCCAGCGCGGCGTGCGCCAGCACCGCGCCGCACCAGGCCAGCGGCGCGGCCAGCAAAAACACCAACGGCAAGGCGTAGGAACGGAACGCCACGGCGATCATCGCGTAAATCGCGCACAAAGCCATCGCCGTATTGCGCGCTAACACCCGCAAGGTCTGCTGCTGTTCCTGGCGTTCGCGGCCGAATTCGGCCTGCAAGCCGGCAAAGCGGCTGTGCAGCGCCGGCAAGGCTTGCCTTTCCAGATCGGCGTATATCGCGTTCAAATCGGCCAACGCCGGATCAACCCGCGCCGCAACTTCCAATACCCGCTGCCGGTCGCGGCGGGTCAATTGCGACACGCCCGGCTCGAACTCCAGCTTGGCGACGTGGGCCAACACGCTGTAGTTGCCGTCCGGCAAAACAATCGGCAAACGATATAAGTCGTCCAAACTGCGGCGCTGCTCTAACGGCAAACGCACCATGACCTTGACTTCGCTGCGCCCGCGCTGAAAGCGTTGCGCTTCCGCGCCGTAATACGCCTGGCGGACTTGCTCGGCCAGATCGTCCAGGCTCAAGCCCAGCGCAGCGCCGGCTTCGGTCAGGTGCAAGCGCAACTGCGGCTTGCCGGCCATGTCGGAATCGAGCACGTCGTAAACGCCGGGATAAGCCGACAGCGTTCGCTTTAACGCCGCCGCCGCTTCGCGCAAGCGTTGCGGATCGGCCGCGGCCAAGTTCAACACGATGTCGTAAGGCACATCGCCTTCGCGGACGATGAAATCCAGGCGCGCGTTGCCCAGCTCGCCGATGCGGCGGCGCCATTCGCGCACGAAATCGTCGACTTTGATGCGCTGCCTGGCCTGCGCCGACAATTCCAGCCAAAAACCGGCCTCCTGCTCCCAAATCAAGGTTTCCTGGCCAATCAACACCCCATATCCCGGCTCGGCGCGTTCCAGTTCGTCGCGGTAATCCAGCAGCGCCCGCTCCACCCGCTCGGCCAGCGCCCGGGTTTGCCCCGGCGCGGTACCGGGCGGCACGCTCAAACGGGCCCAGAACGCGTCTTTGCTGATGTCCGGATTCATCGCCTGGCGTACATGACCGCCGGCATACAAGCCGCCGGTCAGCAGCAATAGCGCGAGGAACAGCGACAGTACCAAGTAACGGTTGCCTAAAGCCCAAGCCAGCAACGGCCGGTAGCGGCCGACGATCCAGGCGTGCAAGCCCCGGTTGACGCCGTCCCGCCAGCGGGCCAATCCGGGAAAACGCTCGGGCCGGCCGGCCGGCACAGCCAAATGCGCCGGCAAAATCAGCAAGGCTTCCGCCAGCGAGAACAGCAAGGTCAAGATCATGATCCAGACGATGGGCCGCATCATCGCCCCGCTCCATCCCGGCAAAAACAGACCGGGCAAAAACGCCGCCGCGGCAATTGCGATCGAAAGGCCCACCGGCAATGCGACCTTTTGCACTCCGGCCGCCGCCGCGCTTAAAGGATCGACGCCCGGCCGCTGTTGCTCGCTGTGCACGCTCTCGCCGATGATGATGGCGTCGTCGACCAAAATGCCCATCGCCAGCAAAAAACCGAACAACGACAACATGTTCAACGACAGACCCAGGATAGGCATGCACCATAAGGTACCGAGCACCGAGGTGACGATACCCATGCCGGCCCACCAGGCGACCTGGGCGCGCAGAAACAAGGTCAGCACCAGCCAGACCAGCACGAACCCGCTCAGCCCGTCTTCCAGCAAGGTATCGATGCGTTGCTCGAACGCGATCGAATCGTCCCACCAGGTTTTCAGCCGTACCCCGGCCGGCAAGCCGGCCTGGGTACGCTGCACGTAATCGCGCACTTGCTGCGCCACGCCGATGCCGCCGGCTTCGGCATGGATTTCCCAACCCTGAGCCGGCAAGCCGTCGTGCCGCCAGTACAAGGTCTTTTCGCCCAAGCCGTCCTTGACCGTCGCCACGTCCCTCACCCGCAACAGCGCGCCGTCAGGCCGGATCATAATCGGCAAATCGGCAATCGCATCGCCGCTGCGCGCCGCGCCGCGTACTTGCAATAACAGGTCGCCGGCCGGGGTTTTCAGCGCGCCGCCGGCCAAATCCAGCGAGGCTTGGCGAATCGCCGCCGCCAGCCGTGCCGGGGTCAGGCCGTATTGCCGTAAACGTTCGGCCGCAACTTCGATGCCGATTTCGTATTGCATGCGACCGTAATCCACGGCCTGGCTGACGCCGGGCAAGGCCGTCAATTCGCCGCGTATCCTTTCCCCCAGGTTTTTCAAGGCCAAAGGCTCGACCTGCCCGTATAGCGCCACCCAAATCACGCCGTCGTCGTCGTCGCGCCGGGCTTCGCGCACCTCGATTTTTTCCACCGATTTCGGCAAACGGGTCAATGCATCGATCCGACCGCGCGCCGCACTCATCAAGGTTTCCCGGTCGTGGCCGGGCGCAACGCCGACCTTGATCTGGCATTCCCCCTCGAACACCCCGGTATCCAGATGGTGGATACCGGGCAAATCGTGTATTGCCTCTTCCAGCGGGATGCAGACCGCAGTTTCCACGTCGGCCGGCCCGGCACCGGGATAAAAAGCGACGACTTCGAATTGGCCGGGACTGAAGCGCGGATACACGTCGCGCTGCAAGGTCAGCAAGCCGCTCAAGCCGCCCAGCCAAATCAACAACATCAACAAATTGGCGGCCACCGGATTGGCGGCAAACCAGCTTAGCCAGGAACGGGCGTTCGACCGGGAAGCGCTCATGCCGGCATCCGCTTAGCGCTCGGCATCGCCGGTCTCGACGACCACCCGCTGCCCGGCGACCGGTGCGTCCAAGCCGGACACCACCACCCGGTCGCCGGCCTGCAAACCGCCGCCTATCCAGACCCGCTCCGCATCGCTACGCAGCACCGGCAGGCGGCGAATTTGCAAGGTATCGCCGGCAACGACCAGCACCGCTTCCTGGGCGGCGTTCAAGGCCGCGCGCGGCAATTCGAACACGCCGTCCAATTCCCGACCTTCGATTTCCGCGCTCAGAAAAGTCCCCGGCAACAAGGCCGGATCGCGTTCCGGCTCCTCCAAACGCGCCACCCAATATTCCAAACCGGTCGCCGCATCGACCATGCCTTCGCGGCGCACGATACGCGCCTGCCGCCGCACGCCGCGCTCGGCGCTCAGCCACACGGTAGCACCGCTCTCCGCGTCCGGTAAATAGCCGATCTGGGTTTGGTTCAGCGGCAACCGCACTTCGGCGGCTGCATCCGCGTATATCCGCCCCAGCGCCTGACCGGGCTCTACCGTTTGTCCGGTACCCACCCGTTTTTCTTTCACCCGTCCGCTAAAGGGGGCGCGAATTTCGCAACGGCTACGTAAAAATTTGGCGTCGGCCAATTCGGCCTCGGCCTGTTTCAACCGAGCCGCAGCCTCTTGCAGCTGCGGTTCGCGTAGCGACAGCGGCGTGGGTTTACCCTGTCCCAGCACCTGCCATTCCCGGCGCGCTTGCTGGGCCGCCGCCTGCTCTTCGGCCAGTTTGCGTTTGGCTTCGGCTAACTGGGTTTCCGCCCGCACCACAGCCAAATCGTAGGCGCGCCCGGCCAGTTTGACCAACACGTCGCCGGCCCGGAAACGGCCACCGGCGACAAAACCCGCCGCCACGGCCTCTACCCTGCCACCGGCTTCGGAGGTCAAATCGATTTCCCGCACCGGCTGCAGCACCCCCTGACTGTGTACCGGCAAACGCAAGCGTTGCGGGCTGACGCTAACCACCTTGACTACCGGCAACGGCACCGCATTTGCTGCACTGGGGGGCGCCGAACCTGCGGCCAGCCAGAGGCTGCCGGCCGCAGCCGCCAGCAATACCGCGGCCGGCAGTACGAATTTCCGCTTCCCGCCGCTCATGCGCCGCCGCCCAAGGCCAAATAGAGCGCGAGGCGATTGTTCAACAGATTCAGCCGCGCCCCCAACAACGCGGTTTGCGCAGTCAGCGTGCTGCGGTAGCTGTCCAGTAAAGTCAAAATGTCCACGGTACCGTTACGGTAGGAATAAATCGCCAGCTCCCGGCTGGTCTCGGTTTGCTTGACCGCCCCGGCCAAGGCCTGTTCGCGCTCGAGCAGCTTGTGCTCGGCGGCCAGGCTTTGTTCGACCTCGCGCAAGGCGTTCAATACCGTTTGTCGGTACAGATGCAGGGCTTCGTCGGATTGCGCCGCGCGCAGATCGATATCGGCCTGCAAACGGTCGCCGGCGTACAAGGGTTGGCTCAAGCCCAGGGCCAGATTCCAGGCCGCCGCACGCGGATCGCTCAAATCCGCCAAGGTATTGCCTAAACTGCCGCCGCCGGCCGCTAAATTTACCCGGGGCAACAAGGCTTTGCGCGCGCTGCTCAGTCTATGGTCTTGAGCACGCAGCCGGGCGAAAGCCGCGACGATATCCGGACGACGGGTCAATAACTCGGCCGGCAGGCCGGCCGGCAGCGGTTCCGGCAAGTCCGGCAATTGCCGGCAACGGCCGGTTTCGCCGGCCGGATACTGCCCTAACAATACTTCCAGCCGGCGTTGGCCGAGCTGAATCCGGTTGTCGGCGTCCTGCAATTCGGCGCGGGCGTCGTTCAAGTCGGTCAAGGCCAGACTCAAATCCAGACCGTCCGCCAGCCCCAAGTTGAAGCGGCCTTGCAGCAAATCGACCAAGGTCGCCCGGTCGTCTATGGAGGCTTGCACCACCGCTAGCCGCTGCCGGGCTTCCGCCAACTCGAAACAGGTTTGCACGGTCGCCGCCGCCAGCGACAAGCCCGCCCCGCGCCAATCGGCTTCGGCCGCTTCGGCGCTCAAGCCGGCCGCTTGGCGGGCGTCAGCGATGCGGCCCCACAGGTCCCATTCCCAGCTCAAATTCAGCGGCAATGTCCACAGCGTGCCGTCGTCGGCATAGGCCCGGGCCTCCCGGCCGGCGCCGGCGTGCGCAAAGCCGGGCGCCAACTCCAATTGCGGCCGGGCCGGCGCGCCTTCGATGCGCGCTTGAGCCCGGGCTTGACGGATGCGCGCCGCGGCGGCCTGCAAATCGTTGTTGCCGTCCAAAGCCGCCGTCACCAATGCGACGGCGTCGGGGTAGCGAAAGCTAGCCAGCCATGCGCCGACTTCGCCTTTTTGTGCGGCGACCGGCCGCGCGCGCCAGCTGACCGGCAACGGCACCGTTTCCTGCAACGGATCGCGTGGCGGGGTCTGCACGCAGCCGGCCAGAAAGCACAAAACCCAAGCGACCAATAGCCGGTTCCGTAGCGTGCCGGAACGTTTATCGCCCCTGCTCGCCGCCGCGTCGTTAAGCTTCGCCATCGCCATCCTTACCCAACAGGGTAACCAGGTCGGCCAACAAATCCGGATGACGGACGATGCCGGCGTGGTCGCTGTCTATCCGGGTGGAACGCAACACCCGGTTGCCGCAGGCTTGCTCCACTACGTCTTGCGCCATGTCGGCCGCGTCGCCGGCCGCAGCCGACCACCAGCAATGCATGCCGGTTGCCAATTGCGGCAGCCGGTACGCACTACTCAAAGCTGTCAGATGTTGCATGATCGCCATGCCATTTTGTAAATCCAGCAATTTAACCCAATCCGCGCCCGGATGCTCGCGGCTTAACCGTTCCGGCAAAGCCGTCAATTGCGCAGGCGAAAGACCGGCCCCTTCGGTTGCGATGCCGTCTAGCAATCCGCCGAGATGGTCGCTGTCGTCTTGGTCGTCCGCCTCGGCGTCGAAGCCCGGTACGAAACCGTCGACCAATCCGAGGAAAGCCACTTCGCGCCCCTCCTGTTGCAAACGAGCGGCGATGCTCAACGCCAGCGCACCGCCCAGCGACCAACCCAACAAATGCAGCGCACCGTGCGGCTGACGTTGCCTGATCGCCTCGGCATAATCATCGGCCATCTGTTGCAGCGACAAATCGCGCCAATCGGGATTTAAAAAACTGCGGCACAACACGCCGATCACCGGCCGTTGCCCGGCCAAGGCCCGCGCCAGCGGATAATAGCCGAACACGGTACCGCCGGCCGGATGCAGACAAAACAGCGGCGGCAAGGCGCCTGCGGCCTTGTTCAATTCGACCAGCGGCGACAGACCGTTATCGGCGCCGGCGGCCAAGGCAGCTATCGTCGGGTTCTGCAACAAGCGGCTGAGCGGCAAATCCCAACCCAGCCGGCGCTTGATCGCCGATACCAAGCGCAAGGCTAACAAGGAATGCCCGCCCAACTCGAAGAAATTGTCGTCCACGCCAACCGTCTCCAGGCCCAGCACTTCCTGCCAGATCTCCGCCAGTTGCCGCTCCAGCGCGTTGCGCGGTGCGGTGCGGGCCGCTGCGGCTTGCTCCGGCTCCGGCAGGGCTTTGCGGTCCAGTTTGCCGTTGGGCAATGTGGGCAATTGGGGCATCAGCAGGATATGCGTCGGCAGCAGGTAAGCCGGCAGTTGCCGGCTCAAGGCCAGACGCAACGTATCCGGGTCGGTCGCGCCCGCGCCGGTCGGCGCCGCGTAGGCCAACAAGCGGCCTTGGCTGTCTACCCGCACCGCCGCTTGCGCCACGCCCGGCTGGGCCAGCAAGGCGTTTTCGATTTCCCCCGGTTCGATGCGGTAACCGCGCAGTTTGAGTTGCCCGTCGGCCCGGCCCAGAAATTCGATCACGCCGTCGCCCCGCCGCCGCGCCCGGTCACCGCTGCGGTACATGCGGGCGCCGGGACCGGCGAAGGGGTCCGGCAAAAAGCGTTCGGCGCTGGCACCCGGCCGATGCCGATAGCCTTGCGCCAAATCGAGCCCGCCGATATACAACTCGCCGGCCGCCCCGCTCGGCAAGGGGTTCAAGTCGGCGTCCAGAATATAGGCGTTGCGGGCGCCGACGCAGCGGCCTATCGGCGCGTACAGGCTGTCGCAAGCGGCTTCGGCCTGCCAAACCAGCGGGCTAATCACGCATTCGGTCGGGCCGTAGGCGTTGAACATCCGCTTAGGCCGCACGCGGCTTTGGATCAGGGCCAGTTGTTCGCGCGGCAAGGCTTCGCCGCCGACCGTGCAGCCAAGCAAGGCCGGCAGCGTTTGCTCCGGCTCCAAGCGGCGCGCCAATTCGGCCAGATAGGCCGGCGGCAGGTCGATGCGGCTGATGCCTTGTTCGAGCAGGGTTTGCAGGGTCTGCTCCAGGCTCCAGCGAGCCGGGTCGCCGATGATCACGGTCGCACCGCAAAGCAACGGCACGGCCCATTGCTCGATAGCCGCGTCGAAACTGAACGAGGCGAAATGCAAGCAACGTTCGCCCGCGTGCAGCCCGTATAACGCGGCCATCGCCGCGCAATGCCGGGCCAGCGCGCCGTGCGCCACCGCCACGCCTTTGGGTTGTCCGCTGGAACCGGAGGTGTAGATCAGGTAGGCCAGGCTTTCCGGATGAAAGGCCGCGGCCGGCGGCTGTTGCGCTACGCCGGACAAGTCCAGCCGGTCCAGAAACAGGCCGCGCAACTTGCCGGGCAGCGGGGCGATTGGCGCGGCGCAGTCTTGCGCCTCCCCGGCCCAACCTATCCACCAGGCGGCGCCGGCGTCTTCCAGCATGTACCGCAAGCGTTCGGGCGGATAATCCGGGTCCAGCGGCACAAACGCCGCGCCGCACTGCCACAGCGCCAGACTGGCGACTAGCATGTCCGCCGACCGCGGCAGGCACACACCGGCCACTTCGCCCGGTTTCAAGCCCTGCGCGACCAGACAAGCCGCCAGCGCATCCGCCCGCCGCAGCAACTCGGCGTAGCTCAAACAGGCGGCGCCGGCCCGCACCGCCTCGGCCGCCGGACGGTGCAGGGCTTGACGACGGATCAGCTCGGGCAGCAAAACCGTATCGGTCGGCATAGCCGGCGTCGGCGTCGCGTGAGATTGTCTATCCTCGAAGCTGATCGCCCCCAGCCGCTGCTGGGGAGCGCGAATCAAACCCAGCAATACCCGGCGCAGGCGCTCGGCCAGATTATGCACGTCGGCGGGGCTGAAATACCGTTCGCCGTAATCGAAGCCGATTTCCAGCACCCGGCCCATGCTGACGTCCAACGTCAAAGGATAATTGGTCCGATCGCGCTGTTCCAGGCCGACCACTTCCACGCCGCCCGCCGCTTGTCTCAGCGCCGCGTCGACCGGGTAGTTTTCGAACACCAGCAAGGTATCGAACAATTCTCCGCCACCGCTGCCGGCCCAACGTTGCATGTCGTACAACGGCAGGTATTCGTATTCGCGCATGTGCAGATTCATAGCCTGCAGCGCGCGCAACCAATCCGCCGCCGGCCGGCCGGATTCCATGCGCACCGCCAACGGCAAGGTATTGATGAACAAGCCCAGCGCCCGCTCGGCATCTGGAACTTCCGCCGGCCGGCCGGCCACCGTGCTGCCGAACACCGGCATGCGCAAGCCGGTGTAGTGCGCAAGCACAAGCGCCCAAGCTCCTTGCAGCAGCGTGTTCACGGTTAGATGTTGCTGTTGGGTAAAACTTTGCAGTTCGGCAGTCTCCTGTTCGCTGAGCCGGCATTGCCAATAACCGTGACCGGTTGCCTCCGGCTGCGCCGACAGACAAGCGGCCAACAAGCAGGCTTGTTCCGCGTCCTGCAGGGTTTGCCGCCAAAACGCCTGCCCGGCCGCGCGGTCGCGGCCCGCCAGCCAGGCGATATAGTCGCGGTAGCGGCCGGACGGCTCCGGCACTTGCCCGGCATAAATAGTCATGACTTCGCCGAACAACAGCGAACTGCTCCAACCGTCGAGCAGCAAATGGTGACTGGTCCAAATGATGCGGCATAAGCCGCCGGGCAAATCGACCAACGTCAAACGCTGCAACGGCGGTTTAGTCAGATCGAAGCCACCCGCGTAATCGACTTGTGCCAAAGCCGCTAAATCCGTTCGGTCGATCGGACGCTGCCGCCAGTCCAAATAGATTGTAGGTACATCGGCCTGCCGGAAAACCGCCTGCAGAGGCGCCGGCCAATCGCCGTGCCAAAAAAAGCCGCTGCGCAAAATCGGATGACGCCGGCCGACCTCGCGCCAGGCTGCAAGGAAACGTTGCGCATCCAAGCCGCGCAAGTCCACCGCCAGCTGCGTCACGTATAGGTTGGCTTCCGGCTCGCGCAGCGCATGAAACAAAATGCCCTGCTGCATGGGCGATAAGGGGTAGAGGTCTTCGATGTCGGCGTGCGCGAACGGCAAGGCCTCCAGTTGCGCCTGCTCGAGGCCGGCCAGCGGCAGGTCGCTGGGGGTCAGGCAGGGGGTGGCCGTCAGGCAGTGGGACAGCAAGGCTTGCAAACGGGTTCGATAGCGCCGGATCAGCTCGGCAATGGTTTGTTCGCGGTAACGTTCCCGGCTGTAACTCCATTCGATGCGCAGCCGGCCTTGATATACCTCGGCGTTGATTTCCAGGGCGTAGGCCAACGGCGCGCCGGGGTCGCGTTCCTCGCCGCCGGGTTCTACAGCCGGTTCCAGCAAGGCATCGCGGTCGAAACTGTTGTCCAGCTGGCCCAGGTAGTTGAACAGCACCGGCGGCTCGGCCGTTATCGCGTTCGTTTGCTCGGCGTCGGCGGCCGGGCCCGCCAGATAGCGGATCACGCCGTAGCCCAAGCCCCGGTCCGGCACCTGCCGCAGCTGTTCCTTGACGGTTTTGACGGCGCTCGCAGGATCGGCGTCGCCGCTGAGTTTGACCGGGTAGACGCTGGTAAACCAGCCGACGCTGCGGCTTAAGTCCGGCGGCGTTTGCGCGTCGCTTACGATCAGCTCGGCTTCCCGGCCGTGGCCTTCCAGGGCGATGCAGACCTGCGCTTGTCCACTGTAATCGCACAGGGTTTGCGCCAAGGCGGTCAACAGCAGGTCTTGGATGCGGGTGCGGTAGGCGGCATGGGCCGGTTGCAGCAGTTGTTCGGTTTGTGCGGCCTCCAGGCTCAGGCTTAGGCTGGCTCGGTCGCGCTGCTGCGCCCGGCCGTTCGGGTGGTCGCAGGGCCAGGCCGGGTCGGTCGGCAATTGCCGTTGCCAGTAGTCGCGCTGGGCCTGTAAGGCCGGGCTGCGGGCGTAGGCTTGCAAGGTGTCGCCCCAGGTTTGGTAGCTGGCGGTTTTGCCCGGCAGTTGCGGGGGGTGGCCTTGGGCGATTTGCCGGTAGGCGCTGCCCAGGTCTTCCAGCAGGATGCGCCAGGACACGGCGTCGACGATCAGGTGGTGGGCCAGCAACAGCAAGCGCTGGCTGCCGTCGGCCAGGTCGATCAGCGTGGCTTGGAACAGCGGGCCGCGTTCGAGATTTAGACTGCGCTGGGCCTTGTCGGCGATGGCGCGGATGTCGGCGGCGTCTTGCGCGGTGTGTCGTTGTAATAAGGCGGCGTGGTTCGTCGTTACGTCGGTGGCCGGCGCATAGGTTTGCTGCCAGCCGTCCGCTTGGCGCACATACCGCAGGTTCAGGCTGTCGTGGTGCAATACTAGCGTCTGCAAGGCTTGCGCCAGGACCTCGGCCACCAGCGGGAGGCGGGCTTTCAACAGCAGCGATTGGTTCCAGTGCGCCGGTCTGGCCAAGCCTTGGGCGAAGAAGGCCTGCTGGATAGGCAGCAGCGGCGCGGTGCCTACCGCCGGCCCGGTCGGCGCCTGGGCGGACGCGGCCAAGGGCCGGGCGACTTGGGCCAAGCCGGCGATGGTTTGGTGTTGAAACAGTTGTTTGGCGGTGAAGCTCAGGCCGTGCGCCCTTGCCCGGCTGACCAGTTGGATGGAGACGATGGAGTCGCCGCCCAGTTCGAAGAAGTTGTCGTGCACGCCGATCGTCTCTCGGCCTAGCAGGTCTTGCCACAGTTGCAGCAGCAGGGCTTCGGTCGGGGTGCGGGGGGCTTGGGCCTCGGTCGTTGATCGAGTCGGCGCCGGCAGGGCCCGGCGGTCGATTTTGCCGTGGGCGGTGCGCGGCAGCCGCTGCAGGCGCAGCAGGCGGGCCGGCACCATGTAGTCCGGCAGGCGTTCGGCCAGGACGGCTTTGAGTTGCGCTTCGCTCGGGTAGGCGTCGGTTTCGGTATGCGGTGCGTACCCTAGGCTTGAATCGGCGTGCGCATGCGCTGCCACGCTCGGCTGCCAATAGCCGGTCAGGTAACGGCGGCCGTCGTCTTCGCGCAGCAGCACGTAGGCGTCGTCTATTCCGGGCAATTGCCGTAACGCGGCTTCGATTTCGCCGGGTTCGATCCGGTAACCGCGCAGTTTGATTTGCTGGTCGGCCCGGCCGAGGTAAACCACCACGCCGTCGGCGCCGCGCCGCACGATATCGCCGCTGCGGTACAGCCGGCTGCCGTCGGCGGCGAACGGGTCGGGTAAAAACCGTTCGGCGCTCAAATCGGCCCGGCCGTGGTAGCCGCGCGCCAGACAGGGGCCGCCGATGTACAGTTCGCCGGCCGCGCCCAGCGGCACGGGATTCAGGTCGGCGTCCAGGATGTGCAGGCTGCGTTCGCCCAGGGCGCTGCCGATCGGCGCGTAACCGGCGAATGGGCGGTCGTCGGCCAGCCAGGCCAACGGGGTGATCACGGTTTCGGTCGGGCCGTAGCCGTTGACGATGCGTTCGGGCCGCAGGGCGCTGCGGATTTTGGCCAAGGCGGCGGCGGAGACGGCTTCGCCGCCGACGCAGACGATGCGCAGCGCGGTGGTATCGCCATGCGCCGCCACCGCGTCGGCCAGTTGCAACAGGGTGCCGGTCGGCGGGTACGCCACCGTCACCGCGTGGCGCAGCACCGCATCCCGGACGGCTTCGCCGCCGCCGCGACTGTCGCCCAGCACCACGCCGGCACCCCGGCTGAGCGGAGCCAGCCATTGTTCCAGCGCGGCGTCGAAGGTCAGGGCGGCCAGGTGTAATGCTCGGTCGGCCGGGGTATAGCGATACAGTTCGGCGGCGGCCTGGATGTGCCGGCTCAACGCGCCGTGAACCACCGCCACGCCTTTGGGTTTGCCGCTGGAACCGGAGGTCAGGATCAGATAGGCCAGTTGTTCGGGATGGATCGCAACCGCCGGCGGCCGGTCGGAGTAAGCCGCAAGGTCCAGCTCGGCCAAGTCCAACAGCGGCGCGCCGCCAAAAGCGGCGCGTGCGCCAGCTGCCCGTTCGGCGTGGATCGTCCCCTCGCCCGCACCGTCCGCCTCGTCTAGTCCTGCAGGCAGCGCCGACCAGGCCGGCGCCACACCGCACACGATCACCAGGCTCGCCCCGGCATCGGCGATGACGTCGGCCAGCCGCTGCGCGGGTTGTTCCGGATCCAGCGGCACGAAGGCCGCGCCGGCTTTCAACACCGCCAGCATCGCCACGATCGCTTCGACCCCGCGCGCCAGCAATACCGCCACCCGGCTTTCCCGCCCCAGCCCGACTTGCACTAAATAATGCGCCAGACGGTTGGCTTGGCTGTCCAGCTCGGCGTAGCGCAAGCTCTGCTCGCCGGCTATCAAGGCCACCGCTTGCGGCCAAGCCTCGGCCTGGCGGCGGATCAGTTCCTGTACCGGCACGCTGTCGTCGTAGCGGCGCGGCCACAGGTTCCAGGTTTGAAAGCGCTCGGTTTCCCTCGGCGTGACTAGCGCCAATTCGCCCAGCCGCGCCTGCGGCCGGCTGATCAGCTGTCCTAACACGTATTCGAAATGTTCGGCCAAATCGGCGATCGCCGCAGCCTGGAAATTACCCTGTTGATAATCGAAAACCACCTGTAAGGTCCGGCCGCTAATTTGTATCGCCAAGGTCAAGGGATAATGCGTGGTTTCGCGCTGGTGCTCGCCGCTAATCCGCAACCCGTCCTGCGGCCGGCGACTCAAGGCTTCGGACAGAGGATAGTTTTCGAACACCAGCAAGGTATCGAACAACGCTGCGCCGCTGCCGCCCCACCAACGTTGCAGCTCGGCCAGCGGGGTGCTTTCGTATTCGCGCAATTCCAGATTGGCCTGTTGCAGGGCTTGCAGCCAGTCGGCGACGATGCGGTCCGCGCGTAGTGTTTGAATCACCGGCAAGGTGTTGATGAACAAACCGACCATTTGCTCGGCACCCGGCAAATCGGCCGGCCGACCGGACACTGTTACGCCGAATGCCAGGGTTTCGCCGCCGCAATAGGCTTTCAGCAACAAGCACCAAACCGCTTGTACCAAGGTGTTGACGGTCAGCTTGCTGCGATGGGCAAAGCCGCACAGTTGCTCGAACCGGTCGCCGCCTATGCGCAACGTATGCAAACCGTAACCGCTGCCGGCCAAGACGCACGGCAAGGCATCGGCTAGGCGGGTCGGGGCCGGCAAGGCGCTCAGGCGCGGCCGCCAATAGCGTTCCGCCGCCCCGGCATCGCGCTCGGCCAGCCAGGCCACGAAATCGCGAAATTCCGCCGCCGGAGAGGAAACAGGCTCGCCTCGATAACTGCTCAGCACTTCGCCCAGCAAGCGGGCGCTGCTCCAGCCGTCCAACAGCAAGTGATGACTGAGCCAGATAAAGTGGTAGACGTCGTCCTGCAATCTAACCAACACCAACTTGAACAGCGGCGCCGTATCGGTCGCCAAACCACCGGCGCTCAATTCGCCGAGCAACTGGTTCAAGCCGGCGTCCGCATGGTCGCGCCCGCGCCAATCCAATTCGCTCAGCGGCAGGGTCACCCGCTTGCGCACGATTTGCAGGGCTTGCAGCCAGCCGGCCGGGGCGCGAAATTCGCTGCGCAACACCGCGTGCCGCTGCAACGCGCCTTGCCAAGCGGCGGCGAAGCGTTCGACATTCAAGCCCGTCAGGCAAACGTCGAAACGGCTGACGTAGCTGGCCGGATCGTTGTCGTACAGGCTGTGAAACAACATGCCTTGCTGCATGGGGGTCAACGGGTAAATGTCCTGCAATTCGACGACCGGCAACGGCAAATCGTCAAGCTGCGCCTGGTTCAAGCCCGCCAACGGGAAGTCGGACGGCGTTATCCCCAGAGGGCCGTGCGAGCAATGCTCTATCACGCCTTGCAAGTCGCTCTGAACATCCGCCGCCAGAGCGGCAACGGTTTGCGCCCGGTAACGCCGGCTATCATAAGTCCAGTTAAGCGCCAGCCGGCCCTGATAGATTTGGCCGTTGACTTCCAGGCCGTAATCCAGCGGGGAGGCCGGATCGCGCTCGTCCCCGCGCGCTTCGCCGGCCGGGCGCAACCGGGCGTCTGCGGCGAAACCGGCATCGAACTGACCCAGGTAATTGAAGCACAGCTCGGGCTTGGGCAACCCGGCCAAACTCGCGCGCGCCGATTCCGAACCGCAATATTTCAGCAAGCCGAAGCCTAAGCCGCCCCCCGGTACCCGGCGCAGTTGTTCCTTGATCGCTTTTATCGAGTCGGACCATTCTGCTTCCGGGCGCAACAGCAAGGGATGAACGCAGGTAAACCAGCCTAGGCTGCGGCTGACATCCGGCGCACCCGGAAAGGCTTCGCGGCC